>NZ_FOHN01000046.1 GCF_900111595.1 [Clostridium] polysaccharolyticum | reverse complement strand
ATTGAAAAAGGATGGTACCGTCTGTGTTGCAGATTATAATAAATATGTTTCTGGTGCAGATGGAACGCTATATGATGAAGTAGAGGACTGGACGGATATAGTGGATATCGCAGATGTTTTTGGAGGGCCAATAGTTGGATTGAAATCCGATGGAACAGTAATCTGTTCCAAATATGAAATAAAAGGTCCAGATGGCAAATTGATTAAAAATCCCCATGCCTTTCATGTATCTGGGTGGAATGACATTATAGCCATTTCCCAAAGCGGTTACAGTCTGTTGGGATTAAAGCGTGATGGAAGTGTAGTTGCTACTGGAGGAAATGCTCATAAGCAGCTAGATGTATCTGGCTGGCACGATATAGTGGCAATTGCCGCTGGAGACAGGGTTTCAATTGGCTTAAAATCCGATGGAACAGTGGTGATCGCAGGGGACTGTGGAAGAATTGCGTTACCAGATGTCTCTAATATGAAGAACTTATATGTACCAACAGTCAAATACTGATAGGTTCATAGTGTAAGGAAGGAATAAAGACACTTTATATTCCATTTACAGAGTTTGTTATGAAACAGTTATTTATGACATGCACGCCCCAAAGATTCCTTCATAAAGTAATCTTGAGGTGATTCTATGAATTTCAATAACATGAACTTTTGTTTTAATAGTCCTTGTGAAGCAGTGACAGCACTTACCGCATTGGCAGTTACCATTGCTAGAGGAAAATCAGAAGATGAAGTTACCTTGCTCGGTACATATTTTACACAGTTAGGAGATACTTTACTGACCTATGCAGCAGTAGATACTATCTGTTGTGATGATAGAATGGACCAGACATTTCAATAAACGGAAAGGGCATGATCTGCTTATTGATCATGCCCTTTCCTGACTTTATAGAAATTCCGTTACATTTATAACTCAAAGGTAATGCTTTTTCCTAATGGCTGATACTCACGGAATTTAATATTTACCGTTTTCATCATTCGTTTGGCGGCAATTGTAGAATCAGAATCTGCATATTTATCACTTAAATAAATCACTTCTTTTATACCAGCCTGAATCAGTGCCTTTGTACATTCATTACATGGAAACAGGGTAGTATAAATCCTAGCCCCTTGCATGTCTGTACCCGCATAATTTAAAATTGCATTCAGTTCTGCATGGCATACATACAGGTATTTCGTGTCCAGCGGGTTTCCCACACGCTCCCAAGGAAATTCATCATCAGAACATCCTGCAGGCATTCCATTGTATCCCACGGATAGGATTTTATTTTCAGTACTTACGATACATGACCCAACTCCAGTATTCGGATCCTTGCTTCGATGAGAAGACAAAATAGCAATGCCCATAAAATAAGCATCCCAATTAATATAATCAGTTCGTTTCACATGTATTCCCCCTTAGCTATGCCGTTTGCATTTTCCTTTATTATAACGTGAATTACGCATTTTGACTAGTCCATTCCTTTTCTGGAAGTTCCCTTGTAAAGCAAGAAACAGAAAAGACTAGTAAGCAGCACAAAACCAATGATAAAAATACCGCATAACATGAAAAACTGTTCTGGAAGCATGTTAATAATAGGGTCGGTATTGGGATCAAATATCCAGTAGTCATTATCAAAAAATAATTTGTGGAATGTTTCAAAGGTTTTGTCAAAATTTGTCGCAAAACCACATCCTAACACTAGTGGAGCTGCAATCATTGTAATGGACGCTGTTTTTAAAAAATGCAAATTCTTTTGTCCTCGTTTGCACCAAAGATAAACAAGGAGAAGAATAAGAGTGACAGGAATGATAAAAAGGAATAAATTAAAGATATCCTTTACCTCTGCAAAATGCTGTATTGCGTGTGAAGACTGAGGCAATGATGGAAGAGAGAGATTCCCTTTTACCCAAGGATAATAATAATTAATCAGAGCATTATAATTTTCGTACATAACTTGTTTGGATAATCCACTAGAACGTTCAATGTGGAAAAGCGAGACGGCCCATTTATAAATAGGACGAAAATACAATACAAAGGTGGACCAGAATGAGATAGATAAAAGGGTAATAACTAGAGCTATGTAAAACTCGGAGATGCATATTCTAGCCTTTTGAAGTGGATTTTTATATGTACAAGATTCATTCATTTTTAATATCTCCCTTCTAGAAAAATAATGTTTTGATTTAAATCTCATATGAGACAATCTTACCTGTCTAGAAGGGTGTCGTCAAGATGTTGACAGGAAATAATTTCTATTAAATTGCACTAGGACCACTTTCGCCAGTGCGGATTCTGACTACATTCATTAAATCATACACAAAAATCTTACCATCTCCGTGATTGCCAGTAACGGCAGTCTTTTTAATTATCTCAACTGTTTTATTTGCCCAGTCTTCAGAAGAAACGACAATCTCAAATTTTATTTTAGGCAAGATATGAATATCAACTTTGCTGCCTCGGACATATTCCGTATATCCTTTTTGCCTTCCACAGCCCATAACCTGAGAAATGGTCATTCCATGTACTTCTATAGAGTTAAGCGCATCTTTTACTTCTTCAAATTTTTCTTCCCGAACAATTGCTTCTATTTTAATCATGAATATAGGCTCCTTTCCATTTTTAATCTAATCCATTGAAAGAAGGGTACGCAGATTCACCATGCTGCGATAAATCAAGCCCTGTCTTTTCATCATAATCAGTAGCACGTAGAGGTGTAAACAATTTTACTATACTGGCACAGATTATAGTACCTGCTATAGCAATCACAATAGTAATTACAATACTAAGAACTTGTGCTACAAATAATTTAGTTTCACCATAAACCAGGCCATCCCAGCGTGCCACACTATTGATTGAAGACTTTCCAAATATACCAGTAGCAATGCCACCCCAGATTCCACCTACACCATGGCATCCGAATGCATCTAGGGCATCATCATAGCCAAAATGTTTTTTGACCTTAGACATAGTAAAGTAGCAGATAGGACTTACAACAGTACCAAATATAATGGAAGACCAGATAGGAACAAATCCAGCTCCTGGTGTAATAGCCACAAGACCAAGAACAGCACCTGTACAAGCACCAACAACAGTTGGTTTGCCTTGAACGATTACGTCAATCAGCATCCAGCTTAACATAGCAAATGCAGCTGAAGTATTGGTGGTAATAAATGCATGAGCCGCTAATCCATTGGCACCTAATGCACTGCCTGCATTAAAGCCGAACCATCCAAACCATAAAATCGATGCACCTAGTAATACGAATGGTATATTATGAATGCGGTACGCAGTTTTATCATAACCTTTTCGTTTTCCTAACATTAGGCAGAGAACAAGTCCGCTGACACCAGAACTGATATGTACTACATTTCCACCTGCAAAATCAACAGAACCTAAAACTTCTCCTAAGAATCCTCCTTTTCCCCAAACCATATGAGCCAAAGGATAATATACTACAAACAGCCAGATTGCGATAAAAATAAAGAGTGCCTTAAAGCGCATTCGTCCAGCTACAGAACCAGTAATCAAAGCTGGTGTAATGATTGCAAACATCATTTGAAATGCAGCAAAAATCAAGTGGGGAAGAGTTTCGCTATAAGGACCAGCATCTTGTCCAACACCAGTTAGGCAGAACCATTTCAAATTTCCAATTACAGTGCCGTGATCCTTGCCAAAACTAAGGGAATAACCAAGTAAAACCCAAAGGGCTGCGGAGAGTCCCATTATAAAGAAAGAACTCATCATTGTGTTTAGTACATTTTTACGTCTTACCAGACCACCATAGAAAAATGCCAGACCTGGTGTCATAAACATTACCATTGCAGAAGCGATTATAATAAATCCAGTATCTCCTGTAGAAATCATTTTCATTACCTCATTTCTGTTTCAATTTTGCAAGCACGTGCATAAAAAAAGGCATCCGGAATATTTCCGAACGCCCTCGTTCACTGTAACTTACTCTAGCATAGCAAAAAATGAATTACAAGAGAAAATCCCCAGTCAGCTAAAATTCTTAATAATATTAGGTTTCTTTCTTCTCGTTCAGCAGAAATTCCTTGCGAAAACTTAATCCAAGTAAGTCTTGGGCAATGTAGCAGATAAAATTGTTAATTATTTCCAAGGATTTTTATGTATGATATCAGAGAAAAATAAGAAATACATAAAACAAAAAGAAAAGGAAATACTAGCTAAGTAATCAAACAACCTAAAGTAGAAAGGAGATAGGACTATGATCTCAAATAACAGTATTCAATGTTCCGTAAATAACTGCAAACATCACGCACAAGACGTAAACTACTGCACGTTAGAAAAAATAAAAGTGGGAACTCATGAAAACAATCCGACAAAAATGGAATGCACAGATTGTGAATCATTTGATTTAAAAAGCTCTTGTGAATGCTAATAAGGAAATCCATTAGCCTGGACTGTCTTACAATAGACAGTCCTTTTTTAGTAAAATAAGAAATTGAAGATGTAAAAAAATGGGTTTCTAGAAAAAACTATGAATCAGTGAAAGATTAGTTGTATTTTTATCTAGTCAGTATATACATATAAGGCTGTTATATTTGCTTAGAAATGCAGAGAGAATATAAAATTCGGTTATATGGATTGTAGGAAAAGACGGAGTGCAAATAGTGCAGATTGTATAAAAATAGGGGATAACTAAACAAAAATAAACAAAATATTTTGCCTTGTGAATAGTGTGTGCTATAATACAGATATAGAACAGAGATGACAAAAAGACAAAAAAGATTGTAAGGATTTGTTCGAGTTACCAAATAACATTTCCTATTGCTTATATAAAGAAATGCATAATAAAAAAAGGGAATGAGGCATGACACTTAAGGCAGAACAAATGTCACCCTGCAGCAAGCTTATTTACTTAATACTAGTGGCATTTACATCGTTATATGTGATTCGGAATATACAATCATGCATCAGAGGAAATCTTATAGGTTCTATTGTTGCAATCGCTTTTTTACTTACTGGAATTATTATTGCAACATATCTTATACTATGAGCTAAAGATAAAAGTACAACAATTTACTATATGTGTTCAATTGGCTTAGTATTATATACATCAGAGTTGTTTACACATAAGAACGTAGCAGATTACAGTTTAGTACTTCCATTTATCCTTATTGCATTATTAGCATTTGACTTAAAGTTTATTGGCAGACTGGAAGTGACAGCAATAGCAATAGCCATTGTAAATATAATCGGGAAAGTTATTCTGCTGAAGGAATTTAACATACAGACTGGTTTATAATGTAATTTTCTTTATTATGCTAATCGTAATTGTGACATACAGAATGGCAAAACTGACATCTGGTTTTTTATTAAATAGTATGAAGCTACATGAAGAAAGCCTGAAACAGTAAAGGAAGATAGCAGATACAGTAATCGCAGCCATGGCAGAAATTACGGACAGTTTAACGGGGTGCGGGAAGGCATAAAAGCAGTTGGCCAAGGGGCAAATACTAATAATACATCACTCAAAATTATTGCAGACAGCCAGGAAGAGACAGCTGCTGAAATCAGTCAGCAGGTCAATATGACATCAGATATTCAAAATGCTATCGTTAATACATAATCCAGAATGGCAAACACAAACCAGACAACCGAGGAAGCGGCAGAGAAAATTGTCAATGGGATACATTTAGCAGGAGTGCTCCAGACACAATCCGAAAAAAGTCGATTTCAATGCGAAAGAGATGGCTGACATTGTAGAAACGCTATCCGCGCGAGTAAAAGTTCCACCATACAAACACAATTATGGCAATATTACGCCAAACAAATCTGTTCACCTTGAACACAACTATTGAAGCAGCTAGAGCAGGGAAAGGTTTTGCCATCGTTGCTGACGAGATTAGAAAATTGTCTGAAGAGACAAGGACATCAAGACAGGAAATTACAAACATCATAGTAGAGCTGGAAAAAGTAACGAATAAACCATGGACATTTTAAGCGAATCCGTAAATAACCTTGCAAAACAGAACGAGCAGGTAAATTTGGTTAATGACAGATTTATAGAGAGTGGAAATGATAGGAAACGATTACAGACGTTAATTTAGGAAATCCTACGGGATATACATAGCGTCGGAAGTGCAAAGGAGAAAATAGTAGACAGCATAAGTCAGTTGTCAGCAGCAACACAGGAAGTTTCATCGGCAATACAAGAAGGTTATGAGGCTAGAGAAGAAAATAGCGATGAAAGTTTCCGAATTTATGAAGAGAGTCGAAATAATGTACCTGAAAATGGAAAAATTGGTTAGAAGTTTTAACTATCAAAAGTAAAGAAGACGTTTTAGTATATTCATACCCCTATTATATTATGGATATATGAAAACGAACATGGTATAGCCCGTATCATTGATTGATGCGGGCTATATTATTGCATTTTTTTGCATCATGGATTAGAATGAAAGAAAAGTAATGGGAAAGGGGTAACGAAACGTGTCAGCATATTTGGAAAGAGGAGCGGGAATTCTGCTGCCAATTAGCAGTCTGCCATCACCGTATGGAATAGGTACTCTAGGAGAGTCCGCTTTTTTGTTTGTTCGGCAGCTAAAAGAAGCAGGGCAAAAGTACTGGCAGGTACTCCCAGTGGGTCCAACAAGTTATGGAGACAGTCCATACCAGTCTTTCTCCGCATTTGCAGGAAATCCATATTTTATTGACTTGGATCTGCTAAAAAAAGAAGGACTGATAGAAGATGCGGAATTACAGGAATTACATACACTAGACAAAGAATATATTTCTTATGAAACTCTATGGGAAGAGCGTTTTCCTATTTTAAAAAAGGCATATACAAGATTTGGTATCACAGATGAATTTGAACAGTTTCGAAAGACACAGCAATTCTGGTTAGAAGATTATGCGTTATTTATGGCATGCAAGGAGCACTTTGGGCAGAAATCATGGCTAGAGTGGGAAGATTCCATTCGTTACAGAACCAAGGAAGGGCTAGAGAACTATACAGAATTATTAACGAACGAGATAAACTTTTGGATGTTTATTCAATTTACTTTTTATAAGCAGTGGAAAGCATTAAAAGAATATGCTAATAGCTTAGGGATAAAGATAATAGGAGATATCCCGATTTATGTAGCAATGGATAGTGCGGATATTTGGATGAATCCTAAGGATTTTCAAATGAATGAAGAAGGAGAACCTACTTGTGTTGCAGGTTGTCCACCAGATGCATTTTCAGAGGATGGACAGAAATGGGGAAACCCGTTATATGACTGGAAGGCGATGGAGGAAAATCATTTTAGCTGGTGGCGAAAGAGGATGAAAGCCTCAGCAGAGCGTTATGACATTATTCGGATTGATCATTTTATAGGGATAGTCAGGTATTATGTGATTCCTATAGAGCAGACAGCCAAGGAAGGATGGTACGAAAAAGGACCAGGAGAGAAGCTGATTCAGGCAATAAAAGAGAGTATTGGTAATGCAAGAATCATAGCAGAAGATTTGGGCGTTCTGACAGATGAGGTGAAATTATTATTGGAAAAATCAGGATTTCCAGGAATGAAAGTGCTAGAGTTTGCGTTTGAAAATAATCCAGATAATATGTATCTTCCGCATAATTATATAGAAAACTGTGTTGTTTATGGGGGAACCCATGACAATGATACACTGAGTTCTTATTTTGAAAAGCTAAATGAAACAGCAAGAAAACATGCTATTTTATATTGCGGGGCGACTGGCTTAGAGGACATAGTGGAAAAGGCAATGGAGATGCTGTATCGAAGTGTTGCAGATGTTGTAATTCTGCAGATGCAGGATATTTTGCAAAAAGGAAATGCGGCGAGAATGAACTTGCCTTCGACATTAGGGCAAAACTGGAAGTGGCGACTTCAAGAAGGTGAATTCGCAGAAGAAATGCAGCTGAAATTAAGAGAGTTAGCAGAAGTTTTTGGAAGAATATAGATGGAAAAAGCCAAGAAATGAAATTGCTGAAAAGAGAGCATGAAAAACGCTAGCTTTATTGACATTTATAATGTTATATTGTATACTGAAATAGTTATTCAAAACCCATTTATTATATGTAAATACCTCCTCAAAATATGGGGAGGTATTTTTAGTAGGGGATGAAAGACAGGAAAAAAGTGAAGCAAGGGGAGAGTGCGAAAATGTTAAAAATTGAGG
The DNA here is from genome assembly GCF_900111595.1 of [Clostridium] polysaccharolyticum. Taxonomy (GTDB): domain Bacteria; phylum Bacillota; class Clostridia; order Lachnospirales; family Lachnospiraceae; genus Clostridium_AI; species Clostridium_AI polysaccharolyticum. The sequence goes on along the minus strand of NZ_FOHN01000046.1, from coordinate 2,861 downwards.
GTCTTACTAAAATTTACGGAGACAAAAAAGCAGTAGATAATTTAAATCTGCATATAAAAGCAGGTGAAATCTATGGTTTCATTGGTCACAATGGGGCAGGAAAAACAACAACGATCAAATCTTGCTGTGGGATATTAGGATTTGAGCAGGGAGAAATAAGTGTCAACGGCCACAGTATGAAAAAAGAGCCCTTAACTTGTAAAAAAGAAATTGCTTACATACCAGATAATCCGGATTTGTACGAATACATGACGGCAATTCAATATTTAAATTTTATTGCAGATGTTTTCGACGTACCTGGAAATATAAGAAAAGAGAGAATTGAAAAGTATGCAGAAGTATTTGAAATAAAAAATGATTTAGCATTGGGAATCAGTTCTTTTTCTCATGGAATGAAACAAAAACTAGCTATTATTTCAGCATTAGTACATGAGCCCAAACTGATTATTATGGACGAGCCATTTGTAGGTCTTGATCCTAAAGCATCTCATCAGTTAAAAGGAATCATGCGAGAATTCTGTGATGCAGGGAGTGCTATCTTTTTTTCGACTCATGTGCTGGAAGTTGCAGAAAAGCTTTGCGACAAGGTGGCAATTATAAAAAAAGGGAAACTCTTAGTTTCAGGAACTATGGATGAAGTGAAAGGCAATACCTCCTTGGAAGAAGTATTTCTTGAGTTAGAGGAGGGTAAAAATGCTTAAAACTTTAATGAAAAAACAACTAAGCGAAGTTGGCGCTTTTTTAAATTATGATGCAAAAAAAGGACAAAGGCGAAGCAAAAAAAATAAGATAGGATATATCGCTTTATTAATTTTCATATTCGGATATCTGTCTGTTATCTTCTATTTTGCAGCAGCTTGGATGGGAGGGCCAATGATAGAAGCAGGTTTTGACTGGCTCTTTTTTCTTGTTATGATACTGCTTACTACTTTTCTTGGTGTATTTGGTAGCGTATTTAATACTTTTTCAAGTGTTTATCTGGCAAAAGATAATGAAATGCTGTTAGCGATGCCTATTAAAAAGAGGGATCTTTTAATAGCACGTCTGGCGGGAATATATGTAATGGGAATCTTTTATATGTGCCCAGTATATATACCAACTATGCTTGTTGCAGGTTTTCGAGGCGGTTTTACTGTAAAAGGAGTTGTTTTTCAGCTTATAGTATTAATCGTTTTATCTTTTGTTACACTGGCATTGTCAGCATTGCTTGGCTGGCTGGTAGCCATTATAAGTGTCCGTTTAAGATCAAAAGCATTTGTCACAGTATTTGTCTCTCTTTTATTTATAGCAGCATATTATTATGTGTATTTTAAAGCTACAGCGGGAATAAGAGACTTATTAAATAATTTAGATAAAATTGCAGTATCGGTTAAAGCAAAAGGATATTTGCTTTACCGTTTAGGGATGGCACCTGCTGGAGACTTTTCTTCTATTATCATGATACTTGCAATTACTGTATTGCTTTGTGGAGTGGTTTATTATCTTTTGTGGGTAAACTTTACGAAAATACTTATTTACAAAAAGGGAGAAAAAAGAGTTGCGTATAAATCATCGGCAATTATAGAAAAGTCGGCTGAAAAATCATTGCTGCACAAAGAAGTACAGAGATTTACCAAGAGTGCAGGGTATATGCTGAACTGTGGATTGGGGTGTATCATGCTTCCTATTCTGGCTATTGTTGTACTTGTGAAAGGACCAGCTATAGCTCCGAGAATCTGTAATGTGCTTCCTGAACATCTAGCGGCTGTAATGATAGCAGGTATGGTGTGTCTTATGGCAACTATGAATGATATTACAGCACCATCTATTTCGATGGAAGGTAAGAGTTTATGGATTTTACAGTCACTGCCTGTTTCAAGTTTCCAAGTGTTGAAAGCAAAATTGAAACTTCATATATACGTTACATTGCCTCCTGTTTTATTATGTGCTGTATGTATAGGGAGAGTAATGAAGATAAATATTGTGGATATGCTTTGGTTATTACTTATATCTGCTTTATTTGTTCTGCTCGAAGCAGAGACTGGACTTTTGCTTGGACTTAAATTGCCTAATTTAGCTTGGACAAACGAAAATGCAGCATTAAAGCAAAATATGGGAGTGTTCATTGCTTTATTTGGAGGATGGGGATTTATTGCCGTTGTCGGTACCATCTATTATCTGTTACGAAAAGCAATTAATCCAGTAGGCTTTATGATTGCTAGTGCAGTTATTATATTTGGATTATGTGTTCTGCTATATAGATGGTTAAAAGTGAGAGGCAGTAGGATTTTTGAGTCGTTATAAACACGTATATGATAGATGAAAAAAGAAGTCGGTCGGAACAAAGGCTGACTCCTTTTTTGGTAGCAGATATTTTATTGAATCAGCTTAATTTTCTGTTCCTAGAAAAGTATATAAAAGCATATTGTGTAATACGGAATGGATAAGAGAAAAATTTTTTAATAAACAGATTGACTTTATTGCAATGGACTGCTATACTATTTCAGGTCAACAGCGAATTGAATGAAATGTTCAGGTAATTTGTAGTTTTGAAAAACAATTTGAAAAAACTTGTTGACAGGCATCGAAAGATGTGATAAGATATAAAACGTCGCTGAGAGGAAAGACAAAGTCCTGCAGCGAAGAACATTGATAACTGAACAGTGAAACAACCTTGAAAATTCAGAAAATAAATCTGTTCCAAGACTCTGGTTTTGGAATGCGAACAGCATCTGAGAAGATGCACCTGTATAGTAAATGAATTCTGGAAACAAAAAGCCAAGCTTTTCGTTCTGGAAGGATACAGACTTTTATTGAGAGTTTGATCCTGGCTCAGGATGAACGCTGGCGGCGTGCCTAACACATGCAAGTCGAACGAAGCA
>NZ_FOHN01000045.1 GCF_900111595.1 [Clostridium] polysaccharolyticum | reverse complement strand
GATATATTCCTCCAGCCTGGATATGTATTCTCGTAACATTTCATAATGACGTTGCTGTACACTTTTGCGATGTCCTTTGCCATAGACAAAGCTGCTTTCATCAATCCTGCAGATTTCAGCATAACGAGCAAGAAGCTGTTTTAATTGGTCGGGTACGTACTCTGTACTGGTGGCTGCTTTAAATCCGCTCCATACTAATTCCTCATTGATCTCGTTTAGAAGAAGTGTAATTTTATCAAAAAGACGATAGCGAGACTTCTCAGTTGCTTTCTTCCATACCCAGCTGTATTTGTTTGCATTCGCCTCGAATTTAGAACCGTCAATATAAAGATGATTCAGGTCAACACCCTCTTCATCGAAGATTTTTTTATTAATATCATGGAAGATATCCTCAATAGAATCCTTAAGAACCTTATTAATAAAGTACCCAAATGTACGATATGAAGGTCTTTCATTATCCATCAAATACATAAACCTGATATTTACTTTACAGCTGTCTTCAAGTTCCCTAAGTGACATGTAGCCATTTGTCATAAAGCCGAAAAGGACCGTTTTTAACATGTTGACAGGATTATATCTGATGCGACCAGTCTCATGAACCGGTAACTTTTGCAGATACCTATTTATCTCAATTCCCTCCATGAATGTGTCAAATGTAAGAACAGGATCACAAATATCAAGATAATCAGAAATAAACATTGGCAAAATGCCTTGCTTTGGTTTAAAATAAATCTTGGTAATTTTCATTTCAAAAAAATTTTACCACAAAAAGAGGATTTATAACTCATTTAAAGTTACAAATCCTCTTTTTTAATGAAAGGAACTTTTTTCACAGCCCCTTTTTATGGCTGAAGAAATAAGTGAAAAAATATTTTTTGTAAGAAACTGAAAAAAATTATTAAATGGAAAGAGTTCCCTGCTGTGCTTATGTGTATGGCAGGGATTTTATAAACTTTCTCATAAAGATAGGAAAAGTTTATTGTTTTAAAGAATATATTGTGATAAGATAAACGTAGACTTGATTTCGAGACCGGAAGATAGGATAGAAAGGGGGAAGTACATAGCAAGATCTCATAGAAGTTAACAAGAATCCGACACCTATTTTGTTTTATGCAAATATCCTATAGAGGATCATCGGGTGACCCCAGTGCTGACTGGTTTATTAGACAGGCGTGGTAGGACATTCGTGTCAACTAGTCCCATGTGCTTTACATTTTCGATGACATGGGGGAAAATATTTTTAGGATATAGGAAGGATTTGATTGTATGAGTAAGAGAAGAGAATTAACTCCGTTTGGAAAGGAAATTAAACATAGGCTAATTGAGCTGAACATGACACAGGTGGAATTAGCGGCGATGGTGGGAACATCGAAACAGTATTTGGGCAAGATTTTATTCGGAGAACGGGCAGGCACCCTGTATATAGATAAGATTTCGCAAGTGTTAGATCTGTAGAAAAAAAGGCCAGCTAACAACAGTGGATAGGACATAGATGAGTAAAAGAAAGGCACCAGCTCCAGTATCTGGATTTGGATACTGGAGCTGGTGCCTTTTTATACAAAAGAAAACAAAAAGGTAAGTAGAGTGAGAAAAAATAAGGATGACAAATATGAAGAAAAAAGGAAAAAAAATTGTTTTTGTGGTTTGTGCTGCAGTTATTCTGTTTTTTGCCACAGTTTCTGTTATATATATAAATGATGATTATTGTGCATCGGATTTTGCATTGTCTCAAGTGGAATCTAATGAAAAAGTAACCGTATCAAAAATCAGTAAAAATACAATGGTATTTTCGCCAAAAGAGGAAGAACCTGATATAGGTTTTATCTTTTATCCAGGAGGAAAAGTCCAGTATGAAGCTTATGCACCTCTTATGCAGGAGATTGCTAAAAATGGAATTTTATCCATATTAGTACACATGCCTGGCAATCTTGCTGTACTTGATTCTAAAGCAGCAGATGGATTACAGCAGCAGTTTCCAAAGATTACACACTGGTATATAGGTGGTCATTCACTTGGAGGTGCAATGGCAGCATTCTATGTTTCAAAACATGCCAAAGAATTTGAAGGACTTGTGCTGCTAGGAGCATATTCAACTGCTGATATTAGCAAAACGGATTTGCAGGTAATCAGCTTGTACGGTTCTAATGATCAGGTGCTTGATAAAAAAAAGTATAAAAAGAACCAGTCTCATTTGCCAGAATCTTTTGTAGAAAAAGTGATTCAAGGTGGATGTCATAGTTACTTTGGAAGTTATGGGGAACAGGATGGAGATGGAAAGGCAACGATAACAGAAAGGGAGCAAAGAGAATTTACAGCAAAAGTTTTGGAAGACCAGATGAAAAAAAGTAAAAATTGATAAAAGAAAGCGGGACAATGTATGGAAGATACAAAGTTCTGCTTTTTTTGGTTGCGTGCGTATAGGTGATGTAGTACACTTTAACTGACTAGTTTTTCGGTACGTGTAACAAGAAAAATTCATGTTAGGAGAACAATATGAGAAAAATACATCATTATGCCCAGCTGCAGCAGACAGAGTGTGGTCTGTGCTGTGTGAAAATGCTTATGGACTATTACAGGCTGAAAATTCCTATGTCCAAATTAAGAAATGAAATCAATGTAGGCCGTGATGGGACGGCAATTCAGGTTTTAAGTGAGTTATTAACGAGATACCATTTTGATGCACAGATCTGGAAGGCAAGTGCAAAAGAAGTATTAGAAATGAAAAAGCCAGTGATTCTAGTATGGGAAGCCTCCAAATATGTCATTTTTGAAAAAGTAGAAAAAAATAAAGCTGTGATTGTGGATCCAGAAACAGGAAGAGATCATTTAAGCCTGGAAGATTTTGAAAAGAAATTTTCCAATGCCCTGATTGAAGCAAAACCAGGAGAAGGATTCCGTAAGGAAAAAGAACAGTTCTTTTCATGGAAAATGTTTTTGCCGTGTATTCTGCAGGATAAAAAGAAATATGCGGTGGTTGCATTTTTCTCCTGTATCAGTTATGCAGTTACTTTGCTTACCACTACCCTGATGCAGAGCATTGTAGACAATGTAATGGTACAAAGCAAATACTGGTATTATGCCAGAGGATTTGCCCTTCTTGTAGTGTTTACATCTTTGGTCATGTTTTTTAATAGCATGGCAATGATTCGTCTTAGAATGGTTATAGATAAGAATCTGACGTCGAAAGTCATGAAAGACCTTCTTCATGCAGATTATCAGTTTTTTGATTTAAGAAGCAAAGGGGAACTGGTATTTTCCTTAAACAGCTGTTCTGCTATTAGAGAATTATTTGCACAGCAGGTAATCAGCGGTATGGTTGACATGGGAGCTGTCATCGTAATTACAGGGTATATTTTTTCGAGAAACACCACCATAGGGATTGTCGTTTTAATTCTGTTTTTCTTAAATGTACTGTATACCACACTTACATATCCATCTGCAATTGAATTAAATAACGATTATGTCAGGGAACAAAGCAAACTTCAGTCTACTTATATTGAAATCGTTCAGTCCATTATGTCCATTAAAATGGTTTCCTACGAAGAAAATATCTACGAACGATGGAAACGCCAGTTTGATGTGTTCCAGAAGAAGTATTTTGCCAGTGAGAGAATGACTACGATTATCGGTGTTCTGGGTGCTGCCATAGAAATGATCTCACCTGTGACTGTACTGCTTCTTGGAATCCATTATGCCGTACGAGGAGAAATATCTGTGGGAATGGCTATGGCATTATACTTTTTAAGCAACTCTTACTTTGGTTTTGTAAAAACAATTTTCTCCACTTACTGGAGTTTTGTAAGGTCTAATATTTATATGGAGCGTTTAGGGGATATCTCATATCAGAATCTGCACCAAGAGGAAGAAGCAGAAAAGCTTCAGCATATTTCCACAGGAGATATAGAACTTCAATCCGTATCCTATCATTATGGAGGTACCGAGCAGAATGTTCTTTCAGATATTTCCCTGCATATACAGGTCGGAGAAAAAATAGCCATTGTTGGAAAGTCAGGCTGTGGAAAAAGCACCTTGGCTAAACTGATTGTAGGATTGTATCATCCCACAGAAGGAAGGCTCTTATATGATGGAGCAGATGCTGAAAAACTGGATATGGGATATATAAGAAAGCAGTTCGGAATCGTTCCACAGGAATCAGTTTTATTTAATAAAAGCATCTATGATAATATTGTTTTGGAGCGGGAGGACATCACAGAGGAAGATGTTATAGAAGTTACCAAGATAGTGAACATATATGAAGAGATAGAGGAAATGCCGTTAAAGTTTCATACTCTGGTATCAGATGGAGGACTTAATTTATCTGGTGGACAGCGTCAAAGAATCATTCTTGCAAGGGCTCTTATCCAAAAGCCAAAAGTACTTGTCCTAGATGAAGCGACCAGTGCCTTGGATAATGTAAATGAGGCAAAACTGTCTAACTACTTAAAGCAGCAGGGATGTACAAGAATTATTATAGCCCATCGTCTGTCTACAATTATTGATGCTGACAAAATTCTGGTAATGGACAAAGGCTGTATTGTGGAAGAAGGAAAACATAAGGAACTTCTGGAAAAGCAGGGGGCATATTCTTCTTTATACAATACACAGGAGCAGTAAGTAACCTATTAGCTAATTTAAAAAATGCACAAAATGTATATAAACAGAGGCATATCTATGGAAAATGAAAAAAAATGAATAGGAAAGCAGATTTTAATTGTAGAAACCAAGAATAGCCACTATAATAGAGATACGTGAATAATCAAGTGTTTGAATTAATACAGGAGAGTGTGTGGGCAAGAGGGAGAAGAGAATCGAGTATTTGCGTAAAAGGAAAGTAGATATTAGGAAGTTTTATATTGAGGAGGAAAAAATGGGATTCATTCAGTTTTTAGATCATGAAGGTACGTTTTCCATGAAACAGCCTGAAAATTATAATTATTTATATTTTCCGATTGCAGGCGAAAAAGGAATCAAAGGTGCAGTGTCTCCAAATCTTGGAGGAGATATTAAATTAAACCAGAACGCATTTTTAATGGAACCAGTTAGTGTGGAAAATCTGCACAATAACCGTTCGGTCAGAAACTTCTGGTGCCGTGTAGAAGGAAAAGGAATCTGGTCTGCTGTAGGAGCATCAGCAGAGGAAGAATGCCGTAAATTTACAAAGGAACAGGATGACAGTGAAGTAACTGCTGGATTTATGTGGCATACCATTACAAGACAGTCAAAAAAATACCAGCTGAAATCCACAATAGAATCCTTCGTTCCATTAGGTCATAATGTGGAAATTATGCATGTTACCATTGAAAATACGGGAGCAGATGCAAGTGAAATTACACCTGTAGCAGCAATACCGGTATTTGGAAGAAGTGCGGATAATATACGTGATCATAGACATGTTACTTCACTGCTACATAGAATCCGGACAGAGGAGTATGGTGTTTTAGTAAAACCAACCTTATCATTTGATGAGCGTGGGCATCAGAAAAACCAGCTGACTTATTTTATCTGTGGTGTAACAGGTACAGGAGAAAAACCTGTTAGTTTTTACCCTGTAACGGAGAATTTTATTGGGGAAGGCGGAAGCCTTACACATCCAAGAGCAGTCCTTTTGGACCTTCCAGGAATGAAAGCAGGAGAAGCGGTAGAGGGAAAAGAAGCCCTTGGTGGAATCCGTTTTGCAAAAGCTGTGTTACAGCCGGGAGAATCCGTTTCTTATACCGTTGTTCTTGGCATAACAGACAAACCAGAAGAAATTGATGAAGTAATGGCATCATATGACAAAGAAGCTAAGGTGGCGGCAGCAAGAAATGAAGTAGAAACTTACTGGAAAGAAAAAGTAAATGTAGGTTATCACACAGGAAATATTGAGATGGACAGCTTTATGCGCTGGGTCAGTTTCCAGCCATTTTTAAGAAGAATCTATGGATGTTCCTTTCTTCCACATCATGATTATGGACGTGGCGGAAGAGGCTGGCGTGATTTATGGCAGGATTGCCTGTCTTTGCTTATTATGGATCCAGGTGATGTGCGCCAGATGATACTGGATAATTACGGCGGAGTTCGTATTGATGGAACCAATGCAACGATTATCGGGGAGCATCAGGGAGAATTTATTGCAGATAGAAATGGGATTGCCCGTGTCTGGATGGATCATGGAGTATGGCCTTTTATGACCACAAAACTTTATATTGACCAGACGGGTGATATAGAGATTTTAAAAGAGAAAGCGGCTTATTTTAAAGATGAACAGAAAGAACGTGGAACCAGCTTAGATAAAGAATGGGATACTGCATATGGCGTGAAACAGAAAACAGAAGATGGAACGGTTTATCAGGGAACCATTTTAGAGCATCTCCTTTTACAGCATTTATGTTCTTTCTATGAGGTTGGTGCCCATAATCATATCCGGTTAAGAGGAGCAGACTGGAATGATGCTTTGGATATGGCAAGCGAAAATGGAGAAAGTGTTGCCTTTACTTGTGCATATGCTGGCAACTTAAATGACTTAGCAGATTTACTTGATGTGTTAGAGATCAGGTTTGGCTGGAAGCAGATAGAACTGTTACAGGAGATTCAAGTGCTTCTCCGGGATGAAGTGGCAACTTATGAAGATATTGATGCAAAACATGCGTTATTAAAAGAATATTTGGAATCTTGTGGACACAATGTAAGTGGAAAAACAGTTCAGGTAGAAGTAAGCAGTCTGGCAAAGAATCTTAGACATAAGGCAGCCTGGATGCAGGAACACATCCGTAAGACAGAGTGGATTCAGGGAAAAGATGAAAATCAGGAAGAAGGCTGGTTTAACAGCTATTACGATAATCATAAACAGGCGGTAGAAGGCTATTTTGAAAGTGGTGTCAGAATGATGCTGACAGGACAGGTATTTTCTATTATGAGCAGGACCGCTCTTAAGGAGCAAGTTGCGAAAATCTGTAAAAGTGCAGACCGTTATTTGTATCGTAAGGAAGCTGGCGGATATCGCCTTAACACGAACTTCCACGAAGAAAAATTTGATTTAGGAAGAATGTTTGGATTTGCTTATGGGGAAAAAGAAAATGGAGCAGTATTTTCACATATGACTGTTATGTATGCTAACGCTCTGTATCAGAGAGGATTTGTAAAGGAAGGGCATATTGCATTGTCCACGCTGGCAGAAAATGCCCTTAATTTTGAAACAAGTAAGATCTACCCTGGAATTCCAGAATACTTTGATGCATCAGGAAGAGGCCTTTATCATTACCTGACAGGTGCAGCAAGCTGGTATATGCTTACTTATATTACAGAAGTTTTTGGAGTGAAAGGAAAATTAGGAGCACTTACAGTAAATCCGAAACTTGTAAAAGAACAGTTTGATCGGGATGGAAATGCATTGCTTACACTACGTTTTGCGGATAAGAGTTTTCGCATCCAGATTAAGAATCCAGAGAAACTGGATTATGATGCATATAAAGTAAAAGAAGCAGTATGTGATGATCATATAGTACTTACAAAAGATGAGAATGGAGTGAGCCTGTCCAAAGAAGCAATCACAGGCTTAGACGGTTCCATTCACACAATCACTGTTACCTTGGGTGCATAAACCAAGGTGGCAGTCTGATAAAAATACAAAAATTAGGAGGATTCGTATGAACTACGGATATTTTGATGATAAACAGCGAGAATATGTAATTACAAGGCCAGATACACCGGCTCCTTGGGCTAATTATCTAGGCTCACCAGAGTATGGTGCAGTTATTTCCAACAATGCAGGAGGATACAGTTTTGCAAAATCAGGAGCAAACGGAAGAATCCTCCGCTATGTATTTAATAACTTTGATCAGCCAGGCAGGTATATCTATATACGTGATAATGAAAGTAAAGATTACTGGTCCGCTTCCTGGCAGCCAGTAGGAAAAGACTTAGAAACTTATAAGAGTGAATGTCATCATGGTACTGCATATACAAAAATGTTAGCGGATTATAGTGAAATTCATTCCGAGGCGTTATATTATGTTCCTCTTAATAAATCTTATGAAGTGTGGAATTTAAAGGTAACCAATACAGGTAAGAAAGCAAGAAGCCTTACGGTAACTGGATACGCAGAATTTACCAATAATTCCAATTACAATGAAGATCTGGTGAATCTGCAATACTCTTTATTTATTACAAGGACTGCATTTGAAGAAAACCGAATCCGCCAGACAGTACATGGTAACTTAGATACATTAAAAAAGGGAGAGATGGTAGATAACAAAACAGCAACGGATCGTGTATTTGGCCTTGCTGGTGCAAAGGTATCTTCCTTCTGTGGGGATAAAGAAAAATTTATTGGCCGTTATCATTCCTATGCAGATCCAGCTGGTGTAGAAGCAGGCAATTTAGGTGATGCATTAAGCTATAATGAAAATGCCTGTGGTGCTTTAGCAGCAGAAATTGCATTAGAACCAGGAGAAACAAAAGAAATAGCATTTATACTTGGAATGAAAGAAAATGAAGAAGCGGCAGCTATTTTAAAAGAGTACGAACATCCAGAGGCAGCATGTGCAAAAGAATTGGAAGAGCTGATTACATACTGGCATGAAAAACTTTCTCATTTCCAAGTAAATACACCAAGCCCTGAGTTTAACACTATGATTAATACATGGAATGCATACAACTGCTTCATGACATTTATCTGGTCACGAGCAGCCTCCTTTATTTACTGTGGGCTTCGTAATGGTTATGGCTATCGTGATACGGTTCAGGATATCCAGGGCGTAATTCATCTGGCACCAGAAATGGCAGTTGATAAAATACGTTTTATGCTATCAGCACAGGTAGACAATGGAGGTGGGCTTCCATTAGTGAAATTCACTCATAATGCAGGCCATGAGGATACACCAGATGATGCATCTTATGTAAAGGAAACAGGACATCCTGCTTATCGTGCGGATGATGCACTATGGCTATTTCCAACTGTTTATAAATATATTTCCGAATCTGGCAATTTAGATTTTATTGATGAGGTAATTCCTTTTGCCAATAAAGACGAAGGCACAGTATATGAGCATTTGAAACGGGCAATTGATTTCTCTATGAACCATCTTGGAATTCATGGCATGCCTGCCGGTTTATATGCTGACTGGAATGACTGTTTACGTCTGGGGAAAAAAGGAGAATCTACTTTTGTGGCTTTTCAGTTTTACCTGGGCATGACAATTCTTAAAAAGTTTGCACAGTACAAACAGGATGGCAAGTATATTAAATACTTAGAGGAAAGCCAGAAAAAGTTAGAAAATATTATACAAGATTTGTGCTGGAATGAAGACCGTTTTATACGTGGATTTACAGAAAAGGGAGAGGTAATTGGCAAAAGAACAGATCCAGAAGCAAATATGTGGCTAAATCCTCAAAGCTGGTCTGTAATTAGTGGACTTGCCACAGATGAACAGGCAGATCTTGCTCTTGATATGGTAAATCAGCAGTTAAATACAGAGTTTGGTGCAGTGCTTATGGATCCTCCATACCATGCACATGCCTTTGATGGGGCTCTTGCAGTCATTTATAACCAAGGTGTAAAAGAAAATGGAGGTATTTTTTCACAGTCCCAGGGATGGATTATTCTTGCGGAAGCACTTCGTGGACATGGGGAGAGGGCCTTTATGTACTTTAAGGAAAATGCACCAGCAGCCCAGAATGATAAAGCACAAATCCGTAAGCTAGAGCCATATTGCTATGGACAGTTTACAGAAGGGAAAACAAGTCCTCACTTTGGACGTTCTCATGTGCACTGGCTTACAGGTACTGCTTCCACAATTATGGTAGGATGTGTGGAAGGCATTATGGGTATGCGTCCGGATTTCTATGGATTAAAGATATCTCCATCTGTACCAAAAGACTGGGAAAGCTTTGAAATAGAAAAAGATTTCCGTGGAAACCATCTTCATATTGTAGTGAAGAATCCAGGACATGCAGAGTCAGGCTGCAAGAAGCTTCTGGTGAATGGGAAAGAAATGGAAGGAAATTATATTCCAGCTGAAGTTATGACAAAGCAGACAGAAGTGGAACTGATTATGTCGTAATAAGGAAAATATATTTGAATAGGAAAAGGTTGACAAAATAGGAAAAAAGTGTATTGTATTGTGTGCAAAATATTTTAGGAGGTGATTATATGAATAAAAAGTGTGCATTGGCTGTTGGAACTATGCTTATTTTTAGTATGATGTTTGGGGTTTCTGGTGTTGTAGCACAGCTTGGGGTGACAACTGCCGCTGCAACTAAAATTATTGATATTATAGATGCTGGTTCAACGGCTTTGACTATTATTTCGATTTTGGGTACTGTAGTTGGAGCGGGAGCTGTTTCTTACGGTTTTGTTGTAGCTGCAAAAGCAATGATTAAAAAGGTAGGAAAGAAATTAGCAATTACATGGTAATTGCAGTGATTAAAAATGTATGAGCGTGAAAGCTGTGGCAACGTGTCATGGCTTTCTTTTTTACGAGAGTAATGAGGCAGCAAGGTTTCTATAAAAGATGAAGGTTAGAGAGGAATGGATGGCATATAATATGATCGATATATTATTTGAGCATTGGAGAAGAAGAATAAAGATAATAGATGACAAAAGAATGTATCGTGTAATACACAGTGTGGTAACAGTATTTGCAATAGGAATTATTACGTTTTGTGATATTTTATTTCTAAGCAGAAGCGATATTGTTGTGGTCAAGCATTTTTGTAACATCACACCCTAAATCATCTCACTTACTATATCTAGCTTCAAATGGTGTCTTGTAACCATTGTATGAATGAGGTCTTACATGGTTGTACCATGTGTATGCATACTCTTCAATTGCTACGTTTAGTTCCTCGTCTGTTTTATATTCATGCTGATAAATCAGTTCATTTTTCAATGTATTGTAATAACGCTCCATTGGTGCATTGTCATAAGGATAGCCTGCCTTGCTCATACTCTGAGTCACTCCTACAGATTCACAATAGCTTGTAAATGCATGAGATGTATATTGAGATCCTTGATCGCTATGAAGAATCAGTTCCCCTTTTATTTTAGGCTGTGACTGGAGAGCTTTCTTCAAAGTTCTTATTGCAAGGTCACTTGTGATCTCTTTGTCTGTAATACTGGAAATGATACTTCGGTCATGCAAATCCAAAATGGCACAGTTATAGCGTACGCTTCCGTCTTTTAAAAACAAATATGTAAAATCGGTACACCAGCGCTGGTTTGCATCCGGTGCAGAAAAATCCTGCCTGATAAGATTAGGAAATACCTTATGTGGGTTGTGTTTCTGATATCCTGGCTTTTTTCTTCGGAC
>NZ_FOHN01000043.1 GCF_900111595.1 [Clostridium] polysaccharolyticum | reverse complement strand
GGGGCTTCCTTTGCTGCTATTTTAGCACCTTTTCCTGCGGTTCTCAACATTGGTCCGGAAACTGCTGGAAGGATGGCTGCGGCTCCTGTAACAATCCGTTCCCCCTTTGTTAGTTTTTTGCCTGCGATCAGATCTTTTCCTGTTATTACTTCCTGTGCATCTTTTACATCTCCTGCATAGGGAAGCATGCCTGCTACACCTGAAGCTACTCCTTTTACTCCTTTTGCCACTGTTCCTGAATGGTAAAAGGGTTTTCCGGCTCCTTCCCTGCTTGCTGTTGGGGTATAGTCTTTTACATGGGTATTGCTCTTGGCAGGACGATTGTTGGAAGTTGCTTTTTCGCTTGGATCTTTTTTCTTTTGGGTTATGGGAACTTGGATGGATACTGGTTTTAAAGCTGACTTATTTGTAGTTCCTGTTAAAACAGATTTTTTCCTAGTTGCTTCCAATGCTTTTTTCTGTACTTCGTAACTTTGTGCTGGCCTGTTCAGGGAGCCTGCACTGGTTCCGGCTGTTTTCTTTCCTGATGCATTGTATAAAGCAGGGGCATTGGTAACATATTTCGTATTTGCCTTATTACTTGCACTGGCCGGCTTATTGGAACCTGCTGATTTACTGCTTACTCCAGTCTGCTTCTTACTTGAGGTGTTCGATTTATTCGAACTGCTGGTTTTATTGCTGCTTCCGCTGCCTCCTGCTTTGCTTACTGTTTTGGCAACTGTCTGTGTTACAGATTTTATTGTGCTGGTCACACTATGTAAGGAAAGTTTCAAACCCATAACGTTCCTCCTTCATTCGTTTTTCTCTAACACTTTATTAAATATCAGAATATCTTCCTGACTCATTGATTTTCTCCTCCTGCTTGTTAGCCATCTCAAAAATTGCTAACATATCTTCTTCCTTCAGGACTTTAGCAGAACCAAATTGTCCTCCTACGCCAACTGCACATTTATGTGCCATTTGTTTCAATTCCTCCTCTGTTGGTTCTACTCCAAGTTCTGATAAATTGGTTGGCATATGGATTTCACGGTAAAAGGCTTCCATGGCTTCAATTCCTTTTATTGCAATTTCTTCGTCTGTTCCAGCTGGTTCTACATCCATTACACGAATTGCAAAGCGTTTAAAACGAGACAGGCAGTTCTTGTATACATAACGTGCCCAGCTTCCCCATATAGCAGCTAATCCAGCACCATGTGTCACATCATATAAACCACCAAGTTCATGCTCTAGCTTGTGGGACATCCAGTCTCCGCCACTGCTTCCACAGCCTGTTAATCCGTTATGTGCAAGACTGCCAGCCCACATCACTTCTGCACGGGCTTCGTAATTGTCTGGTTCTGCTATTAAAATTTTCGCATTCATCATAACAGTACGAAGTAAGCCTTCTGCAATCTGGTCGGTTAATTCCATGTTTCCACCGTTTGTAAAATAACGTTCCATTGTATGCATCATAATATCTGTACAGCCACTTGCCGTCTGATATTCAGGCAATGTCTTGGTATATTCTGGATCCATGACTGCAAACTTAGGACGGCCAAAGTCACTGCTGTATCCACGTTTTACTAAACCTTCTTCTTTGGTAATTACAGAAGAATCACTCATTTCACTTCCAGTTGCGGACAGTGTTAATACTACGCCTATTGGCAGACAGCCTTCTGCTTTTCTTTTATAGTCGTAAAAATCCCACACATCTCCTTCATTAGCCACACCGTATCCTATAGCCTTTGCTGAGTCGATAGCACTTCCCCCTCCTACTGCAAGAATAAAATCAATGTCTTCTTTTTTACATAACTCGATTCCTTCGTAAACAAGAGACAAACGTGGATTTGGAACAGCACCACCAAGCATTACATAAGAAATATCTGCTTTTTCAAGATTTGCTTTTACCCTGTCCATTAAACCAGAACGGATAACACTTCCTCCACCATAATGAATTAATACTTTCTTTCCACCAAATTCTTTTACCAGATCCCCAACACGGTTTACCGTATCCTTACCAAAAGCAACTTTCGTTGGTGTAAAATAATCAAAATTGAACATACCCAATCTCCTTCCTGATCCTATACCTATTTTTCTTTTTATCATTTTTATCCTTTATGGCAGCGTATTTCCTGCCGCCTTGTATATGCCAAACCATTCCGAACGGTCTAAATACAATTCAGAAGCTTTTACACAATCATTGAATCTGCTTGTATTCATAGTTCCTACAATTGGCTGCATATGTGCTGGGTGACGTAAAATCCAAGCCAGTGCTATGGTCGTACTGCTGACACCGTATTTTTCTGCAATTTTATCAATTGCAGCATTAAGTTCAGGAAATTTTTCATTTCCAAGGAATACACCATTAAAGAATCCGTGCTGGAATGGAGACCATGGCTGAATCGTCATATCATTTAAACGGCAAAAATCCAGTACACTGCCATCTCGATTCACTGCATCCTCATCTGACATATTTACATGTAATCCCTGTGAAATCATGTTAGCATTGGTTATACTAAACTGCAGCTGATTAATGTGTAATGGCTGTTTTACATATTTTTGTAGAAGCTGAATCTGCATAGGATTAAAGTTAGAAACACCGAAGTAACGTACTTTTCCACTGTTATGCAATATCTCAAATGCTTCTGCTACTTCCTCTGGCTCCATAAGAGGATCTGGCCTATGGATTAATAAAATATCCAGATAGTCTGTTTTCAATCTCTTTAAGCTATTGTCTACAGATGTAACAATATAATCCTTTGTAGAATTGTAATCAATCCCTGGACGAATGCCACATTTGGACTGAATAATTATTTTTTCACGCAGACTAGCGGTCATATGAATCGCATCTGCAAATCTTTCTTCACAGACACCTCCACCATAGATGTCTGCATGATCAAAAAAATTGGCTCCTCTGGCTAATGCATTTTCAAGGAAACGTTCTGCCAAAGCCTTCTCTATATCATGAATTCTCATACACCCTACGGCAATATTTGGTACCAATAATCCCGTTTTACCTAACGCAATCTTTTTCATATTCTACCTTCCCTTTCCTGCCAATATAATTGTCATTAGTAACCCAATTATAACACAGGATTTTAACATAGGAAAACCCTGCTTATTATAGCGTTCTCCCTTACAGAAAAGATTCTACACATCTTCTATCTAATTTTCTCGACTTTCCTTGTCTTATGAAACGATTCCTTATCTCTTGACAAATGCCGTTTTTCTAAATAAACAAAAAAACAGGAGCCCATAAGAGTTCCTGCTTTTTAGAAACATAAACTATATATCTAATACTTCTGGTTCCCCAGTAAAAGAATAGATTACCGCCTTAACATCTGATAGGTACAAAGCATGTGTATTTGCATCCCCTGCCTTGTACATTGCCTTTAAATTTGGATACGCCTCCAGCAAAGCTTCCTGTACTTCCACACGGTTATCTTCCACTAACACACCTGATACACGAACCCATCTTCCTGTCTTATCCATAGCTGCGATTTCAAATTTGGGATTTTCAGCTAACTGTTTTGATACAGCTTTCCCTTTTGCTGTTAGCATATAAATTTTATCCTCAAACAGCAATGCAGTTCCAAATGGTCTTACTCTTGGCTGATCTCCATCCATAGTAGCCAAAAAGTAGGCTCCTGCTTCACTTAAAAATTCCTGTAACTTTTTAATATCCTTTCCTGCCATAATCATCCTCCTTTTTCGGTTCTATTATATTACAAATCGTAATAAAAATCACGCAATTTCTTTCTCTAATTCTATTATCCTGTTATAGATTGCCTGTGCTAACAGACGATGTCCTTCTTCATTTAAATGTTCCTGATCCACATCACTTGGTTTCGCATATGAAGAGGCATCCAAAAATGCTATATTCTCTTTCTTGGCAATCCTTTTATATACTTCACCTAACTGTTTCGATACTTCTACGGAAGCTTTTGAAAACTCAGGATCAAATTCCTTTTTCCAAATCTGCTCTCCAAGGAATATTGGAGAAATCAGAAGTATTTTACTGTCTTTGGCATACTGTTGCGTTTTCTTTATCAATCTTTCTGCTCCCTTTCCAATCACCTCTGCCGATGCCCCATATACCGTCTTTAGGTCATTGGTTCCTAGCATGATTACTACGAAATCCGCTGGTCCACTAGTCTCTAGTACTGCTGGAAGCATTTTCAATCCATTTCTGCCATCACGTAATGGATCCTCAAAAATAGTGGTTCTGCCACATAACCCCTGTTCCAACACTCGATATTTCTCTAATCCTAACTTCTCATTTAATATACTGGTCCATCTTACTCCCCATGGATATCTAGTGCCTTCTTTTGGTATATAACCATATGTATTTGAATCCCCAAAACATACTATCTGCTTCATCCAATCACCTCTATTTCTTTTACAACTATATTCCTTTTATTCCTATGTGTTTAATATGATTATATTTTAAACCATAACTCCATTTCTGTCTAATAAAAAAAAGCTACTATTACTTATAATTTTTTCTTATAAGCAATAGTAGTGGCAATCTGTTATCTTTTTTCAGGCAAACAGCATAAGTCTCTGGTGCAGATAATACATTTTTAATGATTTCCCTGCTATTTTCTACGGAAGTATGCACAGGCCATCCTGCTATTGGACCGACTGCTGGATCTTTTGCATATTCATAACAGCTTTGTACGTCTGCTTCCTCCCAAGGACGAATGATTAATCGTTCCGTTTCAAATACCATATATTCAGTTCTCCTTAATTCTATTTTTTATTATCTCTTGCCGCTTTCACGATTGCACCAATAATACTTGCTATAACAGCAGCTAAAAATAGCATAGTTACAATCCTCATTGCATTATCACCATTTCGGAAATTGACCGTAAAGAATAACGTGAACACTCCAGACTCTAATTCAAGAAGCGCAAGCATATAACTGATACCCTGATATACTTTTAATTCCCTCGCAGGATTTACCCGAAAAGGCATATTCCACATGTCCTTTGGCAAAAAGTGCATACACACAGCCATAACGAAATTAGAAAAAAGCATTGTAATTGGCAAACCTAGCAATACAGCAGGCGAGCCGTATTTGTCTGCCTCGCCTGCTCCATTAAAATGAGTAGGAATTTTGCCATCAATTGTAACAATCAAATACACTACATAAATAATAGATGCTATGATACAGATATTCCCAAGTATTTCTGTTATAACATGTTTTCGTGTAATATACTCTTTGTTCATACCCTTTATTGTTACTCCTTCCCCTTAATAAATATCGAATTCTGGTGGCACATCAATTTCCTCACCCACGTACTTGCCATCCTTTTTACGCTGCTTTACACACTCTGTTAATAAATATTCAATCTGTCCATTTACAGATCTGAAATCATCTTCTGCCCAGGCGGCGATAGCGGCATACAATTTTTCAGAAAGTCTGAGTGGTACTTGTTTCTTCGCTCCCATAACTAATACAGGCTTCCTGAATTTACAACAGGCTGTGCATCGTGGTTGCCGCATAATACCACGAGCAGGTTAGAAACCATTGCTGCCTTACGTTCTTCATCCAAATCCACCAGCTGCTTTTCATTTAAACGATCTAATGCCATTTCTACCATTCCTACTGCCCCGTCTACAATCATCTTTCTAGCATCAATGATTGCAGCTGCTTGTTGACGCTGAAGCATAACGGATGCAATTTCTGGTGCATACGCAAGGTAAGTAATTCTTGCTTCTACAATTTCAAGACCGGCTTCCCAAACTTTACTTTGAATTTCTTCTTTAATTCGTTGTGCAACTATCTCGGATGACCCACGTAAACTTCCTTCATCTGCCTGACCATCTCCTGTTGTGTCAACATCGTTGGCTACATCATATGGATAGATTCTTACAATATTTCTAAGGGCTGAATCACACTGTAGAGAAAGATATTCTTTGTAATTGTCTACGTTAAAAACTGCTTTTGCTGTGTCGGTCACTTTCCAGATTACAGCAATTCCGATTTCTACTGGATTACCTAAACAGTCGTTAATTTTCTGTCTGCCATTGTTTAAAGTCATTGCTTTTAAGGAAATTTTCTTTCCTAGCACCTGATCGTGATTTAAAGTTTCGCTTCCTGTTTTCTGTGTGGTATCACCACTTTGAGCTAATCTAGTTCCTGCTGCTGGATTTAATGCGGTACAAAACGGATTCACAAAATAAAATCCAGGTTCTCGAATCGTTCCTTTGTATTCACCAAACAAAGTCAATACTAACGCCTCTTGTGGTTTGATTACTTTTAATCCGCAGAAAGGAATCCATCCAATAATAAGCCAGATTCCTCCCATAACAATAAGAGCGACTCCATATCCCGCACCAGACTCTTCTTCCACTGCTCCAAGAACTACTAGAGCAGCCGCTGCTAAAAGTAATAAAATAATAAGTAACATTGCAAGCATTCCATTTTTCTTGCTTTTATATATTTTTTCCTTCATAACCAATACCTCCTAAATTTATTTGATATCATTATAATATCACTTTCATTTCAAAAGTCAACCCGTTTTATAGAAATATTTTCTCTATCTCACAAAATAATCCATATCAGCACAATAAGAAGACCCAATAAATCAAACCTTATTTCCTGTTTGACTCATTGGGTCCTTTTCTAATCCTTTTTACAAACTCCTATAAAATGCTTCAAAGGCAGACGCCGCCTGTTCTGCCTGTATGTTGGAGTAATTAATTAGAAACAAATGAGACTGCTCCTCCTTCACTTCCTTGGTAAGAAAATAACTTGATAATGCTTTCACTCGAATTCCTTGTCTTTTTAACCGTTCCACAATCTCCCGATCTGGAATATCTGTTTTTAATCGAAGAAGAAAATGCAGCCCTGAATCATTTTCAAGGATACTTGCACATTCTTTTAACGGACTTCGTTCTATCAGTTCGATTAACTGCTTTCTCTTTCTGCTGTAATGGAGGCGCATACGATTAATGTGCTTTTCAAAATAACCTCGTTTGATAAACTCTGCTAAAGTATATTGTTCA
The DNA here is from genome assembly GCF_900111595.1 of [Clostridium] polysaccharolyticum. GTDB lineage: Bacteria > Bacillota > Clostridia > Lachnospirales > Lachnospiraceae > Clostridium_AI > Clostridium_AI polysaccharolyticum. The sequence continues at coordinate 5,169 of NZ_FOHN01000043.1, read as the reverse complement.
AAATTGGACACCGTACAGGAATAGAAAGAAAGCTGTTCATAAAACTGGTTCACAAGATGTACGGGAAGTATCATATAGCTGATTCTTATAGTCGGCGTTAAGGACTTGGAAAAGGTATTCATATAAATTACTTTTTCGCATGCATCTATACTGAATAACGGTGCAATTGGTTTTCCATTAAGCCTGAATTCACTGTCATAATCGTCTTCAATAATATATCTTCCCTCTTTCTCATTCGCCCATGCTAATAATTCATATCGTCTGCTCACAGGCATCGTAATTCCTGTTGGAAAATGATGTGTCGGACTAATATGTGCGATATCAGCCCCCGATTTTCTAAGCCCTTCCATAGTAATCCCATTGTCGTCTACGTCAATATACTTACATAAAATCTTATGCTGCTTATAAATCTGCATAACTTTCTTATATCCTGGATTCTCTATACAATATATTTTGTCCTCGCCAATAAGCTGAATAAACAAACTATATAAATACTCTGTTCCCGCTCCTATCACTATCTGGTCTGGGTCTACTAGCATGCCACGAAAAGAACGCAGATGTTCTGCAATAGCGGATCTAAGTTCTAATATTCCACCTGTTGGTGAGATTTCCATCAATTCTTTGCTTCTGCTGGTGATAATCTCTCTACATAGTTTTGCCCAGACTGAAAATGGAAAATTATCCGGATTGGTACGATTACTAGAAAGATCAATGGCATAGGATTCTGGTTCTTTAGGCAGTTTTATCCTTAATGAAAAATTGGCAGTTTTTGGAATCTCTTTCATGCCGTCTATCTTTGCAACATAGTAACCCCTTTTAGGATAAGAATAAATATACCCTTCACTGATTAACTGGTCATATGCATTTTGAATCGTAATGGTACTAATCCCATTATTCTTTGCAAAGCTGCGTTTTGATGGCAGTTTTTCTCCTGGCTGTAGTCTTCCAGTAATTATGTCGCTTTTGATACATTTATAAATGTATTCATAAAGAGGTCCTTCTATCTGTTCAAAATTATATGTAAGCATTATGCTCCTCCCAATCTGGCATCTATTTTTTTTCCTTTTTGAGTATTTTCTTATTACCACTTCTACTATACTATTATTTCAAACAAAGTTCAAGGAGGACATATAGATTATGAACCAGACACAACAACAATTAAATAGAGGATTAGCTCAAATGTTAAAAGGTGGCGTTATCATGGATGTCACTACCCCAGAACAGGCAAAAATTGCACAAGAAGCGGGAGCATGTGCCGTCATGGCATTAGAACGAATCCCTGCTGATATCAGAGCAGCTGGAGGCGTTTCCAGAATGAGCGATCCCAAAATGATTAAAAGCATTCAGGAAGCAGTATCCATTCCCGTTATGGCAAAATGCCGCATTGGCCATTTTGTAGAAGCTCAGATATTACAAGCTATTGAAATCGATTATATTGACGAATCCGAAGTACTCTCTCCTGCTGATGATGTGTATCACATCGACAAAACCCAGTTTAAAGTTCCTTTTGTATGTGGTGCAAGGGATTTAGGAGAAGCACTTAGAAGAATTCAGGAAGGTGCCTCTATGATAAGAACCAAAGGAGAACCTGGCACTGGTGATGTTGTGCAGGCTGTGCGACATATGCGAAAGATGAATGCAGCGATACGCAAAGTAAAATCCATGCAAAGTGACGAACTTTTTGAAGAGGCAAAAAAACTTCAAGTTCCATATGAGCTGATACAATACATACACGAAAACGGTAAACTTCCAGTTGTGAATTTTGCTGCTGGTGGTGTTGCAACTCCTGCTGATGCTGCTCTTATGATGCAATTAGGTGCAGAAGGCGTATTTGTAGGTTCTGGCATTTTCAAATCAGGAAACCCAGCTAAACGTGCTTCTGCCATTGTACAGGCTGTTACTAATTTTACAGATTCCAGCTTAATTGCCAGATTATCCGAAGATTTAGGAGAAGCCATGGTCGGCATTAATCCTAGCGAAATTCAGCTTATCATGGAAGAACGAGGTAAATAGAAATGAAAATAGGTGTACTTGCAGTTCAAGGAGCTTTTATCGAACAGAAAGACATGATCCAGAAACTTGGCGTAGAATGCGTAGAACTCAGACAGAAATCAGATTTATCTGGAATTAGTGGAATTATTTTCCCCGGCGGAGAAAGCACTGTACAAGGCAGCCTGCTTCGGCAATTAGACATGTTAGAGCCTCTAAAAGAAATGATTTCAGATGGTCTTCCTACACTAGCTACTTGTGCTGGACTTATTCTTCTGGCCAAGAATATTGAACATGACCATACGGTTCACCTTGGAACCCTTCCCGTAACAGTCAAAAGAAATGCATACGGCAGACAGCTTTCCAGCTTTTGTACAGATTCTTCCATAAAAGGATTTTCAAACTTTCCAATGATATTTATTCGAGCACCTTATATTACAGATGTAGAAGATAACGTTGAAATTCTATCCAGAATTGACCAGCATATCGTTGCTGTTCAATATAAGAATCAAATCGCCTTATCCTTTCACCCTGAACTTAGCAAGGACACTCGAATTCACCAATCCTTCTTGCAAATGTGCTAGTCTTAAAATAATCTGTTCTGCTTTTGCAAGATCCATCAGTTCCTTCGCAGACTGTATTTTCTCTGGCGCAGAAACCTTTTTAGCAGTTTTTTCTAACCTGTACGAAATGCTTCTGCTAAACGATCATCCTTCTCTGCCAGAAAAACATACATAGACTGAGCGCGATGGACTGATGGAGGCTTTCTCATTTTTCATCATAAACTGTAAAAAATATTATTTATATTTCATTCATACAAACAAGTACGATTAACCAGTTCAGATTTTGGCTATTGTTCTTTGCAGTTCTTCTCCAGTTCCTCAATCAGTTCCAATAGCATTTTTTTCTCCTTCTGTGCAATATCCTCATATTCCTTAATCACTCCTGCCAGATTTCGCTGTTTATACGAAAAATCCCGTCGCATAACCTGGTATAAAATACTATAAAGACGTTCTGCAATCTGTCCCAAACGCTTCATTAAGGAGTCCGCCAGGCTTTCTTCCAGATACCCATTTTCCTTGCAGTACCGAATTGTATGAATCAGATGCACTTTGTGTTCATACATAACATGAAACATATCACCATCCAGACTCTCCCTTGTCTTCATGCAAAACTCCATTTTCTTAATCAGCATTTTATAAACATCCATGCCAAAGTAATACTTTGTTCCCTTCTGGAATCCAAAAACAGCATCACTATGGAACATATCTTTTTTCAGATACAAGTCTATCCTTTCCCTGCTGTCCCTTGAATAGACATAATCCTTTAACATCTCAATAAGCACTGGAAGCTGGAACTGATACGAAATACCATGATTTAATTTTATCCGGTATAAACAGTTGGCATCATGGCTTGTAAGAGCCTTCAGAAATGAAGCTTCATCTGCTTTATGATTGCTGTAAAAGCCATTATCAAACTGTACATATTCAAAATTTTCTCCATTATCTTTATGTAATAAAACATCCCGTATATAATGCCTGTTCTGATATGCTAATTCCTCCTTTGTATAGAACTGATCCAGAAACAGGTACCATACCATGTCTTCTTCTAAGTACTCACGAAGCAGGGACAGTACGTCTTCCTTTTTGGTTTCCACAAGCTGATCGGAAAAATTATCATAAGTAAGCAAAGGAATGTATCCAAAAATATTTCCTGCCAGATACGCTAAAATACAGTTGTCATGTTCATTCTTTTCTCCATCTAAAAACCATCCAAAAATCTGTATATAATTGTTATAATGCCATTCCTTATAGGATTTATGATTTGCAATGATACATTGTGCAAAAGCATTCAGTTGATAAACCTTAATATTCGGGTTTTTATTGATATTCATTTATTCAGCTCCTTATCTTCATTTTGTGGATTCTGATAAGATAAATATTAGAAATAGGATTTTATTATCGTTTTTGTAAATACATATATTATAACAAAACACACTAACAAATGCTATATGATATTCATTCTCGCAAATCCAATTTCATACAGAAAATAAAGACTTATCCAGAACTAAATCTACCATTTAACGGCAATTCCTGAATAAGCCTTTGAAAAAGCAAAAGATACTTATCTAAAAATTTTTTTATTCTTTATATTTTGAATTTTCTTAATACCAATATCCAAGAAATATGAAACAATAAAGCACATAACCAATCCCCAAATCGTTACTAATATTGGATTATACAGCTAATAAAGTACAGGTTGAAAGACATCTTTACAATTATCATAAAAAATGCAAGACAAAAACCACATTAGCATAGAATATTCTCCAATTTTAGATATAATCTCTTTTATTAACTTAATATCAGCAGCTTTACAAATAAAAACAATAGCATAAATCAAAACCACCGGCTTAACTGGTGGTTTGCTCACGCCCTATAAGGGCTCATTACCAGCGTTTGAGTCTAAAGACTCATCGAAGGTTCGCCAATTGCTAGACATTTCCCTACATAAGCCCCTGGGCTCATATTATTTGTTTGGTTTTACTAGCTCACCCGTGAACGGGTCTATATACTCTTTTAATGTCATTTGATCATATTCTAAATCCTCTCTTAATTGATTTTGAATATATTCTTGTATTTTCTTCGCATTTTTCCCCACTGTATCTACATAATATCCTCTGCACCAGAAATGTCTGTTTCCATATTTATATTTGAGGTTTGCATGCCTTTCAAATATCATTAGTGTACTTTTTCCTTTTAAATACCCTACAAACTGCGCAACACTCATGCTTGGTGGTATTTCCACTAACATATGTACATGGTCTGGACACATTTCTGCTTCAACAATTTTTACTCCTTTTCTCTTACATAGTGTACTCAATATACTTGCTATATCCCTATAAAGTTTTCCATATATTATCTTTCTGCGATATTTTGGTGCAAATACGATATGATACTTACAATTCCACTTTGTATGTGATAAACTATTAACATCCATATTGGATACCTCCTTTGATTAATGCGGTTGGCGAACCTGCATTTATTATATCATTGGAGGTTTTTTTCTGTAAGCTTAAGCAATTCCATCCACCCGCATAGCAGGTGGTTTATTCGTTTCTCAAAGTTCCATTTTTCCGTTGGGAAAAACTCCACAATGAGAAACAGGGCCATGCCCTAACAA
>NZ_FOHN01000036.1 GCF_900111595.1 [Clostridium] polysaccharolyticum | reverse complement strand
GGACAGATGTTAAACTTACGTAACAGCCATCTAGTTCCAAAGATTTCATGATAGGATTGGATGAATCGATAAGCCTCTAATCGATCTCCTTCGCAAAAAATGCCATAATCAGCTTGCTGATTTTCGTTTTTTAAAAACTCATTTTCCTTGCGTGCTTCAGCAAGTTCCTTTCGGAGTTTTAATATTTCCTGCATGGAATCGTATTCTTCTTTGGCTTGGCTATTATTTTGGCATTCTTTGCGAAACTGATTGCCCCAGTTAGATACACTGGCAGTTGATACTCCGTATTCTTCTGAAAGGCTTTTGATGGTTCTTCCCTGCTCTAGATGAAGGCGGACAATTTGCTTTTTTGTTTCTGGTTCATAATTTTTTCTCATAATTGTATCCTCTCTTCCTTTATAAGATTATATCTTATTAGGTAGAGGTGTTACAACTTTAGTTTACCACAACAAGTGCTATTGCGAGTGAGTATGAGGTACGAACTTGGAAAAATTTACTAATGACTGGCGTAACTAGGTTTAAACTCTTTTATATAAAGGTATTATTTTGTTACCTATATGCAGTAGGATTGTTGTTGGCTTATTTTGCAATAAGTATGGCTTGTGGTTTAGTTGCATTTGGATGGAAAAGTATGGGGGTAGGAGTAAAAATAGTAAATGGGAATGTATGTCAAATAAATCAGTATGTTGAGATTGGCAGAATATATATGATATTTGCAATAAAGCTAGTATTTTATATAATACTTACAATGATAACAGTTATATTCTTGAGGAAAGGCGTATTTGCATTGTTGCTTAGTAGTATTGTTCTATTCGCAAATAACATGATAGAATCATTTATAAGTATTAATGTGTTAAATAACATATTGCCATTTCGCTATTTGGCAATGTCAGATGTGCATAATGCTAAAGATTTGTTTAATATGGCAATTGTTCTTTTCACATATAGTATGATATTACTGGCAATTGCAAGAAAAAAATTTGAGAAAAGTGATTTGGTTTAAGGGAAAGTACTAAGTCACGGTAAACGCATGATTTTCCCTCTATTCACAGGAAGATTCCTATAGTATTATATAAAAAAAGCAGACAATTCTGATACATTCGTATAGAATAAACTCTATCAAGTCTAGATGGAGTGTGTGAAAATGATGATTGGAAAAACATTACTAGAATGCCTTGAAGGTGTGGAAGATCCAAGGGCAGATTATAATAGGAGACATAATTTTCTGGATATTATGGCAATTGCCATACTTTCCGTTATTAGTGGAGCGGACACATGGGATGATATGGAGAACTGGGGACATGCCAAAAAGGAATGGCTGGAAAGATTTCTGGAACTGCCAAACGGCATACCGTCCCATGACACATTTAACCGTGTTTTTTCCATGATAAAGCCGGAACAGTTTCACAAAGTTTTTATCGAATGGGTAGAGGCTGTAACGGAAAAAATCGAAGGAGTAGTAGCGATTGATGGGAAAACGGTAAGAAGGAGCATGGATGGTTCCAGCGGAAAACGTGCAATTCATGTGGTAAGTGCATGGGCAGTGGAAAATGGAATTGTACTGGGACAATGCAGGACAGAAGAAAAAAGCAATGAAATCACAGCGATTCCGGAACTGCTGAAACAGTTGGAGCTCAAGGGATGCATTGTGACAATGGATGCAATGGGGACGCAGACAAAAATAGCAGAAACGATTATCAGCCAGGAAGCGGATTATATCCTGCAGGTAAAAGAAAACCAGCCCCGTCTTTACGAAGATATTTCGCTGTACTTTAAAGAAGGAGTACTGCCAGCAGAAAAGAAAGCGATGGCGAAGAAAGGCTGTTATTACAAAGAATACAGCGGGGAACATGGAAGAATCGAGGAAAGGGAATATTATGTAGAACATGATATAGAGTGGATGGAACAGAAAAAAGACTGGAAAGGACTTCAGGGGATAGGCATGTGCCATACGAAAGTGGAAAAGGGAGGAGAAACCACAGAAAGCTACAGTTATGCCACATTCAGCAAAAAAGGAATGAGTGCGGAGGAGTTCGGAAAAGGGAAAAGAAAGCACTGGAAAATAGAGAATGCCCTGCACTGGGGACTGGATATTGCTTACCGAGAGGATGAAAGCCGTGCAAGAAAGGGAAACAGTGCAGATGCGTAAAATAGAAAAGGGGAAATAAATAGAAAATTTACAATAATCAGATGCGTTTACTGTGAGTACTAAGTAGGAAAGCATTGCATTTTACTATGTCGAATGCTATACTTATAAAATATAATGCAAAGAACAGTCTAGAAATTAAGGGAAAAAGTTCGGTTGTAACAACATTAAAATATAAAGTTTCTGGAGGTATGTGATGATTGGTATTGTAGACTATAAGGCAGGTAATTCCCATAGTGTATTAAATGCATGTAATCGAATTGGTGTTCCTTGTAAGTACATAAGAAATGCAGATGACCTAGATGAGGTAACAGGCATTATTTTGCCAGGTGTTGGTTCAGCAGGTGCTACTATGGATTCTTTACGTGAGATTGGAATTATTGAGGCATTAGAGAAAAAGGTATTGGAAGAGAAAATACCTTTCTTAGGAATCTGCGTAGGACTGCAGATTATCTTTGAATACAGCGAAGAGGGTGATGTAGACTGTCTTGGCTGGCTAAAAGGAAAAGTAGTTGGATTTGATCGGAAGAAAGTAAGAGTTCCTCAGATTGGCTGGAATGAACTGGTATTCAAAAAAGAAAGTCCGATGATAAAAGATTTAGGAGAACATCCTTATTTCTATTTTGTTAATTCCTATTATGCAGTTCCAGAGAATAAAGAAGATTTACTGGCGGTTTCTGATTATAATGGTGAATTTACGGCAATGATTCAGCATGATAACATTTTCGCTTCCCAGTGCCACATTGAAAAAAGTGGAGAAGTTGGACTAAAAGTATTGAAACAGTTTTGTGAGCTAGGAGGTGCCTTATAATGTTAGCAAAAAGATTAATTGCATGTTTTGATGTAATCAATGGCATGGTTACAAAGGCAAGCCAGTTTCAGGATAACATTGATATTGAAAAAGTAGAGACTGCAGCACAGAAAAATTATGATCTGCAGATTGATGAAATTATTTTCTATGATGTAAAGGCAAGTGCGGAGAAGAGAAAAATAGATTTAGCCATGGTAGAAAAGGTTGCAAAGGAAGTATTTGTACCATTTACTGTTGGCGGTGGCATTAAAAGCATATCTGATATGTATGAGGTATTAAAAGCTGGTGCGGAAAAGATCAGTGTAGATTCCATGGCAGTCCGCAATCCTCAGATTATTAACGAAGGTGCGAAAGCCTTTGGTTCCCAGTGTATCGTATTAAGCATGCAGGTGAAAAAAGTTGAAAAAAGCCTTAAGATTCCTTCCGGATATGAAATTGCAATTGATGGTGCCAGAGTGTTTACTGGCATGGATGCCATTGAGTGGGCAAAACGAGGTGAAGGACTAGGAGCAGGAGAAATCGTTGTCAATAGTATCGACTGCGACGGAACCCATAACGGATATGACTTGGAGATTACCGAACAGATCTGTAATGCAGTAACGGTTCCTGTTATTGCCTCTGGTGGTGCTGGAAAGCCTGAACATTTATATGATGTATTTACAAAAACAGGTGCTTCTGCTGGCATTATCAGTTCCATGCTATATTCCCCAAGACTTCCAAGAAACTTTACCGTACAGGAGATTAAGGAATATTTAGAAGCAAGAGATGTTTTAATGAGGCCATATTATCATATAAAATAAAAATACCAATGCGAAAAGCCAGAATCAATCACTTGATTTTGGTTTTTTGTATTTTAAGTTACTGGAAAGGATGTGAGTTGCCATGTCAAAAAAATTCCATTATGATTTTCCTATCGGAAGGATGTGTGTAGAAACCGAAGAAGGATATTTGGCTGGACTTTATATGGATTCCATAATAGAAAAGGATGAGCAGGAAACCAGCCTTCATAAAGAAGTTCATAAACAGTTACAAGAATATTTTCAGAAAAAAAGAAGCAGCTTTGATTTACCAATTAAAATAGCAGGAACGGATTTTCAGATGCAGGTATGGGATGCGCTTTGTAAGATTCCATATGGAGAAACGAGAAGCTATGTAGAGATTGCGAGAATGATTGATAATCCAAAAGCGTGCCGTGCAGTTGGTGGCGCCAATAACAAAAATCCAATTATGATTGTAATTCCCTGTCATCGGGTCATCAATGCGGACGGCTCACTAGGTGGATTTGGTGGTGGTATTAACGTAAAGCAGTACCTTTTACAGCTTGAGAGAGAAAAAACTATAAAAGCTGATAAATGCAGGTGTCATGGGCAGCAATCGAAGTACAGATGACAGCATCTGTACAAGGTTTAAGCTGGCCAGCCCATAATTCCTTAAGCTGTGTAAAATCTATATTTTCAGGGAAAGAGTTCAATAGTTCTTCTCTTGAGACGGAGAATTCCATTTCTGTATCCCTTAGATTAAATAGTGCCACATAAGCATTTTTTTCTATTTCATTATAAACCGTCCAGATAGAAAAACAGTCATTTAACTCTAACAAAGCTGGCTTGCAATGTGGAGTCCTAAGATTTAGGATGGCATCATTGGTCAGTAAAGAAAGCGTCCAGGAATCCAGTTTTGTCAGTTCGGCACCAATCATAAGAGGAGAACCAAACAGGCACCATAAGGTCATCATAGTCCGCTGTTCTGCTTGGGTAAATCTAGTTTGGCGTTCATGGCCAAAACCTTTGCCAAGGTATCCTAGAGGCAGCATATCACAGTCAGGATAGCACCCCTCTTTTACATGGTCTTTCCACAATGCACAACGGTGGAACATATCTTTTAGCAAATCCCAGTTATCCCAGAAATCATCAGTAATTCGCCACATATTGGCGTATTTTTCATAATGAAAACTCTGTTCAATTAAGGCTGGTCCAGGAGAAAGAGAAAGAACAATTGGACGGCCACATTTATCAATGGCATGAGCGAGCATTTCAATTTCGTGTTTTGCAGAATACGGATTATGCTTATACATGTTGGTATTGCAGATGTCATCACATTTGATAAAATCTACCCCCCAGGAAGCATAAAGTTCTAATAGAGAATCGTAATAACGCTGTCCTTCTTCTGTATTGCGGACACCATACATATCGGGATTCCATCCACAGATAGACGATGGATCAGCGATTTCATTGGCAGTTAAGGAACAGCCTAGAACTGGAGTGTGATGGTGGGCTGCAATACGAGGGATTCCACGCATAATATGAATGCCAAACTTAAGCCCCAGGTTATGTATATCATCAGCTAAGGGTTTAAAACCAGCCCCATTTTTCGATGATGGAAAACGTTCTGGATCCGGAAGCAGGCGAGAATAGGAATCCATTTCTAATTGGGAAAATGGAATGTACTGATGTTTGTCACGCTGCGTTCCAGCACCCTGTGCATACCATTGAATATCAATCACAATGTAATTCCAGCCATAGTCTTTTAAATGTTGTGCCATGTATTTTGCATTATTACGGACTGCTTCTTCGTCAACGGTTGTATCATAATAATCATAACTGTTCCACCCCATTGGAGGAAGTGGACAAAACTGGTTTTTATTCATTTTCAATTTAAGAACCTCCTAATTAATTTGTAAATGTGATAAATCTATGATAAGCTATTTTATAAAAATGCGCAAAGTGATAAAGAATAGAAGTTATCATGGTAAGTTGGAGGAATTATGGTAAAACAAGATGGTTACTGGATTATGGAGGGGCTTTCCATTGATGCTCCCGAAAGAATTTCCACAGCACAGGAATTGGAAGATTATATTTTGGAAGTGGGTTTTCTGCCTTTATTTAAAAATGAGGTAGCTGGTTTTTCGGTAGAAGAACATACGGCAGCAAAAGCATGGTGGTCAGGGGAATTAGAAGATCCTTGGGACTGGCGGATGAAAGTAATAAAGTCAGGGAAAATTGCCTACGGAAAGTTTTTTAATAAAAAAGCCGGATTTATTGCAAAAGAATGGTTCCCTGTTTTTGCAAATTACAGAAGAGATGGATATGATTTTGACAGTCTATACGAGGAAGGAATGGCGAAACAGCGTTGCAAAAAAATTATGGATTTATACGAGAATGAAAAAATCATTTCTTCCATTGCCATAAAACAGAAAGCAGGATTTGGCAAGGGAGGGGAAAAGAATTTTGAGGGGATTTTAACAGAGCTGCAAATGCAGATGTATTTAACTGTACAGGATTTCCAAAGAAAACGGAGTAAAAAGGGAAAAGAATATGGAATGCATATTGGATACTATGGAACTCCAGAAGAATTGTGGGGATATGATTTTGTCACATCCTGTTATAAAGAAGCACCTGAAAAGTCAAGGGAGCGTATTGTGCAATTTATAAAGGCAAAGTATGGAACATGTGGAAAAATATAGTTTTTAAATAAATCTTCATTTGTTAAAAATGGTGAAAAACAGGAGATGTTCTTGTTCATACTGACAAAACTGAATTTTCTTAGTGGAAGCGGTTGAAAAACAGAACCAGTCCATTATAATTTAGATATAAGTAAAGTAGTTTTACTAATTTTAAAATACTGTGGAAAAGGAGAACAGACATGGCAAAACTGATTATCAATCGTGAACAGCCAAAGGGCACTATTGCACCTGAAATATATGGACATTTCTCAGAGCATCTAGGCAGATGTATCTACGAAGGACTTTATGTGGGGGAAGATTCGGAAATACCTAATGTAAATGGAATGAGAACCGATGTAGTAGAAGCCTTAAAAGAGATTAAGATTCCTGTGCTTCGCTGGCCAGGAGGATGTTTTGCAGATGAATATCACTGGAAAGACGGAATTGGACCGAAAGAAAACAGAAAGAAAATGATCAATACCCACTGGGGCGGTGTATTAGAGGATAACAGCTTTGGTACACATGAGTATTTTGAACTATGCAGGCAGTTAGGATGTAAAACGTACATAAATGGAAATGTTGGCAGCGGAACCGTACAGGAAATGTCAGAATGGGTAGAATATATGACATTTGACGGGGTATCTCCAATGGCAGATTTAAGAAAAGCCAATGGGCAGGAAAAACCGTGGAAAGTAGATTATTTTGGAGTTGGAAATGAAAACTGGGGCTGTGGTGGAAATATGCGTCCACAGTATTACGGGGACTTGTACCGCAGATACCAGACTTATATCCGGAATTACAATTCTGCTGAACCAGTTAAGAAAGTCTGCTGTGGTGCTAATTCAGATGACTATAAGTGGACAAAGGATGTGTTAGCGACTACACATGAGCATGCACAGCCAGAATTTCACGGATTTATGGATGGACTTTCCCTTCATTACTATACAGTGCCTAACACATGGCAGGAAAAAGGAAGTGCAACCCAGTTTACAGAAGAAGAGTGGTACAAGACATTGAAGAAAGCAATGTACATGGATGAACTGGTAACTCGTCATGGTACCATTATGGATGAATACGATCCAGAAAAGAAAATTGGAATGATTGTAGATGAGTGGGGATGCTGGTATGACGTTGAACCAGGAACAAATCCAGGATTTTTGTATCAGCAGAACTCCGTTCGTGATGCTTTGGTAGCGGGTGTCACCTTAAATATCTTTAATAAACATTGTGATAGAGTGAAGATGGCAAATATTGCACAGACCATCAATGTTCTGCAGTCTGTTATTTTAACAGAAGGTCCAGATATGATAAAAACGCCAACATACTATGTATTCCACATGTACCGTCATCATCAAGGGGCAAAACTTCTTGACAGTACCCTGTCAGGAGTGGAACAAGTAGGAGTAAAAGAGTGGGAAGTACCAGCAGTAACCGAGTCTGTTTCAGAAAATGAAGAGGGAATTATTACGGTTACACTGAATAATTTATCAGCAGATAAAGTACAGGATCTGGAAATTTTACTAAATGGTGGAGAAGGAGCTTTGGAAGTGGCTGAAGCAAATGTGGTAACGGGGCAGATGCTTGCTTGCAATACCTTTGAAGATCCAGAAAATGTAACAGAAAAGCCATTTACAGAATACCAAGTTAGCGGCAATACTATGAAAATCCAGATGCCAGCCTGCAGTGTAGTAGAACTTCGCATTTGCAGTAAATAGAAAATATGGCGGAACGGATATGCAGACGCTGTCTTATGTGGGAGAATATTTCAGATAAGATGGCAGATTATCTAGAGACCTATATTGAAGGAATACCAGAAGACGAAAAGGCGGAAAACCAGGTGTTAGAGGAACGTCTTAAGGTATGCAAGGAATGCAGGCATTTTCAAGAAGGATTATGTGGTGCCTGTGGATGTTATGTAGCATTGCGGGCAGCTGTAAAAAAACAAAAGTGTCCGTATAAGAAGTGGTAGAATAAAAACCATCTTTTGAATCAAGATTCAAGAGATGGTTTTTTTGACTGTGATTATTATTAAGTCTCATCAATAGGAGCATAATGCATCCTGACTTTGATATCCTGTCCATAATTGCCAAAAGTTTTTCCGAAAATAGTCAGGCCGCCAACATGTTCAGAATCTTCGTTTACAGCCATTTTAAAATGCAAAGTACTTTTGTAATCCAGATGAAAGTCCTGTATGGTTTTATCACTTATCTTAGTGCCATCTATAAATACTCCATTATCTTTAATGACAATCGTTTTGAGTAAGCCGTATTGATTCCAGCTGTCATACCACCAGTCTGGTGTTAAAATGCCACGTACGTCACCAAAATCACCAGGGGATGTCCAGGAACCTATGTATACATTATTCAGATAAAAACTGATGTCAGAAGGCCATACATTATTAATGCCAGGTGCTTCTGAACTTAATTCAGCAGATATGGAAATCTGCGTTATCTGTTGATGGAAAGGAACAAAATTAGGGATCTCATATTCTACGAATCCTTTTGCAAACCATAAAATATCAGCCTCATAGCGATTGGGGTGGGCGAAATAACGTGCATCATCTACTTCTCCAAGCAAAGTGTGTGCAGAAGCAAGCCCGCAAGTCGAAAAAATCTGGTAATCACTATAATGCCCAACTTTAATTGAGGTATCGTATATATTATGTAACTGCTCTGGAGCTTCAAAATCAATAATTACTTTATCTAGACAAATGGAACAGATTTTCTGATTGCCATGTCCCAATGCTACATTGGCTGTTTCTACAATTTTACAAGCTTCCAGTTTTTTCATGTGGCTTGTTAAAGCACCACTTGTAATATTAAGGCTGCTGGCTAATTCATTCATATTCATCTGTTTATTTTCAAGAAGCAATTTAATGATTTCAATCCGAATGTCAGATCCAAGTGCTTTAAAGAGTGCTAATCCATCATCTAAAGAAGTGATATGAAGCATATGGATTCCTCCGTTGTTTTATTGGTAAAAGTTAGTTTTATTATATATTGTACAAAATGAAATAACAATAATAAAAAGAGCAATTTTTTAACTAAATTCAAAAAAAGTTGCATTGATGTAAAAACCTGAAAAAGCTATAATATAGGAAAGCCAGTATACGGCTCCAAAAAGGAGGAAGATTATGAATTACAAGGAACAAATTGCAGAAGGAAAAACAGCTCTAGGAATAGAGTTTGGATCTACACGAATCAAAGCAGTCTTAATTGGAGAAGATTTTGCTCCTATTGCCCAAGGAAGCCATGAATGGGAAAATCAGCTAAAGGACGGCTTGTGGACTTATAGTGAAGAAGCGATCTGGAAGGGTTTGCAAGACAGTTACCAAGCCATGGTTTCCGATGTAAAAGAAAAATACGGTGTAACACTTACAAAAGTAGGATCTATTGGTTTTAGTGCGATGATGCATGGTTACATGGCATTTAACAAAAATGGTGAATTATTAGTTCCTTTTAGAACATGGAGAAATACCAATACCGAAAAAGCAGCGAAAAAGCTGACAAAAGAATTTCAATATAACATTCCGCTTAGATGGAGCATTTCCCACCTTTACGAAGCAGTATTAGACAAAGAAGAACACGTAAACGATATTACTTACATAACAACATTAGCAGGATACATTCATTGGAAATTAACAGGCAGGAAAGTACTAGGCGTAGGAGATGCCTCTGGCATGTTTCCGATTGACAGTAAAACCAGACAATATGATCAGACTCTTATGGAGAAATTTAACCAGTTAATGGAAACAGAAAACGTATCCTGGTCTTTAAAAGATATTCTTCCAGAAGTGCTTGTAGCAGGCGAACAGGCAGGTAATCTTACAGAAGAAGGTGCTAAATTATTAGATGTAACAGGCAATCTAGAAAGCGGTATTGCCCTTTGCCCGCCAGAAGGGGATGCAGGAACAGGCATGGTAGCAACCAACAGTGTTGCAGTACGGACAGGAAATGTATCAGCAGGTACTTCTGTATTTGCAATGGTTGTTTTAGAGGAAGAGTTAAAACAGCTTCATGAAGAAATTGATTTAGTAACTACCCCATCAGGAGATTTAGTTGCTATGGTGCATTGCAACAACTGTACTTCTGATATTAATGCGTGGGCAAATATATTCAAAGAATTTGCACAATGTATGGGATTTCCAGCAGATACCAATGCGTTGTATACTGGTTTATTTAAAAAAGCCTTAGAAGGTGATCCGGATTGTGGTGGATTGATGGGATTTAACTATTTCTCAGGAGAACCTATTACAGGCTTTGAAGAAGGAAGACCAATCGTAATCCGTACTCCAGAGACGAAATTTAACTTAGCAAACTTTATGAGAATGAATCTGTACACATCCCTTGGTGCTTTAAAAGTAGGGCTGGATATTTTATTAAAAGAGGAACAGGTTAAGATAGATAAAATGCTTGGGCATGGAGGCTTCTTTAAGACACCTGTGGTAGGACAGAAGGTAATGAGTGCTGCAATGAATGCACCTGTTTCTGTTATGGAAACAGCAGGAGAAGGTGGTGCATGGGGAATTGCCGTATTAGCAGCTTATATGCAGGGAAAAGAAAAGGAAGAAGCATTAGATGCTTACTTAAATCAGAAGGTATTTGCAGGACAGGAAGGAACTACTATTATGGCGGATAAAGAAGATGTAGCTGGATTCGATGTCTTTATGGTGAATTACAAAAACTGTCTGCCAGTTGAAGAGGCGGCAGTAAAAGCAATATAAAAATAGGTTAGGAAGGAAGAACAGACATGTTAGAAGAATTAAAGAAACAGGTATATGAAGCCAATATGGAGCTTCCAAAGCGAGGACTTATTACATATACTTGGGGAAATGTCAGTGGAATCGACAGAGAAACCGGTTGTTTTGTAATTAAGCCAAGTGGAGTAGATTATGATGTGCTGACACCAGATGATATGGTAGTAATGGATTTAGATGGAAATAAGATAGAGGGAAAATATAAACCTTCCTCCGATACAGATACCCATCGTGAGTTATATAAGAAGTACCCTGAAATTGGGGGAGTTGTACATACACATTCTCCTGAAGCAACTTCATGGGCACAGGCTGGAAGAAGCATACCTTTATATGGAACAACTCATGCAGATTATTTTTATGGAGAAATTCCATGTGCAAGAAATCTTACTGCTGAAGAAATTGAAGAAGCATATGAAAAGAATACGGGGCTTGTTATTATTGAAACATTTGAAGAAAGAGGATTAAATCCTATGCATACTCCTGGTGTTCTTTGCAAGAATCATGGACCATTTACTTGGGGGAAGGATGCGAAAGAAGCAGTTCACAATGCGGTTGTCTTAGAGGAAGTAGCAAAGATGGCAACAAAGACTGAGTTAATTAATCCTGAGGTAACCCCAGCACCTGACTGCTTAAAAGACAAACATTTCTTCCGCAAACATGGGGCAAATGCTTATTATGGACAGTAAAAATAAATTGCGTTTTAAAAAAGAATTCGTTAGGATGGTATTGTACTATGGGAAAATTGCTTGGCCATGAGAGGTATGGCTAGGGACAGTGAGTACATTACATTTACAATTGGGAAATAAAAAACATTGCATGAATAAGAAGATTGCAGAACGTGCAAAAACATTATAAGGATTTCGGAAAGCCATACTAAGGAAACATTAGTATGGCTTTTTGGAATGAATTGCAAGTAGATGGGCTATCTTGACAGAATGCAAGAAAATAAGTATAATTTAGAACAATAGTAAAAAATGAGGGAGAATAAATGTTTCTGGTGAAAATGGATGTGGAAAATCTGTTTTTTATAAGGTTTTAATGTTTTCGTTTGAATTTTATTTTTCCTACCGTAAGTGTTATAACATCTGATTCCTATATGCTTCCTAGATTTCGCAGGCTTTATGTATATGCTAATGGACAGGTGGTAAATGTAGTGCTGATGTTAGTTGTTGTATTGATATTTCCTGATTATATGTATTTAAACAGTTGCATTTTAATTAGTGTACTAATGAATTTTTTGCCAGTTGGATTTGTAAAATCAGACGGTTATCATATTTGATTTGGAAGAAATAGAAGAACTTGAAGAAATAGAAAGTTCTTGGTATGTAATTGGTGGAAGTAGTTTTGCACTTGTTTGTAAATAAGCGTAATACAAGGACAGAGAAAGTGCCAAAATAGAGGAAGGATTTTAGTTGAAAAAAGCTTTTTTTGTCAATTCATAATTCTAGGAGATATTATTTACATTAAATATTGTATGGAGAGTTAAAATTTAGAGTTCTATGTTAAGATTATGGATATGATTCTATGAATCAAACTCTATTACTAGGCATAGAACTTTATTTATTTCATATTATCATATAATCATTAGATAGCCAAATATGAAATTGAAATATATTAAAAAACAGTTGATGTGAAATCTCTTGCTTTCGTTATTTTTGTTAAAACCAACTAAAAAATACAAAAAATCTGAAAAAAGTACAATGAATATTTTTGCGAAAAATGTCTATGTAATATTGCGAAAATACAATTATTAAAAAAATATATGTATAAATATTCATTAAAAATAAATAAAAATGAAATAATTAAACAAAAATTGTATACAATGGCATAAATATCCATTGACTTATATAGGTGTTCTTAATAAAATTTTAAACAGAAAATATATTATTCTGACTTTTAATGAAAAGCACAATGGCGTGTATGGCAAAGGTTTAGCGCCTTTTTATTTAAATGTGACGCTTTAACACGATGAAGTGCTACCTTGTTTTAGTATTAAATAGTAAGAGTAGATATTTGGAATAAAATTAGGAGTGGTAATATTGAGAAACTATGTCATGAAAAGAGCTGGCTTAGCAATTATTACTGTAATTATAATTAGTATGATTACATTCTTTGCTATGAATGCGATACCAGGTGGACCGTTTGACTCAGAAAAAGCTACGAGCCCAGAAGTAAGAGCTGTATTGGAAGCTAGATATAACCTGGATAAACCAGTAGCAGAGCAGTACGTAATTTATATGAAGAATCTTCTTCGTGGAGACTGGGGCGTGAGCATGCAGACAGGGAGAGACATTTGGAAAACCATCTCTTCCAGCTTTTTAGTTAGTGCAAGAATCGGTGGAATTGCCGCAGTGGCTGCAATTATCCTTGGAATCATTTTAGGAAGCATAGCTGCACTTACGAGAAATAAATGGCCAGATCGCCTAATTGTATTTCTCTCAACCATAGCTACTTCCATGCCAAGTTTCGTGTTAGCAACCATTTTGCTATATGTATTTTGTATACAGCTTGGCTGGATACCAGTATGGAGTACATCAAATCAAAATTATACTTTGCCAGTAATTGCGTTGGCACTTTATCCTATGGCATACATTACTCGTCTTGCTAAGACTAGTATGTTAGATGTGCTAGGACAGGATTACATTCGTACGGCAAAAGCTAAAGGGGTTTCCAGAATAAAAGTGATTTTTAAACATGGACTTCGTAATGCATTGATTCCAGTTGTAACTTATGTAGGGCCAATGATTGCTTTTATTCTTACTGGTTCACTAGTTGTAGAAAATATATTTACCATTGGTGGTCTTGGAGCGAAATTTATTTCTGCCATTACAAACCGAGATTATCCATTAATTATGGCAACGACTTTATTTTTAGCAATTATCATGGTGATTGCAAACCTTTTAACAGATATTGCTTATAAATTAATTGACCCTAGAATTAAATTGGATTAGGAGGTTTGGTTATGACAAATGAAATGCCAAAAAAAGCAGTTCTCAGTTCGCAGATTGATATTAGCAAATTTGAACTGGCAACTGATGAAGAAAAGAAGCAGCAGGAAGTTATGAGTGAGTCTTCAACATTTTTCAAAGACGGAATGAGACGTCTTAGAAAAAATCCACTTGCTATGGCAAGTATCGTAGTACTTGTACTTATTCTTGCAGCTATTATTTTTGCACCAGCAGTTGTGCCTTATCATTATGAAGAAATTATCCAAGTAGATGGAAGCCGTGATAAAACTGCAAAAAACTTAGCACCATTTGAATATTCCAAAAATGAACAAGCTTACATGGCTCAAGGCGGAAAAGTATTTCCACACATTTTCGGAACAGATGAAATGTGCCGGGATTATTTTATCCGAGTTGTATATGGTACAAGAGTTTCTCTTGGTGTTGGATTATTTGCTAGTATTTTAGTATTAATTATTGGGCTGTTTTATGGAGCAATTGCCGGTTATGCTGGAGGGAAAGCCGATTTGATTATGATGAGAATCGTTGATATTATTTATTCCCTGCCAGATCTATTAATGATTATTCTTCTTAGTGTAGTATTAAGAGAATTATTATCCAATAAAATTTCCGGAACCATATTTGCTTCCCTTGGAAGTAATATGCTTTCCCTGTTTATCGTATTTGGTTTGCTATATTGGGTTGGAATGGCACGTTTAGTCCGTGGGCAGGTATTGTCTATTAAACATAACGAATACGTTCTTGCATCGAAAGCAATTGGTGCAAAACCAGGCCGTATTTTAATAAAACATATTATTCCAAACTGTTTATCCGTAATTATTATTTCTACCGCATTACAGATACCTTCCGCTATTTTTACAGAAAGTTATCTAAGCTTTATTGGACTTGGAGTACAGGCACCAATGCCTTCCCTTGGTTCTTTGGCAAATGCAGCAAGAAGCGGTTTACAGAGTTATCCATCAAAATTAATGTTCCCTGCAATTACTATCTGTTTAATTGTATTAGCATTTAACTTATTAGGTGATGGACTTCGTGATGCATTCGATCCGAAGCTTAAGAAATAGAGGGGGACATTATGAGCAGCAAATATATTTTGGAAGTAAAAGATTTGCATACATCCTTTCAGACAGATAGAGGAGAAGTTCAGTCTGTTAATGGTGTATCATTCGGTTTAGAACCATCTAAGACATTAGGTATCGTTGGAGAAAGCGGTTCTGGTAAAAGTGTAACAGCATATTCTATTATGCAGATTTTAGATTCTAATGGCTCCATCAGAAGTGGAGAGATTTTATATAATGGAGAAGATATTACAAAATGGAATAAGGCACAGATGGAAGCTTTCCGTGGGAAAAAATGCTCTATCATTTTCCAGGATCCTATGACAAGCTTAAATCCTGTTTATACTATTGGAAATCAGCTTATGGAAGCCATTCTTCTTCATACAGACAGAAACAAAGCACAGGCAAAAGAACGTGCGGTTGAAATGCTGACATTAGTTGGTGTCAATGAACCGGAAAAACGTTTGAGACAATACCCATATGAATTATCTGGTGGCATGAGACAGCGTGTAATGATTGCTATGGCACTTGCCTGCGAGCCAGACATTTTAATTGCAGACGAACCAACAACTGCACTTGATGTTACGATTCAGGCTCAGATTCTGGAGCTTATGCAGGACTTACAGAAAAAACTTGGCATGGCAATTATTATTGTTACGCATGATCTTGGTGTCATTGCAGATATGTGTGACGAAATTATCGTTATGTATGGTGGACGTGTCTGTGAGCGTGGTACAGCAGAAGATATTTTCTATCATCCATGCCATGAGTATACAAAAGGTTTATTAAGATCCCTTCCTTCAGCCAATAACGTAAATGAGAGACTTGTTCCAATTGGAGGGACGCCTATCAACCTGTTAAATATGCCAGAAGGATGTGCATTCTGTCCACGTTGTAATAATGCAATGAAGATTTGCTTGGAACAGAAACCGGAAGAAATGCGAGTCAGTGATACGCAGTTAGCAAGCTGCTGGTTGAATGTGAAAGCGCAGATGGAAGCAAGTAAAGGAGGCGCTTTAAATGAGTAAATCGGAAGTAAGAAATTTAGTAGAAGTAAAAAACGTAAAACAGTATTTCCCAATCCATGCAGGGCTTGGAAAAACAGTTCCATTAAAAGCGGTTGATGATGTTTCTTTTGCTGTTAAGTCAGGAGAAACATTAGGATTGGTTGGGGAATCTGGATGTGGAAAAACAACCGTTGGACGTACTCTTTTAAGATTATATAAACCAACAGCAGGTGAAATTTACTTTAATAACGAATTAGTAACAGACAAAAATATGAGAAGCCTTAGAAAAGAAATGCAGATGGTATTTCAGGATCCGTATTCTTCTCTAAACCCTCGCATGACAGTAGAAGATATTATTGGAGAACCTTTAGATGTGCATAAATTATATGCGAATAAAAAAGAACGTCGTGATAAAATCTTAGACTTAATGCAGCTGGTTGGATTAAATGCAGAACATGCTAGGCGTTATGCCCATGAGTTTTCAGGTGGACAAAGACAGAGAATCGGAATTGCCCGTTCTCTTGCAGTAAATCCAAAATTCATCGTCTGTGATGAACCAGTATCTGCTCTGGACGTATCCATTCAGGCACAGGTTATCAATATGTTTGAAGATTTACAGCAGAAATTAGGGGTTGCATATCTGTTTATTGCACATGATTTACTTGTTGTTCATCATATATCGGACCGTATTGCGGTTATGTATCTTGGTAAAATCGTGGAAATTGCTGATGCAGATGAATTATATGAAAATCCAATGCATCCATATACACAGTCCCTGCTAAGTGCTATTCCAATGCCAGACCCAAAAGCAGCGAAAGAGCGCCAGAGAATTGTGTTAGAAGGAGACGTTCCTAGTCCAATGAATGTACCAAGTGGCTGTGCATTCCGTACTCGTTGCCGTTATGCAACAGAAGAATGTGCTCATAAATGTCCAGCTCTTTCCGATAGAGGAAATGGCCATTTTGTATCCTGTTTTAGATAATAACGGATATTTAAGATTGCTATGTATGAAAGGCATGCAGCAAAAAGCATGCTTTTAGTACTGGTATATAAATGCAAAAAGGAGAGAATAGGTTATGAAAAAAAGACTTGTATCATTAGTAATAGTAACATGTTTAGCAGCAACGATGCTGACTGGATGTGGAAACAAAAACAATTCTGCTGATAAAGATCAGGCAGTAACAGAAAATGCAGCATCATCTGATAAAAGTACTCTTAGAATTAATTTAGCTTCTGAACCAAAATATTTAGACCCAGCTCTTAATACTACAGTAGATGGCGGCTGTTTAGCAGTAAACTCTTTCGTAGGGTTATTTACAACCGATAAAGATGGTAAAGTTATACCAGCTTTGGCAGAATCGTATGAATTAAGTGATGATAAATTAACATACACATTTAAGTTAAAAGAAAACTTAAAATGGAGTGATGGTACAGAACTTACAGCGGCAGATTTTGAATATTCATGGAAACGTGCTGCGGATCCTGAAACAGCAGCAGATTACAGTTACTTATATGATGTATTTGCTAAAGATAAAGATGGCATAATTGATGTCAAAGCAGAAGGCAATACATTAACAGCAAAAGTAAAAGTTCCATGTACGTATTTTCTTGATTTATTAGCGTTCCCTACTTTCTTGCCAGTGCCAAAGAAAGCAGTAGAAGTAGCGGATCCAGATGGTAAAAATCCTGGTGCATGGGCTCAGGAAGCAGGATTTGTATCGAATGGTGCTTATATATTAGAATCCTGGAAACATAATGAAAACATGGTTTACGTAAAGAATCCTAATTACTATGATGCAGAAAATGTAACAGTAGAAAAATTAGAATTTATGTTATCTGCTGACCAGACTGCAGCTTATGCAGCTTATAAAGCTGGTGACTTAGATTTTATCGATGCGGTTCCTAATGATGAGACAGCCTCTCTTTTAAACAATAAAGAGTTCTATGTTACAGACCAGCTGGGTACTTATTCTGTAGTATTTAATGTAAATTCTGATTTATTTAAAGGAAAAACAGCAGAACAGGCAAGTAAAATCCGTCAGGCTTTGTCATTGTTAATCAATCGAGATTATATTGTTGAAAACGTTGGGCAGACAGGCCAGAAGATTGCAACAAGTTTCGTACCAGAAGGTATGGCAGATGGAAATGGAGGAATCTTTAAGTCCGACGAATATGATTATCCAGATAAGGCTTCTCATGGATATTTCAGTGAAGAATATGATGAAAAATCTGCAAGGGAAGAAGCAATTGCACTTTTAACAGAAGCAGGTTATAAATTTGATGATAAAGGCATGTTAGATCCTTCCACACCAATTGCATTTGAATATGTAATCAATGAAGATACAGGACACAAAGCAATTGCAGAATCTATTCAGCAGGACTGGAACAGTATTGGTGTAGAATGTACCATTCAGACTTCTGAATGGAATACATTTGTTCAGGACCGTAAAGCAGGTGCATTTACAGTGGCCCGTCATGGATGGAGTGCAGATTTTAACGACCCTATTAATATGCTCGATATGTGGACATCTACTTCTGGAAACAATGAAGCACAGTTAGGCAAAAACCCAGAAAATAAGGCAACACCAGAATGGAAATCTTACGATGAATTAATCGGAAAAATCAATAACTGTACAGACTTTGCAGAACGTACTACATTATTACATCAGGCAGAAGATATGTTAATGTCTACTTGGGCCATTTGTCCAATCTACTACTACAATGATGTTTATATGATGAAGAGTTATGTAGAGAATGTAAGTGTTACACCATTTGCCATGAAATACTTTATGTATGCTAAAATCAGCTAATAACGGATAGCTAAGCATATTTATTTTTGAAAAGATGTCTCATATCTGTAGAGTCGGGTATGAGATATCTTTTTTATATTAGCTGGATAGTTTTTTGTAGAACTATATCATAAAAAATGTATGGTCTTGTTTGGTATTTTGGCAACATATTGTAATATGTTAATAATATGATATAATAAATTTAATTTGAAGTATGTGAAAATGGGAGATTGATGCACTAGGTGATAAAGCATTAGAAAAAGTCCAGCACTTTGCTATAACCATATCTCCATTTCAACCAGATAATATAATTAATTGTAATGGAAGTAGTAGCATTAATATTGTTTATACTAACAGCTTAAATTACCTAGAGGTGATGAAATGAATAAATATGACATAACAGAGAATGACTTTAATCCAACCGTATTATTTGCTTCAAAAAGCAAATTGGTAGAAGATGGGTATTATCACGATCATGACTATACAGAAATAACGGTTATTTTATCAGGCACAGGAAAATATTATATAGAAGGAAAAAATTACGATGTGAAAGCTGGAGATGTGATTATGTGTAATCCTGGCGTAATGCATCAAAGTTTAGAAGCGAATGAAAAAGAACCTATTGTAGAATTTGTTGCAGGATTTACACATTTTCATTTTACAGGCATGCCTGAAAATTCTATTTTATTAAATGATAATGAGTTTGTGCTTCGTATGCCATTAGAAGGAAGACAGGAGATTATGAAACGGTGTTATGAAATGGTAGCGGAATATGAGACCAGCCATTTAGGAAAATATTTTATGTTAAAAGCACAGCTTATGCAGATTATTCTTCTCATATTAAGGGAAATGCAGCCTGTGAAAGAAACACAGAAATCATATCGCTTTGAATCTTATAATAAAAATTATGTAGTAAAGAAAATCATAAGTTATTTGAATGAGAATTATGCCTGCAAGATTTCCTTAGATCAGATTGCACAGAATTTATATCTTAGTCCGGTATACATATCAAAATTATTTAAAGAGGAGACAGGAGAATCCCCGATTAATTATTTAATTAAAATTCGTTTAAATCGTGCAAAGGAACTGCTAGAGCGTGAAGAACATGGAAGTATACGCAGTGTGGCTAGTGAAGTAGGGTATGAAGATGTATACCATTTTAGCAAGCTTTTTAAGAAGTATTACGGGATTTCCCCGCTCAATTATAGCAAAAAGTTTTCCAGACAAAAACAATGAGATGAAAAATAGACAAAAAAAGAATGAGAAATTCTTATTAATTGTGCATTAAAAATAGGAATAATGTGATAAACTAAATTTATAAAATTAAGATTCGGAATTAAGGTGTGTGACATGAATCAGTTTGATGCCATTTTTGCAAGGAAATCTGTCAAGAGTTTTAAGTCAGATTCTGTTAGTGATAGAAGTATAAGTCAGATATTGAACTTTGCCAATTATATTAAGGATACAGAAGGAAAGAATTCTGTTAATTTTGAAGTATGGTCTTGGAATGAAAAAAAGGGTGTTTCTGAACATCGTTTTTTGGTAAAAGCACCATATTATCTTGTGATATCAGCAAGCTGTGTACAGGACTGCTTCATGAATTTAGGTTTTGTCTATGAACAGATTGCTTTATATCTGACTACAAAGAATTTAGGAAGCTGCTTTGCAGGGTTGAAAAAAGAAAAAAAGCCAGGCAGCGAACAAGATAAGGTAATCGTATTTCTGGGATTTGGAATTTCATTTCATGGTTCAGCATATTTAAAAAGACAGAGAATGCTGCCATTGGAACATGTTTGTATATTCAAAGACAAGGCAGATCCGAATATAAGAGATATGATTAGTGCGGCAGTGCTAGCTCCATCCAGGTCAAATAGCCAGCCATGGCGGTTTCTGGTTGTGAAAAACAGAATACACGTATTCTGTAAAAAGGACCGCTTATCTTTTAAATCATCTGCAGTAGAATGGTATCATGAATTTGCCATTGGCATGATGTTAGCCAATTTTTTAATAGCCAGTGAGGAACTTTGGTATAATACAGAAATTGTGAAAAGTGAAAATATAGCAGAAAAACAGCTGAAGAATAATAGTTATATGTGTACCATAGTTGTGACGGAACAGCAGTCTGATTTTGAATGGAAAAAAGAACCGTCCCAGCAAGAGGAAACAGAATTATAAGCCGAGTGGAGAAAGAAGATTCCATTTGGCTTTTTTGTTTACAGGAATTCCATTGCATCCGATTGTTTATGCAACTTGCATAAAACCATTGGCAAAAATTTTGTATAAAACAACCAAAAAATATTCGAAATCAGAGAAAATATAGCGAAAACCCCTCTAATTACTGATTAACCTCATATTTCGACACATATCTCCTTTGACATGCTATAATCTAGATAAATCAAACGAACAAATAAATGTAAACCGTAACCGAAGTCTTACAGAAC
>NZ_FOHN01000051.1 GCF_900111595.1 [Clostridium] polysaccharolyticum | reverse complement strand
GGATGTAATCTGTACTGTATGCGGTTTTGAAGGCATAATGGAAAAAGAGGCAGCCGGAAGGCAATGTCATTAAGTTAAGATAATTAAAAAAGCAGAGTAATCATATTTAAAATGTTGATTGTTCTGCTTTTTCTCTATATGATAGATAATAGTAAAGCTAATATTGTGATAACAAATCAAAAGTTGTATAATAAGTACAGCGAGCAGTTAATTTGAAAGTACAGTACTAAGCAGCAATCCAGTGGTTGCTCATATTTTAGGAGGTTGAAATGAACTTAGAATTTTATCAGAATCTATTTGCAGAACGTATAGGAGGAAAGGAATTTGGTTTAAAAACGGAATTGTACAAGTTTGCAAAAATAAAATTAGCAAAACAGAATGCAAAACAGAAATATCCAGATGTGAAATTGATTGATATGGGTGTCGGAGAACCAGATGCCCCAGCAGATAAGGCTATTGTAGATGTATTATGCAGAGAAAGCGGTCTTCCTGAGAATCGATTCTATTCTGATAATGGTATATTGGAATTTCAGGAGATGGCATGCAAGTATATGGAAAAGGTATATGGCATTGGAGGTCTAGAGCCTGAGAAGAATATTATTCATGGTATTGGTTCAAAACCAATTTTGGCTATGATGCCAGCGTTATTCATTAATCCAGGAGATATTTCCTTAATGACTAAACCAGGTTATGGAGTATTAGGAACTTACACAAGATACTACGGAGGTGAGGTTTTTGATCTTCCTTTAACTGAGGAAAATGATTACTATCCAGACTTAACTAGTATTCCAGAGGATGTTTTGAAAAAGGCGAAGATTCTTTATATTAATTATCCAAATAATCCAACAGGTCAAGTTGCAACAAAAGAGTTCTTTGAAAAAGTAGTTGAGTTTGCAAAGGAAAATGAAATCATGGTTGTACATGATGCAGCTTATGCAGCAGTAACTTTTGATGGATATAAACCTCTAAGCATTTTCACCGTTGAAGGGGCAATGGATGTTGCAGTTGAAATTCATTCTCTATCTAAAGCATTTAATATGACCGGATGGAGAATGGCGTTTATTGTGGGTAATGAAAGAGTTATAAAAGCATATGGAACAGTAAAAGATAATACAGATTCAGGCCAGTTTAGAGGTATTCAGAAGGCAGGTTCTTATGCTATAAACCATCCAGAGATTACCGAGAAAATCTGTGAAAAATATTCTAGAAGATTCAATTTATTAGTAGATGTGTTAAATGAAGTTGGTTTCAATGTGAAAAAGCCAAAAGGAACATTTTACTGCTATGCCAAAGCACCTAAAAAAGCAGGAGATGTTGTGTTTAAAGATGCCCAGGAAGCATCTACTTATCTCATTGAAAATGCATTGATTTCTACAGTTCCTTGGGATGATGCAGGAGCATATCTTAGATTCTCTGTCACATTTGAAGCGACACCAGAAGAGGAAATTGAGATTATGCAAGAGGTAAAAGAACGGTTACTAAAATTAAACCTGAAATTTTAAAGGCTAGTGAAAAGGCAGAGAAGAGAGTTCTTTATGGTAATGAAAGGCAGGGAGCAGATCTATGTCGATTTTATGGACGTAGCAGATGAAAGTCCTTATATAATTAAATCATTTGATGTAACAGCAACAAAGTAAGAATGAGTATATAAAAAATACCTGGTTTGTAGAACAGTTCTGAGGAATTGTTATGCTTATCAGGTATTTTTAATTATGAACCAGTTCCATTATACCTAGTATCATTCATAAGTATGGCAAGAGAAACACAGCGGTTCTTTCTATGGTAATTCCATTTCATTTTTACAGTTTCAAGAACGAGGGACTAATATGTCTAAGAGAGATATATATTATATTGACTATGGGGATATGAAAAAAGTAAGATAAGGATATTTAGAAGAAAGGAAAGAAGAGGTTAAGATGAAAGTTACATTTATATATCATAGCTGTTTTACAATAGAATTTGAAGATATCGTGTTAGTTTTTGATTATTACAAAGGAAAACTTCCCAAATGGGAATGTTCAAAGAAGGTCATTTTCTTTGCAAGCCATAAGCATCGGGATCATTTTTCATTAGAGATTTTGAGAAATCATAAAGAGTATGAGCAAGTAGAATTCGTACTTTCAAATGATATAAAGTTTACAGATAAATTCTTAGAGCGTCATGGAGTTGATTTGCAAGTAAAAAATAAGATAACCCATATTGGAAAAGATTCATCTGTAGTACTTGGTAATGGTAAAAAAACTATCAAAGTCGAGACATTGCGTTCCACAGACGAAGGGGTTGCATTTATCATCACATATGAAGGAAAAACAATATATCATGCTGGTGACTTGAACTGGTGGGCATGGAAAGGCGAAACAGAGGAAGAGTATAAAGTAATGGCAGAAGGATATCAGAGGGAAATAAATAAACTTTCGGACAAAAAAATAGATGTTGCTTTTGTAGTGCTTGATCCAAGACAAGAAGAAAGATACTGGTGGGGAATGGATTATTTTTTGAACACAGTGGATGCTGATATTGTATTTCCAATGCATTGTTGGGAGAAATATAAAATCATTGACCAGTTTAAATTAGAAAAGTCTAGTGAGAGTTATATTAACAAGGTAATGGAAATAAGAGGCGAAAGAGAGAGCTTTAACATTTAATAAAATTTATAAAATAAGAAATACTATACTTCTGAATTGATTAAAAAGAAAAAGGAGTTAATATGAGTGCGGATATTAGATTAACACAAGCATATAAAAAAGCCTTAGTTAAATATTTTGATAAAGATTCGAAGTATGTATTTTTCAGTGACTGTCATAGAGGGGACGACAGTGCATCCGATGAATTTGCAAGGAATCAGGCGATAGTTCTCCATGCCTTAAGTTATTATTATGAGAAACAGTTTGTTTATGTTGAAGCTGGAGATGGAGATGACTTGTGGGAACATAAAAATTTTAAATATATTCGTTCTGCACATATGGATGTGTTCAGCATATTAAAAAAGTTTCATGAGAAGAAAAGACTAATTATGTTATACGGCAATCATAATATTTATTTAAAAGATAGAAATTATGTCAAGGAGAATTATTATTTCTATTATAATGAATTTAAAGAAAAGCAGGAGCCATTTTTATATAAGTTAAATCCGGTTGAAGGGTTATTGCTGAAAGAGAGAATTACAGGGCAGGAGATATTTGTGGTTCATGGTCATCAAGGTGATATAGTAAATGACCGGTTATGGTATCTATCTATGGTGGGAGTAAGATATTTTTGGCGCTTTGTTCACCTAGTAGGAATACGAAATCCAGCTAGCCCAGCTAAGAATCAGCATAAACGCCACAAGATGGAGATAAAATATTCTAAATGGATGCAGAATAAAGATATTATATTAATATGCGGGCATACCCATCGTATGAAATTTCCTAAAAGAAATGAATTGCCATATTTTAATATTGGATGCTGCGTTCGTTCAAAAGGCATAACTACAATAGAATTAGAAAATAATAAACTGTCTTTAGTGGAATGGAGAATTCTTGCTGGGAAAGAGGGAGAAATGCGAGTATTCCGACGTGTAATTGGTGAGTCGGTCTCTATTGATAACTGGTTTACAAAAAAACAGAAAATTAAAGGAAAACAGTTTGACATATTGTAGATAATTTGCTATACTTTCAAAGCTGTTTGTCACTCGTAACAATTATTAAACGAAAAAACTTGTTGACAGGCATCGAAAGATGTGATAAGATATAAAACGTCGCTGAGAGGAAAGACAAAGTCCTG
>NZ_FOHN01000044.1 GCF_900111595.1 [Clostridium] polysaccharolyticum | reverse complement strand
CACCATCCTTTCCGATTGGGATTTTTGGAACCTGAAACAGAAGGTTTATCCTGGGCATCAAGTGGTGACCGCAACCTCGCGTTATCAGCATGCACCCTGTCAGTCTTTCTTGCTGGGACTACGGCAGGGGATGAAGCATCTGTGTGAGCGGAATGTGCCACATGAGCCAGGCTGAATGCTTAGAAAGCAGACACAGCAAAAGCCGGCTGAAAGGAGAAAAAGCAGTGCCTTCGGACATCAGACTCTGTTGATATCATACCACAGGATAAACTTTATTCAATAAATAACGATAGACAGTATAGAGGGAAAAGGAATGAGGAGAATACCTCAGAGATGTCTCCTTCCTTCTATACCATAAAAAGAATAGGTTTATAACCAATTTTTCTTGGCTATAAACTTATTATACGAGGAGGAAGGCACATGGAAAATTTTTTATGGACAAAAGACGAAATTGAGGGAAAAATTGACTACAATCACAATGTTGAGGACTTTGTAAAAAACAACACTTGGCATAATTTGTTTGCCTCAACAAAATGGATTTTATCAAATCCAGCCGAAGAAATCTATGATTTCTATAAGGAGTATATGGCAAACCCTTCAAGACAGATATTGAATCGTACAGTATCTAATGTACAGAAAATTCATGATTTAGGTTGCGGCGGTGGCCGTCATACCTATTTCTTCTCAGAACTTGGTTATGATGTAACAGGAAGTGATCTTTCAACAAACGCAATAGAATATACTGAACAGGAGCTTGTCAGAAGAAATCTGAAAGCACGCTTAGTAAAGTGTCCTATGACAGAGTTACCATTCGAAGATGGAGAATTTGATGTAACTATTTCTAGAGCTGTTATCAATCACTCTACTTTACAGGAAATGAAAAGAGTAATCTTTGAAGTTGCCAGAACAACAAAAAAAGGTGGAATTTTCATGGTAACTGTTTCATCTGACCGAGCATCCGATTTTAGAAGAGGAACTGAAGTCGTTAAAGATTTATCTTATATTCCAGCTAGTGGTCCAGAAGAAGGACTAATACATACATTTTTTACAGGAGCTAATGCAGCAGCTTTATTAGAGCCTTTCTTTATCATAGATAAGGTTTTCTTAGCTGAACATCCATCACTAATTACAGCAGATGGCTGTACCGATCCAGATGAATATTTTGGCTCAGAATATGTTATTATTGGTATCCGAAGATAGAATACATACATAAAAATAAGGAGTTTATATGAAATACGGTATAATATCGGATATACATGAAGATGTAGTTAGACTCAAGGAAGCTTTAAATATCTTAGAAGAGAAGAAAGTGGATGAAATCATTTGTCTTGGAGATATGGTTGGCTTTTCTGTTCCATATTATACTTACTGGGAGACTCGATCATCAAATGAAGTTGTTAATATTGTAAGAGCGGAATGTAGCGTAGTGGTAATTGGAAATCATGATTTAAATGCTATCCAGAAGTTACCACATCATAAAGACTTCTTTGATTATCCAACTCTATGGTATGCACTTGATTATGATACAAGAAAGATGCTATCCAATAATAAGGTCTGGCTGTATGATAATGATTTGCCAAGCTGCTTATCTGATAAAAATAAAGAATATATCGCGTCACTTCCGGAATATGTAGTAAAAGACATGGGTGATCATAATGTACTGCTGTCTCATTATGCATATCCGGATTTGACGGGTTCAGCTGTGGAAGAGATAAAAGACATTCCACAGCTGGGAAAAAACTTTCATTTTATGTCTCAAAAAAATTGTGTTTACGGTTTTTCAGCAAATGACCATTATGAAGGAGTTTGCTATTTTACACGTGAGAATAAGGGAAGTATTGGGTTTTGTGAGTCTCTAGAGTTAGGAGAAGAGCCTCTGTGGCTTCATGGACCTACCGTTTCACGTGGTGAATTTCATAACGGAATTTTAATTTATGATTCCAAAATAAGGGTTATGGAATCAATACCTTTAAAATCCAAAACACATAGAGTAATTGGAGAATGGATAAAATTTGATGAAAAAGGCGATAACAGATAGAACTTGATGTAGTTTCAGTAATGTAAAAGAGGTTGAATATGGACAAAAGAAGTGTTGTAATACCAACAAACAGAGAATGCGTGGATTGTATTAAAGCATATGTAGAAGAAACAAGAAAGATACAAAAGAAAACTGGTGAAGAGTGTTCATTTGTTTTAATTGATACATCGCCAGAAGAAGTGCAAGAAACGCATAGTGTATTGATTGATGAATTAAAGAGCGAATATAAAAATATAAAGATTGTATATTTAAACGATCAGGCTCAAAGTGAATTTTTAAATAAGTTAGTGGCAAGTTATCAAACAGAAAATCCAAAACTGCTCTATGAGTTGTTAAATCCTTCAGGATTATCTTATGGGGCAGCTGCAAATAGAACATTTCTAGTTGCAGCCGCTTTAGGCAGCAATATTGTCTTTAGAAGAGATTCTGATACGTTGCCACAAATAAAAGATGGAAAGTTTCTTTTTCCATCAGATATAGAAGATGAGTATTTGGGGAAAAACGTTTGCCAGATAAAAGATCTATTAGATAAAAATGATTACGCAAATGAGTTGGATAAAATGGGGAATAATCCTATTTTAATGGTAGGTGCAAATTATTTAGGTGAATGGGCAGGAGACTATAGAGAAATGTATGAGTATGATCCTGATATCCTAAAGAAACATGTGTGGATGAACATGCCACATAAAACTTCAGAAGAAGTAGATGCCAGAATTGAGTACAGATATTTGCAGAGAAATTCTGATTTACATGTTGAAGACAGATTGCAAATAGTAATAGATGATTTAATTGAAGTTGGTAATTTTGCATTAAAGGATGTATTTTTGGATGTACCTTTATTACCATCAGAATATGCATTATCAATGGATTATTTTTATCATTCTTTATTTGATGAGTTACTTTTACCAAAATTATATCATAATAGACATGTACAGCATTTCCATACAGGGGAAAGAGGCTCCGAAGCATGGTTTAATCGCTACCATTTAGGAATTGCAAAGTCAAAAGTGTTAAGAAGATATTTAGCAATGGTTTACAAGGGAATCTCAATGAACCGTGAGAGAATTTTGAAAGGCGGAAGAATTGATAATATTGAAATTGCGAAAATATTTGAGGTAGTTTCAAAAGTAAGTCTTGAAGAAGCAAGTGTTCTAATGGATGATTTGGCTGATTTATATAGCAGCATTAACATCGAGAAATATCCAAAGGTAGCAGTTTTGATGAGAGAACAGAAAGAAGAGATTCTTTTGGATGCACAAAAGGATATAGAAAAGTATGCGTTCCTATGCAAAGAGTGGAAGGCATTATGTGAGCATGCTTCTTCCATTATAGACAGCTTACAGTGACATGAGATTTATACACCTTTAAGGAGTGATAAAAATGATTTTGACAGGAAATGAAATCATAAGAGAAGTAGAAAACAGGAGAATCTGCATTTCACCATTCTTGAAGGAGAATGTTAATCCTAATAGTTATAATTATAGGTTGGATGAAGCTATTTTAGAATTTGAACCAGATCTGATTGATGCAAAAAGAAAACCTAAGTACAAGAAAATAAAACTTACAGAAAAAGGTTACTGTTTGCAGCCAGGAAAGCTTTACCTTGGTAATACAGTAGAGAAAATAGGAAGTGACAATTACGTTACTCAGCTTATTGGAAGATCAAGTGTGGGCAGACTGGGGTTGTTTTTGCAAATAACTGCATCGTTAGGGCATGTGGGCTCAAAGCATAAGTGGACGTTAGAACTTACGTGTATTCAGCCAATTATTGTATATCCTTATATGAAAATAGGACAAGTTAGTTTCTGGTCTATGCAAGGAAGTAAGGAAATTGCATATATAGGAAAGTATCAGGGATATAATGAACCTCATATTAGCGAGTTTTATCATGAACTTGATAAGACAAAATAAAGATAATACATTCAGAATTAAGCAACTATAGTTTTAGATTACAGATGATAGAATGAGGGCGAAGATATGATATTGACAGGAAATGAGATAAAGAAAAAAGTACAAGAAAAAGAGATTATTATCGAACCATTTCATGAAAATGCACTGAATCCCAATTCCATTAATTTTCGATTGGGAAGTAAATTAAAAGTTTACAAAAACTATGTGTTAGATCCAAAGCAAAAACAGGAAACTGAAATCATTGAAATTGGAGATGATGGAATTGTTCTGGAGCCAGATAGAATATACCTTGGCTGCACCATGGAAAAAATGGGAAGTGAGAAATATGTTCCTATCATGAGTGGACGGTCTTCTACTGGACGATTGGGATTGTTTGTACATATTACAGCAGATTTAATTGACATTGGCTCAATTAACCACTGGACATTGCAGATGCATGCAGTTCAGCCAGTTAAGGTTTATAAGGGGATGCCAATAGGACAGGTAACATTCTGGAAGCCACAAGGAGAGATTTCACTTTATCATGGTAAATATCAGGGAAGTACGGAACCTATGGAATCACAGATATGGAGAGATTTCTTATAGAGTAGGAAGGGTATAAATGAAAGATAGAGAATTTAAAAGTCATAAAGTAGAAGAATTTACAGAAAAAATTATATCTAATTTTAAAGTATGTTTTCGCAATTTTGGTTATATTGAACATTCTGACATTCCTATTAATTCTAAAGCCGATACAAGTGTGTATTTTATAGGCTCTACCATTAGTGTACTAAAACCGTATTTAATAACTGAAGAGATACCAGACAAAGGCTATTTTTTAGTACAAAGATGCATTCGGACACAAAATTTAAAGATAATGCTTAATGGGGGAAAACTGAACTGGTCATCTTATTTCAGAAGTATAGGGACACTTTCGCCTTATAGCAGATTAAATGAAGTTGGAATGGAGATATGGGAGTACCTTACAGAATATCTTAAAATTCCTTCATCCGATATAAGAATCAGGGTTTCTTCGAAAGATGAAGATTTGTTGGGGATTTGGAAATCCCATCGATTTAAACCATGTCTTGAAATTGATAGCAAAGAACAACTGTATTATAAGCACAAGTACGGAATGGAACATATTCGTGGCAGGAATCTGAATTTCGCTTTGCGCAAAGATGACACAGATTCTTTTGAGGATATTGGGAACTTAATAGTAATAGAAAAAGGGAATGATAAATTAGCAGTTGAGTTGGCATTTGGGGTAAGTACTATGATTGCCAGAATGAATTCTCTGGATAATGCAATTCAATCCTCAACAATATGCAAATTTAGTGATTATACCGAAGAAAAGTCATATTTACTTGATTCTCTTGCAGTTGCAGTTCATTTAATTCATGAGGGATTACGTCCTACGGCATCGAATACGAGAGGGAGACTATTACGATCCTACATCAGAAATATGCAGTCATATTGCAATAGATTCCAGTATAGTGTGGAGCGACTGTGTGAAGAGGCTAAACAGTATGAATTGGACGAATATGGTAAGAATACCGATGTTGAAGAAAAGTTAATGCAATATATGCGAAGTAAGTAGAAAGACTTTTGCTAAAAGTAGGAGGGATAAGAATGGAAGAAAAAGTAAGTGTCATAATACCTGTATTTAATCGCGAAAAAGTAATCCACAGAGCCATAAATTCTGTTTTAAATCAAGAATATAATCATTTGGAAATTATTATTGTAGATGATCATAGCACAGACAATACAAGAAAAGTAGTAGAAGAATATATGGAAAAAGATGCAAGGATTTGTTATTGCTTGAATGAGAATAAGCAGGGGCCTGCAGGAGCTAGAAATACTGGTATAAAGAAAGCTACAGGAACTTATATTGCGTTTCTTGATTCTGATGATGAATGGCTTACCTTTCATTTAAGTGAAAGCGTTGAAGCAATAGAGCAACATGGAGTGGATGTGTGTTTTGCACTTTGGTATGAAAAAAATCTGCAAGGTGACTGTAAAGAGCCGTTTGGGGATGGCAATGGAAGGCAGCGAATCGAGAAACTTGTGAAAACTCTTAAACCAATCGAAGTAGGAGACTATCTTATTTTCGATGATCATCTTATAGAATATGTGATATTGGAAAGGTTTTATTTCTATCATATTAATACTTTAGTGTTTAGGCGAAAAATCATTGAAGATAACGGTGTACTATTTAATGAAGATTTAGGTACAAATGAAGATTTAGATTTTTCCATGAATCTTTTTGATTTAAGCAAGGTATGTCTAATAAGGAAATGTCATTTTATTTATTACCAAGGTACAGATAATCTGTATGCATTTATGAATCGAGCTAATTTTTCGCTGGAAAGTATCATAGAAAATAAAAGATTAGTAAGAAAAATGTCATATTGTGATTATAATAAGGCCAAAATGTTTACTTTGCGTAAAGACTTTATTAGAAGAGCCAATAAAATTACTAAAAAGACAGAATGCGTAAAAGAGTGTAATGACAGAATCGGAAAAAAATATTTTACTATTGGTATCCTGAATCAAAAACTTAGGCCGTATTATGCAATCAAGTCTATTATGGTTTCGATGCGATATGAGGCAAGATGGTATAAAGTTGTATGTATATTAAGAATTTTATTTAGAAAAAGCTGTTTAGAAGTACCTGAAGGTTCTTTATATTTTACATGAGGATGAGTGTGGGGGGATAGAAGAGGACTGATTATGAAAGAGATAATTAAATTTACTAATGTGACAAAGGAATACAAGGTTTTGAACCATAGACAGGGAGTACTAGGAGGGGTAAAGGACTTATTTTCGAGAAATTATAATATCATTAAGGCAGTAAATGATATAAATTTTTCAATAGAGAAAGGTGAAATCGTAGGATACTTAGGACCGAACGGGGCTGGAAAATCCACAACCATTAAGATGATGACAGGAGTACTTGAGCCAACTTGTGGAGAAATTCTAGTAGATGGGCTGGTTCCGCATAAGAAAAGAGCAGAGAATGCCCAGAATATAGGCGTTGTTTTTGGACAGCGTACACAGCTTTGGTGGGCTTTGCCGGCCATTGAATCCTTTCGTATCTTGAAAGATATTTATATGGTGAACGATAAAGATTATAAGGATATGCTTGAACTGTATAGTTCGTTAGTGGATTTAGACATATTGCTTAAAAAGGCAGTACGGCAGATGTCACTTGGACAGAGGACATTAACGGATATACTGGCAGCATTCCTTCATAATCCAAGTATTGTATTTCTAGATGAACCTACAATTGGATTGGATGTTTCCATGAAAAGTAAGATACGAGAACTTGTTCGTTTGTTAAATAAAGAGAAAAATACAACGGTTATTTTAACAACTCATGATATGAGTGATGTTGATGCGTTATGCCAAAGAGTTGTAATAATTGATAAAGGGAAAAAGATTTATGATGATGATATCAATAAGTTAAAGGGGCTGTATGGAAATTGCCGAAATTTGAAAGTTCACATTGAAAATAAGGTAGAACAGCAGTCTGAAGATGTTTTAAAACAGAACTTAGAGCAGGTAAAAGATATTTTGCTCAGGGCATTTCATAAGACTTTTACAGTTGTTAGAAATAATGAGTGGATTGACATTTTAGTGAATGAAGATGAAATATCAATAATTGGCGTTCTAAATGAGATTCAGCAGCATTGGAAATTATATGATATCAAAATTCAAGAAATATCAACAGAAGATGTTATCAAAAAAGTTTATGAAGGAGTTTGATTATGAACATAAGGAGATATAAATCATTAATAAGAGTTGGAATATTGGAATTCTTACGTTTTCGATTATCAACAATTGTTACAATGATTGGAAATTTTATTTATATTATCATTGTATATTTTTTATGGAAGGCAATTTATGCTTCCTCTACAAGTAGTACCATTAATGGGATGACTTTTTATGATACCCTTATATACCTAGTTCTTGCAGCGGCACTATTTTCCTTTATGGATGTACGTCTGGTTTGGCAAATCGGAAGGGATATTCAATCTGGCTCAATTATTACTGAAATAATCAAACCTGTGAATTTCATGTTTTATCAGATATACAAATATGCAGGTAAGTGGATTGTACTGTTTTTTTTGACATTTTTACCTACACTTATAACTGTTTTTATTATGACGAGAGGAACCATACAACTGGGCATGAATATCGTTTTGTTCTTTTTCAGCACTTTTTTGTCTCTAATGATTAATTTCTTAATTGACTTTTTTGTAGCAACAATTTGCATGTATACAGAATCAATTTGGGGATTAAATGTTATGAAAGAGGTAGTGGTTGCTTTTTTATCAGGGGCAAGTGTACCAATTGCATTTTTTCCAGACTTTGTTTTAGCTATTATAATGAAACTGCCTTTTCAAGCAATTTACAATACGCCCATTATGTTATTATTAGATGCGCAAATGAAGGTCAATGAGCGAATTGAGAAGCTTCTTTTACAAGTGTTCTGGATTATTGTAATACTAATTGGTACGAACTTGTTCTGGAAGAAGTCACTCAAAGTAATAACTGTAAATGGTGGTTAAGAGGGAAAAGTTTCGATATATAAAGTTAAAATTAAGAGGATTTGAGATGGGAAAAAGAGGATTTATCTATTATTTAAAGATATATAAGAAGATTGTATTACAAGACTTACATAGTAAGATGAGTTACAGGGCAGATTTTATAATTTCAATAATTGCAATGTTAATAACAAATATAACCCAACTTTTAACATTTTGGGTTATATTTCAGAAATTCCCCTCTATAAAAGGATGGAATTATCATGAAATGATATTCTTATATGGATTTTCTCTTGTTGCAATAACACCAGAATGTTTCTTTGATAACAATTGGAAATTACGTGCATATGTGTACTCAGGGGATTTTATTAAATACTGTTTCAGACCGTTAAACTTATTTTTTTATTATATATCTGAAGTGGTGGATGTGAAAGGTGTTGGACAATTGTTTTTTGGAATTGGAGCGTTGGCATATAGCATGTCAAAGCTTCATATTACATTAACTTTTGTAGTATTCATAAGATTACTTATTGCATTAATTACCTCGTCACTGTTTATGATTGCAATTATGAATACGGCGGCAGCAAGTTGTTTTTGGGTATTAAATAGTGGTTATATTATGACACTTGTATATAAGTTTAAGGACTATGCAAGATATCCTATTACTATTTTTAACTCATTTTTCCGTTTGATATTCACATTTGTAATTCCAATTGCTTTTGTAGCGTATTATCCTAGTCTGCTTATTATTAGACAAAATTATATTTCAGTACTAACTTGGATTTCACCAGTTATGGCAGTATTTTATTTCTATTTAAGTTATAAAATATGGATGAAGGGAGCACTGTCTTATGATGGCACTGGCTCATAAAATAATGAATAATTTCACAGATGAGTTGTAATCGTTCTAAAGTTGTGATATTGTAAATTGGAAATATACTTTTTATGCTGTGAATATGATCAGAAAAATATCGAGTACTAAGTAGGGTAATGGAAAAATATTTTCTGTTAAGAATAATAATGGCACAAATAGTGTAATGAGCTGAAAACAAAGGATTATAGGTTGCCTTAATAAACCTAAATATTTGGTACAAGGAGATATGATATTAAAAATATCATGTGGAAGATATGAAGAAAATAAGCATGGATGATATGGTGGGATATTGTAATCAGTATGGTTTCATTTTTCAAGGAAGTGAAATATACGATGGTTTAGCAAATACTTGGGATTATGGTCCATTAGGAACAAGATTAAAAAATAATATTAAAGATGCGTGGAGATATTATTTTATTCAGCGAAGAAACAACAGTTTTGAAGTTGATGCGGATATTCTGATGAACCCTACTGTATGGAAAGCAAGTGGACATCTTGACAGTTTTTCAGATCCGCTGATGGATTGTAAAGAATGTAAAACTCGTTTCCGCGTAGATAATTTATTAGATGAATTAGATTCTGAAATTCATGCAGATGGAATGTCAATGGAAGAAATGTCTGCTTATGTAAAAGAACATAATATAAAATGCCCTAAATGTGGTGCTAGTAATTTTACGGATGTTAGACAATTCAATTTAATGTTTGCGACTCAAAGAGGAGTAACAGATACCACTACAAATACAATTTATTTAAGACCTGAAAATGCCCAAGGTGAATATGTCAACTTTTTAAATGTTCAAAGAACAATGAGAGCAAAATTACCATTTGGAATCGGACAGATCGGTAAGGCGTTCCGTAATGAGATTACACCAGGAAACTTCACATTTAGAACAATTGAGTTCGAACAGATGGAGTATCAGACATTCTGTAAACATGGTACAGACGAAGAAATCTATGACGAATTTAAAGAATATGGTATGAATTTCTTTAAAATGCTAGGTCTTCCAGGCGA
The DNA here is from genome assembly GCF_900111595.1 of [Clostridium] polysaccharolyticum. GTDB lineage: Bacteria > Bacillota > Clostridia > Lachnospirales > Lachnospiraceae > Clostridium_AI > Clostridium_AI polysaccharolyticum. The sequence continues at coordinate 1,025 of NZ_FOHN01000044.1, read as the reverse complement.
AAAGTTAAGATTTCACGATCATGAAAAATTAGCACATTATGCAAAAGCAGCTTGTGATATTGAATATGCATTTCCATTTGGATGGGGAGAAATAAATGGAACTCATAATAGAACGGATTTTGATTTGACTCGCCATAGTGAATTTTCCAATAGAAAATTAGAGTACTTTGATAATACTACAAATGAAAAGTTTATTCCATATATAATTGAATCAACATATGGAGTTGACCGTGTTGTTTTAGCTGTATTATTTGAAAGTCTTGCGGAAGAAGAATTAGAAGGTGGAGATGTTAGAACTGTATTAAGAATTTCACCAAAACTTGCACCAATTAAATTAAATGTATTGCCTGTCGTTAAGAAAAGACACGGTGAAAAAGCAATGGAAATCTATAATTTATGTAAACGTCACTTTATGACAACATATGATGAGACTGGAAGCATTGGCAAGAGATACAGAAGAGGAGATGCAATTGGTACTCCATATGCTATCAGTATTGATGATGAAACAATTGAAGATGGTACAGTTACTTTACGTGACAGAGATACAATGTCTCAAAGAAAAGTAAGTGTTGATGAATTAATTGCATTTATCTTGGAAAACACATCTTTTATTGAATAGTAACCAAAACAAAACGCTGTGGAAAAAGCTTGTCGTTAGATTGTAACGACAAGCTTTTTCAAGTAAAATGCATACATTTGTATCAATTCGGTAACCGTCAACTCAGATACGCCTCCTCAATCCACGTTTCTTCCATTATACTATACAAAAAAGTTAGGAGGCAGTATAAATGGAGAAACGAAAATATACATCCAAGCAAGAACGAGAACAACACATCCAGAACTTTCTGTCCAGTGGAAAGACCAGGCTTTCCTGGTGTCAGGAAAATAACATCAAGCCCTCAACCTTTGGAAAATGGCTGCATGATTACCAGACAAAGAAACAGGAAGTAAAATTCATTCCACTGAAACCAAAACAGAACACAAGCCAGCAGTCAAGTACAGGTGAAATCCTGATCGAAATCGGT
>NZ_FOHN01000041.1 GCF_900111595.1 [Clostridium] polysaccharolyticum | reverse complement strand
AATGCTAGATAGCATTGTGGAGAAAGCCATAACAGCCGCCAAAGTTTTCTGTAATTTCATAAAGGTATCCTTTCCGTTGCAAAAGAAGCAACCTAATCCATTCATTTTCCTGCTAATTATAGATTGTTTTGGTTTATTATGTCAACTTGCAACTTTGAAAAGCCAAAAGTCTGTGGAGTATAGTAGCTGGGAGTAAACGTCAACTTGTTTTTTTCTTATGTATATAAAACTTCTATTAGAGAAGAATTATTAAATGGAACTCTTGTAACTATCTTTATAAAGAATTATGATATAAAGAGGAAATTTAGATTTGTGTATTGTCAATACTCTAAGTTATGTTTACGAATATTTAGAGGTTTGTAATGACCAAAGGAGGATTTTATGTTTATAGCCATACCTGAAAAGGTAGAATTCATATTAAATAAATTATTAGACAGTGGTTACGAGGCCTATGCGGTAGGAGGATGTGTAAGGGATGTATTGCTTGACAGAATTCCTGGAGACTGGGACATAACTACATCTGCGAAACCAGAACAGGTGAAGAAACTCTTTAAAAGAACGATTGATACGGGAATCCAGCATGGAACAGTAACGGTTATGTTGGAGAAAGAGGGATTCGAAGTTACGACCTACCGTATTGATGGGGAATATGAAGATAGCAGACATCCAAAAAGCGTAGAGTTTACTACTAATCTGATAGAAGACTTAAAAAGGAGAGATTTTACCATAAATGCAATGGCTTACAATCACGTAACTGGTATTGTAGACAAGTTTGGTGGCATGGAAGACTTAAAAAGAAAACGAATTGTCTGTGTTGGCAATCCAGAGGAACGTTTTAGCGAGGATGCATTAAGAATGTTACGTGCAATCCGTTTTTCAGGTCAGCTTGGCTTTGAAATTGAGGAACATACGAAAGATGCTATTGCCAAGCTAGCATCAACAATTCAAAATATCAGTGCAGAGCGTATTCGTGTAGAATTAGATAAATTATTGTGTGCAAAGTATCCAGACCGATTTTTTATTGCCCACAAAACAGGTCTTACGGATTATATTCTGCCTGAGTTTAACCTGATGATGGATACGCCTCAGAATAACCCGAACCATATAGATGTTGTTGGCGTTCACTGTATTAAGGCACTTTTAGCATTTCACAATGAGGTGGCAGTTAGTGGCCAGTATAAAGAACTGTATGATGATCATAAGCTGTATTCTGCTTTATGCTGGGCAATTTTTTTACATGATGTTGGAAAGCCAGCTATGAGAACAACTGATGAAAATGGTGTTGATCATTTCCGTGGACATGATGAGGAAGGTTCTAAGATGGTAAAAATTATTCTTAAGAGATTAAAGTTTGACAATTATACTGTGAATATGGTGAGTCAGCTGATACGTTGGCATGATTACCGTTATGAATTAACTCCAAAAGCAATTCGAAGAGCTATGAATAAGATAGGTGGAGAGATTATTTTCCCTTTGATTTCTTTACAGTACGCAGATGTATTAGCCCAGAGTTCCTATCAGAAGGAAGCAAAACTTATTCGTTTAGAAAAGTCTAAAAAACTGATGGAAGAGAGGATTGCTAATAAGGAAGCATTTACGCTAAAGGATTTAGCAGTCAATGGAAATGATTTGATAAAGGCTGGCGTGGCGCCAGGAAAAGAAGTGGGGGATGTCTTAAAAAGCCTGTTAGAAAGGGTGTTAGAGGACCCTGAACAGAATCAGAAAGAAATTTTGTTAAACTCTTTAAAGTTAAACAAGAATTAGGAATGAAAGCAATTTCACAGTCATACTATTAAAAATAGACACCGGTTTGCGGGTAATATTTTTAATGGGAGGGCTTAATGTGGACGATAGATATGAGGAAATCTTTCGACAGTATAATTTCAAAATTGAGAATATTTATAGAGCCAGAGGGGCCCTTTTGCTGGAAACAGATAAAGGGGTAAAACTTTTTCGTTCTATTCAGAGTTCAAAACAAAGAATTGAATTTGAACATGAACTTCTTGTATTCTTAACAGAGCAAGGGAACATGAATGTAGACCAGTACTGTCTGAATAAGGAAAATGAAATCATAAGTGAAGATAGTCAAGGGGAAAAGTATATCATTAAAAACTGGTGCATAGGTGAGGAATCCAATCTAAAAGAACTGGTTCAAGTCAAAAATGCTGCAAGAAATCTTGCCAGCCTTCACGAACACCTTAAGAGTGTGCCATTTGCCAAAGATAGACCGTTTGCCCAGACCAAAATGCTGCCAGTATTATTTGAAAAGCATAATAGAGAGCTCAAACGTGTAAGGACTTACATAATTGATAAGAAGCAGAAAAATGAATTTGAGGTGCGCTTCTTAAGTGTGTATGAGCGCTTTTACAAACAGGCAATGGAGGCAACAGACCTTCTAGCAGGTTCGTCGTTTGAAGAACTTATGAAGAGTTCTGTGAATAGTGGAACAGTTACTCATGGAAGCTATACGTATCATAATATAATTGTTACATCTGAAGGAATTTTTACAACTAATTTTGATAAAGCAGATATAGGAATTCAGATATTTGATCTTTATTACTTTTTGCGAAAGGTAATGGAAAAGAACAATTGGGATATTATGCTTTCCAATGTGATATTGAAGGAATACTTTTCAAATCATGAGGTGAGTCAGGAAGAACAGGAACTGTTATATATTCTGATGCTTTATCCAGAAAAGTTCTGGAAGGTCACCAATTATTATTTTAATGGAAAAAAATCGTGGATATCAGGAAGAACAATTCAGAAATTATCCTGTATTCAGCAGCAGGAAGAGATGAAAAATTTGTTTTTACAGAACTTAAGACGTTATTGTATAATATAGGGGAAAATTCTATACGCAGGAGGAATTTTAGATGAACAGGGGAAGACAATATAAGGCTGCTATGATTGCAGTTATTATACTCTTTGTTAGTGGACTTATTTATTGTGGAATGTTGGTAGTCAATGATAATGGAAAGAAACAGCAGCCAGAAAGACCAAGTGCAACGAACAGTCCAGATTTTAGCCGTTCTTTTACGGGAATAGTAAAAGATATTGATGAAGAAAATCAAACCATTAGTCTGGGTTTAACAGAAAATGCTACACAAATGACACTACGGTACAATGGTGGTACAGATGTGAGAAACCAGTTTGATAAAATCATTTCCATGAAAGGAATTACTTTAGGTGAAATTGTTCGGTTTACCTATGACACAAAGGTAAATAAGCTGATTTCCTTAAATATAGATAAAAATGCATGGTCTTATGAAAATGTGAAGAAGATGAGACTGGATAATGAAAAAGGTGTTATTCAGTTAGGCAGTTCACGATATGGATTTCATGAGAGCATAGTGTTTGTGGGAGAGGGAGAATTAATTTCACTATCTGATTTAAGTGCCAAAGATCAGTTTACAGTAAAAGGTATTGGGGAGACCGTGTATTCTATTATTGTTACAAAAGGTCATGGAATTATTCGTTTTACCAATATTGAAGATTTTGTAGGTGGCACTGTTTATATAGGTGCAAGTACTTATAAGAAAATAAAAGGAGAGCCTTTTCGGGTTATTGTACGAGAAGGAAGCTGTAAAATAGTTTTACAGAAAGATCGTGTAATTGGGACTAAGGAGGTAACGGTTAAACGTGGAGAGGAACTTACAGTTGACAGGAGTGAGTTGTCTATATCTAAAGCAAAAGAAGGTAAAATTAAATTTCAGATTAATCCTTACGGTGCAGATTTATATATTGATGGCAAGCAAATAGATTACTCCGCACCAGTTACATTAAGTTATGGAAATCATACTATTGCGGTTACCTTAAGTGGATATAAATCATTTTCTGGAATGTTGACAGTAGGCCAGGCAGATCAGGATATTGAGGTAAATCTGGTGCCAGATACTTCTGAAGAAGAAAGTTCAAGTAAAGATGATAATGTGTCGTCTGAGGACAAAACAGATTCAGACGATATTCTTCTTGACTGGGACTCTGATAAAAAGGATGATAAGACAGATAGTGGCAATAAAGAGAATAATCTGTCCATTACAGATAAGGAAAATATAGCTGCAGAATCTCCAAAACCAGCAGAGCCGTCTTCCAAAGCTTCAGGAAGTGGAATGGATACGCTCCACAAAATAACAATTCAGTCTCCAGCTGAGGTAGAAGTGTATGTAGATGACGCATACAAAGGAATTGCACCTGTTAGCTTTACAAAAGTTTTAGGAGTCCATGTTATAACATTGAAAAAGAATGGGTATGCCACTAAGACTTATACCGTTCACGTTGAAGATAATAATGAAAATGTATTTTACACTTTTGGTAATCTGGTTAAGAAATAAAAACTCATTAGGAGGGTATAGTGAAATGAAAAAGGTAGTTGCGATACTTCTGTTTGTGGCTTTATTGGCTACATTAACAGGCTGTAAAACGGAAACTGCCAAAGATAAAAAATTAAGAGATTTAGAGTTTACTGTAGTAGAAGAGGTGGATCAGCCAAAACAGGTAAAAGATATGATTGAAGAAAAGAAAGTACAGCATATGAAATTGTCTTATAATGATGGAGAATATTTATATGTAATTGTGGGATATGGGGAACAGAAGTCAGGTGGTTTTAGTATTCAGGTAAATCAGTTTTATGAAACAGAAAATGCTATTTACATAGACACAACTTTGTTAGGACCAGATGGAAACGATACAGTAACTCAAGCGCTTACATACCCGTACGTTGTTATAAAAACAGAGGCTATTGATAAACCAGTTGTTTATGAATAAAGTGAAAACCTACAAGTATATTTATTATATTTGTGGGTTTTTGTTAGGTTTGATTGCTTTTTGCGCAATTATGCTTTATAGTGAAAGTAGAATATTACATAAACGACAAGTGAGGTTAAGGATCTATGAAAAGATTACATGTTATGGGAACAGTTCTTTGTATTTTTTTCTTTGGAATCTTAATGGGATATGTGGTATGGAATACAAAAAGCGAAGATGCGTTTTTAGGTTCAAAAGAAATAAGTTCTGAGAATAAGAATTGGAGTTTGTCTTGGAATTATAACAGAAAAGGAAGTATTCAGCTGCCAAGCAGGCAAGAAGGAGAAAGCGGAGATTTGTTTTCAATTACGAAGCAGATGAAATTTTTTAATAGCGAAGAACAATATCTGTGTTTTCGTTCAGTACAGAATAAGGTTCGTGTCTATGTAGATGGTGGACTTGTTTATTCATATGGGTATAAGGGAAAGTATGCTTTAAGTAAGGCTCCAGGAATCAGGTGGAATGTTGTAAAACTATCAGGGGAAAAAAATAAATACTCAGTGGAAATAGAATTTGAATCACCTTATCGGTTCTATTCTGGGATAATGCCTTGCGTATATACTGGAACAAAGACAGCACTTCATACATACATAGTAAAAAAGGAAATGCCATACTTTTTCATTGGGCTAGTGGTTATTTTAGTAGCATTGTTTATTTTCGTAAGTTATCTTGTCTTAAGGGATATGGAGTTTGAAAGCGGACTTTATCTTGCCATTGTGGTGTTTTGTCTTGGACTGTGGTTTTTGAGTGAATCAAAACTGTCACAGTTTTTAATTCACGACGTGTACTGTGCTTCACAGGTGGAATGTATTTTATCGTGCATTTTTCCAAGTATTTTATGTACATATATGGTTCTGCTTCGGGATTATGAAAAAGATATGTGGATAAGAGGAATGTACCACGCCAGTCTGTTAGGTTTTGCAATGACATCGTTTATGGTTGTATATCGGTTAATAGATTATGTAGAAGTTCGTCCTTATACGGTTTTCTTATATGCAGGAATATTAGCAGGCATTGTGATCAATGGCTTTTTACGCTGGAAAAAGAATAAAAAAATAAAATCTCTGAAGTGGAGGGACGCAGGTCTGATACTGCTTCTGATTACAGCAATTCATGATATGTTTATGTTATGTTTAAGCACAAGAATAGTGGGGGGAAGATGGTTTCATTTCGGAGTTATCTTTTTTATTGGAATTAATTTTTTAGGGTATGAGCGTGAGTTTGCAACCATGTATGTAAGCAAGCTGGAAAAGGATCATTTTCGTAAACTTGCATATACAGATTCTCTTACAGGACTTAATAACCGAGTAAGTTTTGAGGAAGAAATGGATATGCTGCGAGCCAGAGACACTGCCAGTAATGAGGTATACGTGATTATTATTGATATGAATAACTTGAAGAAAATAAATGATACGCTGGGGCATAAGATGGGAGATAAGGCAATTAAGAAGGTAGCAGATGCCATTCGAGGTGCATTTTTAAAAGAAGGAACCTGTTACCGAATTGGTGGCGATGAATTTTGTGTTTTGGCTCATAAAATGAATGGGATTAAGGTAAAATATGTGTTAGACAAACTAACTCATGACATTGAAAATGTGTATTTTCTAGAAGGATATACCCTTTCAGTTGCTTTTGGATATGAAGTTTATATGCAAACGGAGGATAGGAGCATTGATGATGTTTTTGTACAGGCAGATAAGAACATGTACCAATGCAAGCAGAAGATGAAAAGGGCAGGGAAAAAATGTATTGACATAAATTAGCACTTGTACTATAATGAAAAGGAGTTTTTGTGATTTGTAACCGGTGTTTAGCATTTATATATGTTGGAGGTTAGTAATGAAACAATTGGATTTAAAGAGTGTACGTCGTGCTGTTGACAGCCATATAGGAAGCAGGGTTCGCATCCGTTCCAATAGGGGCCGTCACAGAGTGGAAGTAGCCGAAGGAATTATTTCAGAAACATATCCTAGTATTTTTACTATACAGCTTGTAAATTATGTAGACGAAGGTACGAAAACAATGTCAGTAAGTTATGCTGATATCTTAACAAAGGAAGTTCAATTAATGTTATGCAGTTAATTTGTAATAAATCCCTTCTTGCCTGAATACTTATAGTATATAAGGCAAGGAGGGATTTTTTGTGGAATTGGTAAAGAGAAACGTCCATATGAATAAATTGAAGTGTAAAACCAACGTGCAATTGACTATGGACGACGACTTCAATGTGCCAGATGTAAAACCGGACATTGAGCAGATAATTAAAGACCAGGCAACAATTGTAATGCAGGATGTAAAGGCGATGAACGGCAAGGTTGCAATAAAGGGCTCACTTCTATTTAATATTTTATATATCAGTGACGGCTCTGTGAAACCAATACATAATATCACAGGCGAACTTCCATTTGAAGAAATTATTAATATGGATGAAACAAGTGCTGAGGATGTGATTGCCGTAAAGTGGGATATTGAGGATTTGACTACAAGCCTGATTAACTCACGTAAAATCAGTGTAAAAACTATCGTTGAATTTACCTTCATTTCAGAAGATAGTTATGATGAAGAAACAGCCGTTTCTATTAATGCAGATCAAAACTGCCAGAAGAAGTATAAGAACCTGAATATTACACAGCTCATGACCAACAAGAAAGATACTATTCGCATTAAAGATGAAATTCATATTCCTAACGGAAAGAAAAACATTTATGAAATTCTTTATGATGAAATGGATATTCGAGAGCTGGATACCAGAGTGCTGGAAGATAAAATTAATGTTCGTGGTGTTCTGCTGGTATTTATTCTCTATTCAGGTGATACAGACGAACAGATGCCACAGTATTTCGAAACGGAAGTTCCATTTAACAGTATGGTAGACTGCAATGGCTGCCGTGATGATATGATATCCAATATCTCTGTAAATATGGCTGGTTCTGACTTACAGATTAAGTCTGATGATGATGGGGAAGAACGTGTAATCAGCTGTGATGTGGTGTTAGAATTAGATATTAAAGTGTATGAGGACGAAGAATTAGAGATCTTAAGTGACTGCTATTCCACAGCAGAAGAACTGATTCCTACGACGAAAATAGCTTATTTTGAACAGCTGCTTGGCAAGAATAATAGTAAGTTTCGTGTAACTGACCGTGTAAATGTAGGTTCGGGCCAGCCAAGTATTCTTCAAATCTGTAATGCAAGTGGAAATGTCCGTATTGATGATGAAGTGCTTACAGAAGGTGGAGTAGAGGTTGAAGGTGTTGTAGATGTACAGATTTTATATGTATCGGAAGATGACAGCAAACCAATTGGAGCAGCAAAAGGCGTAATTCCATTTACCCAGTTTGTGGAGATTAAGGGATTAGATGAGAACTGTCTCTATCAGATTACGCCAAGTGTAGAACAGATTAGCGTAATTATGTTAGACAGTGAAGAGGTAGAAATCAAAGCAGCTCTTAATTTAGACACGATTGCTTTTATGAAGCTAAATGAGTCCATTATTGTGGGAATTGAAGAGAAACCTTGTAATCTGGAAAAACTGCAGGATATGCCAAGTATGGTAGGCTATATTGTGAAACCTGGGGATAGTTTGTGGAGTATTGCAAAACAATTCCAGACAACGGTGGATAGCATTATGGTGATGAACAGTTTAGATTCTGATATGACGCGTGTAGGAGATAAGTTGCTGCTAATTAAAAAGGTTGATTCTATATAAAAAAACATAAGCCCTTTGTGGCTTGGACAGAGGGCTTATGGCTAATTTATTCAGCGTCAACTTCAATTTTCTGGCTTACATACATAACCTGATTGTATATATGTTCCTTAATATGCTGTCTGGCAGCTGTTACATCATGATTTTTTATGTCCATTTCAATGGTTTTATGCTCTTGTAAGAGTTTGTCATGATAGCTTTCTTCTTTTAAATATTCTAAACGATAACGATACATCTGTTCCCGTAAATTATTTAAAAGCTGGACTAATCTCTGGTTCCCTGTAGATTCAAAGATAATGTCATGAAATGCTACGTCTTTTTCTGCAAGAGCTTTAATGTCGTTATTGTCACAAGCTTTCTCAAATTCTTGCAACGCTTCATGAAGGCTTTCTAATTCGTGCCCTGTAATTCTGGTACAAGCAAGTTCTACTGCAAGTTCTTCCAAGGAACAGCGTACTTCTAATACATCTTCTAAGTCCTGTTTTGTAATCTGTGCAACAGCAGCACCACGTCTGGGAATCATAACCACTAAGCCTTCTAATTCAAGCATGCGTATCGCTTCGCGAATAGGGGTTCGGCTTACACCAAGGCGTTTGGCAAGTTTTATTTCCATTAGGCGTTCCCCTGGTTTTAAGTCCCCACGAAGGATAGCCTGTCTTAATGTATTGAATACCACATCTCGAAGCGGTAAATATTCGTTCATTTCAATTTGTAACTGGTCGTCCATAATAATCCTCCCTCCGTCACGTACTGTTAACTGGTTTGGTGACATATGTTCTAAATGATGGATGAGCTGTCTTAAAAAAGGAAGCTGCCTGATTGATTTTTTCTTCACTTTCAAAGATGCCGAATACAGTAGGGCCACTTCCACTCATGAGAGAAGATATGGCACCTTGCTGAATCATGGTTTCTTTAATAGAAGAAATGACAGGATAATTTTTTTCTGTAACGGTTTCTAGTACGTTCTCCATTTTCCGTGACATGGTTTCTAGTTCACCTGCTTCAATTGCGGTCACGATGCCGTCAATATCTGGATGACTTTTAAGTTGATCTATTTTCAGGTTTTCATAAACAAATTTTGTAGAAACGTAGACAGGTGGCTTTACAATTAAAATAAAACAAGGCATTAATGGTTTTAAAGGTGTAAGTTTTTCGCCAATTCCTTCGCTTAGCGCAGTTCCCTTTAACACACAGTAAGGAACATCTGCTCCCAGTTTTAAGGCACGCTTCATTAATTCTTCTTTGCTAAGGTTCAAAACATACATAGTATTAAGCATTTCAAGAGCAGCAGCAGCATCCGTGCTTCCACCAGCCATACCAGCAGCAACAGGAATGTGTTTTTCCAGTTTAATGGATAGTCCATCCTTAATGCCAAATTCATCTTTGATAAGCTTGGCAGCTTTGTATACAATATTATTTTCATTAGATGGAAGAAAACTAAGGTTGGTTTCTAATGCAATGGAGGAGGATTTGCTTGTCCTTGTAATGGTTATGCGATCATAAAGAGAGACCGTCTGCATAATCATTTTTACATCATGATAACCGTCAGTTCTTTTCCTTAGTACATCTAAACCGATATTAATTTTCCCAAATGCTTTTCCTTGTAAAGTTGTAATCATAGTTCGTCCTCTAATCTACACGTTTTTTGTATACACATTATACAGTGAAATTAATTTTTTTGCAACTTTTGCAGCAGATGGTGCCAATACAGGTTTATTCTTTTTTTTTATGGGAATAATTTAGGCAAAGAAAGCGAGGAGTAAGGGCTATGAGAAAATTAATCAATAAAAATATAATAAACAGTAAAATAAGATGTATCTTGTTATTGAGCATTTGTCTTGCAGGGGCTTCATCTACGATATTACATAGAGGAATAAATAAAAATATGCAAAAGGACATTGCAAAAGAAATTATCCGTTTCCATGTCATTGCCAATAGTGACAATCCAGTTGATCAGAAGGTTAAGCTGATGGTTAAGGATAATATAGTTTCTTATATGCAGGGAAAATTAAATGGCATAGGAGACAGGAAACAAGCAGAGCATATAATGAAAAGGGAAATGCCTGTAATTAAGGAAATAGCTCAAAAGACAGTAGAGGAGAAAGGGTACCAGTATTCGTGTAATGTTGTATACCATGAGCGAGAATTTCCGATTAAAATGTATGGAGATTTAACATTTCCAGCAGGAAAATATGAAGCATTGGATGTTCTTTTAGGAGATGCAAAGGGAAAGAACTGGTGGTGTGTCATGTTTCCGAGTCTGTGTTTTGTAGAGGGCAGCTATTGTGTAGTGCCAGACAGTTCAAAGGCAAAATTAAAAAATGTGCTGACACAGGACGAATACAAAAGCATAAGTTCTAAGAAGACATGTAAGGTTTCTTATAAGTTTAAATTGTTTGAATGGACAAAGAAAAGGAAAGGGACTGCATATAAAAGATAGGGTTATTAGTTGAATAATTTACTTAAAGAGAGTAGAATGAAGAAAAGCTGTTTAGGAGGTTTTTTTATGTCACGAAATGCGCCGATAGGAGTTTTTGATTCTGGTGTAGGTGGGCTGACGGTTGCAAGAGAGCTTATGAGACAGATGCCAATGGAACAGATTGTTTATTTTGGCGATACAGCCAGAGTTCCGTATGGAAGTAAGTCAAAAGAAACGATTATCTTATTTTCAAGGCAGATTACAAAATTTTTATTAACCAAAGATGTGAAAGCTATTGTAATTGCCTGCAATACAGCAAGTTCATTTGCTTTGGATACCATACGTGAAGAATTATCGATACCTGTAATTGGTGTAATAAAGCCAGGGGCCATTACGGCTGCCCAGACCACCAAGAATGGGCGAATCGGAATTATTGGTACACAGGGTACAATAAACAGCGGAATTTATACACGTATACTAACAGAGATTAATCCGGAATTACAGGTTTATGAAAAAGCTTGCCCTTTATTTGCAAATTTAGTAGAAGAAGGATGGCTGTATGATTCTGTTACAATAGAGATTGCAGAGAGATACTTAAATGAATTACAAGGTTATGAGGTGGATTCTCTAGTATTAGGCTGTACTCATTATCCATTGCTAAGACATACTATACAGAAAGTAATGGGACCGGATGTTACTTTGGTAAATCCAGCATTTGAAACGGCAAAGCATACTAAGGATGTGCTTCTGGAAAATGGTTTGGAGTGCTCAGAACAGATGCCTGCCCATAAGTTTTATGTCAGCGATGGTGCGGAAAAGTTTAAGGCATTTGCCAATACGATTCTTCCATGTGAGGTTGAAGAAGCTAAGGGGATAGATATTGAACAATATTAGAATTTAATGAGGATACTATGACAAAGGATATTTTGATTTCAATTAAGGGATTACAATTTGAAATGGGCAGCGATGAAGCTGTCGAGATGATTGCACCAGGTGAGTATTTTTTTAGAAATGGCAAGCACTATGTAAGATATGAAGAAATCATGGAAGGTGCAGATGGAGAGCATGATATTTCTACAAATACAGTGAAAATTACAAAGGATCAAGTGGAAATTATAAAAAAGGGTGGTTCTAATGTGCATATGGTTTTTGCAGAGAACTTTAAGAATACCACAGTTTATACGACACCGTTTGGTCCGTTACAGATCGGTATTTTCACCAATCATATTGATGTAAAAGAGAAAGAAGATGTGATTGAAATAAAATTATATTATGATCTTGAGATTAATCAGTCATTTGTCTCAGGATGTGAGATAACAATGTATATTATGTCTAAGGATACACAGTTAGAACTTTAGAAAAAAGGGTGCTTAGGGGACATAACAAAGTATAGTTTCTGTATAAGAAAGTATGAGTAAGAATGTTCCAAATGTTACTTTATGACATGAAAAGTTTAAATTTTTACATGTAATAACCCTTCATAAAAAAACATTGTACAATAATGTTGTAAGAAACAGATAACACATTGTTTTCTTTCATTTGATTTATTTGGGTTTTGATTTGTTTATGTTTGTTTGTTATTAACGTTTGATTTGATACTGACAGGAAGGAGTCCTCGATGTATCGGCACATACCTTTCATTTCCTGAAGAAGTTAAAAGAATTACTTAAAGTTATGCACTTTTACGGTGCATAACTTTTTTTGTCATAGGAATGTGTTAAAATTATTGGTGTGCCAGTGAAGGCAATGGTATAAGAAAGGGAGAAAGGATAAGAGTTAGAAAATGAAGGAGAAAAGAGCTTGGAAGGAAAAATACATCGGGGATAAGGCATTTTATATGAGGGTATTTATACTGGTCATTCCTATGATTCTGCAAGCCACTATAACCAATGCAGTCAGTCTGCTGGATAATGTAATGGTAGGAAAGGTAGGAACGGCCCAGATGAGTGGAGTATCCATTGTGAATCAGTTTATTTTTATTTTTAACATAACCATATTCGGGGCAGTTTCAGGTCCAAGTATTTTTGGAGCACAGTTTTGTGGAAAAAGCGATTATGAAGGCCAGAAGTATACTTTTCGATTCCGTCTTTTAGTCAGTGCTGTTCTGGTTTTCTTAGGAATTACAGTTTTACAGGGATTTAGCACACAGCTGATTTCACTTTATTTAAGTAAAAAGGATTCAAAAAAAATGATAGCTGCTACGCTTCATTATGGAAAAGAGTATATGGAAATTATGGTGCTTGGCCTGATACCGTTTGGAATTGGTCAGGCATATGCAAGTGTGGTAAGGGAAAGTGGCATAACCATTGTGCAGATGCTGGCATCTTTTTTTGCTGTTGGGATTAATCTTGTATTGGATTATGGCCTGATATTTGGAAAACTGGGAATGCCGCAGATGGGAGTCAGTGGAGCAGCATTAGCCACCGTTATAGCCAAGTCCATTGAAGCTTTTATTATTATTGTCTGGGTACATGCGGATAAAAAGAGAAATCCATATATAAAAGGAATTTTTAAAGGATTCTATATTCCAGCGGATCTTACAAAGCAAATGATTAAAAAAGGCTTTCCATTGTTTGTTAATGAATTTTTGTGGGCAGCAGGGATGTCTGTTATTGCACAGTGCTACTCCGCTCGAGGAATCAATGTGGTAGCGGCAAGAAATATTGCAAGTACCATTGGTAATCTGTTTAATGTAGTGTTTATTCAGATGGGGGCATGCATAGGGATCATTGTAGGACAGTCATTGGGAGCAGGAAAACAGGAAGAAGCTAGAGATGAGAATAACAAACTTCTTGCATTTTCAGTTTTTCTTTCTGCCATAGCGGGAATGCTAATGCTTCCTCTGGCAAAGTGTTTCCCTGATTTTTATAATACAGAAATACAGATTAAAAAGCTTGCATCCTTCTTTATTATTGTTCAAGCACTTGCAAATCCAATGTGGTCATATACCAATGCCTGTTACTTTACGCTTCGAAGTGGAGGTAAAACAGGAATTACATTTCTGTTTGATTTTATATTTACATGGTTCATCATGATTCCATTGGCTTTTGTACTTGCTTATTTTACAGATATGGAAATACATCTTCTCTTTGTAGTAATTACATTTTCTGAACTGATTAAGGTGGCAGTAGGTTATTTTATGGTTCGGAGTGACATTTGGGTAAATACCATTATAGAGTAAGATTGCTGGTATCATATGCAGGGAATAGTCCTATTTACAATGTCTTTAGTTGTATTTTATAATGAAATGGGAATGACAAATTCCTAGAACTATTTATAAAATTTTATAAGTCCAGCTAATAAATGTCAATGACTAAACAAAAAAAATTTTTGTTTTTTTCGGGATTAAAAATGGGCGCACTTATCCCTTGGTGAAAATATCTTTCTTTTGTTGTCTCTAAGTATTGCAAATATCATGTTGCATACTTTATGAGATACAGCGCCCATGGCGACAAGTTTTGGCTTGGCAAATGCAGAAAAGTCACCAATCTCGCCCATGAGGGATACAGCAGATAAGAAACCAGCACCTTTGAAGGTTTCAATTAGATGGATTTGCTTAACAAAATGCGTATCTTTATTGGCATCTACAAGCTCGTGCAGTGATTCGAGTATG
>NZ_FOHN01000023.1 GCF_900111595.1 [Clostridium] polysaccharolyticum | reverse complement strand
GAATATATTCAAAATCAATTAAGAGAGGATTTAGAATATGATCAAATGACATTAAAAGAGTATATAGACCCGTTCACGGGTGAGCCAGTAAAACCAAACAAATAATATGAGCCCAGGGGGCTTATGTAGGGAAATGTCTAGCGATTGGCGAACCTTCGATGAGTCTTTAGACTCAAACGCTGGTAATGAGCCCTTATAGGGCGTGAGCAAACCACCGGCTAAGCCGGTGGTTTTGATTTGGAGGTTTTTGGGGTTCTGAACTGTTTTTATATGTTTCTATATTAAAAAGAGATGTTCTTTTGCAAGTATGGAAAAATGTGAAGCTATTATTATAAAACAGCATTGAAAGGTAAAAAAAATTTGCCTTTCAATGCCAGACAAAGAACAGGTTTATTTACTTTTTCACAAAATGGTGATAAAATGACATGGAGTAAGAACAGAAAATAGCTAAAAGGAGTGTATGGAATGATTTCAAATCAGATTCTTCAAAATACAATAGAGGGACTTAAAGCTATTACAAGAACGGACATTTGTGTAATGGATACGGAAGGAAAAGCTTTAGCGGCAACGATAACCAATGCAGACGATTACGAACAGGCTGTATTAGCATTTGTGGAATCACCTGCAGATAGCCAGGTATTACAGGGTTTTCAATTTTTTAAGGTGTTTGATGAACATCAGTTAGAATATGTAATTTTAGCAAAAGGTGACAGTGAAGATGTGTATATGATTGGCAAGATTGCTTCATTCCAGATTCAGAATCTTTTAGTTGCATATAAAGAAAGATATGATAAAGACAACTTTATAAAAAATTTACTATTAGACAATTTATTGCTTGTAGACATTTATAACAGAGCAAAAAAACTTCATATAGATACTGAGGTCAGAAGAGTTGTATTCTTAATCGAAACAAAGAATGAAAAAGATATGAATGCTTTGGAAACAGTGAGAGGTTTGTTTGCTAGTAAAACAAAAGACTTCATTACAGCGGTGGATGAGAAAAACATTATTCTTGTAAAAGAGCTGAAGCAGTCAGAATCATATGATGATTTAAGCAAGACTGCGAAAGTTATTGTGGATATGCTGAATACAGAAGCGATGACAAAAGTACATGTTGCTTATGGCACCATTGTCAATGAAATCAAAGATGTTTCCCGTTCTTATAAGGAAGCAAAGATGGCACTGGATGTAGGCAAGATTTTTTATAGTTCCAGAAACGTAGTGGCATATAATAATTTAGGAATTGGACGTTTAATCTACCAGCTTCCGATGCCGCTTTGCAAAATGTTCATCCGTGAAATCTTTGATGGAAAATCACCAGACAGTTTTGATGACGAAACATTAACAACTATTAATAAATTTTTCGAAAACAGCCTGAATGTTTCAGAGACATCCAGACAATTGTACATTCACAGAAATACTTTGGTTTACCGTTTAGATAAGCTGCAGAAGAGCACGAATCTGGACTTGCGGGTATTTGAGGATGCAATTACCTTTAAGATTGCACTTATGGTAGTGAAGTATATGAAGTATATGGAAAGTTTAGATTAAAGAGAGGAAGGAATGCTAATTAAGATGGATTTAGAGACAAAAGAAATACCTCCGATAGTCTTAGAAGGCGTTTCCAAGATATATCGAAGTGATGTATTAGCATTAAATGACGTAAGCATAAGGATTGATAAGGGGGAATTTGTGTTTGTAGTGGGAACTAGCGGTTCTGGCAAGTCAACCTTTATCAAGCTGGTTATGAAAGAAATTGAGCCTACTAAGGGAAAAGTATTTGTAAATGGCAGAGATTTAGTACGACTTAGGAGGAAACAAGTACCAATACTTAGAAGGGGCATTGGAGTTGTATTTCAGGATTTCCGTCTGTTAAAAGATAGAACAGTTTTTGAAAATGTAGCATTTGCCCAGCGGATTATTGGAGCAGCCAAGCATGAAATTAACAAAAGGGTACCTGAGGTGTTAGCACTAGTAGGGTTATCTGAGAAAATACATGCAAACATAAGGGAATTATCTGGTGGGGAACAGCAGAGGGTTGCATTGGCCAGGGCACTTGTAAATCGCCCAACACTGCTTCTTGCAGATGAACCTACAGGAAACTTGGATCCTAAGAACTCATGGGAGATTATGGAACTCCTTGAGCAGATTAACAGGAATGGCACTACTGTAGTAGTGGTTACTCACAATCAGGAAATCGTGAATATGATGAAGAAAAGAGTAATTGCACTGCATAAAGGTGTTCTTGTAAGTGACGAGAAAAAGGGTGGATACAGCTATGAAAAAAATTAATTTGTTTGGATACTGCATTGTGCAGGGAGTTAAAAACCTTAGGCGCAATCGCATGTTTTCATTAGCGTCCGTTGGAACCATAACCGCCTGTTTATTTCTATTCGGTATTTTTTATGCAATACTGATGAATTTTCAATATATTATTAATAATGCGGAAACATCAGTGGGAGTAACGGTGTTTTTCGACGAGGGCATAACGGATGAGGCAATAGAGCAGATTGGAGTACAGATTAAAAAAAGGCCAGAAGTAATTGAGTGCAATTATATTTCTGCAGAGGAAGCATGGGAGAAATGCAAAAAAGAAATGTTTGATGGGCAGGAAGAACTTACCGATACCTTTTCAGAAGATAACCCTCTTGCCGATTCTGCGTCATATGAAGTATTTTTAAGTGACATTAACAGACAGCAGGGATTTGTAAAGTACGTAAAGGATTTAGAAGGGGTGCGCCAAGTAAATAATGCAGAAAGCACAGTAAAAAGTTTATCCAGTTTTAACGCTTTAGTAGCATATGCCTCTGCAGCAATCATTATTATTCTGGTAGCCGTATCCATTTTCTTAATCAGTACTGCGGTTACTATGGGGATCTCAATCCGTCGTGAAGAAATTCGGATTATGCGGTTAGTAGGGGCGTCAGATTTTTTTGTAAAAGCTCCATTTATTGTAGAAGGAATTATAATCGGTATTGTAGGAACTATCGTTCCGCTTGGAATCTTATATGTTTTGTATCAGAAAATTATTTCATATGTAATGAATAGGTTTGATGTGCTTTCGAATCTGCTGACATTCTTATCAGCGGATAAAGTATTTCATACCTTAGTTCCGGTTTCTTCTGTTATTGGAGTTGGAATTGGATTTGTGGGCAGTTATATTACAGTAAGGAAGCATTTGAAAGTATAAAGTGATATTGGAAAAGTGTGTGTTCTGAATGGTGGCAAGTTCATGAGCATGCATTTTTCTTCGCATAGGGAGGAAAGGATAAGTTATGCATTTAGGAAAGAGATTAGGTAAAAGAGTGATGGTTCTTACTATGGTCATGACACTTGTGTTTAGCCAGACAGCTTCTGCCACGTCCATAAAGGATGCAGAAAATAAGAAGCAGGAATTAGAGTCTAAGAAAGCAGAAGTGGAAGATTCCATTGCTGAATTAGAGAAGGAACAGGACAACATTGTTTCTTATATTGAAAAACTTGATCAGAAGCTGGGAAAACTGAATACAGAGATTACAGCACTAAAGGGGAAAATCAGTAATGCCAATGAGAATTTAGAGCAAATCAAAGCGGATTTGAAAGAAGCGAAAGAAACTGCACAAAATCAGTATGATACCATGAAGAAGCGAATAAAATATATGTATGAAAATGGGTCACAGGACTATGTGGAAATCTTACTAAGTGCAGACAGCATTAGTGATTTATTAAATCGTTTTGAATACATCAATAAAATCAACAAGTACGATAACCATCTTCTTTCAGAGTATGAGGCTTCCAAAGATTTAATTGCCAAGAAGCAGAAGGAACAGGAAGAGCAGATTGCAAGCCTTGAGAGCATGCAGAGTGATCTGGAAGTGGAGCAGCAGGGGGTGGAAACTCTTTCTGCTAAGAAAACAGAGCAGCTGAAAAAGAAAAAAGCAGCCATTGCATCTTCTAAGGAACAGGTTTCTTCTTATGAATCTGCGATTCAGAAGCAGGAAGATCTGTTAGAACAGCTTCTTGAAGAAGAAAGAAAACGTCAGGAAGAAGCGGAAAGAAAACGCCAGGAAGAATTAAGACGCCAAGAAGAGTTAAGAAGACAGCAGGAACGTGCAAATCAGCAGAGTCAGGCCAGTCATAACACAGACACGAATTCCAGTCATAATAATAACAATGGGAATGCCAGTTCTGGTAACAATGTTTCTGCTAGTGGAGGATACCGCTGGCCATTAAACGTAAGTGGTACCATTACATCTTCTTTTGGTTACCGTAATGCACCAACTGCAGGAGCTAGTTCTTATCATAAGGGAATTGATATTGCAGTGCCATCTGGAACAGCGGTGGTAGCAGCAGCAAGTGGAACGGTTACAACTGCAGCTTATCAGTCGGCAGCAGGTAACTTTATTATGGTGTCTCATGGAAATGGAGTTTATACGGTATACATGCATATGTCTTCCTTTAGTGTATCTGCTGGACAGACAGTAAGTAAAGGGGATGTAATTGGATATTCAGGGAATACTGGTGTTTCAACGGGACCACATCTGCACTTTGGGGTAAATGTGAATGGTTCTTATGTGAATCCATTGAACTATGTTTCAAGACCATAATAAGTTTGCTTTAGTCTGGAGGATTTTTAATGGAACGTAAAAAATTTCTGTCGGGGTTTTTATGTGGAATAGCACTTACACTTTGTATTGGGAGATTTGTAACGTACGGAAACCAGGTGGGCTGGTTTGATAAAATATATCAGATATCAAGAGGTTCTGAGAATATTACCAATGCACAGCGCCGGCAGGCATTACGGAAACTTGGGGTATTAGAAAAGTATATAGATAAATATTATCTTAATGATTTAACAGCAAAAGATTATGAAGAGGGTTTGTATAATGGATTGGTCAGTAGCATGCAGGATCGTTATGCAGCCTATTATAACAAGGAAGAATATAAAGAATACAATATTGACAGTATAGGGAAGTATGTAGGAATCGGGTGTTCGGTGGCATTTGACCAAGAGACAGGACTCTTTACCATACTTCAGCCATATAAGGACGGTCCAGCAGATGAAGCGGGGATGTGTACAGGTGATGTACTGGTATCCATTAATGGAGAAAGTGTACATGGGAAAACCCTGGCGGATGTTGTTTCTATGATTAAAGGAAGAGAAGGATCTAAAGTTAAGGTATGTGTGAAGCGAAAATCAGGAAAAGAACTTGTTGAACTGGATGTTAGAAGAAAAGAAGTAGAAACCAGAACCGTAACGTATTCCATGCTGGAAGATAACATTGGTTATATTATGATTGCTGGATTTAAGAATACAACAGTGAAGCAGTTTAATAAAGCGGTGGATTCTTTGCAGAAGCAGAAGATGAAAGGTCTTATTCTGGATGTGAGGGATAATGGAGGGGGGGCTTTAGATGCCGTAGTCTCCATAACGGATAGAATTCTTTCAAAGGGCTTGATTGTATATACCAAAGACAAGAATGGGAAAGGTGACAAGTACTATGCCAAGGATAAAAAGAAACTGGATTTGCCAATGGTGCTTTTAGTGAATGGAAATAGTGCCAGTGCATCGGAGGTATTGGCTGGGGCATTAAAGGATCATAAACTGGCAACTTTAGTTGGCACAAAGACGTTTGGAAAGGGAATCGTTCAGTCTGTTTTTTCCCTGTATGATGGGAGTGCCATAAAGCTGACTACTTCAAAGTACTACACCCCTGATGGGAATAATATTCACGATATTGGAATTGAGCCAGATGTTGTGGTAGAGATGAATGAAAGTTATGATCCTGTAGAAGATGACTTGACAGAGGGGCCAGATCTGGAGAAGGATAATCAGCTGCTTACGGCGATTAAGTGTTTATCAGAAAAATTATCATAACAAAGAGAAATCCATGTTTTGCATGATATACTTTTATAAATTGTTTATGCAGGTGTAATACTTTAATATTAAAGAGGTCATTAGGTAGTAGACAGTAACTATTTAATAGCCTCTTTTATATATGTCATAAAATCAGTAAATCAGCAGATAATAACAATAGGTTATTAGGGAAATAATAAAATTATAAGAAGCAGGGAAAACAGCATATAAAATAAAAGAACGAATGTTCGTCAGAATATAGACATTCCTGTTATTCTATGCTATATTAAAGGTTGGATTTAGGGGGATAAAGAACAAGGTACTATTATTTGGAGGTGGAGCTGCTTAATGAAGTTTAAATTACACAGTGAATTTGCACCAACAGGTGATCAGCCCGAAGCAATTAAGGCGTTAGTGGAAGGCTTTCAAGAAGGAGATCAGTTTCAGACACTTCTTGGTGTAACTGGATCGGGTAAAACATTTACTATGGCTAACGTGATTCAGGCATTGAATAAACCGACGCTTATTATTGCACATAACAAAACCCTGGCTGCACAGCTTTACGGAGAGTTCAAGGAGTTCTTCCCTGAAAATGCTGTGGAGTATTTCGTAAGTTATTATGATTATTATCAGCCAGAGGCATATGTTCCTTCGACAGATACTTATATAGAAAAGGATTCCTCAATTAATGAGGAGATTGATAAACTGCGCCATTCAGCAACAGCAGCACTGATGGAACGAAAAGATGTTATCGTTATAGCCAGTGTGTCCTGCATTTATGGTTTAGGTAGTCCAGAATACTATCAGAACATGACCATTTCCCTTCGCCCAGGCATGGAGAAAGACCGTGAGGAACTTATCCGTAAGTTAGTAGAGATACAGTACCATAGAAATGATATGGATTTCAGACGTGGCACGTTCCGTGTACGAGGTGACGTAGTAGAGATTTTCTTGAGCAATGCAACGGATACGGCTGTACGAGTAGAGTTTTTTGGAGATGAGATTGACCGTATTACAGAAGTTGATGTGCTGACAGGTAATGTGAAATATGAATTAGAACACGTCCATGTCTATCCTGCAACCCACTATGTAGTTGCCCCGGAGTATATGAATACGGCAATTAAAAATATAGAAGAAGAATTAGAAGAACAGGTGAAATTCTTTAAAAGTGAAGATAAGCTGTTAGAGGCACAGAGAATCTCAGAACGAACCAATTTTGATATTGAGATGCTTCGGGAGACAGGGTTCTGTTCAGGCGTAGAGAACTATTCCAGACATTTAGCTGGGCTTGAAGCAGGAGTACCGCCATTTACACTAATTGACTTTTTCCCAGACGATTTCTTAATCATTGTAGACGAGTCCCATATTACCATTCCACAGGTTCGGGGAATGTACGCAGGTGATCGTGCAAGAAAATCAACATTAGTAAACTTTGGTTTTAGACTGCCTTCCGCATTGGATAACAGGCCGCTTAATTTTGAGGAATTTGAATCAAAAATCGATCAGATGATGTTCGTTTCTGCCACACCCAATGTATACGAATCGGAACATGAGCTAAAGAGGGTGGAACAGATTATACGTCCAACAGGACTGCTTGATCCGATTGTGGACGTGCGACCAGTCAAAGGACAGGTTGATGACCTTGTAACGGAAGTAAATAAAGAAATTGCCAATAAAAATAAAGTGTTAGTAACTACATTGACTAAGCGTATGGCAGAGGATTTGACCGATTACATGCGTGAAGCTGGAATACGTGTGAAATACCTTCATTCAGATATTGACACATTGGAACGTTCGGAGATTATCCGAGATATGCGTCTGGATGTATTCGACGTGTTAGTGGGAATTAACCTGCTTCGAGAAGGTCTGGATATCCCAGAGATTACTTTGGTTGCTATTCTGGATGCGGATAAAGAAGGGTTTTTGCGTTCTGAGACTTCGCTGATTCAGACCATTGGGCGTGCTGCCCGTAACTCAGAGGGACACGTTATCATGTATGCAGATAAGATAACGGATTCTATGGACAAGGCTATTAGCGAAACCAATAGACGTCGTGGCATTCAGCAGAAATATAATGAAGAACACGGAATTACTCCAACCACAATTAAGAAGGCTGTCCGTGACTTAATCAGCATTTCCAAAAAGGTGGATACGAAGTCTATTGATATGGAAAAAGATCCGGAATCTATGTCCAAAAAGGAACTGGAGCAGATGGTCAAGGAGATTACCAAGAAAATGCATACTGCAGCAGCAGAATTGAACTTCGAGCTGGCAGCAGAGCTTCGTGATCAGATGGTTGAAATAAAGAAACATTTAAATGACTTGTAAATATAGAAAAAGAGAAGCATAGACAGGAAGTTTAAGACATCGGTTTATGTTGTATTGCTGTATGCAAAAAAGAAAGGAAAGAAACATGGCGGACAATCGCAAATATATTACTATTCGAGGAGCAAAGGAACATAATTTAAAAAATATCAGTTTGAAAATACCAAGGGATGAATTTGTTGTACTTACAGGATTAAGTGGTTCGGGAAAATCTTCTTTAGCATTTGACACCATATATGCAGAAGGCCAGAGAAGATATATGGAATCCCTATCTTCCTATGCGAGACAGTTCTTAGGACAGATGGAGAAACCAGATGTGGAAAGTATTGAAGGTTTGCCACCAGCCATTTCCATTGATCAGAAGTCTACCAATCGGAATCCGCGTTCCACGGTTGGAACGGTAACAGAAATATACGATTATTTCCGTCTATTATATGCCAGAGTAGGGATTCCTCATTGCCCAAAATGTGGAAAAGAAATAAAAAAGCAGACGGTAGACCAGATTGTGGATGAAGTTATGAATCTGCCAGATCGAACCAAGATTCAGCTGTTAGCACCAGTGGTCCGTGGACGTAAAGGCCAGCATGTGAAAATATTTGAACAGATGAAGAAAAGCGGTTATGTGCGTATTCGTGTAGATGGGAATATGTATGAGCTTTCGGAAACCATTGAGTTAGATAAAAACAAAAAGCATAACATAGAAGTAGTAGTAGATCGTCTTGTAGTGAAAGATGGGATTCAGCAGAGACTTACAGATTCTATTGAAAATGTTTTGAAAATAGCGGAAGGACTTATGATTGTAGATGTCATTGGCGGGGAGCCAATTAATTTTTCCATGAGTTTTTCTTGTCCTGACTGTGGGATCAGCATTGAAGAAATTGAGCCAAGAAGCTTTTCCTTCAACAATCCTTTTGGAGCATGTCCGGATTGTTTTGGTATTGGGTTTAAAATGGAATTTGATGAGGAGCTGCTAATTCCAGACAAATCTTTAAGTATTGCTTCGGGAGCAATTGCAGTTCTTGGATGGCAGTCTGTAACGGAAAAGTCAAGTTATTCCCGCTGTACGTTAGAAGCAGTGGCAAAAGAATATAATTTCAGTCTGGAAACGCCATTTCAGGATTATCCAAAGGAAATCCAGGACATTATTTATTACGGCGTTCCAGATGGAAAGCGAGTGAAAGTATATTATAAAGGACAGCGTGGAGAAGGTGTCTATGATGTACACTGGGATGGACTGATCCGCAATGTGGAACGACGTTATCGTGAAACAGGTTCTGATTCATCCAAAGCAGAATATGAAACTTTTATGAGAATTACGCCATGTAAAACCTGTGGCGGAAAGCGTCTGAAAAAGGAATCTCTGGCAGTAACAGTTGGAGATAAAAATATTTCAGATGTAACAGAATACTCCATTGCGGAATTACAGAAATTCTTACAGGAATTACAGCTTACAGAAACTCAGGCGAAAATCGGTGAAATGGTATTAAGGGAAATTCGTGCAAGAGTTGGTTTTTTAGTGGATGTAGGACTGGATTACCTTACATTAGCTAGAGCAACAGGTTCTTTGTCTGGTGGCGAAGCACAGCGTATCCGTCTTGCTACCCAGATTGGTTCTGGATTAGTTGGAGTTGCTTATATTTTAGATGAGCCAAGTATTGGATTACACCAGCGGGATAATGATAAGCTGCTAAAGACTTTATATCATTTACGGGACCTTGGCAATACGCTGATTGTAGTAGAACATGACGAAGATACAATGTTTGCGGCAGACTACATTGTGGATATCGGGCCAAAAGCTGGTGAACATGGAGGAGAAGTTATTGCGGCAGGAACGGTAGATGAAATTATGGCAAATCCAGATTCCATTACAGGAAAATACTTAAGTGGTGCAATTCATATTCCGATTCCAAAAAAGAGAAAAGAACCAGTAGGATATCTGAAAATCAAAGGTGCTTCTGAAAATAACCTGAAAAATGTCAACGTAGATATTCCGCTTGGAATTTTTACCTGTATTACAGGGGTATCTGGTTCAGGAAAGAGTTCTTTAATCAATGAAGTGCTTTACAAATCTTTAGCCAAGAACTTGAACCGTGCAAGATGCATTCCAGGAAAGCATAAAGAAATACTTGGCATGGAGCAGTTAGACAAGGTTATTGATATCGATCAGTCTCCAATTGGAAGAACACCACGTTCCAACCCAGCAACCTACACAGGAATGTTTGACATGATCCGGGAGCTATTTGCATCCACATCTGATGCCAAAACCAAAGGGTATTCCAAAGGAAGATTCAGCTTTAATGTAAAAGGTGGACGTTGTGAGGCATGTAGTGGAGATGGTATACTAAAAATTGAAATGAATTTTCTTCCAGACGTTTATGTTCCGTGTGAAGTGTGTGGGGGAAAACGCTATAATCGTGAGACATTGGAAGTAAAATATAAAGGCAAGAGCATTTATGATGTTTTGAATATGACGGTAGAAGAAGCACTGAAATTCTTTGAAAATGTACCTTCAATTAAGAGAAAGGTGCAGACATTGCATGATGTAGGATTATCTTATATTCGTCTTGGACAGCCATCGAATACTTTGTCAGGTGGAGAGGCACAGCGGATCAAGCTGGCAGCGGAGTTAAGCAAACGAAGTACAGGCAAGACTATTTACATTTTGGATGAGCCAACAACAGGACTTCATTTTGCAGACGTCCACCGTTTGATTGAGATTATGCACCGTTTACGGGAAGGCGGCAATTCAGTGGTGGTCATTGAGCATAACTTAGATGTAATTAAAACAGCAGATTATATTATAGATATTGGACCTGAAGGCGGTGATCGTGGTGGTACCGTTGTGGCAAAAGGTACACCAGAAGAAATTGCGAAATGTAAGAATTCTTATACAGGCTATTATATTCAGAAAATGTTAGACAAAGAAAAGGAGAGGTAGTGGCTTATGAGCAATCAGTTTTTTGCTATGATGTCCAGAATGAAATATATTAACCGCTGGGCATTAATGCGAAATACCCAAAGGGAAAATATCTGTGAGCATTCCCTGAATGTCGCAATGGTTGCCCACAATCTGGCTGTAATCAGTAATGTGCGTTTGGGCAGCCAGCTGTCTGTTGAAAAAGCAGCACTTCTTGCTATGTACCATGATTGTGCCGAGATTATCACAGGAGATATGCCTACACCAATTAAATATCATAGCGAAGATCTTCATCAGGCATTTCAGGAGGTAGAGAATCTCGCCTCTGCCCAGCTTTTAAAGATGCTTCCAGAAGATATGCGAAGTTACTATGAAGCTCTTTTTTTCCCAGAAGAAGAGGATGCATTTTTATGGAAACTGGTAAAAGCTGCTGATAAGATATCTGCATATTGTAAATGTATTGAAGAAGAAAAGTCAGGAAATTCGGAATTTCGCCGGGCCAAGGAAACGATAAAAGAGTCCCTTTTGGCTATGGAATTAAAAGAGGTTGCTATTTTTATGGAAGAATTTATGCCAGCTTTTGAAATGACCTTGGATGAATTATAAAGTTTTATAAAATAGAGAGGAGGCGCAAGTCGGCAAATTCTCTCTATTTATTAGATTGATTTGTGTAAGAGGGTAGTTGGGAAGGAAGGAAGTTATGAGAAAAGAAATTTTAGAATGGAAAATGAGAAGCCGTCGGCTGTTTGCAATGATTTTGACATGCGTTTTTGTGGCTGTTATGACTGGATGTGGAAAAAGCAGTGCCAAAGGGAATGTGAAAGAAGCAGAGAATGAAGTGGAAGAAATGGAGGTTCTGCCAACAAAAAACTTAAATAAAGTAGATTACGAATCCTATTTCGAGGGATTAAATGGCTGTGCTGTATTTTATGATATGAAAGCCAGCAAATATTACATATATAATGAAGAAATGTGTCTGACGCAGGATTCACCTTGTTCTACATTTAAAATCATTGCAACTCTAATAGGGGCCCATGAGAAGGTACTGACAGGTATATATACAAAAATGGATTACGATGGAACCGATTATGGATCAGAAGCGTGGAATCAGAATTTAGGTTTAAAAGATGCTTTCAGAGCTTCCTGTGTCTGGTATTTCCGTAAGGTAATAGATAAAGTAGGCCAGGAAAAAGTGCAGAAATATGTTGATAATTTAAAGTTTGGAAACTGTGATATTAGCAAATGGTATGGGAATGAGGATAGAGATCCAGAAGATCTGAATGGATTCTGGTTAGATTCTACGTTGAAAATTTCTCCTTTAGAATGGGTTGACGTGTTAGCCAGTATCTGGAGTGGAAAAACAGAGTTTAATAAGCAAGATATTGATTTGTTAAAGAATATTATGAATATACAAGATACAATTGGTTTGGTTATTTACGGGAAAACAGGAACGGGTAAGCCGGATAAAGAAGGAAAGGTAAAGAATGGCTGGTATGTTGGCAAATTTGAAGTTAAAGATAGACCGTATTTTTTTGCCCTGCATTTAACAGAACCAGCAAGTGAAAAGATCTCAGGTCCAAAAGCACAGGAGATTACAAGAAATATCATAGCGAATGAATACTTAGAAGAGAAAGAATAATTTTAAATTAGGTACTAGTCTTATTTTATATGATGATGTAGAATAAGGGTATTATGGTTTTAAGACGACTTAAAATTACTAGTGATTGATAGGAGGACTTTTTGGTGAAAGAGGAAAAAGTAATTGTAGTGGATTTTGGTGGCCAGTACAATCAATTAGTTGCAAGAAGAGTCAGAGAGTGTAATGTTTACTGTGAAATCTATTCTTACAAGACAGACATTGAGAAGATTAAGGAAATGAATCCGAAGGGGATTATTTTAACAGGTGGACCAAATAGCTGCTATGAAGAAGGCGCGCCATCCTGTACCAGGGAATTATTTGAACTTGGAATTCCTGTTCTTGGTCTTTGTTATGGTGCACAGCTTATGATGCATGTATTAGGCGGTAAGGTAGAGAAAGCCCCAGTTCGTGAATATGGAAAAACAGAAGTACATTTTGATACAGCTTCAAAAATATTCCAGAACGTATCAAAATCATCTGTCTGCTGGATGAGTCACACAGATTATATTGCAAATGTAGCATCAGGATTTGCAATTACAGCATATACAGCAGACTGTCCAGTAGCAGCAGCTGAAAATGCAGCTCAGAACTTATATGCAATTCAGTTCCATCCAGAAGTTCTTCATACAGTAGAAGGAACAAAAATGCTATCCAATTTTGTACTTGGCGTATGTGGATGCAGTGGTAACTGGAAAATGGATTCTTTTGTTGAAAATTCTATCAGGGAAATCCGTGAAAAAGTTGGCAACGGCAAAGTATTATGTGCGTTATCCGGTGGAGTTGATTCTTCTGTAGCAGCGGTTATGCTTTCTAAAGCAGTTGGGGAACAGCTGACATGTGTATTTGTAGATCATGGTCTGCTTAGAAAAAATGAAGGAGACGAGGTAGAAGCCGTATTTGGGGAAGAAGGCAATTATGACTTAAACTTTATTCGTGTAAATGCGCAGGAAAGGTTTTATGAAAAACTTGCTGGTGTTGAAGAACCAGAAAGAAAGCGTAAAATCATTGGTGAGGAATTTATTCGTGTATTTGAGGAAGAAGCGAAAAAAATCGGAGCAGTTGACTTCTTAGTCCAAGGTACCATTTATCCAGACGTTGTAGAAAGTGGACTTGGCGGTGAATCTGCAGTAATCAAATCCCATCATAATGTAGGTGGATTGCCTGACTATGTAGATTTTAAGGAAATTATTGAACCGCTTCGTGACCTGTTTAAAGATGAAGTGCGTAAGGCAGGCCTTGAGTTAGGACTTCCAGAACACTTAGTATACAGGCAGCCATTCCCAGGTCCAGGGCTTGGCATAAGAATCATTGGTGATGTTACTGCTGAGAAAGTCAGAATCGTGCAGGATGCAGATGCTATTTATCGTGAGGAGATTGCCAATGCTGGACTGGATAAAGGAATTGGCCAGTATTTTGCAGCACTTACGAATATGAAATCTGTTGGTGTTATGGGAGATGAGAGAACCTATGACTATGCAATTGCTTTAAGAGCGGTCAATACGGTTGATTTTATGACTGCAGAGGCAGCACAGATTCCTTGGGATGTGCTGGGAAAAGTGTCTTCAAGGATTGTGAATGAGGTGAAAGGGGTTAATAGGGTACTGTATGACTGTACAGGAAAACCACCAGCTACTATTGAGTTTGAATAGTAGCATAATAACCAGAAAAAGAGTATTTGTTTGTCTTGATGTATAGTCAGTTTGGGAATTTTCGATTTTAATACTATCTATGGGTTCATCCAGAATCTGAATGCTATTATGGATTATAGCATTCAGATTTAGATAAGCTGGTTAATCTGCCTGATAATACTATCAAAAAGTTCTGGATAATCAATTTCGTTTTTTTGATAGACCATATTTAGAGTCATGCAGTTTCGAATGCTTATTATGCAGATATTTCCAAAAAGACCTGTCAATGGGGGAGAGATGACAGAAAGTTCTTGAATGCTGTATTTACCGTAATCTGCAGCAATTCGGCTATTTCCCAGATTGCTTATAAAAACGGGATAACCACCAGTTCCAGGACCTGTTAGTTCACTAAATTTGCGAATGCAGTCATTTGTTACACCGAATTTAGGAGCATCCTGTATTCCCGTATGGCATAGCCCTTTATAAAACAGAGGCAAACTAAGGGCCATTCGGTTCTCAAGTTTTTTGGAAACTGTTTTAGAAATCTGTCTTGCATTATTCCAAAAGGAATCGTTTTGATTATATGTGTAGTTACCACTAATAGCTGACACATAATTTCCCATTCCTGGAAAGTCTTTCGTCCGTATGCTTACGGCCATTGCTAAATTTTCAATTGTACGAAGATGCTTGACAATCATGGTTGTTAGAGCTGAATTTACAGTTACATTATTTGCTTTGCATTTCCTGCAGAAAGCAGTATAGGCGTAATCCGTTATTTTGGCTGTTTTTATGCCTATTTCTTTATTGGCTGCGTGTTTTTGGCACAGAATATGATAATCCTCAAACCGGTAAATAGAATGCAGGCTGCTCCATTCGTCGTTTATTTCCTTGAGAATTTTATTGTAATCTGGAGCTGGTGTTATAAACTGTTTTAAGTATTCACTGGTATAGAGTTTAATTGGAACCTGTTGTTCCGGCTCTGTATCTTCGGAATCTGGTTTTAAATCTTCTTGCATGAATTTCATAATATCCTGAAGAAGGAGAAGGATTGATTCGCCATCACCTGTTAAATGATGCTGTATGATGGTTAGATATAGTCCAGATGGTTCCGTGTTGACAACAAAACGAATCAATTTATCATGTTGAAAGTTAAATAAACGGCTTTTCTGTTCATGGAAAATAGTTTCTTCTGTTAGTTTTTGGGAGACGAATGTGATATCAGGAGCACTCCATTGTTTATTCGGTGAATAATAGCACTCTCCGGATTCGTCTTGTGTGATACTGCAGTTTAGCATTTCGTATTTTTTTACAGCTTTTGTAATTGCTGCCTGAATTACGGAATCAGAAGGCATGCCACCTATTTTAGCTCTTACAATTCCCCACGCTGCAGGATCAAAAAGATATACTCGATCAATCTGTATTTTATGTTTCAATTTTTTTTCCCCTTTCTAAATGAAATAGATAAATAGTAAATGGAAATGCTGTGCAGGGGGAAGTTTGTTTTAGAAGGGAACTTTTTCTATTGAAAAAGCGTATATAGACTATAACATTTGAAATAGAAAAAGACAATATACATGAGGGAGAAATAGAACATTTGTTCGAATTCTCCCTTTTATTCTATGATAGTTTAGATAATTAAAATAGAAAAAGACAGTACTATCTTTATGCAAAAATAACAATTGAATTTGTTTATTTTGCTACAAACTGTTGAATAGGCATATTAAGTCTACATTCCGTCATGTTAGACTAAATAGGAATAATGCTCTGTTTCCTGCCATTCTATTTGGAAATTTCAGAATCTTTTCCAGAAAACCAGAAGTACCCATCTTTGTCACGGTAAAACTGATCATTAGAAAAATAACAGTTTTTTCGTAAAACTTTTGAAGGCAGTTTTTCATTTTCCCAATATTCTGTGGCAATTCCTTCCCCTTGAATAACAAGCCTTCCAACTTCATTCATTTTTGTGGGAGCATATTCATCATTAAATAGTAATGCTTTATAACCATAAATGACTTTACCAGTACTGCCGTCTAATGGAGAGGCAGTATTAATATTAGAGAGAACGGGAAATAATAGTTCTGTTGTACAGTAGACTTGATATAGCTGGATTCCAAACTTTTCTCTCCAGATGCGGATAACTTGTTTTGGCAAGGATTCACCACTAGCGATACAGTATCGAAATTGGTAAAATGGATTTTGAAAATTGGGGATAAGTGTGTGCAGTGCTGCATATATGGAGGGGAGTGCAAAGAAAATGGTAATTCTATATTTGTACAGGATATCTAAAATGGAATAAGGGCTATAATTATCGTGAATAACAGAACTGGAGCCTTTCAAGAAAGGGAAAAAAATACTGGTATCCAATCCTATGGCAGAAGACATGAAAGAGGGGGAATAAAATACATCAGAAAACTTAGACTGTAAACTAGTGTCTATAAAAGTTTTTTCACCTATGACAATGCTATAATGCCGGTGCACAACTCCTTTTGGAATGCCAGTACTTCCAGAAGTGAAAAGAATGAAAGCGGTATCATTTTTGCAGGTTTTTTCTGGTGTAAAAGTGTCTTTTTTGGTTTTTGTGGAATGTTCCATATCTGTTTGGATGGAAACATAATTTTGAAGTTCGGTTAAGGGAATAGAATCTGCTAAATCCTGTGTGGTAAATAAAAATTCAATGGAAGAATCCTGTATGAGTTTATGAAGAGTATATTCTTCTGTTAAGGGGTTTATTACCACTGGAACAATACCAGCTTTTATTGCACCTAAGAAAAGAAATACAAATTCTGGACAGTTATTTAAATAAATGCCGACTTGCTGTCCTTTGGATAAATTGAGTGATTTTAAATAATTGGCATATTGATTTATCTTTTGAGCAAGCTGGCCATATGTATAAGTTTCATCATGATAGTATATTGCATTTTTGTTTTTCCTTCCTTGTTTTACATTGCAGTCATCAATTAAATAGCTCGTAAGATTGAACTTTTGGGGAATTTTTTCATAGATCATAATTTTCCATCACCTTTCTTCTTGTAGTTTTTGAATGCTTTAGTAAATATAAACAGTTGATGTTAAGAAAATAAGGGGGAAACACTTTAGCTTTGAAAGTGTAAACAAATTATAGCATTATACAAAATAAAGAACAATATTTCATAAGAAAAAACAGAACAAACGTTCTGAAATTTGCTGCTTTTATAGGAATGCTGCATTAGATATGGCTAGTCAGTGGAAAAGATATTTGACAGAAGATGTATAAGTGTTTATAATTTAAAATCAGTTGGTAAAAATTTGATGGTTACTGTGCAAAAGCACGGAATAAAAGTTCTAAAATAATAAAAACTTCCAGAAAAAAGGGAGAGAATAACAGGAGGTACAAAAAATGGCATGCTTTTTAGTATCAATAGCTGAAGCAGTAGTGGTAACGGCGGTAGAGAAAGCAGAAGAGAAAAAAGAACGGAAATCTGTAGAAACGAAGACTGAAAAGGCAGAGGAATACAGGATTCCCCTAAGCAGAAAATTGAAATGGCTTACATATATGCTTTGGGGCGGTGCTGTACTTCTTGCATTTGAGCATATCTGGCATGGTGAGGTGATGCCATGGTTTCCATTTCTGACAGCAATGTCGGATCCGTCGGATTCGGCAGAGATGTTCCAGGAGATGGCAACAGTCGGAGTACTGATGGATGTCCTGATTACTGCAGTTTGGATAGGGATGTGTGTTGTTGCCAATTCTATTGTAAAACGTCCAGCAAAAATATCTGGACAGAAAACAGCAATGTAAGGGGGCAGTTGAAATGACATTACTGATTACTGTGTTTGCAGCTGTAATTGCTACTGTGAAGTGGTATAACCGCAAGGATGATAACATGAAGCTTGGCATCTTGCTGTTTATGTATTGGGGTGCTTCTATTATGTGGTTTGTTGATGCGGTCTTTGAGTATACACAGCTGAAAGCTGAATACTTTAAACCTGTCCTAGAAGATATGGTAAATGACGCATTTCTTGGTTTGGCAGTAGTTGCACTTGGGCTTGTAATCTGGGTGGTAAGACTTTTGATTACGGATCCAAAAGGCTCTGTACGTGCTGCCCTTAGAAGGGACAAAGATTAAATAAATGATGAAAACAGTTTGAAACTGGTTGGCAGTGCTGGCCAGTTTTTTTGTTGATAAGGAAGGAAAGCAGATTATGTCTTATACAATGACCCATTTAGTAATAGCAGACCAATATATAAGAAGCCAAGGGATTGCCAGAGAGGAAGCCGCTTTGCTGTTAATTGCCTCTATAAGTCCAGATTCGGTGCATAAGAATAAGGATTTTACTTTAGAAATGAAAGAGCATAGTCATTTTATGCCAGAGGAGATAAATTGGGGGCATATTTATCTGGATCAGCAGATGGAAGACTGGTATGCAGCCATAAGGGAGAACTATCTGTCTCGGAATCTGGATGACCTGAATGGCCTAGAGAGAGCGTTTCTTGTGGGGTATGGTATACATCTTCTGGTGGATGTGTTTAACTGCAAGTATTTCTACGCTCCTAACCTGTGTAAATCTGGTCTGGATGTAGAGGCATTCCGAAAAGAATATCGTGAACAGTGCCTGGATTTTGACCATGCACTTTACCGTGATTATAAATATACAGAAGAGATATTTCAGAAACTGGAACAAGGACTGAATCTATTAAGAAACCATCCAGTTTTGGAAAATCTGAATCTGGATAAGGAAATCAATTGTATTTCTATTGGAAAAATGATTGAGTCAGCTAAGATGGAATATGAAAAAAGCAGTCGAACAGTGCAGCCCAATGCTCACATGATTACACAAGAAGGTTCTATGAGATTTATAGAAGAAATGGGTGTGCATTGCAATGAACTGTTTACTAGGAATAAAGAAAATTCGCTTTTGCGTTAAAAAGAAATTAGAATAAATTAAAAAAGTGTTGACATACTCGATTGAATTGTGTACAATTTAATTATCAAATAGATTGCACACAATAAAATGGCGAGCAATTGAAAGGGGCGAAACAATGAAATATGCAATTAGATATTATACCAAAACGGGAAATGCGAAAAAGGTAGCAGAAGCAGTTGGGAAGGTTCTTAACACAGAAGCACTGCCTGTAACAGCACCATTAAATGAAAAGGTAGATTATTTATTTCTTGCCAGTTCCGTATATGGGGCAGGTATTGATGAGGAAGTTAAGAAATTCATTTCAAATCTTAAGAAAGAACAAGTTGGCAAGGTTGTAAATTTAAGTACAGCAGCACTGCTTCCATCCACATACAAGCAAGTAAAGAAACTTGTTAAGGCAAAAGGAATTGTTATGGATGAAAGAGAATTTCATTGCAGAGGAAAGTTTCAGATGATGCATAAAGATAGGCCAAATGCGAAAGATTTAATAGAAGCAGAAACATTTGCAAAAAACTTTTTATAGGAGGATTTTATTATGAGATTATATGATTATTCTGTATTAAATGCAAAAGGTGAAGAGGTATCTTTAAAAGAGTATGAAGGAAAAGTATTACTTATTGTCAATACAGCGACAGGATGTGGATTCACACCTCAGTACAAAGAATTAGAAGAAATGTATGAAAAATTCCACAATGCAGGTTTTGATATTCTTGATATCCCATGCAACCAGTTTGCAGGACAGACACCAGGTACGGATGAAGAAATTCATGAGTTCTGCACATTAAAATACAACACACAGTTCCCACAGATGAAAAAATCCGATGTAAATGGTGAAAATGCACTTCCACTATACGGCTATTTAAAAGAACAAAAAGGATTTGAGGGATTTGGAAAAGGTGTGAAAGCACTAGCTATGAATGCAATGTTAAAGAAAATTGATAAAGATTATAAAAATAATCCAGATATCAAATGGAATTTCACTAAGTTTTTAGTAGATAGAAATGGAAATGTTGTTGCACGTTTTGAGCCAACAGATGATATGAAAAAGGTTATGAAACAAGTAGAAGAGTTAATGTAATGTGAAAGAGAGTATTATATGGAAAGAATAGATATTGCAATTATCGGAACAGGCCCTGCAGGAATTTCCGCAGCCATTACAGCTAAGGTTCGTAATAAGAACCTTATGCTGATTGGAAAGTCCAGTTTAAGTGATAAAGTGAGCAAAGCCCATCAGATTAATAATTACCCAGGCCTTCCTGCTGTGAAAGGGGAAGAATTTTCAAAGAAGTTTCAGGAACACTTAAATGATATGAAGATTGCAATTACCGATCAGAGGGTTTCCATGGTTTACCCAATGGGAGAATATTTTGGAATCCAGACTTCAGAAGGAATGCTAGAAGCGACTAGCGTAATTCTTGCAGCTGGGTTTGCTCCAGACAAGACATTTAAAGGAGAAAACGAATTTTTAGGAAGAGGCGTAAGTTATTGTGCTACATGTGATGCACAGTTTTATAAAGGAAAAAAAGCTGCTGTAATCGGTTACAATGAAGAATCTGAGCTGGAAGCGGATTATCTTGCAGAAATCGTAGAGGAAGTGCTGTATTTTCCAATGTATAAAAAGGAACCAGTGGTTTCAAAAGGAGTAAAGGTAATTTACGAAAAACCAGTAGAAATCAAAGGTGGCATGAAAGTAGAACAGTTTGTTACAGCTCAGAATGAATATGCAGTAGACGGCGTATTTATTTTAAGGGAAGTAATCTCTCCCGTAAAGCTTGTGCCAGGACTGGAAATGGCTGGGAATCATGTTAAAGTCAATCTGCAGATGGAAACAAATATTCCAGGCCTGTTTGCTTGTGGTGATATTGCAGGCAAGCCGTATCAATATATCAAAGCTGCAGGTCAAGGAAATGTAGCGGCGCTTTCAGCAGCAGCTTATTTAGATGCACTGAAACGAAAAAATAATCATAATCAGGAGGAGAAGTAATGATTAAAAAAATTGTAAATGGTGAAATGCCAGAAGTAAGCAGTGACAAACTGACAGTAGTAGATTTTTCTGCTGGATGGTGTGGGCCTTGCAAAATGCTAGAACCAGTACTGGAAGAACTATCAGAAGAAATGAGCAGCCAGGCAGCATTTTTTAATGCAGATGTAGATGAAAATCCTAATCTTGCACAGGATTTTATGATTACAAGCATTCCAGCTTTGATCGTTTTAAAGAACGGAAAGGAAGCAGCAAGAAATGTTGGGTTTATGCCAAAAGTATTTTTAAAAGAATTTATTGAAAATAATCTTTAAGAAAAGTCATATCTTCCTTGAAATATCTGAAAGGGAATAGTACAATTAAATTGTTTGCAAACAGTTTAAACACGACAATATAAAAAAGGTAGTAAGATATGGATAATAAGTATGATATTTTGAAATTAGACAACCAGCTATGCTTTCCATTATATGCATGCTCAAAGGAAATAGTGAGAAAGTATAAACCCTTTTTAGATGAGATAGATTTGACGTATACCCAGTACATTGCCATGATGGTAATGTGGGAACATGAAAAACTGAATGTCAAGGATATGGGAAAACTTTTATTTTTAGATTCGGGAACTCTTACACCTGTTCTAAAAAAGCTAGAGCAGAAAGGATATGTCCTGCGGGAAAGAGACAAACAGGATGAACGGGTACTAAATGTCACTATAACTGAGTCTGGAATCCGTTTAAGGGAAAAGGCACTTGAGATACCTGCAAAAATGAACGGCTGTGTTGAGCTTAATGAGGAAGAAGCAGCACAGCTATACCAGTTACTTCGCAAAGTGATGAAATCATTTGATAATTAAACTAGTAAAACAATAGTTTTTTGCAAGAAAATGCTGTAGCCAAATCCATTATTGGGTTAGGATTACAGCTTTTTTTAGTGGGGAAACTTATTCGTATTAGTGGATTTTTCCACTTGGATATAGTATACTTTATTTAATGTTTATTTGTTTTAAAGTACATATACAGACGGAGGAGTAAATATGAAACCTACCTTATATATTGTGATTCCTTGTTACAATGAGCAGGAAGTGCTGCCAATTACAGCTCCAGAATTTTTGCAGGAAATAAGAAAACTGCAAAAGAATGAAATGATATCCGAGGAGAGCAGAATCCTGTTTATTGATGACGGAAGTAAAGATAATACTTGGAGTATTATATCTGACTTAGCAAGGAAAGATAAAACTTATTGCGGCATACGCCAGAGCAGGAACCGTGGACATCAGAATGCGGTATTGGCTGGATTAATGGAGGCAAAAGGAAAGTGTGACATTACCATATCCATAGACTGCGATGGACAAGATGATATTAATGCGATGGATGATATGGTTAAGGCTTATTTAGATGGATGCGAGGTTGTGTATGGCGTAAGAAGCAGCCGTAAGACAGACACATTCTTTAAACGTTTTACTGCACAGTCTTTTTATAAGTTCCTGAACAGGATGGGAGCAGAGGTTGTGTATAATCATGCAGATTACCGCTTGATTTCCTCCAGAGTCCTAGAAGAGTTTGCGAATTATAAAGAAGTAAATCTGTTTTTACGTGGAATGGTTCCGCTGGTTGGGTTTAAAAGTACATCAGTATATTATGAAAGACATGAAAGAATTGCAGGAGAAAGTCATTATCCATTAAAGAAAATGCTTGCACTTGCTTTTAATGGAATAACAAGTTTAAGCGTAAAACCATTGAGTATGATTACTGGATTTGGACTAACAGTATCCTTCTTAAGTTTTCTTGGTGTTCTTTGGGCAATTATTGCACAGGTAGTTGGCAATACGGTTGCAGGATGGGCAAGCATCATTTGTATTGTCTGCTTTATGGGCGGAATCCAGCTTGTATGTCTAGGTGTGATTGGTGAATATATCGGAAAGATTTACATGGAAGTAAAAGGAAGGCCAAGATATATCATCAGTGAAAGAACAGACGATAAGTTAGAAAATAAATAAAAGGAAATGAAGATTGGGGAGGATGAATGAAAATGCGTATGACACGTGTGGAACAAAAGGCCATAGAACTGGCCGAAAAGTATATAAACTGGCTGTTTCTTATTGTCATGACATTAATAGGAATTTATGTCCGGTATGCTGGAAGAAATGCACAGTCGGGAGATATGGTAGCTTGTCTGCAGCCATGGTTTGATCAGATTTTGCAAGGTGGACAGGTTAAAGCACTGAAAACCCAAGTTGGTGATTACAATGTCCTTTATCAGACCTGTATTGCATTTATGACATACTTTAAAGGCAACAGCATGTATATATTCAAAGCATTTTCCTGTATTTTTGATTTCCTATTGGCGTTTGGCTGTGCATGGATGCTGACCGATCTGGCAGGCAAGAAAATGTTTGGAAAATTATTTGCTTTAGTATATACAGCAGTGCTCTTTTTGCCTACTGTTGTGTTAAATGGTGCCTATTGGGGACAGTGTGATTCCATCTATACACTTTTCATTATATTAACACTATATTATCTTTACAAAGAAAAATTTATTAGAGCTTTTGTATTTTTAGGAATTGCCTTTGGATTTAAATTTCAGGCAGTATTGATTCTGCCATTTGTAGTTTCTTATTATTTCTGCAAAAAGAAATTCAGCATTTCCATGTTTGGAATATCAGTTCTGGTATTCTGGCTTACAGGAATTGTTGCCTTTATTCAGGGAAGAGGATTATTAGATCCATTTAAGATTTATGCAAACCAGACAAAGACTTACGAGAGCATGTATATGAATATTCCAAGTTTCTGGATTTTAGCAGGAAATGATTATGGAAACTTAAAAACATTTGCAGTGCAGCTTACATTGGTGCTTTGTGGTGTTGGCTTATATGCCATTATGACGGAAAAGAAAAAGATTACTAATCTGGAACAGTATTTAAATACTGTGGCATGGTTTGCCTGGACATGTCTTTTATTCCTTCCAGCTATGCATGAAAGATACACATATCCATTAGATATTCTGTTAATGCTTTTATGCTTTATTCATTTAAAATATCTGAAATATGCAGCAGTTTCTATTATCTTAAGTACATTGACTTATGGCTATTATTTATTTGGAAATGGTGCCATTGATAATAAGTGGCATGCCATTATATATTTAATCGCATGGGCACATTTTACTTATATGATAGTAAAACAGGACTCTGGCTGTGAGGGGGAAACTTCACTGGAGGACTTTGTAAAAAAAGCCTGACATATAGGAGGATAAGAAATAGAGAGGAATCAGGATATAGCATATCTTTACTTAAGAGTGAGAATAGCTTCCATAAACTAGTTAAGAAACGTCTTGCGAAGGAGAGAGAATCATGGTTTATGTCAATTGTATTATATTGTTGATGTGTTATGCTGCAGAGCCGTATCTCTGGATAAAGTCAATGTCGCTGCTGCCGAGAAGGTTTGAAAAAAGAATGTATTATGTGATGGCAGCGGCTGGTTATTACATAGCAGCTTTATTGAAGCAGTATATATGTTTTACTCAGCAGAATAATACTATTGACAGTATTTTAAGTGTTGCAATGATTGCATATATTATAGGCATAAGCCTGGTATTATTCAAAGAAAAACTATACAAATGTTTATTGGGGCTTGGGCTGTTTGGATTTACCATTTCATGTGTGGAGAGCTTATTGTTAGCTATATTGGTTTATGTGGCAAAGATACCAATTGTCCAGATTATGTCTTTTGGGAGAATAAATGCATTAAGCACGCTGTTATCTAGAATATTATTATTTCCAGCTTTTTATTTTGTCTTTTTTCATAACAATGGAAGGATTATAGGAGTACTGCGTCACAGAAAAGAAAATCTTGCATTTTTAGTTACTAGCTGGTTTTTTACAGTGCTGATCAGTATGATTGTAAGGCATGCAGATTTGTCATATAGCACAGATTTGATAGTTTTAATTCTGCTGGCTCAGGTAGTCCTGCTATTAAACGTGTTTTATGTCATAAGCCTTATAGGGAAAAAAGATATGGAGCTTGTAGAGGCAGAAGAACGGATAAATGAATTAAACCGTATTATGGAGCTTACGACCAAGTTAAAGCAATTAGAACATGATATGAATACACATGTAGCCATTATTGGCAATTTAGTACATAATAGATGTTATACGGAACTGGAAAATTACATAAACAGTATATTTAAGGATATTAAAATTGCTAGTAGTATCTGTACATTGCCAGATCATGCAATATCCATGATGATTAATGATTTAATTATGAAGGCTAGCCAAAAGAAAATTCTGTTTGAAAGACATCTTATGATTGAGGAATTTTACATAGAGAGCAAAGATGTATGTGGCATTATTTCTAATATGGTAAATAATGCCATTGAAGCCACTGAAAAGTTAGAGCAGGAGAGGCGGTATATTTCTCTTGATATTTATCCCGCAAAAGATGGGTATTATATAACTTGTATGAATCCTTATGATACGCCAGTGAAATATTTTCACACAACGAAAAAGAAAAAAGAGGAACACGGACTTGGACTGGGAATTATTAAAATGCTGACAGAGAAAAATGGAGGAGTGATGCAGATAATTCCAAATGATTATAACTGGTTTGAAATAACCAGTTTTATTCCAGTTCCACAAACAGAAAAATCAGGAGCTAAAGAGGAGAAAAACAGCATTTTGTAAAACAATTTCGTTTTTGCATTGCAAGATTGTAAGTTTATATTACTTAATCTAGCAGGTTTGTAACATGCACAGAAACTATTGTATTGTGGAGTCGAATGGATATAATGAAAGTGTACAGCACAAGGCGTATATGAATTATAAATCTTGTGTACAGGGTTCAACTGGTTTTGGACCGTATATCCCCATTTATGATAGGACATTTAATAGACTTAATGTTATGACCTGAAGTTAGACCTGCTTAGCTGACAGCCTGCAGTCATCTATGATGACAAGTTTTTATTGTTCTTAATCGTGAAAGCCTTATATAAATTTTTATGTAAGGCTTTTTCTTGTGGAAAAGTTTTTTGTTCTGGAAAAATACTGTCTGCAGACCTATAATGTAAAAATACAGCCTAAAAGATCAGACGCTGGATGCATACTTGCGTGACAGCAGCATTGGGAATAAGCGTGAAAATCTATAGAAGATAAGGGAAGGTTTATTGTATTTTTCCTGCATTCGGTATATAATCTCTTTATGTCTGGAGATGTATAAAGCAGCATATATGAAAAGGGGGGGCATTGTTTTTAGCTGAAAAAAGTTTAAAATAGAAAAATGGGCAGTTAGGCTTTACGCTGATGAGCAGAAGGAGAGAATAAGGAAATGAATATAATAGAGTTTTTTAAAGTATTTTTTCTTGGAATTGTAGAGGGCATTACAGAGTGGCTTCCAATCAGTAGTACAGGGCATATGCTTTTAGTGGATCAGTTTCTGACCATAAAAGGGTCAGCAGAATTTAAAGAAATGTTTTTTGTTGTAATACAGTTAGGAGCTATTTTAGCCGTAATTTTATTGTTCTGGAATAAGATGTTCCCTTTTCAGTTCAAAGATAAGAGCCAGCCAGTTATTCGAAAAGATATTTTTTCTATCTGGTTTAAAGTAGTAGCGGCTTGTATTCCAGGTGCAGCGGTAACCTTATTATTCGACAATTATGTAGAAGCACATTTTCATACACCAATGGTAATAGCAGCTGCTTTGATTTTTTACGGTCTAGTATTTATCTGGCTAGAAGACTGGAATAAAAAGAGAGTTCCGAAAGTAAGAAAATTGGATGACATTACTTATGCAACAGCATTATACATTGGGTTATTTCAGGTTCTTTCTATTGTGCCAGGAACTTCCCGTTCAGGTGCAACTATCATTGGAGCTTTGTTAATCGGGGTTTCCAGGGTGGCAGCAGCAGAATTCACATTTTTTCTGGCAGTACCTGTGATGTTTGGATATAGTCTTTTGAAATTAGCGAAGTATGGATTCCACTATTCAGGAGATGAAATTACTACATTGGCAGTTGGAACCATTACAGCATTTTTAGTATCCGTATTTGTGATACGGTTCTTGATGTCTTATATTAAAAAACATGATTTCAAGATATTTGGATGGTACCGGGTAGTTCTAGGGGTAATAGTGATTTTGTATTTTGTGTTTTTATAAATAGTATAGGCCAGTCACGTAAATTTTTTGTGGCTGGTCTTTCCTATCAAATAAAAAGTGCCCTGAAAAAGAAGGGCACAGGATGCGCACAGATGGGTAAGGAAGATAGTCGCTAAAAGACAGCGACAGCTAAAAGACAGCGACAGCTAAAAGACAGCGACACCCATCTGGTACGGCAAAGTCTGAGTTCTTTTGAGTACATTCCAGTCACGGGAGTCTGAAGAACTCAGACTTTGTTCGATGGGAAATTTTTAGGGGAGTTTTATGCAAGCTGATCTCCAAATGGGTTTTCAAAAGGAGACTGGAATTCTTCAAAAGGATTGGCTGGTTCTTGCTGGTTC
Organism: [Clostridium] polysaccharolyticum; assembly: GCF_900111595.1. Lineage (GTDB taxonomy): Bacteria > Bacillota > Clostridia > Lachnospirales > Lachnospiraceae > Clostridium_AI > Clostridium_AI polysaccharolyticum. The sequence continues at coordinate 18,333 of NZ_FOHN01000023.1, read as the reverse complement.
TGAGTCCCGTCAGAAGGAGTTTCATTGGGAACGTTATCGTCTGTAGCATTTTCGTTCTTGCCTAAGGTCACTTTAAATTCTTTTTCTTTATATTCTGAATTTTCAGGAACCTGTGCAGTAACGGTAACCGTTTCGCCTGCTTTGTAGTAAGCTACTAGAGTTTTCAGTTCGCTTGAGGAACTTATGGTTTTTCCATCAAATTTTGTAAGGACATATCCTTTCTTTAAGCCTGCTTTTGCTGCGGCACTATTATCGGATACTTCTGCTATATAGACACCTTGTGGGATGCTATAAGTTTCTGTAACTTCAGAAGATACATCCGTTCCACTAATACCGAGATAACCACGATTTTTTGCATCTACTACCTGCGTACGAGTTGTCTGGTTCATAAGATTTTCAATTAAATCATGAACATCGGAGATTGGAATTGCATAACCCATTCCTTCGATTTGCTCCGAAGCGATTTTGGCTGTATTGATTCCAACTAATTCTCCATTCATGTTAAATAAGGCACCGCCACTGTTCCCAGGGTTAATAGCGGCATCTGTCTGAATATAACTATTATCAGAGCTGTTTGATTTATCAGAGCCTATCTGGCGGTTTAATGCACTTACAATACCTGTTGTGACAGACTGGCCATATCCGAGGGCATTACCGATTGCCACTACTTGCTCTCCAAGACCTAATTTCGCAGAGTCACCGATGGCGGCAATGCTGATTTTGCTAAGTACATCATCTTTTAATTTATCTTTGGAAATGGAAATTACCGCAAGGTCTTTATTAGAGTCGTATCCTTTTACATGAGCTTCCACTGCATCAGCATTTTTATTGTCTTCGTCAAAACTGAATACAACAGTAAGTGTCTGGCTGCCTTCAATAACGTGATGGTTTGTGACAACAAGAAGTTCTTTGTCTGTTTCACCAATAATAATTCCAGAACCACAGCTTTCGCTTGGCTGCTGCATATTACCCCATAAAGTCATAGTTTCGGTAACTCCTTTATTGGTAATGGCAACAATAGAAGGCATTCCTTTTTCGGCAATATCCTGAACAGAGGTTTTGCTAGCTGATGAGGAGGTGTTTAATACTTTTGTCAGGGCTGTATTTGAGGAAGCTGAAGTTTTGTGCGGAATCTGTTCTGTAGCAATTGTTTTCTTTGGCAGGAAGTAGGTGGAAGCTGAAAATGCACCTCCAGCAGTAGTGCCTAGAATAAGTCCTGATAATATTAATATTCCTGTTTTTTTAGCTAATGGATTCATTTTTTTTCTGTTCTTGTTCAAATCAATTTCTTGTTCCGTGTTATCTTGAAAAAATTCCTTGTTCATACATAATCTCTCCTTCATATAAATCATTTTATATCCAACATGTTTCTTAATTATTTGTTTTTGATAGTTATATAGTAATGAAAATTTGTGAAGGGATTTTGTAGCATTTGTGATTGCTTTGTGTAAAAAATATGACCAAACAGTGAAGAGAAAGGCTCAATAAATGTACAGAATATTTACTAAATTCCTACATCTTTTACAAGGATCATTGTTTACTAGAAAAAAATCATTTACTATGAGATTGTAGTGACTCGCGAATAAATTTTAAGGAGGAAAATGATATGAAAAAGAAAGCAATAAAAAAATTGTTTGCACAGATACTTTGCATGCTTTTAGTAGTAGGTACATTTGTGCAGGTGAAAGAACCAGTGGCACAGGTAAAGGCGGCAGAGATTACAAAAATTATGCCACTTGGAGATTCTATAACGGACTGTGATTTCTGGAGAACTATGTTATTTAACAAACTGGATAAAAATGGATATCATGTTCAGTCAGTTGGAACAAGATACGGTAATCATGAAGGACACAGTGGAATGCTTGTAACGGATCTTGCAAAGACAGGCCAGTTAGCATCTTGGTTAGAGGCATCTAATCCAGACATGGTAATGATGCTGTTTGGAACAAATGACTGCTGGTGTGATAAAGGGGCAAAAGCTATTTTAGAAGCTTATACCACATTAATAGGGCTAATGCGTGAAAACAATCCAAATATGATTATTGTAGTAGGAAAGGTAACACCTCTTATTCCAAACTTTAGTTCCGATTTTGTATATCGTGCAGAAGAACTTGCATTAGCAATTGATGGATGGGCAAGAGAGATTACCACAAACCAGTCACCTGTTTATGTTGTAGATCAGTTTACTGGTTTTGATGCTATGACAGATACTTATGATGGGGTGCATCCAAATGATGCGGGCAGCATAAAAATGTGTGATAAATGGTATGCTGCATTAAGTCAGATTTTAGATGGAAAGCAGCCAGCAGTAAGTGAAGCGCCAGCAGTAAGTGAAGCGCCAGCAGTAAGTGAAGCGCCAGCAGTAAGTGAAGCACCAGCAGTAAGTGAAGCACCAGCAGTAAGTGAAGCACCAGTAGTAAGTGAAACACCAGCAGGACAGTTGACATTAGATACTTCCGTGAATAGCTGGTCTTCTGGTTTCACATTTTCAGGCAGTATTACGAATAACTCTAACGCAACAGTTAGTGACTGGAAGCTTGTAATAAAGAAAAAAGATTTTGAAATTGCCAATGCATGGTGTGTAGAAGTTACAGAAACAGGAGATTCTTACATCATTACTCCTATGTCATGGAACAATGCAATTGCATCTAAAAGCTATACAACATTTGGTTTTCAGGGAATGGGTACAATTGACAATGTTTCTTATACATTTTCATAATATGGAATACACCATAGTCTTCTAGAAATATGTTTTGCTTCAAAACTAATTTTATACTATAATAAAGAGGAAAAAACGTTATCATAAATCGTGTTTTTAATGTGGACTAGAAAAATTGTTTTGCGAATGAGGAGGTTATGGGTTTGAAATACGATGAATCGCTAATAGATCCGGAAATTAGAAAATTGAAGATTTTAGGAAAAATGTTGCCAGCTGTTTTTACGAATACAAGAACCATTAAATTATTTAATAAGTTAGATAGTATAATGCTTCAGGGAAAATGTAAAATTGAAAATGTTATATATGAACAGCGATGGATTACAAGAAAAGACGGAAAGCGTTTAAGAATCTGTATTTATAAGCCGAAAAATGCTACTGGTAATTTACCGGGCCTTTTATGGATTCATGGTGGTGGCTATGCCATTGGATTGCCAGAAATGGATCAGAAATTTATTAGCAATTTCTTAGAAACAGCTGACTGTGTAATCGTAGCACCAGATTATCGTTTATCTGTAAGCGAACCATATCCAGCAGCATTAGATGACTGCTATGCAGCATTGCTATGGATGAAACACAATACAGAAAAATTAGGAATTCGTTCCAATCAGATAATGGTAGGAGGAGAAAGCGCAGGCGGGGGGCTGGCAGCAGCACTTACATTGTATGTAAGAGACAAAGGAAATGTCAATATTTCTTTCCAGATCCCTTTGTATCCTATGATTGACGACAGGATGATAACGAAATCATCGCAAAATAATTATTATCCAGTGTGGAATTCAAAAATGAATTATAAAGGCTGGAGTTATTATCTTGGTTCCATGTTCCAGACAAACGATGTGCCAAAATATGCTGCCCCAGCAAGAGAAACAGATTATAGTAATTTACCGCCAGCCTGTACATTTATAGGCAGCTTAGAACCTTTTAGAGATGAAGCAATTGCTTATATAGAAGGATTAAAGGAAGCTGGGGTAGATACATTTTTCCATGAATACCAAGGCTGTTATCATGGATTTGATAAGATTGGAGAGGATAGTAAAATAGGCAGAGAAGCAACCAGGTTCTTATTAGATACATTTAAATATGCAATTGAAAATTATTTTTCAGAACAGCCGCCGAAGAAGAAATAAGAAACAGTCCCGCTATCGCAAAGGTAGTGGGATTGTTATTTTTTTTGGTATCCTCTATAATAAAGAGAGGAGGGAAACATACATATGAAACGATATATTGCAGGAGTAATTATAAGTATGTTATGCATGCTTATGCTTGCAGGATGCAGCAGAATACATCAAACAGACAAGGCAGGCAGAAAGCCTATTACATTTGTATTTTATAATGCAGATGGGAAAGAAGATCCTTGGACAGATCCAGTGGCTGAGGCAATTACGAAAGCTACGGGGGTTACATTAGAGACAGATTATCCTATTAATGGAAGTGATGAAAGAATAGCTCTTATGATTGCTACGGGAGAATATCCGGATTTAATATTTGCCAAAGGAGATGCAGGTGCTTTGATTGATAATGGAAGCCTTCTTGATTTAAGTGATTTAATTGACCAGTATGGCCCACATATAAAACAGTTTTATGGGGAGGAATATGAAAAACTGCGTTACAGTCAGGAAGATAAGTCTATATATCAGTTAAGCTGTACCAAGATACAAAATAAGGTTCTTGAGACATCAGGAAGTGCACAGCTTCAGTGGGCAGTGATTTTGGCAAATGATTATAAAATTCCTAGGACATTAGATCAGTATGAAAAAATGATAAAAAAATACATATCGCACAATCCTTCCATAGAGGGAAAAAAGACGATAGGAATTAGCATATGCTGTTCGGACTGGCACTGGTATCCCACACTTTCCAATCCGGCAGGATACATAGCCAATGGTTCGCCAGACAATGGGCAATGGATTGTAGATGACAAATATAAGGTTCACTATAAACATGCGGTAAAAGGACAAAAAGAGTATTATGCATGGTTAAATAGAATGTATGCAGAAGGAATCCTAGACCCGGAATTTGCAACTCAGACTTATGCAGATTATCTTGAAAAGTTAGCATCTGGCAGAGTATTAGCTATTATGGATGCATCTTGGGATTACCTAGAAGCAGAACAGGCATTATGTGCAGAAGGAAAATATGACCGCACATATGCAGGACTTCCTATTACTATGAATAAAGATATGAAATGTACAGCATTACAGGAACAGGGCATTGCAACAGGCTGGGGAATTGGAATTACGAAAAGCTGTAAAGATCCTGTTAGAGCCGTACAGTTTCTGGACTGGTTATGTACTGACGAAGCACAGATTCTAGTAAACTGGGGAATTGAGGGAGTTAATTATTATTATGATAAAGCAGGAAAACGTTATCGTTCTGAAGCAGAGGTTAAGCGCTCTGAGGAAGATCCTAATTATGCAGAAGAAACAGGAGTAGGAAAACATAACTATCCATTTCCATGTTACGGTTCCCAAAAAGTAGATGAAAAGGGAAACTCTTTTTCAGTCACAACAGAAGAATCTATTATTAAGGAATATAATATTGCTGAAAAAAAAGCTCTGGAGAACTGGAATGTGCATATGCTGACAGATATATTTCCACAGGCGGATACATTGCCAAAGATAGAATATTCTCCATTGTGGGCGCAGGTTTTTCCAGTAGAAGCAACCCGAATTGAGAAGAAACTAGATGAGATTGCATGGAAAGGATTAATTCAGTGCGTTGTCTGTAAACCAGAACTATTTGATGCAAACTGGAACTGGCTTCAAAAAAGCCTAAAAGAAGCGGGCAGGGAAAAAGTGGAGGCACAGCTTACAGAAATTGTGCAAGCACAAGTGAAACTATGGCAGAAACAGAAGGAGGAAACAGGTTGAAATTATTTCGTACAGATGGAGGATTTTACAAGTTTATGATGCAGCTTATGGAGCTGCTGGAATTGAATTTTTTATGGATTGTATGCAGTCTGCCTGTTGTAACAATTGGAGCTTCAACAGCGGCAGCCTGTGCAGTAACGATGAAAATGGCAAAGAATGAAGAAAGCTATATTGGCAGGCAGTTTTTGAAAGAATTTAAGAATAATTTAAAACAGGGAACGATTATCTGGATTTTAATGATGCTTGTAGGATATGCGTTTTATCTGGATACACAGATTTTAAAAGTCTCAGGAAATCCAAGTTATTTGACTATTTTTATGACATTTGCATTGGGAATGCTGTTTATTATATGTTTTGGATATGCATTTGCCTTGATTGCACGTTACCAGAATTCTATTAAAAATACAATTCTCAATTCTATAAAAATCACGTTCCACCATTTGGGAAGAACCATAGCGATGCTATTTAGTCTAGCATTAATTTATATAATTTTAAGTTTTAATGCAGTTATGCTGATTTTTATGATACTGATTGGGCCAGGCTGTATGTTATACACCTACGGATTTTTCTGCAGGGAAATTTTTGAAAAGATAGAGAAAAGCCAGGAATAAAAAAGACTTGAGAGGACAGTGTGGGATGTGTACGAATGGAAAAGGAAAATTCATTCGACCACATCCCTTTAGTATTACAGCCAACGTTACATTAACAAAGAGTCCTTCTTCTTCAAAAGTGAAGCAAGGGAGCTGAGAACGTGGAAGGCACTTTATTTTAAATATATACTATGTATTGGAAAAATTCCTTGCTTTTTTCCTATATTCAGCAGGACTCATATTCATATATTTCTTAAATTTCATATGGAAATAATCCACATTCTGATAACCAACCCGAGCTGCAACTTCATAAACTTTTAAGGTTTCATGTTCTAGAAGTTCTTTGGATTTTTCAATGCGGATACTGTCTACATAAGAGTTAAAATTCATGCCCATTTTCTTGTTAAAAATTTTTCCAAGATAGGAACTGTTATAGCCAAACAAAGGGGCAATGGTTTCTAGCTTCATATTATTCATATAATTGTGCTTTATATAGTGGATGATATTATCAATAATATTTTCATGAGAAGTATCTCCAATAGAACGGATAATCATTTCGCACTGTGCCTGGAACAAATCTATAATTTCATATAAGTAATATTTTTTATTAAATTCTTCAATGATCGTACCATTAGGAAGAAAAGGAATATCAGACTTATTATACAGATGATACACTTTTTCTTTTACCATTAAATAAAGATCGATCATAAACTGTTTAATTCTCAAAGGAGTATTATTGGAACGGTATAATTTTTTAAACAAGGTGGATAACACTTCATTTACCTGATGTTTATGGAATGCCTGAATGTAATTTACAAGCTTATCGCTGTACTCCTGTAATAGTTTTTCACTTAATTCAAATTGTCCATTAGGCAAGTCTAACAGTTCTTCATATCCTAAAGTATGCTGTTTGTGTTCGCAAAAGAAACGTCGTTCCATAAGATGGCAGGCATCTTCGTAGGAAAGATAAATATCTGTAAGTTCCGATACACTTCGTCCATAGGCAATAAAGATACTGTCCAAAGGAGAACCTTCTTGAGGTTTTAGTACCTGATGGTATCTGGATAAAAAATCCTGAAAACGTAAAATAGCATAATCACCTTTTAACAAGATAATCTGTTTTTCTTCTAAATCTATGAAATCAAAAGAGTTATTGTTTTTATTGGTGACTCGAAGCAAATCAGAAAAACTGTAGGAAACAGCATCCTGACTGTGACTGTATTTTTCATAAATAAGTACCTGATAGATATGGGCAGTCATATTAAGATCCGTTAAATTGTAATTGGTTTCCTTGAAACTTCGATGGAACAGGTCTTTTAAAATGTTTTCTTTTGCCTTTTCCAGATAGTTTTCCATAATTTCTTTCTGGCGCTGCTCAGATTCTAACTGCTTTGCCATTTCACTTACAATGGACTCTAGTTCTTCTTCTTCAATAGGTTTCGTTAAATAATACTGAACACCATATGCAATCGCTTCTTTTGCATAATTAAAATCGGAAAAACCACTTAAGATAATTACTTTACCTTGATAGCCCTGTTTTCTAGCTTCGCAGACAACCTCCAGGCCAGATAATTTAGGCATGCGAATGTCAAGCAGTACTAAATCCGGTGATTTTGATAAAATTTCATTAAGAGCTTCTGCACCATTAGAGGCTTCTCCCATAATAGAAAATCCGAAACTGTTCCAGTCAATAATGTATTTTAATCCTTGACGAATAATGGATTCATCATCGGCTATTAATATCGTATACATAGTATCCTCCGCCTTTATAGAATGAATCTGAACGGCCACTATTTTGGCCTAAAAAACTTATCAAAATTATACCTCCTAGGAAGAAACGTGTCAAATAAAGGGAAACATAGTTCAGTCATTTTCCTTTGTTTTTTAAGGCAAATATGTTAGAATTAGACCATATTGATAAAAGAGAGGTAGTTGACATGGGAGACTTTGAAAAGCTAGAAAAAGACGGGGCTGTTATGGTTTTAGATAAGCTGGAATTAATAGAACACTGGAACAATCCAGTGATGGTGTTAATGCCTAGTAAAGAAGAGTATTTTATAGATGGGGATTTAGAAATCTGTTTATCAGCAGATAGTTTTGCAAAATGCATTCATGAGATACCGGGAGAACAGAAGCTTCTTTACAGTGAAATTCCCATGGTGGTAGCCATACGCATTGTATGTAAGAATGAATGTAAGGGAATGCGAATACATGGATTTGAAGAAGGAGAGGTATACCTGACGAAAGAAGAACTGTCAACCCTTGAAGAGACTGCAGATCTGATACATCTGTTTCAGGCTTTAAAAGTGAAGCAGATTACGAAAAAGAGAGTTTGCCAGCTATTGCAGAACAGAATGTTTTATATGTTAGGTGAAATGCCAACAGCCGCTACTCAGGATGAAGATATTTTTCATATGGATATTGTATTGGTAAAGGGAGAAGAGTATCAGGCAGTAAAACTTTATACTACCAAAGAGCGGGCTGAAAAATATAATGTAAGGAATTTTAACATACATGGATATACCTTTAAAGAATTAGGTAATATGTTTCGAAAAAATTATGGGTTAATGATAGAAGCGGAGCAGGGATTTGCAACGGTATTTGGTCCAGAGGAAATTTAAAAATGAAATAGATGGCTACGGGGAAAAAGCATTACACTTTTTGCCCGTTTATTACGTATGGGAAATTCTTCTGTATAGCTAGAGTTGTTAAAATTTGAGGAATGGGGACACTGTTTTGGAATGAATCAAAAACATATATAATTTCCCCCCATATTTACTAGGATAATTAGAGTGTTTTTGTGATAAAATTAATGGTATTATCTTTTTACGAATTATCTTATAATTTAAATAGAGATGCTGTCCATAAACATGGTCAAGTACAGAAGGAAGAAATTATAATCATAAGATAATGGAGGAGCAGGAGTATGAAATTTAGTAATGGATGCTGGTTACAAAGAGAAGGAATTGAGTGTTTATCACCTGCAGAAGTGTATTTTACAAAGGTAACAGAAAAAGAGGTAAGAATATGTGCACCTACTCATAAAATAGCAAATCGTGGATGTACATTAGGCGGTGCAAATTTGACCATTGTGGTTACTGCACCAATGAAAGAAGTGCTTCGTGTTCAGACGTTTCATTATATGGGCGTACAGGAAAAAACACCTGTATTTGAACTGAATATATCGGAAGATGCAATTCTTGAAGCAGAAGAAAATGAAGAAAAAATTGCAATATATAGTGGAACACTTCGCCTGGAAATAAAAAAAGAAGACTGCTCCATGACTTATTACAGAGGTGATGAAAAAATTACCTCCAGTGGTTATCGTGATTTAGCATATATGAGAACAGACTGGAAAGGCGATGCTTACGAGCATGGAAGTGAAGGACATGCGTATATGCGTGAACAGCTTTCCTTGTCAGTAGGAGAGCTGATTTATGGAATGGGAGAGAGATTTACTCCATTTGTGAAAAATGGACAGAGTGTTGATATCTGGAATGAAGACGGAGGAACATCAACAGAACAGTCCTACAAAAACATTCCATTTTACATATCCAATAAAGGATATGGTGTGTTTGTAAATCATCCAGAACGAGTATCCTTTGAAATTGCAAGCGAAAAGGTAACCAAGGCAGGATTTAGCGTACCAGGAGAAAGTTTGGATTTCTTTTTATTAAATGGTCCAGCTATGAAAGAAGTATTGATGCGCTATACCGATTTAACAGGAAAGCCATCTTTGCCAGCACCTTGGACTTTTGGTTTATGGCTGTCTACATCTTTTACAACCAGCTATGATGAAGAAACTGTTAATACCTTTGTAGATGGTATGTTAGAAAGGGATATTCCGTTGGCAGTATTTCATTTTGACTGTTTCTGGATGAAAGAATTTAACTGGTGTGATTTTACTTGGGATGAACGAGTATTTCCAGATCCAGAAGGAATGTTGAAAAGACTAAAAGCAAAAGGGGTAAAAATCTGTGTATGGATTAATTCCTATGTGGGGCAGGAATCTTCTATGTTTCAGGAAGGCGTAGAAAACGGATACTTCCTAAAAAGGACCAATGGTGATGTATGGCAGTGGGATATGTGGCAGCCGGGCTTGGCCATTGTAGATTTTACAAACCCAGAAGCTAGGGACTGGTATACAAAAAAATTAGAAAAATTAATGGATATGGGAGTTGACTGCTTTAAAACAGACTTTGGGGAAAGAATTCCAACGGACTGCGTATATTACGACGGTTCGGATCCAGTGAAAATGCACAACTACTATACCTATTTATTTAATAAAACTGTATATGATTTAATCGCAAGAAAGAAAGGCAAAGAAGAAGCTGTCTTATTTGCCCGTTCAGCAACAGCAGGAGGACAGAAGTTCCCAGTTCATTGGGGTGGAGACTGCTGGTCTGATTACGAATCTATGGAAGAAAGCCTTCGAGGCGGTCTATCTCTTACAATGTCAGGCTTCGGTTACTGGAGCCATGATATTGGAGGTTTTGAAAATACTTCTACACCAGATGTATACAAACGCTGGTGTGCATTTGGACTGTTATCTTCTCATTCCAGGTTACATGGAAGCACATCTTACCGTGTGCCTTGGGCTTATGACGAAGAAGCAGTAGATGTAGTAAGATATTTTACTAAGCTAAAAGCAAGATTAATGCCATATCTGTATCGCAATGCCATTGAAACATCAGAAACAGGTGTTCCAATGATGCGAAGCATGGTGTTAGAATTTACAAAGGATAAAAACTGTGCTTACTTAGATAAACAGTATATGTTTGGAGATTCCCTGCTGGTTGCACCTGTTTTCAACGAAGAAAGCATAGGAGAATATTATTTGCCAGAAGGGACATGGACGAACTTCTTAACAGGAGAAGAAAGAGAAGGCGGAAAATGGTATAGTGAAAAACACAGCTATTTAAGCATTCCTCTTTATGCAAGAGAAGGAAGCATTGTTGCAACAGGTGCTAAGGAAAACGGGCCTGTTTATGATTATGCAGATGAAGTAACTTATCAGATATTCAGATTGGCACAAAAGAAAGAAAAAACATGTGCAGTTTATAACAAAGACAGAAAAATTGAAAGTACATTATCCATTCAGAAAGAGGACAATATGTACAGATTAAAAGTGATAAGTGAAAAACCATGCAGAATATCTTTAGTAAATGTGGATAACGTATCTCAAATAAATGGCGGGACATTTGTAATAGAAGGAAAGAATACTATTATTACGCCAGAATTAAATAAAGAGATAACCGTTATGTTAGCGTAAAAATAGAAAGTAAGGATGGAAGGAGTTAAGGAATGGAGACAGAAACATGGATACAAGACATTGTAAAACAGATGACATTGGATGAAAAAATTGCAATGATTCATGGGGCGGGCTTATTCCGGACTGGAAGTGTAGAAAGGCTAGGAATCCCTTCGCTTGTGATGACGGATGGTCCTATCGGCGTCAGGGCTGAATTTGAAGATAAACGATGGATTCCAAATGGAATGACTTCGGATTATGCTTCTTACTTTCCAAGTGGAAGTGCTCTTGCAGCAACTTTCAATACGGAACTTGCCAGATTAAATGGAAAAGTTCTTGGAGAAGAAGCAAGAGGCAGGGGGAAAGACGTTTTACTAGCACCAAGCATTAATATAAAACGGACACCTTTATGTGGTCGTAATTTTGAATATATGAGCGAAGATCCCAAAGTAATAGAAGAAATGTGTGTTCCGTTTATACAGGGAATACAAGAGAATGATGTTGCAGCATGTGTAAAACACTTAGCAGCCAATTCTCAGGAGAATGACCGTATGGCGGTGGATACCATTGTGGATGAAAGAACCTTAAATGAACTGTATTTTAAAGGATTTTATGCAGCTGTCAAAGAAGGAAATTCCTATTGCCTGATGGGGGCTTACAATAAATTAAATGGAGAATACTGCTGTACCAGCAGGCAATTGTTAAATCAGGTAGTAAGAGAAAAATGGAATTATGATGGAACCATTATTTCGGACTGGGGCGGTGTTCATGGCACTGTAGAAGCGGCAGAATCTAGTCTGGACATTGAAATGGATATTCATAGTGATTTTGATGAACATTATATGGCAAATCCTTTAAAAGAAAAGATAGAAAATGGAGAACTTTCCGAAGGACTTGTAGACAAGAAAGTAAGTAACATCCTTCGTCTTATGAAACGCCTTAATATGATTGGTGAAGATAAAGGAAAACGAAAATCAGGTACATACAGTACAGTAGAACATCATCAGGCGGCATTAGATATTGCAAGAGAATCCATTGTGCTTTTGAAAAATGAAGATAGCCGGCTGCCAATACGAAAAGAAGGGCTTCGGCGAATTGCCGTTATAGGAGAAAACGGAATCCGTATTCATTCTAACAAAGGTGGCAGTTCCGAGTTAAAAGCTTTATACGAAACACCTCCTCTTCTTGGAATAAAGAAAATATTAGGCGGAAATGTTACGGTAGAATATGCCAAAGGGTATGAAGTTGCAGATAATTTAAAAGCTGTTTACGAGGATGAAGAAAGCTGGCAGGCAAGCAGTACCCAAGAAGTAGACATTTCTAAAATACGAGTAAAAACAGATAACAAAGAACGAGAAAGACTGTTAAAAGAAGCAGTAGAACTTGCTAAAACGGTAGATGAAGTTATTTTTATCGGCGGGTTAAACCATGCATATGATTTAGAGGGAATTGATCGGCTAAATATGGTTTTGCCATATGGGCAGGATCGAGTTATTGAGGAAGTTTTAAAAGTAAATCCAAATACGGTTGTTGTAATGTGTGCAGGTTCGCCAGTGGAAATGCCATGGCAGGACAAAGCAAAAGCAATTGTATTCCAGTATTATGCTGGGATGGAAGGGGGAACAGCTTTGGCTGAAATTCTGTTTGGAGATACAAATCCATCAGGGAAACTGCCAGAGACATTTCCATATCATGCAACGGATTGTTTGCCAGTTCAGTTAGGAGAAATGGGAAAACCAGGAAAGGTAACTTTTAAAGAAAAATTAAAGGTAGGGTACCGGCAATATGACACCGATAAAACAGAGGTAGCATTTTGTTTTGGACATGGGCTTTCCTATACACAGTTTCAGTATTCAGATTTAAAAGCGTATGTATCTCCATCTAAGGAGGAGATATGCGTCAAAGTTTCTTTTACAGTAACAAATACAGGAGACAGAGCGGGGAAAGAAATTGCCCAGCTTTATGTTAGTGATGTGGAATCCAGTGAGTGGAGGCCTGTCCATGAGTTAAAGGCATTTCGTAAGATTTACTTAAAGCCAAAGGAACAAAAGCAGGTAGAAATTAAATTAGGGAAAGATGCATTTTCATACTATGCACAAAAGCAAAAGCAATTTATAATAGAAGAAGGGTCTTTTGTCATTGAGGTAGGAGCATCTTCCAGAGATATCAGGGAACGTGCAACAATTACCTTAGGGGCATTTTAGTCGAAAGGAGAAACAGAATGTATTATATTGGAATTGACTTAGGAACAAGTGCAGTTAAACTCTTGCTAATGAATGAAATGGGTGGCATTGAAGCTGTCGTGTCAAAAGAATATCCTTTATTTTTCCCAGAGCCAGGATGGTCTGAACAGAATCCGGAAGACTGGTATTCACAAAGCATGGAAGGCTTAAAAGAACTGACTTCTGGAATTGATAAATCTCAGATTGGAGGAATCAGTTTTGGTGGCCAGATGCACGGTCTTGTTGTGCTGGATAAGGAAGATAAAGTAATTCGTCCGGCAATTCTGTGGAATGATGGAAGAACTTATAAAGAATGTGACTATCTGAATAATGAAATAGGAAAAGACAAATTAAGTACATATACAGCCAATATTGCATTTACTGGTTTTACGGCACCAAAGCTTCTTTGGATGAAAGCCAATGAACCAGAAAAGTTTGCACGAATAGAAAAGATTATGCTGCCAAAAGATTACCTTGCATATAAACTTACAGGAGTTCATTGTACAGACGTATCAGATGCATCTGGCATGCTTTTATTTGATGTAAAGAACCGCTGCTGGTCCAAAGAAATGTGTGAAATCTGTGGGGTTTCCATGGATCAGTTAGCTGATATTTATGAAAGCTATGAATCGGTTGGAGAACTTCTGCCGGAAGTTGCAGAGGAATTAGGATTCCCTAAAACCGTGAAAGTTGCTGCTGGTGCAGGAGATAATGCCGCAGCCGCAGTTGGAACTGGTACAGTAGGAGATGGAAACTGCAATATTTCATTAGGAACAAGTGGAACCGTATTTATTGCATCTAAGAGCTTTGGAGTAGACAAATTCAACGCACTGCATTCTTTCGCCCATGCAGATGGAAGCTATCATTTAATGGGATGCATGTTAAGTGCGGCTTCCTGTAATAAATGGTGGATGGAAGATATTTTACAGACAAAAGCATTTTCGAAAGAACAGCAGGATATAGAAACTCTTGGTGAAAATCATGTGTTCTTTCTGCCATATCTTATGGGAGAACGTTCTCCACATAACGATCCAGATGCAAGAGGAACATTTATAGGAATGTCTATGGATACTAAGAGAAGCGATATGACACAAGCTGTTTTAGAAGGGGTTGCATTTGCACTTCGTGATTCCCTGGAAGTTGCAAAATCCTTAGGAATTCAGATTGAACGTACCAAGATTTGTGGCGGTGGTGCAAAGAGTCCATTATGGAAAAAAATTATAGCCAATGTATTGAATATAAAAGTTGATGTAATCGAAAGTGAAGAAGGACCAGCACTTGGTGGTGCTATGTTAGCGGCCGTTGCCTGTGGCGAATTCAAAAATGTAGAAGAAGCGGCACAGAAAATTGTGAAAGTAGTGGATACGATTGAACCAGAACCAGAATTAGCAGCAAAATATGAAAAGAAATATCAGGTATTTAAAGAGATCTATCCACAATGCAAGTCCATTTTCAAGTTACTGAGTGTTTCAAACCGATAAAAATAAATGTTGTATAAACATGTAGAAAGGAAGACAGATATGAAGGTATATCAAGTTACATCCGAACAATTTAAAAAATATGGACGTGTGCTAAACCTGAACACAGACGCCTTAGTAGAAACAATGATGAAGGAAACTCCATTGCCAAGTGGTGTGGATTACCAGCCATCTATCTCTTCATTAGAAAGTTTAGAGATAGCAAAACAGCTTCAGACAGAAATTTATGGTGAAATGCCAATTCAGGTGGGTTACTGCAACGGACATAATGTATTACTAAATGCCCTTGAGTATCATAGAAGTTCAGAAATTAACATTGGTGCAACAGATGCCATTTTAATGGTCGGATGCCAGCAAGATGTGACAGAAGAATTTACTTATGATACAAGCAAAGTAGAAGCATTTTTCCTGCCAAAGGGAACAGCAGTAGAAGTTTATGCAACCACACTTCATTATGCACCATGCAATGCATCAGAAGATGGATTTAAAGTGTGCATTGTCCTGCCAAAAGGAACAAACGAAGAATTAACAGATACTCATAAAAAATCTGTAAAAGAAGATGGTGAAGATGCTTTAATTACAGCAAAAAATAAATGGCTTATCGGGCATGCACAAGGCGGACTTCCAGAAGGAAGCCACATTGGTTTAATTGGTGAAAATCTCTCCTGTGCAACATATGAGCTGTAGAGATTCATTGTATAAATATAAAGTGAGACTATGTATAAGAAAGGAAGTAATATCATGAATAATATGCCGAAAGAAAAAATAGCAATTGTATCCGTTAGCAGAGACTGTTTTCCAATGAGTTTATCTGTAAACCGCAGAAAAGCAGTTGTTGCATCATACAAAGAAAAATATGGTGACATTTATGAATGTCCTGTTTGTATTGAAAATGAAGTAGATATGCGCAAAGCATTAGACGATATAAAAAATGCAGGCTGTAATGCACTTGTTGTTTATCTTGGAAACTTTGGTCCAGAGACACCAGAAACATTGTTAGTAAAAGAATTTGATGGTCCTTGCATGGTAATTGCAGCAGCAGAAGAAACAAAAGACAACTTAATTGATGGTCGTGGAGATGCTTACTGTGGCGTATTAAATGCAAGCTATAACTTAAAACTTAGAAATTTAAAAGCATACATACCGGAATATCCAGTTGGAACAGCAAGTGAATGTGCAGATATGATTCATGACTTTGAACCAATTGCACGTACAATTGTTGGCTTAAGAAATATGAAGGTTATTTCTTTTGGTCCTCGTCCACAAGACTTCCTTGCTTGTAATGCACCAATTAAACAGCTTTACAACCTTGGAGTAGAAATCGAAGAAAATTCAGAATTAGATTTATTTGAAGCATTTAACAAACACGAAGGGGATCCTCGTATCGCTGACGTAGTAAAAGATATGGAAGCAGAATTAGGAGCTGGGAACAAGAAACCAGAAATCCTTACAAAACTTGCTCAGTACGAATTAACATTACTTGACTGGATCGAAGCACACAAAGGCAGCCGTGAATTCGTATGTATTGCAGGCAAGTGCTGGCCAGCATTCCAGACACAGTTCGGATGCGTACCTTGCTATGTAAACAGCCGTTTAACAAAAATGGGTATTCCAGTATCTTGTGAAGTAGATATCTACGGAGCATTAAGCGAATTCATTGGAACCGTAATCAGCAAAGATACGGTTACATTACTTGATATCAACAACACAGTACCAGCGGATTTATACGAAGAAGATATCAAAGGCAAATTCGATTATACATTAAAAGATACCTTTATGGGATTCCACTGTGGAAACACAGCAACAGATAAACTTTCTTTCTGTGAAATGAAATTCCAGAGAATCATGGCAAGAACACTTCCAGAAGAAGTAACACAAGGTACTTTGGAAGGAGATATTGCTCCAGGAGAAGTTACGGTTTACCGTTTACAGTCAACATCCGACGCAAAAATCCGTGCTTACATTGCACAAGGTGAAGTTCTTCCAGTTGCAACACGTTCTTTCGGTGCAATCGGCGTATTCGCAATTAAAGAAATGGGAAGATTCTACCGTCACGTATTAGTAGAAAAGAATTACCCACATCACTGTGCAGTAGCATTTGGCCATTATGGCAAAACAATGTACGAAGTATTTAAATACCTTGGAGTACCAGTTGATGAAATTGATTACAATCAGCCAGCAGGCGTGAGATACAAAACAGAAAATCCTTTCTGTTAGTAAATGAAGGGCATGCATTCCTAAGAAATTAGGAGTGCATGCCCTTTTTGGTGAAATATTGCTATATTTACAGTGAAAGTAATAAAATGAAAAAATAAAATAAACAAAAATGTCAAAAACTCGTTCTAAATGCAATTCTTATGCCTAAAAGACAAACTGTTATAACAGAAATGTCAAAAATCCGTTAAAAATGAAAAAACACAGTGTATGTTAATCATTTCCGAGAGCATTCGCCAGTCTTGCCTCTCCACTGATAAGGATATCATGTATTTTAATTTTCCAAAGTTGCAAGTTGACATAATAAACCAAAACAATCTATAATTAGCAGGAAAATGAATGGATTAGGTTGCTTCTTTTGCAACGGAAAGGATACCTTTATGAAAATACAGAAAACTTTGGCGGCTGTTATGGCTTTCTCCACAATGCTATCTAGCATTCCTATGTCTGTACGGGCAGATGAAACCGTCAGTTTCCCTCCAGAAGAATCGGAATACTGCCAGCAGGACGAACCCATTATCACGATCAATGGCTGTGGATACACTGCCCAGCAGTTTGTGGAGAGAGTCCTTGCATATACCATTGTGCCAGATCCCATTGCCACAATGGAAACAGAAGATGGAACCGAGATTGAATTTGAATACAATGAAGAGAGACAGAGAACGGAAAAAATCGTAGGACAGGAAATCACTACGTATCAGTATGACGAGTTTTCCAATCTGGTATCGGAAGTGCTGCCAGACAAAAAGCAGATTACATATTCCTATACGGCAAAGGGCAGTGAAACCAGTGCCTACAGCATATCCTATTGCAATGCTACCTACAAATACTGTATTCAAAATGGCATTATCACAGGACTGGTTGACAGGAACAACAAGACAATCTGCACGTATGACTATGACAAAAACGGAACAACCAGGCATATCTATGAGATCAGAGGAAAAAAGAAAATAGAGCATAAGGACAACTCTGGAGATAAGTTTGTGGGC
>NZ_FOHN01000039.1 GCF_900111595.1 [Clostridium] polysaccharolyticum | reverse complement strand
GAAAGTCCTCTGCGAGTCCTTCCTTATCAAATAAAAAGTGCCCTGAAAAAGAAGGGCACAGGATGCGCACAGATGGGTAAGGAAGATAGTCGCTAAAAAACAGCGACACCCATCTGGCGCGGCAAAGTCTAAGTTCCTTCGAGTACATTCCAGCCGCGAGGGTCTGAGGAACTCAGACTTTGTTCCTTTATGAGGAAATAGAGTGCATATGAATCAAAAAAGCAGGAAAAACAGGATAAAGATGCTATAAAGAAAAGAGAAGTATTTTTTATAAACCTAGGGAAATATATTGTAAATGGTTAGGTAGAAATGATATAATAGGTGGAAGAATTAAGCAATAAAAATAAGGTGAGGTGAATATGATGCAGAATAATCAAACCCCAAAGCTTATTTTGCTAAATGGAGTTATTATTGCATTAAATATCATCATATTTTCTAAAGGAATTGGAGGTTTATCATTGTCAGATGGGACAAATTTTCAAGTAGCATTAGGTATGACAGTGGTAATTATGAGTATAATTGTATTCTTATATGGAAATTATCATTTATTACAGCCATCAAAAAGACCATCTAATGTAACTTATACCTTAGATGAATTAGATAAACCAGAGGAATTTGCTGAAGTATTAAGAAAATATCAAAGGATACAAGTATTTAGAGAAGATATCAGTATGTCAATGAATCAGATTGAAAGATTACAGCGTAAGAAAATTAAGTTAGATGAAGTGCTGTTTCAAACTTACAGTGAAGATGTGAATGAGTTTGGTAATTTGAAAAAAATTGTTGATGATACATGTAATCTGATGTATGAAAATTTAAAAAAAATGATTAAAAGATTAGCTCTCTTTGATGAGCAGGAGTACATAAAAATTGTAAATAATACCTATTCGACAGATGCATTTGTATCAAAGAGACAATTATACAATGAACATATACGTTACGTTAAAACCATTGTGAATCAAAATGAGACTATTTTGTTAGAATTTGATAACCTGCTAGTTGAAATATCGAAAGCTGATGATTTGGAAGGTGGGATTAATAATCTAGATTCTATAAAAGGCACAATTGATGCAATGAAGAGCTTTCGTAATGGCAAGGATGAATTATCAGATCTGGAAGCAAAATACGATAAATGTTAACTATTAGAGAGGAGATACTATGAAGAAAAATACTGCTGTAAAATTAGTATTAATAGCATTAGTTTGTTTTGTTGCGATTTATGGAGGGGTGTCTTTAATTGGCGGAGGTGATTCATCAGAAACTATGAGCCAAGAAGATGCAATTAAGAAATTAGAGAAACTTAACAAAAAGGTCAATCCAAGAGAAAGAAAAGCACCAAAAGCGCAACTAAATATTGCAAAACCTAAACTTGAAGATGAATTACCAAATATTGAAAAATATCCATTGAGTGTTGTTGGAAAGGGAGATATTAATATTGAAATTTTTGTTAGTCCTGAAAAAGCGGGAAGTGGAAATGAAGCTTGGCTTAACGAAGTTGCAGAAGCGTTTAATCATGAAAACATAAAGATTAATGGAAAGACTGCATCTGTATCTATTCGTCCGATAGCATCTGGTATGGGCTCCGATTACATAGTATCCAAAAAATATGTTCCAGATGGTTACACACCATCTAATGAATTATGGGGACAAATGATGGAAAGTCAAGGAGTAATTGTCAATATTGAAGCAAAAAGATTAGCTGGCAATGTTGCAGGTATTTTATTATCTAAGAAAAAGCAAAAAGAGTTAGAAGAAAAATATGGTGCAATTGATATGAAGGTTATCACACAGGCTACTATAGACAATGAGATTTCAATGGGATATACAAATCCATATTCTAGTTCAACTGGTTTAAACTTTTTATTATCAACTTTAAATGCTTATGATAAAAAGGATCCATTGAGTGATACTGCGATAGAAGGTTTTGAAAAATTTCAGGCAAACGTACCTTTTGTAGCATATACTACTATGCAGATGAAAGAAGCTGCAGAATCAGGGTCTTTAACAGGTTTTATTTTGGAATACCAAACATATCAGAATAGCAAAGATTTAAAGAGCTATGTATTTACACCATTTGGTGTAAGACATGATAATCCGCTTTATTCTATTGGAAATCTAAGCCCAGATAAAAAGAAGGTTATGAAAGCATTTTCAGATTACTGCTTACAAGATAAGTTCCAGAAGAAAGCTACTAATTATGGATTCAATGGAATGGATGATTATAAGAGCGAGAAAGAATCCTTTACGGGAAATAGCTTGTTAGAGGCACAGCAGCTTTGGAAAGAAAGTAAAGATTCAGGACGTCCAGTAACAGCAGTATTTGTTGCTGATATTTCGGGAAGCATGTCTGGAACACCAATTAATGAACTGAAATCATCATTAATTAATGCTTCTCAATATATTAATCAAGACAACTATGTTGGACTGGTTAGTTATAGCAGTGATGTAAATATTGATTTACCAATTGGCCAATTTGATTTAAATCAGCGTGCTTTATTTACTGGAGCTGTAGAAGCATTAGATGCAGGTGGTGAAACTGCTACTTTTGATGCAATAACAGCTGGATTAAAAATGCTGATGGATGCAAAAGAGAAAAATCCAGATACAAAATTATTACTATTTGTTTTAAGTGATGGTGAGACTAATAGAGGGTTAAAACTTAGAGAGATTAAAGGAATGATTAATGGATTAGAAATTCCGGTATATACGATAGGATATAATGCTGACATTTCAGCACTTGAGTCCATTTCACAAATAAATGAAGCAGCAAGTATTAATGCAGATTCAGATGACGTTGTTTATCAATTAAAGAATTTATTTAATGCACAGATGTAACATAATAAAATTAGTAAAAAGGGGCTGGACATTTGTTCAGCCTTTTATTTTGTTAGGACATGGCCCTGTTCCGCATTGTGGAGTTTCTCAACAGAGAAATGGAACTTCTTTTTTCTCTTGTACTTTTTCTTGACATAATACCAAATCCATAAAAAGCAACACGAATATTATATGGATTTGTATATAAATAAAATTCTACATGAATCAAAAAAAAGTGATATAGACACAGATTAGCTTAATTGATAGCATAATACTAGAAAGTAAACTAGAAATGAGGTTATGCTATGCAAGACAATTTAGAGAGAGGTGCAGGAATACTGCTTCCAATTAGTAGCCTTCCATCAAAGTATGGAATTGGAACATTAGGTGAGGCTTCGTACAGCTTTATTCGAAAATTAAAAAGAGCGGGACAAAAGTATTGGCAGGTTTTACCTGTTGGCCCAACAAGTTATGGTGACAGTCCATATCAGTCTTTTTCAACATTTGCAGGTAATCCGTACTTTATAGATTTAGATATTTTAATTGAGGAAAAGCTGTTAGTCCAAGAAGAAGTTGATTCAGTTGCATGGTATACAACATCAGAGTATGTAGAATATGAAACATTATGGAATAACAGATACAATCTGCTGGAGCTTGCATATAAAAGAGCAAACTTGAAGGACAGCAGAGAATATGAAGCATTTGTAAGGAAAGAAAAAAACTGGCTTGATAACTATGCTTTATTTATGGCTTGTAAAAATTATTTTGGTAATGTAGAGTGGCTAAAATGGGATGAAGATATCAAGATGCGAACGGAAGAGGGAATTGCAAAATATACTTTATTATTGCAGGATAAAATTGGGTTTTGGAAGTTCATACAGTTTAAGTTCTATGAGCAATGGAACAAACTTAAAAAATATGCAAAAGAAAGGAATATCCAGATTATCGGTGATATACCTATATATGTAGCATTGGACAGTGCTGATGTATGGACCAATCCAAAACTATTTCAGCTTGATGAGAATTTACAGCCAATTAATGTTGCAGGATGTCCTCCAGATGCTTTTTCGGATGATGGACAGAAGTGGGGAAATCCTTTATACAATTGGGATGTAATGGAAATGGACGGATTCCAGTGGTGGAGAAGTCGAATCGCAGCTGCATCCAGACTATACGATGTAATTCGTATTGATCACTTTATAGGAATTGTAAATTATTATGTAATACCTGCTGATAAGGCAGGAAAATACGGGTGGTTTGAAAAAGGGCCAGGCATAAAACTTCTGAATGCACTAAGCACTTGTCTTGGAAATGCGAAGATTATAGCGGAAGATTTAGGTGCAGCAACAGAAGGCGTGCAAGAACTGCTTGAAGAGACAGGATATCCAGGAATGAAAGTGCTTGAGTTCGCTTTTGACGGAAACAATGAGAATCCGTACTTGCCACATATGGTTCCAAGAAATTGCGTATTTTACGGTGGAACTCACGATAATGAGACTTTAAAAGGATTTTTTGAAACACAGTCTGAAGTGAACAGAAAATATGCTATGGAGTATTGTGATGCAGCTAGTGAAGACGAATTGGTTTGGAAATCAATAAAAACTGCATATCAAAGTGGTGCTGATGTTGTTATCTTTCAGATGCAGGATATTTTGCAAAAGGATAATTCGGCGAGAATGAATTTACCTTCTACAATGGGAATGAATTGGAAGTGGAGATTGCAAGAAGATGAATTTACAATAAATGAACAAGAATGCCTAAAAAGGTGGGCGCAAGTTTATGGAAGAACTACATATCGAATAGGAGAGGAGAAAATTATGTTACAGGAAATTTTAGAAAACAGATTTGGTAAAGAGATAAAAGATTGTACCAATGAGGAAATTTATCAGGGATTGCTTCAGATGGTAAAGAACCGTGCTAAGAAGGCTGAAACAAATAAGGGAAAGAAAAAACTGTATTACATATCAGCAGAATTCCTTATAGGAAAGCTTTTATCTAATAACTTGATTAACTTAGGCATTTATGATGAAGTAAGAGATCTGTTAGAGGAGAATGGAAAGAGTCTGGCACAGATAGAGGAAGTAGAGGTTGAGCCATCATTAGGAAATGGCGGGTTAGGCAGACTGGCTGCATGTTTCCTGGATTCCATTGCAAGTTTAGGTTTGAATGGAGACGGTATTGGACTGAATTATCATTTAGGACTTTTTAAGCAGGTATTTCAAGAAAACAAGCAAAAAGAGACTGCAAATCCATGGATCGACAACGTAACCTGGTTAGATAAGAAGGATAAAAGTTATGTTGTAAAATTCAAAGATTTTTCTATTAAATCAGTGTTGTACGATATCGCAGTAACAGGCTATGAAAATAGAACCAACCAGCTTCATTTATTTGATATTGAATCCATTGATGAATCAATAGTTGAAGATGGTATATCCTTCGATAAAGAGCAGATACAAAAAAATTTAACATTATTCCTTTACCCAGATGACTCAGATGATAAAGGAAGACTGCTTCGTGTGTATCAGCAGTATTTTATGGTAAGTAACGGGGCTCAGATGATTTTAGATGAATGTATTGCAAAAGGCTGTAAGTTGACGGATTTAGACGAGTATGCCGTTATCCAGATTAATGATACCCATCCAACGATGGTAATCCCCGAACTGATCCGCCTGTTAATGGAAAAGGGAATTGCCATAGATAAAGCGATTGAAGTAGTTTCTAAGACTTGTGCATATACCAATCATACCATTTTGGCTGAAGCACTTGAAACTTGGCCAATGAGCTATATTGAACAAGTTGCACCAGCAATTGTTCCAATAATTATAGAATTGGATAAAAGAAATAAAAAGTTTTTACAGGAGAAAAAACTTTCAGAACAGGAAATAGAAAGCCTTGCAATTATTGATTCAGAGAATCGTGTTCATATGGCACATTTAGATATTCACTATGGATTTAGTGTAAATGGTGTTGCTTACCTTCATACAGAAATACTAAAGAACAGTGAGCTGAATAATTTTTATAAATTGTATCCTGATAAATTTAATAATAAGACAAATGGTATTACCTTCCGCCGCTGGCTGTTACATTGTAATAAGCAGTTATCCTCTTATTTAGAGTCCATGATAGGAGACGATTTTAAGAAAAATGGGGAACAGCTAAAAGAATTTGAGAAGTTTATCAATGATGAAAAAGTATTAGAAGAACTGCTGGCAATAAAGAAGGAAAGTAAATTAGCATTAAGAGATTATATTTTGAAAAACAGTGGTGTTGAAATTAATCCAGATTCCATTTTCGATGTTCAAGTAAAACGTCTTCATGAGTATAAGAGACAGCAGTTAAATGCATTATATGGTATTCATAAATATTTAGAGATTAAGAGAGGTAATAAGCCAGCCACACCAATCACTATGATTTTCGGAGCAAAAGCTGCGCCTGCTTACACAATTGCAAAAGACATCATCCATTTAATCCTTTGTTTACAGCAGCTAACAGAAAATGATCCAGAAGTAAGTCCATATCTTAAGATTGTTATGCTGGAAAATTATAATGTAACATATGCAGAAAAAGTTATTCCAGCATGTGATATATCAGAACAGATTTCACTTGCATCTAAAGAAGCAAGCGGAACAGGAAATATGAAGTTTATGTTAAATGGGGCTGTTACATTAGGAACAATGGATGGGGCAAATGTGGAAATAAGCCAGTTCGTTGGACCAGATAATATTTATATATTTGGCGAAGATAGTGAAACTGTGATTAAGAGATATGAAGAAGGCACATATTCTTCTATTGAATTTTATGAAGATGATGAAACTTTAAAAGAAGCAGTAAACTTTATTATTAGCAAAGAGATGTTAAAGATCGGATGCAGGGAGAATTTAAACCGGTTATTTAAAGAGTTTATTAACAAGGACTGGTTTATGACATTCCCAGATTTTTCTGATTATGTAAAAACAAAGGAACAGGCACTGAAGGACTATGAAAATAGAATGGAATGGGCAAAGAAAATGCTGGTAAACATAAGTAATGCAGGATTTTTCTCTTCCGATCGTACAATTAAGGAGTATAATAAAGATATCTGGAAATTAGAAAATTAAGTATCTTGAAAGGAGATATCTATGTACGATATCTTAATTGTAGATGATGAAAAAATAGAGCGCAATGGAATTCGTTTTTTATTAAAGCAGTATGGATTTGATTTAAATATTTATGAGGCCAACAATGGTTTAAAGGCACTGGAGTTTTTAGAAAAAAATAAGGTGGACATTTTACTTACGGATGTGAAAATGCCATTTATGGATGGAATTGAGCTATGCAGTGAATTAAGGAAAAGGAATTTGGATATGAAAATTCTGATCTTTAGCGGGTATAGTGAGTTTGAATATGCAAGAATGGCGGTGAAGTTAGGAGTATCCGAATATATACTAAAGCCAATTGATCCAGATGAGTTTAAAGGAACCATTACAAAAGTGATTCGAGGATTAGAGGAAGAAAAAATAGAAAACGACAAAATGGAAACCAGTAAACTTTATATGATTGAGCATATTTTGTATTTAATGGTCAATGGAACACCGTATTCCGAAATAAAAACAAATTTCAGCGCGCTCTTGTCATTGGATTTCCTTAAGGAATTTAAAAGGATGCTATTAATCGAAACCAATAGCGAGTTTTTTGGACGGGAAGGCAATGGGTTTGTAAAGAATTTAGAACAGGAAATTGAAGAAGAGTACCATTATCTAAATTTAAATCCACAGCAGAGTCTTCTGATATTTAAAGATGCCAATGCTCCATTACAAGACATCGCACACAATATTCATCAGAATATGAAAATGAAGTATCAGGAAAATGGTTATGTTGCAATTGGCAATGAGATTAAGGACGTTGACCAGTTAGGCCAGCAATTAGAAGTGTTAGAACATCTTATGGAGAACAAATTTTATGTAAGCAATACATATGTATTTGGGGGGAAGGAACAGTCAGATGCTCTTCTGACTAGTCCTTCAGAAGATGATTCTTTAATGAAACAGATGCAGCAGGATATGAAAATGAAGGATATGAGCAGTTTAGAGGAGCATTTATCTTTGCTTTATGCAAAATACCAGAATAATATTGGCTTTTCACAGATATATGTAAAGTTTATATTTTCAAACCTGCTAAAAGGAATGCATGAGAGTATTCCAAATCATACGGAAGTTCAGTTTAATCAGGAAATAGAAGAACTATATCGTTCGGTTGATTTTGAAACTGTAAAAGAGATTGTTGGCCGAAATGTAGAGTTGTTAAAAAAGGCATTCAAACAGAATCCACAGATGTACCATCGTGAAATTGAATATATCAAGCAATATATTTATGAAAATTATGACAAGGAGTTAGGTGTTGAGCAGCTTGCAGATAAAGTTTCATTAGCACCTAGCTATTTAAGTCATATTTTCAAGAAAGAAACAGGACAGAACTTGAGCAAATTCATTAAGGCATACCGGATGGAAATGGCAAAGAAAATGCTTGAGGAGACTCATGAAAAGATTGTGACTATTAGTTATGCAGTAGGGTATGTTAATGTATCGTACTTTTGTCAGAGCTTTCGCGAGTATTTTGGCGTAAGCCCTCAAAAATACAGAATGCAGGGTGAATAGAATGAAACAATATCTGAGAAGGAAAATAAAACAGTTTCAAGATATTAAATTTAGGCGTAAGCTGATTATTACGTATATTTTTGTAGGAGTTATCCCGATCATTGTATTGGGAACATTTTGCTATAGTAAAAGTCGTCACCAGCTCATAGAAAGAGAAAAAAAAAATATACAAGATTACATGCAGCAGGCTGTTGGTACATTAAACAATCAAATGCAGATTTATAATAACTTATCGGATTATCTGTCCTACAACCAGAGTATAGCTCAGGTTGTAGGGTATCCTTATAAAAGTTATTATGAAATGTACCAGCAGTTTACACAGGATTTAGATCCCTTACTTGCATCATTAAAGTATTTTCACAATGATGTGAATCAGGTAACTATTTACACTAGCAATGATATTGTAAAGCATGATAATACAATAGCACCGATGTGTGAGATTGAAAAAAGCAGCTGGTATCAAGCAGTGAAAGGAAGCAAACAGATATTGTGGTTTGCCGATTCAGAAACGAAAAATGCATATTCCTGTCGTACAATGCCAAAGTTTGAGAAAACAGATAGTGACGGAATTTTATATATAAAAGTAGATTATGAAGCTCTTTTTGATAGCTTTCAAAGTATGAGCAGTTCCAACTATGGAGTATTTGTTGTTGATCAAAATGATTCAATTGTGTATGAATACCAGAAATTCGATAAGGAAAATCAAAACCTGAAACTAAGCTACCAGCAGTTTCATCATCAGCCATTAAATGTGTACACTGTTATGCATACAGAAGCAGCATATGATAACTGGACAGTCTATGTGTATAAGCCCAATAAACTGTTATTGCTAGACGTGAAACAGATGATTTTTGGAATTGTTTTAGTAGCATTAGTCTGTATACTGATATCTATATTTGCAGTTACATTTATTTCTAAAATAATGGTAAGCGGTATTGAGGAACTGACTGCCCATATGGCAAAAGTAGAGGGCGGGCATATGGAAATACAGGTTACCAGTGAGTCTAAGGATGAAGTGGGCGAACTTATTCGAGGATTCGGCAAAATGATAAATGAAATCAATCGTTTAATCAAAGAAGTTTATGAGAGTAAAATAACTCAGAAAGAATATGAAATGAAGGCTCTGCAGGCACAGATTAATCCACATTTTTTGTATAATTCCCTTTCGCTAATCAATTGGAAAGCGTTAGAAGCAGAACAGCCAGATATTAGCCGAATTACATTACGGCTATCTTCTTTTTACCGAACTGCTTTAAATAAAGGGAAGAATACTTTAAAAATCCGGGATGAAATAAGTAATGTAAAGGCTTACATTGATATTCAGCTTATGATGCATGATTATGAATTTGATGTTGAAGTTGATGCAGATGAAGATATTATGGAATATGAAACATTAAATTTAATTCTTCAGCCTCTAATTGAAAATGCAATTGATCATGGAATTGATTTATTAGAGGATCGGCGTGGAAGGATTTCCATAATTGGGAAGCGGGAAGAAGATAATATTAAGTTGATTGTTGAAGATAACGGAGTAGGAATGACAAAAGAGAAGGCAGATTCTATTTTAACATTGGGTTCTAAAGGATATGGAGTCAGAAATGTAAATGAAAGAATACAGTTATATTATGGAAAAGAGTACTCACTACAAGTAGATAGCCAAGTTGGAGAGGGGACGAAAATCACGATATGTATTCCTGTTATTTCATAAATCAAAAATATGATATGTTTCTTAAATTTTTAATATTTAACCTTAGAAGGCAGAAATTTATACTATATGTATAGAATTGATAGACCAATTAAAGAAAAAGGTTTCGGAGGTAGAAATTATGAGGTTAAGAAAATTAATTGCAGGTTGTTTAACATTATCTTTAATGAGTGTTGCATTAGTAGGATGTGGTTCCAAGAATAATACTTCAGATGATACATTGTCTAATGAGACGACTGAAAAAACGGAAACAGCTGAGGCTGAAAAGGTATCATTAACTGTCTGGGGACCTCAAGAAGATCAGGCAGCTATCGGAGATTACAAAGATGGAATTTTAAAAGCGATGTGTGACAAATTCAATGAGGCACATCCAGAGTGGGATATTACATTTGAGTATGGTGTCTGTTCAGAAGGTGATGCAAAGGATGTAGTTACAAAGGATGTAGCGGCAGCAGCAGATGTTTATATGTTTGCCAATGACCAGATTCCAATTTTAGAGCAGTCAGGAGCACTAGCAGAACTTGGTGGTAAAACGGTAGAAAACATTGAGGCAAATAATGAGGAGTCCATTATTAATTCTGTTAAATATAAAGACGGATATTATGGAGTACCTTTTACATCTAATACATGGTTTATGTACTATGATAAGAGTAAATTTGATGAAAATGAAGTGAAATCATTGGATACAATGATGGCAAAAGATTTAGGAGATGGAGTAACAAACTTTGCATTCCCTCTAGATAACAGCTGGTACATATCATCCTTCTATTATGCAGCAGGAGGTACACTGTTTGGTGATGGTACAGATGCATCTAAGGGATGTACTTTTGATGATGATAATTGTAAAGCTATGACGTCTTACTTAGTTGATTTAGCTGCAAATCCAAAATTTTCTTGTGAGAAAGAAGGAAGCAGTATTGGTAAATTTAAAGAAGGTACTTTAGGAGCATATTGTTCAGGTTCATGGGATGCAGATCCAATTAAAAAGGCATTAGGTGATAATTTTGCTTGTACCAATATTCCAACAGTAACAGTAAATGGAAAAGAAGGCCAGATGAAATCTTTTGTTGGTTCTAAAGCTATTGGTGTAAATCCAAACTGCAAAAATCCACAAGTAGCAGTAGCGTTAGCAGATTATTTAGGAGGTCAAGAATGCCAGCAGATCCGTTTTGATACAAGACAGATTATTCCTACTAATACAACTGTAGCACAGAGTGCCGCAGTTCTTTCCAATGAAGTAGCACAGGCACAGACTGCTGAAATTTCAAATGCATCTATGGTGCAGCCATTATTGCAGGAGATGAACAGTTACTGGACCCCAGCAGAAACAATGGGAAAAGAAATTGTGCAGGGAGATGTAACAAAGGAAAATGCAGCTGAAAAAACAGAGTTAATGACAAAGGGTATTTTACAATCTAATTAATAGCATTTGATTATATATTGGGGGATATTATCAAGTTAGAAATAGGATTGGGGGGATTGCCACCCAATCCTATTCTTATCAAAAAGGAATTTCACAGAGAGCAAATATAAAACAGTGAGGAGGAATAGTGCCTTGTTCGGAAGAGAGAAAAAGCGAAATTTATATCAGAGTGAAGAGGTTACATTAAAAAGAGCATTTCAGTATGGAAACCCTGCGACACGTTTTTCCTGCATATTTATGGGTATAGGAAATATTCTTCAAAAACAGGTAATGAAAGGGATTATTTTTTTAGGCATAGAGGCAGCATTTATATGGTTTATGATAACACAAGGGGTGAAGCTTCTTGTGGATCTAGTAACACTGGGGACCAAAACAACAGGTAAGGAATATGATGAGGTAAAGCAGCTTTATGTATATACTCAGGGAGACAATTCCATGCTGAACCTGCTATACGGAATTGTTACCATAATAATAATTTTATTATTTCTTCTGGCGTGGCAGTCATCAGTGAAGTCAGCTTATGGGTGCCAGTTAAAACTGGAGAAAGGAAAAGAACCAAATACATTTGGGCAGGACGTGGCATCATTAGCAGACGGGCAGATACATAAACTGCTACTATTTCTGCCTATCGTGTGTGTAATTGCATTTACTATACTCCCACTGATATTTATGATTTGTATGGCTTTTACTAATTATGATAGAAATCATCAGCCACCAGGACAGCTGTTTGACTGGGTAGGATTAGAGAACTTTAAAGAGGTTTTTGATGCAGGAAGTGGTTTAGGCTATGCATTTTGGCATGTATTAGGATGGACTTTGATATGGGCAGTTGCAGCTACCCTGTTAAATTATATATTAGGAATGATTTTAGCAATGGTTATTAATCGAAACGGAACAAAGTTTAAAAAGTTCTGGCGTTCTATGTTTATGCTATCTATTGCTATTCCACAGTTTGTATCGTTGTTAGTTATGAGGTCTATGCTTCAGCCAGATGGTCCTGTTAATGTATTTCTGAGACAATTGCATGTTATTGGAGCAAGTGCTAGCTTACCTTTCTGGACAGATGCAACTTGGGCAAGAATTACAGTTATTATCGTAAACTTGTGGATTGGTATACCATTTACCATGATTCAGACAACTGGTATCTTGCAGAATATACCAGCAGAATTATATGAATCTGCAAAAGTAGATGGAGCTAATGCAGTAGTAACTTTTATTAAGATTACGTTACCTTATATGCTTTTCGTTACTACACCATACCTAATTACTTCGTTTATTAACAATATAAACAACTTTAATGTTATTTACCTATTAACAGCAGGAAAGCCGGCAACACTTGCATATAATAATGGAACCGCAGGAAAAACAGATTTGCTTGTTACATGGTTATATAACTTGACCATTAACTTTAAAGATTATAATTATGGAGCCGTTATTGGTATTTTAGTATTTGTACTTTCTGCAACATTTGCATTAATTACGTATAGAAATACTGGTTCTTACAAGAAGGAGGAGGAATTCCAATAATGAAAAGCAAAAAAAGAGCAGTTAATGTGTTTGTGCATGTATTATTAGCGATATTAGTAGTTATATGGGTTATCCCAATTATATGGGTTTTTATGACCTCTCTCCGTTTAGAGCCAGGTTCATATTGTAAAACTTTTTTTCCAGAACATTTAACATTGAATAATTATAAGACACTGTTTACTAATACAGCAGTGTTTAACTTTCCTAGATGGTTTGGAAATACTTTTATTGTAGCGGTTTTTACTTGTGTTTTATCCACATTTTACTTAGTTTCAATTGCATTTTGCATGTCAAGATTACGTTTTAAGGCACGTAAAACATATTTGAATGTTGCATTAATACTTGGAATGTTCCCAGGTTTTATGTCTATGATTGCATTGTATTATATCATGAAAGGAATTGGTTTGATTAACGGTGTATTGAAGCTTGTGGCTTTGGTTCTGATTTATTCAGGAGGTTCAGGAATTATACAGTTTTACGTTGCAAAAGGCTTTTTTGATACCATACCAAAGTCAATTGATGAAGCAGCTTATGTTGACGGAGCTACAAAATGGCATTGTTTCTCTAAGATTATTTTGCCATTATCCAGTCCTATTGTGGTATATACAGTATTTACTTCTTTTATGGCACCTTGGGTTGATTTTATTCTTGCAAAAGTTATTATTGGGACTGATGCAAAATACTATACAGTTGCAATTGGATTATGGAATATGTTGGAAAAAGAAAATATACAGAAATGGTATACAATGTTTGCAGCAGGTGCTATATGCGTGTCCATACCATTGGCAATTTTATTTGTAGTTTCACAAAGATATTATCAGGAAGGATTATCAGGTGCTGTAAAAGGATAAAAAATATTTGAAACACTTACTATTCTGTACTATAATATACTAATAGTATTGCTCAATACTATTGATAGTATTTAAAAATGCAATTTTAGGAGGTGCAGGAATGCGAAAATGGATGTATGTTATGCTGATTGGATTAGGTGCAATTACATTCATTGGATGCAGGAATGCTGCCTCTTCTTTTTATGTAAATTTTGAGGTTCAAGAGAAAGAGGCACAGACTACACCTTTTGGAAGATATCCAGAAGAAGTTGTTTATACATTAGGAAAGATGACAGGGGCTAATAATTCTAATATGCCAAAAGGGGATACTTATGAGGATAATGCGTATACACGATATTTGAAAGAAAAGCTGAATATACAGAATGAAAATGTATTTGAAGAAGGCGCAGATTACGATAATGTAGTTTCCATGGCAATTACGGCAGAAGATATTCCAGATGTGCTGGTGGTAAGCAATATGGAGCAATTGCAAATGCTTATAGAGAAAGATTTAATCGAAGATTTATCAGAAGTTTACGATAGCTGTGCCAGTGAAACGATAAAGGACATTTACAAAAGCTATGGAGAAGATATTCTGAATAATGTAACTGTTGATGGAAAGTTAATGGCTTTGCCTGAAACTAATATAGAAGATGGTCCCAGTCTTTTATGGCTAAGGAAAGACTGGATGGAACAATTAGGTTTATCAGATCCAAAGACTATGGAAGATGTCGAAAATATTATTGGACAGTTTATAGAAAAGGATCCTGGACATAATGGGGAAGGAAATACAATCGGTCTAGTGTGTGATTCTAATATCGTAGGGGAAGCCGGATATAATTATGAATACCAGATGGATATTGTATTTGCCAGCTGCAATGCCTATCCAAAGCAGTTTATTTATGGAGAAGATGGAGAACTTGTGTATGGTTCCGTACAGCCAGAGGCAAAAAAGGCATTACGTAAGTTACGTTCTATGTGTCAGGCTGGAACGTTGGATTCAAAATTTTTATTACGGTCAACAGAAAATATTATAGACTTAATAGTATCAGGCAAATGTGGTTCTTTTTTTGGACCATGGTGGGCACCTAATAATCCTTTGATAGATGCAAAAAGAAATAACAAAAATGCAGATTGGGAACCATATCTAATTGAGACAGATAAAGAAGGGGTAACAAGTTATGTGTCACAGAATCCTAGTTACAAATATGTTGTTGTTCGAAAAGGATATGAACATCCAGAGATTGTTATGAAGATTGTCAGTGTCCTATTTGATTATGCAAGGTTTCATGATAAGGATGCAGAAGAAATATCTGCATATTTTAAATTGAATGTGGATCCTACGGCAAGGCCGTTGGCAATTAATGTAGATTATGCTGATGCCATAAAAAGATGCTATCGAAATCTTACCAATGTTTTAAATGGGAAAAAGAAGGCTTCTACTTTAGAACGTTTAGAAAAGTCTTATTATGATGCCTGCAGAGACTATGTTAGGGGAAAAGAAGATTCCATAAATGAAAACTGGGCAGCGTATACTTCAAGAATTAAAGCACTTGAGGTTACAGAGAAAGGAAAAACCAAGCAAATCAAGTCCATGTTCTTTGGAGAGACTGAAACAATGAAGCAAGAATGGTGGAAACTAGAAAGATTAGAAGAAGAGACGTATTTGCAGATAATAACTGGTGAGGCACCGTTGAAGGCTTTTGATGAATTTTCGCAAAAGTGGAAGGAGCAGGGAGGCCAGGTAATTCTGGAGGAGGTAAACAAGTATTTAAAAGAAAAATGTACAAACCAGGATGAAGAGTAAATGTAAGTTAGGTATATGTAATGGGGCATGGCAAAAAAAACAAGTTTGTGATTGACATAGAAGATGAAGTCTGATATACTTGTCAAAGTCAGCAAAAAAGTTGAACAAAATGTTCGAATAATTTATGAGTTTGATAAACAATTTGAAAAAACTTGTTGACAGGAATCGAAAGATGTGATAAGATATAAAACGTCGCTGAGAGGAAAGACAAAGTCCTGCAGCGAAGAACATTGATAACTGAACAGTGAAACAACCTTGAAAATTCAGAAAATAAATCTGTTCCAAGACTCTGGTTTTGGAATGCGAACAGCATCTGAGAAGATGCACCTGTATAGTAAATGAATTCTGGAAACAAAAAGCCAAGCTTTTCGTTCTGGAAGGATGCAGACTTTTATTGAGAGTTTGATCCTGGCTCAGGATGAACGCTGGCGGCGTGCCTAACACATGCAAGTCGAACGAAGCACCTGGATGGATTCCTTCGGGAGGAAGTTCTTGTGACTGA
>NZ_FOHN01000038.1 GCF_900111595.1 [Clostridium] polysaccharolyticum | reverse complement strand
CAATTTTTACTCCTTTTCTCTTACATAGTGTACTCAATATACTTGCTATATCCCTATAAAGTTTTCCATATATTATCTTTCTGCGATATTTTGGTGCAAATACGATATGATACTTACAATTCCACTTTGTATGTGATAAACTATTAACATCCATATTGGATACCTCCTTTGATTAATGCGGTTGGCGAACCTGCATTTATTATATCATTGGAGGTTTTTTTCTGTAAGCTTAAGCAATTCCATCCACCCGCATAGCAGGTGGTTTATTCGTTTCTCAAAGTTCCATTTTTCCGTTGGGAAAAACTCCACAATGAGAAACAGGGCCATGCCCTAACAATAAAAGAGGAATTTCAGCCCAAGGCTGACTCCCTCAAAAAAATACAGGATGATTATCGATCCTTTATCCAGATCAGTCAGGAGCTTGCTGTTATCGGTGATTTAACTGAAAGTCTAGAAACTGATCTACAAGAGCTTCCTAATGAGGAGGAAAACAAAACAGAATATCATCCAAGAGAATACTTCGATCTGAAGTTTGTAAAAAGAATAGATAAAATAATAAAGGCGGCATTAACAGAATGCAATTTCCCCAACTTAACTACCGCTCATTTTAATATCTCAAGTTTTGATGTAGAGGTGAATGGCCATGTAAAACAAAACTTCAACGGCCAAGGTTATACATCATTCCTTAACAGCATAGTTGCAATGTCCTTTAGACAGTATTTATCAGAATATGCTGTCTATGACCAAGGACTGCTTATAATCGATACGCCATTACTTGGCTTAGATCAAGGAGTGTCAGATGTATCTCCTGAAAGCATGCGAGCTTCACTATATAAATATTTTGCAAATCATCAAGAATGCGGACAGGTAATACTACTTGATAATATAACAAATGTACCTGACGTAGACCTTGCTAGTACGGGTGCTAATATAATCACCTTTACAAAGGGTCTTGATAATGGTCGCTATGGTTTTCTCGACATAACAGATTAAACGGAGGATTGATATGCGAATCAGCTATAACAAACTTTGGAAAATGCTTATTGATAAAGAAATGAATAAAAATGATTTAAGAGAAGCCGCCGGTATAAGTGCTGCATCTATAACCAAGCTTGGCAAAGGAGCAAATATCACAACCGACGTGCTTCTTAAAATCTGTGTGGCACTTCATTGCCATATTGAAGATATTCTAGAGACTATCGATGAATAACCCCCAGATAAAAAGACAAGCACCTTGTCGAATTGGCAGGGTGCTTGATTGTTTTATTCTTCTTTTCTTGCTTCATACTCTTTTAGAGTAACACCATCGGATGTTTTCCACACCACATTGCCACTGACGCTTCCTCCACATACAAATGCACCGGCAGCCGATGGTGAATTTAACAAAATATCTTCTGTAAGTACAAAATCAGAATTAATCTTTTCTCTAAACTTTTCTCTCTGTTTTATAATATATTCCGGACAACTTGGTGCAAGTTCACTTACTATACTGCTGCCCTTTTTTACAACAAAGCCTTCTGCTGTTCTTATTCCTGCTGCATTGACATTTTTCCTTGAGCAGTAGAACTCTGGCCCACCTACACTTTCCTCATCGTCAGAATCTGCAACTGATGACAATAGTGGTACAAATACCTTATGACCAAGAGTACCTATTATCACCTTAGCATAATCAATAAAGTCCTCTAACTCACTTTGTTTCTCTTCAGATGGATTGCCCGGTGTTGGATCATTGCCATTCATCACAGTGTATCGGTTAGCCTCAACAGCAAGCTTACAAAATCGGTGTTCAAGATAACTTATCTCAGTTGGACCTAATGAATCATTTGAAGTTGTAATGGCAATAGCCTCATTCCAAAAATCCCTATTAGGATCTCTGTCATGCTCGGATAATCGATTAAGAATTCCTTCTCCATTTTTCCTAATTCCAGCTTGACCTACATACACCAAATTTTTATCTGTTTGATCGTCCTTACCAAACAATAGATAAACACCTGTCTGTTTAAGCTCATCACGATCCTTGCACTTGCCTAAGTCAATGCGTGGAATCTTCATGACTAACCCGGTCCAATTAGCAAGGGTAGCTTTAATGCGGCCATTGACGTTGCCGTCCATCAAGTATAGATTTATACTTTTGCCTCGTGGCATATTATCACCTGCTTTCATTTATTCTGTATCCTTCTTTACTCCATAAGGTACAGACTCTTCTGCAACCATCATCTAATCTGGCTCTTTTCGTGTGTACTGAGCTAGTTTCTTATCATTTTTAGGATCATAAGTTATATTAAACACCATATCAGACAACCATTTTTTAAAGGATGGATTATCTTGAAACTGCTTAAATAATTCCATATTATCTGACATAATTGAAAATATAACTTGCTGCAATGCACGTTCGCTTTCAGTCCTCGCTTCTTGAGCATCAGAGTTCTTCATAGCATTCTGATACTTTTTATCCTTTGAAACCATTTCCGGTATTGCAAGAATCTGACGCTGTACATTATCAGCATCATTCCATTTTATGTTGCCAAACATATCATTAAAATCCATAATAATCTTAGACAACAAATCCATCTCAGGCTCAACAACATGCCCTACGCTACCTGCAGGTACAGGTGCTATTTCGGCATCTGTATCCTCTAGCTTTATAGCAATAGCCTCCTGAGCTTCATTTCGATAACTGTTCAGATCTACTGTTGAAAGTATTCCTTCTGAAAGGTCATCTCCACGTGGTGAAGGCAATTTAGGGATCAGCAGATTCAAGAAAATAGACAACTTCTCCCAATCCACATTTCCATAAGGTAATATTGCACCAAGAAAGCCATATGTACGAACAAATGACTTTGCTGCACTTTTAAATTCAATCTGTTCATCCAACTCCAGCTGCTTATATATCGCTGTACAAGCATCCAGAATAGGATCCAAGCGGTCACGCTCTGCTCCGCTTAAGAACAGTTCTACCAGTTTTTCAACATCACTAACATCATAAACCTGGTGTTTCTCCATATGATCAATTAGGTCATAAAGCTTGTTAGGATCAGTCTCTCCAGACAGAATTGTAGTCCTATAAAATTTTGAAAATGCCGCCTCTATAACAGAGGTCTTATTTGCAAAATCAAGAACATAAACCTCATCTTTTCCAGGATATGCCCTATTCAATCTAGACAAGGTCTGAACTGCTGCAATATCATAAAGTGGCTTATCCACGTACATGGTCTGAAGCAGTGGCTCATCAAAACCAGTTTGGAACATATCCGCAACAATCAATATCCTGTATGGATCCTTCTTAAATTCCTTAGGAATCTTAGCATCTGAAAAGCCATTCAATCCAGCTGATGTCAAAGCAGGTTCAGCTCCGTTGTACTTATGCTCACCTGAGAATGCCACAATAGTTTTATACGGACTATGCCTTTCTGATAAACATTTATTGATTGCATAGTAATACTCAACACATCTCGGTATACTTGCTGTTACAATCATCGCACGAGCTTTTCCACCAATCTTCTTCTTAGCTATAACTTGCTCATGGAAGTGTTCAACCATCATAGCTGCTTTCTTGGCAATAACCTCAGGATTACCTTCAACAAAAGCACGTAGCTTTTTCTGCGCACGCTTTTTATCAAACATCGGATCATCCTCAACTGTCTTCATAATCTTATACCAACTATCAATGGTTGTATAATTACGAAGCACATCAAGAATAAATCCTTCCTGAATTGCCTGCTTCATTGTATAAACATGGAAAGGTCGATGCTTGATTTCTCCATCCTCTTCATAAGGAACTCCAAACAACTCTTCTGTCTTATTCTTTGGAGTGGCTGTAAATGCGAAGTAACTAGCAGACGAAACTAGCTTACGTCCCTCCATCATTGCATTTATCTTATCTTCATTATCAGCATCATCATCCGTAGCCATACCAGAAAGAGCTAAGTTCATATTTGCAGAATTACGACCGCTCTGTCCTGAATGAGCCTCATCAATAATGACAGCAAACTTATTATCTTTATGTTCCTGACCGATTTCAGAGATAATATATGGGAACTTCTCTATCGTTGAAACAATAATACGTTTCCCATCCTGTATAGCCTTTTTAAGATCCCCGGAATGCTCCGCCCATACAACAGTATTTTTCACCTGCATAAACTGTTTGATGGTATTACGGATCTGCTTGTCCAAAATACGGCGGTCAGTAACTACCAAAACAGAATCAATCATAGGATGTCCATCTTGTTCCAGCCCGATTAGCTGATGAGCAAGCCATGCTATTGAATTTGATTTACCGCTTCCTGCACTATGCTGAATCAAGTATTTCTTGCCGACGCCATTTTCCTTTACGTTATAAAGAAGTTTCTCAACACAATCTAACTGATGATATCTCGGCCAAATCTGCTTAACTGATTTCTTCTTAGTGTCTTCATCCACCTCTTCAACTACCTGAGCATAATTCTCTATGATCCTTGAAAGCTTTCCCTTTGTTAGGATATCTTTCCACAGATAATCGGTCATTAAACCTTCTGAATTTGGCGGATTACCGGCTCCATCGTTATAACCTTTATTAAACGGCAAGAACCAACTGTCCTTTCCAGCAAGCTTTGTACAGAACTGAATAGTCGCATCATCGACAGCGAAATGAACCATACAACGCTTGAAGGAGAACAGAAGGTCGTGGAAATCACGATCCTCTTTATACTGGCGAACCGCATTCTCTGTGTTCTGCTTTGTCAGCTGGTTCTTCAGCTCCATTGTGATCACTGGAAGTCCATTGATGAATAAGCAGACATCCAAAGCAAGCTTCCCTGCATCCTGCGAATATCTCAGTTGCCTTGTCACACTGAAGATATTCTTCTCGTACATGATTCTGGCTTGCTCATTATTCTCAGTAGGCGTAAGATAAAACATGATGAGATCCGCAGGGTATACCTTCACACCATTACGAAGTACATCAATGATGCCGCGCTTAGCTATTTCTCCGGAGAGCCTGTTCAAAAACTGACGTTTCTTTGCATCCGACTTGAAGACACCCAGCTTGTCCATTTCCTTCGGCTGGGTGTCTTCAAGGAATCGAAACAGGCGTGTTTCATCGACTGCATACTCTTTGTTGTAGTCAGCATTGGTTCCTTCTTCGTAGCCGTTCTGCTCAACAAGCCACTTCACGATTAAGGATTCAAGGCCGCTTTCCTTAGTATTGGTAAATGGCATAATTAATCCTCCTGTTCTTCGATTTCTACATCGTTTTCATCATCATACTGTTCTTTAATGAATTCATACTCTGGGATGTCTACGGTGCGAACATCTATTTTCCCAGTGACAACATCATAAATTACTCTGTGCTTCATTTCATGAAGATGCTCAAGCTGTTCTTCATACTCAGCTACTATCTTGTTTGTCGATAGTACAATTTTATCCAAATAATCAGCAATTCTCTCCTGCTCTTCAAACTCAGGGAAAGCTATCAAAAGATTTGCCACTTTATCCCAACTTCTAAAATCACTTGTATTTTGTCTTACTCCATTTGATATTGCTTTATATACCTTTGTATAAGCCATCATTTTTAAATAGTATTCAACAAAACGCTTACTCTGATTACAGGTACATACATGAACCACGGGAGTACACATCCCATCATAATTGGATATAGCTATGGCTCCATGCCAAGTATCCATACCATGTATTAACAAATCGCCTTCCTTTACTCCTTGATATATATCAACTGATGACGCAACCAAGCCTAATTTAGAATCTCCTCTTTTCTTTACTTCACCACTATTTGAACAAATAAGTAGTTCAGCATTTTCTGGTATCTCTCGCTTATGCTTTTTCAAGATATATTTTAACTTTGTTTCTTTCCAATTTTCAGGTACTTCACGAAGCCAATATATTTCCGTAGGACACATCTTTGTTTTTTTTAATCCGTGAGTAATATAATATGTAATTGCAGCTTCTTTATATTCTTCAAGCTCATCTATCTGCTTTTTCCTTACATCAATCAGCTTATTTATGCTTGAAACCTTCCAATTTAAGAATCGCACAATCTGATCCTGCTCATCTTTTGGTGGTACTGGCAATAAGATAGATTTCATTTCACTAAAACGTGTTGTCCACAAGTCTGCAACAATGCCTCTACCGTTTCGATAGTATTCCTCAGAGAAGGGCTGGCATCTCATCAAATAATGAACATAATCGCTATTCCACTGACTCCTTGGGGTTAGAACTATATTGATAAGCGAAACCGAACCATCTAACTGAGAGACACCACAAGAGCCCTTACGATCCGAACGACTATTTATCACAAAATCACCTACGCATACTAATTTTCGATTGTCTCCTGCATCAGTCTTAACTGCTGTATCTAGTTGTGGAACTACTCCTATCTTGGCAACAGAAAGGGGTTGATAATCCTTATCAGAAACTTTAGTTTTCCTTTCAAAAAAAAGTGTTCCTATCTTTTTACATTCCCAATGGAACGGTAATTCCTCCAACCAAGGTGCGGGGCTTAAAACGTATTCTGAATATTTTTTTATCATAACACCCCTCCCATGATATCAGCTAATACACCATCAGCCTCTTTTTCCAAATTTCTCAAGTTCTCAATTATTTCACTCAAATCTCGAAGTTGTACTGGCTTATAAAAATATTTTGTAAAACTTACTTCATAACCAATAGTTGTCTTCTTATCATCTATATAGGCATCTGGTTCAAAAGAAAGCACCTCATTCTTCATAAATTCATCTATTCCTCCCTCATAAGTAAACGGTACATTTTCTGTATCTCGCAAATCTGCATCCGCTTCTCCTTCTATTGGCTTAGCCGTCGGATCCTTCTCAGTAATAAACGGACGAATCTTATTAAGTTGACCTTTCTTTAATTTTGTTGCTGTGGCAAAGGCCATCCAATCATCGAGAGGAATGTCTGTCGGAACAGATGCAATCGCTTTTTTGACTGTCGTCAACTCATCAGCCTTTTTGAATGTATCTGCCGGAATCTCTCGCTCAGGATACACTCGCAAACGCAAAGGACGTTCAACGGTAATATTCCAGTAAGCAAACTCATCATTATCAAAAATCATGCTAACTTCGTTCTCTTCCATTTCAAGGAAAAGACGAATGATTTCTTTGCGAATTTCAGGAGTAAACTCGCAATTCTTCTTACCCATGTTTTTACGAAGAGGAGACTTCATTGCCGTGGCATCAATCAGCTGGATTTTTCCCTTACGGCGTTCCTCCTTCTTGTTAGAAAGAATCCAAATAAAAGTTCCTATTCCAGTGTTGTAAAACATGTTTTCAGGCACTGCAATAATCGCTTCCACTAAATCATTCTCTAGCATATAACGTCGCGCATTGCTTTCTCCACTTCCAGCATCGCCAGTAAATAGTGAAGAGCCATTATGAACCTCTGCAATACGACTTCCAAGTTCAGTATCTTTCTTCATTTTGCCAATATTATTCAGAAGAAAAAGTAGCTGTCCATCACTAGTACGTGGAATCATTGACATTTCTTCGCCGTCATCAAGATAGGTGTTAAATCTTGTATCAAGAATATCCTTCTTTCCACCCATCTTTTCACAATCAGTCTTCCAACTCTTTCCGTAAGGCGGATTTGAAAGCATGAAATCAAACTGACGTGATGCATGCTGATCATCCGAAAGTGTAGAACCATACATAATATGCTCCGCTTCTTCTCCATCACCTTTAAGCAACATATCTGCTGTACAAATAGCATAAGTCTCTGGATTGATCTCCTGACCAAAAAGATGGATTGCAACTTCTTTTCCTTGTTTTTTAGCTAGTTTCAAAAGCCTGTCTTGTGCTACTGTAAGCATACCGCCAGTACCACAAGCTCCGTCATAACAAGAATACGACGCATCTTTAATTTGATCTGCAATAGGCATAAACACAAGATCTGCCATAAGCTCAACAACGTCACGAGGTGTCCAGTGCTCTCCAGCTTCTTCATTGTTTTCTTCGTTGAACTTTCGAATAAGTTCCTCAAAAATTGTTCCCATCCCGTGATTATCAAGCCCTGGATGCTTGATTATCTTTTTATCAGCATCCTTATAAATCGGATTAGGACTAAGGTTAATATCTGACGAAGTAAACTTCTCAATAACAGCACCTAAGATATCTGCATCCACCATCGTGTCAATCTGATTACGGAATTTGAATTTATCCAATATCACCTGAACATTCGGTGAAAAACCATCCAAATATGCTATAAAATCGGCCTTAAGCGTCTGAGCTTTTGAACGACTTGTTAGGTCCTTTAGCAAGAACGGTGACGCATTACAAAAAGCCTGTCCAGCTGTATTGCACAAGGCTGGCCACTGATTATCAATCTTAGCAGCATCAAGCTGCTTTTTCATTTCAAGCACTGCTGGCTTAGTCTCTTCCAACAATGCATCCAGACGGCGGATAACCGTCATAGGCAAAATAACATCACGATATTTACCGCGCACATACACATCACGCAAGCAATCATCAGCGATTCCCCATATAAAACTTACTATCGCATTATGTACTTGATTATCCATAAAACTTTTTCCTTCCTTTTCTTTTTATTTTTCTCTAATTATACAGACAACAAACACCATAATTATCCCTTAATATATCTCCCTGATTTAATCCTTTTATCTACTGGTTTTTCTGCATCCTTTGGTATAGCCCAAGCATGTCCAAACTTCACTACACCAGGAATAGTTCCTTCATTGCATATGGTTTGAACTCTTCTTATCGAGACACCCCACTTTTTTGCAGCTTCCTTTATCGTCATATATTCCATACTACTTCTCCCATATATTCACAATAAACCACGTTATAATTATATACGCAGAAGCGTCGAAAATCAATCAAAACAATAGTTTCATAGTCACAACCCAAAAAATATTAGTTATTCAGCCTCGACCTCGCCATTTTCAGTAGTCACTATTATTGAAAAAACACACAAAAAGAGGTTCTGAACATATCGCCATAATATGGCAAAAATTCAAGAACCTCTTATTTTAAAGCTTTCTAAGCTCTCTTTATTCTATTTCTTTTTCAGTAGAATAACAGTCTCCACATGGCACGATAGTACTAGAAGTTTAGTAGTTATCGGCCGCATTTCGCAAAAACTGGTCCACGAACTCTTTAACGATTGCACCATTTTTGCACCCACCATTATGCAGCATCAAACGTTCTGATCTTATTTAGGAAGCTATCCATATAACCATTCAACTCCTCATAACGATCAGAAAGCTCGTTAACCGCCTTATCATTCATGCTATGGGTAAGTGCGTCTCTAAGTTTCTTAACGGACCTGCTGCCTATTTTTTCTTCCGCGCCGAACAGCTTAGTCAGCAGATCTTTATCAAAATCGTATCCTGCAAACGTCAACGCATGCGGGACCTGAGTCATTGTGACCTTCAAATAATCTAAATGTTTACCCGTTTTATTAAATTGATGTTCTTCTAAAATAACCTTATATACTATCTCGCATAAAGAAAACTTTTCTTTAAAGTCATCGATCATTCTCTTTTTATCTTTATCTGCAATCAAAGTCTCTATGCGAACCAACTCATCTTTAGCACGATTTCTTAATGATATCTTTTGTGCCTCATCCAACTGCGTCAGCGCCATCTATGTTCTCCTCCGTCAAATTCTCTTCTGTATTATTTGGAGATAATATAAGAAGCAATTCTTCCATGCTCTTTTCAATATTTGCCACATCTACAAAGAACAATGAGACCGTCGCGCCATCCCCACTATCAAAAGTAATTCTTCCGCTATCTTTCATAGCGGCATTGACCGGATAAAGAAGCCAGATTTCTGGCGTACCGTATTTCTTGGAATAAGCATACATCTGATACATGTCCGCCTGCGATATTCCATAGTTGGCCCCTTTGTCATTGACGAGGCTCTTCCACTTGGTATCCAAAATAACAACGCTTCCATCATCCCTGGTAACTACAAGGTCCGGTCTGAGTGCAAACTTCCGATGTTTCTCGCCATTAAGCGTATTAAATAAGAAGTGCCCTTTATCCTGAGCAGAAACCTCCCAATTGGCCCTATTGAATACCTTCTTCATATTTCGAGCTACATATGACTCAAACACTTTTTCCATCGGAAACAACAGCGCTCTTGCATTGTCGGTCCCCGAAAAAGTAGTAAAGCTCTTGTCTTTCAGAAATACCTTTGACCACTTCATTAACATTTCATAGTCCTTG
This sequence comes from [Clostridium] polysaccharolyticum, assembly GCF_900111595.1. GTDB lineage: Bacteria > Bacillota > Clostridia > Lachnospirales > Lachnospiraceae > Clostridium_AI > Clostridium_AI polysaccharolyticum. The sequence continues at coordinate 7,016 of NZ_FOHN01000038.1, read as the reverse complement.
GTATTGCGATCAATTACTACCTTTGCGAAATCCTTATCATAGTTCTTTGAAGGCTCAACAAGTTCAAACGACGTAAGTAGCTGTCTTATCTCTTTGCCATTTTCAGCACTGCTGCTTATGCTCTGCAATTTCAGAAGTGTTGATTTTATCAACCGGTTCTCCGGCCTGTTTACCTGGTATTCATCAAATCCCACATAAAATCTTTCCTTATGTGCAAGGTTAGCTTTAATGTGCTCATTGACCATAAGCTTTCCTTTGTAAACGGTAAGGTTATCCTCCTGTCTTGCATAAGAGGATTTAATACCATGCTTTACAAGTGCTCTAACCTCTTGCAGATACATATTGATGAAGACCTCATACAGATTCATGCGATCCGTTTTAAGATTAGCATTCGTAAAGACCTTGCTCGGAAAATCCTTCATGCTTCGAAGCATCTTCATAAATACTTGCTTCGTCTCATCCTTCTCTCCGTTTACAAATTCTATCTTAGGTAAGACCTGAATCTGATAGTTATTCTTCATCTGAATGAGGCCGACGTAATTTTTGAAAGTTACTGTCTCACCCAGATTTCTTTTGTACCCAATCTTGATAAAATCTAAAACATCTGATTCTGCATCGTCTGAATCAAAAGCATGAATGAACTCTATAAGCTCCGCAAAAGAGTTCTTATCCATACATTTATATTGATCCTTATAATCGGGATTCCCGATTACAGTCTCAAACTCTTTTAGCTCCAAGAGTTCCTTCATCTAATCACCACTTTTCTTATCCTTTTATCTCTTTATAACTCATGATATTGTCAAAGGCTTCATCTTGAATTACATAGGAGTAATCCGGGATATCCACGTCAGAGGTGTCTCCCCTGAATATCTGATTTGATTTAATCTCATTGGCAAGAATAAACATATGCTTTGTATTCTCCTTGCCATTATCCCCAAGGACCATTCTTATCTTACTGTAGTCCTCATAGAAGTATTCCTGCAAAAGAGGAATAACCGACTTCTTGAATATGCTTGCCAGCTTCTGGACTGTAGGCTCATCCCTAAGGCCGGTAAAGAAAGCATGACCTATGGTATGTTCTCTATCAAACAAATACTCAATACGCTTGTTAATAACCTCAAGCATTTCTGCCACATCAAGTTCAACGTCACCCTCAATGACTTTATCTGCGCCAATATTTCTAAGAACCTGAGGGTTAGGCATCATCTCTTCAAACTGGAATCTTCGACGTAATGCAGTATCCATAATGGCTATGGATCTATCTGCCGTATTCATGGTTCCAATCAAATAAACATTATTCGGAACACCAAAAGGAACATTAGAATATGGAAGAGTCGCCTCCATAGCTTCCTTTGCACCTTTTCTCTTGGTAGGCTCGATAAGGGTGATCAGTTCACCGAATATCTTCGAAATATTACCTCTGTTAATCTCATCAATAATGAATACAAAAGGCCTTGTCTCATCCTCTACCTCAACTCCTGACTCGGTAGGAACCCGACTTAACAAATCGCCTACGCTTATTCTGTTTAACGGGTAGACAGACTTTCGATCCAATCTTGTGCCACCGTTAAGATCAATGATGCTAATATTTGCACCCTTGTATAGCCATTGAACCTTACGCTTTCTTGGATAGTATTCATCTGACGTATCAAATTCAACACCACCGGTGATGATAGCAACTCCATCTACAGCATCGCTGGAAGCACGTGCAACAACAACATCTCCTATTTCCATCTCATCTTGGAAATTTAAAAGGATACGTCTTTCCTTATCATTTAAGCCTTCCGTTTCGTCTGTAATCACCTCCGGTGACTTGTGCCATCCAATTCGAATAGTACCTTCGCTAAAGCATCTTTGCTTTAAATCCGGATCGTCGTTTCCACCGAGGATTACATTCCAAACGCGAGCATTTTCGCCAACAGTAACTCCGCTTGTGCTGGTTTTCTTTTTAGACGCCCTATCGCAAAAATCTTTAAATACACCATCTTTTATCGTATATTCAACATCAAATGAATCAGAATCCATCTTGGGTTTTATTCCCTCGATAAACTCTTCATACCCGTATGACTGATGAAATGTCGTAAACGCTACACGTTTCTCTTCATCTTTAAGAACACGATATCTATCCAGGACTTCCTCATACGGCCTTGCTTTCACTTCATCAAGACTCAATTTGTCGCAAATGGCAACTGCATAAATTGCGGTATTATATGTTTTTCCTGTTCCAGGAGGTCCGTAAAGAATTATGTTCTTATCGAATTCTGTCTCACTCATTTCATCATCACCGCCTTTATCATACATGAGATCTATTCCTGTTAAATCCATTTCCTGTAATGCTTCTAATAATTCCGGACGCATCTTATATTCATAAGTGCCCGCATTAACTTCACTGCCAACACGTCCCTGAAAGGCTATCGGGAAGTATCGCTGTGTATCTCCATCAGGACAAGGATCCATTCCAAAGAAACTTAATGCTCTTTTGCTTGTGTTTAAAATGCTGCTGGTATAAACGGTCGGGTGCCCTTTATATTTATCTGATAATGTTTTAGGTGATCCAATACCACCAATATCAACATAGCAAGCAAGAACTCTCATGCATCCAACATGCGACTTGCTCTCCACCTCATCAATGAAGCGTTTCCAATCATCATTAGTCAAATTTACAGGGTATTCTTCTTGAGAAGGCCAGTACTCTACAGCTCCTCCCAATACCCCAGCTTGCTCAAAGATATACTTATAAAACGGCATCAGAAACTTAACGGCGTCTTGTGTTTCCTTTACAATCTCCGTTGTTCTGGTATAATCATACGGTTTTGAAATTCTCTTTATAACCTGAATTTTTCTCGCTTTGCCACTGTCACGAAGTTCCTTGACCTCCTGCTGGCCACCCTCAGCGAGTAAATAGTCTCCCTGCTTATTTGTGTATGCGTAATAAGCGTCGACACCTTCCGGTATCTCCATATCAGCTATTACGTTATGACGAGAATAATCTTCTTCCTTACTTGCACCGTCTCTGGTTTCAACTCTTACGGAAAGTACCCATTCCTCGTCAGTTAAACTCTTATCGTTTAGTGAAATGGAAATACTATGAGGGTAATTCTTCCAGTCTTTTCCCTTCAGCTCAACCCAGAAATATTTCTGAGTATTGTTACCCTGATTAATCCAACCAGAGCATGACTGTGCTTCTAAATCAGGGAATGCACTAACAACATGTGCGCAGAACTTTGTGTACTCTTCGCGGGCCTTTCCACCCTCTTCCTTGAAAGCCTCCATTGCCTCTTTATCAGGGCCGGCTTTATCAGGATTAACATAATGCTTTCCGGCATAGTCCCTAAGGAAAGCCACGATTCTTTCAAAGTCAATGGCATCATATTCTTTGTCGCCCTTACCAAGCTTTCTTGCCGCAAGGTCATAAATTCTATAGTTTTTAACAGTGAAATTTTTATCCCTGAACGCTTTAACTTTTCTACAATTTCCTATGTACTTGCTTAAATCTGATACCTTCTCAAGGCCAATTCCAAAGTACAGATAAATGTTAGGATTACCTGAATTAGAATTAAACACAGGGAATGTATAAGGTTTAAGGCAATGAAGTATTACCGAAGCTGATGCGGCCTGCATTCCAGGTATTCCTGTCGATAATGCATTCTGGCATATATCAAACATTTCCTCGTCAGACTCATTATCCAGAATATCTATGCACATCTGAATAAAGCGCACGCAATCATCTTTCTTTGCATCATAAAAAGAGTAGAACGCTGTTCCAAACATTCCAATTGAGGCATCACCCTCACGATTGGAATATGCATTGTTATTAGCATTCTCCCAAATCGTGTCGAGCAGGTCTGTTAATCTTATTTTTTCACTGTCCGGCAGATGGCTTTCTGAAATAGATTTTTTCTTAATATCTACCTTTTGTCTCCAAGTGCCAATAACCATGTGATAAATCAGATTCATATCCTTAAAATCGATCTGATCAAGGTTACCCATATTTTTATAAGCACGTACTGTTTCGCGAGCAAGCTCATAGCTACCATCGTGCTTGTCAGGATCCATCTCTTCAGTATGCTGCAATTCCTGACAGATATTTAAATACTCACGAGTTTCCAAGTTAACTCTTACCGGGCTCTGAGGCGTTCCAAATCCATGTTTTTCCATAACAAAGCGATCGTATAAGTCACCCTCCAGCTCCTCAATAAGCTCAAGCTCCATATAACGTCCTGCGGTACCATCAAACTCACCGGTAAGGTCATATTTATGGTCGTCTATATCGGGCACTTCGATATTTACTTTATTTGCTTGGCACTTTAATCTAACAGCATGTTCTTCGCCGGAAACATAAATATATACAACGTCCCCCTCTTCGACATTTGTACTCTGCTTCCAATCAATTTTATGCAAATCCCTAAAAGCATTAATACAGTCATACTTTTTAGGATTTCCTGATACAAACCATTCTGTTGCCAATGCGATCGCCTCTTTTCTTAATAGCTATTCTTCTAGACCTGCTTGTCTTTTATATATTTACCACTTTTTATACGCTCATCACTTGGTTTTTCTGCATCAGCAGGAATGGCCCAATAAGAACCTATCTTTGTTGCCCCTTCGATACGTCCTTCAGAGCACAAAACCTGAATCCTTCTGACGGAAATCCCCCACTTTTCTGATGTCTGTTTTATAGATAAGTACTCCATATAGTCCTTTCCAAAAATTATAAAAAGCACATTATACAATCTAACGATAATTATATGCCAAAGTGCGAATAAAATCAAACAAAAAAAGCGGCAAGACAATCGCCTCACCGCTAGGTTTTATCTATCAATTTCCACTTCAAGCCCGGCTTCAAAACATACCAGCAAATGGTCCTCATACACTTTAATCTCCCGAATATATTTCCTAACCATCGTCTCATCGTATTCGGTAAGCTCCTGGTTTGCCTCTTTAAGAAAAGTCTCAAGCTCTCTGATTCTTTTTTTGAGGCCTTCCTTCTCAGCCTTGTCTACCAAAAACTGCTGCTTCTTCTCATTTAAAATATCAATCTCATCTGCAAGCGCCGTATAGTCTTTCTTGGCCTGAGCCAACCGTACAAGTTCCTTTTGCTTTACACTCAGCTTCTCATTTAATGCCTCAAGTTCACCGGCGTTATCATCGGCAAGCGCTGCTTCAATGTTTTGCATCAAGATTTCTTTCGTATCATCTGAGCATTGAAGAACCTGGTTTATCGCTTCAACAGTGGCTGCTTGAAGTTCAGCTTCCTTAATAGTTCTTGCATCACAGGCGCTCGGCCCATTTTCTACTCTGGTGCTGCACCTCCATACATTCGAGTAAACTCCTCTGTTGTTCCATGCCACCCGTCTGTAAATATCACCGCATTTTGTGCAGGTGCAAATGCTACTTAATGCATATTTGCTGGAATATACTCTTCGCCTTTTCCCTTTACCGCTAAACATGTTCGCCCTTCGTAGCATCTCCTCTTGAACTTGTGTAAAAACGTCTCTGGGAATAATCGCCTCATGGTTACCAGTCACATAATACTGAGGGTAGGATCCGTCATTCTTAATTCTTGTTTTCTCAATAAAGTCTGTGGTAATCGTTTTCTGCAAAAGCGCATCACCGATATATTTTTCGTTTTTAAGAATCCCCTGGATCGTGCTTAGGTGCCATCTATACTTTTTTCCGCCGGTTTTTATTTTATCCCTTTCCAGACCGTCAGCAATGTCTCTTAAGCTGGCCCCCTCTAAGTATTCCCTGTAGATGCGGCGTACTATTTTGGCTTCCTCTTCATCAATCACAAGGTTACCTTCGGCGTCTTTTGTGTATCCCAAGAAATGGTTGTGGTTTACTTGGACTTGTCCATTCTGGTATCTGAACTGTAATCCAAGCTTTACGTTCTGGCTTAAAGACTGCGACTCCTGCTGAGCAAGGGAAGCCATGATTGTAAGAAGAAGCTCTCCGCTTGCTTCTAATGTATTGATGTTTTCCTTTTCAAAAATGATCGCTATGTTCTTATCCCTGAGCTGCCTTACATACTTGAGGCAATCTAAAGTGTTTCTGGCAAAGCGGCTGATGGACTTTGTGATGACAAGGTCTATCTTCCCATCCATACAGTCATCGATCATTTCATTGAAGCCCTCGCGCTTTTTAGTGTTTGTGCCTGAGATACCTTCATCAGCGTATATGCCTGCAAGCTCCCATTCCTTATTGCGGCTGATGTAGTCGGTATAGTGCTCGACCTGGGTTTCGTAGCTTCCAGCCTGTTCATCGCTGTCAGTACTTACTCTACAGTACGCTGCGACTTTAAGCTTTGGCTTATCTGCCTCTTTTGATACCCTGTTCCCAGCGCGTCTCCTGGCCGGGATAAGTGTTACATTTTCATTCATCGTTATCCTCTCCTATCTGGCTATATGTGTATTGCGCCTGCAAGTATGGATCGTCGTATTTCTTTTCCACCTTGCCGATCTTAAAACAAAATGTTTTAGGAATCTGTTTTTCAGGCCTGTAAAGACCGAGCCTGTTTTGGCTTTTTGCGTTGTAGTTTCTTATCTCCTGGGCCCTAGCAAATGTCTCATCATCAATGAGTCGCGGGTAAAAGTCGGTTCCGAGATAAATCTCATTCTTTATGATCCTTCCGATCACCGAATGTGTTCTGTTTATCCCGGCTGCTTTTGCTCAGTATAAATGTCAATACAAAAATGTACAAAAAATCTAAAATAAGAATGTACATTTACACTTTCTAATCTGTTGCTTTCATATGGTCTTTTAACCGATATGACTTACCTGAAATGCTTACCACATTTGCATGGTGAAGTACACGGTCTAATATTGCATTTGCCACTACTGCATCATAAAACACACTGTCCCATTCGCTAAAATTTATATTTGTGGTCAGTATTGTGCTCTTTTTCTCATAGCGCATATCGATTAACTGGAAGAATAGATTAGAATCTTCCTTGTCTATTGGAAGATAGCCCAGTTCATCAATTATTAACAGTCTATAGTGACAAAAATGTTTTAGC
>NZ_FOHN01000030.1 GCF_900111595.1 [Clostridium] polysaccharolyticum | reverse complement strand
CAGTTTCTTTGCTTTTTTAAAGGCTTTCAGCTGCTTGATAATTCGGTTGGCATACTTTGGATTATTTTCCGTAACCCAGGCTTCAATGCCGGAAGTATCGAAAAGTAACATGGAAGCCTTGCAGGTATCAATTTTGTGGCATATCGGTTCGGTCAGGTCTGCAAGACTGTCGAACATGGATTGTAAGTCAGGCAGAAAGTCCTGCTTAAAACGGGTGAATTTAGAAGCATCAGGGACTGTATCAAAACCACAGAAATCACGAAGCTCTTGGGAATGCTTCAAAAAGGTAATCAGGAGCGAGTCAGTTGGAATCGAGAAAATGCGTTGTAGCAACAAAGCCCAAAGCATGGCATAAAGCTGATGTTTACGTGGCCTGCCGGTGGAAGCGTAAAAATGTAAGACAAAAGATGCCAGGACAATTTCATCAAGGTTAATGGTTTGTTCGAGAATTTCAAGAAATTCATATTTGCTGTTTTCAAATTTATTTTGGCAATCTGTAAAAAAATCTTCCAAAGAAAGCTGTTTGTATGGTATCATATAGATGCAACTCCTTTCGGGTGTAGGTGAATTGTTTTCGACAACTCAATTTTACCACAAACCAGTGAGGAGTTGTTTTATTTTGTTATAAAAAATACCTTGATTTTATAAGGGGTATAGCGTTTCGCAAACGCCTATTATAAAGTTATGGTGAGAGGAGAAAATATTATGAGAATTTCATTGAAAAAAGGAATAGCACTTGCTTTGACAGGTGTTGCTGTTTCTGGTTTGTTTTTTGGAGGGGAGAGTGTGCTAATAACTGCAGGTAGTATAGAGGCTAGTGCCTCATCTTTTTCAAAACCTTGGGAACGATATAAATCGGGTGATAATGATAATGCAGAATTAACTTATGGGTATAATACTTGGGCAATAGATGAAGATTATGCGTGGGCGAAGCATAATACAAAATCACATTATGCATCTTTAAAAAATGGGACAGGATGGCATACTGGTTCGGGAAAAGGGGCAGGCAGTCTTTCTAGAGTTGATGTAACACACTCAGGATCGTCTGTAAGTTATTATAATAATTATTAGATTGTAAATAAAAACAGGAAATTAGGATTTGAAGGTCTAATTTCCTGTTTTTAGTAAAATGAATGTTAATATAGGTGGAGTTATGAAAAAAATAAAATACATTTCTAGTATCTTAATAATTGCATTTATTTTCTTATTTATTGGAGATATGTATGTATGGAATATAGATTATTTTGAAACAGAATACATAACAACAACAATGTATCAGCCACTAAATAAGTCTAAAAAGGAAATGTTTGGTGAGATTGAAAAGACTGCCAAAAAAAACAATTGCTTCGTATTTACGGTAGTGCGAAATATTGATACTGTATATTCGGAGACGGTAACTGTGTATGGAATGGATGGAGTGAAAGAAGCGGTTTCTAAGAAATCAAGCATTCAGACTGGAAAATATCGAAGTGCCATTTTAGGGGATGTAGAGGTGAAAATGGCAAGTTTTTTAGAGATTCCTGAGAAATGTGACGTAGAGTTTTTTTATTTTATTGGAAAATTAGAGGATGCCAGAGCTTGTAAACGTGAGCTAGTGGATATCTATGGCGGAAGTGTTCCGAAAATAGGATATGTTTCTTTTCATGCAATTCGTAATGTAATGATTATATGGGCAATAGGAATCCTATTTATTTTATTACTTACGTTATTTGAGACTACATTACTAAAAAAAGAAATGATTATCCGGTTTTTATATGGAGAAAGTTTATCAAATTTGGTTTTAAAGCGAATAATATGTGATATAGTGGCTTGTATAGGATATTCCGCTTTCTTATTTATAATATTGAAGTATGGTTTGCAGATACATGTAGATTATCATATAAAAATCAGCATAATCAGCATAATCAGCTTTTGTTTGCTAAATTCACTTGTTTATTTAAGAATTCTTTTTGCAAATTATAAAAGTGCTCTGAGTATGGGTAAGAGTGACAAAAACATATTAAAATTTAGCTACGCATTTAAAATAGGGACAATTATTGTGGTTTCGATAATGATGTCAGTTGGCATTGAGATGATTGCTAGTGGGTATGGTTACTGGTGTCAAAAAGATTTTTTTGAACAATATAAAGACTATTCTTATGTATCAGTAGCAGCTAAAGATGGAACGATGGAGACAACAGAAAAATTAATGCTGGAGTTACTAGCAAAAAAGAATAAAGAGAGAAAAGCTTTTTTTAGTGTATATCTAGATAATGGATTTTTTAGCAGAAGACCTTGTATTATGTGCAATGAAAGTTCTCTTCCGTATATGCAAGAGCATATTAAGCTGTTAAAAGGTTTAAAATTTAATAAAAAAGTTTATTTTATTGTACCAGAAATAAAAAAAGAGATGGCAGTAGAAGAGTTAAAAATGCTGTCTGAAATGTATAAAAAACAGAAAGCAGATTATGAAGTGATAACATATAAGGATACTATTGATATAATGGGAATTTCAAATCAAGGAAAAATTGTAACTCAGTATTATAAAAAACCGAATCTTATTCTGGATATGACAGGGACATTTAATTATTTTAATGGTATTTATATGACACAGGCTTGTATGTTCAAATTTAATGATGCAGAATGGAAAGAGTATCTGAACCAAAATGATATTTCAGAAGAACTGACTTTTATAACCAATGTGTATAGTAATTATAAGCATATATTAAAAAGTTATCAAAGGATTCTATTTCTAGGTTCAGTTTTGCTTTTTATTTTGCTTATTATTGAAATAATTGTGGTACGAACTGTTATATATTATGAGTGTACGATTAATTCTGTAGAATTGGCAATAAGGACAACACTGGGAGAAACTATTTTGGAAAAATATCAGAGGCTCTTTTTATCTACTTTTATCTCCTTGTTATTAAGTGGAATAAGTTGCTTTATAATTGCCAGCAAGCTGTCGCAAATATCGCCTTACTATATATTAACTGGATTTTTAATACTGGGTTTAGCTGAACTTGGAATATTGCTTGGTTTTGTAAGACGAATAGAAAAAGCCAGTGTACAAAGAATATTAAAAGGAAATATGTCATTATAGTTATGGAGGAGCGGTATGATCGAAATTGTAAACTTAAAAAAATCATTTGGTGATAAAGTATTATTTGATAATTTGAATCTTTCTATTAAGACTGGAGAATTCATTGTGTTTTCAGGTGCGAGTGGATGTGGTAAAACAACATTATTAAACATGATTGGCTCACTTGAAGAATATAATTCAGGTAAAATTATAGTAGATGGAATGGACATCCGTAAAAGAAGAAACCAGCAAAAATATTTAAGTCAAAAAGTTGGTTTCTTATTTCAGAATTTCGCACTAGTTGAACAAAAGACGGTAAAGCAAAATTTGAATATGATTAAAAAAATTAATCGATCGGGAGTGGATATGGCAGATGCTTTAGAAAAAGTTGGGTTGCCTCAGGTAGAAAATGAAAAAATATATACACTTTCTGGAGGGGAACAGCAAAGAATTGCACTAGCAAGACTAATTATGAAAAAATGTGATTTAATTTTGTGTGATGAGCCAACAGGTTCTCTGGATCGAGAAAATGGAAAAAAGATTATGGGGATTATTAAAGAGATGAATAAAGAAGGAAAAACTGTTGTTTTGGTTACTCATGATGAAGAATTCAAGAAAGAAGGGAGCAGAATCATAGAGTTATGAAAAAGAAATTAAATGTAAAAAGAATTGCTGTAATGTGTGTGATACTATTTGCTGGGTATAATTTGCTGTGGGCAGGATGGAGATTTTGTCGATATCACCCATATGGAAAAGGAATGAAGGTATTTAGAAAACACATGAGTTATGTGTATACAGATCAAGATGGGTATTTATACAATGTAAAACAGCCAGATTACCTGATTTATTCAGGAAACCTGTGCGTTGCAGCACCAGACGAGAGTTGTGCTTTGCTTATCTGGCCTAATATAGTAAAAGGATATCGATATGGCGCACAAGTTAATAAGAACAACATTACATATAGTATTATGTTAGAAAATGACTTAAATCCACGAGATATGCAATATTCAGATTTAATAAGTGAGTATTCAGATAGAATACAAGAATTAAAAAATAAAGCAGCCAAGCAATGGAATATTTAGAATAATATTTTTATTGTCAGAAAATTTAAAATTAAAAGAAGTATTCTAGAAAAGAGATATATAAAGATTACAAGCAATATGCACAAAATTTAAGAGTCTTTTTGCCTATATTGTTTTTTTCTTTTTTTGCTATGTGGAAATGTGAAAAAAATAATCCACATAGTATGTACTATATTTTATGGTTTTTTTGAGTTATACACAAAGTTATCCACTTTATCCACAGTGTATAAGGTGTATAACTTTGAGGATAAAAAGTGTCAATATCGAAAGTTTGTTTTGTTTTATTTGTCCTATATCGGTTTTATCAGGTTAAAGAAAAATCTTAAAATGTTAAAAATGAATTGTCACACAATTTACACTAGAAACTGAAATATAAGTAAAAATAATATTAAGTGTCTGTAAAATGATTCTTAACAATAGGTGTGCTACTTGAAATACAAGGGTAGTATGGTATAATGTCTTTGTACTCGATTTATTAATTATTACATCCTTTTGGGGCATAATTAATAAAAAAAAGACAAAAGGAGTTGGTTTATATGCGTTATATAATTAGTGGAAAAAATATTGATGTAACTGATGGTTTAAAATCAGCTATTTATGACAAGATCGGAAAGTTAGAGAAGTATTTCACTCCTGATACAGAGGTACACGTTACACTAAGTGTAGAAAAGGAAAGACAGAAGATAGAAGTGACGATTCCTATGAAAGGAAATATCGTAAGGGCAGAACAGGTATCTGAGGATATGTATGTTTCGATTGACTTAGTAGAAGAAATAATAGAACGTCAGATTAACAAATATAAAAGCAAGATTCTTGAACAGAAACAGGCAGCTGTAAACTTTAACAAGAGCTTTGTAGAAGAAGAGATTGATGAAGAAGATGAAGAAGAAATTAATATCATCCGAACAAAAAGGTTTGCAGTGAAACCAATGGATCCAGAAGAAGCATGCGTGCAGATGGAATTGCTTGGACATAATTTCTTTGTATTCCGTAATGCGTATACAAATGAAGTAAATGTAGTTTATAAGAGAAAAGCTAATACATATGGTTTAATTGAACCAGAGTTCTAAAGGAGATAAAAAGAACCCATGAGCATTATGGGTTCTTTTTTTGGGTATAAAGCATATCTAGTAAATCATTTTTAAGCAAATACAAACAAAGGTATTAGAAAAACAGTAATGCAAAAGATGTAGCAATATTGTATGCATACTGTATATGAGAATGGAAAAAATAAGTTGATTGAACACTTATTGAATGGTACAATGTAATATGGGTTATAGAAAATAAAATTCGATAAAACACAATTGCATTATCGGAAAAAAGAGTACAGGAGTGAAGCTAATGAGTATTATTACAAAGCTTTTAGGAACGCATAGCGAACGCGAATTGAAGAGGATCTATCCTATTGCTGATAGCATAGAGGCACTTGACGAAGAATATCAAGCACTGACTGATGAGCAGTTAAAAGCAAAAACAGAAGAGTTTAAATTAAGATTAAGTAAAGGTGAAACATTAGACGATATTTTAGTCGAAGCTTATGCTACAGTAAGAGAAGCTGCTTCTCGTGTTTTAAAAATAAAGCATTATCGTGTTCAGCTAATAGGTGGTATCATTCTGCATCAAGGAAGAATTACTGAGATGCGAACAGGTGAAGGAAAAACACTTGTTTCTACTCTGCCAGCTTACTTAAATGCTCTTGAAGGAAAAGGTGTTCATATCGTAACTGTCAATGATTATCTGGCAAAACGTGATGCAGAAGAGATGGGACAGATTCATAAGTTTTTAGGACTTACTGTTGGATGTGTTTTAAATGGTATGGATAACGACGAAAGAAGAGCAGCATATAATTGTGATATTACGTATGCTACTAATAACGAATTAGGTTTTGACTACTTAAGAGATAATATGGTCATTTATAAAGAACAGCTAGTACAGCGTGATTTGCATTATGCTGTAATTGATGAGGTTGACTCTATTTTAATTGATGAAGCAAGAACACCACTTATTATTTCAGGTCAGAGCGGAAAATCAACTAAGCTTTACGAAGCATGTGATATCCTTGCAAGACAATTGGAAAAAGGTACTGAAAAAGAATTAAGTAAGATGGATGTCTTAATGAAGGAAGACAATGAAGAAACAGGAGACTTTATTGTTAATGAAAAAGACAAAGTTGTGTCTTTAACGGAAGAAGGTATTGCAAAGGTAGAAAAATTCTTCCATTTAGATAACTTTGCAGATCCTGAGAATCTGGAAATACAGCACAATATTATACTTGCATTACGTGCAAACTACTTGATGTTTAAGGACAAAGATTATGTTGTGAAAGATGATGAAGTTTTGATTGTTGACGAGTTTACAGGCCGTATTATGCCAGGAAGACGTTATTCCGATGGTTTGCATCAGGCTATTGAAGCGAAAGAGCACGTAAAAGTAAAAAGAGAGAGCAAAACACTTGCAACAATTACTTTCCAGAACTTCTTTAATAAATATAATAAGAAATCCGGTATGACAGGTACAGCTATCACAGAAGAACAGGAATTCCGTAATATCTATGGCATGGATGTTATTGAAGTGCCAACGAATCTTCCAGTAGCTAGAATTGATTATCAGGATGCTGTATATAAGACTAGAAGAGAAAAACTGAATGCGATTGTAGAAGAAATTACAGAATGCTATCAGAAAGGCCAGCCAGTATTAGTTGGCACAATTACCATTGAAGCATCAGAAGAAATTAGCGCAATGCTTAAGAAACGTGGTATTCCACATAAGGTTCTGAATGCTAAGTTCCACGAATTAGAAGCTGAGATTGTTGCAGATGCTGGACAAAGAGGTGCTGTTACAATTGCAACTAATATGGCAGGACGTGGTACTGATATTAAGCTTGGTGAAGGGGTACAGGAAATTGGCGGACTGAAAATCATAGGTACAGAGCGCCATGAGTCCAGGCGTATTGATAATCAGTTACGTGGGCGTGCAGGCCGTCAGGGAGATCCGGGTGAATCAAGATTCTATCTGTCATTAGAAGATGATCTGCTTCGTCTGTTTGGTTCCGACCGATTAATGACGATATTTAATTCATTAGGCTTCCCAGAGGGAGAACCAATCGAGCACAAAATGCTTAGCAATACAATTGAAAAGGCACAGAAGAAGATAGAAAATAACAATTACGGTATTCGTAAAAACTTATTAGAATACGATGAAGTAAATAATGAACAGCGTGAAATTATTTACGCAGAGAGAAGAAAAGTTCTTGATGGCGAAAGCATGCGTGATACTATCTATAAGATGATAGCTGACGTAATTGAAAGAACAGTTGATCGTGTAATCAACGATGAACAGGATGCAGAAGAGTGGGATCTTCATGAGCTGAATGAATTATTGCTTCCTATTTTTCCAATGGAAGAAATCGTTCTTACGGAGGATCAGATAAAACACCTGAAGAAGAAAGAACTGGTTCAGGAGTTAAAAGAAAAAGCAGTGAAGCTTTATGAAGAAAAGGAAGCTGAGTTCCCAGAACCAGAACAGATTCGTGAGATTGAACGTGTACTTCTTCTTAAAGTAATAGATCATAAATGGATGGATCATATTGATGATATGGATCAGCTTCGTACAGGGGTTGGTTTACAGGCTTATGGACAAAAAGATCCAGCAATGGAATACAAATTTATGGGATATGAAATGTTTGAAGAAATGACAGAGGCTATTTCGGAGGAAACAGTGAAAGCCTTAATGCATGTTCGTATTGAACAAAACATTGAAAGAGAGCAGGTGGCAAAAGTAACAAGTACGAATAAAGACGAAACTGTTGCAAAAGGCCCTGTTCGAAGAACAGAAAGAAAAATTCAGCCTAACGATCCATGTCCATGTGGAAGTGGTATGAAATATAAATTCTGTTGCGGCAAAAAGGTTATTTAAAACTAAGAGAAAGAAACAGTATTAATATACTCGATTTGAAAGAGGAAAGGGGCGATTGCGTGGTTGAACTAGATCAATTTAAATATAAACTAGCGAACTATAAAGAACCGTTAAAAGAAGTGGGGGATTCACTTTGACCTGGCTAACAAAGTTCTAAGAATAGAAGAGTTAGAAAAGGAGATGGAAGCTCCAGGTTTTTGGGATGATACAGATAAATCACAAAAAGTTATGAAAGAACTAAAAGGTCTGAAAGGAACAAAGGAACGATATGAAGCACTCTGCGGTTCCTATGAAGATATTGAAACTTTATTGGAAATAGGATATGAAGAAAGTGATGCTTCATTAATTCCGGAAATCGAGTCTTCTTTAAATGAGTTTATAACGGATCTGGAAGAACTTCGTATATCAACGCTTCTTTCGGATGAATATGATAGCAATGACGCTATTCTGAGACTGAATGCCGGTGCAGGCGGTACAGAAAGCTGCGACTGGGCAAGCATGCTTTGCAGAATGTATCAAAAATGGGCAGATAAGAAAGGATTTACCTGTGAAGTTATTGATTTTTTAGACGGTGATGAAGCAGGCTTAAAGTCTGTCACATTAGAGATAAGAGGACAAAATGCATATGGGTATTTAAAGTCAGAACGAGGAGTGCACCGTCTGGTTCGTATATCACCATTTAATGCAGCAGGCAAAAGACAGACATCCTTTGTGTCTTGTGATGTAATGCCAGATATTGAAGAAGATATTGACATAGAAGTTTCGGATGATGATATTCGTATAGACACTTATCGCTCTAGTGGAGCGGGTGGACAGCATATTAATAAGACATCATCAGCAATTCGGATTACGCACTTTCCTACTGGTATTGTAGTTCAATGTCAAAATGAACGTTCTCAGTTTCAAAACAAAGACAAGGCGATGCAGATGCTGAAAGCAAAACTTTATATGCTTAAGAAAGAAGAAAACCAGCAGGCAGAAGCGCAAATTCGTGGAGAAATGAAAGAGATTGGCTGGGGAAGCCAGATACGTTCGTATGTTATGCAGCCATATACCTTAGTGAAGGACCATAGAACAAATGAAGAAATCGGTAATGTAAGCAGTGTTTTAGATGGTAATATCGATCCCTTTATTAACGCCTATTTAAAATGGTCAGTAAGCAGGTAGATATTCTCTAAAGTAGCATAGTACTTTTAGAATGGAGGTAAGTATGGTGACGAAGCAGATTATTTTTAAAATTGGAACGGGAAGTTATGGAATTGATGTAAGCAAAGTTATGGGAATTGAAAAAGATATTCCTGTTGTAGAAATACCAAATGCACCAGATTGCATTAAAGGTATGATTAATCTACGTGGTGATGTTATTCCTGTATTTAGCTTACGTGATAAATTTCATATGCCAGCAGCTGAAAATCTTGAAACAAAAGAGTTAGTAATTGCTAAATCCAATGGAGTAGTGATTGCCATAGAAGTAGATCTGGTTGAAGAAATTGTAGAACTTGAAGATAGCAAGATAGGACCAGCACCAGTAATTATTAAGGCACAAGGTACAGAGTACATTGAGTCAGTGGCTCATGTAGAAAATAATCTGGTGCTGATAATAGACTTAGACGGCTTACTAGACGCAGGTCAGGCAAATACCTTGCAAGCTATCGTTGACAATCAGTAATTACAATTTATAAATAGTGTTGAAAAACCTTTATGTTCTGGGACTGTTTTGTTCTTTAACATGGAGGTTTTTCCTTTTGTTACTTGCATTATACTGTAAACTGTGATAAGATATCTTTCGTGGAAAAACAAGTGTATTTCCTATACATACACAAAATTTAACAGGTTGTTATTCAGGGGGGATGAGTAATGGAGAACAAGAAATACTTTTTAGTAAAAGAGAAAGCATTGCCAGAAGTTCTTTTGAAGGTGGTAGAGGCTAAGCGCCTGCTCGATTCAAAAAGTACCATTACCGTTCAAGAGGCAACAGACAAGGCAGGAATTAGTCGAAGTTCCTTTTATAAATATAAAGATGATATATTTCCTTTTCATGAAAATGCAAGAGGAAAAACGATAACGTTGATGTTGCAGATGGATGATGAGCCGGGGTTATTATCCGCTGTTTTGAATATAGTAGCAAATCATAAAGCTAATATTTTGACAATTCATCAAAGCATCCCGGTGAATGGAATCGCATTACTTACAATAAGTGTTGAGATTTCGCCACAAATCTTTGATGCTGAAATCATGATAGAAGAAATGGAATGCCTAAAAGGAATACATTCACTAAAGATATTAGCTAGAGAATAATTAAGGAGGCGCAATATGATAAATATTAGTGTTTTAGGTTATGGAACAGTTGGTTCTGGTGTTGTGGAAGTTCTTAACACAAATCAAGACAGCATTAACAAAAAAGCTGGCAATGAAATTAATGTGAAATATGTTTTGGATTTAAGAGATTTTGAAGGAGATCCGATTCAGAAAAAAGTAGTTCATGATTATAGTGTTATTGTAAACGATCCAGATGTCCAGATTATTGTAGAAACAATGGGAGGAACAAATCCAGCATACCAGTTTGTGAAAGAAGCTCTTGAAAAAGGAAAAAGCGTATGCACTTCTAATAAAGAACTTGTTGCAAAACATGGTGCAGAATTGTTACAGATTGCAAGAGAAAAGAAGGTAAATTTCCTTTTTGAAGCAAGTGTTGGAGGAGGCATTCCAATTATCAGGCCACTTAATCAGTCTTTAACAGCAGACGAAATTGAAGAGATTACTGGAATTTTAAATGGAACAACGAACTATATCTTAACAAAGATGAGTACAGAAGGTTCTGATTTTGAGACTGTATTAAAAGATGCACAGGCAAAGGGATATGCAGAGAGAAATCCTGAAGCAGATGTAGAAGGCTATGATGCCTGCAGGAAAATTGCTATTTTAACATCTTTAGCTTATGGGATGCAAGTAGACTATGAAGATATTTATACAGAAGGCATTACCAAGATAACAGATAAGGATATTAAATATGCAAAGGCATTAAATGCAAGCATTAAAATCTTTGGAACAAGTAAAAAATCTGGCGACAAAGTGTATGCAATGGTAGCACCTATGATGATAAATGATAAACACCCATTGTATAGTGTAAATGATGTATTCAATGGTATTTTTGTAAAAGGAAACCTTCTAGGAGATGTTATGTTCTATGGAAAAGGTGCTGGAAAACTTCCAACTGCAAGTGCAGTAGTTGCAGATGTAGTGGATGCAGCAAAACATTTAGGAACAAATATCATGACAATCTGGAGCAGTAAGAAGCTAGAGTTAGCTAGCATTGATGAAGCATCTCAAAAGTTCTTTGTTCGTTTGGAAGGTTCTAAAGAACAGAATGAGGCAAAAGTCAAAGAAGTGTTCGGAACTGTTACAGAAGTTAAAGCAGGATTTCAGGATGAATATGCATTTATTACACCAGAAATGAAGGAAAAAGCTTTCGGTGAGGCAGTAAATAAATTTGAAAATATGATATCTAGAATTCGAGTTGCATTTTAGTAAAGCAAAAAGCGTATATTAATCTGCACAGGATCTGGAGACAGGATAAAGAGTTCCCGTAGCCTGTGTAAAGATGCGCAGAAATGAGGGAAAAATGAAGTACGTAGTTGTATTGGGAGATGGCATGGCAGATGAACCTATTGAAGAGATAGGAAACAAAACCCCATTAGAGTATGCCAAAACCCCATGTATGGATGAATTATCAAAGAAAGCAAGAATCGGATTAGTACATACGATTCCTGACGGAATGAATCCAGGAAGTGATACAGCCAACTTAGCTGTAATTGGATACAACCCAAGAAAATATTATACAGGACGTTCTCCGTTGGAAGCATTGAGCATAGGTGTTGATATGAAGGATACAGATATTGCAATTCGCTGCAATATTGTAACGGTATCGGAGGATGATCTTCCTTATGAGCAGAAGACGATAATTGACCACAGTTCCAGCGAGATATCAACAGAAGATGCTGCTGTTTTATTAGAGGCAGTTCAAAAAGAACTTCAAAATGAAATGTTCCAGTATTATGTTGGAACAAGTTACCGCCATTTGCTTATATGGGATAAAGGAAAAGTGGCTGATTTAACGCCACCACATGATATACTAGGAAAAGTAATTAATGACTATCTTCCAAAAGAGAACTTATTAAAAGATATGATGAAGAAAAGTTATGACATTTTAAATGAGCATCCCCTAAATATAGAACGTGCCAAAAAAGGTTTAAATAAAGCGAATTCTATATGGTTCTGGGGAGCAGGCACAAAACCGGTATTAGATTCCTTTGAGGAAAAGACTGGGAAAACAGGCGTTATGATTTCAGCGGTAGATTTATTAAAAGGAATTGCCGTAGGTGCCGGACTGAAAAACATTGAGGTAAAAGGTGCTGATGGTACTCTTCATACCAATTATGAAGGAAAAGCACAGGCAGCAGTTGACGCATTAGTAAAAGAGGATTATGATTTTGCATATATACACGTAGAGGCTCCAGATGAGATGGGACACCAGGGAAGTTTAGAAAGAAAACTGCAGGCTATTGAATCCTTGGATTCCAAAGTGATTCGTGTGGTAAAAGAAGGACTGGAGAAGGCAGGAGCAGATTACCGTATGCTGATTATGCCAGATCATCCAACGCCAATTGCGATTCGTACCCATACATCTAATCCAGTTCCATATTTACTATATGATAGTACAAAAGAAGAAACACATGACTGGAATTATAATGAGAAGGATGCTAAACTTAGTGGTAACTATTTAGAAGAAGGGTATACTCTTCTTTCTGAATTTTTAGAAAATAGATAAGGAATGAACAAATTAGGAGGCAGCTATGTTAATAGTAAAGAAGTTCGGTGGTACATCTGTAGCCGATAAAGAGAGAATTTTTAATGTTGCCAGAAGATGTATTGATGAATACAGCAAAGGAAATGACGTTGTTGTTGTTTTGTCCGCAATGGGAAAACAGACAGATGTCCTTTTGGCACAGGCAAAGGATATTAATCCAAATGCATCAAAAAGAGAATTGGATATGCTTTTAACAACTGGAGAACAGACTTCAGTTGCACTGATGGCGATGGCGATGAATTCATTGGGAATTCCAGCAATTTCTTTGAATGCATTTCAGGTAGCAATGCATACAACTGCTGCATATGGCAATGCAAGACTGAAAAGAATAGATACAGATCGTATTAAAAATGAACTTGCAAACCGTAAAATAGTTATTGTTACAGGTTTCCAGGGAATTAACCAGTTTGATGATTATACAACCCTAGGCAGAGGCGGTTCCGATACAACTGCTGTTGCACTGGCAGCAGCTCTACATGCAGATGCCTGTGAAATTTACACAGACGTAGATGGTGTATTTACAGCAGACCCTCGTGTTGTTAAAAATGCAAGAAAGCTTGATGCAATCACATATGATGAAATGCTTGAACTTGCATCTTTAGGTGCTGGGGTACTTCATAACCGTTCTGTCGAAATGGCTAAGAAATATGGAGTACAGTTAGTAGTTCGCTCAAGTTTAAATACAACAGAAGGGACAGTTGTTAAGGAGGTAGTTAATATGGAAAAGATGTTAGTTAGTGGTGTAGCTTGCGATAAAAACACAGCACGTATTGCGGTAATTGGTTTGGAAGATCAGCCTGGAGTGGCATTTAAATTATTTAATCATTTAGCCAATCATAATATTAATGTAGATATTATTTTACAGTCCGTTGGACGTGATGGAACGAAGGATATTTCCTTTACCGTTGCAGAAGATGCAGCAGATGAAGCAGTTGAAATTATTAACAGACATAGAGAAGGCAGTTTAAAATGCCATGAAGTTGATGTTGAGAAAAACGTAGCAAAGGTTTCTGTAGTAGGTGCAGGGATGATGACAAATGCTGGTGTTGCAGCAAAAATGTTTGAAGCATTATATGATTGCGGCGTAAATATTAAACAGATTTCAACATCTGAAATTAGAGTAACAGTATTGATTGACGAAAAATATGTAGATGTTTCTATGAACGCTGTTCATGACGCATTTAGCTTAGGAAAATAAGCAATAATGCATGGGTACAATAGTGATGTTGTTCATGTATATCAGAATAGAATACAGAAAAAAGAAAGGCATTTGTTTCAATTTGAGGCAAATGTCTTTTTCTATTGTCATAGAAATGCAACTTCGATATAATGGTTAAAGAATAAAGAAGTTCTAACTAGACAGTTTAATTTAATAGAAAGAGGCGAAAAAATGGATATTTTAAAACAGATAAGTGAGGAATTGAATATAAAGCTTTGGCAAGCTGAAGCTACAGTGAAATTAATTGATGAGGGTAATACAATTCCATTTATCGCAAGATACCGTAAGGAACAGCACGGTTCATTAAATGACGAGCAGTTACGTAATTTAAGTGAAAGGCTTATGTATCTTAGAAATTTAGAAGATAAAAAGCAGCAGGTTTTAGCGAGTATTGAAGAACAGGGAAAACTGACAGAGGAATTAAAAAAACAGATTTTAGCAGCAAAAACACAAGTTGTGGTGGAAGATTTATATCGCCCATATCGGCCAAAACGACGTACAAGAGCAACGATTGCTAAGGAAAAAGGTTTAGAAGGTCTGGCTAACATTATTCGGATGCAGCTGACCAGTAAAACTGTAGAGGAAGAAGCAAAAGCATATTTATCAGAAGAAAAAGAGGTCAAGACCGTTCAGGAAGCAATACAAGGCGCTATGGATATTCTGGCAGAGAGTATTTCGGATGAGGCAGATTACCGTATGCATATCCGTAATATTACCGTAAAAGAAGGTTCTATTTCTTCAGAGGCCAAAAACAAAGAAGAAAAAACAGTTTATGAAATGTACTATGAGTACGAGGAACCTATTTCCAAAATCGCTGGACATCGTGTGCTAGCATTAAACCGAGGTGAGAAAGAAAAAATATTAACAGTAAAAATTAATGCACCAGAAGAGAAGATCCAGTTATATCTAGAGAAAAAGGTAATTGTAAAAGAAAACGCAAATACAGGTCAGATTTTAAAAGATACGATTGAGGACAGCTATAAAAGATTAATTGCTCCTGCAATAGAAAGAGAAATTCGTAATGACTTAACTGAAAAAGCAGAAGACGGAGCAATTAAAATATTTGGAAAAAATCTAGAACAGCTTCTTATGCAGCCGCCAATTACGGGACAAGTTGTTTTAGGCTGGGATCCGGCTTTTAGAACAGGCTGTAAACTGGCAGTTGTAGATGCTACAGGCAAAGTACTGGATACAGTTGTAGTGTATCCAACGGAACCACAGAATAAAATAGCAGAAACAAAAAAGATCGTAAAAGCATTAATTGATAAATATAATATTACTTTAATATCTGTTGGAAATGGAACCGCATCTCGTGAGTCAGAACGAGTAATTGTAGATATGTTAAAAGAGATAAATAAGCCAGTTCAGTATATTATTGTAAATGAAGCAGGAGCTAGCGTCTATTCAGCAAGCAAACTTGCAACCGAGGAGTTTCCAAATTTTGATGTAGGACAAAGAAGTGCTGCATCTATTGCAAGAAGGCTTCAGGATCCTCTTGCAGAACTTGTTAAGATTGATCCGAAATCCATAGGGGTAGGGCAGTATCAGCACGATATGAATCAGAAAAAATTAAGCGAAGCACTGTCTGGAGTTGTAGAAGGCTGTGTAAATCGTGTTGGTGTAGATTTAAATACTGCTTCCGCTTCCCTTTTAGAGTATATTTCAGGTATTACGAAGGTAATTGCCAAGAATATAGTTGCTTACAGAGAAGAAAACGGAAAATTTACAGAACGTAAACAGCTTCTGAAAGTAGCAAAACTAGGACCAAAAGCATTTGAACAGTGTGCTGGTTTTATGCGTATTACAGATGGCAAAAATCCATTGGATGCAACAAGTGTCCATCCAGAATCTTATGATGCTGCAAAAGCACTTTTAGAAAAGCTTGGATATCAATTAAACGATGTGAAAGGTGGAGTTACTGGCCTTAGCTTATTGGTTAAGAACAAAGAGAAACTTGCCAATGAACTTGAAATAGGAGAAATTACATTAGTGGATATTATTAAAGAACTAGAAAAGCCAGGACGTGATCCTCGTGATGAAATGCCAAAACCAATTCTTCGCACAGATGTACTTGAAATGAAAGACCTTGAACCGGGCATGGTGCTTAAAGGAACAGTGCGTAATGTAATCGACTTTGGTGCATTTGTGGATATCGGTGTACATCAGGATGGACTGGTGCATATTTCTGAATTATCTAGCAAGAGATTTGTAAAACATCCGTTAGATGTAGTGAGCGTTGGTGATATTGTTGAGGTAAAGGTTTTAAGCGTAGATTTACAGAAAAAGAGAATACAGCTTTCTATGAAGCTGTAAATAGAAGATAACTATTGACTTTTGCACAAAGAGAGCATAGAATAAAGAAAAAATAAATAGAAGTTCTTCAGGGCAGGGTGAAAATCCCGACCGGCGGTATAGTCCGCGAGCCGAAAGGCTGATTTGGTGCAATTCCAAAACCGACAGTAAAGTCTGGATGTGAGAAGAATGGAATGGATAAAATGATAAAAGAAAGAGGCCTTGAAGAGTGAAAGAAGAGGTCTCTTTTTTTATTTGATAGGAAAGTCCTCTGCGAGTCCTTCCCTATCAAATAAAAAGTGCCCTGAAAAAGAAGGGCACAGGATGCGCACAGATGGGTAAGGAAGATAGTCGCTAAAAGACAGCGACAGCTAAAAGACAGCGACACCCATCTGGCGCTGTTCAATCCATTTCAATTCCCATATGGAACAATCAATACAAGTGTAGAACTTCCATAAGGAGGATGTACTTAAAATGAGAGACAATATTTCAGCGAAAGTAAATGTAAGCGGCAATAACAATGTAACGATTGTTAATGCTGCAAAAGAAACGAAAGTATTTACGACAAGACAGATGGTTATAATTGCTATGTTTTCAGCATTGTCTTACGTACTTATGCTGATGCATTTGCCATTCAAATACTTAGATTTTTTGGAAGTTGAATTTAGCGATATTCCTGCAGTGGTGGCAGGATTAGCATACGGACCAGTCACTGCAGTAATGATAGAACTGATTAAGAATCTGATGAAAGTAATAACCGATACGACAACTGGTGGAGTAGGGGAATTTGCTAATTTTGTAATATCTTCGGCATTTATGATTACGGCATGTGGATTATTCCGGAAAACAAAAGGAAAGACATTGTTAAGCTTTGGGATAGGAACAATTGCAATGATTATTACAGGAGCATTAATGAATTATTTTATATTGCTTCCATTGTATGCTGGTTTTATGAAAGGAATGAAAAATGTAGTTGCACTTGGGCAAACAGTCATTCCAGCAATTGATAATGCAGCAAAGCTTGTTATAATTGGGATTTCACCTTTTAATTTATTCAAAGGAACATATGTTTCGGTTATTGGCTATTATATTTATAAGTTATTAAGAAGAACATTTCAGAATTAACTAATATTTCTATAAAATTTGAGATGCTTATGCAAGCATAATCCATATTGCATGACATCTCATTTTTTAATTGGCCAAAAACATTCTTTTGAGTGGAATTATCTAGCAAATATCCTTTCTTTGGAGATATCATTTATTTTTCTGAAAAAACTGTTTAATCACTATGGATTATACGATATAATAAAAATACAATAAGTCAGGTTCAGTATTACTTAATTTAGAAAAAGGAGGAATCCAATGAAAAGATTCTATGTGAAAAGAACCACAGCCAGAAAAATGCTGTGCCTGCTTTTATGCGTGGCAATTACCGTAACAGGCTTGCCGCTAAACTTAAAAGCAGCAGACACAGATACAAAGACCAAATTTGTAAAAGCAGAACCGCAAATATTTGTTCCAAGTGAAGGGGAAAAAGCGGACATTACCTTTAATCTGGAAAACAGGCATCCAGTGAATATTTACATAAAAGATGGAAAAAAAGTCATTGCAACCCTTGCAGAAAACAAAGTATACAAAGGCGGCTATGTGCCCCACAGGATTGTCTGGGACGGAAAGGACCAGAACGGAAATTCTGTAAGCAGTGGAACATACAAAGTCATTATAGAGCCAGCTGACAAATATAAAAAATACAAATCTATTACCAGTGTAACCGTTATCAGCGGGAATACACAGGAAATCTATATTGCACCCAATATCCAGTCAAATGAATATAAAGTCTACGGAAAAGGCGGCAAAAACCAAGGCATTAAGAATGTAACGCTGTCCTGTACAAAAGATGGAACAGAGGAAACTGTCAAGAATGCTGTAATTCAGGACAATCTCTGGTATGCCAAAGTAACCATGTCGGCATATAGTTTCTA
This sequence comes from [Clostridium] polysaccharolyticum, assembly GCF_900111595.1. GTDB lineage: Bacteria > Bacillota > Clostridia > Lachnospirales > Lachnospiraceae > Clostridium_AI > Clostridium_AI polysaccharolyticum. The sequence continues at coordinate 14,286 of NZ_FOHN01000030.1, read as the reverse complement.
TGACCTGAAAGCCACGATCCAAAAGAAATCTGGAACCGCAACAGGCCATATTTTGGCAGCTATGCATACATTCCGTATAACCGACCGTCTGGAATATCTTGCATCTGCCTACTATGGAGATTATAAGAAAGATTCTGCCATCCGGAAAGACAATGGAATCTACGAAACCTATAAAAATAGCGGGGAACTGGTAGGCAAAAACCTTCTCATTATAAATCCTTCCCTTGTGGTCAAGCCAAAGCCAAAGTCAGACAATACAGAAGTTAGCCAGCATTTAGGCATAATTGACCAGCTGCAGCAGATCGCATCCATGAATCCCGCAAGTCTGACACTAGGTAACAATGTATATGAAACGGAAGATTTGCATCTGGATGGAGCCATGCCATTAACCTTGTCCAGAACCTATAATTCTAGGAGCACAAGCTTTCATGAATTTGGAATAAACTGGTCTGATTCCTGTACCTTTTTCCTGCAGGATATGGGAAATGCCATTACGATCCGTATGGAAGACGGCCATATGGAATACTACACTAGAAAGGGTGACGGTTCCTATGAGAAGCCAGAAGGACTAGCGAGGGAACTGAAAGCAAATACAGATGGAACCTATACCCTCACAATGGATGGAACTAGCATTTATGAATTTGCAGGAAATGGAAAACTAAAAGAAATCAGGGATCTCAATGGAAATGCCATACAATACAGTTACACCGATGGATTGCTGACAAAAGTGGAGAGCATCAGCGGTTTTCTTACATTCCATTATCAGAAAGATGGAAGGATAAAATCCATAAAAGACAGCGGAAACCGAGAAATCCAGTACAGCTATGCCAATGGGCTTTTAACCAGTTTTACAGATGCTAAAGGGAACAAAACGGCCTATGCCTATGACGCAGAAAACCGTTTAAACAAAGTAGTAAGTCCGGAAAAAGTTGTTCTGTACCAGACCGAGTACGACAGCCAGAACAGGGTGACAAGCCAGACTATACAGGGAAGCACCTATACATACCGTTATGATGACAAAAAAAGAATTATTGCCTGTACAGAACCCAATGGCAACACCATGAAGTTTCATTATACAGAAGATTACCGGATTGAATCCGAAGAATATGCAGACGGAACCATAACTTACTACTATGATGAAAAAAGCAATAAAACAAAGGCAAAACCTGCTTCTTTAGGGTTGGGCAAAAATGTAAAACTGCTGGAAACAAAACCAGGTATTCTGGAACTGAAAACCTATAACAGGAATACCTGCACTGGCGATCAGGAAAACAATACCCTGTATCCTCAGTTCCATATCACCAATACCAGCAAAAAGAAGATTGAACTAGAAGATCTGACCTTACGCTACTATTTTACCATTGATGGGGAAAGAGCATTAAACTTCTTCTGTGACCATGCGGCAGTCTGTGATTCCAATAAAATTTCAATCAGCAGCCTGACAGGAAAATTTATAAAATTAGATAATCCTGTAAAAGGAGTAGACTGTTACATGGAAATAGGGTTCCAGAAGGAAGCAGGAAACTTAGAAAGCAATCAATATATAGATTTTCATACCAGAATCGGAAAAGATAACTGGACTATATTTAAACCAGGGGATGATTATTCCCAGAATCTTGCACCGAGACTTTCCTGTTTTGATGGTGTGGATGTATTTTACAAAGGAAATCTGGTATGGGGAAAGGGAGAAATTGACGGAACAGGAACCCTTATAAAAAGCCAGAAAACTTCCCATACAGGCAATACATCCAACAGGCAGGCCGATCAGAGTATCAGAGAAAACCATCCAGATGTATATACAGGAAGTTATGAAGAAGACATGGTTCCAAAAGGAATCAATCGGCTGAAACTAAAGATGTATAATGCAGAAAACGGTAACACCTGTGGAACTACAATCCACCCAATGATGAAAGTAGTAAATCTGGGTGAAAACATGACAGCCCTAAAAGACGTAACCATACGGTATTACTATACAGCAGACGGAGAAGAGCCACAGAACTTCTGGTGCGACTGGTCAGAAATCGGAGCTGGGAATGTAACTGGAACTTTCCATAAGCTGGACAAGCCATATGAGGGTGCCGATACCTGTCTGGAAATTGGATTTTCCAAAGAAGCCGGTTATCTGGATATCGGAGGAGCTGTAACCCTTCATGTCAGGGCAGCCAAAAAGGACTGGAGCAGCTACGACCTGACCAATGATTATTCCGCTAACTCAGGGCATGCATACATAGACTGGAAAAAAGCAGAAGTGTATGTGGACGGTGTAAAAGTATGGGGAGAAGACTGTCCGGAAGAAGAGGAAAAAGCAGAATCCGAACAGATGGACTATGCAGATGATACCTGTACGCCAGTCCGTGTCCAGATGTATAACCGAAGTAGAAAGAACCGGAGCAATGAAATTTCACCAAAATTCCGTCTGTACAACACAAGCGAAGAACCCATTCGTCTGTCTGACCTTCGCTTAAATTATTTTTATACAGCAGATGGTCCGGAAAATCAGATTTTCGAACCAGACTGGGCAGGAATTGGAAATGAGTTCCAGTCTATCATAGACAGAAAGGAAATAACCTGCCAGTTTACAGAAGTCAACGAAACCAATCTGGAAACAAAGTGCATTGCAGACATTGGATTTGCTAGAGATGATCGGAGCATACAGCCAGGAGAATACTTGGAACTGCATGTGCGTATCCACAGGGAAAACTGGACCGACTACGTACAGGCAAACGATTTTTCCATGAATCCAGACAGCATAGACTACGAAGACTGGAACCAGATAGCGGTATTCCTGAAAGACCGCTGGGTGTACGGAAGGATTCCGCTATCCCTAGCAGAAAGCATTGATCCAGATCCACAGGAAGACGAAGAACCTCAGTATCTGTCCCTGTCCAGAGAATCTTATACCAGATCCACAGACAAAGCAGGAAATGAAACGGAATACAAGTACGATGCCAATGGAAACCTGCTTTCCACAACGGATGCTTTGGGAAATGTCACAGTCAATACGTATAATGAACGTGGACAGATAACATCTACAACGGATGCCCTTGGCAGCACCACTACCTACACCTACGACAAAAATGGAAATCAAACCAAAGAAACCGATGCCCTTGGCAATGTCACCACCTACATCTATAACAAAAAAGGCTGGCTGACCAAAACCGTCATGCCAGACGGTACAACCGAAACCAGAACCTACGATGCCAGAGGAAACAACAAAACCATCACAGATGGCATCGGAAACACCGTCACTTACAAGTACAATGCATTAAACCAGACCACCTCTATAACGGATGCCAACGGTGGAACTACCAAGTATGCCTATGACAAAAACGGAAATCTGACTAAGACAACGGATGCCTTAGGCTTTACAGAAAAAACAGCCTATAACAAGGATGGCAAGGTTACCAAAGAGACAGATAAAAACGGAAATGTGACTGCCTACATCTATAACAAAACAACTGGATACCAAAGTCAGATGATTCGTGCATCTGGAGGTAAAGAAACCTATGCTTATGACAAAATGGGCAACCAGACCAGAATCACAGCACCAGACGGAGGCATAACCAGATATACCTATGATGCCTTAGGCAGACTGGAAAGCGAAACCGATGCCAACGGCGGGAAGAAAACCTATGCATACGATAAAAACGGAAACATTCTAAAAGAAACGGATGAACTTGGGAATGCCACCACGTATACCTACGACAAACTGGGGCAGGTTCTGACAAAAACCGATGCATCCGGAAGCACTGCCACCTATACTTACGATGCCTTAGGAAGAACATTGACGGAAACAGACGGAAATGGAGGCGTGACAAAGTATGTCTATGACAAACTGGGCAGACTGATTAAAACTATCGATGCCAACAAAGCCGTAACGAAAACCGCTTATAACAAGGCAGGACTGGAATCCAGTGAAACCGATGCATTGGGATATAAGATATCCTTCCAGTATGATAAAGCAGGAAGAAAAATAAAGGAAACAGATGCCTTAGGCAATAGCACTCGCTGGCAGTACGACCAAAACGGAAATATCACCAATGTAACCGATGCCAATGGGAACACTACAGCCTATACCTATGACAAAGAAAATCAGATTCTGACAGCCACTGACGCTAATGGCAGTACCATCACCTATACCTATGACGGCAATGGCAACGTCTTGACTGAAACTGATGCTAGTGGCAACAGCACCACCTACCAATATGATGCCATGGGCAACCAGACTGCCATCACCAATGCACTAGGGAAAACCGTAAAAAATGAGTACAATACAAGCGGACTCCTGATAAGCACAACCGATGCCAGTGGCAACAGTACCACTTATGCCTATGACAAAAACGGAAATGTAACAAGCACAACCGACAGTCTGGGAGCAACTACCACTTGCACCTACGACAAGGCAGACCAGTTACTGACAAAAACAGATGCTCTAGGCGGAAAGACTAGCTACATCTACGACAAACGAGGAAATGTCTGGCAGAAAACCGATGCCAACGGCAACAGAACGAAGTATGCCTATAACAAGGCAAACAATCTGACAAAAGTAACCGATGCACTTGGAGCTGTCACAGCCTATACTTATGACAAAAAAGGAAATCTGACAAAGCAGGTGCAGAAAGGAAATTCATCCAGTGAAGACCAGATCACAGCTTACGCTTACGACAAGAACGGACAGCTGACAAAAGTAACCGATGCAGAGGGCAGAACCATTACGTATGCTTATGATGCAGAAGGCAGACTTATAAAAGAAACTGGAAAAGACGAGAAAACAACTATCTATCAATATGACAAGGCAGGCAACCTGTTAAAGACCATTTATCCAGACGGCAAAACCGTAAGCTGGACCTACACCGCCACCGACCAGCCAAAAACCATGACAGACTGGAACGGAACCACCACCTATGAATACGACAAAAATGGAAATCTAATAAAAGCAATTGATGCCAAAAAGCAGACCATCCAGTATACCTGGACAAAACTGGGGCAGAAGAAAACCATTACCTATCCAGACAAAACAAAAGTTCAATATACCTATGATGCAAAAGGAAACATTACCAAAACAGCCGATACCCAAAAAGGTATCACTACCTACACTTACGATGCAGAAAATCACCTGAAAACAAAAAAACTTCCAAACGGGGCAAAATCCACTTACACCTATGATAAAAACGGACAGCTAACAAAACGGGTGGAATCGGGAACTGGAAATCAGGAGACATACCACTATGCCTACGACAAAAACGGAAACCGCATACAGGAAACCAGAATATCCGAAGGAACAACCGAAACTGCACACTACACCTATGATGCACTGGACCAGTTGACAGGTGCCACTGACAGGAACGGAACCAGAACCTATGTCTTTGATGTCTTCCATAATCGTATCCAGAAAAAGGAAACTGGCAAAGACACCATCTGGTATACCTATAACCGCTTAAATGAGCTTATAGAGACCAGACAGGGATCAGACCATGTCACCTATGCCTATGACAGCAGGGGAAATCAGACTGAAGTCAGAGAAAACGGGGAAGTAAAAAAGACATATACTTTTGATTTCGCAGGCAAAATGTCCAAGGCAGTTATCAGACAAAAAGACAAAACCATAACCGATCAGTACACCTATGACGGGGAAGGAAACCGCATCCAGACAAAGACCGAAACCAACGGAAAGACAACTGGCAATACAGTCTATGCAGTCGACTGGGAATCTTCATGCCACAACATCATACAGGCAAAAGACACCATAAGCGGTAAAACCTCTGTTTTCACATTTGCAAGAGACGAAGCCGTTAGTGTTGAAATTGGTGGAAAGATAAGCTATTATAGAACCGATGAGAAACACAGCGTGACAGAAATATTGTCCAGTACAGGAAAGAGCGGAGCGACAATTGCCTATGATGAGTATGGCAATCCAGAATATCCAGAAGCAGTAAACACATCTGGAAATCTTTTTGGTTATACAGGACATGCATACGAAGAAACTACAGGACTGTACTATGCCAAGGCAAGATACTATGATGCAGAGAACGGAAGATTCTTAAGTGTGGACTGCTATCAGGGAGATACACAGAATCCTGCAAGCCTGAATTCCTACATTTATGTGCAGAACAATCCACACAAATACATAGATCCAAGCGGACATATAGCAGTAGCAACCATAGCCAAGATGGGAACAGGCGCACTGTTTGACATGGGAATGCAGATCGTAGCAAATTATTTCTTTAACAGCAAAACTGCAGGAAATTTCAAGGAATCCTTCAGCAAGGTAAACTGGTGGCAGGCAACACGATCAGGAGTAGAGAGCCTGTTCCATTTTAAGAGCAAGACACTGACCGCCGCCATTACAGGATTTGGGGATGTCATCATCAATTGGATGAAGCAGGGAAAGAAATACAGCTGTGAAAAAGCCCTGAAAGACTTTGCCGTTGGATTCCTAAGCGACCTTGCCGCAAGATATGTCTGCAAGTTTGGAGCAAAAGCCGTTGCCAAGGGCATGGACAAGATGGGAGTCAGTCATGCAAGGATCAAGAAGCTGACAGGGATTGATCTGTCTGGCGGAAGAAAGGTTGCCAAGATAACAAGAAATAAAAGCGTACGCAGGGTAACTATTTCCAATGGAGTTTCTATAAAGGAAAGTGGAAAAGCAGGTTTTGAAAATTGGCTGAATAAAGGAGCTGCTAATAATAAAGTGTATTTTGGAATAAAAGGAGGAAAAGCTGTTTACACGGGAATTACAAAACAGACCATTGATTTGAGGTTATATCAACATAATAAAAATGGCAAAGGTTTTTCTAGACTTAGAATACAGCATAGCAATTTAACTCGAAATCAAGCCAGAGCAATAGAACAATATTATATAGAGCATGGACCAAATAAAATGAACAAGATTAATAGTATAGGAAAGAATAACAAATACTATAAAGATGCAATGAAATGGGCAAAAAAATATTTAGGAGTGAAGTAAAATATGATAGATTTAAAAGATATCAATAATAATATTATCTCGAACCGTTGGGAGGAACGGTATAAAAAGCAGCCAAAAGAAATAAAAGAAAAACTGGATAAGCTGGATAATGCAGATATAGCAGACTACCAGTTGAAGGTAATAAAGAGAAAGCGAGCATATCCTCAGATTGGAGATATATTTAAAATCAATCCGAAGGATGAAATATTTTATTACGGAATTGTGGTAAATAATCATATTAGTAACATCAATGGAGATGAACAGTTGCTTATTATGATATTTCAAAAAGATGTAGAGATACGTGAAAGTATCAAAAAAGGGGTAAGAAACGAGGATTTGCTATTACCGCCCCAGATTGTAGGAAAAGAATATTGGACAAGAGGATATTTCTATAATATAGATCATTATGACGAAATATTTCATATGGACAATTATGGATTTTATTGCATATTTGACAGAAAATTTTTTGATGAGTATGGAAATGAGCTATCTACAGAACCAGAATTATTAGGAACATATGGAGTAGATACAATTTATGGAATAGCAATGGAAATGAATCAGGAAATGATTATTGCTGGCATCATATAGTTGCTTCTGGATGCAGTAGTCTTTATTGGGTTACTGCATTGAAGTGAAATCCAATTATACAGCTTGTTTTTTTATTTGAATTTGTTATAATTCTTAGTATAGGTAATACAATAGGGGTTAGAATTGTATTATTGGAAAGAAGAGGTATTTCGGTGAAAGAAGTAAGGTTAAGCATAAAGATTACGTCTGGAGATATGCATCATTTTCTAGTGCAGCAGAATTATAGGAGTTTTTCTGGATTATTCGGTGTGTTTTGCAGTACAATAGCAACAGTTTATCTGCTTTTTACATTTCAGTCTAATCCAACAAGCTCAAATGTAATTTTAGCATTAATCGGTGCATTGTTCCTAGTCGTGCAGCCAATTCAGCTGAAGCTGTCCTCAGTTCAGAAAGTTCAGCTGGTTCCAATGTTTCAGGAACCATTATTATATACCTTGAACGATGAGGGAATAAAAATTCAACAGAAGGAAGAAGAAGCACAAATAACATGGGATGATGTGAGTAAGGTAAAGGAATCTGGGAAAAGCATTTTTGTTTATACATCTCCTTTGAGTGCATTTATTTTTCCTAAGAATCAATATGATAATCAAGTTGAAGAAGTAAAACAAATTATAAAAGAGCATGTGAAAGAAGAAAAATGCAAATGGAAGTAAAGTTAGAATATGACAGCTTGTCAGCAGAAGAAACATTTTCTATTGGAAAAGAACTAGGCAAGATGTGTAAGCCTGGTGATATATATTGCCTGCTTGGAGATTTAGGGGTAGGGAAAACAGTATTTACGCAAGGCTTTGCAAAAGGATTAGGCATAGAGGAGCCTGTGAATAGTCCCACCTTTACCATTATTCAAGTGTACGAAGATGGTCGTATTCCTTTTTATCATTTTGATGTATACCGTATTGGTGATATTGAAGAAATGGATGAGTTAGGCTATGAAGATTATTTCTTTGGACAAGGTGTATGCCTGATAGAATGGGCGAATCTGATTACGGAATTGCTGCCAGATAAGGTGAAAGTAATAACTATACAAAAGCAGGTGGAAAAAGGTTTTGATTATAGGCGTATCACATTGGAGGAAAAGACGTTATGAATATATTAGCAATAGATAGTTCGGGCTTAGTTGCTTCGGTGGCTATCTTAAGAGATGATGTATTAGCAGGTGAATATACCATCAACTATAAGAAAACCCATTCTCAGACATTGCTGCCCATGTTAGATGAAGTAGTAAAAATGATAGAATTTGATTTGAATTCCCTAGATGCCATAGCAGTAGCTGCTGGACCTGGTTCTTTTACAGGACTTCGTATCGGAAGTGCTACGGCGAAAGGGTTAGGGCTTGCTTTAGGAAAGCCTGTCATCTCTGTTTCAACAGTGGAAGGTTTGGCTTTCAACCTTTACCGCGTTAAAGGGGTGATATGTCCGATTATGGATGCTAGAAGAAACCAGGTTTATACTGGTGTATACAAATATGAAGAAAATGACATGGTGACAGTTATGGAACCATGTGCAATTTCTATAGATGAACTAATAGGACAGTTAGAAAAACTGGACGAAAATGTTGTCTTTACAGGTGATGGAATACCTGTGTTTGAAGAAGTATTAAGAGAAAAGCTGGGGGAGAAGTGCAGTTTTGTTCCAGCTCATTTTGCAAGACAGCGAGCAGGTGCTATTGCTGCTTTGGGCGTAAAATACTTCAAAGAAGGCAAAACAGAATCTGCAGCAGAACACAAACCGATATACTTACGTTTGTCACAAGCTGAAAGAGAACTTCAAGAGAAACAATCAAAACAGGCCAAAGAATAGGTGGGGATATATGAACATTCGTTTAATGGTAGAAGAGGATGTAGATAGCGTTTCGCAGATAGAGGAACAATTATTCTCTAAACCGTGGACAAAACAGGATTTTATGAATTCCATGTCAGACCGTCACAATATTTACGTTGTTGCAGAAAATGAGCAGCATGAAATTGTAGGCTATTGTGGCATATGGGGAGTATTAGATGAGGGGCAGATTACAAATGTGGCAGTTCGTTCTTCTGAACAGGGAAAAGGCATTGGATACAGGATGCTGGAAGAATTGCTTGCAATAGGAAAGAATGAGGGACTATCACAGTTCACGCTGGAAGTCAGAGTAAGTAATGAAAAGGCAATACGGCTATATCAAAAACTTGGATTTGAAGAGGAAGGAATTCGGAAGAACTTCTATGACAAGCCAGTTGAAGATGGAATCATCATGTGGTTAAGGGAGCCGGAAGAACTGGAAGGATAAACTTTCGGATTAGGAAAAAAGGACGTAATGTTCCGTAGGAGGGATAAGCTATGGCAGTTGAAAAAATCTTTTGCAATGTATGTGGACAGGAAATTGAGATTAAAGACGGAATATTAAAGAAGGATCTTTTTGAAGTTACGAAAGAATGGGGCTTTTTTTCTAACAAGGACTTAGAAATTCATAAGTTTGCTATGTGTGAAGCTTGTTATGACAAGTTAATTGAATCATTTAAGATTCCAGTTCAAATTATAAGAAAAACGGAAATACTTTAAAGAGGAAGCATTGCTTCTTCTTTTTTTGATTTGGAGAAAATGCATACACATAGGTAAGAATTGAATAAAATTTATTTCTATGGTAATATGTTAAAGTATGTTCGGTGTATTCGGAAGAATCACATAAGAAAGGAAAAAAATATGCTAGATATATGTTTGCTAGGAACAGGCGGTATGATGCCTTTGCCAAAACGTAGACTGACAGCTTTCATGGCAAGATTGAATGGCAGCAGTATTCTGATAGATTGTGGAGAAGGTACACAAGTCGCAATCAAAGAAAAAGGATGGAGCTTTCATGATATAGATGCAATATGTTTTACGCATTATCATGCAGATCACATTAGCGGACTGCCTGGACTTCTTCTATCCATGGGAAATGCAGACAGAACAGAACCTGTACACATGTATGGTCCAAAAGGGTTAGAAAGAGTAGTAAATGCATTAAGAGTAATTGCACCAGAACTTCCATTTACGCTAGTGTTCCATGAATTTCAGGAAACGGAAGGAACATTTGAGATAAATGGTTATCTGATAGATTACTATCGTGTGAATCATAATGTAACCTGTTATGGTTATACAGTTAATGTGCCTAGAGCTGGCAAGTTTATGCCAGAAAAAGCTTCGCAAAACCGGGTACCTCAAAAAGCATGGAGCAGGCTTCAAAAAGGAGAGACTGTGGAAATGGACGGAAAGGTTTATACTACCGACATGATTCTTGGTCCGCCAAGAAGAGGTATTAAAGTTACGTACTGTACAGACACAAGACCAGTTCCAGTCATTATTGAAAAGGCCCAAAATGCCGATATATTTATATGTGAGGGCATGTACGGTGAAAAGGAAAAAGAAAATAAAGCAAAAGAGTATAAGCATATGACTTTTTACGAAGCTGCTAGTCTGGCAAAGGAAGCGCAAGTAAATCAGTTATGGTTAACTCATTATAGTCCGTCATTAGTTCGCCCAGAGGAATATTTAGACGCTGTAAAACAGATATTTGCCAATACAGTGATCACCAAAGACAAACGAAGCATGACTTTGGAGTTTAAAGAATAAAAAATATGGAGGTGGACCATATGGCTGATGAAAAAAAACATAAACAAAGGATTAACGGAAAGAGCATTGTTTTGGTTATTCTTCTTTTCGCAGTAATACTAGGTTTTTATATGAGCACCTCAGGTGGAAAGAAAAATGAAAAAAAAGACGACGAGTTTACTATTTTAAAAGAGAAAAACATTGAGGATTCCTATCCAGAAACACCTAGAGAAGTAGTAAAGCTTTATGGCAGGATTGTAAAATGTATCTATGGAAAGGATATGACATCTGATAAGGTGGAAGCATTAGTAAATCAGTTAAGAGTCCTGTTTGATGAAGAACTGCTGGAAGAAAATCCTCTTGAAATGCAGCTTCAGGCACTGGATTATGATTTAAAGAATTTCTATGAAAATAAGGAAGTTATTTTTAATTATGAAGTAAACAAGAATTCTCTTGTAACTGGTAAAGTAGACGGGATTGAATCGGCAACAGTAGAACTGAGTTTTTCTTTAAGAAAAGATAAGGAATATGCAAGAAGTAAAGAACTGTTTTTATTACGTCAGGATAGTGATGGAAAATGGAAAATAGTTGGCTGGCAGCTGATAAAAAAAGAAGATAAAAGCAAGTCGGCAAAAGAAAAATAGACATAAACAGATAGAAGGTTATCAGAATGAAAGATGATATTTTAATATTGGGAATTGAATCCTCCTGTGATGAAACAGCAGCAGCCGTTGTGAAAAATGGAAGGACTGTATTATCTAATGTGATTTCATCCCAAATTGAGCTTCACAAGTTGTATGGTGGAGTTGTTCCGGAAATTGCTTCCCGTAAGCATATTGAAAAAGTAAATCAGGTAATAGAATCGTCACTGGAAGAAGCAGATGTTACATTAAATGATATAGATGCAATAGCAGTAACATATGGACCTGGGTTAGTGGGTGCACTTTTAGTAGGCGTAGCTGAGGCAAAAGCGATTAGTTATGCAACAAATAAACCACTGGTGGGGGTTCATCACATAGAAGGGCATGTATCCGCTAATTATATTGAACATCCAGATCTGGAGCCACCATTTCTTTGTCTAATTGTGTCAGGAGGCCATACACATTTAGTTATGGTAAAGGATTATGGAAAGTATCAGATTATTGGCCGAACCAGAGATGATGCGGCAGGTGAAGCATTTGATAAGGTAGCACGAGCAATAGGATTAGGGTATCCAGGTGGTCCTAAGATTGACAAGTTATCAAAAGAGGGAAATTCCAAAGCTATTACATTTCCACAAGGCCATATAGCAGATGCACCATATGATTTTAGCTTTAGTGGTGTAAAATCTGCAGTTCTTAATCATATCAATTCATGTAAAATGAAAGGGATACAGATTAACTCTGCAGATATTGCGGCATCATTCCAGGAATCTGTTGTAGATGTTCTAGCCAAAAGAACTGTATTAGCAGCAAAAAATCTTGGTGTGAGCAAAATAGCATTAGCTGGCGGTGTAGCTTCGAATCAGGGGTTGCGTGCAAAAATGGATAAGGTGTGCCAAAAGAATAATTTCTCATTGTATTATCCATCACCTATATTCTGTACAGATAATGCTGCAATGATAGGGGCGGCCGGATACTATGAATTTATAAATGGAACAAGACATGGTCTTGATTTGAATGCAATCCCAAATCTAAAGATAGGACAGCGATGAAGATGCAGAGAATTAAGAATACAGCTATTATTCTGGCAGCTGGTCAAGGAAAACGAATGAATAGTACAGTGCCTAAACAGTATTTGCTATTAAAAGAGAAGCCTGTTCTTTTTTATAGTCTTGATATATTTCAAAGAAACCAGCAGATTGATGATATTATTCTTGTTGTTGGGCAAGAACAAATTGATTATTGTAAAAGAGAACTGGTAGATAAGTATGGCTTCTCTAAGGTATCTAAAATTATAGAGGGTGGAAAGGAGAGATATTTATCTGTTTTATGTGGTATAAAAGAAGCAGAAAATGCAGATTATATCCTTGTACATGATGGCGCAAGGCCGTTTGTAACACAAGAGATCGTAGAACGTACACTTGAATCGGCAATCTGTTTTGGGACAGGTATAGCAGGAGTTCCAGTAAAAGACACTATTAAACTTTGTGATGAGAAAGGGTTTGTAACGCATACTCCTAATCGAAATTTTGTTTGGGCTATTCAAACTCCGCAAGTATTTCGGGCAGATATTTTAGCAGAAGCATATGAGAAACTCATGCTATCAAATCAAAGCGATATTACAGACGACGCAATGGTTGTAGAAAGAATGCTTGATAGAAAGGTTAAACTTGTACTGGGGGATTATAAAAATATAAAAATTACTACGCCTGAAGATTTAGAGACAGGTGAATTCTATATGTTGAAAATGCTGTAATCAAGGTGGCATTTTGCCGTTTAAAGAAAAGATAAATATTTCTGAAAAAAGCGTTGACAATATAAAAAGATGGTGTTAAAATATGTTCTGTCGCTGTAATGATTTAGCGATATGCATCAGAATATATCGAACAAGAGGTTGGAAAATAAAATTAAAAAACTTCTTGACAAAACAAATGAAATTATGTTATAATAGTTGAGCATTTGTGGAGAGGTGTCCGAGTGGTTTAAGGAGCCGGTCTTGAAAACCGGTGACTCCGAAAGGGGCCGTGGGTTCGAATCCCACCTTCTCCGTTTAATATTGTATTAATGTCAGCTGACTTAATGCGAAAGCATTGGAGAAGTACCCAAGTGGCTGAAGGGGCTCCCCTGGAAAGGGAGTAGGTCGTTAATAGCGGCGCGAGGGTTCAAATCCCTCCTTCTCCGTTCGTTGGAAACAAATTAAAAAAGCTGTTGACAACGTGTAAATGATATGATAAAATGACGAAGCTAATTTGTAAGCGAAGAACATTGATAACTGAACAGTGAAACAACCTTGAAAATTCAGAGAATAAATCTGTTCCAAGACTCTGGTTTTGGAATGCGAACAGCATCTGAGAAGATGCACCTGTATAGTAAATGAATTCTGGAAACAAAAAGCCAAGCTTTTCGTTCTGGAAGGATACAGACTTTTATTGAGAGTTTGATCCTGGCTCAGGATGAACGCTGGCGGCGTGCCTAACACATGCAAGTCGAACGAAGCACCTGAATGGATTCCTCCGGGAGGAA
>NZ_FOHN01000026.1 GCF_900111595.1 [Clostridium] polysaccharolyticum | reverse complement strand
TAAGGCATAAGATAAGGACAATCTATTGGAAACAATGGAAGAAGGTTAAGACGAAATTCAAGGAACTCAAAAAGTTAGGCGTGGAGGAAGAAAAAGCATGGATATGTGCAAATATGCGAAATGGCAACTGGTATTGCGGTGGTTATTTTGTGTTACAAACTGCGTTTAAGAATAAGAAACTCCGCGAACTTGGATACCCAACATTCACAGAGTTTTATTTGAAAATATGTGAAAACTAGAGAAGCGCCGTATACGGAACCGTACGTATGGTGCTGTGGGAGGTCGGTAGATAAGATAATTATCTACCTCCTACCCGATTTACTCTAATTCAAAAGCACCTGTATACAATTGATAGTAGACACCCTTTTGTGCAATCAGTTCGTCGTGGGTGCCTCGTTCAATTATGCTTCCATGATCCAGTACCATAATGGCATCGGCATTTTGTACTGTAGAGAGCCTATGGGCAATAACGAAGACAGTTCTGCCTTCCATTAAGGCATCCATACCACGTTGTACTAATAATTCTGTACGGGTATCAATAGAAGAAGTAGCTTCATCCAGAATCATGACAGGAGGGTCAGCAACTGCAGCACGGGCAATGCTAATAAGCTGACGCTGGCCTTGTGATAAGTTTGCACCATTAGAAGTAAGCATAGTCTGATATCCTTCTGGCAATCTGGAGATAAAATCATGGGCATTGGCTAATTTGGCAGCTTTGATACATTCATCGTCAGTAGCATCTAATTTTCCATACCGGATATTATCCATGACTGTTCCAGTAAATAAATTCACATCCTGTAATACGATTCCAAGACTTCTTCTTAAATCTGCTTTTTTAATTTTGTTAATGTTAATGCCATCATATCGGATTTTGCCGTCTGCAATGTCGTAGAAGCGGTTAATCAGGTTGGTAATGGTAGTTTTGCCAGCACCAGTGGCACCAACAAAAGCGACTTTTTGCCCAGGCTTTGCATTCAGGGAAATATTTTTAAGGACAGGTTTATTTTCCTCATAAGCGAAGTCTACATCATGAAGAACTACATCACCAGCCACTTTCTGAAACGTAACAGTCTTATTTTCATGAGGATGTTTCCAGGCCCACATATTTGTCCGTTCTTTACATTCTACAAGTTTTCCGCCTTCCTCTTTGCAGTTTACTAGAGATACATATCCATTATCTGCTTCGGGAACCTGATCCAATAGTTCGAAGATACGATCAGCACCTGCCATTGCCATAGTAATGGCATTAATCTGCTGGGAAATCTGATTCACAGTACCAGTAAACTGTTTTGTCATACCCAAATAGGTTGCCACAACAGGAATGGTCAACGGTGCAATCATGGAGCCTCCATGAAACAGATTTTCAAATGAAATGTTAGGCAGATTAAGATTCGAACAAATAAAAATACCACCTGTAAATGCAGTGAGTACATATAATATATTTCCAACATTATTCATAATCGGACCGAAGGAATTACTAAATTTATTGGCACTTTCTGAATCCCGGAAAAGCTGTTCGTTGATTTTGTCAAATTCTTCTTCTACAGCCTGTTCGTGACAGAATACTTTTACAACCTTTTGTCCATTCATGATTTCTTCTATATATCCTTCTGCTTTTCCAACGGAATCCTGCTGTTTTTTAAAGAAACGGACAGAATTTCCTCCAATGAATTTGGTAATTCGGAACATAATAAAGATACCGATAAAAACAACGAGCATAAGAGAGATACTGTAATAAAACATAACCAGAAGCAGAGATACAATAGTCAAAGCCGCAGAGATAATCTGTGGAAGGCCTTGTGATATCATCTGTCTTAGGGTATCTGTATCGTTGGTATAGTAGCTCATAATATCACCGTGGTTGTTGGTATCAAAATATTTGACTGGAAGGTTCTGCATTGTTTTAAACATACGTGTTCGCATATTGTGCAGGAAACCTTGCGTAATAATAGCCATTAGCAGGTTGTAAATGAGAGCAGTGAGAAGGCCGGTAATGTAGAAAATGACCATTATCATTACTGTGGATATTATTTTACCGTGAACACTGCTCCAATCTGATTTTAAACCTTCTTCTATATAGGCGGTCAATGTTTTGATGTATACAGCAGGAAGAACATTAATAATTGCATTGATAATAATGCAGACAATGGTGATTGCAAGCATTCCAGGGTAGTCATGGAAAAGCAGGCGAAATAATCGCTTCAGGCTGCCTTTTTTAATAGTTGGTTTATTGTTTCCCATTTCCTTACTCATTTGTTTCACCTACCTTATTTTGCAACATATATACTTCTTTATAAATGGCATCGTTTGCAAGCAGCTGGCTATGAGTACCCATTCCGTGGATTTTTCCATTATCCATTACCAGAATAAGATCTGCATCTTCTACAGAAGAGATACGCTGGGCAATTATGAGTTTGGTTGTATCAGGAATCTCATTTTTAAATGCCTTTCGGATCAAGGCATCCGTCCTGGTATCCACAGCTGAGGTAGAATCGTCCAGAATCATGATTTTTGGTTTTTTTAATAATGCACGTGCAATACAAAGACGCTGTTTTTGACCGCCGGAAACATTGGAACCACCCTGTTCGATGTGAGAGTCATACCCATCAGGAAAACGGCTTATAAATTCATCTGCCTGTGCCAGTTTACAGATTCGAACCAGTTCTTCATCACTTGCATTGGCATTTCCCCAGCGAAGGTTTTCTTTGATAGAACCAGAAAACAAAATGTTTTTCTGTAATACGACAGCTACCTGATCACGAAGTGCAGATAAATCATATTCCCTTACATCTATTCCACCGACTTTTACAGAGCCTTCCGTTACGTCATATAAACGGGAAATTAACTGTATTAAGCTTGTTTTGCCAGAACCTGTTCCTCCAATAATACCTACTGTCATACCAGCATTAATATGAAGGTTTATGCCAGCAAGAGTCATTTTGTCTGCTTTTGCTGAATACTGGAAGCTTACATTTTCAAAATCAATACTGCCATTTGGAACTTCCATAATAGGATGTTCTGGATTTTTTAAGTCATTTTCTTCGTCCAATACTTCTGCAATACGTTTCGCAGATGCAGAAGAAAGTGTCAACATAACAAAAATCATGGAAAGCATCATAAGGCTCATTAAAATCTGCATAGAATAGGTAATCATGCTTGTTAGAGAGCCAATGTTAATGTAAGATCCATGTGAGGTTATAATCAGTTTTGATGCAAAAAAAGAAATCAGTATCAAGGAACAGAAAATGCAGAACTGCATAATAGGATGGTTAAAGGCAAGGATTTTTTCTGCATGAGTGAAATCCTTTCGCACATCATCAGAAGCAGCAAAAAATTTTTCTTTCTCATATTCTTCTCGTACAAAACTTTTTACAACACGTATTCCTTTTATGTTTTCCTGAATAGAGTTATTCAGTTTATCATATTTTTTAAAAACAGCCCGGAATAGAGGCATTACTTTATAAATGATATATGCCAGGGCACATCCGAGAAACGGAATAAAGCCAGCAAAAATCCATGCCAGCTTACGGCCTACACGGATGGACATAATAAAAGCAAAAATAAGCATAAGAGGGCTTCTTACAGCTATACGGATAATCATCATAAATGCCATTTGGACGTTATTGACATCTGTTGTCAGTCTGGTTACTAACGATGATGTTGAAAATCTGTCAATGTTAGAAAAGGAATAGCCTTGCACTTTATAGAACAAATCATGGCGAAGGTTTTTAGCAAAGCCTGTGGAAGCCGTAGCACAAAAGACGCCAGCAAGACAGCCAAAAGTTAAGGATAAAATAGCCATTAAAGTTAATCCTAAGCCATATTTCACAATGATAGACAGTTCGCAGCCACTTTGAATGTTATTAATCAAAGATGCTGTCAACATAGGAATAAAGCATTCACATACAACTTCTCCTGTCATCATAACAGGTGTCATCCAGGTCATAAATGCATATTCACGAATACTTTTAGATAGACGACGAATCATAATTTCCTCCTTATGCAGGTACATAATTTTCATAAATAATTTTTCAGAATTCTATTCAGATAATGATGCAGGTTTTTAATTTCATGTTAATCTCCTTAAAAAAATGTTGCGTGCTACATGTTTATGCGTATATAATAATAATGCAAGATGGCAAAAATTGCAATGTTTTCCTGCATATATTTTATCAGAATCCATAAACTACATAGGAAAAAGAGAAAGGTGGACAAAGACCATGATAAAATTTTTCAAATGTAGCAATAATGGATTAGTGATACCGATTACACATGTATTTACAAACGAAGACAGTTTACAAGATGTGAAAGAGATTACGCCCAATAGTGTAGACGCAGCTGCCGAAAAGCACATGCCTGTTGTAACTATAAACGGGAATACTGTTACGGTTAATGTAGGAAGTGTTACCCATCCTATGACAGAAGAACATCTTATAACAACTGTTGTTTTAGAAACCCAGAATGGAGCACAATACAGATATCTGGCCCATGATAATGATCCAATTGTTCATTTTTCACTACATTCCAGTGACAAGCCTGTTGCAGCTTATGCTTACTGCAATCTGCATGGTTTGTGGAAAGTGGATATCGAATCATAAAATAGTTTGGCAGAAAGAGGCAGGGAAAAAGAAACTTGGGTCTTTCTGCACTTTTATAGACTTTATAAACTGGAAGAAGACAGCATTTAAGGAATATTGATAAAAAAAGGATAATGTGTTACTCTAAAATAAAGGTTTCTTTGGTGTGCAACTGGCAAAAAATGAAAAGACTTCTTGATGAAAGGAACAGGGGGTAATGATGAGCAGAAGGATGTATACAGTATTAGTCTGTGATGATGATGAAATAAGTTTGGAAGTAAATCAAAAGTACATAGAACTTTTTGGAAAGCGGCTGAAAAAGCAGCTTAGGTGTGTACCTTTTAAAGAATACACGGAAGAATTAGAACAGCTTATCACACAAAAAAAAATTGATATCGCAATGCTGGATATTCAGTTTCCAAATAGAAATGGGATCGAGATAGCCAGGCAGCTTCAGACTGTGAATTCTTCTATACCAATTATGTTCGTTACGAATTTTACAGAATATAAGAGTGTTGCAAGTGATATGATTGCAGTTGGCTATTTAGAAAAACCAGTAGTTCCTCAGAAGATGGAAATTATTTTAAAAAGGGCAATTGGACAAATCGATCAGGAAGAAGAACAGACGGAATTTTTAGAAA
Organism: [Clostridium] polysaccharolyticum; assembly: GCF_900111595.1. GTDB lineage: Bacteria > Bacillota > Clostridia > Lachnospirales > Lachnospiraceae > Clostridium_AI > Clostridium_AI polysaccharolyticum. The sequence continues at coordinate 37,760 of NZ_FOHN01000026.1, read as the reverse complement.
TATGCGTGAACCGGAAGGATACCATTGTTCGCTTTTACGATATTATAGATATTGAGATTATTCAGAAAAAGTTAATTATTAACACCAAAAAGGGAAAGTTAACCTGTCGGGAAACGATGCAGTCCATTGAAAAAAAACTTCCTACGAATTTTATGCGAATTAGCCAAAGTGTCATTGTGAATATTCACTGTGTCCTGCAGATGGATATGGAAAGCGTGTTAATGACCAGTGGCGATACTTTTACAATTGGAAGAACATTTTTGAAAAGTGTAAGAGAAAAATACAAGCAATATGTTTGATATAATAATGAAAAAAATAAGAAAATAGTGTGTTAAAATGTAAAATAGTCAAGTTGAGATTTCTTTGAAATGTTAAATAGGACGATTAAACGTAAGAATAGGACATGTCTATTGAAAGAAAATGTAAAAGATTTATAATAGTAACTGTACAAAGGAAATAAAATGATTATATTTCCAGTACGCCCTACACACTATAAGTAATCTTTGATTACGTTCTACATGCTGTGAAAGCGGCTTGCAGAAAACTTTCATTATAACTGGCTTCCCCCCATTTAAGCTGGTTGTAACATGTCACTCATTGTAAAAGTTTTAACGTCTGTATGTAACAAAGGGGCGCAGTCATGCGCCCACTCCCAAAAAAGTTTGGATAGCCAGGGAATTTGGCTGTCTTTTTTTGATCTGCAGGAAATTTCGTTACACATTATTCTGCTACATAAAAAACATAGTACCATCGTTCAAAATATCGAAGGCACTAGATAGGGGAAAGCAAGCTATGGTATAGGAAAGGCAATAGAACGGAGGATTTATATGAGTACAAACAAAAATGGGTTTGAACACGATGACATAAAGTGGCTGGAGGAGAGGATGGGAAAAGAAAGTGAAGAGATAGAAATTCCTAAGGCCTTAGAACCAGATCAGATGCTAGAAAAAGTAAAGGGCATGGAACAAAAACATAGTAATAACAGACGGAGGAAAACAGCCGTTATGGCAGTTTCTCTAGTTCTTGTAGTGGGTGCTTCTTTACAGACAGGAAGAATGATGGAAAGAGCCAGCCAGAAAAGCTTTGTAGAGGATAGGGGAGTCGTTGCTGTGGTGGCAGATCTTCCTGAAAAAGAAAAGAATCATGATAATAAAGGACACAAGGAAAGTGTTGTAAATAATCATAAGGAGAAAGTGGATAAGAAACTGGAAGATGTAGATAAGAAGACCATTCCAGTGAGCGAACTTAGAGGGTTTAAAGAAGGAGATGGGAAGGGGGCCGTAACGGATGGTTCTATGATTTATTCAGGAGCTGGAAAAAATATTATTTTTTCAAAATACGATTCCGATCAGGTTCAAGAAGTGAAAAGACTTGAAGTGGAACAGGAAACAAAAGATTTCTATCTGTTTCCAGAACATCTTGTGTGTATTATGTCTGATGAGAAAAATGGAACTACAGTAAGTGTCTTTGATGTCAGCAGCCTAGATGAACCTAAAATGGCATTTACAAAGTCCATAGAGGGAAACTACCAGTGTTCCTACCAGAACGGTGATAATCTTTATGTGTTTACAGATACGGGAAGATTAAATTATATTAATGTTGGAAGTAATCAGACCAGCACATTCTCACTAGAAGAAAGCGGGGCAAAATATTATATGTCTGACAACATGATATATGCTTTAAAACAAAGCGATCAGGGAACAGAAATTCAGAGTTACAAGTTAGAAGAAGGAACTTTGGAGAAGGGAGAAGAGGTAACGAGCAATGTATTATTAGATAATATTGTTGCAGTGCAAGGGGCAGGCCAGAGCATAGAACTTCTAGCTGCTGAATCCGATGGTATACGATTAATACAATATGACGAACATATGCGATTCCTTTATGATAAGAAAAATAAATTAGGCGAGCAGATATTTGCAGGAGAATTTACAGAGAATGGAATCCTTATCTTTGGAAATGATACCTTCAACATTCACTTAAGCATGCTTGAGTCAGGTACGTTAGAAACAAAAGACAGAGTTTCCATAGAAAGCGCCCAGAGTGTTTCCATAGGAGAACTTAGCCTAAAAGAAGATGGCTCAAAGGTGGGATTTTTATCCAGCAGTGCAGACTTGCAGGATTCTGCTTATTGTGTATACGATTATAGTGAAAATGGTGGTTTTGCTGAAAGAAATACAAAACAGGTGAAGGTAGGGAAAGTAGAAAATGAACTGGTAATAGGAAGCTCAGTGTTATTAGCAGATTCTAGTGGAGGAGAAGTTATAGTAGACTAGAAAAGAAAATGTTGTAATAAAACTCAGACTGGGCTATACTTACTAGGATAACAGATGAAAAACACCGAATGGAGGGAAAGATGAGTTATCCAGTAGTAAAAATCAAAAAAGGCCAAGGCAGACAGTTTAAGGCTGGCGGATTATGGATATATGATAATGAAATTGATCAAATAGAAGCAGGGGCTGTCAATGGACAGTTTGTTAAGGTAGTAGACTTTGATGAGTATCCACTAGGGGTAGGATTTTTGAATACCAATTCCAAATTAACAGTACGTATGATGACAAAACAGGCAGATGCAGTAATTGATCGCCAGTTTTTATTAAAACGTGTAAAGGCAGCATGGGAATACAGAAAGAAAACGGTGGACACCAGCAGCTGCCGCATTATTTTTGGAGAGGCGGATTTCCTGCCAGGTCTTGTAATTGATAAGTTTTCAGATATATTAGTAGTACAGTCCCTGGCATTAGGAATTGATCAGGTAAAACTTGAGATTATTGAACTGGTTAAAGAAGTATTAAAGCAGGATGGAATAAACATTCGAGGTGTTTACGAACGTAGTGATGCAAAAGTACGGAAACAAGAAGGCATGGAATGTATCAAAGGGTTCATTGGGGAACCATTTGATACAAAAGTCCAAATTGTAGAAAATGGAGTGAAATATTACGTAGATGTAGCTGAAGGACAGAAAACAGGGTTTTTCCTAGATCAGAAATACAACCGTAAGGCAATTCACTCATTATGCAAAGATGCAAAAGTACTAGACTGTTTTACGCATACGGGTTCTTTTGCATTAAATGCTGCAATTGCAGGTGCTAAGAGTGTATTAGGTGTAGATGCTTCCGAACTTGGCTGTGAACAGGCGAGAGAAAATGCCAAATTAAATGGTTTGGAAAATGTAGCAGCCTTCCAGTGTGCAGATGTTTTTGACTTTTTGCCAAAATTAGAAGAGCAGGGGGAAAAATTTGATGTGGTAATTCTAGATCCTCCTGCATTTACAAAATCAAGATCGTCTATTAAAAATGCAACAAAAGGGTACAGAGAAATCAACATGCGTGGTTTAAAACTTGTAAAAGATGGTGGATATCTTGCGACTTGTTCCTGTTCTCATTTTATGGATCCAGAGTTATTTGCCGAAACTATAAAACAGGCAGCAAGAAGCGCACATAAGAGATTACGCCAGATTGAGTTTCGTACGCAGGCAGCAGACCATCCAATCCTTTGGGCAGCAGACGAATCGTTATACTTGAAATTCTATATTTTTCAGGTTATAGAGGAACGTTACTAAATAACAGAACGGAGATGGTAGGCATGAAATATTTGGATGCACTTAAATTTATAGAGAGCCGCAGCCAGGGAGCAATGATATTAGGATTAGATGCCATCACAAAACTGTTAGAAAGGTTAGGCAATCCGCAGAAGGACTTAAAATTTATTCATATTGCGGGAACCAACGGGAAGGGATCTGTAGGAGCTTATATCGCCAATATTCTTGCAGATGCAGGCTTTCGTGTGGGAAGGTATGTGTCTCCTGCTGTTTTAGAATACTGTGAGCGAATTCAGATTTTAGAAAAAGCAGAGTGCAGGTACATTTCCAAAAGGGCAGTAGGAAAAAGGATTGAAATAATACAGGAAGCAGTCAGATACATGGATGAGGCTAAAGAACCTCTTCCTAGTGGATTTGAAATCGAGACGGCAATGGCATTTCTGGAATATAAAGAACAAAAGTGCGATTATGTTGTATTAGAAGCCGGCCTTGGTGGCATAGAGGATGCAACCAATGTAATTAAAACGACCGATTTAGCAGTATTAACTTCTATCAGCATGGATCATATGCAGATTCTTGGAAATACCATTGAAGAAATTACAGAGAAAAAGGCTGGCATTATTAAACCGGACTGTGATGTAGTATGCTATGATTATACAGAATGTGAAGCAGGCAATAGGATAAAACCTGTAATTGAAACAGCATGTGAAAAAGGAAAAGCAAGCTGTCATTTTGCGGATTTTAAGAAGATATCCAATTGCTGTTTTACCCTCAAAGGTACTGCATTTTCCTATAGGGATGTTCCTTATCAGACAATGCTGCTAGGAGAATATCAGCCGAAAAATGCAGCGTTGGCCATTGAGGCGGCAAAAGTTCTGCAGATGCGAGGGATTGCCATTTCAGATGAAAATATACAAAATGGCCTGAAGCAGACACAATGGAAGGGAAGATTTTCTATTGTGTCAGAGAAGCCACTAGTCATTGTAGATGGAGCTCATAATGAAGATGCAGCGAAGTCTCTTGCGAAAACGTTAAAGCTGTATTTTAAAGAAAAGAAGATTGCTTATGTGGCAGGAATTTTTGCAGATAAAGAATACGAGAAAATTCTTTCGATTACTTGCCCTCAGGCAAAAAGAGTGTATGCCATAGAGTCAAACAGCAAACGATCACTGCCATCTGAAAAACTTGCAAAGGCTGCTTCTAAGTACGTGGAAGAGGTGGTAGATGCAAAAACAGTGTTTAGTGCTTTGGATCAAGTAACGAAAAATCAGGAAGAAGTGACCGTGTGCTTTGGTTCGCTTTCATTTCTAGGAGAAGTATATGCATATTTTTCTTAGGTGAAAATCAGGAAAAGAAGTAGCCACAAATAACCTTGTTGCTACTTTTTTTATTTAATGTTATAATTCATTACGAATTTTACTTCTCGGAAGGATGATAGTTATGGATAAGAACAAAATAGAAAAAGCAGTCAGGTTATTTTTAGAAGGCATAGGAGAAGACGTAAATCGTGAAGGATTACTGGATACTCCTTCCAGGATAAGTGCTATGTGTGAGGAACTTTTTTCAGGGATAGGAAATGATGCAGAAGAACATTTAAGTAAAACATTTACAGCAGAAAACAATGAAATGGTGATTGAAAAAGATATTACATTTTATTCCGTTTGTGAACATCATTTTCTTCCGTTTTACGGAAAAGTGCATATTGCTTATATACCAGATAAGAAGGTGGTTGGATTAAGTAAATTGGCAAGAACCGTAGAAGTATATGCAAGAAGGGCACAGATACAGGAACAGTTGACTTGCCAGATAGCAGAAGATATTATGGAACATTTAAAGCCGAAAGGGGTTATGGTATATATAGAAGCAGAGCATATGTGTATGACAATGCGAGGTATTAAAAAACCAGGCTCAAAGACCGTTTCATTTGTAACAAAGGGTATTTTTGAGGAAAAGGAATCTTTAAAACAGACTTTCTTTCAGCTTATTAAAGGATAAATAGTATGGAACGATTAGAAAAACTCTTAGACTTGCCAGATTATAAAGTGGTATTGGAACAGATAGAAGATTTCGAGAAAGAACGAATTTACTGCAGGCATGGAAAGGAGCATTTTCGGGATGTAGCCCGGATTGCGTATATCCTTTCCCTTGAAAATAAGTTAGAACTGAGTAAGGAAATGATATATGTAACTGCTTTTTTACACGATATGGGCAGGGCATATGAATATAAAGGATTCTGTTCTCATGAGTCTGGAAGCGTGTTAATGGCACTGGACTGGCTGCCTAAGTGTGGATTTACAGAAGAACAGATAAAAGAGATAATAACAGCAATTAAAGAACATCGGAAAAATGGTGCAGATGGAACTTTGGGAAAGGTTTTATACCAGGCAGATAAACTTTCAAGAGACTGCTTTTCCTGTAAAGCACAAGCTGCTTGTAAATGGCCAGATGAGAAGAAAAACAGGCATATTCTGTATTAGTTTGGGAGGAAAAGAACATGATGGAAGAAATGATCATAGGAAAAGAGAGATTCTCTCTGAAGCATACACACGTTATGGGAATTTTGAACGTGACACCAGATTCCTTTTCAGATGGAGGAAGCTGGAATCAGAAAGACAAGGCACTGCAGCATGTAGAGGAAATGATACAGGACGGGGCAGCAATAGTGGATGTGGGTGGAGAATCTACCAGACCAAATTATACTAAGATAGCAGATGAAGAAGAAATTGAGCGTGTAGTGCCAGTGATAGAAGCCATTAAAAGAAATTTTGATATTCCCGTTTCCGTTGATACATACAAATCAAAGGTAGCAAGGGAAGCCTGCAAAGCAGGGGCAGATCTGGTGAATGATATCTGGGGCTTAAAATATGATGATGAAATGGCGGAAATTGTAAAAAGATATGAAAAGCCAGTATGTATTATGCATAATCGGAACAATCAGGATTATGCCAGTTTTGTAGATGAATGGATTCAGGATTTAAAAGAATCCATTCAGATAGCGAAACAGGCAGGAATTGGTGACGATAAAATTATTTTAGATCCAGGAGTTGGCTTTGCTAAAGCATATGAAATGAATCTGCTGGCAATGAAGCATTTAGAAAAGCTGCTATTATTAGATTATCCAGTCCTTCTTGGAACTTCAAGAAAATCCGTAATTGGGCTGGCCCTCAATCTTCCAGTAACAGAAAGAGAAGAAGGAACTTTAGCGACTACAGTGATGGCTGTGATGAAGGGATGTCAGTTTGTTCGTGTTCATGACGTAAAGGCCAATGTACGTGCTATAAAAATGACAGAAGCGATTCTACAGGCTGGAGAGTAAAGGAGAAAAAATTGGATACTATTAAGATTGAGAATTTGGAAGTATATGCGCATCATGGAGTATTAGAAGAAGAAAATGTACTGGGGCAGAAATTTTTACTTTCTTTAGAGCTTGGAACAGATACAAGAAAATCGGGAAAGTCAGATGAGTTAAAGGATTCTGTAAATTATGCCGAAGTTGCACATTTTGTTAATACATTTTTACAAGAAAATACCTTTCGATTAATTGAGGCAGCAGCAGAACATGTTGCCAATGAACTGCTGGTTCGGTTTCCTATTGAACAGGTAAGAGTAGAAATGAAAAAACCTTGGGCACCTATTCTGCTTCCACTAGAGACTGTGGCAGTTTCTATTGAACGGAAATGGAAGGAAGCATGCTTAAGCATTGGTTCTAACATGGGAGATAAAAGAAAAAATCTGGAACAGGCGATTTCTATGCTTTCTAAGCATCCAAAAGTCAGAGTGGAAAAGGTATCAGAATTTTTTGTAACAAAGCCATATGGTTGTGTAGAGCAGGATGATTTCTTAAATGGAGCTGTAACTATAAAAACGCTGCTTTCTCCAAGAGAATTACTGGATGAAATTGGAGTTATAGAACAGAAACTTGGCAGAGAACGAATCATTCATTGGGGACCAAGAACTATTGATTTAGATATTCTGCTATATGAAGAAGACGTAATTTGGGAAATGGACTTAAAGATACCTCATGTGGAAATGCATTTAAGGGATTTTGTGCTTCGTCCTTTAGCTGAAATTGCGCCAGATAAAAAGCATCCATTGTTGCAGAAAACAGTATATCAGCTTTTTTGTGAACTATCACGAAAAGAATAAATGAAAGATATAAGCCACAATAGTTAGTGGAGTTAAGCTTATCCTTTTTAGAAGTATAAATAATCTGTTCAAATTATACGTCAGATTGATTAAAAAGGGAAGAAAAGAAGTGCCGATTAGCGATTTTTCAAATTGCTAATCGGCATTTCCATTCTTTGCATGTTTATTATATTATTTTAAAACTGGCGGTTTAAAGAAATTCAGTTTCGGATTTTTTTCGTCTTTGATAACGTATTCATTTTCCGTATCGAATTCTCGGAAAAATACGTAATTACTAGTGGTACAAATATTACAAAAATTTCCTTTCAATAAAATGATTTCTTGACGGGTTTCCATATCCATCTGGCAGATATAGCTGTCCTGCTGGTTATCTATCTGGTAATATAAAAAATTGCCGTTTAAGCTAAAGTTATAAGTAAGGATATGCTTATTTACCAGAACGACAGGTTCCGTTCCGTCTAAGTTTATTCGTGTTAAGGCATAGTTATTATTTAAGTCAATAAAGTATATTTTATTCTGGAAAACGATAACATTGGAACAGTTTCCCTCGTACAGACGATCATAAGAATCATTGCGCAGGGACATTTTGTAAATGTTATGATCCGATTCTGTTCCTGAAAAATACAGACTGCCATTGTCAATGCCAACAGGACTTACTTTGGACTGAAATAGACATTTGCCTTCTTTTTCATCAATTCCTGTTTTGTATAAGTATAAACCATGTACTTTGTCATAATGCTGATAGTATAAATGGTTTCCTGAAAGAAGCATACTGCCAATTGTCTTGCTGTAAAGAGGTTTGGTATGGTTTCCCTTTCGGCTGGATCGGAAAAGCCCGACTCCGCCACTGGATAATGTCGCTCCAGCACCTTTTCCATTAGCAGATTTGTATTTATTATTTCTGCCTGCATAGTATATGTATTTGCCTGCACAATTAATGTCAGAGACTGTGGAATTTAAAATCCGCTTAAAATTCCTGCAGTTTAAATCCATGGAATATAATTTTTCGAAGTCATTTAGGTTACTAAAATAAATTGTGTTGCCGTCTTCGCAATAATAGCCACCATTCATAATATTACCTGGGGTATTGCCCATAACCATTTCATTGTTATATTCCATTTTACTTGAAAAATTGGCATATGCAATTAAAATGGAGATGATGAGTACCATTGCAATTGGAAAAAGTATTTTTTGTTTCAAAGCAGTTCCTCCTAAAAATATATGTAATTCTATTATAAATTACCAGATCTTTCAAAGCAAGCTTAACTTGCATTGGAGTTAGACTTGTTATTTTGAAAACCCTAGTATATAATATGTACCAGTAATATAATGGTTTATTATAGCTTATAATAAAGTTAATTCTGTACTATAGAGAGAGTTAGAAAACACCAAAAGATCGAGAAAAAAGAGAGGGCAAAGTATATGGATTTAAAAGAAAGCAGAGAAAAAATTGACAGTATTGACAAACAGATTGCAGAACTGATTCAGGAAAGAATGGGTGTTTCTGTAGAAGTTGCGAAATATAAAAAAGAAACTGGTAAAAAGATATTTGATAAAGTAAGAGAACAAGAGATATTAGAAAAACTAGGTGGAATGGCAAAAGATGAATTTAATAGGCAAGGAGTACAGGAGATTTATGCACAGATTATGTCCATTAGCCGGAAGCTTCAGTATTCTCTGCTGAAACGGGATGAAGCAGCACATAATCTAGAACCAGTAAAAAGCCTTAACCTGAATGGTAAAAAGGTTGTATTCTTTGGAGAACATGGAGCTTATACGGAACAGGCCATGTTTGAATTCTTTGGAGAAAAAGTGGAATCCTATTCCGTGAAAACTTTTAAAGAAGTCATGGAAGAATTAAAGCTTGGAAATGCAGATTATGGGGTATTGCCAATTGAAAATTCATCTACTGGCGGCATTACGGACTGCTTTGATTTGTTAATTGATTATGATAACTATATTATTGGAGAACATGAAATAAAAGTAAATCAATGTCTTTTGGGATTGCCAGGAGCAAAAGCAGAAAACCTGACTCGAGTATTTTCTCATGAACAGGGGCTTATGCAATGTGCCAGTTTTTTAGAGAAGTACCCTAAGATGGAGCAGGTACCATATATGAGCACAGCCATTAGTGCTAAAAAGGTTGCACAAGAACAGAATCTGCAGTATGGTGCTATTGCAAGCAAGCGAGCAGCAGAATATTACGGACTTGAGGTATTGCAGGAAAATATTAATTACGAGGCATTGAACGCAACACGTTTCATTATTATTGCAAGAGAGCCGATTTATCTGGAAGATTCTAACAAAGTAAGCATATGCGTGCAGCTGCCACATGAATGTGGATCGCTGCATAATATGATTTCACATTTTATTTACAATAATTTAAATATGACAAAGATTGAGTCAAGACCTATCCAGGGGAAGAAGTGGGAATACCGTTTCTTTGTAGAGTTTGAAGGAAACTTCCAAGATTCAGGGGTTCAGAATGCACTGTACGGAATTCAGGAAGAAGCAAGTAAATGTAGGATATTAGGCAATTTTAAAACCGTATAATTTGGCGGTAATAAGAAAATGTTCACAAAGTCAACATATTTTGCTGGTAAACTCTTTAGTAAACAGAGGATAGGTGAAAGGAGATTTTAAGAATGAATAATGAAGATTTTAATCATGACAATAATATAGATGATAATCAGGACAGAGGGCAGCAAAGCTATAATCAGGGCAATAGCTTTGATGATAATCAGAATTACAATTCCTATAATCCTCAGAATCAGGGAAATGGAAACTGCAATATGGGCAGTGGCAATCACGGACCTGGAAAAGACGATAATAAATGGAGAAAGAGAGCCGTTGTATTAGGCGTTGTCAGTGGTCTGGTTTTGGTATGCAGCATAGGATTTCTGACTGTTGACAGATTATCTACACAGTTTGCTAATATCAAAAAGCAGATGGCACAAAGCACTTCACTTCCAGATGAAACAGAAAAAACAGAAGAATCTGGCCAGTCAAAGCTGGATACAACGGAGGAAGCAGCAGGACCAGCTGATTCCGTATCAAAAGTAGTTGAAAATGTAATGCCTTCTATTGTTTCAATTACCACTACGGCAACAGAAACGGTTAGTGATTTCTTTGGAAGAACCTATTCAGAGGATGTACAGGGAAATGGTTCAGGAATCATTATTGGCCAGAATAGCAATGAAGTTTTAGTGGCAACAAACAATCATGTTATTTCAGGGCAAGGAGCTACAGTGGAGATTACATTCCACGATGGAAAATCAGTAAAAGGAACCGTAAAAGGTGCGGATCCAAGTGCAGATCTGGCAGTGGTAGCTGTTAAGTTTGCAGATATTGAAAAAGAAACAATAGAACAGATTAAAGTAATCAGTATTGGCAAGTCCAAAGAAACAAAAGTTGGTGAAGTTGCCATTGCCATTGGAAATGCTTTAGGTTATGGACAGTCTGTAACAGTAGGTCATATCAGTGCATTGGAACGTGAAATTGCGGTAGAAGATTCTTCTATGACACTAATGCAGACAGATGCTGCAATTAATCCTGGAAATAGTGGTGGTGCTTTGTTAAATGCTAAAGGACAGCTTATTGGCATTAATTCTGTTAAGACTGCTACAACAGAAGTAGAAGGTATGGGATACGCTATTCCAATTTCAGATGCCCAGCCAATTATAGAAAATTTAATGCAGGGAAAGAGCAGCTCCAAAGAAGATGCTTATCTGGGAATTGTAGGCCAGGATATTACAAAGAGTAATTCCGTAAGATTTAATATTCCAATGGGTGTTTATGTGACAGAGATTGCGGAAGGCTCTCCAGCCAAGAAAGCAGGCTTAAATACTGGTATGGTTATTGTAGGCTTAGATGGAAAGAAAGTTGAAAATAAAGACGATTTAATGAAAGTGTTAAGTTCCTTACATGCAGGGGATATGGTCACTATTAATGTAGCTGTTAATAACGGTGGTAAATACGAAACAAAAGAATTTACAGTTACAATGGGATCCAAATCGGAATTGGATAAAGATTCAAAATCAGGCTCTAGTTCAAACGGAAATCAAAATCCAAACCAGAATCCAAATGGTGATAATGGAAATGACTTTTACAATGAAGATCCATTTAGCTTTTTTGGAAGATAATTAAGTGGAAATATATGAAAATGACTGCACCGCAAGAAATATAGGCGAGGCAGTCATTTTTAATTTTAGGAAATTCCGCAATTGCGTAATGTTTTATTAATTGCGATGGGCTAAGATGTCTTCTATCACATCTGCATATTTTTCCCATACTGGGTAATTCATGTGGGATACATAACGGTTCATGAAATAATTCAATTTTTCAAGACAGGTATCTAAGTATTCGGAACGAGCCGTTTCTAATACAACTGCATCTCCATTAATGGTAGGCCATTTGGTAAAATCAGTATTTTCTATCTGTAGCACCTGGTTAGAAAATATACACATAACCCTCAACCCTTTCTGAATTTATTCTCCAGCAAAAGTATTGACATTTTTTATTTTATTAAACAGAGTTTTTTTGTGTGCATGTACGAATCTGAATTTTTAAAGTTACGTTTACATTTGTATAAGAATGGGCTATACTTAGAAAAATAGAAAGAAATCTTTTGGCCTGATATTCCAGCCGTTAAGCCAATAAAAACGGCTTAGAACGGGATAAAGGAATTTTTTGAGTATGGCAATCAGATTGGAAAAGAAACTGCAGAAAGTTAAGAAATTTATAAATGAGGAATAAGAACGGAATGGATAAGTTATATTTTGCACCCTTAGAGGGGGTAACGGGATACGTTTATAGAAATGCACACAAGAAATATTTTGGGAATATAGATAAATATTTTCTTCCCTTTATAGTAACCAGTCAGACAGGAAAACTCAAATCAAAAGAACTAAGGGACATTTTACCTGAAAATAATAAAGAGATTGTTGCTGTACCACAGATACTTAGCAACAATGCAGAGCAGTTTCTTAAAATGGCCCATTTTTTGGAAGGATATGGGTATCGGGAAATCAATCTGAACTTGGGCTGTCCAGCAAAAACTGTTGTTACTAAGAAGAAGGGATCTGGTTTTCTATTACATCTAGAAGATTTAGAGCGTTTTTTAGATAAGGTTTATGAAGGGATTCATGTGAAGCTGTCCATCAAAACAAGAATTGGCGTGGAAGATCCAGAGGAGTTTGTGGATATCCTTAAGTTATATAATCAGTACCCAATAGAAGAGTTAATCATTCATCCTAGAGTGCAGCAGGATTATTATAAAAATAAACCAAATTTAGAGGTGTTTTCCATGGCAGTGAAAGAAAGCAAGAATTCTGTATGCTACAATGGAGATATTGTAACGGTGGAAGATTATCATCGGATAAAGGAAACATTTCCGCAAGTTGAGTCCATAATGATAGGTAGAGGGCTTATAAGGAATCCAGCGCTGGGAGAAGAGATCGCAAAAGGGAAAACATTAGATAAACAGACATTAATTGACTTTCATGAGGAATTATGTGCAGGGTACCAGGAGATTATGTCAGGTGACAGAAATGTATTGTTTAAAATGAAGGAAGTATGGTTCTATATGGGTCAATCTTTCACAGGTGCAGATAAATATTTAAAAGAGATACGGAAAATGAATCATTTAAGTGAATACCACAGTGTTACGAAACAGTTGTTTCAAAACTGTGATTTGAAATAGAAAGAAGAACCAAAGTCCCCGATTCTTCATAGGATATCATAAAAGTAACTATGATGCAGTTAGAATATGGGGGGGCTTTTCAGGTGAAAAAAATGAGTCGTTTTATAAGTTTTTGTGTATGCATTGTTTTTTTGGTTATCCCATTAACAGGATGTGGAAAGCAGAATAAGTATACAGAAGTTACCCTAACGGAAGTTGCACACTCTATTTTTTATGCACCAATGTATGTAGCGATCCAGCAAGGATATTTTGAAGAAGAGGGTTTGAAAATAACGCTAGTAAATGGCCTGGGTGCAGATAAAACTATGACAGCGGTATTATCTGGAGACAGTGATATTGGATTTATGGGTTCGGAATCATCTATTTACGTTTATCAGGAAGGGGCGAAGGATTACGTTGTAAACTTTGCACAGCTGACCCAGCGAGCTGGCAATTTCCTTGTGAGCAGAGATTTAGAGGAAGAGTTTCAATGGAGTAACCTAAAGAATAAGACCGTATTAGGAGGCCGTGAAGGCGGTATGCCAGAAATGGTTTTTGAGTACATTCTAAAGGGAAAAGAATTAAATCCTAGTTCTGATTTGAAAATTATAAAGAATATAGATTTTGGATATACAGCGGAAGCATTTTCAGCGGGAGAGGGTGATTATACCGTTGAATTTGAGCCGGCAGCAGAAGCACTTGAGTTAGAAGGCAAAGGTAAAATTGTGGCCTCACTTGGGGTGGAGAGTGGGCTGGTTCCTTATACAGCGTTCTCGGCAAAGAAGAGTTATATAAAGAAGCATCCAGCGGTTATACAGTCCTTTACGAATGCAATTCAAAAAGGCATTGATTATGTGGCAACCCATACGCCAGATGAAATTGCTCTGGTGATTCAGCCACAATTTCCTGAGACCGATAGGAAAGTGATAGAGGCCATTGTAGAAAGATATTATGAGCAGGATACTTGGAAGGAAGATACTATTTTCCAAAAAGAAAACTTTGAACTGTTACAGAATATTTTAAAGGATTCAAAGGTGATTGAGAAAATAGTTCCTTATGAAGAACTAGTAACCATATCGTATTCAGAAAAGGCAGTAAAAGCAACTCAGAATTAGGAGAGTACAGAATTTCTTTTTAAATAGAAAAGTGCCACTTAGATTACTAGGTGGCACTTTTGATATTTTGCAGTGGTTTATTTATTGGAAGGTAAATCCAGATGGTGCATTAGAGGAACTTCCTGTTGCAACAAATCCGATTGTTACAGATGAGCCAGAAGCAAATGCACCTGACCAGGAAGGACTCTTAATTGTTACTTTAGAACCAGTCTGGCTTGCAAGGTCAGCACCCCATAAGGAGTTAATGCTGTTTGATAAGGTAAAGCCTAAAGTCCATCCATTGTAGGATTTTCCAGAAGCATTGGTTACAGTAATTTCACCTTGGTAACCGCTTCCCCAGTCACCGGTTACTTTGTAAGTACATGTAATACCAGCAGGTAAAGTTCCAGATGTGTTTCCTGGATTTGCAGATGGAGCTGCACTAGGTGCCACAGATGGAGCGATGCTAGGAGCTGCACTAGGTGCCACAGATGGAGCGATGCTAGGAGCTGCACTTGGTTTTACAGATGGACTTGGAGTTGCAGCAGGAGCCTGATTTACCGCTTCAAAAATCCATTGCTGATTAGTCTGTCCATTACTTGTGTAAAGCTGTACATTGGTTCCGTCAGCAGTTCCACGGCCAGATACATCTAATACTTTTGAGCCGTTGCTGCCTTTAGAAGCGATAGTGTAAACACCATTTGTCGATGTTAATTTTACTTGGAATTTCTGTGGGTCTCCTGAGTAAGCAGAGTAAATCTGGGCATTTGCACCATTTTCATCTGCACCGTTGGCGATATCAAGCATGTAATTGCCAACAGAACTTGTTAATGTTACATAGCCGTCGGAAGTGTTGGTTACAAGCCATTTCTGGCCAGCAGCACCAGTACCAGCACCGATTTCCACATTCTGTCCGTCGGCACCAGTATTGCCCTTGACTTGTAAATATTTCTGTGCATTTACATTTTTGATATAATATGTACCATTTTGGATACTAGCATTTGGCTGAACTGGAGCTGAACTTGGAGCTATGCTAGTTACAGGGTTAGTGTTGTTAACAACATTACGTCCAGAACAGGAAGTGTAAACCTGTCCAGAAGTCATTGTTTTGCCTTTCATTTTAAATAACTCAGAAACAGAAGTGATTACATAACCTCTTTTGATTAATTCAGGAACAAGGTATGCAACTGCCTCTGCGGTTGTGTTGTATGTTTCGTGCATTAATAGAATAGAACCATCTTGCACACCATTTAATACACGGCTGATAATGGTGTCTTTGCTTGCACCGTTCCAGTCTTGGCTATCAAGGCTGCATGTGATTAATGGTGTATCAATAGCATTGAAAACAGTCTGGTTTGTTGCAAGATATGGTGGACGTACTAAATATTTTGCATTGCTGGCACCTGTGATGCTTCTTAACTGATTTGCTGTTTTATTTACCTCATCTTGGATCTGATAAGAGGACATGTTGGTTAAGTATGGATGAGTCCAGGTATGGTTAGCAATTTCATTTCCTAATCTGTAAGCACGCTGGATTTCTGCTTTGTTGGAATTGTTAATCTGGTTGCCAACGTAAAAGAAAGTAGCATGCATTTGGTACTTTTCTAACGTATCAAGGATTCTTGTAGCAGTATTTCCATTTACAGGACCATCGTCAAATGCAAATGCAACAATTTTTTTGCTAGAGTCGATCCAGGACACATTAGCAGTATTGTTCCAAGTGGTTGCCGCTTGGACTTGTGATGCTGGAACCATGATATTCATACTGGTAAGTATCATGGCAATCATTAGTAGAACTGGTAAAAACACTTTTCGTTTCATAAGTAAACCTCCTTATTAATTATCAATGATTATCCTATGGCAGAAGAATAGAATATTTCCTCTGTTAAAATAATCATAGCATAACAAAAGAAATAGTAAATACTTTTTTGTGTTGAGTATTGTAACATGATAGATATAAGGTATTAAGATGTAAATTTTCTGGAAAAACAGAAAAAAAGCTGTTACCTTGTAACGGATAACAGCTTAAAGCTCTATATTATTCTTCAGAATCATCAGAAGCCTTATCTTCTTCCTTGCTTGTGGAGAAAGATACTACTTCATCATCTTCGTAAAAGTCATCATCAAAGTCATCATCAAAATCATCATCAAAGTCTTCTAAATAGTCTGGTGAGAAATATTTATAAACCCCGTAAGCAATGGCAGCAACTGCAGTAACAGCACCGATAATTGCTAAAATCATGACGATAGGACAATTTCTCTTTTCCTCTTCTTCTTTTTTATGAAGCAGCTGAGTCAGTTTTGATGAGATTTCTTCAAGTTTACTATTCATGAAAAACACGTCCTTTCCTCTTTTCTTTTAAATTTGTATAACAATACAATTATTATATCACAACAGTAGCGTTTTTACTAATTAAAATTATAGGAATATTACTAAAAAAAGTAGAAAATAAGATTAGAAAGTGAATCGCTCATAGGCTTTGACATGTTATACAGATTAGCTTTACATTTAGAACAAAACTACTATAAGTAAGAAGAATTTTAGTCTATAGTTAGGTTAGTTCAAAAGAAATAAGGGAGGAACGTAAATGAAAAAATCAATCAGACAATGTCTTGCACTGTGTCTTGCAGCCGCACTTGCAATCCCAGGAAGTGTAAGCATTGGCAGTAAAACGGTAAAAGCAGCATCTTCGGATGAAGGATTTGTATACACACAAGGAACAAAATTTATGCTAGATGGCCATCCCTTTTATTTTGCGGGATGTAACTCATATGATCTGTTTACATTGGGCGACGGATGGAACGATTCTACAGAAGAATTAATCTGTGATAAATTTATGAACCAGGAAAAAATTGAAGAAAGATTTGCATTAATGGCTAAAAACGGTGTAACTGTCTGCCGTACATGGGGATTTTCTTCCGAAACATGGCATGGTTTTGAAACGGCACCAGGAAAATACAATGAAGCACAGTTTATGCTCTTTGATTATATTATGTCATGTGCAGAAAAATATGACATTAAAATGATTATTACGTTAGAAAATTTCTGGGATGCTTATGGCGGTATTGATGAAAAACTTAACTGGGCAGGAAAAGATTCTGGAAATTATAAAGCACGTTGTGAATGGTTCACCAATGAAGATTGCCAGAAATGGTATCAGAATTATATTGATCACTTTGTAAATCGTGTCAACTATTTTACAGGAGAAACATACAAAGATGACCCAGACATTTTCGCTTGGGATTTGATGAATGAACCTAGATATGAAGATTACAGCACCGAGGAAGATGCTAGTGGAAAAACTCTTCGTAAATGGGTAGATGCTTCTGCAAGTTATCTAAAATCTTTAGATCCGAATCATATGGTATGTGCAGGAATTGAAGGCCATGAAGCAAAATATGGTTTTGGTGGAAATGAAGGAAATCCATTTGTGTATTTACAACAGTCACCATATATAGATTTCTGCAGTGCCCATCCATACCCATCAGAAGGCTGGGCAGGATTGACACCGGAAGGAAATGCGAAATTAGTTCGTGCATGGATAAAAGATGCCCATGAAGAAGTGGGCAAACCAATTGTAATTGGAGAATTTAATGCACACAACAACTTGCCTTACGAAAAATACGAAGCATATTGGCGTTCCGTTTATGATACGATTGAGGAAGAAGATGCGGCAGGTGCATTGTTCTGGGAGTTTAACACATTCCGTTTAAGTCCATTTACGGTAATGGATGGGGATAAAATCTTAGACTATTTCATGACAATGTCTAAGAAAATGCAGGAAAAGAACGGTTCAATGGTTACAGAAAGACCAAGTAAACAGCCTGCTGTCAGTCCATCAGCAGAGCCAAGTAAACAGCCTGCCACCAGCCCGTCAGCAGAACCAGCTGTAATCCCACCAAGTCCATCGGTTGAACCAGTCAAGACACCGGTACCAAGTGCTTCTGCTAAACCCGTGGAACTATCTGGTGCAGTTCCAGTTGTATCTGTCACAACTAGCCTTGGTGGCGGAGTATCTCAAAGCTACAAGATAACTTCTTCTAGCAGCAAAGAGGAAATTGATATTTCAAAAGTAACAGTGCGTTTTTATTATAAGAAAACTAGCAGCAAGCCACAGACATTCTCTTGCGACAATGCTGGTATTTCATTAAATAAAGCACCTTATTATATAAATTATGCAAGTGATGTAAAAGGTACCTTTTATGATGGATATTTAGAACTGGCTTTTACAGATGCAGTTTTTTTTGCCCAAGGTAATTTATCTATGGGAGTACGTTTCTATCAGAATGACTGGTCATCCTATGATAATTTTAAAGCAGAAAAGGTAGAAGTACTTTATGATGGAGCAGTAGTAAGTACAGAAGAATGTTAAGTATTTAAAATTGCCATCGCCTCTAAGGTATATTAGGGCAATATTCTCTTAATTTAGTGATAATAGTTTAGTATAAAAAATAGCCGCCTCCAATGTTGGATTTTTGATCTGGCTTTTGGAGGCGGTATATAAATTCAGGCACATCATTTTTAATCAGTTATTTATTATCATTAATTATTTGGCTTTTACGTTTAAATAAGGATTTGGAAGCATTAATTCCATCTGGTAATCGTTGCTTAATGAAACGTTAGCACCTGAAAGAGATATACTAGGTGATAACGATAACACACCTTGCTGATGATAGTATCTAGACCATAAACATAAATTACTACTTTTTATAGTTGCACGACAGCTTATGTATCCACGATCATCCCAAGCTTGATGATCTTTGATGCCATCTGCATGGGTAGTATCTTTTGCAAAAGAAAATGAAAAGCCTACCCCGTGTGAGGATGTAACGGTTGGTCTGTTTTTTTTTCGATTTTTGGGGATTTCTAACCAATGAAATGAATATGATAACATTACTGTGTTATCGTCTAAACCAAAAACATCAACTCTTTGTTGCAACTTACCACCTGTAGTTGATTTTACATCTTTATCTGGTAGAACTATGTAGTTACTTGTTAATAATGATGTGCTGTTATTTAAAATGTTTCCGTTTTCATCAGTTGTGCTAACAATTTCATTTTCATTAAATGAAGTTGCATTTGCAATGAGTTCTAAATCACTATCAGGAAATGTATTAACAATTTCTTCGTAAGTGTAGCCATGTTTTAGTAAGAACTCAATTCCTTTCTGAATATCGTTTGTTTGTGCATTGGTAATAAAAGGAAGCCTTGTATGCAAAGCCTCCTAACTTAATTGGAATTATAGTTTCTTTAATCTGGCCACAGAAGCACGAAGCTTTCTTTGGCTGCCACCAAAATCAACAGTTACTTCATAATCTGTGCCGCTTTGCTGCATTTTGGTAACCATTCCGGTACCAAATTTAATATGCTTAACGGTATCGCCAACTTTGTAGTTAGGCTGGAATGCTTTTGCCGTAGGAGCTGAAAGTCCTTTTTGAAGGCCTGGAATACTGTTAAGGGCTTTAGTTCCTGTTTTGGGTTTGTCAAACATGGCAGCTGATTTTCCAATAGGAGCAGACTTCTGATAAGGAGAAGATGCCATTTTGTTGGAAATGGTACTGTAATTTGAAAAACTGCCATAAGAATTACCGAATGCAGAATCTTCTCGTGGGAATCTAGGAGTTTTAATAGTACCTTGCTGTTTTAATAAATAACGAGGAATCTCATTAATAAAACGGGAAGGTTTGTTAAATTTCATTTCTCCATTCTGCATACGCATTTTAGCCGCACTTAAAGACAGTTTTGTCTGGGCTCTTGTAATGCCAACGTAGCATAAACGGCGTTCTTCCTCAATTTCCGAAGCATCGTCTGAAGTAATGGTCATATAGCTTGGGAAAATGCCGTCTTCCATACCGCACATATACACGTAAGGGAACTCAAGCCCTTTGGCACTGTGAATGGTCATCAGAATAACTACATTAGTGTCGTCTGTAACATTATCAATATCAGCAATTAAAGATACTTCTTCAAGGAAATTACTTAAAGATGGCTCGTCGGCAGAATCCAGATAGGAAACGATTTTGTTACGAAGTTCCTCAATGTTTTCAATACGAGTCTGGGATTCAATGGTTCCATCTTCTTTTAGTTCTTCCACGTATCCAGTTGCTTCAATAATTTCATCAAATAGGTCTAAAAGAGAGTAATCGGGATTTTGTATTTTTCCTTTTAATATTTCCATCATGCTGACAAATGGACTGATTTTACTAGCACCACGGCCAAGTGCTGGGATGTAGTCTGCTTCCTTTAGTGCCTGATAGAAACTTATCCCCTTTCCAATTGCATGAACCTGTACTTTATCAACACTGGCTAAGCCGATTCCACGCTTTGGAACATTAATAATACGTTTTACCGCAATATCATCAGTTCCATTGTCAATTGTTTTTAGATAACAAAGCAAATCTTTAATTTCTTTTCTTTGATAAAAGTTTACCCCGCCAATAATCTTATAAGGGACATTTAGATTGACTAAGCGTTCCTCTAGAATACGGGACTGAGCATTCGTCCGGTATAAAATGGCAAAATCATCATAATTTTTTCCACCATGAAGAACAGCAGACGCAATGTCTGATGCAATGGATTCCGCTTCCTCCCAATCCGAATCAAATACCTGCCAGTAAATCGGATCGCCTTCTTCTTTTTCTGTCCAAAGAGCTTTGGATTTACGTTCTGTGTTATGGGCAATTACTTCATTTGCAGCAGCCAGAATATTTTTGGTAGAGCGGTAGTTTTGCTCTAACTTAATGACTGCCGTATCTGGATATTCTTTTTCAAAATGCAGGATATTGTAAATATTGGCTCCACGGAATTTGTAGATGGACTGATCATCATCACCTACTACACATAAATTATGTTCCACTTCACCAGTTTCGTTAATGGTAGAAGCTAAAGTACGGATTAGTTCAAATTGTGCTGTATTGGTATCCTGGTATTCGTCTACCATAATATACTTAAAGCGGTTCTGGTAATAGCCAAGAACATCTTCGTTAGTCTGGAATAATTCTACGGTTTTGTTTATTAAATCATCAAAATCAAGGGCATTGTTTTTCTTAAGCCTAGCCTGATATTCTTTGTAAACCTTAGTGATGGTTCGCTTGCCAAAGTCCACCTGGTTTTCCCTTTCAAACTGTTCAGGCGATATGAGTTTATCTTTGGCACTGGAGATGGCTGCCATTAAGAAACGCTCTTTGTATTTCTTCGTATCAATATCTAAATATTTGCAGACTTCACGGATTAATGTTTTCTGGTCATCCGAATCATATATGGCAAAGTTTGTATCATATCCTAATCGGTCAATGTGTCTTCTTAATATACGGACGCAAACAGAGTGGAAAGTGCTGACCCAGATATTTTCGGAACCGTATCCCACAATTTTATCCACACGTTCCCGCATTTCCCGTGCAGCTTTATTGGTAAAGGTAATGGCAAGAATGTTCCAGGGATTTACACCTGCTTCGCCGATTAAATATGCGATTCTGTGAGTTAAAACTCTTGTTTTCCCAGAACCTGCACCTGCAAGAATTAACAAAGGTCCACGGTCATGCATTACTGCTTTCTTCTGTTCTGGATTTAATGTATCGTAAATGCTCATAGAGGCCTCCAATTAACTATTATTTTTACAAACATACGTTTCTATTATAGCATTGGTCATATCCATTTACAATAAAAAAATGGCTTGCGATATGGTTTTAAATACTATATAATAGGGAGCAGAGGTGATTTCTTGTGACAGTTAAGAACGAGGATTATGTGCGATCACTGTTAAGGAAAATGGAGCGTGTGAATTATATTAAACCGTCTGAAGTACCAGATATTGATTTGTATATGGATCAAGTCACTACTTTTATGGACGAGCACTTAAAGTCTTGTAAGCGGTATGAAGATGATAAAATGCTTACGAAGACAATGATTAATAACTATACGAAGAATAACCTGTTGCCTTCTCCAAGTAAGAAGAAGTATTCCAAAGAACACATGTTATTATTAATCTTTATCTATTATTTTAAAAGTTTTCTTTCCATTAGTGATATTCAGATGATTTTTGAACCGCTTACAGAGCGTTTTTATGGAAAACTGGATGGCATAAGTCTGGAGGAAATTTACAAAGAAGTATATCGTTTTGAGCGAAATCAGATTGATAGATATGTGAAAAGTGTAATCAGACAATATAAAGACGCAGAAGAAACTTTCCAAAATGCTGAAAATGAAGAAGATCGTGAATTTTTAACAACATTCTCTTTTATCTGCATGTTAAGCTTTGATGTATACTGTAAGAAAATGATGATTGAAAAAATAATTGACGAACAGCTGGCACCTATGGCAGCGAAGCGTGAGAAAAGGGAAAAAGAGAAAGAAAAAAAATAGCTCGGAACTGCAGGTTTCCGAGCTTGTTTATTTTATGCAAAATTCAGGCATGCTTTATTTTTATAAAGCAAAATGTATTCTAGTCCTGTTCCTTTTTTACTAGTTCAGGTGCAATTCGTTCAAATACCAGGTCATATCCGTCGTTTCCATAGTTTAAAGAACGGTTTACTCTGCTGATTGTAGCAGTAGAAGCCCCTGTCTTTTCTGCAATTTCCAGATATGTTCTGTGTTCTCTCAGCATTTTTGCAACTTCAAAACGTTGGGATAATGACAATAATTCATTTATAGTGCATATGTCTTCAAAAAATGTATAGCACTCTTCTAGACTATTTAAACTTAATATTGCATCAAATAAAAAATCAACAGCCGGTGTTTTTAACTTTTTATTCATGTAATCTCCTCATTTCAAAGCGTAACTGTGATAAAACATCATAAAAATCCCAGAATGCGCTTAAAACTAATTTTTTATTTATTTTATCACAGTAAAGTTTTAAAGTAAAGTTGTATGTTTGTTTTTTGTTAAAATATATTCTTCAATTAAATTCTGATTATAGTTGACAATAAGTTCCTTAGGGAATGCTGCTGCATCCGTCATTTCTTTTGCAAAGGTAAAGTTCGCCACATCATAGCAGATATGCGCATCACTTCCATAGATAACGGGAACCCCTTGTTCCTTGCATAAAGACAGGTAAGTCATTACATTTTCCCTGGTATTCTGGCGGAAACTGTTAGGGGATAGGGAACTGTTATTTACTTCCAGTACCACATGATGTTCTTTGGCTGCACGTACAAGTACTTCATAATCCACAGGAATGCGTCCATCATCAGGATGTCCAATAATGGAAATCTTTGGATTTTTCATAGCACCTAAATAGGCATTGGTATTTTCTGCTGCAGAGCCACATTCATAGCAAGGGTTGTGAAGGCTGGCAATAATAATATCCAAACGGTTCATTAGGTCGTCATATAAATCAAGGGTACCATTGGCGTCTATTATATTTGCTTCCGCACCTAGAAGTAATGTTAAACCGCCATATTGTCTAGGAACTGCTTTCAGATTTTCAAAATAGAAAATATGACAGGTTCCTGGCATCTTAGGTGCATGTTCTGTAATTCCAAGATATTTCAGCCCCTTTTCCTTTGCCATCGTAATCATTTCGCTCATTGTACTGTAAGCATGACCACTAGCAAGGGTGTGGGTGTGGGTATCAATTAGAAACTCCATCGTTTCACTTCCATTCTACTCTATTCAAATAAATATTATTTAACCGACTTATTATTATAGTAAATCATTCAGAAAATGACAAGGGCCGATTTAAAACTTCTTGACGGCTTATCTATGAAATAGTAGAATGGACGAAGAATATATATTTGAAGGAGCATACAATGAAAAAGGGCCAAGTATATGAAGGCATTGTAGAAAAAGCCGATTTTCCAAGTAAGGGAATCGTAAAAGTGGAAGGTAGAAAAGTGACGGTAAAGAACACACTTCCAGGTCAGAAAATCCGCTTTTCAGTAAATAAAATAAGAAATGGAAAAGCAGAGGGACGGTTACTGGAAGTATTAGAACCCTCCACCCTAGAGACACGTGAAGCAAAATGTCCAGCTTTTGGACCTTGTGGCGGGTGCAGCTATCAGACAATTTCATATGAGAACCAGCTGCAGATGAAATTGAGACAGGTGACAGATTTACTAAATCCTGTTGTGCCAGAATATGAACTGCTGGGAATTAAAGGAAGCCCAGATGAATGGCAATACCGCAACAAGATGGAATTCTCTTTTGGAGATGAATTTAAAGATGGCCCACTTGCTCTAGGGCTGCACAAACGTGGCAGCTTCCATGATATTGTAAATGCCAGAGACTGTAAAATCGTTCATCCGGATTATAACATCATATTAAAGTGCATACTTGCGTATTTTACGGAAAGAAATGTGGATTTCTACCACAGATTATCCCATACAGGCTGCTTACGTCATCTTTTAGTGCGTCGTGCTGTGAAAACAGGGGAAATTTTAATCAGTCTGGTTACTTCTTCTCAGAAAAATGTGGATTTAGAACCACTGAAGGAAAAACTTCTTAGTCTATGCCCTGCTGTAACAGGTGGGGAGGCAATAGAGGGCGAGACATTAGAAGGCAGAATAGCTGGTATTCTTCATATTGAAAATGACAGTTTAGCCGACGTAGTGCAAAGTGATAAAACGGCGATCTTATATTGTCAGGATTATATTATGGAAGAACTTCTTGGATTGAAATTCAAGATCTCTGCTTTTAGTTTCTTCCAGACAAATTCCCTTGGAGCAGAAGTGCTTTACCGTACTGTACGAGATTTCATTGGTGATACAAAGGATAAGTTAATCTTTGATTTATATAGTGGAACAGGTACCATTGCGCAGATTTTGGCTCCTGTTGCGAAAAAGGTTGTAGGTGTTGAGATTGTAGAGGAAGCAGTAGAGGCAGCCCGTGAAAATGCAAAACTTAACGGATTAGACAACTGTGAGTTTATTGCTGGGGATGTTCTTAAGATGCTGGATACGATTGAAGACAAGCCAGATTTAATTGTGCTAGATCCTCCTAGAGATGGAATTAATCCTAAGGCGTTAGCAAAAATTATTGAGTATGGTGTGGATCGTATGGTATATGTGTCTTGTAAGCCTACTAGTCTGGCCAGGGATCTTGTGACCTTGCAGGCTAGAGGATATAAGGTGGAGAAGGTTTGCTGTGTGGATATGTTTCCTCAGACGGTGCATGTCGAGACGGTAGTTTTGCTGTCAAAGGTGAGCACATATAGAGAATAAAAGTATTGATTTCTAAGGCTTATTCAGGCACTATCGTTAAACGATAGATTTGGCCTTGGATAGGCCTTTTCTTTTTAGGATAAAATAAACTCAGTAGGAACTGGTCCATAGCAGGGGGCTGACACTACTCTATGGACATATGAAAAATGCATACAGTTCAACGATAGGTTTATAAATATATGAGGAATGAAAGGAACTGGTGATTTATGAATGAGCTGGTTTTAGCAACTTATATTAAGGTTCTTCAGGGTGGATTTGCTAGGGAAAATTCGCAAGAATCAGCAGCCAGGTTAATACTAGAAGCAATTACTAATCAGGAAGAAGCAAATTGTACTTGTGATCTTAGTTCAAAAAAAGTTAGTAATATTATTAATCGAAAAGATCCTGTACCAGAAGATATTGTTATAGCATCTGCAGATCAAAAAATAATAAATGGGGTTTATAAATATTTCACAGAAGTAATCCTAAAGGCATTAAATCCTAATCTTGCATGTGACGTCTACGAAAAGCTGTTTGATCTCATAAAAGATGATAGTACTATTTCAACAGTGAAAAAGAACGATTTGGCGACTCTTTATTATACAAAAGAGTATGATCATTATTTGGCAGAAATATTTTTATATGTTCTAGGTAAGAATAATAAGAAAAACAGTAAGTCGATAATACAGCGCCCGAAAAGGCTATTATACAAAAGCTCTATACTGTCAGATGATGGAGCGACTGAACAGATTTATAAAACTTTTAATCGCATTACAAAAATCGACGACATCAGCGTTAACGGCAAGTATGTCTTAGAAGGCCCATTTTCATTTGATTCTTTTTATGACAATGATGGAGCAAGAAGTATAAGAGTCAAGACGATATTTGGTGGATTAGTAATATGCGGGGATACATCATTAGATAATTGGATTTCAAGAAGCTATGTGAATAATGTTACAAAAGTTAAAAGTGTTACATGTATAGCATGGCTTGAGGTACTTGAAAAGAGCGAGGATGAAATGATAGTTCACTATTTTGCTATTGGAGACGGATTATAATGAAAAAACCAAATAAGAATATGGAAGCATTTCTATTAGGGGTATTTGCTGGTGAACTTTTAATTTCCAAAGGATGTATCCAACCTGATTTTCAAGTTGAAAATGTGGGGATCAGGAATGGGATACCGGTGCTAATGGATTATGCAGATATAATAGGTGTTGAATTACCTGCAGCACTAACAAGGGATGTTATTAGAATCATAAAAGAATCTATTTTTTCACTTGTTGATAACTACGAAGGATCTTTTGAAGCACAAAGCTATGTTAGAGCAGGATTCTTGGCAAGATCCGGAATGTTGGGTCATATGGTATATGAAGATGCTCGCGACAATGGATATTCTAGTTTCTTATTCGTGGAAAAATCATTAAGAAATACCGCTCATAGTTTGGGAAGAATTACAAAGTGGGAAGATGTAAAACCATTGATAGGTGAGTGGATAGAGATACCTCTTGATTTGCTGAATGTACAGTCGGACTTGGAACTTAAGCAAGAAAAAGAGAAAAAAATAATACATCCTTTGAATGGTTACTATTTGCAGAATACAGTACATATAATGAGCCTGTTGGATCATGGTATTCTCAGAGACGAGAAAAAATGTGCTCAGATCTATGCGGATATTTGCATTAGTGCACTTCGGTATGGGATGCCTTATATGGCATATGGGTATGCTCAAAAATGTCTGACAATGGCATCCACAAATGAAATACTTTCTATTGGTGAATTAGTAATCAACGAAACCCATGATGCTACAAGAGAATATAAGGATTATGTTGATAAATTTATAGAACTCGAAGATTTCCAATTAATGTGGATTTTAGAGGACTTTGATATTACGATTTAGGGGGAAGAAAAGGCAGCAAATAGAGTTTTGCTGCCTTTAATAATCGATTAACGATATTTCTTATCGAAGAGTTCCTTTGCAAGCTTCTGGGTTTTCTCAATAAATGCATACCCCTGAGTCTTACCTTTACCAAGCTCTACTTTACTGAGAATTTCATTTTTCTGATATCCGTCGATAAGTAGCTGCATGATTTTACCCATGTTCGCATCCTGTTCTGCAAGGTCATCGATTAACATACTAATTGTCATTAAGAACATAGCATTATCTTCGTTTTCAGTGGTTCCTGTAGGGTCGTAGCCAGAACCATCTTCATCGTCAATATTATCCAAAAACTCATCAAGAGATAAGTCGTCGGAAAGAATGCTGTCTTTGTGCTTAAGATACCGCTCCACGTCATCATTAAAAATCTTCATGTACGATTCCATATTACCCTTTTTGTTAGGGATGAAGACAACGGGGACTTTCTTACCATGACGGAATGTCCAGGTTTCAACGTTGTCATAATTGAGGCCCGCTGGTTTAAGTGTCTGGGCCATCTCCTTGGAAAGAACTACAGGAACAAGTTCTTCATCGGCTCTGATAGCCTGTCCATTGAATGATGCTCTATTACTAAAGTTTCTATAAAATTCGTCTTTTGCCATTTTGATTTCCTCCTTAGGTTGGCCCGGAGGAAATCCGTCAGGCAGCTTGAAAAAAGAGCGTAGTTGACCACCAAGATAAATTTCCTCCATCTTGTTCTGTGGCCAGCTCGTCTCAATGAACTGACGCTGTATTTAGTTTTCCAATCAGAGACCGTTGAGACGGACACTTGCGTCCAAGCATCCCTGCCCTGAATGGGAATCTTTTAACGTCTTACTCAGGACGTATTAATCAGAGAAATATTTATGCGAAAGCATAAAAAATAATCTTAAAGGATAGATTTTTGCGTCTGCGCGTGATATAATGAATAACGATAGTGGGCTCAAACGGTCTTTCTCTGAAGCTGCTTTAAGTATAAATTTTTGAGGAATGAATGTACTTGCCACCGTTTTGCCACTGTTTTGCCAATATTTTTCTGTTGAGAAGGGAGAAATATATTTGAACGAACTGATACTGTCTACATTCATTCAGATTATGCAGAGTGGATTTGTAAGAAATGATAAGCAAGAAGCAGCAGGAAGGTTTTTACTAGAGTCAGTATCCCTTCAGGAAGATGCGAATTGTACAACTGATTTAAACTCCAAAAAAATAAGCCGTCTGGTCAGCAGGAAAGATCCTGTCCCAGACGACATAAAGCAGGCATCACTTGATAGCAAGGTTGCGGATAAAGTATATGAGTATTTTAAGAAAGAAGTATTGGCTGACCTCAATCCAAATCTAAAGTACGATATATTTGAAAAGCTGTGTAAGGTTATTGAGCAGGATGTTCAAGTAGCAAGAAAAAAGAAAGAAGAGTTTAAAAGTCTTTTTGATAATGCCGAGTATGATAAATTTCTTGCAGATATTTTTTTATATACGCTAAGTAGAGATAATAAAAAGGTTTCAGATAAGGTAGAGCCTCAGGATGTACCATTCCTAACAGAGGTGAATTATGAATGTCCCATCACGCATGATAAGTTAGTGGAATATGTGAAAGATGTTCCTATGCGTAGGTATGTAATCACACAGATTTTTCCAGACGATTTGACGGAGGATGAACTAAAAGAGTTTGAAAAAGTAGTTCCAAGGCCGCAGGATTACGATTCGGTAAGCAACCTTATAGCACTTGGGGAGAAAGCATCTGAAGAATATTTGCTTAATCCTACAGTTGAAGAGTTTAAAAAACTGCGTGACATAAAAGAATTTCTATCAACGCGATATGAGGCCCAGAAGTCGATAGATCGTATGGAGCTTGAAGAAGATATAAGGATAGCCTTGGCAGCGCTTATGGAAATAAAAAATCCATCAAAAATGATTGGATTGGACTACAAGGCATTAAGAATTGATGAGAAGATTAAGAATGAGCCGCTATTAAAAAATGAAGTGCAGAATCATGTACTTCAATATTATAGAACTATAGAAGGTGCATTCAACGACAGTGAGGCTGATTTTGATACTATAGCAACAGAGATTAAACTAAGCTCTTTAAAGCTTGAAAAGGCTGGTTTGTCAAAGGAAGACGTTATTGAGAGTTTGGCAGAGTGGATAAGAAAAAAGGCAAATTTAGGAGACAGGAGTAGGACAGCTTGCCGCATAGTGGTGGCTTTCTTTATTCAGAATTGTGAGGTGTTTAGTCGTGAGATTTCCAAGTAAAGTAACGACATATAAAGAAAGTACAATATCAAAGTTTCCGGTATTATTGTCTTACCTTGAGAAGAGTGACATGACGCCGGGGGAGTTATATAAAAAGGTGAAAAACAAGGTGACAGATGTTAGGGAGTATATGGAAATACTCGACTGTCTATATACGTTAAACAAGATAGAACTAAGAGAGGAGATGCTTCATTATGTTGGTTAGAGTGCAGTGTGACAAGTTTGTTGCCAATGGAAAGAAGCGTC
Organism: [Clostridium] polysaccharolyticum; assembly: GCF_900111595.1. Taxonomy (GTDB): domain Bacteria; phylum Bacillota; class Clostridia; order Lachnospirales; family Lachnospiraceae; genus Clostridium_AI; species Clostridium_AI polysaccharolyticum. Next base: position 7,748 of record NZ_FOHN01000026.1, on the reverse strand, counting down.
CAGCAATTGAATTTCATGAAGGGCTAAACGCTATTCTTGGGGATGAGGATAGATCTAATTCCATAGGAAAATCAACACTTTTAATGATACTTGATTTTGTATTTGGAGGCGAAGACTATGTAAAAAAATGCCAGGATGTCCAGGAAAATGTTCTTGAACATACCATAAATTTTACATTTCTGTTCGATGGTCAGGAATACCATTTTGCGCGAAATACAGTAGATTATATGTCAGTTACGAAGTGTGATAAAGACTATAGACCTAGTGAAGGCGCAGATAAAATGCATATAGACGACTTCAGGGACTTTCTTGCTGAGAAGTATGCGGTTAATACTGAAGGGTTAGCTTGGCGAGGAGCGATGTCAAAATTCATCCGGGTATATAAAAGAGAAACAATGGATGAAGAGAGGCCTTTACAATCTGCAAAGCAGGAGAATGTGAAGGACGCAATCAAGAAATACATGCAGCAATTTAGCAAATATAATGTTGTTGATGCGCAGATAAAGCAGGCAGATAAAGCCGCTGATGAAAGGGATGCATTTAGAAAAACACAACAATATGAGCATATTCGTGCTGCAAAGAATCAAAAAGAATACGACGAAAACGAAAAGAAAGCGGCTGAATTAGAAATTCAGGAGCAGCAGTTAGCTGAAAATAGTAGTAAAGGATTATTAGATCTTGATAGCATGCAGGCGCAGCGCTTAAGTGAATTAAATGAAATGCTTATAAATTATCGTAGGCAACGCGCAAAAGTACAAACACAGCTTAATTCGTTAAGACGAGAAATGACTGAAGGGAAAAAGAGCTTTAAAAAAACGTTTACAGAATTAGAAAAGTATTTCCCGCAAGAAGAGTTTAGGGCTTTAACAGAAGTAGAGCAGTTTCATCAGAGTTTGGCAAAGGTCTTAACTACAGAGTTTAAGGAAACAGAAAAAGATCTCGCGACGGCGTATGTTTTGCTTGGCAATGAAATTGTAAGTATAAAAGAGCAGATTGCCGAGGTGAAAAGTATTCCTAATGTTACTCAGGCAGTGCTTAGAGAGTATGCGAGAATAACTACAGAGCTGAACAACCTTCGAGAAGCTAATAAAAACTTTATTACTTTTGAACGGCTTAAAAAGACAGCCGCAGAATATGCTGAGACAAGAGATGAAGTGATTGCAACCCAATTGTCTGATATAGAAACTGTTGTAAATAAGAAAATGCGAGAAATCACAGCCAGGATTGTCAAGAATGATATTCAGCGGCCACCTACTTTGCAGTTAGAGAAGCTTGGTAAATATAGTTTTAGCACAAGAGATGATGGTGGAAGTGGTGCTCAGTTCAGAGGGTTAATTACTTTTGATTTAGCTAACATGGAGGTGTCTAATATTCCATTTATCGTTCATGATTCTGACTTACTGGATCCGATTGAGAAGCCAGCATTGACGGAAATAATAAAAGAGTATGATGCAGTAGGGAAGCGAGGACAGCAGACATTTGTATCATTCAGATCATTAGACTTTTATGCTGAGGAAGCGAAGCCCCTAATAAAAAAGAGAAAAGTAATTGAATTATCAGGTAATGGTAATCAGCTTTTTGGCAGAGGTTGGAACAAAGAGCCATTAAAAGAAGAGGAAAACAAAAATGAATAATTCCACAACACAACTAAAAACACATTTTAGCTATAATCCGCTATGGCATCTGCTTATTGATAGAGGAATAAAAAAACAGGAATTGCAGAAAATGAGCCATGTTAGTGCTGCTTCAATAGCAAAAATGGGTCGATGTGAAAACGTAACAATGGATGTTTTGCTTCGGATTTGTGAAGCTTTGGATGTTGAGCTTAACGATATTGTTGAGCGTGTTCCTAATTAAGTAAGCCTGAAACTAAAAAATTGTAAATATATAAGTAGAGATATTGAGTCCATTTTTTAGGACACATAATGATTTATAGTAAGTATAGAACCTGAGGAGGATAATAGTATGTCTTTTAATTCGTTTATAACAAGTGCTGAGAGCTTAGTAACAACACATGAGCAGACAAGAGCTGGTTTTTTAAGCATTGCGCTAGAAAAAAATAAGGTGGGTGACCCATATGTAAAGAATGCATTGGCCTTTAAGGCTATGGTTAGTCATACTACTTCGCCAGATGATTTTTGGTGTATGCCCAACATACGTCCTTTTTTGTTAACTGCCGCTGGGTTGTCGGATAAGTCTATGAATTATTTAACTGAAGACGATCAAACTGCGGCCATTAAAGAATTGATAGAAAAATTTTTGAAACCAGCAGGAGCTGACTATATTGACGAGGCAACATATCGTTATTTGTTGATCAAGGGTGATGCTGTTGGAGGCACCATGAGAAATAAGATCGGTGCATTAGGACAGGAGAAACTTATTAGAGCAATTTTTTCTAGTATGGATGTCCAAGGGATAGATTGCTATTGGTTATCTGGTGATGATAAAACTTTTACATGGAAAAGAAAAGCGGTGGGGCAGGCTGATATAGAATCACAGGTAAAGGCTTTACATTGGAAAAATACGAATGGTGACAGAATACTTGCTTTTAATATGACTATACCAACAGTTAAGAAAAACGTTGATATTTGTTTGTATAAGAGCAATACTACTGAATACGATAAAGGGAAAATCGTTAGAAGACCAGAGAGAGCAATTATGTTAGGTGAGCTCAAAGGAGGAATTGACCCTGCGGGAGCTGATGAACATTGGAAAACAGGAAATACCGCGCTTATACGTATTAGAGATTCGTTTAGTGCTGCGGGATATCCCGGTATAAAAACATCCTTTATCGGCGCAGCAATCGCAAATGCTATGGCTGTAGAGATTTATGATCAGTTACAGGATGAAGTGCTAAGTAATGCAGCTAATTTGACCGACGTTAATCAACTAGTCGAGTATTGTAACTGGATAATTCAACTGTGAGGTAATAAGAAAAAATGGAACAGATGTCTTTTTTAGAAGAAATAGGAGTGGTAGCTGATAAGTCCGAATATATTGTAGATAAATTTTCAGCAGGAGATTTGTGTGATGAGCGGGCTAGACAAGCATTAGAAGAGAAATATGAATCAATTCTAGAGGTAACAAACAGATTCGACAGAAGAAGTGTAAGCTATCAGCTAAGTAAAAAGGATGCTTTACATAGTTGGCTTAAATATAAAGAAGGCTTTTCTGCTGACTTGGTTGGTCAGATTTTAGATGATATGGAGGCTAAACCAGGCGATCTTGTTATGGATCCATTTATGGGGTCGGGAACTACTGCGTTAGTATGTCAAATGAGGGGAATTAATAGCATAGGATTTGATATTATGCCAATTTCTGCAGTAGCTATTAAAGCCAAGGCAAATGTCATGAGATATGACCAAGATGAAATTAGGAAACTAATTGCAGCAGTAAAAAATCTTAGTTTACCAGATGGTTATAAGGGATTCACGCCATATGTGACTATCACCGATACGGCTTATCCGGTATTTAATGGTCAATTTATTCAGTACTCATCAGATTGGATCAAAACAACAACTTTTGATGATACTGTTAAAAATTTATTTACATTAGCAGTTTTGAATTCGTTAGAACGGTGTAGCTATACCACTAAGTCGGGGCAGTATTTAAGTTGGGATTGTAGATCTGATAAAGTTAAGAATGCAAATATTATACGAAAAGAGCAAGGAAGGAAGCTTCTTCCTGAAAAACATGTTAGAGAAGAGATACAGAATGTTCAAGACACAATAGTTGCTGAATTAGAGCACATATTAGCTGATATAGAGATGATTCAGGCTCAGGGAGAAAAGGAATACACTTCTGAAATAGACTATCGAGAAAAGAGTGTACTTTATGGATTAGCTGAATTAGAAGATGGTTGTCTCAAAGGTGTAATTACATCGCCACCATATTGCAACAGGTACGATTATACAAGAACTTATGCTCTTGAATTGGTTTATTTGGGGGCTACAGAGGACGGAATCAAAAAAATGCGTCAAGATTTGTTATCGTGTACTGTTGAGAGTAAAACAAAAGTTGAAGCACTAAAAGAGTACTATTCGTCTATTGGGCAAGAAGAACGCTTCCAAAAGATATATGACACGATACAAAGTAACGCGGCCTTTACTGAAATAAAAACGGCGATGGATAAACGAAAGGACAATGGAGACTTAAATAACAAGGGCGTTATAAGAATGATAGAAGGATATTTTACCGAATTAGCATTCATATACGCTGAATTATATCGATTGTGCAAACCTGGAGCACTGGTAGCCTTTGTAAATGATAATGTGAGATATGGGGGAGAAGTTATCCCTGTAGATTTTTTGTCTACTAGTTTTGCTGAACAATTTGGATTTAAGGCAGAGAAGGTGTACTGTTTGAAGCAGCAGAAAGGTAATAGCAGCCAACAGATGGCTAAGTACGGAAGAGTTGCATTGAGAAAAAGTATAACTATCTGGAGAAAATGATTAGGCATAATAAGAAGCAGCACTGGATCACGCCGGTGCTGCTTTTCTTTTTAGTCTTTTTTATAGAATGATGTTACATAACCGTCCGCTCGAAGTAAAATGTCTGGGAACCATTCAGGGTTGTGCGCCATAGCCTTGCAGACGTCATCGAGGGATACATCTTCTTTGCATTCGATGAGAAGCTCATCGTGCACGTGCCCACAAATAAGTGCACCTGGCAGGTTCTTAATGGCATTCATAAGAAGGTCCCTGGAAATAGCCTGGACCACATTCTCGACGAATTTTGGACCGTAGCTTTCAAGACGCTCCCATTTCTTTGTGGAGTCGATACCTTCATAGGTTACGCTTTCTCCACCGAACTGGTTTTCACCGATCCTTGGCTTAATATATGTGAGCTTACGTCCGGACGGGAGAGTGATAAATAACATGCCGCTGCGCCAAGTAAACTTGATGCCATGCGTTTCAGTGCTGCTGTGCATTTTAATTGCATTCTTTACAGCAGTATCAACATCCCACCACAGGGATACGATATTGGGATTTGATTGCCTCCAGACCCTGTTCGGATAACCAGGCTTTCATTTGAACTACGCTGTTAGGGTTCTCAAGGTCCGTCATGTCTTTCATTTGATCGGAGATGTCTGTCTTAGAACGCTCGTCAAAGGCGATGGCATTTTTTACAAGCTGCATATCTACGAGAATGCCCCTGTCATTTATCTGCTGGTCCAGGTGGTACTCATCCCAAATAAAGTCGGGGACCGGGAACTTGTGCAGCTTTTCTTTTATGCCCATTTCTGTAACAACATCTCGCTCATTGTAGGACTTAAAGGTGGACCATTTATCGGGAGCGTGCTGCGGAAGGTTACGAGTCCTGCCGCCATTAGTTTTTGTGGGTTTGCAGGGAACACAGAAGTACCGGATGAGATCCTTGCCTTCTTTCATTTTCTGTTCCTTAAGTCCGAGTACAGCACCAACGCCCTCAAGAGAAAGAGGAAGTCCCATGTAAGCAGTCCAAATCATAGTACAGCGCCATGAGACAGGGTTTAAGTAATTACCGGTAGTGTCATTTTCAGGGCCGTAGCTTTTAAACTTGTCAGGGTAGTTCTTTTTGAGCCAGTAGGATAAGCAGACTCTTTCGAACACTGCGTTGAAAGCCCATTTAATTACGGTATCGTCTACCAAGGCATTAATAATGTCTTTAGGGATTGCATCACCGCAGGCAAGGTCATAAACAGTTACGGGGCCTCCGTCAATGGACACTCCAAAGAGAAGTATCTCAAAATTATCTGACTCGGCGTATTTGTAGACGCCGCTTTTCTTTATATCAACATCGCTGTAAGTTTCTAAGTCGATGGACATTTCATGTATTGTCATAGCATCCTCCTAAAATAAGGCGGCAGCAGAATGTGCTACCGCCCTGAGATTATTTATTGTCTGCTTCGGTTGTTTCCTTCTTCTTGAAGAGGTTAGGGCAGAGCCATTTGAGAAATTTCTTAGCAAGCCCAAACACCCACTTCCATACTGCGACAAGCCCGCAGCCCCAGAAAAAGAGTGTAATTCCGATTAAAGTTCCTCGGATAGAAGCGTCGATTAACTGGTTAATATAATCCATTGTCATTGATTGTCACCATACCTTTCAGAAGATGGGCGGCAGGCGTACCCACCGCCATGATTGTCAGTAGTTTGTTAGCTAAGGAAATCGTCGTCTTCCTCGGTGGCAAAGTCGTCCTCGGCTCTGGACTTACCACCAAGAGGCTCGCCATCGCGGATCTTCTGAAGGTTGTTAAGACCGCAGGCAATTCCGCGATTACCGTTGGAGTTGAAAGCGTAAAGGTTAATGGATGCTCTACCATACACACCGCTGTAAACCTCGGAGCGGTCAAGGATAGGCTGGCGATCTGCGTCTACGATTCCAGGTGCAGTAGCAGAGTTGGCGTTGATGAAGTAGCTGTTCGCGTAAGCTTCATCGCCCGGTCTCTCCTTGTCACCGTCACGAAGAGGAGTCTTGATAACATCAAGAGCAGGACATACCTTGGCGGTACCCTTAAGCTTGGACTCGCCTTCCTCGTAAGCAGCCTGGATAGCAGCCTTAATCTTGTTAACAGTTACGGTATCATTCTTAGGGATGATGAGGGAAACGCTGTACTTAGGTGCGCCTCCGTTGATTGACTTAGGATCCCATACGTTAGCGTAGGACCATCTGGTGTTCACTCCTGTGATCACCTTAGTAGGGTTTGCGATTTTAGACATAATATTTTCCTCCTTAATTGTCTTTGGAATCATCTGCTGCAGTGTTCATGGCCGGACGTTTGTCAGACTCAGGAACAAGAGCTGGTTTGCCTGGCGGCTTGTAAACTAAGTCACCTAATAATTCTTCAAACTTCTTTTTCCCGAGAAGAGTGCTCATGGCGGTAATGCCGAGGAGCTTCTTCTCATAAGGGTCGTAACCGGCTTCAGATACCTTTGAGGCAACAACAGCTTCATCTGTGTATTTGCGGTTGCTTCGGCCTTCAACGATTTTGAAACCTTCATAATGTGTACCGGACTGAGCCTGGGTAAGCGCATAATCCTTGATGTCATTGCCCCATGCAATTAACTGATCGATACGAGGCAGGATAGCTGCAATTTCGTAATCATCAAGTGTTGCGGGCATCTCAAAGTCATACTTTGCAAGCTCAAGGTTTGTCTCAGCACGTTTTCTGCAGGTGGCTTTGACCTTGCAGAACTGGCAGTGGTCGCCAGCCTTAAACTCACCTTTGCCTTCATAGGCGAGGGCAGCGGTAGGTTTTAATACTTCCTCAGCCCATTTGAGTAGTTCCTCTTTGGAAATGCTCCAGGTGGAAACATTCTCACGACGGGGCTGGAAGATTGTCATTTCGATGGTGTTCACGTCGTATAAGTCATCGAAGGCTTCTAAAGCACCTAAGGCATAGCACATCATTTGTGTATTACCTTCGCTTTCAACCAGGACACCAAGACCATGCTTGTAGTCGATGATATGAAGCACTTCGTCTGCAATAATGACGCAGTCACCGGTACCGAAACCATTCTCTACGTAGCGGGAGAAGTCCAAGCGCTGCTCGATAAATACAAGAGGATCGCTGCAGTATTCTTTGGCTTTCTCATATTGCTCAAGAACGTAGCTGCAATATTTATAAATGCTAACATAAATAAGTACAGAAAATCTAATATAAATATGTACAAAAACTGATTATAATAGATTCCTGATAGGAGGCGCTATTATGATCATTCAAACTAATATAACCACTGATTTAACTATATATTCCTTAAATGATTTAA
>NZ_FOHN01000035.1 GCF_900111595.1 [Clostridium] polysaccharolyticum | reverse complement strand
CTTTTATTTTCTTCATAAGCGTCTGTCTGTTCCTTTACGGTTGTATTTGTTTGGCATTCTTTACGTCGCTGTTGTATCCAGTAAGTGATTGTGCCTTGTCCAAGATGGTATTCTTCTGTAAGGCTTTTTTTTGTACGACCCTCTTCCAGATAGAGGTGTAAAACTTTTTCCTTTAATTCAGGATCATATTTATTATAGTTAGCCATATTTGTTACTCCTTGATTGAATTATTATGATTATATCAGAATTCTATGCCAAGGTGTTACAACTTTATTATACCAGCTCATATCTTAATATTATCCGGCTCACCAACATATGTGGTGTTGGCCCTAATTGTATCTCTGCTTTCCACGATACAATTTTCAATGTATACATTGTCTCCAATATATACATCATTCAAAACAATTGAATTCTTAATTGTACAATTGTTACCTACATATACCTGTTTAAATAAAATTGAATTCTCTACTGTTCCATTTATAATGCAACCACTAGAAACCAAGCTGTTCTTTACCGTTGAACCTGCATTGTATTTTGCAGGAGGCAAATCTTCTACTTTTGAATAGATATCAGGATATTGCTTAAAGAAGTAATCCCTTATATCCTTCTTCAAGAAATCCATGTTTGTTTTATAATAGGAGTCAACTGAAGCGATGTTTCTCCAATAGCTGTCCATATTATAAGCGTATATTCTCTTAACCCCTTTGTATCGAATCAAAATGTCTTTGACAAAATCATGTCTTTCTTCCTGTTCAGCCTTTTCAATCAATTCTATTAACTGCCTTCTTCTAATAACATAGACACCAATAGAAACTGTATTAGCACTTGTTATAATAGGCTTTTCTTCAAACTCTGTTATTCTACCCTCCTCATCTGTTTTAATTACACCAAACCGGTGTGCGTCTTCCTCTTCAGGAAGCTGTTTTGTCACAACTGTAATGTCTGCTTTCTTGGAAATATGATATTCCAACACCTTATTATAATCTATTTTATATACACCATCACCTGAGGCAATGACTACATAAGGCTCATGACTGTTTTTTAGAAAACTAAGGTTCTGGGCAATCGCATCTGCGGTTCCTCTATACCAGAAACCATTATCTGCTGTAATGGTAGGAGTAAATACATAAAGTCCTCCTTGCTTTCTACCAAAATCCCACCATTTTGATGAGTTCAAATGTTCATTTAATGACTTAGCATTATATTGTGTAAAAACTGCTACTTTCTGAATATGTGAATTTGACATATTACTTAAGACAAAATCTATACTACGGTATCCACCAGCAATCATCATAGCCCCAACTGCCCGTTTATTGGATAACTGTTTCATTCTTGCGCTATTACCGCCAGCTAAAATTATTCCTATTGCCCTCATAGCTTTTCACCTGCCTTGATTAACGTCCCACCGCTTTCTAATATACCATCCTTATAATCTGCAAAGTCAGTAACGCCAGAAACGGCAGTGTTTTTGCCTATCTTTACTCCATTTGGTATCATAGAATCTTCCCCTATTGTCACTAGTCCAAATGAATATATATCTGGTTTTTCTTTATTAGGAACTTCTTCTCCAATTCCTAATTGGCAATTACTTCCAACCTGTACTCCTTCTGCAATAATTGCCTTATTAACTACGGTGTTTTCCCCAATAGAAGTTGAAGCCATAACGATGGAATCCCGTACAACAGCACCAGGTGCTATATAAACACCAGACCCTATTACTGAATTGTGCACTTCTCCGTAAATCTCAGCAGATTCACCTATAATCGCCTTATCTATCACTGCCGAATCAGCAATATACTGAGGCGGAATCTTCTCCGTTTTTGTGTAAATTTTCCAAAACTCCTCATACAAATTGAATTCTGGCACAAGATCTATTAATTCCATATTGGATTCCCAATAGGAACCCAGAGTTCCAACATCTTTCCAATATCCCGTGTACTCATAAGCGAAAATCCTGCTGCCTTTTTCATGACAGTAAGGAATAATATGTTTTCCAAAGTCACAGCTTGGCTGATCTTTTAAAGCAAGCAATGCTTCTTTTAAAAGCGGCCAGCTAAATATGTATATTCCCATTGATGCCAAGTTACTTCTTGGCTTTGGTGGTTTTTCTTCAAATTCTAAGATGCGTTTGTCCTCATTGGTAATAACTACTCCAAACCTGCTGGCTTCTTCCATCGGTACTGGTATAGTAGCTAATGTAATATCTGCTTTCTTTTCTTTGTGATATTGAAGCAAAATTTCATAATCCATCTTATAAATGTGGTCTCCACCCAAAATCAGCACGTACTCCGGATTATAATACTCCATATACTCCAGATTCTGGAAAATTGCATTTGCAGTCCCGGTGTACCACTCACTGTTTGTACTCTTTTCATATGGTGGCAATATGGATACGCCACCGATATTTTTATCCAAATCCCATGGAATGCCTATACCTATGTGTGTATTTAAACGTAATGGTTGATATTGGGTGAGTACACCTACGGTGTCAACTCCTGAATTGATACAATTGCTCAATGGAAAATCAATAATACGGTACTTTCCCCCAAAAGCTACAGCAGGCTTCGCAACCTTCGCAGTTAAAACACCAAGTCGTGAACCTTGTCCCCCAGCAAGCAACATTGCAATCATTTCCTTCTTAATCACGCAATCCCCCCTTGTTGTTTAATGTATTATATTATACCATTAATTTATACAAATGTGAATAATTTTCACTAATTTTTTGCAATATTTATTTTTTTTTATAGCAAATTATATAAATATTAATAATACTAATATGATTTATGCTTCCTGTCAAACTAAATATACCTAAATATATCATTAAAATTATGTTTGTATTTTTATGTTAATTGATTATAATATCTTTAGAACGCTCATAATAACATTATAAAGAGCAAGATAGGAAGGATATTTATGTATAATATTGATTTCACAAAGCCAATTCATATTCACTTTATCGGAATAGGCGGCATTAGCATGAGTGGATTTGCAGAATTGCTTCACTCCTATGGATTCACCATTTCCGGTTCTGATATGCAGCCATCAAAAATCACCAATCATTTGCAATCACTTGGTATACATATAGTATATGGACAAAGTGAAACAAATATAACAAAAGATATTAATTTAATTGTTTATACCGCAGCGATAAATAAAGATAATCCTGAATATATTGCATCTGTTAATTCAGGAATTCCTATGATGGATCGTGCCGAAATGGTAGGCCAGATAATGAAAAATTACAAAAATGCCATTAGCATTTCTGGTACTCATGGAAAAACAACAACAACTTCCATGCTTTCTCATATCTTTTTAAGCGGAAATATGGACCCTACAATATCTATCGGTGGAATTTTAGATATTATTAATGGCAATATCCGTGTAGGAAAATCAGATAACTTCATTACCGAAGCATGTGAATATACCAACAGCTTCTTAAAGTTCTATCCAACTGCCGGAATCATACTGAATATCGAAGCTGACCATATGGACTTCTTTAAGGATTTAAATGATATCAGACACTCTTTTCATGAATTTGCAAAACGCATTCCGAAAGATGGCTTATTAGTTTTAAATTCAGAAATTTCAGATTATAAAAAGTTTGTATCTGACATAGAATGTAATGTTGTGAATTATGGATTAAATTCTTTTGACTATGACTATAATGCTCAAAACATTCAATACGATGTCCTAGGACGTGGAAGTTATGATTTATATAGAAATGAAACATTTATTGATAAAATACAATTAAGCGTTATTGGTGAACATAATGTCTCCAACTCCCTTGCTGCTATTGCACTAAGTCTAGAATTAAATATTCCTTTAAATATAGTAAAGGAAGGTTTATTCCAGTTTACTGGGACAGAACGGCGATTCCAGAAAAAAGGTGAGTTTAACGGAATAACCGTAATTGATGATTACGCACATCATCCAACTGAAATAGAAGCAACATTGAAATCTGCTAAAAATTATCCACATAAAAACTTGTGGGTAATCTTTCAGCCACATACTTACTCAAGAACAAGAGCCTTTTTAGACAATTTTGCTGGGGCCCTCTCTCTCGCCGATAAAGTAATCCTGACTGATATCTATGCAGCAAGAGAAAAAGATCCTGGTGATATTTCTTCACAAGATATTGTTGCCAGACTAGAAGCTCTTGGAACAGAAGTCTACTATTTTCCATCTTTCCAGGAGATTGAAGAATTTGTCAAAGAAAAATGTACTAACGGTGACATGTTAATAACTATGGGTGCTGGAGACGTTGTATTAATTGGCGAGCATCTAACTTCAAAATAGTTATCCACTTTATCCACAATGTTATCAACATTTTCATTTTGTTAGCATTGTGGATATCTTTTTGACCATTTGTGGATTTTATTAATTTTACTTTAACTTCTTAAAAACCTTATAAAATAAAGGCTTGGCTTATTTTGTAAGAGAAAATGAAAAGTTAAGAACATAGTTATCCACTTTATCCACATTTTAAATGTGAATTCTTTTGTCAATAATTCCATTGATGTGCTATTTGCAGTTTTCTGCAACTGTGCTATAATGTTGATACTTTAAAGAACGGATGAGGTGTAGAGATGAATACAATTAAATTAAACTCAAATCATGCAGCGAAAACAACTGTGATTTCTAATACATTCATTGACTCCTATATGCCTCGTGCTAATGGGGAATATGTAAAAATTTACATCTATTTGTTAAGATGTATGTCCGATGGCACAATGGAATTTGGCATTCCCCAGATTGCTGACCATTTTGATTGTACGGAAACCGATATTATCCGAGCATTAAACTACTGGAGCAAGGAAGGAATTGTTTCTCTTAAAAAAGATTCTAATGGGAACATTTCAGAAATTACTTACCTTGATACTGAAAAAACAGACTCCCAGCCCCTAGAAAATGTGTCGGAACCAGTTCCTTTAGCAAATGCCTTCATGAAAGAAACTGCTGCAACTGTAACCGTAATAGAAGAACCAAAAAAAATAACCGAGCGTCCAGTCTATACACAGACTCAAATTTCTGAACTTACAGAAACAGATGATGTGAAAATGCTTATGACTATTATCGAATCAAACTTTTTAGGCCGTCTGCTTACACCTACAGATGTTCAGCTGATTTTATTTTTATATGAAAACTTAAACTTTACTGTAGAGTTAATCGTACATCTTTATGATTACTGTGTAGTACAGAATAAAAAAACCCACGCTTCTTATATTGAAGCAGTTGCTGTAAAATGGGCAGAAGAAGGGATCGATTCTGTTGAAAAGGCAGAAGCATCCTCTGCTAAATACAATGCCGTTTATCAGGCAATCAGTAAGGCATTTGGCTTAAACCGTATGCCTGGAGCAATTGAAAAACAGTTTATTTCAAAATGGACCCAGGAGTATGGTTTTGATATCAGCATTATTGTAGAAGCTTGTAACCGTGCTTTACTCCGTACTGGTAAACCGGATTTTAAATATACAGACGGAATCATTGAAAACTGGCATAAGCATAACGTAAAAAAACGTTCTGATATTGATGCCCTCGATGCAAGTCATTCACAGCGGGCAAAGAAATTTACTCAAAATACCACAAAACAGAACGAAACCAGACCAAATCCAAAAAATCAGTTTAATAATTTCCAGCAAAGAGATTATTCCAAAGAATATATCTCTGATTTAGAACAGCGCCTATTAAACAAATAATAGTTTAGGAGTATAATTATGGGATTAAAAAACTTTCAATACAACAAAATCCTGCGGGCATACGATGAACGCCAGATCGCAAACCGTCATGCTCTGGAAAAGAAGCAGGAGCTTGCATATAAGACAATTCCTCAGCTTCATGAATTCGATGCAGAAATCGCAGAACAGTCTGTTGCTTCTGCAAAGCTTGCATTAAGCGGAGATCCTGACGCCTTGAAAAAACTCAAGCTAAAAATCCAGGAATTATCTTCTGAAAAAGAAGCACTCCTAGCTGCCCACGGTTTTCCAAAGGATTATTTAACACCTGACTATACCTGCCCTATGTGTAAGGACACGGGATACGTAGGAAAAGAAAAATGCCAGTGTTTCAAACAGGCAATCGTAGATCTTTTGTATTCCCAGTCAAATATCAGACGTGCTATTGAAGCGGAAAATTTTGATACTTTCACTTTTGATTATTATGATAAAAATTATATTGAGAAAACAACGAAACTTTCCCCGTATGACAATATGAAACGTGTGGTTAGTAAATGTATCTCATTTATTAAAAACTTCAACGATTCCTATGAGAACCTTCTGATCTATGGGAACCCTGGAGTAGGAAAAACATTTTTAACCAACTGTATTGCAAGAGAACTGCTTAATACGGCCCATACGGTTATTTATTTGACCGCATTCCAGCTTTTTAGCATTTTAGAAAAGAATACTTTTGATAAATCTAAGGAAAACTTTGAAACAGAGGAACAATTTCAAGGAATTATGAATTGCGATCTGCTCATTATCGACGACCTAGGTACTGAATTAAACAGCGGGTTTATTTCATCCCAGCTTTATCTTATCATTAACGAGCGCTATTTAAGCCGTAAATCCACTATTATATCAACTAATCTGTCTATTGATGACATGAAAAGACTATACAATGAACGTGTCTTCTCACGAATTACAAGCAATTACAAATTACTGAAAATAGTTGGTGATGATATTCGCCTAAAAAAATAATTGCACCTTGACGAAATAAACGGAAAATGATATAAAATATAACTGGATAATCTTACATTTAGAGCACTTTTTAAATAACTTAATATATTTTTATGGAGGAAATGCAATGTCACAGCAAGAAAAAATATTTAACACAATACCTGTTGGAACTCTAGGAATTATCGCACTGGAAAGCAGCCAGAGTTTAGGTAACAAGGTAAATGATTACATCGTAGACTGGAGAAACGAACGAAACAATGAACATAAGACTACAATTGCATTCGCAGGCTATCAGAGAGATTCTTACTTATTAGAGGCTTCTTGCCCTCGTTTCGGTTCTGGTGAAGCAAAAGGTGTAATCAAAGAATCTGTTCGTGGTTCCGACTTATACCTAATCGTTGATGTATGTAATCACAGTTTAACATATAGTGTTTGTGGACATACAAACCACATGTCTCCAGATGACCATTATCAGGATTTAAAGAGAATTATTGCAGCTGTTGGTGGTAAGGCCCGTAGAATTACCGTTATCATGCCTTTCCTATATGAAAGCAGACAGCACAAACGTAGTTCCAGAGAATCACTTGACTGTGCATTAGCACTGCAAGAGTTGACAAACATGGGTGTAGAAAGCATTATTACTTTTGATGCACATGACCCAAGAGTTCAAAACTCTATTCCTCTAAAAAGTTTTGAAACCGTTCAGCCTACTTATCAGTTCATTAAGGCTTTACTTAAAAATGTTCCAGATATTAAAATGGATGCGGAACATATGATGGTAATCAGTCCTGATGAAGGTGGTATGTCTCGTGCTGTATACTATGCAAATGTCCTTGGTGTAGATATGGGTATGTTCTATAAGAGAAGAGATTATACTAGGATTGTAGATGGACGCAATCCTATTGTTGCACATGAATTCTTAGGAACAGATATTGAAGGAAAAGACATGTTAATTATTGATGACATGATTTCTTCAGGTGACAGCATGATTGATGTTGCAACTGAATTAAAACGCCGCAAAGCAGGAAGAATCTTTATTGCTTGTACATTTGGCTTATTTACAAATGGATTAGAAAAATTTGATAAAGCAGTTGAAGAAGGCCTTATCTATAAAGTCCTAACAACAAACCTTGTATATCAGCCAGAAGAACTATTAACAAAAGATTATTATATCAGCGTTGATATTAGCAAATATATTGCGTTATTAATTGATACATTAAACCACGATGCTTCTATTAGTGATTTGTTAAATCCTACAGAACGTATCCAGGCGGTTTTAAAGAAATATAACCAGCGATAAGCCTGGCAATCGGGAAGTCGGCAGATAATCATTTTTATCTGCCGACTTCCCAGTCAAGCAAGCAAAAGAAATCCCACCTCAAACTTCTCACAGAACCGTATGTAAAGGTCTCCCTTCATACGGTTCTTATCATTTAACCTGCCTGTTCCATCTCTTCGTTTTCATTTTCACTATTATCTGGCACTTCTGCTCCTGGCTGATTATTTTCACTTTCATCCCAGCCTGGATCCTGATCTGGAATATCATCTCCACCATATTCATCAGAACCGTCATCTTCTTTTTCGCTAGGCTCTGGCTTTTTCGAAGGCTTAGGTTTCGGAGATGCCGGTGTTTTCGAAGGCTTTTCTACTTCCTCCATAGAAGGTTTTTCACTTGGCTTAACCTCTGCATTCTCTTCTTCCTCTTTTGCCTCTTCCTTATCCTTATCCTTATTGTCATCTGGTTTAACAGTCTCTTGAGGCTTATGGGATACTGCACCTTTATATTTTTTAAAACCGCTATCCTGTAGTCCCTCATTTGCCCAAGACATATAATTCTTCCATACAGTTCCAGGATAGCTTGCTCCTGTCAGGCTTTGAATAGAAGTAGGATTGTCATATCCTATCCAGACACTTGTTGTAAAATACGGAGTAAATCCAACAAACCATCCATCCTTCTTATCATTCGTAGTTCCTGTTTTGCCAGCACAGGACATTCCTTGTAGTCTTAAACCTGCACCTGTTCCCTCTGTCATAACGCTTTGCAGTGCACTGACCATCATACGAGACGCATTTTGGGAATAAACCGTTTTCTCTTTTATCTCATCAGGCACAAGCTCTTTTCCATCTGAATCGGTTATTTTTATAATACATGTTGGAACACGGTATACTCCATCATTCTCAATTGCTGCAAATCCTGACGCCATTTCCACAGGACTAACACCATAGGTCAATCCACCTAATGATGCTGCAGCTGTATAATCCCTTGATACAATCTTCTGGAAGTTCATATTCTTCAGATAAGAAAGCCCTATTGTAGGTGTAATCTCTTCGAACAAACGCCATGCAATGGTATTCTTTGACTTAGCAACTGCTTTTCTTAATGTAATATTTCCAAGATAAGTTCCATCTGAATTTCTAGGGCCACCTTCAAATTTCTGATCATTCTTAACACTGTCTGGGGTATAACCATTCTCAAATGCCGGGGTATATACCGCTAATGGCTTAATAGAACTACCTGGCTGCCTGTAACTCTGGTATGCACGGTTTAATGTATAGCCATTGATATCCTGCTTTCTGCCACCTACTACTGCAACAACTCGCCCAGTAGCATTATCAATCGAGACAGCAGCTCCCTGCATCAAATAAGTTCCCTCTTTATTGGTATCTGTAAAATCTTTTAAGGTCTCATCTACTGATTCCTGTAACTTATCCTGATGTTCCATATTAATAGATGTATAGATCTGATATCCTCCACTATACAAACTCTTAGAGCATTCATTGTACTGCTCATCATATCTTTCATTATAAGCATCCTGATCCGCTGTCGTTTCAAAAGAGTTTTCAAATTGGAATCCATTTGCCTCCATTAATGCCCTTGTTGCACTATATAAAACAAATGTAGTTACATAGTTTTCCTTTTTGGTTGAATTTTTCACATCAACCACTACCTTTTCTGCCACTGCTTTATCATATTCAGACTGTCCTATCCAGCCATCCTCTAACATCTGCTTTAAGATTCTATCGCGGCGCTTTATTGTATTTTCAGGGTTATTAACTGGATTATACAATGTTGGATTATTTGGTATTGCACACAAATAACTTATCTGAGACAAACTAAGCTCCACTGCCGGACAATTAAAATATCCCCGGCTAGCTGCCTCTATGCCATAATATCCATTTGAAAAATAGATATTATTAAGGTAAAACTCAAGTATCTGATACTTGGAATATTTCCGCTCCAAGTCCATAGCCACAAACATTTCCTTAATTTTTCTGCTCCAGCTTACTTCATAACTTAGAAATATATTTCTGGCCAGCTGCTGTGTAATTGTACTGGCTCCTTGCTTAATCTCACCTTTGTTCTTAACATACGCAACTAATGCCCTGACGATTGCCTTGTAGTCCACACCTTTGTGTGTCGTAAACTTTTTATCTTCTATTGAAATCATTGCTTTCTTAGCAAAATCAGGTATTTCATCATAACTGAGGTAATACAGCTTCTTCTCACCCGAAAGAGTTAAAAGTTCCTCACCTTTATAATCATATACTGTACTTGTCTGAGACTGTTTAAATGTATCTACAGTAGATTCTTTAACCAGCGCTCTTGCTTCTGACTGCAGCTTAAGTATGCCTCGTCCATATTTAAAGTAGAAGAAACCTCCTCCCACTAAAACAACTGCAAACAGTATCAAAACTGTAAACTTAAAAGTCACCGCAAATGCAGACAAAACTTTATTCTTTTTTTTCTTTTTTCTTTTTGCCATAGTAATCCCTTTTCCTTTTCATTATCAATCAAGAAATTTGACACTTGTACTTTATAAGTATAATCCATTACCTTATAAGATACATAGTATAGTGTATCTTTCAAGATTAATCAAGTTTTTTAGGGTTCTTTTATTCCTGCTATCATCTATCACATGCTTAAAATCCCAATTAAAATCAGGTTATCTCATCTTACAATATAGCAATGAAACCCCACGTCACTTTGTTTTTCTTTATCTTTAATATCTGCCTAACGCATATAACTTGCACGTTTAATATAATAAGGCAATAATTCCAGCTATGTACTTAACATACTATGTTCTTTCCTCATAACACCTCCCTTTTGTTCTATTTTGAAACACAATTGCCCTAAATCCATTGCCTTTTTTAATTTTTATGAATTAACCTTCCACCCATCTGCTCCTTTCCCCAGTTCATGATAGTTATTTTCAAAGAGGAACCTTTTTCTTTCCTGTTGCTACAAGATCCAAAATACGCTTTCCTCTTAGAATTTATGGTGTTTTCTATCACATCCTAACTATTATACCATACATCTGATACAAAATTTGTTGTAAATATGTATTTGACTTAAATTATCCATTACATTTTCCACCTTTATTTTTAATTGATTAAAAAATGAAACAAAACGTCAATTGTAAATTAACTTTATATCCTTCCTTGATTTAACATTTTATTCGTGATATGATATAATTAGTCGAGTTTTTTTCGCTAATGTATGATATAATTTTAACAAAAGGACGTTTTGATCCGGTAATGAATTTCTAAAACCTGCTGGTTTTTTTATTTCCGTATCATTCGACAAAAGAAAGGAGATTTCTATGCTAGACCAAGATGAAATGATTAAGATTGATGCAATTTTACAGAAGTATAATTACAATAAGTCTTCTATCATACCAATAATGCAGGATATTCAAAAAGATTATCGTTATCTGCCTGAAGAGGTACTTGCCTATGCTGCAAAACACCTAAATGTAAGTGAAGCTAAAATTTATGGTGTTGCAACATTTTATGAAAATTTTTCACTTCAGCCAAAAGGCAAATATGTAATTAAAGTTTGTGACGGAACTGCCTGTCACGTTAGACAGTCCGGTCCTATTCTGGAGGAGTTCAGAAAGCAGCTTAACTTAACTGCTGCCTGTCCAACAACTGAAGATAAAATGTTTACAGTAGAAACCGTCTCCTGCTTAGGAGCATGCGGGCTTGCTCCCGTCTGTACTGTAAATGATCATGTACACGCAAGCATGACACCTGAAAAAGCAAGAGAGCTTATCAAACAGTTAAAGGAGGAAAATGCAGATGGCAACCAGAATTAATACATTGAAAGAATTAAATGAATGCCGCGAACAATATAAAAAGGCATTAAACTGCCAATATAAGCAAATTCTGATTTGTGCTGGTACTGGCTGTGTTGCTGGCGGTTCCCTTGAAATATATGCAAAACTGAAACAGCTCATGGAAGAAAAGGGCATTGCCTGTTCCGTACAATTAGAAAAAGAACCTCATGACTCGTCTGTAGGCTTAAAGAAAAGCGGATGCCACGGCTTCTGTGAAATGGGTCCATTACTTCGTATTGAACCAATGGGATGGTTATACATAAAGGTTAGTATTGATGACTGTGAAGAAATCATTGAAAAAAGCATTTTAAATGATGACATTATTGAGCGTCTTGCATACCATGATAAAGATGGTAATATCTACAAAAAGCAAGAGGAGATACCATTTTACAAACAGCAGACTCGTGTTGCATTAGAGCATTGTGGACATATCAACGCCGAATCTATTAAAGAATATATTGCCGTAGGCGGATATCAGGCATTTGCAAAAGCATTATTTGAAATGTCTCCTGAAGAAATTGTTTCAGAAATAACTGAATCCTATCTTCGTGGCCGTGGTGGCGGTGGTTTCCCTACTGGACGTAAATGGTCACAAGTTGCAAGTCAGGATTCTGATATAAAATACATTGTCTGCAATGGTGATGAAGGTGACCCTGGTGCATTTATGGATCGAAGCATGATGGAAGGAGATCCTCATAGAGTAATTGAAGGCATGATGATTGCAGGTATTGCTACTGGTGCTCAATACGGTTATATTTATGTTCGTGCAGAATATCCGCTTGCAGTTTCCAGACTTACCAATGCTATCAAACAAGCCGAAGAAGTTGGTCTTTTAGGCGAAAATATACTAAACTCAGGCTTTAACTTCCACTTACATATCAGCCAGGGTGCTGGTGCATTTGTCTGTGGGGAAGGTAGTGCCTTAACAGCTTCTATTGAAGGTAATCGTGGAATGCCTCGTGTAAAACCTCCAAGAACGGTAGAAAAAGGGTTATTTGAAAAACCTACTGTTTTGAATAATGTAGAAACCTTCTGTAATGTACCACCTATTATTACAAATGGTTCTGAATGGTACAAAGGTTATGGCCCTGAAAAAAATCATGGAACTAAAGCATTTGCCTTAACTGGTAACGTAAATAATACCGGTTTAATTGAAGTTCCAATGGGAACCACACTTCGCGAAGTTATCTTTGATATTGGTGGCGGCGTAAAAGGCGGTGACTTTAAAGCGGTACAAATTGGTGGCCCATCTGGTGGATGCCTTGTTATGAATGCGGACAATAACCACTTAGATATGAAGCTTGATTTTGACTCTTTAAAGAAGGTCGGCGCAATGATTGGTTCTGGCGGTCTTGTTGTTATGAATGACAAAAGCTGCATGGTAGAAGTTGCTCGTTTCTTTATGAACTTCACCCAAAATGAATCTTGTGGAAAATGCGTTCCATGTCGTGAAGGTACCAAACGAATGTTAGAATTATTAAATGACATTGTTGAAGGCCGTGGTACCTTAGAACATATTGATATGTTAGAAGAACTTGCTGAAACCATTTCCGCTACCGCTCTATGTGGTCTTGGTAAAACAGCAGCCTCTCCAGTTGTTAGTACCTTAAAATATTTCCGCGATGAATACATTGCTCATGTAGTGGATAAAAAATGTCCAGCCGGACAATGTAAAGCTCTTATTACATTACAGATTGATCCTGAACTATGTAAAGGCTGTACAAAATGTGCAAGAATGTGTCCTGTTGGCGCAATTAGTGGAACTGTTAAGAATCCACACACAATTGACACCACAAAATGTATTAAGTGTGGAGCTTGTAAAGATGGTTGTGCTTTCCACGCTGTAAAAGAAGTATAACCTTTGATTAAACTACTGGAAAGGAGATTTACAAATGTCTAAATACATGATAATCGATGGAAACCGTGTCGATTTTGATAGTGAAAAAAATATTTTACAGGTAGTAAAAAAAGCAGGCATTCATTTACCTACTTTCTGTTACTATTCTGATTTATCCATATACGGCGCTTGTAGAATGTGTGTTGTTGAAGATCAGTGGGGGGGCATTATTGCTTCTTGTTCAACACCACCTAAAGATAAAATGATTATTAAAACCAATACCCCTAAACTTCACCAGCATCGTAAAATGATTCTGGAACTTCTTTTAGCCTCTCACTGTGGAGATTGTAAAGTCTGTGAGAAAAACGGTTCCTGCCGTCTGCAATTACTAGCTGGGCGCTTTGGTCTAAAGGAAATCCGTTTTAAACAAGAAGAACCAAAACACGAAATTGATAAATCCTCAAAATCAATTGTCCGAAATCCTAATAAATGTATCCTATGCGGAGACTGTGTCCGTGTATGTAATGAGGTACAGAATGTAGGTGCAATTGGTTTTGCAAACCGTGGTGCTAAAATGGTAGTAAGCCCTGCATTTAACAAGAATCTTGCAGAAACAGACTGCGTCAACTGTGGACAATGTGCTGCTGTCTGTCCTACTGCTGCCATTACCATTACGAAAAGCACTAAGGAAGTATGGAAAGCAATCTACGACCCTACTAAACGTGTTGTAGTACAAGTTGCACCTGCTGTCCGTGTTGCAATTGGAGAAGCATTTGGCTTGAACCCAGGTAAAAACACCATGGGAAAAATCTTTAAAGCCATGCGTATGTTAGGTTTTGATCAAGTATTTGATACTTCTGTAGGTGCTGACTTAACTATTATGGAAGAAGTGGCTGAGCTTGGTAAAAAGCTAGAAAGTGGAGATACAAAATATCCTTTATTCACTTCCTGCTGTCCTGCCTGGATTCGCTATGCAGAAACCAAACACCCAGAACTGCTTTCTTATATCTCCTCCTGTAAATCTCCAATGGAGATGTTTGGAGCTGTTTTAAAAGAGTACTATAAACCTGCTGACAAGGAAGAAGAAAAAGAAACCGTTTCTGTTGCTGTTATGCCTTGTGCGGCTAAGAAATCTGAAGCTGCACGTGAAGAATTCATAAGAAATGGTATTCCTGATGTGGATTACGTTATTACAACCAATGAGTTAATTCATATGATTAAAGAAGAAGGCATTCAGTTTACCAAAATTGAACCAGAAGCACCTGATATGCCATTTTCTATTGCATCTGGCTCTGGTGTTATCTTTGGTGCAACAGGTGGTGTTACAGAAGCCGCTCTTCGTAAAGTAGTTAGTGATAAGACTAATAAATCACTTCAGGAAATTGAATATTCTGGTATCCGTGGATTCGAAGGCATTAAAACTGCTGATATTTCTCTTGGAGATAAAACAGTCCGTATTGCAGTTGTAAGTGGTCTTGGCAATGCTGAAGAGATTATTCGCCGTATTCAGTCTGGTGAAGATCACTTTGACTTTGTTGAAGTAATGGCTTGCCCTGGTGGATGTATTGCCGGTGCAGGACAGCCATTCAGTCATAAGCCTGAAAAACTAGACCGAACAGCTGGACTTTACAAGGCTGATAAAACAAGTGTCATCAAACGCAGCGAAGAAAACCCAGTAATTACTCAGCTTTATCAAAACGACTGTTTAAAAGGAAGAGAGCATGAACTCCTTCACGTACATTACCAGAGAAAAGAATAAATCATTTTTCTTGGACAGGCTAATTAAATAAATTCTGACAGCCACCGTATTTGTACGGTGGCTGTTTCTGTATACCCGAAGTCTGATAGTTATCACTTTTGTAAGAGCGTAGTAAATGTGGCGGATATATGATGAGATAAACAATCATTGACAATTAACCCTCTTTTGTATAAAATGATAATAGTTACTATTTGTAAAAAGGAGCTTTTGTTATGTCTACTATTAAATATAGCAAGCAAAGGGAAGCAATTAAAACATACCTGCAACATAGCAGCTCCCATCCTACAGCTGCTAAAGTCTATGAGGATTTACGGGTTGAGTATCCTAACATCAGCTTAGGTACCGTATACCGCAACCTTAACTTTCTAGTAGAACAATCGGAAATTGTAAAAATCTCATTTGATGATGGCAGTGATCACTATGATGGCAATATTACTCCTCATTATCATTTTATATGCAAAAAATGCGGGCAGGTAACAGATATTGCTGTTCCATCACTGGATCATATTAATGTGCTCGCCTCTGCGAATTTTGAGGGTTCTATTAAAGGTCATGTCACTTATTTTTATGGTGTATGTAAGGATTGCCTAGCTCATTAAAAATTTTATAAATAAGACAGAAGATATTTTTTCTGTCTTATTCTTTGAGTTATTTCCAAAAAAGCATTGACATATTTATTAAAAAAGAGTATTATAATAATATTAGTAATGATTACTATTTTTATTATTATAAATGAAAGAAATTGAAAGGTGGAAATGAACTATGAAAAAATATGTATGTTCCGTATGCGGTTACGTTCACGAAGGAGATCAGGCACCAGATGAATGTCCAATCTGCAAAGCAAAAGCAGATAAATTTCAGGAACAGTCTGGCGAAAGAACTTGGGCTTGTGAGCACGTTGTAGGTATTGCCCAAGGTGCCAGCGAAGACATTATGGCTGATTTAAGAGCAAACTTTGAAGGTGAATGTTCAGAAGTCGGCATGTATCTTGCAATGAGCCGTGTTGCTTATAGAGAAGGTTATCCTGAAATCGGTGCTTACTGGGAAAAAGCGGCTTACGAAGAAGCCGAGCACGCTTCTAAATTTGCTGAGTTACTTGGTGAAGTATTAACAGACAGCACAAAGAAAAACCTTGAAATGCGTGTAGCTGCAGAAAATGGTGCTACTGCTGGTAAATTTGACTTAGCAAAACGTGCTAAAGCAGCTAATTTAGATGCTATTCATGACACAGTTCATGAAATGGCAAAAGATGAAGCTCGTCACGGTAAAGCATTCGAAGGTTTACTAAAGAGATATTTTGGTTAATTATTAAAAATCCGAGTCTTAAGGTGTGGAAGTCTTTACTACTTCTACACCTATTTTTTTAATCTGCTCAATATTTTAATTTAAAAATAGGTTACTGCTTTTTTTATTAAAATTCCCCAACCTGTTATATTTTACACAACCAGTTGGGGATAAATTTATCTTTTATTATTTAGAATTTGCTGGTTCAATGTTAATGGATTTTCCACGAATCTTAGCATCCTTCATAACATCAATCACCTGTTTTGCACATTCTCTTGGAACTTCTACGAAAGTATAACGGTCATACATATCAATTGTACCAATTAAATCTCCAGATATTCCTGTTTCACCTGCAATAGCACCTAGAATATCTCCAGGTCTTGTACCCTGTTTTTTACCTATATTAACGAATAGACGAACCATACCATCCTGTGCACCAGTTTCACCAAAATCAAATGTCGCATCATTTGCATTTTCACCTTGCCCAATAGCAAGCTTTAATAATGCAGCTGCAATATCAATAGAAGTAATGTCCTCCTGATTTACTCTCTCTTCAATATAAGTGATAAATGTTTCTAAATCTTCATTTTCAATCATTTCTGTTACTTGATTTAATACCTTTTCAATCTTTGTACTTGTAACATCATGAACAGATGGAACTGGTTTTGCAACAATCTTTGTTTTACAATATCTTTGGATATCACGTAATTTATAGATTTCCTTACCAAATACAAAGTTAAATGCCTTACCATTTCTTCCTGCACGACCTGTTCTGCCAATTCTGTGTACATAGTACTCATCATCTTGTGGAAGATCATAGTTGAATACTGCTTCTACATCATCAACATCAATACCTCTTGCAGCAACGTCTGTTGCTACTAAAATATCCGCCTGGCCATTACGAAAACGCTTCATAACCCGGTCTCTCTGCTGTTGTTTCATATCACCATGAAGACCTTCTGCAAAGTAACCTCTTCCCTTTAGATCTTCTACTAATTCATCTACACCCTTCTTTGTATTACAAAATACTAAAGAAAGTTTTGGCGCATAAATATCAAGTAACCGCGAAAGCACTTCGTTTTTATTTCTACGTTTTACTTCATAGTAATATTGTTCAATTTTAGGAACTGTTAATTCTTTTTTCACAACTTTAATAATCTCAGAATTTTTCTGAAACTTTTTTGCAATATCCATAATTGGCCTTGGCATAGTTGCTGAGAAAAGAATCGTCTGACGTTCATCTGGAATTGCTGTTAAAATAGTCTCAATATCCTCACGGAATCCCATGTTTAACATTTCATCTGCTTCGTCAAGTACCACCATTTTTACATGTTCCATTTTAAGTGTATGTCTTCTCATGTGATCCATTACACGTCCAGGAGTACCAATAACAACTTGTACACCGCCTTTTAAAGAACGAATCTGCTTTGTAATATCCTGGCCACCATAAATAGGAAGTATTTTTATTCCATGAGAAAATTTAGACAGTTTACGAAACTCTTCTGCAATCTGAATTGCAAGTTCTCGAGTTGGTGACAATACTATCGCCTGTAAGTTTTTATTTTTTGTGTCAATCATTTGCAATAGAGGAATACCAAATGCAGCTGTTTTCCCAGTACCAGTCTGAGCTTGTCCCACAATGTCTTTTCCTTCTAATATTACTGGTATTGCTTTTGCCTGGATTGGACTTGGCTGTTCAAATCCCATCTCTGTAATTGCGCGAAGTAATTTCGCATCCAAATCAAACTCTTCAAATGTTTTTATTTCCATATATCTTGCCCTTTCTCATAACCGTATGTGGTTACTCTGTTCATTTACGTCGTTCAAAGTGCCTTCTGGCATACTAGCTTCTGATTTCTTCCTATTAGATGATATAAGACACTTTTATGTCGAAATAGTTTCTTCGTATTAAATACTATCTGACGTCCCATTGTGGAGCTTTTTTTACTAACTTGCTGCTTTAGCAACTCAATAAAAAAAGCTCCTGCCAAATGGTATGGAGCGAAGTTTCATGCTTCAAACGCAAGTATAACATGTTGAAGTTTAAATTGTCAAGGCATTCCTAAAATTAGGGAAGTTTATTTTTTTCGGGGGAAACCATTTACGTTTATAAGTTTCCCCTAATACTTCCTTTAACTAACTTTAGCAACTAATTTTCCCTCTTCTACATCAATAAATATCTTATCTTGTGGCATCACCTTATCCTGTAATATCAATCTTGCAGTTAGAGTCTCTATATTTTTTTGTACATAACGTTTTAATGGTCTAGCACCAAAGTATGGGTCATAGGCATTGTCTACTATACAAAGTCTCGCTTGCTCGGACACTTCTAATGTTAATTCCTTGTCTTCTAATCGCTTATTTAAATCAGCAACTAATAAATCAATAATTCGATTAATATTTTGTTTTGTCAAAGGCTTAAACATGATAATCTCATCTAAGCGATTTAAAAATTCTGGTCTGAAATTTCCATGCAGCTCATTCATAACGCTCTCTTGTGCCTCTGGTTTTATATCTCCATCTTCACTAATTCCTTCTAATAAATAGCTAGAGCCTAAATTAGAAGTCATAATCAATATTGTATTTTTGAAATCTACAGTTCGTCCCTGTGAGTCGGTAATGCGTCCATCATCAAGTACCTGAAGAAGCACATTAAATACATCTGGATGTGCTTTTTCAATTTCATCAAACAAAATAACTGCATACGGCTTTCTTCGCACTGCTTCTGTCAGCTGGCCACCTTCTTCATAACCAACATATCCTGGAGGTGCTCCAATTAATCGGCTCACAGAATATTTCTCCATATATTCACTCATATCAATTCGAACCATATTTGATTCATCGTCAAATAAACTGGCAGCCAAGGATTTCGCCAATTCTGTCTTGCCAACTCCTGTTGGTCCCAAAAACAAAAATGAACCAATTGGTTTTGTTGGATCCTTAATTCCTGCTTTTGAACGTAAAATTGCTTCTGTTACAAGACTCACACCTTCGTCCTGTCCAATTACTCTTTTATGAAGTTCTTCATCTAAATGCAGCGTTTTTTCTCTTTCTGATTCCGTCAATTTAGCAACGGGTATTCCTGTCCATCTTGCAATAATCTTTGCAATTTCTTCTTCTGTTACACTTTCATGAACTAACTCTCTTTTTTCTTCCTTAACACGTTCCTCTTCCACCACTAACTGCTTTTCTAATTCAGGAAGCTTTCCATATTGCAGTTCAGCCGCTTTATTAAGGTCATAATTTCTCTGAGCTATCTGTATTTGATTATGAAGTTCCTCTATCTCTTCTTTTAATTTCTGCACCTTTTCTACACTAGACTTTTCTTCATCCCATTTTGCTTTTTTCAGGGCAAAATCCTCTCTTAATGTTGCCAGTTCCGATTGTAACTCCTTCAGACGCTCTTGACTAATGTGATCTGTTTCTTTTTTTAGTGCTGCTTCTTCAATCTCTAACTGCATAATATGACGCTGTATATCATCAATCTCCATTGGCATAGAATTTAATTCCGTCTTAATCAATGCACATGCTTCATCAATTAAATCAATTGCCTTATCTGGAAGGAAACGATCACTTATATAGCGGTTAGATAAAGCAGCTGCAGTAACAATAGATGCATCCGTAATTTTAACACCATGATATACTTCATAGCGTTCCTTTAAACCACGTAAAATAGAAATTGTATCTTCTACCGTTGGCTCCTCTACCATAACTGGCTGAAAGCGTCTTTCCAACGCAGCATCTTTTTCAATATACATTCTATATTCATTTAAAGTTGTTGCACCAATACAATGCAGCTCTCCCCTTGCAAGCATCGGCTTTAGCATATTTCCTGCATCCATTGCACCATCTGTTTTTCCCGCTCCTACAATAGTATGAAGTTCATCAATAAATAAAATAATTTCACCTTCGCTTTGTTTTACTTCTTCCAGAACTGCCTTTAAACGTTCTTCAAATTCACCACGATATTTTGCACCAGCAACTAAAGAGCCCATATCTAATGCAAAAATACGCTTGTCCTTTAGATTCTCTGGTACGTCTCCACGAACAATTCGTTGTGCCAGTCCTTCTACAACAGCTGTTTTTCCAACTCCAGGCTCCCCTATCAGAACAGGATTGTTTTTAGATTTTCTAGATAATATCCGAATTACATTACGAATCTCCTGATCTCTTCCTATTACTGGATCTAGCTTTTGCTCTTTTGCACGTTCCACCAGATCATAACCATACTTCTCTAACGTATCATAAGTATTTTCTGGATTATCACTAGTAACCTTCTGATTCCCCCTAACCGTTGATAATGCCTGTAAAAAAGACTCCTGACTGATTCCAAACTGCTTTAACAGACTTTTCACTTCACGATTAGCATATTTCATTATACTTAAAAACAGATGTTCAACGGATACATATTCATCTCCCATTTTTTTAGAGATATCTTCAGCATATATTAATGCTTTGTTTAAATCCTCTCCCATATAAACCCGTCCACCAGATACCTTTGGACGCTTTTCTAACAATTGTCTTACCTCATTCTCAATCTGGTTCATTTCAACTCCCATTTTCTTTAAAAGTTTCGGGATAAGACCTTCTTCTATTGTAAATAGACTTAGCAGCAAATGCTCCTGTACAATTTCCTGGTTTCCATATTCATAGGCGATTTTCTCACAATTGTTTACTGCTTCTATTGATTTTTGTGTAAACTTATTAATATTCATTATATACGCCTCCCAAAAGTTTTATTTGTTCTATTGCAAATATAACACGTATATCATATTATGTCAACCTCTGTTTTCACTCTTTTTCATATTCTGCAATTTTCACTTTGTTTATACCGCATTTTATAAATTATATGGGATATTCAAAACTTATTTTTGATAATGATAAGTCTATAAAGAAATTTCATTGCAATTAAAAAAGGAGACCAAATGTTCTCCCTATAACTCAGCTCCTATTTCGAAATGCCTGATCCAAATAATATTTCACTTTTTCTTTCGTATAAAAATATTTAAACAAAAAACCTATAGAAATTATCTATAGGTTTTTAAAGGCGACAATCAGATTTGAACTGATGATCAGGGTGTTGCAGACCCATGCCTTACCACTTGGCTATGTCGCCATCTGACTTTCACATTATATCATCTTTCCTCTTAAATGTCAAGAAGAAATTTTAATGACTCCAAGGGGATTTGAACCCCTGTTACCGCCGTGAAAGGGCGGTGTCTTAACCGCTTGACCATGGAGCCAGATATTTAATTTTTAACCTCCCCGAGTTGGGCTCGAACCAACAACCCCACGGTTAACAGCCGTGTGCTCTACCATTGAGCTATCGAGGAATATTAAGAAGCTTAACCTTCCTAGAAGGCTGTACCTTCAAAACCGCATACAGTACAGATTACATCCCTGCCTAATTCCTGATTAAGCCCTCGGCCTATTAGTATCAGTCAGCTCCACATGTTGCCATGCTTCCACCCCTGACCTATCAACCTTGTCGTCTTCAAGGGGCCTTACTG
>NZ_FOHN01000018.1 GCF_900111595.1 [Clostridium] polysaccharolyticum | reverse complement strand
CCCTCACATATCGTCGATATGCAAAATTGAACTTTTTATCATTCGGACATCTTAGACTGCCTTCATTGTCAACTTTGAAATTGACTGAGCGGAATGGATCTTCGTGGTACTTCTTATCCGATGTTTCCTTTTTAAACATTGGGAACTTCATGTATTTCTCCATTCCATGCTGCTCGCAGTATATGTAATTATTATAGGAGCCGTATCCTGCATCAGCAGTCGGATATTTAGGATAGAACCCATATGTTCTGTTAAACTGTTCCATGAGCGGTATAAAGCAGTCCATATCAGAACGGTACTGATTCACATCAACCACAGCGATATATTCATCTGCAACACCAATCTGTACATTATAAGCAGGCAATAGCTGGTCATTCCCCATGTAATCAGTCTTGATTCTCATAAATGTTGCGGACTGATCTGTTTTTGAGTAACTATTACGTCCTGAACCACAGATTTCTATTTTTTGGATATATTCCTCCAGCCTGGATATGTATTCTCGTAACATTTCATAATGACGTTGCTGTACACTTTTGCGATGTCCTTTGCCATAGACAAAGCTGCTTTCATCAATCCTGCAGATTTCAGCATAACGAGCAAGAAGCTGTTTTAATTGGTCGGGTACGTACTCTGTACTGGTGGCTGCTTTAAATCCGCTCCATACTAATTCCTCATTGATCTCGTTTAGAAGAAGTGTAATTTTATCAAAAAGACGATAGCGAGACTTCTCAGTTGCTTTCTTCCATACCCAGCTGTATTTGTTTGCATTTGCCTCGAATTTAGAACCGTCAATATAAAGATGATTCAGGTCAACACCCTCTTCTTTATCTCAATTCCCTCCATGAATGTGTCAAATGTAAGAACAGGATCACAAATATCAAGATAATCAGAAATAAATATTGGCAAAATACCTTGCTTTGGTTTAAGGTAAATCTTGGTAATTTTCATTGCAAAAAATTTTACCACAAAAAGAGGATTTATAACTCATTTAAAGTTACAAATCCTCTTTTTTAATGAAAGGGACTTTTTTCACAGTCCCTTTTGATTATTCTATTTACAAAAAATGTTGACAAAATAAATATAAAATATTACAATTTTTTTATTGTTCTATATAGGTAACGGAAATAATATTGCAAAAATTATTTTAGTGTTTACAATAATGAAATTGGAGAAGTGTTTATGAAGAATATGAGAATTAGTTTTAAAGAGCATAAGATTAATATTGTTTCAGATGTGGAATGGTTTGATGATATTAGGAGTTATTTTACGATAAAAAAAAATGAAGAAGTGCTTGGCTTGGATTTTGCTAGTGAAGTTATTGGGAAAACAAAGGAACAAGGAAATGAAATCTATCATACTTTTTTTTGTGAAACGGGTGTAGATATTAAAAATGTATCTTACGTTTTGAGAGCGTTAAATCTTCTTTTTTTTCGTTATATAGGAAATAGTAAGTTTACTTATTGTGTATATCTTCCGAAAAATGAAAAAAAACTAGATCAATACTATATTGAAATACCTGAAATGAATAAAGAATTAGAATTAAGCCAAATATGTGATAAAAAACCTGCACTTGTTGAAATAGAAGGTGCAGCAGAAATTCATCCATCCATGGCGGTATTGTTTGTAGACGAAGATGTGGAAATTCATTTTGAAGAGAATGGAATTAATATACTTTTTGTTTTTTATAAGAAGAATAATAATATAGCTTGTAAGTTAATATATAGTGAAGTATATAATAAATATGTTATGAAACAACTGATAGATGATTTTCAATTAGCTGTTTCCTTTGTAACAGGTAAAAAAAATAATAAACTGAAAGAATTTTCAATTAAAAACGTATCTTATTGTGAAGGGGAAAATTATCCTCTTGACGAAGGAAATACTATTATTAAGTATATCGAGAATATGGCAGTAAAGTATCCAAATAAGGTTGTGTACGAGGATGAAGAAGAAGAATTTACATATGAAGCATTGATTCGTAAAATGAATCAGATAGGCAGATTTTTGGATAAGGAGTATCCTCAGGTCAAGTGTGTAGGAATAACAGGCAAGAGAAAAGCTGCATTGCTGGTTTTAATATTAGCTATTACCAAGAGCGGAAGAATATATGTTCCTTTAGACAAAGAAATCAAAAAGGAAAGTTTAAAGAAAATTGTAGAACGTGCAAAAATTGATTTTGTCGTGACAGATGAAGTTGATTGGAATAAAGATTGTATTGGTGAGCAGATAATGCTTCAAGAACTTATGAATATTACCGAACAATTAGAAACGGAATATGAGGGGAAAAATAATTCTATATTTGATGAGTTGTGTATTGTGTTTACCTCAGGAACTACTGGAGAACCTAAGTTGGCTAAACATGTACAAGCTGGAGTTTTAAGTGCTTTACATACGTTTTTACAGAGAACAAATTTTAATAAAGAAGATGTTTTAGCTCAAAGATCACCATTACAACATATTCCAGCTTCCAAAGAAATATTTATGGGACCAGTTCTTGGCTTGCGTACGGTCGTTGTGCCAGACGAGGTGTTGCTTGAGCCAGAAGTATTTCATAGTTTTATGATGAAAAAGAAAATTAGCTGGATTCAAATGGTGCCGACTCTTTTAAAAGTATGTTTTGTAGATTGTAAAAAAATAGATACAACAATTAAATACATTGTTACATTGGGAGAAGAATTTTCAAAAGATGATTTAGAGGCGATACAAGAAAAATATCCTGAAATGCAAATTATGAATGATTATGGAATGACAGAATTAAATAGTGCAATCATAGAAGTTTTTGAAAAAAGCAAAGAATATATGTATAAACTGCCAATTGGTAAACCAGTGGCGAATATGGAAGTGGCAATTTTAAACATTGCAGGGGAGCTTGTTCCAAAAGGAGTGATTGGTCAGCTAGCTGTAAGAAGCAGTCTGAATTTCAGGGAAGAAGACATAAAAAATTATACTTTAGCTTATGTTCAAGAGCAAGGGAAGAGTTATATTTTGACTGGAGATTATGCTAGCTGTTTAGAGGATGGTTCTTTTGAATATCATGGAAGGAGAGATGCGTTATGTAAAATAAAGGGGAAACGTGTTGATTTATTTTATGTTCAAAGTGTTTTAAGTTCCAATGAAAATGTAAAAGAATGTGTTGTCCTGACGGAAAAGGAACAGGAACAGAATAAGATAGCAGCATATGCGTCAGTAAGAGCAGGAGTTAGCATAATAAACATCCGAAAATACCTTGCAAGAGAATTAGAAAGTTATATGATTCCAGAAAAAATTATTTTGCTTGATGAATTGCCAAAAACAAAGACTGGAAAAATTAACAGAAGCCAATTGAAATCAATAAATAAAAGAAATGAAAAAAAAATTGGGGGAAAAATATACCAGATTTTTGAGAATATAATAGGCAGCGGACTTGAAAAAGAACGGGATACTACTTTTAGTGAGTTAGGGATAAGTTCTATGCAGATGGTGCAGATTTTAAATCAAATTGCTGAAGAACTTCATATCAGAATAAAAATAGCAGATATTTTTAGCTATCCTACAATAAATGCACTGGAATCATTTGTTGAAAAGGAACAACAAAAGAGAAAATTTACTAAACAAAATATAAATAATAGTTTTGATAAGGATGATATTGCTATCATTGGCCTAAGTGGCATATTTCCTGGCAACCGGAATGTGGAGGAGTTCTGGGAAGCACTTACTAAAGGTGAGGACATGGTAATAGAGCTGCCTGAAAACAGAAGAAAAGAAATTGGATTTGAGAAAGATGAAAAAGTAATTACTGGTGGGTATCTGAATCATACAGAATTTTTTAATCCGTTAGAATTTGGTATTTCGCCGAGAGAAGCTTCTTTTATGGAGCCTCAGCAAAAGGCTGTTTATGTGGCTGTTCGAGATTTGATTAAAGATGGTGGTTATACTAAGGAAGAATTATGGGGAAAGGATATTGCGGTTTATGCAGGAGTTGTAGAAAGCAGTTATCGAAGTGAAAATGCCGATTCTCGTCCAGAATATTCTAAAATGGGTACGGATATTGCAATGTTGCCATCTAAAATTTCCTATTTTTATAACTGGCATGGTGAATGCATAGCACTGAATACCGCATGTTCTTCTTCTATGGTAGCCGTTCATCAGGCATGCAGGAGTATTCTTCAGTCGGATTGTGAAATGGCAGTGGCTGGTGGTGTAAATATTATTTCAACACGTCGTTTCTTTCAGGATACAGAGGCACTAGGAATGTTTTCAAAAACATTTACCTGCCGTCCTTTTGATGAAGATGCAAATGGAATTGTTCCAGCAGAAGCTGTAGGTTTTGTTTTATTAAAGCCGCTAAAGAAAGCAGTTGAGGATGGGAATAAAATTTACGCGGTAGTAAAAGGAACTTTTGCAAACCAAGATGGCAAGTCAAATGGAATAACGGCTCCAAATGCGATCGCACAGGAAAAACTAGCTCTTAATAACATGAAGCATTCTGGCATAAAGCCAGAGGATGTTGTACATGTTGAAGCACATGGGACAGGGACGAAGCTTGGTGATCCAATTGAAGTAAATGCATTAAGTAATGTCTATGAAAAATTAGGAAGCGGTGATATATGTTCTCTTGGTTCTGCTAAGGCGAATATTGGACATGCAGTGGCAGCTTCAGGTATTGTTAGCGTGATAAAAAGCTGTTTAAGTTTATATCATCATACATTAGTGCCGCAGATAAAATTAGATAATCCAAATCCTTTATTAGAATTAGATCAGACTCCATTTTATTGTCTGAAAACATGTAAAGATATTAAAAATTATAAAAATCCTGTAATTTCAATTAATTCTTTTGGATATTCAGGAACCAATGTAAATGTTTTGCTTACAAATTGGTGTAAAGATGATATTGATGAAGAATCTGCAATACATGCTGATTACAAAAAAGAATATGTGGCTACGTCATTTTCCTGTGAGGAAAACTATGGAAATGAACATGTAATTGCAGGGAAAGAAGTTGTTCCAGCAACTGCTCTTTTGCAGATGGTAAGAAAAGAGTATGAAGAAAAGTATGGAATGGAATGTTGCAGTATGGAATGGATTTATTTTCTGCGACTGGTTTTGCAGTCTCAGATCAAGGAAATAAAAGTTGATTTTGCTGCAGATAAAGAGAATGTTAAATTTACTTTATTAGACGAATCAAGTCTTGTTTATATGAAGGGAAGCATAGTAAATACTAAATTAGATGAAAAAAATGTCACATTTCGAGAGATAGAAAATAGAGCTGATTCTCAGAGTAAGGAGCTATATGATTACTATCAGAAAAGAGGAATCTGTTATGGAGAGCATTATCAGCTTTGTAATGGATGGAGAACGTATCAGTCTAATGATAAAACTCATGCAGAGATTTCATTAAAACAAGGAAAAGATCAGTGTTATATTCTTGATGCGGCTATGCATTCGGCTGTATATGCTTTAGATGAAAAAGAAAGGCAAGAAAGTAAAGTTCCTTATTACTGCAAGAGTATTTCTTGGAAACATTCTGTAGATGAACAGATGGAGACTAGAGTAAAAGCAGAAAAGACAGCAGATGGAGTAAATATTTCCCTTTGTGATAGAAATGGCAAGGAATTGGTGGAATTAAACGGTCTTCTGGTATGTAGTTTAGATTCTGGAGTGACAATACAGGAAAAAGTATGGAAAGAGACACCGCTAAAATCGGAAAATTGGGAAAATCAGAGTATAGTGTTTGATTACACAATTATTTATTCGCCATTTTTACGTAATAGAGAAAAGCTATATAAACAAGTGTTTATGGAACAGCAGGAACACTGCTTTTTAAAAAACAAAAATGCACAGTCTGTTTTGTATGTTGCAAAGGATAAGTATAAAAATTATTTTGAAGCTTATCAAAGTGTTGTAGCACTTATTCAGGATGCATATAAAAATGAAGTGAAACAGTGCAGTTTTCTGGTGGTAATTCCTGAAAAACGTGATATGAATGATTTGCTGAATAAAGCACTTATTAGCCTCTTGGGAGTTATGAATCGTGAAAATCCATTATATACGTTTAAGCTGCTGGAATTGCCAGACAACATCCGTGAAAAATGGGAGGATATTATCTTAAAGGAAGCAAATGAAGGCATGAATAATCAGTACATAAGATACAATAGTAATTTGACTAGGTATATGGAGAAAACGCAGCCAGTTGAACTGAAAGAAAACAGCAAGCAGAGGCTTAGACAGGGGGCAACCTACCTTCTGACGGGTGGAGCAGGTGGCATTGGCAGAATTATGGCAAGTTATCTTGCATCTAAATACAAAGTAAACCTTATTGTGTCTGGACGCAGGCCAGAGAATAATGAAATCCGTGAATTTATAGAAGAATTAAGGCAGACTGGTGGATCAGCAGAATATATTCAAATGGATGTAACGGATTATAAGCAATGCATTGAGAAACTTGAAAACAGAATAGACAGCATAGATGGTATTATTCATTGTGCAGGAATTAAGAAGGATAGTTTCTTATTTAAGAAAAATATGCAAGATGCAAAAAGCGTAATTGTTACAAAGATAGCAGGAATGGTAAATTTATTTAAGTTATTTCAGAAGAAACAGGCGGAATTCATGTTATTATGTTCTTCTATTTCGGCTGAAATATATCAGCCAGGACAGGCAGATTATGCGTATGCAAATATGGCAGTTTCTCTATTTGCTCAGCATGTAAGAAGCAAGATGCATCTTACGGCTGTAGAGTGGTGTTTCTGGGAAAATGGGGGTATGCAGATGGAGCCGCTTGCTTATAAAAAAATGTTGAAATCTGGGCAGCATATACTAGATAATAAAGAGGGCTGTAGAATAATGGAAGATGCAATAAATTCTTCTAAAAAGCGAATTATTGTACGTTAGGAGGAACGGATTTTGAAATTTGCAAAAATAAAAGAGCTTTTAGTAAGTATAGTTAGTAATTATACAGATATCGAACATACATCCATAAAAACAAATGTGGACTTAGAAGAATATGGGTTTGATTCTTTTATGGTCATGGACATTTCAGATGAATTAAAAGAACAGCTTGGAATTACTATCCCAGCAACGGTTTTTTTTGAATGCAAAACCATTGATGAGCTAAGTGAATATATAGAAAATGAAAACTCTGAAGAGAATGAAAACAAGGAAGATGAGGAAAGTTTTGATTTTGATGACGGTTTTATGTTTGAGGATAATTTTGAAAATCGAATGGAAGAACAAGAAGTTAATGAAACAGACATTGCAATTGTAGGTGTAAGTGGAAGATTTCCTTGTGCAGATGATATTTATGAGTTATGGGAAAATTTAATTAACAAAAAAGACTGTGTTACAAAAGTTCCAATTGAGTTTATGGAAAACACAGAAGATGTTCTGTATTGCAATCAAGGTGGCTTTTTAAAAGAAATTGCTGATTTCGATAGTGTATTGTTTCACATTATGCCGAAAGAGGCAAGAAAAATGGATCCTCAGATTCGTCTGTTTTTGCAAGAAGCATGGCATGCAATAGAAGATGCAGGATATGATATTACGGATTTGAAAGGGCATTTTATTGGAACATTTGCTGGAGCCATGTGGGGGCAGTATCAGAATTATGGTGTGGAAGAGACTGCCAAGGGAAGACCACTTGTATTAGAGTCTTCCTTGTCTGCAATTGCTAACCGGGTTTCTTTTGCGTTTGATTGGAAAGGCCCAAGTATGACCGTAGATACTATGTGCTCGTCCTCCTTAACAGCATTGCATCTTGCCTGTAAAAGTATTCGTGATGGTGAATGTGAAGCAGCACTTGTTGGTGGCTTGAATCTGAATCTTCATAAATCAAAGTATATTGCAATTTGTGATGGAAAATTTGGTTCTGGAAAAGGAAAATGCCATAGTTTTGGAAAGGATGGAGATGGATATGTTCCAGGAGAGGGAATTGTAGCCATTTTTGTAAAACCATTGACAAAAGCGATTGCCGAGCACGACAATATCTATGGAGTGATTAAGGAAGATGTGTTAAATCACGGTGGAAAAACCAATGGATTTACAGTACCATCTCCAGTTGCACAACAGGATTTGCTAAGAAAAGCATTGTCTGAAACAGAAATCCTGCCAGAAAGTATTACTTATATAGAAGCACATGGAACAGGGACAAAGCTAGGAGATCCTATAGAAATGAAGGCTATACATAACGTATATGGGGAAAATAGGAAGGACAAATGTGCAGTGGGGTCTTTAAAATCAAATATTGGACATTTAGAAGGTGCATCTGGATTAGCAGGAATCGTAAAAATACTTTTACAGATGAAGTATCAGAAAATTGTTCCTTCTCTTCATTCAGAAATACAAAACCCATTAATTCCTTTTGATAAAATTCCATTTTATGTTCCGCAAAAGGTAGAGCCTTGGAAAAGTGAAAATGCGTTAAGAAGGGCTTCTGTTAGTTCGTTTGGTGCCGGGGGATCTAATGGGCATGTTGTAGTAGAAGAATTCCGTAACAAAAAGTCCGAAGGACAAAGTGGCGAGTTGCCGTTTCTTATATCTGCCAGAAGCAAAGAACAGCTGTTTGATTATATAGATGCTTACTGCAAACGTATAGATGATATTACAGAACTGAGGGATATGGGGATTATACAGGCAATAGGAAGAAAAGTATTTAAATGGAGATTGTTCTTTGTATATAACGGAAAAGCAGAATTGAAAGAAAAACTGTTGTCTATTCAAAACGGTTCTTTGGATGGCGTTTGCATAAAAGAGGTGAAGGAAGAGCTAGGAAAGTCAAATTGTGCTGAATTAGATGAAGCAGGTAAGCTTTGGTGTGAGGGTTATGAAATAGACTGGAGAGAAGTACTTCATATAACATCATTTAGTCGAGTACATCTTCCAGGCTATCCATTT
Source organism: [Clostridium] polysaccharolyticum (assembly GCF_900111595.1). GTDB lineage: Bacteria > Bacillota > Clostridia > Lachnospirales > Lachnospiraceae > Clostridium_AI > Clostridium_AI polysaccharolyticum. The sequence goes on along the minus strand of NZ_FOHN01000018.1, from coordinate 59,077 downwards.
GAGAAAAAATATGTTTGGTATGATGATTTTGAAAGTGTATTCCACTGGGAGAAGAAAAATCAATCTGAGGCTATATTTACGGTATGTTCAAAGGTGCTTTTGGAACAGCATAGTTATAAAGGCAGATGTATATTACCAGGTGTAACCTTTATAGAAATGGCAAGATATTATAGTGAAAAGGTACTAAATAGGGAATTTCATTATTTGGAATCTGTACATTGGATTGGGCAGCAGCCAACGGAAAAACCAGTGAGAATGGTAGTACAGGAGCAAGACACAAAAATCAGTTTTGAATTTTCTGACCATGAATCTGGCCATAACCTTTGTACTATGACAATAGGAGTACAGAAAGATTTAGGCATTAGAAGAAAGAATTCTATCGAAGAGAAAAGCATTTTATTAAAACAAGATATTTATCATAATTTCTCAGATAATCAGCTGATATATGGAGAAGAATTTCAAAATATTGAAAAAATCCTATTGGAAGGTGAGAAATCAGAAGCATTTCTTGAAGAAATGATGGGAAGAAAGATCGTGAATCATACGTTGAAGAGAATTATTATGTTAGATATGCTTTTGCAAGCTGCCATTGGTTTCCAAGAGGAAAGAAGTCTACCTGTTAAGTTAGCTGGTGTATCATTACAAAATGATATTCTGTTTGGAAGAAAAATAGAAGTTCGGAAATTGCAGGAGAAAGAACAAAGTTACTATATATGCCTTGTGGATGATAATGGAAGAGTTCTAGCTCAAATTGAACAGGCTGATTTTCGTTTAGACGCAAGTGGAAGAAGTAGCCTTTCTTACTTTACAGAAATATGGAAAGAGAAATCATTTGATTCAATGAATGCAGAGATGAAGTTAACAGAAAAGATATTGTGTATAGGACATAATCAGGAACACAGAATGATTTCTGAAAAACTGAATGGGCAATATATAAACGTAACAGAGGCAGAAGATTTCAACTTGGATGGTTATGGAAAGGTGCTTTATCTGTTAGATGAAAATAAGCCAGTTTTCAAAGAAGTATTTGAATCAGCTAAGAAATGGCTGAAAGTTCAGCATAAGACCGATATTGTGCTGATTGCATTAAAGTGTCCAGATGATAAGTTTTATAAGGAGTTTTGTGCATTAGAAGCTTTTATGAAAACCATTGAAATTGAGAATTCTTCTTTACAGATGAAATTAGTGCTTCTTGATGAAAGTAGTGTTGAGGAACAAAAGATAAAGGCAGAATTAGACAATATGGAAGATAAGCTCGTTATGTATGAAGAAGGGCAAAGGAAACTGCGTGTACAGCAAGCATTCTCAGTAGAAGAAAAAGGAAATAAAAAATTAGAAAAAGGAATATATGTTTTCGCAGGAGGAGGCAGTCTTGCGGAAAGTATTATGGATGTATTCCATAAAGAGAATGCAGATATTCAGATGATATGTCTAAAAAGAAATGTGGATCAGGAATTTGAGCAAAGAACAGGCAGTAAAGTAATGACTTGTGATATTACTAACCAGGCAGAAGTGCTAAAAGTTTTTTCATCCATTCGTGAAATGGGTGAAATTAAGGGTGTTGTAATGACGGCTGGAATTATTAAGGATGCTATGCTTCGAGATAAGATATTAGAAGATGCACAAAAAGTAGTCAATACTAAAGTTCAAGGTGTTGAAAATTTAAATATGGCAGTGAAGGATGATAAGATTCAATGCTTCTTTATTCTTTCTTCTATTGCTGGAATTATCGGAAATGTTGGACAAAGTGATTATGCATATGCTAATTCTTATTTGAGTTTTTTTGCAGAAGAGAGAAATAAAAAGGTAATGCAGGGAATAGGGTATGGAGAAACGAAAGCTCTATGCATTCCGCTTATCTCTAATAGTGGCATGTCGATGGAACAGAAGGTAAAAACAAGGGTAGAAAAGAAAACAGGATTGAAAGAGATAAGCAGAAAACTTTTTGAGCAAATTGTGAAAACTGTTTTAAAACAGCATGAAAATAATATGATTGTATGTTATGGTGAAGCGTCGCGCTACGAACAGTTATTTACACTGTTAAAGAGTCAGAAGGAAAAAGGAAAGGGTGTTATGAATCAGAGGAAAAACCACAACATTGAACAGGAAATAAAAGAATTGATAGCTAATATCATTGAAATACCCGTATCAGAAATTGATAATGCTGAAAATCTATTTACATATGGTGTAGATTCTGTTACAGCTTTAGATATTGCAGAAGCGATTGAAGAAAAATATGAACTTGATATTTCTGCGACATTTTTATTTGAGGAGAAATCAGTAAACGAAATCAGTAACTATGTTAGAGAACATATACAGTCTGAGGGAGAGGAAGAAATTGGGAGCCGAGTGAATGAAGCAGTTGTAACGGAAGAACGAAGAATAGAGAAGATTGAAGATGTGCCAACTAATGTTTTATCGGGCAACAAAGATGATATTGCCATTATTGGAGTGTCAGGCAATTATCCGCTTGCAGAAGATGTATACAAGTTAGGAGAGCTTTTAAAAAATGGCATAGATGCCGTTACAAAGATACCAGAAGAACGTTGGAATAACGAGAAATATTATGCAGAAATAAAAGGAGAAGATGGAAAATATTATAGTCAGTATGGAAGTTTTCTGCATAATTATAAACAGTTTGATGCACCATTTTTTAATATATCGTCAGAAGAAGCTTCCAGAATGGATCCACAGGAAAGACTGATGCTGCAAGAATCTTGGAAGTGTATTGAAGATGCGGGATACAAAGTAAGCAGTTTATCGAAAAGCAAAGTTGGTGTATTTATCGGTGCCATGTGGACGATGTATCAGCTTTATGGCTATGAAAATTATAAGCAAGGAGTATATAAATATTCAGATTCTTCACTAGCTTCCATTGCCAATCGAGTTTCCTATCAGTTTAATCTGCAAGGACCAAGTATGACATTGGATACCATGTGCTCTTCTACATTATCAGCATTATATTTAGCCTGTCAGAATCTGATGCTAGGAGAATGCGAATACTGTTTAGTGGGAAGTGTAAACCTTGCATTGCACCCATATAAGTATCTTCAGCTATGCGATAAACAATTCTTATCGGCAGATGGAAAATGCAGAAGCTTTGGTAACGGTGGTGAAGGATATGTTCCAGGAGAAGGTGTAGGAGCGATTCTTTTGAAACCATTGAAAAAGGCTAAGGCTGATGGAGACCATATATATGGTGTTGTAAAGGGGGTTGCACTCAATCATGGAGGTTTTAGTGGAGGTTTCACAGTTCCTAACCCAGAGGCACAGATAAAAGTTATTAAAGAAGCTCTGGAGAAGTCAAAGTTATCGGCAGAACAAGTCAGCTACATAGAAACACATGGAACAGGAACTGCCATTGGCGATCCAATTGAAATAAAAGCACTTGAAAAAGTATATGGAAATAGAGAAAAGGCTTGTTCAATTGGTTCAGTAAAATCCAATTTAGGACATTTAGAGGCAGCAGCTGGCATTTTAAGTATTACAAAAGTACTCCTACAGTTCCAAAATAAGAGTTTGTATCCTTCGCTTCATTCGAAGGAGAAAAATCCACTTATTAATTGGAATAAAATAAAGTTTACAGTACAGCAGGATTGTGAACCATGGAATACAGATGGCAACATTCCAAGGACGGCAGGAATTAGTTCTTTTGGAGCTGGTGGTTCAAATGCACATTTGATATTAGAAGAATATCCACAGACCATAAAACCGCAGCAGATGAATCAGGAAAATCTGATTTTGATATCTGCAAAAACAGAGGAGTCATTGAAAGCCTGGTGTCAGAAATTCCAGACATTCCTAGAAGAAGAAAGAAATCCGATGCTTTCACTAGAGCAAATAGCATATACTTTGCAGACTGGGCGTGAAAGTTGCAGATATAAAATAGCTTTCCTAGTGTCTGATAAGGAAGAACTGAAAGAAAAAATTGAAAAATACTTAAAAAAAGATGAAGTTTCTTATCGCTCCAATGGGCAGCAGGACAATAATATCTGTCAGCTAATGAATGAGGAAGATGCTAGTGAATTTATTAGAAAATTAACAGAAAAGAAGAAATATGAACAGCTCATTATGCTTTGGTTCAATGGGGTCGATATTAATTGGAAACACTTATATAGTGATAGAATCATACAGAAAGCAAGCCTTCCAGCTTATGAATTTGAGAAGAAAGAGTATTGGATTGTGAATGAGGAAACCAGCAAAGAGAAAGCAAGTAAAGAAGTTCAAGAAAATAAGATACAGATAAATGAAAAAACAGAAGAAAAATCTGATTCAGAATTTAGTAAAACAGTGCTAAAAACTATTAATGAATTGCTTGGCACAGAAGAAACTTCAAATGAACTGCTAGAATATACTCTTCTTGAAAATGGATTTAGTTCCATATATGCATTAAAATTGCTAAATCAGATAAATAAGGATTTCCATGTGGAAATAAAATTATTTGAGGTTAAATATGATCCATCAAAGAAAATGAGAGCATTTATAGATGGAATTAATGAGGTATTAGTTCAAAAGACAGGGGATACAAAGAGTCTGGAAAATGTGAAGAAAAACTTAAACTTTACGGGAACTCTATTTCCTGAAAAAGAAAAGAATGAAATGAGGCAAGAAACAGTATTGCTGACAGGTGCAACTGGCAATCTTGGTACTGGAATTTTATATTACTATCTGAAAGAAACAGATAAAAACGTGATTTGCCTTGTAAGAGGAAAAGACCCTGAAGATGGAAAAAACAGAATTCGTGAAGCTATGTCCTGTTACGGTGAGTGTGACGAAGAAGAATGGTCTCGAGTAAAAGTATGTATTGGTGATATTGTGAAAAAAGGTGCTGGATTAGCAAAGGAAGATATGGATTATATTGTAGAGCATACGGATTTAGTATTACATAGTGCAGCATCCACCAATTTAAGCGGAGATTATGAGGAAGTAAAAGAAGTCAATAATACAGGAACTGAGAATATGATTGAACTGTCTTTACAGACAAAAAATAAGTACATGGTATTTTTATCAACCCATATGGTAATTGGAAATCAGTGGTATGAAGAGGAGGATCTTTTCTTTGATGAGCAGATGCTTAATAATGGGCAAAGTTATAAAAATTTCGGTTACCAGAAATCAAAGACTGAATCAGAGATTATGGTTCGTAATGCCTGTGAAAAAGGCTTAAAGTGGATTGTTATGCGAATGGGAAATATCATGGGCAGAAGTACAGATGGAGCATTTCCGCTAAATAGAGGAACTTGCTTATATTATGATATATTGAAGACAGCTGTAAAAATGAAAGCTGCTCTAGATACGGATCTTTTATTTGATGTAACTCCTGTAGATTATGCATGTAGAAGTATTCTTGCTCTTGCAGAATATGGTGATATCTATGATACCTATCATATAAAAAATAAAGATGCTGTTACAATGAATCGGTTATACAAGATGATTGAACATACTGGAAGAACGGTTGAAATTTTAGACGAGGAAAGCTATCAGAAAAAGATTAATAGTGTGACAGACTTTACGTCTATATTTATGGAACTTTCAAAATATAATCCGATATACGGAAAAACTATTAGAACAAGCAGTTTGATTGATAATGATTATACATTGTGCAGATTAGAGGAATATGGAATAGAAAGTCCAGAATTAAATGAAGAGTTAATTAAGACTTATTTAGATTATTGTGATAGCCAGAATTATTTAAAATAAATAAAATGTACTGACTGGAGGTGAATTTTAAAGTACTATTGGCAAAAAAACAACATTAAAATAATTTGAAAAAACATACTAGGAGGAAAAAATGAAAAAATTAAAATTAATATCACCATGTGCTCATAGATTTACAGATAAGGGAAGTGCTAAGTTTCATTTTCCACCATTGAGTCTTGCTGTCTTAGCGGCTAATACGCCAGAAGAATTTGATATTGAGATACTAGATGAAAACTATCAGGATTTAGATTTTAATGACTATTTAGATGCAGATATCATAGGTATCACTTCTATGACTGCTACTGTAAAGAGAGGATATGAAATTGCCGATTTATTTGTAAAACATAATATTCCGGTAATTATGGGTGGACATCATGTATCTGCTTTGCCAGAGGAAGCACTTCAGCATTGTACAACAGTTATTGTTGGTGAAGGAGATTATCTTTGGAGACAAGTTATGGAAGAATTTCTTGCTGGTAAGAATTTAAGAGGTATTTACCAGAGTGATGAAGTAGTTCAATTGGAAAACCTGTCTATACCAAGAGAAGATTTGTATCCAAAGGAAGCAAAATATCTGATTCGTGCCAATACTTATATGACAAGAGGATGTCCTAATAATTGCGTATTCTGTTCTGTTACTTCATTCTCACCAAAATTCAGAAAGCGTCCAGTAGATGAAGTGATTGAGGAAATGAAATATTTAAAAGAACATTTTGTGGATGAAACAAACCGTATTGTATTTAATGACGATAACCCAACGCTTGACCATAATTATGCTAAGGAATTATTTACAAAAATGATACCTTTGGGTTTGAAATGGCAATGCTTTGCAGGTATTGATATTGCTTTTGATGATGAGTTACTGGATTTAATGAAAAAAGCAGGATGTACAGGAGCATTAATTGGATTTGATGCTATGAATATGAAAGATATTGAAAGTATGCATAAATATAGGAACAGAGATGTAAATTATGCACAAATTGTTAAAAAAATTCAAGGGGAATATGGTATTCCAGTAATTGCTGGTGTTGTAGCTGGATTTGATAATGATACAGTAGATACTTTCCAGCATATTATTAATTTCTTAGATGAAACTTTGTGTGCAAACTTAACTTTCAATGTATTGTATCCTTATCCAGGAACACAGTTATATGAACAGTTTAAGAAAGAAAACAGAATTACTTCTTTTGATTGGGATAACTACGTGCTAGATGGTATCAATTTCATACCAAAGAATATGACTCAGGAACAGCTTCATGAGGGATATTTAAAAGTTCTGGAATGGTATTCATCGGACGAACACTTAGAAAGAAAACTGGAGTACGCTAGAAAAACACAGATGGGTGAGATCGGTGCCCTTATGATTAAAGACTGGCACGAAGGTGTTAAGAGAGCATATGAAGAATGTTTACGTGGAGATAATAAAATTAGAAGTTAGGAGAAATGAACATGCGGGAAAAAATTAAAGCATTTATAGAAGAAAATGTCATTTTAGAAGATGTTGAGATTAAAGACTCTGATAATATTTTTGAACTTGGGATTGTAAGTTCATTATTTTCCATGAAACTGATAACATTTCTTGAAAATGAATTTCAGGCAACAATTGAGTATGAAGATATGAAGTTGGAGAATTTTAATTCCATTGATAATATTATTTCATATCTCCAGTCAAAGGAGTCTTGATATGTCAAATGTTGCAATAATGTTTCCAGGGGTTGGAAGCCAGTACAATAATATGGGTAAAGAAATTATAGAGAATCCAATTGCCAAAAATGTTTTTCTTGAAGCTGAGGAAGCTATCGGCTATCCACTTATTGAACTCATAAAAGATGGACAGATTAGCCAGATCAAAGATTCGCAAATACTTCAGCCCCTGTTAATTACATATGGAATTGCATCTTTTAGATTATTACAGGAATATGTTGAGCCCAACATATTCCTGGGACATAGTCTGGGAGAAATAACTGCACTGGTTGCAGCAGGGTATCTGGATTTTAGTCAGGCGGTTATGTATGCAGTTCGTCGAGGACGCTACTATGATAAAGCAAAAGACAAAGGTGAAGTGGCAATTGTACTAGATATAGAAAATGAGGAATTATTAGAATTAGTAAAACAGGCAGGTGCAAATACGGAATTGTATGTTACTGGATATAATACACAAAGACAGTTTCTAGTAGCAGGAACTAAAAAGGGGATTGTACTGTTAGGAAGGCTGTTGTCTAAAACAAAAGCTATGTTTGTTCCTTATAGAGTATTGCCTATGAAAGAAAATATACCAGTTCACTGTAATTTGATGAAAGCGAAAGACGAAGATGTTGTGAAATATGAAGGTGAAATTATGCTTACAGACAAAACAGTAATTTCAAGCGTTAATGCGAAGCCTTATACAAGTACTGAAGAGGTAAGAAATCATTTAGTAATACAGTTATTTCATCCGGTTTTATGGTATCAGGCTATGCAGACAATGGAGGAATTTGAACCTGAATTTATTATAGAGGCAGGTCCTCAGAGGACGTTAAAAGATTTCTATCTTGAAATGAATGTACTGGGAAAAGAACGTGTATTTGCAATGGATATTAATGACGATTTTGAAAACCTGAAGAGTTATCTTAGGTAGTTAGGAGGTTATATGACAGAAATAGGAGTTATTGGTGCAGGTGTAATGGGCTGCGGTATTACCTCTGCGTTTATGAATAATGGATATCATGTGTATTTGATTGAAAAGGATAAGGAAAAATATAAAGATATCGAAGCTAGAATTAAGCAGAATAATGTTTTATTCCGCTTTAATAAAAAAGACATAAAGCCAGGAAAATATGAATTTGTAGAATCTATTGAGGAATTAGCATCTTGCAGCTTTATTATTGAAGCAGTGTCAGAGAAAATGGATGAAAAAGAAAGTGTATACAAAGCTCTTTCTGCAATAAAGAATCAAGAACAGATTATTATATCCAATACATCTTGTGTTCCTATTACAAAGTTAGGGGAAATCTACGGGGCCGCTGAAAAAGTAGTCGGAATTCATTTTATGAATCCAGTGGTCTTAATTGATGCTGTAGAAGTTATTCGAGGGAAAGGGACTTCAGAAGATACATTGGAAAAAGTAAAAGCTTTAATTTCAGATATAAAGAAAGAGTATTTCATTGTAAATGACTGTGCGGGATTTGTATCGAATCGAATTTCACATTTGTATATGAACGAAGCTGCCCATCTTTTTGAAGAAGGAATTGCAGATGCTAGAAGTATTGATGGTGTTTTCAAGAAGTGTTATGGACATAAGAGTGGACCATTAGAAACAGCAGATATTATTGGAATAGATGTTGTTGCGGATTCTCTTGATATTTTATATGAAAATTATAAACAAGATAAATTTAAATGTGCACAGATTCTTAGAAAAATGGTTTTGGAAGGAAAATTAGGAAGAAAATCTGGACAAGGATTTTATAAATATTAAATAGCTATTTTAGAAAACAGGAGAGGAGAAGTTATGGAAAGCTGGAAAGAGAAAGCAAAACTATTCGTAGACGATAACATTATTCCAATAGCACAAAAAATTGATCAAGATGCAAAGATTCCAGAAAAATTAATTGAGAAGCTGGCAAAAGAGGGTTTTCTAGGAATTAATATTAAAGAAGAAAATGGTGGACAAGGATGTACGTATGCTGATATAGCAAGGATAAATGAAGAATTTGGACGTGGATGTTCTTCTGTAAGGACAATTCTTACCGTACATGGGATGGTTGCAGCAGCTTTGGAACGGTGGGGTTCTAAGCAATGTAAAGAAAAGTATCTTCGTGATTTGGCAGAAGGCAAGAAAATTGCAGCGTTTTGTCTAACAGAGCCTGATGCGGGAAGTGATACAGGATCCATTACTAGTATTGCAGAAAAAACAGAAGGCGGATATATTATAAATGCTCATAAAAAATGGATTAGCATGGGTCAACGTGCAGATGTATATTTAGTATTCTGTAAAGTAGGGAAAGCACCTGTAGCATTTCTTGTTGATAGAAAAATTACTAGTGGAATAGATATAAAACCAATTGACAACCTTAACTGCATGCGAGGTGGAGCAATTGCGGAATTGACATTTACGGATTGTTTTGTACCAGAAGAAAATCTGCTTGGTGGCATTGGGTTAGGATTAACACATGTATCCTTAGATAGCCTTCTCTATGGAAGATTTACCATAGCAAGTGGCTGTGTTGGTGCTGCACAGCAATGTCTTGATTTATCATTAAAATACTCAAAAAAACGGAAACAGTTCGGGCAACGTTTATTTCAACATGAATTAGTAAAAAAACTGATTACGGAAATGGTTGTTGATATTCATGCGGCCAGAGCTTTGTGTTATGAAGTTGGAGAAAAAATGGATCAAAAATCTCAAGATGCTGCCATCAATGCATTTATTGCCAAATATTATTGCTCTAAGATGATTATGCGTGTCATTCATAATGCAACACAGGTTTATGGAGCCAATGGACTGGTTTCTGAGAATACAATGGAACGTTTTGCAAGAGACATGCGAGCTGTAGAAATTATTGAAGGAACAAGTGAAATTCATGAAATTATTCTTGCTAATAATGAAATTATGCGTAGGGTGTAAATATGGAAAGTAGAAGTATAAAATGTGTAGTCTGGGATTTGGATAATACTATATGGGATGGAATACTCTTAGAAGACCATAATGTAACATTGAAGGAAAAGATGGTAGAAACGATTAAGGAACTTGATCGAAGAGGAATACTGAATGCAATTGCGAGCCGGAATTTTTATGAAGAAGCATGGGAAAAATTACAGCAGTTTAAAATTGCCCATTATTTTGTTTGTGCAGAAATTAGCATGGAAGGTGCTAAATCACAATCAGTTGCTAATATATCGAAACAGTTAAATCTGGCATTGGATGCATTTGCTTTTATTGACGATCAGGATTTTGAGATAGAAGAAGTAAAAACAGGCTGTCCAGAGGTATTGTGCCTTAAAGCAGATAATCAGCTTTCAATTCTAGACAAAAAAGAATTTATTCCAAGATTTGTTACAGAAGATTCAGCAATGCGTAGAGTTTATTACCAGAATGATGTAAAACGTCAGGAATATGAAAAAGGATTTAAGCGAAATGTTGAGTTTTTACAGAGTCTAAATATGAAAATGATTATTAAAGAAGCAGAGGAAGAGGATTTAAAAAGGGTGGAAGAGTTAACAATTCGAACACATCAGCTGAATTCTACAGGAATTACATATGACTATAATGAATTGATTTCTTTCATTCAGGATGAGAATTATTTACTTCTGGTTTCAGAAATGGAAGATAAGTTTGGAGCGTATGGAAAGATTGGTGTTACACTTATTGAAAAAGGTGAACAGTCATGGCATATAAAGCTTCATCTCATGTCTTGCCGTGTTATGTCAAGAGGTGTTGGAAATGCTGTGTTATGTAATATCATTGAGTATACCAAGAAAAATAACCTAAAACTTTATGCTGATTTCAAAAAAACCAGCAGAAATAAAAACATGTATTTTGCGTATAAACTTCTTGGATTTACAGAAGCACAAGAAAAAGATGATTATGTAAAATTCTATTTTGAATCAAAAGAGACACCACAGATACCTGCTTTTGTAGAAATTGAGTCTGATTTGTAAGTATAGATTTTTGGTAACTAGGAGGGATAAAGTGAAAATATTGTTACTTGGCGGGGCGGGTTTTGTAGGAACTTGTCTTACTCAAAAACTAATTGAAACAGGAGATGATGTCTCAGTAATAGATCTGCAGGCAGATAAGAAGATAGAGGGGACAAAGTATTATGTGTTTGATTGTATGGAACAAGACAGGTTTGTTGAGGTTATAGAAAACACAAAATACGATGTTGTAGTAGACTTTTGCTGTATGGATGTTGCACATATGGAGATGATTCTGCCAATATTGAATGAGACATCCCTTCATTACATTCTGTGTAGTACAGTTTCTGTTTATGACTTCGAAAAGGAATTGATTTATCCGATCAATGAGGATGCAGTAAAAAAGGATAGAGACAGTTTGGAATATGGTGCAGAAAAAGCACAATGTGAAGATATACTGATTGAAGGAGCCAAATCATTCAATTACACCATTATCAGACCGTGTTATATTTACGGGCTTGACTGTCAGAATAATCGTTTTGAATTTATTATTGATAAAATTGTTAAGGAAGAGCCAGTTGTTTTATCACATGAGCCAGAAAGTGTATTTCCATTGCTTCATGTAGAGGATTTGGCAAATGCAATTATCAAGATGAGAAAAAACGAGAATGTCTTTGAACAAGTTGTAAATATTTGTCCAGATGAATTAATTAGTTTGAAAAAATTTGTAAAACTTATTGCATCATATGAAAATAAGAATTATGAACTCATTTTTGATAAAGAGAAGAAGACATTTATTAATAAACTATATGATTTTAGTATTTGTTTTTCTAATGAGAAGTTGAAATGTCTCATTGGCTGGAAACCAGAAATAAAACTATATGATGGTTTTAAACAAGTCTACGAAAGCAGAAAAGATATCATAGGAGAGTGAGAAATGGAAAAAATATGTCAGTGTTTGAAATGTGGATTAAAGAATTGGCATGTTGGTAATAAACCAAAGCTGAAAATAGAACAAGGTGTTTGCGAAATTTGTTCTCAGTCTGGAAACCGTACAATTAGCCAGAGAGATACTAGACCTTTAGATAAATTTTTTCAAAGAAATAAAGGAAAATATGACTATGATTGTATCGTATTATTTACAGGGGGAAGAGACAGCAGTTATAGCCTGAAGTTCTTGAAGGAGCATTATGACTTGAAAATTCTAGCATTGACTTGGGATAATGGTTTTTTTTCTGAAGAACATAGGCGCAATATTGAACAGGTAACAAGAAAACTTGAGATCGATCATCAGTATCTAGATGTTGACTGGCGGTTAATCAGAGAGATTTATCAGAATCGTTTACGCAATTTAGGTCGTTTTTGCAATTGTGTTCCTCTTGTATTCTTGTTTGCGGCCCCATTTATTTTACAGAAAAAAGCACCTGCAGTTGTGTTTTCTACTTCAGTAGCACAGACCATTACTGCTATTACAAAAGAATTTGGCAGTGACTGCAGTGATGAGGTGCTTGCTGAACAATTAGCAATTTGGGGAATTTCCAGTATAGATACATTAGCACAGCAGATGTATGAAATTCTTTGTATAGATCTCCTTGCAGGCGAATATGATAAGGAAATTTTAGATATGCTGAAACCATTTGTACAAGCTTTAGTGCAGTTAAAAAAGAAAGAAGATATTTCTGTAATTACGCCATCCTGCTTTTTTGAATGGAAAGAGAAAGAAATCTGTGATTCATTGGAGGAACTTGGTTGGAAAATTGGAGGTAATAGGGATAGTTTTAATCATTCCAGTTGCATGGCAGAAGAAGTCAAATCATATTTATCCTTTAAGCAGCAGCAAATCAACATGGATGTTTTAGAATTTTCTTATTTACGAAGAAATCAGATTATAACAGAAGAACAGCTTAATAGTCTGCTTATGAAAAGTGGATATACCGATCAGGTGCCAGCTTACTGGAAGGAATTTTTAAAGAAAGTTCAAATATCACAAGAGGAAATGAATGAAATTCTTCAGAGTAAGATTGGTACACGAGGCTACATCGAATTAAATTTAGATACTGCAGAATATTTAGGGTTTGATCATGTGGAAGAATTACAGGAACGAGTAAAGCATCTAATCCAGACGCGGATTTTGATTTAATTAAAAAGGATGAGAATATGGAAAAAGTTACGTTTCATGAAATAAAAGAATTGTTAGAGATTGAGCGGAAAAAGCTAAAGCAGCAGAATTGCGATATATCGGATGTTTTAAAACTGAATTTTGCATTTCCAGCAATGCTCTTTAAAAGTAAGAATATGCAGATTGACAAGGTTTTTCTTCAGAAAATAATTGTTTCTGGTGTGCCTTGTCAAATCATAAGGCATCCAGAAGCTGATTCAAAACGTAAAATTTTATATTTGCATGGAGGTGCATTTGTTTGCGGAAATATAGAAGATTATTTGCATTTCTGTTCAGAGTTAAGCAAACGTACAAAATGTGAAATCGTATTTCCTGAATACAGGCTTGCACCGCAGAATCCATTTCCAGCGGCATCAGATGATTGTTTCGCTGTTTATAACGGGCTGGTACAAAACTGCTCAAATGAAGAAAAGTTATACATTGCGGGTGATTCGGCAGGTGCAACATTGAGTCTGGTTACATTGTTTCAAGTTATGGAACAAAATATAAAGAAACCCGATGCAGTAGTAACCATTTGTGTAAGTGTCGACGAGGAGCGAAATGCAGCATCATGGAAAACAAATCGAGATGTAGATTTTACTTTGGGGATTTTTGCACAGCATTTAGTGCAAGATAAAGGAAGACATTCGGTTTATTTGCAAGGATATTCTCCTAAAGATAAAATGGCTTCTCCTATTCATGGAAATTTCAAAGATTTTCCACCAGTATTAATACAAGTGAGCAATAAAGAGTGTTTAAGAGATGATTCGCTTCTTCTGTATTTGAAAATGTGTGATGCTTTAGTTGATGTGGAACTTGAAGTTTATGATAATGTGCCTCATGTTTGGCATTTGTATACACCGTTTTTGGAGGAAGCAACTGTAGCAATAGATAAGATAGGTGAATTTTTACAGAAAAGAGGTTGATTATGGAAAAGGGTAGATTTAAATTTGACGTCGCATATAATTTTGATGAGCATTTGGCAGAAGAATTGCAGAAAGCAGGCAATGTGCATTGTGTATATGCAAAGCTGAATTCAGATCTTGTTGGTGGGGGAAGACCTTCCTCTGCATTGCCTAATATCAGTATGGAAGAATTGGGAAGGCATATAAAGAAAGTACATGACTGTGGAATGAAATTTAATTATTTGCTTAATACCATGTGTGTTGGAAATCGGGAACTAGAAAAAGAATACTTTGAAGATGTTATAGATTATCTTGATAAGCTATGTAATATGGGAATTGACAGTGTGACGGTGGCCAATCCGTTTATTTCTAATATGGTTAAGCAAAGATTTGGTGATAAATTAGAGATATGTCTTTCTGTAAATGTAAGAGTGAGTTCTCTTCAGCAGATCAAATACTGGGAAGAGTTTGGAATTGATGAAATTACGTTGGATCAAATTGTAAACAGAGACTTTGATGTGTTAGAGAAGATTCTGTTACATACAAAACAAACAGGTACAAGAATTCGTCTGTTTGCTAATAATATTTGCCTTCATGACTGTCCAATGCGTTCATATCATGGATTGGCGAATTCACATGCATCACAGGAAAATCAAAAGGGAAGAGAGCATTTAAACTATTATTACTATAAATGTACAGCAATGAAGGTGAGAGATCCATATAAGCTTATTGCTGCAACATGGATTCGGCCAGATGACTTACCGTATTATTATGAACTTATGGAGAAGACCAGAAATCATAACGTGCTTATAAAACTTGCAGAACGTTCCTCTACCAATGATTACTTGATAAAAATTTTAAATGCTTATAATGATGAACATTATGATGGAAATCTAATGGATATAATTTATCCAATTCAAGGAAAATTTTTGATTCCGCCTAAAAAGGAAAGAGCAAATAGAGAGGATTATTATACTCCTGAAATGATGCAGGAAATAGTAAGTACATTTAATCTAGATTGGTTTAACATTGATAACAGAAAGTTAGATGGATTCTTAGAAGGATTTTTGAAACATAATAATTGCAAGGATAAAATATGTTCCAGTAAAAGTGAAGGCATAAGTTCTTGTACATATTGTTATCAGTGGGCAAAAAAAGCAGTAATCTGTGATGAGGAAAAACAGAAACAGTATTTAAATAATGTAAATGATATTATCAATCGGATGGAAACTGGACAGATGTTCAAGTAATTTAGAACACAAGGATATGACCAGTATAAGCATAGAAAAAATGTAAGTATTTATTGACATCTAACAGAAAATCTGATATTATTTCGTTAGCTAAAATGCGGTGAAGAGAAGGAGTACATATTATATGAATTTCAGAGAAAGGATGTTTGGTGAGAATCCTTATTCCGATAATATGGAAGGTAGTCTCGGAGCAGTGTCGCTGAAAAATGCTGAGTAGGTGGCAACGTTTTTCTCTCGTTACGGGAAGCAATATTATGTAGGTAGTATTGATTGAGTGCAGAAATTTGTTTCTGAAGTTAGGTGGTATCACGGATGTAATCATTCGCCCTAGGTTAATTCCTAGGGTTTTTTTAAATTTTATTTTGCGAGGTAAAAGTATGGAAATTAAAGGAACACAGCTATTTGTTAAGGCATTGAAAGAAGAAGGAGTTGATACATTATTTGCTTATCCAGGTGGAATGGCTATTGATTTATTTGATGCACTCTATGATGCAGAGGGGTTAAATGTTGTTCTTCCTCGCCATGAACAGGGGCTAATTCATGCAGCAGATGGATATGCACGTTCTACAGGGAAAACAGGGGTTTGTCTTGTAACTAGTGGTCCTGGGGCTACGAATCTTGTAACAGGAATTGCAACAGCAAATTATGATAGTGTGCCTTTGGTATGCTTTACTGGACAGGTTATGACAGGGTTAATTGGTAATGATGCGTTCCAGGAAGTTGATATTGTAGGAATTACCCGGAGTATCTGTAAGTATGCAGTTACAGTAAGAGATAGAGAAAGCCTAGGCCCAATTATTAAAAAGGCTTTTTATATAGCAAGAACAGGAAAGCCAGGTCCAGTTGTGGTAGATATACCAAAAGATTTGCAGCAGGCACTTGGAAGTGATTTTTATCCAGATGAAATTAATATAAGAAGTTATAAGCCAAGTATTGATATAAACAGGATGCAGTTAAAAAGGGCATTGACTTGTCTTTATAAAGCAGAGAAGCCAGTTTTTCTTATTGGAGGTGGAGTAAATATTGCTCATGCACAGGAAGAAATGACAAGGCTTTCAGAGATAACAAATATTCCAGTTATTACAACAATAATGGGTCGTGGCGCAATTCCAACTGATCATAAGAACTATGTAGGAAATATAGGGATGCATGGTAATTATGCTTCTAATCATGCTATTAGCGAATGTGATGTTATGTTTTCTATTGGAACGCGTTTTAATGACAGAATCACTGGAAAAATTGAGAAATTTGCTCCAAATGCAAAAATTATACATATAGATATTGATCCGGCTTCTATTTCTCGTACTATAAAAGTAGATATTCCGATTGTTGCAGATGCAAAAATTGCAATAAATGAAATATTAGGTAAGGCAAAACCTATGAAAATAGAGAAATGGACAGAAAAGATTGAAGCATGGAAGAAAGAGTATCCGTTATCCATGGCACAGTATGAAGGAATAACTCCACAAACTGTTATTGATAAGATTAATACTATGTTTGACGATTTAGTAATAGCAACAGATGTTGGCCAGAATCAGTTATGGACCACTCAATATATTGCATTAAATGGTCATAAGCAGCTTTTGACTTCTGGAGGTCTTGGAACAATGGGTTATGGTTTTCCAGCTGCTATAGGTGCACAGATTGGTAATCCAGACCGTTATGTAATTTGTATCAGTGGTGATGGTGGAATGCAGATGAACATACAAGAGTTAGCAACAGCGGTTACTTTGGAAATACCGGTTATTATCTGTGTCTTTAACAATGGATTTTTAGGAAATGTTAGGCAATGGCAGGAGATGTTTTTCAATAAGAGATATTCTAGTACTTGCCTAAGATATCGAAAAGGCTGTGAACGGAAATGTGACTGGTCCTTTAAAGAGTGTCCTCCATATATACCTGACTTTATGCAGCTTGTAAAAAGTTATGGCGCAGAAGGAATTCGTGTATTTAAAGAAGATGAGATAGAGAGTGCATTAAAGGCGGCTAAGGAAAATAGAAAAACTCCAACATTGATTGAGTTTATTATTCAGGAAGAAGAAAATGTACTTCC
Source organism: [Clostridium] polysaccharolyticum (assembly GCF_900111595.1). Taxonomy (GTDB): domain Bacteria; phylum Bacillota; class Clostridia; order Lachnospirales; family Lachnospiraceae; genus Clostridium_AI; species Clostridium_AI polysaccharolyticum. The sequence continues at coordinate 41,398 of NZ_FOHN01000018.1, read as the reverse complement.
AATTGTTCCTGGCGGAAAGACTCTGGAAGAAATGATTATGGAATAAATTGAATATTGGGAGCAGGATTATGAAAAAGAGATGGATTTGTTTATTTGTAGAAAATGAAGTAGGCGTATTGGCTAAGATATCTGGATTATTTTCGGCTAAAGCATATAATGTTAGCAGTTTAACGGTAGGGATGACAGAAGATGTTACTATATCAAGAATGACGATTAGCCTGATGAGTGATGATCAGACATTTGAGCAGATTATTAAGCAATTGAATCGAAGTGTTGAAGTTATTAAAGTGATTGATTATACAAATATGCCTATTCATATGGAAGAGTTAATGTATATAAAGGTACTAAAAGTAACGGAAAAGGATAAAGCTGAGATTTTCAGAATTACAAAAGTATTTGAAGTTAAAGTAATTGATATGGGTAAGACAAGTGTTTTGCTAAAGTGTTCGCAGACCGAAGAAAAAAACAATAGTTTGCTTAATTTAATGAAATTAGAGTTTACGAATCGTATTGAAGTAGCAAGAGGAGGAAGTGTTGCAATTGAAGCAATCAATATGCCGGCAGATTAATTTAAAACAAATCAAATGGATTGTGTGTGTTACGTATAAAAGGAATTTGAAGACATAAGTTATATTTCCAATTTCCCCCGCATATATTGTATTAGTGCATATGGAAAGGGGATAGTTATGGACAATTTTGACGTATATAACGATATTTCAGAACGGACAAATGGCGAAATATACATAGGCGTAGTAGGACCTGTCAGAACTGGAAAGTCAACTTTTGTGAAACGCTTTATGGATTTGCTTGTAATTCCTAATATAAGCGATATACATAGTAAAGAGCGGGCAATTGATGAGCTTCCACAAAGTGCTGCCGGAAAGACCATTATGACAACGGAGCCAAAATTCATTCCGAAAGAAGCAGCCAGAATTCAGTTATCGGAAGATAAACAGGTGGATATCCGGCTGATTGACTGTGTAGGCTATATGGTAGATGGAGCCCAAGGCCATATTGAAAACGATCAGGAGCGTATGGTAAAAACGCCTTGGTATGATTATGAAATTCCATTTACAGAAGCAGCAGAAATCGGTACCAAGAAGGTCATTAAAGACCACTCTACCATTGGCTGTGTCATTACAACAGATGGCAGTTTCGGGGATATTCCAAGGGAAGGATATCTTGCAGCGGAAGAAAAGACTATTGATGAATTAAAGAAATTAGGTAAGCCATTTATCGTGTTGTTAAATACAAATCGTCCATATTCTGATGAAACAGCAAGTTTAGTAGAGGAGATGGAAATTGCATATGATGTTTCTGTTGTTCCAATTAACTGCGAGCAGTTAAGAAGAGACGACATTACTCGTATTATGGAACGCATTCTGGAAGCATTTCCAATTGCCCAGATAGATTTCTTTATGCCAAAATGGGTAGAAATGTTATCAGAAAGCCACCCGCTGAAACAGGATCTGATTTGTGGAGTGAAGGAAATTTTAAACCGTATGTCACTAATTAAAGATGTGAATTATGGAAATCTTGCAACAGACAGCAGCTACATTAAACGGATGAAATTAGACGATATTGATATGAAGACGGGACACATTAACGTTTCAGCAGAATTTGATGACCAGTATTATTATCAGATTCTTAGTGAGCTGATTGGAGAACCGATTGCAGGAGAATATGAATTTATCGCTACGATTAAAGAGCTGGCAGCAAAACGGAAAGAGTATGCAAAAGTTGGTGATGCCTGCAGCAATGTCAGAATGACAGGATATGGCGTAGTAACTCCAACAATGGAGGAAATTCATATTGAAGAGCCAGAGATTATCAAACATGGCAATAAGTTTGGCGTGAAGATAAAAGCGACGGCTCCGTCCATTCATATGATTAATGCTAATATTGAGACTGAGATTGCACCTATTGTTGGCAGTGAAGAACAGGCAACGGATTTGATTCGGTACATAAATGAGAGTACAGAAGACAATCCAAGTGGAATCTGGGAAACTAATATTTTTGGAAAGTCCATTCAGCAGCTTGTGGAAGAAGGAATTAACAACAAGGTCAATAAGTTAAATGGAGAAAGCCAGATTAAGTTACAGGAAACCATTCAGAAAGTAATTAACGACAGTAACGGTGGTCTGGTTTGTATTATTATATAGAATGTTTGAAGTCCAGCTGGCATACATAGAGGTGTTGGCTGGGCTATTTGTGTTAAAAAGATTTAGGCAGGGGAATGGAGGCCAGGAAACATATTTGACACAATATTGACAAGGTTAGAAGATATTGATATAATAACCACGTAACAAATGTAACATTTTTGTAATAAACAACGCAGGAAGAATGCGCATTGTAGGAGGAAATGTATGAAAAAGCAGTTATGGGTAATCGGCTTTGCTGGTTTTATGGGAATGAGTCTTTTGGCATTTGCAAAACCAGTGCCAGCTTCGTTGCTTAATGAGGTTTCCGTCGCCAGGGATGATTTATTAACTGAGAAATGTTATTCACCTTCAGAAGAAAAAGAGGCAACTCTTAGGAGTGCAGCTGTTAAATATACAGGATCAAAAGATGGCAGTCCATATTTGTTAAGTGGCTCTAAAGCAAAAGTTACTTCTGTTAATGGAGTGGTGCCAGATGACGAGGATGGACAGGAAGACAAAGCTGAGGTCAATGTGAGTGATCTGATATCGAATTTGAATTATGACAGATTAGGAATTGCAAAAGTTGATAATTGGCTGAATATTCGAGAGAAACCTGATATAGATGCTAAGATAGTTGGAAAATTACCAAAGAATGCAGGATGTAACATATATAGTATCAAAAAGGGCTGGGCGAAGATTAAATCAGGAAAGGTAACTGGTTATGTATCCAGCGAGTACTTAGTGACGGACAAAGAAGCCGAGGAATATGCATTAGAAGTTGCTACAAAAGTTGCCACTGTAAAAGCGGGAACGGTAACATTGAATACACGTTTTGTACCTAGTACAGATTCTGCTAAGTATACATTAGTTCCAGAAGATGAGGAACTGGAAGTGTATCGTGAAGATTTGAAAGAATCTTTTGTGAGAAAATTTGTCGACAAGTATTTTCATGGAGAAGAAGCACAGTATATTGCTGATGTTGATAAAAAAGCAATGTATAGACAGTTAGATAACTGGATGTGTGTTCGCCTTGATAATGAGAGAGTATTTATTTCCAAAGATTTTGTTGATGTTTCTTTCCAGTTAAAGAAAGCGGTTGCGGTAAAAGAACTGTCAGAAAATAAATCTGCTGGTGTTACTTCTGCCCGTGTCAGCATGGTGGAATATGCAAAACAGTTCTTAGGAAACCGTTATGTATGGGGGGGTACAAGCTTAACCAATGGAACAGACTGTTCTGGATTTACAATGAGCATCTATGCACATTATGGTTATGGTCTTCCAAGAACATCTGGAGAACAGGCTAACTATACAAGAAGTGTAAGTTCAGGAGATGTCCGGCCTGGAGATTTATTCTTCTATGGTAAAGGCGGAAACGTAAGCCATGTTGCTATGTATATTGGAAATGGCCTTGTCATTCATGCAAGTAATGAAAGAGATGGTATTAAGATATCTAATGCCTACTACCGTTCTCCAATTAAGATTGGCAGAGTAATTAATGATTAATGTAACGGCTGGCTTTGCAGGAACCGTTTGCAGTTTGATAAAAGAAAAGATCAGTAGCTGAAAGCTGCTGGTCTTTTTTGATAGGAGATTTTATATATCAGTAATTTAATGGCTGTTAATAATTTGCAGCATATGACCTGTAATAGGGGGAGAATAAATTGACAAGCCTGGCTAAGACACATATAATGATCCTTAAGAAAGTTGGAAAGGAAGAAGATATGAAATTTAGTAAAATGAATTACCAGCGTATACAATTGGATGAACTTCGCAACGAAGCAACCCAGATTATGAATCAGTTTGAAGCAGCAGAAAGTGGTGCAGAGCAATTTGAAATACATAAAAAATACTATGCACTAAAAGATGAAGTTGCGACTACCGTAATTATTGCCAGAATAAGACATGATATTGATACAGCAGATGAATTCTATAATCAGGAAAATGATTATTACGACGAAATTCTTCCAGAAATAAAGAACTTAGAAACAACGTATTTGAAGAAAGTATTTGAATCTCCTTACCGTAATGAGTTAGAAGAAAAGATAGGCAAAGTAGCATTTACCAATATGGATCTGAAGTTTCATTCCATTGATGAGAAGATCCTTCCGCTTATGAAACAGGAAAATGCGCTTACTTCTGAATATGCCAATTTAATTGCAGGTGCGAAAATTGACTGGAAGGGAGAAGAACTGAACTTATCCTTGCTTCGTAAATATATGACGGATAGTGACCGTGCTGTCCGTGCTATGGCTTGTAAAAAATACGAACAGTTCTTTCAGGAAAATGGTGAAGAATTAGACCGTATATATGACGAATTAGTAAAAAACCGTACAGAACAGGCTAGGATACTTGGATTTGAGAATTATATTGAGTTAGGATACAACCGTTTTAACCGCAACTGCTACCGTAAAGAAGAAGTAGAAGCATTCCGGAAGCAGATTAAAGAATACTTTGTGCCATTTGCAACAAAGCTCCACATTAAACGTCAGGAACGTCTGGGACTAAATGAATTGTCTTTTATTGATAATGATGTATATTTTAAAGATGGAAATCCTGCGCCAGCTGGAACTCCAGAAGAAATTATGGAAAATGGAAGAAAGATGTATCATGAGCTTTCTAAGGAGACTAAGGAATTCATTGACTTTATGATGGAAAATGAATTGTTTGACGTCCTAGGAAGAAAGACAAAAAAAGCAGGTGGGTACATGGAATTTCTTCCACAGTACAATGCACCATTTGTATTTGCAAACTTTAATGGCACAAGTGGAGATATTGATGTAATTACCCATGAAATGGGACACGCCCTTCAAGGTTATATTTCAGGTAAGGATCCAATTCGTGAACATGCGGATATTACTATGGAAACAGCAGAAATCCATTCCATGTCAATGGAGTTTTTTACAGAGCCTTGGATGAGCCTGTTCTTTGATGAACAGACAGAAGATTATATTCAGTCCCATTTTGAAAGCTGTGCCGTTTTTATTCCTTATGGCTGCATGGTAGATGAGTTCCAGCATCGTGTTTATGAGAAACCAGAGATGACTCCAGCACAACGTCATGGAGTATGGGCAGAGTTAGAAAAAGCATACCGGCCACATCTTTCCTATAAAGGATATCCTTATTTCGAAAAGGGCGGTTTCTGGCAGAAACAGCTTCACATATATGAATTGCCATTCTATTATATTGATTACTGCATTGCCCAGATATGTGCGTTCCAGTATAAAATCTGGATGGATGAGAATTACAAAGAAGCTTGGGAAAGCTACCTGCATTTATGTGAATTATCAGCAAGTGATTACTTTGTAAATCTTGTAGAAGAGGCTGGACTGGAAAATCCTTTTAAAGAAGGCATTGTTAAGAAAATGGTTGGAAAGCTGGAAGAAAAACTGAATTAGAATAAAATTAAAAACCTTTGTTTTGCGGCAAAGGTTTTTTTGGAGCTAATGGAATCAATAATATTTTGGAGGTAAATGGATAAATGATATATACAGTTACTTTAAATCCATCTCTGGATTATGTGGTAGAAATAGACGAGATGAAGCTAGGTGGGATAAATCGTTCTAAAAGTGAACATATGCTTCCTGGTGGAAAAGGAATAAATGTTTCAGTTGTATTAAAGAATCTAGGTGTTCCAAGTGTAGCACTTGGTTTTGTTGCGGGATTTACGGGAGACGAAATCGTGAAAAATGTTTCTGATTTAGGGATAGATGTAGACTTTATTGTTTTAGAAGAGGGAATGTCACGTATTAATGTGAAATTAAAAGCCGCAAAGGAAACAGAAATTAACTGTGCTGGTCCTTATATTTCTCAGGGGAATGTAGAAAAATTGTATGCAAAGCTTGATAAATTACAAGAAGGGGACGTTTTGGTTTTAGCAGGAAGTATTCCGAATTCTGTGCCAGACTTTATCTATCAGGACATTATGATACGTCTTGCCAAAAAGAACGTTATGGTTATTGTGGATGCCACAAAAGATTTGCTTTGCAATGTTTTAGAAAAACACCCATTTTTAATAAAGCCAAACATTCATGAATTAGGGGAGATTTTTGGCGTTGAATTAAAAAACAATGAAGAAATAATTACCTATGGCAAGAAGCTTCAGGAAAGAGGTGCAAAAAATGTACTGATTTCCATGGCAGGAGACGGAGCCATTTTCTTAGGTGAAGATGGAAGTGTATACGAAAGCCCAGCACCAAAAGGTACGGTTGTAAACTCCGTAGGTGCAGGAGACTCTATGGTGGCAGGTTTCCTTGCAGGGTATTTAGAGAAAAAAGAATACCAGCATGCATTTAAAATGGGAATTTCAGCAGGAAGTGCCAGTGCATTTTCTAAAGATTTAGCTACGAAAGAGGAAATACAAAAGGTTTATAATGGTTTATCGTTTGTTTTAGACAGAAAGGATATTATAGGTTAGCAGTTAAAGTTTATGGGAAGAAAAGAAGGTGATCGCCTTCTTTTTGTTTCCCTTGCGTATCTACATGAAATTATGTATAATAAATAGTAATTTTGATTAAGGTGGGGTTCTATGGAAGTTGTAATTGCAATAGCAGTTGTGCTGCTTTTTTTAGTAATTAAGGGAGTATATGACAGCAGGCAGACGAAAAAAATTATTATGATGCAGATAAAAGATGCATGGGGGCAGTACCCGGAAGCAGAACTTACACCAGAACGGATTGATGCAATTCGGACATACTATAATGCAACAATGCGTCCAGGACAGGATGTAGATGACATTACATGGAACGATGCCAATATGGATGAAATATTTGAAATGATAAACAATACCTGCTGTTCTATTGGAGAAGAGTATCTTTATGCAGTATTGCGTAAACTGGAATATAAAAATGAAGTATTAGAAGAACGTGAGAAGTTAATTGCGTATTTTCAAGAACATACAAAAGAGCGTGAATCCGTACAATATGCATTAAGGCAGATGGGAAAGCTTAGAACAATGTCCTTTTATAAGGAACTAAGGCATATTAAGGAAAATATAGAGCGAAAGAAAGTACATGGGATTTACTGTGGAAGGATGGCTGCTTCTATTATATTGCTGGCATTGGCAGTTTTGCAATCCTGGCCAATAGTTCCATTTATTGTTATAACTATTGTATGTTTAGCTGATAATGTTATAAAGTATTACAAAAGAAAAGCGGATATTGAGAACAGCTTTTTTATACTGACACATATATTAAAACTTCTTTATGGAGCGGATTTACTGTTAGAATTAGACTGTGAGGCTATTAATCCTTACCGTTCACAGCTTGAACAGATGGTGAACCAATATTCGTCCTTCAGAAAGAAAGCAAAGTTTATCACAGGCGGCAATAACATGTCGGGAGATTTACTGGATATTATTATGGACTATGTGAGAATGATTTTTCATATGGATCTGATCATGTTCGATTCTATGATAAAAGATTTAGAAAGCAACACAGATGAATTACTAGGCATTTATGAAATAATTGGCAAATTAGATGCTTTTATAGCCATAGCATCTTTCAGGACTTTTTTAAAGGGAGAGTACTGCATTCCGAAACTGTACCAACAGGCAAAACCCAAATTAGATGTGGAAAATATGTACCATCCATTTATAGAGGAGCCAGTTAAGAATTCGATTCACAGCAATTCCTGTCTTTTAGTCACTGGTTCCAATGCATCTGGTAAATCAACTTTTATAAAAACAGCTGCAGTTAACGCCATACTGGCACAGACTATTCACACCTGTACATGCCAGAAATACAGTGCAAGTTTTTTTCAAGTATATTCCTCTATGGCTTTGACAGATAATCTCCTTGGAAAGGAAAGCTATTATATAGTAGAAATCAAATCCCTAAAGAGAATCTTAGACAGTGCCAATGACAGGGTGCCAACATTGTGTTTTGTAGATGAGGTGTTAAGAGGAACCAATACCTTAGAGCGTATTGCAGCATCTTCACGAATTTTAGAATATTTAGCAAGGTTAAATGTACTTTGCTTTGCAGCAACCCATGATATTGAATTAACTTATATATTAGAAAAACATTTTCAGAATTATCATTTCCAGGAAGAAGTAAAAGAGGATCAGGTAGTATTCGATTACCAGCTGCGTCCAGGACGTGCTACATCAAGAAATGCCATTAAGCTTCTAAAAATGATGAATTATCCTATGGAAGTGGTAGAGAAAGCAGGGAATGAAGTCAATCACTTTCTGAATACAGGTTCTTGGAACAATATTTGATTTGGAGGAAATTATGGAGATTAGTATTTATACAGATGGTGCCGCAAGGGGCAATCCGGACGGACCAGGTGGTTATGGGACCATCTTGGTATTTGTAGACAGTAAGGGACAGACTCATATGCGTGAGTATTCCCAGGGATATAAAAAGACAACAAACAACAGAATGGAACTGCTTGCAGTTATCGTGGGCCTTGAAAAGCTTACTAAGCCTTGCAATGTAAAATTGTATTCTGATTCTCAATATGTGGTGAAAGCATTTAATGACCATTGGATTGACGGATGGATTAAGAAAGGCTGGAAGCGTGGGAAAAATGAGCCTGTTAAGAATGTTGATTTGTGGAAACGTTTATTAGAAGCTATGAAACCTCATCAGGTAGAATTCATCTGGGTAAAAGGGCACAATGGCCATGAGATGAATGAACGCTGTGATGTATTAGCAACAGCCGCAGCAGATGGCAGCGATTTATTAGACGATGTGGTACAAGAGTAAGATAAAGCAGGAGGATAGGTTATGACGAAGCTGACACCAATGATGCAACAATATATGGAAACAAAAGAACAGTATAAAGATTGCCTTTTGTTTTATCGACTTGGTGATTTTTATGAAATGTTTTTTGAAGATGCCATTACATGCTCAAAGGAACTGGAAATTACTTTAACGGGAAAGGCATGTGGTCTGGAAGAACGTGCGCCAATGTGCGGAATTCCATACCATGCAGTAGATGGCTATTTAACGAAATTAGTCTCAAAAGGATATAAAGTGGCAATCTGTGAACAGGTGGAAGATCCCAAAATGGCTAAGGGAATTGTGAAACGTGAGGTTGTTCGAATTGTAACTCCAGGTACTAATCTGAGCATGCAGTCTTTAGATGAGTCTAAAAACAATTATCTAATGGGAATTGTGTATATAGATGGCTGTTATGGGCTTTCCGTAGTAGATGTTACAACAGGTGATTATCTGGCAACAGAAGTAGATTCTAACCGTAAATTAATTGATGAAATTAATAAGTTTATGCCTTCTGAAATCATCTGTAATGATGCTTTTTTTATGTCTGGAATTGATATAGAAGATTTAAGAAACCGCTTGCAGATTGCCGTATCTTCACTGGATAGCTGGTATTTTGATGAAGCTTTGTGTGAACGTACTTTGAAAGAACATTTTAAAATCAATACGTTAGATGGTCTTGGATTATCAGAATTTCGTGTTGCAACAGTAGCTTCTGGTGTGGTTCTTCAATATCTGATTGAGATGCAGAAAACTTCACTGGAGCATTTAACAACAATTACTCCTTATATTACAAGCAAGTATATGCTGTTAGACAGTTCCACCAGAAGAAATCTGGAAATTGTGGAAACCTTGAGGGAAAAGCAGAAACGGGGATCTTTGCTATGGGTGCTTGATAAGACCAGGACTGCGATGGGTGCAAGACTGCTTCGTACTTTTATTGAACAGCCTTTAGTAGATGCAGACGAAATCCATGAGCGTCTTGATGCAGTAGAAGAACTGTCCAAGGAGATGATTAGCCGTGAAGAGATTCGGGAGTATTTAGGACCTGTTTATGATTTGGAACGTCTTATAAGCCGTATTTCCTATAAGTCAGCGAATCCAAGAGATTTAATCGCATTTCAGAGTTCCCTAGCAATGCTGCCACCTGTTAAGACGATTATGAATAGCTTTCAGACACCATTTTTAATGAAAATCAATGATTCTCTGGATACGTTAGAAGATGTATGTAAGCTTATTGAAGATGCCATTACAGAAGAACCACCATTGGCAGTCAAAGAAGGCGGAATCATTAAGGAAGGATTCCGAGAAGATGTGGATAAGCTTCGCAAGGCCAAAACAGAAGGAAAGACCTGGCTTGCGGAATTAGAAAATAGAGAGAAAGAAGCTACTGGGATTAAAAATCTGCGTGTGAAATATAACAAAGTATTTGGGTATTATTTGGAAGTCACTAATTCCTATAAAGATTTAGTACCAGATACCTGGACAAGAAAACAGACATTAACCAATGCAGAGCGGTATACGACACCAGAGTTAAAAGAGCTAGAAGATGTCATTTTAGGAGCAGAAGAAAAACTGTATGCTCTTGAATATGATATTTTCTGTGAAATCCGAGATGGAATCGGTGCACAGATAAGACGGATCCAGAATACAGCAAAAGCTATTGCGAACATTGATGTATTTGCATCCCTTTCCACAGTTGCCCAGCAGAACAGTTTTGTAAAACCGGAACTGAACCAGAAAGGAATCATTGACATCAAAAAAGGAAGACATCCAGTAGTAGAAAAGATGTTAGCGAACGATTCTTTTGTAAACAATGACACGTATCTGGATAATGGAGAAAAACGAGTTTCTATTATTACAGGACCGAATATGGCAGGTAAGTCCACTTACATGAGACAGACTGCATTAATCGTTCTTATGGCACAGATCGGAAGCTTTGTTCCAGCAGAATACGCAAACATTGGAATCGTGGACCGTATTTTTACTAGAGTAGGGGCTTCCGATGACCTTGCTTCCGGACAAAGTACCTTCATGGTGGAAATGACAGAAGTAGCCAATATTTTAAGAAATGCCACGAAAAACAGTCTGCTTATTTTAGATGAAATTGGACGTGGAACTAGTACTTTTGATGGCTTGAGTATTGCCTGGGCTGTGGTAGAGCATATTGCCAATCCAAAAATACTTGGAGCAAAGACACTGTTTGCAACACATTATCATGAGCTGACGGAGTTAGAAGGAAAACTAGATGGTGTAAATAATTACTGTATTGCAGTAAAAGAGCAAGGCGATGATATTGTCTTTTTAAGAAAAATAGTTGCAGGCGGTGCAGATAAGAGTTATGGTATACAGGTAGCGAAACTGGCAGGAGTTCCAAAAGAAGTATTAAAACGTGCTAACGAACTTGTAATACAGCTAAGCAATCAGGATATTTCAGAAAATGCCAGAAAGATTGCGGACAGTCATGTGAAAAAGGAAAAACAGGAACAGGAAAACACATCCAAAGAGGTAGAAGGCCAGTTATCCTTCTTTACCATGATGAAGCCAGAAAAACAGGAAAAGAATGAGATTGTTGAAGAAATAGAAAGACTGGATATTACACAGATGACACCAATGGATGCCATGAATGTATTATACCAGCTCCAGAAGAAAGCAAAACAGATAAAATAGAGAGATCTTGTATATTTATATAGAATATACATAAGAAAGGGTTTAGAAAGATAAAGGGGTGAAATAATGGCAAAGATAACATGCTTAGATTCCAGTACCATTAACCAGATTGCAGCAGGAGAGGTTATTGAAAGACCAAGTGCAGTCGTAAAAGAGCTAGTTGAGAATTCCATTGACTCTGGGGCAAAAGCCATTACTGTAGAAATTAAAGATGGCGGGACCAGTCTGATTCGTATTACGGATAATGGATGCGGAATTGAAAAAGAAGAAATTTCCCTTGCATTTATGCGCCATGCCACAAGTAAAATACGATCTGCCGATGACTTGCTAAAAGTTATGAGTCTTGGATTCCGTGGCGAGGCACTTGCCAGTATTGCATCCATTGCTCAAGTAGAAGTGATAACTAAGACACCAGAAGATTTAACGGGTGTCCGTTACCGCATAGAAGGTGGAGAGGAAAAGGGAACCGAAGAAATTGGCTGTCCTGATGGAACAACTTTTCTTGTACGGAATCTTTTTTTCAATACACCAGCCAGAAAGAAATTTTTAAAGTCCAATAATACAGAAACGGGATATATTAATGATCTGGTGGAACGGCTTGCAGTTTCCCATCCGAATATTGCATTTAAGTTTATTAGCAAAAACCAGACCAGGCTTCACACATCTGGTAACGGCAATATGAAAGATATCCTGTACCATATCTATGGAAGGGATATTGCAAAAGAATTACTGCCAATTGAAACACAAGACAATGTTGTAAGGCTCTCTGGCTTTATAGGAAAGCCTGTGGTATCTAGAGGCACGAAAGCATTGATGAATTACTATGTTAATGGGAGATATGTAAAAAGCTTGGTAATTCATAAGGCAATTGAGGAAGCCTACAAGCCATATTCTATGACACACCGTTATCCGTTTACTTCACTTATGATCGAAGTAGCACCAGAATGGATTGATGTAAATGTTCATCCAGCCAAGATGGAAGTACGGTTTCATGACAGTCAGGTAATTTACGAGATTGTTTATAAGGCAATACGTGATGCGTTAAGGGAAACAGAGTTTATACCAGAAGTCACAATTGACGAAACGAAAGCCAAGAAGCCTGAAAATACGGTTGATGTAAGCGTACCAGAACCTTTTGAGAAGCAGAGAATGGCTGATTTTACAGCTTTCCATGCAGACAGGCCACAGCCAGTTAAGGAAGAATACGGTGGAATCAATCAGTTCTTTGCGGCAAGGAAGGAAAGAGGATTTCAAAATGAGGCATCTGGACTTTCTAAAGCGGAGGAAAATCTTTTTGAAGGAAGTCTGGCAGAAACAGTAGAGACCAATAAGAAGCCAGAGCAGGTTTCTTTATTTGAAGGAAAACTGTTAGCACAGGAGAATATTAAGAAGCATCATATTATTGGGCAGCTGTTTAAAACCTACTGGATTGTAGAGTTTGAGGATAAAATGTATCTGATCGACCAGCATGCAGCCCACGAAAAGGTATTGTATGAGAGAAATATGGAAAATCTTAAGAAAAAGACGGGATTGTCCCAGATGGTAAATCCACCGATTATTGTTACGTTATCTCTTCGGGAAGAGATTGTCCTTAAAAATTATCTGGACCGTTTTAAAGAACTAGGTTTTGAAATTGAACCATTCGGAGGAAAAGAGTATGCTATATACGGTGTACCGGCAGACCTTTTAGGACTGGATCAGGAAGATATTTTCCTAGAACTGCTGGATTCTTTTATGGAAGAAAAAACAGAAGCTGCCCCAGATATGATTCTTCATAAAGTAGCCACGATGTCCTGTAAAGCAGCGGTAAAAGGAAATAGTGCCATGACTCTTACAGAAGCCCAAAAGCTGATCGAGGAGCTCTTGACATTGGAAAATCCGTATCATTGTCCACATGGACGGCCAGTCATCGTTTCTATGTCAAAGTATGAGATAGAAAAGAAATTTAAGCGAATTGTGTAGTGGAAAAACTACGTTAGCAGATGTTGAATATTGATAAAAACAAAAGGAAAGAGATGTAGCGAAAGAATGTTAGAGAAGAAGCCATTAGTGATTCTAACTGGACCTACGGCGGCAGGAAAGACAGAATTATCCATTCAGTTAGCAAAAAAAATGAATGGGGAAATCATTTCCGCTGATTCCATGCAGGTCTATAAATATATGGATATAGGTACGGCGAAAATAACCAAGGAAGAAATGCAGGGAGTCCCCCATTATTTAGTAGATGAGTTTGAGCCAGAAGAGGATTTTAACGTGGTGAGATTTCAGACTTATGCAAAAAAATATATGGATGAAATTTATGCAAAAGGAAAGATACCGATTGTTGTAGGAGGAACTGGATTTTATATTCAGGCGCTGCTTTATGACATAGATTTCGATGAAAATGATGCAGATACCCAGTACCGCAAAGAATTGGAACATTTAGCGGAAGAAAAAGGAGCAGAGTATCTTCATGAAATGCTTCAGAAAACAGACGAGAAAGCAGCCAGAGAAATTCATGCCAACAATGTAAAACGGGTGATTCGGGCACTGGAGTTTTACAAGCAGACAGGCAGGAAAATTTCAGAACATAATGAAACGGAACGCCAGAAGGAATCTCCTTATGAATTTGCTTATTTTGTGCTGACCGATGAGAGAAAAATCCTATATGAACGAATTAATCTTCGAGTAGATAAGATGATGGAGGCAGGTTTATTAAAAGAAGTAGAAGCATTAAAGGAAAGAGGACTTAGACGTGATATGGTATCCATGCAGGGGATTGGCTATAAAGAAATATTAGCGTATCTAGACAATGAGTATTCCTACGAGAAAGCGGTGGAGGTACTTAAGCAGGATACAAGGCACTTTGCAAAGCGTCAGCTTACCTGGTTCCGGAGAGAGAAGGAAGTTATCTGGCTAGATAAAAGTGTGATCGGCCGTGATACGGATTCTGTAATGAAAGCAATCGACAGAGAATTAAAAAAACGTCATATTATATAGAAAGAAGCATTCAGAATTATACCAAATGGAGGAAAGACATGAACGAGATGTATAAACAGTCTGGCATACAAGAAAGAGTATATGCCTTTGGAAAAAAAGTTGAGGAAGCATTAAAGGAACGTTTTGAAAAAATTGATGAGACTGCAGAGTATAACCAGCTAAAAGTAATTCAGGCTATGCAGAAAAATAAATTAAGTGACATTCATTTTGCGGCAACAACAGGATATGGATATAACGATTTAGGCCGAGATGTGTTAGAAAGTGTTTACGCAGATATTTTTAAGGCGGAGGCAGCTCTTGTACGTCCACAGATTACTTGTGGTACTCATGCACTGACAGTAGCACTGGCAGCCAATCTTCGTCCGGGAGATGAATTATTGTCACCAGTTGGCAAGCCATATGATACATTGGAAGGCGTAATAGGGATTAAGCCAGATGAAGATGGCAATATTGTGAAAGGTTCTCTTGCAGAGTATAACATTTCATACCGTCAGGTGGATTTGCTGCCAGACGGTGGATTTGATTTGGAAGGCATCAAAAAAGCAATAAATGAGAAAACAAAATTAGTAACCATTCAGCGTTCCAAAGGATATCAGACACGTCCCACTTTATCTGTAGAAAGGATTGGACAGCTAATTGCATTTATAAAAGAAATAAAGCCAGATGTCATCTGTATGGTAGATAACTGTTATGGTGAGTTTGTAGAAAGAATGGAACCAACAGAAGTAGGAGCTGATATATGTGCTGGTTCTTTAATTAAAAATCCAGGAGGAGGGTTAGCACCAATTGGCGGATATATTGTAGGAAAAGAAGAATATATTGAGCAATGTGCATTTCGTCTGACTGCTCCAGGTCTTGGAAAAGAAGTTGGAGCTACTTTAGGGCTAAATCAGTCTCTGTTCCAAGGACTGTTTTTAGCACCATCTGTAACTGCAGGTGCATTAAAAGGAGCAATCTTTGCTGCCAATATTTATGAAAAACTTGGCTTTTCTGTTATTCCAAATGGTACAGAAGAACGTTATGACATCATTCAGGCAGTGACACTTGGAAGTAAGGAAGCTATCGTTGCATTCTGCCGTGGAATTCAGGCAGCAGCACCAGTAGATAGCTTTGTTGTTCCAGAACCTTGGGCAATGCCAGGGTATCATTCCGATGTCATTATGGCGGCAGGTGCATTTGTACAGGGCTCCTCCATTGAGCTAAGTGCGGATGCTCCAATAGAAGAACCTTACGCAGTGTATTTCCAAGGAGGACTAACCTGGTATCATGCAAAACTTGGTATTCTTATGTCTTTACAGAAATTAGCGGAAGACAATCTGGTAACTTTATAAAGACAAAAGCCAATGGAAAATCGCCCTAATAGGGCAGAAATCGTAATATCCGAAATTTTCTAGCTGCTGGTATACAAAACATTGCAGTTGTGTTAAAATGTTCTAAGGGTTTTGATGGTGTATGCTAATAGAAGTAAGGAGGCATATGCAAAACGAACATCGAAAAATAAAAGATTTACCATTGGCTGAACGTCCATATGAAAAATTCCAGCAGTCAGGGCCGGCTGCTTTGACGGATGCAGAGCTTTTATCTGTTATCATTCGTGTTGGCACAAAAGAGCTGCATGTAGTAGAACTTATGAAGGAAGTACTTGCATCAGCAGGAGGAAGCCTGTTTGAACTTAACAGGCTGTCTGCAAAAGATTTAATGAAAATACAAGGAATTGGTCCTGTAAAAGCAGCACAGTTAAAATGCATTATAGAACTGGCAATTCGCTTTTCCAAACAGGAGAGAAAGAATCAGGTACGTTTTCTTCAGCCAAAATCCGTTGCAGGATACTATATGCAGGAATTTCGAGTGAAAGCCCGAGAAGAGCTTCTGCTTATTATGCTTGATACAAAAGGAAAACTGTTACAGGATTCCATAATATCCAGTGGAACAATTAATTATTCCATACTGGATCCAAGGGAAGTATTTGTTACAGCTTTTCAGTATCATGCAGTGCAGATCATTCTGCTGCATAATCATCCAAGCGGAGATCCCACTCCTAGCAAAGAAGATATTTTTGCGACACAAAAAATAAAGCAGGCAGGAGAAATCGTTGGAATTGAACTTATAGATCATATTATTATTGGTGATAATCGTTATATAAGCATGAGGGAAAAAAACTTATTTTAAATAACATAAGATTCCGGAAGGATGGAATTTTAGAAGGAGATAAATATGGCAAAGAAAGTGTTTGGTATAGATTTTGGTACTAGTGTAATTAAAATCTTTAAAAAAGGAGAAGGCATAGTCGTTGACGAAAAAAATGTAGTAGCTACTAAGAAAAAGAAACTGTATGCAGGCGGAAATGATGCGTACGATATGTTTGAGAAAGCACCTGAAAACATTACGGTGTCTTATCCAATGCGTGCAGGTGTTATTGCAGAAATAGAAAATATGCGAATGCTTTTAGATTATTTTGTACAGACAAAATGCTTTAAAAAGGGTGTAAAAAGTGCAGCAGAATTTGTAGTTGCAGTGCCTACAAACATTACAGAAGTAGAGAAACGTGCATTTGATGAATTAGTGCGTAATGCTGTTCCAAAGATAAAAGACGTAGTTTTAATAGAAAAACCGATTGTAGCAGCACTTGGCATTGGATTAGATGTAGTGAGTCCTAGAGGGGTAATGACGGTTGACATTGGAGCTGATACTACTGAGATTGGGATTATTTCCTTAGGTGGCATCGTGTTAAGCAAACTGATTCCTGTTGGCGGAAATAAAATTGATGAGACGATACAGCTTCTGGTAAAGAAAAACCATAACCTTTATATCGGCAGAAAAACTGCTGAGATGATTAAAATGGAATTAGGGAGTGCAGTAGAAGCAGAAGAAACAGCTATGAAAGTATTTGGACGTGATGTAGTTACTGGTCTTCCAAAACAGCAGGAAATTGATTCATCCCTAGTATGCAGTGCAGTCAGGGAACATTTATATACAATTGTAGATGCGATCAAAATGATTCTTGAACATACTCCACCAGAGATTACGTCTGATATTATTGACTCAGGCATTTTCCTGACTGGAGGTTCCGCAAAAATTAAAGAATTAGATAAGCTTATTTCAGAAGAAACGGATTTAATGGTAAATGTCAGTGAAGATTGTGAAAATTCCGTAGCGAGAGGTCTTGGTGTAGTAATGGATGATGATGGCCTTTTAGGACAGCTTCATCATTAATCAGTAATTTTTAAGTAGCAGATGGGAGTTAGGATGAGACGAAGATTTAATTTTTCAATAAAACCAAAATATATTTTTATTGCATGTGCAGCCCTCTGTGCAGGTGGGATGATTTTTACTTATGCAGATAATCAGAATCTGTCCTCTGTTCGTACTGTATTTGGTGATATTGTAACTCCAATGCAAAGTGGAGTGAATCAGGTTGGAAACTGGATTAGCGAAAAGACGGAAGTTTTTACAAGCATGAAAAAGCTGATTGCAGAAAACAAAGAACTTCAGAACAGAGTGGATACATTATCAAGCCAGAACAAAATTCTTCAGCTTGATCAGTATGAATTAAGCAACTTGCGTGAGCTTTATAAACTGGATAAAAAATATACAGAATATCCGAAAGTTGCAGCGAGAGTCATAACAAAAGATGGTGGGAACTGGTATAACATTTTTAAAATTGACAAAGGAACCAATGATGGAATAAAAAAAGGCATGAATGTTATGGCTGGTGATGGCCTAGTAGGAATTATAACAGAAGCAGGACATAACTGGGCATCGGTTCGGGCGATTATAGATGACAGAAGCAGTGTCAGCGGCATGGTAATGAAAACCAATGACAAATGTATTATAAATGGCAATCTGGAAATGCTGGATAGTGGCTATATCGAAATTGACAACATAACAAAAGATTCGGGCATAAAGAAAGGCTATGAAGTAGTAACATCCCGCATCAGTCCTAATTTTCTGCCGGGTATTCTGATTGGGACAGTTGCATCTGTCAGTACAGATGAGACAAATCTTAGAAAAACAGGAAAATTAATTACGGCCGTTGATTTTGATAAACTGGATACCGTTCTGGTAATTACTACTTTAAAAGAAAAAGAGTATTAAATTGTAGCGAGAGGGTAGGTCATGAAACGTTTTTTAATTTACATCTTTCTGACAATTATCTGTTTTTTGTTTCAGACAACATTATTTCAATGGCTGGAACTGGCAGATATTGTCCCAAACATTTTATTAATACTGGTAATTTCCATTGGATATATGAGGGGAATCAATGAGGCGATGTTTTTAGGAATATTATGTGGGTTATGCATTGATCTTATGTATGGAAATTATATCGGATTTTATGCCCTGCTTTATCTGGTAATTGGATTCTTTAGTGGATGTACCAGCTATTTTTATGAACAGGATGACTATACTATGCCAATTGTATTAATTGGTATAGGAGATCTGGTGTACGGAATCTTATTTTATAGTTTATCTTTTTTATTACGTGCACGTTTGAACATTTTTTATTATTTCAGAAGAATTATGATACCGGAAATTATTTATACAGTCATTGCTGGAATTATTTTTTATAAGCTGCTTCACAGTTTAAATGGCTTTTTGAACAAAGTGGAAAAAAAGGAGGAATAATATGCTGGAAGTGATTTTTGATGAAATAAAGCGTATTGCGAAATCCAGGCTTTTTCCAATTATGATTCTATTTGGAATTCTTTTTGTAATTCTTCTTCAGCGAATGTTTGTTTTGCAAGTAGTGAATGGTGAAAAGTACAAAGAGACCACAGAGATAGATACGAAAAAGACGATTGATTTAAAAGCACCACGTGGAATCATTTACGACAGAAATGGCGTAGCGTTAGCATACAATGAATTATCCTATGTTTTACAGATAGAAGATAGTAACGAATTAAAGAATGATGAAGAAAAAAATGAAATGATTTATAACTTGATTCATTATGTGGAAGGCTTGAATACAACGATTAACTATGACTTTCCCATGAAATACGATGGGAAAGGAAGGATACAGTTTACGGTTGAGGGGAATTCATTAAAGCGATTCAAGGTTAATGCATATTCCAGAAAGAATATGGATGACTTAACAGACGAAATTGAAAAAGCAGATGCGAAAGAAGTGTTTGATTATCTAATCAAGCAGTTTAAAATCAGCGAAACTTATTCCGCTGATGATACATTGAAAATTATGTCTATACGATATATACTTTATATAAACCGCTATAATAAAAAGAGGGATGACTACATTCCGATTACTCTTGCAGCCAATTTATCCGAGAAGCTCATTGCGACTTTAAAGGAGAACAGAGCGGAACTTCCTGGTGTGGAAATTGTAGAAGAAACAAAAAGAGTTTATAAAGACAGCCAGTATTATGCATCCATATTAGGTTATACAGGTACTATTTCCCAAGAGGTGTTACAGGAAAAAGAGGCTGATGGAGATACCTATTATTCTTTTTCGGATCAGATTGGAAAATCTGGCATGGAAGAGAAATATGAAGAGGAACTTAGAGGCGTGAAAGGAAGCCAGACTGTATCGAAGAATTCAGCTGGAAATGTTACTGGAATTTTAAAAACGGTACAGCCAAAACCAGGGAAAGATTTATATCTGACCATTGATTCGGAATTGCAGAAAGCCAGTTATATTTTATTGGAAAAAGAATTAACAGCAGTATTGCTAGAAAGAATCTGGAATAGCAAAAGTTATGGATCAAAGGGAAAATCATCGGATGATATTATGATTCCGATATATGATGTTTACTTTGCACTTCTGGATAACAATGTTATTGATATCGATCATTTTAATGCAGAGGATGCAACAGAGCTTGAAAAAAGCGTATATTCCAAATACGTGACAGAACAGAAACGTGTAATTGGTTCCTTAAAGTCCAAAATGGCTTATCAGAACCATTTCACAGGAAACAGTTTATCCAGTTCCATGTCTTCTTATATGGAACAGATTTATCAGAGTCTTAAGAAGGAAGGAGTACTTCTGACAAAGGAATTTGATAAAGAAGATGAAACCTATAAAAAGTACGTGGATGGCAAAACAGGACTGAATTCCTTTCTGGTATACGCCCTGGAAAAAAACTGGATTAACCTGTCATCTCTAAGTGTTGGCGATAACTATTTTAATACGGAAGAATTATATGAAAAATTATTAGACTATACATTTAAATTGTTGAAAAATGATTCAGACTTTAGTAAGCTTATTTATTATAATATGATAAACAGTTTCCAGTTAAGTGGAAGGGATGTTTGTCTGCTGTTGTTTGATCAGGGGGTTTTAAAGAAAAATGAGACTAGCATAAGCAGTCTTAAAAATGGCACGGTTTCAGCTTACAGCTTTATTCGTGATAAAATTAAAAAATTAGAGATCACCCCTGCACAGCTAGCATTAGAACCATGTTCGGGATCTGTAATTATCACAGATCCGGATACAGGAGATACATTAGCCTGTGTAACGTATCCAAGTTATGATAACAACAGGCTAGCCAATACCGTAGACTCAAAGTATTTTAGCTTACTGCAGTCCTATAAGTCGAAGCCGTTTTTAAATCGTGCTTCCAAACAGCTTATAGCACCAGGTTCTACGTTTAAAACATTTTCTTCTATTGTGGCATTGAAAGAAGGAGTCATTACTCCGGAAACCAGAATTACGGATCGTGTAATTTTCACAAGCATTCATCCGAGTCCATCCTGCTGGAGTAAATATACACATGGATCCATTAATGTTTCGGATGCTATCGGTGTATCCTGTAACTATTTTTACTATACCTGTGGATTTAACATGAGTAAGGATAGCCATGGAGAATTTGTACCAAATATTGGATTGAAAAAAATTCAGAAATATGCAAAAGAATTTGGATTAACTGACAAATCTGGACTGGAGATGTCGGAAGATGCTCCAGCAATATCAAATCGAGATCCAGTACGTTCTATGATTGGACAAGGCGACAACCTGTTTGCACCTGTGCAGTTAGCAAGGTGGGTAACCACCATTGCAAATAACGGAACCAGTCATCAGCTTACATTGATTGATAAAGTTGCAGATAAAAATGGAAAAAGCAAAAAGAAGGCCAAAGAAAAAGAAGAACAGGATGCGAAAAAACTGGATGTGTCAGATTCTTACTGGAGTGCTGTAAAACTGGGAATGAATAAGGTAGTAAATGGCCCTCACAGCAGTATTGACCAGTATTTTAAGGGACTGGATGTTACAGTTGCAGGAAAAACAGGAACTTCCCAGATTACCAAGAAAGTTCCAAACAATGCGCTTTTTATATCATTTGCGCCATATGAGAAACCAGAAATTACAACAACAGTTGTAATTCCCAATGGATATACATCTGCCAATGCCGCCCAGACTGCAAGTAAAATTTACGAATATTATTTTGCAAAAACAAAGAAAGAAAAAACAGCGATTCTAAAAGGCGACATTAATAAAGCTGGAAGCTCACATTCTCGAACAGATTAAGGGGGTTAAGATGAATAATTCAGTCATCATTAAAGGTACAAAATCAGGAATTATAGTTGTGCTGGATTCCAGCATAGATTATGAAGATTTAAAAGAAATAGTAGCAAAGAAGTTCAAAGAGTCAGCCAAGTTTTTAGGAAATGCCTCTATGGCATTGACCTTTGAGGGACGCGAATTAACAAACGGCCAGCAAAGAGAACTGCTTGATATCATTAATGAGAACTCAGATTTACACATTGTCTGTGTGGTAGATACAGATAAAGAGAAAGAAGAAATACTGTCTAGAAGCCTTAATGACAGGCTTATGGCATTGCAGTCCAATACGGGACAGTTTTACAAAGGAAATCTTCGTTCAGGACAGGTGCTGGAAGTAGAATCCAGTATTATTGTAATTGGCGATGTGAACAATGGAGCAAAAGTGGTATCGAAAGGAAACATTGTTATTTTGGGAGCTTTAAAAGGGAATGCTTTTGCAGGAGCAGCTGGAAATTCCAACGCTTTTGTTGTGGCTCTGGATATGGAACCAGTTCAAATCCGGATTGCAGATACCATAGGAAGAGCGCCAGATAAAAAAAGCAAAAACGTGGTGAAAGAACCTAAAATTGCATTTGTTGACGAGGGAAATATTTATATTGAAACACTAAATAAAAGTGTTCTAAATGATATTCAGTTATAAAAAAATAAGACAAGCAGAAGATATGCAAAAAAGATATGGAGGACTAAGAGTATGGGAGAAGTAATAGTTATTACATCTGGTAAGGGCGGCGTTGGTAAAACAACGACTACTGCGAATGTAGGTACAGGACTGGCAAAGTTAGGAAAAAAGGTGGTATTAATTGATACAGACATAGGTCTTCGTAACCTTGATGTCGTTATGGGATTAGAGAACCGGATTGTTTACAATTTAGTTGATGTTGTGGAAGGAAACTGCAGAATTAAGCAGGCTCTTATCAAAGACAAGAGATATCCAAACCTATATCTGCTGCCATCGGCTCAGACACGTGATAAAACAGCTGTTTCGCCAGAACAGATGAAGAAACTTGCGGCAGAATTAAGAGAAGAATTTGATTACATTTTAATGGATTGCCCAGCTGGAATCGAGCAAGGCTTCCAGAATGCAATTGCAGGTGCAGACAGTGCGTTAGTGGTAACGACTCCTGAGGTTTCTGCAGTACGAGACGCAGACAGGATTATTGGACTACTAGAAGCCAATGAAATCAAAAGCACACACCTGATTGTAAACCGTTTACGTTCTGACATGGTAAAACGTGGAGACATGATGTCTAGTGATGACGTTGTGGAAATTTTAGCAGTAGACTTAATCGGTGTTGTACCAGACGATGAAAAAATTGTTGTATCTACAAACCAGGGTGAACCTTTAGTTGGTGACGAAAGTTTAGCAGGACAAGCATATATGAACATTTGCCGCCGTGTTATGGGAGAAGAAGTACCATTGTTAGACTTACATGGCAAGAATGGATTATTTACTAAACTTGCATCAATATTCAAAAAGTAATAGGAGGATCATCTATGGGTTTTGCAGATTTTTTTAAGAAAAGATCATCAGGGAATGTTGCAAAGGACAGATTAAAATTAGTATTGGTATCAGATAGAGCAAACTGTTCTCCTGAAATCATGGAACAGATTAAAAATGATATTATTAAGGTAATATCAAAATATGTGGAGATAGATGCTGAAGGGCTGGATATTAAAATAACGCAGACAGAATCAGACGGGGACAATGGTACTGTTCCCGCACTGTTTGCAAATATCCCAATTAAGGATCTGAAAGCTCCGAAAAAATAAGGATGAAAAAACATGTTTCAATTCAAACAGTATGACTGGAAGAAACTGAATGTTTCATTAGTTATTGTAATTATGATATTGTGCTTATGCAGTACAGTACTTGTTCGTTGTGCTGCACCAGTACAATTCAAAAGCAGCTATTTTAAAGGACAGTTTGTAACCATGGCCGCAGGTCTGCTGGTGATGGCTATGGTGTCGTTAATTGATTATCACTTTATATGCAGATTTGTTCCTGTTTATTATGTAATAGGTACCATAATGGTTTTTGCCACAAAGCATAAACCATTTGGTACGGATTTAGGTACAGGTTCCTGGCGCTGGCTAAAAATCGGAGTGAATTTCCAGCCTTCCGAAATTGTTAAAATAATTCTGATTTTAACATTAACAGTGTATTTTGAAAGACGCCGGGACAAAATGGATCGATTTACAACCTTCTTTTTAGGTGGTATTATTATGGCATTGCCAACATTTTTCATAATGATACAATCTGATTTGTCTTCTAGTCTGGTTATGATTTTTATTTTCGCAATGATGGTTTTTGCGGCAGGGCTGGATTACAAAATTGTTGGGACTGTACTAACGGTTATCGTTCCATTAGTTGCAGCAATGTTCTGGTATATTCAGCAGCCTGGACAGAAACTGCTTCGCGGCTATCAGTATAAACGGATTGCTGCATGGCTTGATCCAGAGTCTTACAAGCTTGGTGAAGCATATCAGCAGCTTCACTCAATTCAGGCAATTGGCTCGGGACAGCTGCTGGGGAAATTATTTACAGACCCTGCAGCTGAGAGACATTATCCATTTTATGTGGATGTTACAGAAAGTGATTTTATCTTTACTGTAATGGGTGAAGAACTCGGTTTTATTGGATGCTGTGTAATTTTGGCATTATTGGCAATAGTTATAATAAAGTGTTTACGCACAGCAAAGGCAGCAAAAGATTTTCAAGGCAGGATTATTGCCATGGGGATTGCTTCCATGTTTATGTTTCAGGTATTTGCAAATGTAGGTGTAGCAACACTTCTATTACCAAACACGGGACTGCCGCTGCCATTTATCAGCAGAGGTTTAAGTTCAGCCTTAAGTTCTATGATAGGGATTGGTATCATTTTGAATATCGGATTACAGTCCCGATATGGCTCCCGAAGTGGATTTTCAATGAGTGATTATGACCAAAGGGGGAATTTTTAATGAATATTGGATTGATTGCACATGATGCAAAGAAAAAATTAATGCAGAATTTCTGCATTGCTTACAGAGGGATTCTTAGTAAGCATGATATTTATGCGACAGGTACAACAGGCAGATTAATTGAAGAAGTAACAAATTTATCAATTCATAAGTATCTGGCGGGCCATCTTGGCGGTGAACAGCAGTTAGGTGCTCAGATTGAGCATAATGAAATTGATTTAGTAATCTTTTTAAGAGATCCATTAACAAAGAAATCCCATGAGCCAGATGTGAATAATGTTTTTCAGCTTTGCGATACACACAATATTCCACTGGCAACCAATCTTGCAACAGCGGAGCTGTTAATTAAGGCACTAGACCGTGGTGATTTAGACTGGAGAGAAATTTTAAAAGCTTAGTAAGGTGAACACATGAAAAAAAGGTTTTTTGCAGCTGCTGTAACCGTGTGTCTGCTTCTTGGTGGATGCGCAGGCAACAAAGTCATGATTCCCTATAGCAGTGACACAAATAGCATGACACTTGCAGAATTAGACAAAGGTGGCGAGAGTCAGCTGTTTGCTGCTGACCTAAGCGTAATCCCTTTGGGAGATGACAAAGGAGCCGATGCAAAGTTAACAGCAGAAAGCGTATTATTGATAGATTCTACGGATAATAAAGTGGTCTATGCAGATAACATTTATCAGAAAATGTATCCTGCAAGCATAACAAAGATAGTGACAGCATTAGTGGCGTTAAAAAACAGTGACTTAGAGGATATTGTTACCATTTCCCATAATGCTGCAAATATAAAAGAGCCTGGTGCGAAACTCTGCGGATTCAAAGAAGGCTGTACCATTACTATGAGAGAACTGCTTACTGCTTTTCTTGTATACTCTGGCAATGATGCGGGAGTTGCAATTGCAGAACATATTGCAGGCAGCGTTGATAAATTTGCAGAAATGATGAATGAAGAAGCGAAAGAAACTGGTGCAACCCATTCTCATTTTGTAAATCCACACGGTTTGCACGATGACAATCATTATACAACGGCTTATGACATTTATCTGTTTTTTAATGAATTAGTAAAAAACTATGGTTCCTTTGTGGATATTATCAGTCAGGGAATTGTAAAAATTGAATACAAAGGTCCAGATGGCTCTTATGCCAGCCGTACCTTCTCTAGCACAGACAGATATTTAGTAGGGACACAGACAGCACCAGAAGGTGTTACTGTGATTGGAGGAAAGACGGGAACGACAGGTTTAGCTGGTTCGTGTCTGGTTTTATACAGTGAAGGAGAAAATACACATAAATATATTTCGGTTATCCTAAAAGCAGATACAGGGGATGCGTTATTTTTGCAAATGAATGAGCTGCTCAGCAAAATAAGCCAGTCTTAAAAGGCAGTTTTACAGGAAAAGGAAGAGATAGATTCCTTCATATTTTTGGTTATTTTACACATATAATATATTGTTTTAGATAATAGATTTTAATAGCCAAAAAGCAAAAGGAGGAGCATAAATGGTACAAATTATTGCGGGTGAAACAGGTAAAGGGAAAACAAAGGAATTATTAAGAATGGTAAACGATGAGGTAAGGACCATTAGTGGAAGAATTGTTTATCTAGACAAAACCAGTAAACATATGTATGAACTTAGTAATAAGATCAGACTGGTAAATGTGAAAGACTATTTGACTGTAAGCAGTGCAGAATTTTTAGGTTTCATATCTGGAATTGTTTCGCAGGATAATGACATTGAGAAGATTTATATTGACAGTTTTTTAAAGGTTGCCTGTGTTGACATGGTGGACTTGGAAACGGTTTTGAAAAAGATTGATGAACGCTCTAATGCTTTCAAAGTAGACTTTATTCTTAGTATATCTCTTGAAAAAGAACAGCTTCCTCCAGTTTATCAGAAGTCAGTGGTTATGACATTATAAAATTTATCATTATAAAATTTATATCTGAAAACGAAAAAATATCTCCAGCCATTTAGTTGGTTAGAGATATTTTTTCATGTCTGTTATAAAAAGCATCATTTTTTTAGTGATCATCAGCAGCAATCAGGCGGCCAAAGAAACTTAGAGCGTATAATCCGCTAATTCCTACTAATGCATAGATAACTCTGGATAGCCAGGTCATTTCTCCGAATAAAACACTTACTAAGTTAAAATCCAGGAATCCAATAAGTCCCCAGTTAATTGCACCAATAATAACTAGAATTAATGTAATACAATCGATAACTTTCATAGTTATGCCTCCTTAATCATGGTACTTTTAGTTTTACCAAAACTTAATTTTATATACAAAATTTAAAATAGGTCTTTTAAAATAATGGTAAAACAAGTATAATGTATTTTGATATATGAGGAGGTTTTTTTTTTGAGTAGAAAAAATAGAAACGTCGTAAAGTATAGGAGGCCAATTCGTTTAAATGTTGGTACTGTAATTTTTCTATTTATTTTTATTTACTTGGTCATTATCGTTTTTTCTTATTTTTCCAGTAATCGTAGTTCAGTCTATGAGGTAGTACAGAAACATATCGCTGATAATAATACCTGTCAGGGAATTATATTAAGAAAAGAAAAGGTACAAACCAGCAGCACTGCAGGATACATTAGCTTCTATGTAAAAGATGGAGACAGAGTGTCAAGGAAGGCCAATGTGTATTCTGTTGATGAAAGCGGTAAAATATACGATACCCTGGTTGCCAATGAGGCAGACCAGAAATTAGCATCAGAAGATAATACAAAAGTGCGTAATTATCTAAAAGCTTTTCAAAAGAGTTTCCGTTATAGTGATTATAGCACTGTAACAGATCTGAGATGTAACATTGATAAAATAATTTTAGACTTTTCTCATTTAGCACTTTCAGATGCCATGCAGAAACTTGTGAAGAATTCAGGGGAAACTTCTTCGTTTCAGTTAGTTTCATCGAAGACAAGTGGAATTTTCAGTTCCACCATTGATGGCTTTGAGTCCTTAAAAGAGGAAGATATCTCAAAGAAGACATTTGAAAAGAAAGCAGAGAACAGGACAGTTTCTTATGATACAGCTCTTACAGAGGGGACACCAGTCTACAAGCTCATTACCAATGAGTCCTGGTCTATCGTTTTGAATTTAAGCAAAGAACAATACAAAAAACTTGCAGAAAAGGAAGAAAATGCAAAAGGTACTCCAATGGTTACTATCCGTTTTGTAAAAGATGGATTTAAACAGACTGTTCCATTTAAGACGTTTACAAAAGGTGACGGATATTTTGCAACACTTTTCTTGCAAAAATACATGATATCATACTTAAATGAACGCTTTATTGATGTAGAATTAATATTAAATTCTGCGGAAGGCTTAAAGATTCCAAAGACAGCACTTTTAGAGAAGGAGTTCTACAAGGTGCCAATTGATTATTTTACTACTGCAGGTGAGAATAACGCTTCTGGTCTGGTAAAGAAAGTATACCGCCAGTCAGGTGATGTTAAATATGAGTTTGTTGAAACCGGTTTAGTAGCAAAAGTGGATGAAGATTATGCATACATAGAGAAATCCGGTTTTGATTCTGGTATTATTATTCAGAATCCGAAGACGCAGGAAGAATATACTATTGGAGAAACTGGAACTTTAAAAGGTGTGTATAATGTAAACAAGGGATACTGCATATTTAAACAGGTGGAGATTTTATACGAAAATGATGAGTATTGTATTGTAAGCGACAAGACCTATAATGGATTGTCTAATTACGATCACATTTTGTTAAATTCAGAAAATGCATCAGAGGAAGAAATTATCAAATAACTATCAAATCCAGTTAGATACAGGTTTAAGCCAGAAAGACAGAAAACAAAGGAGTTGATTGCATGATTCATGAGAACTTGGTAAAAGTGGAAGAACGTGTAGCAAAAGCTTGTGAACGGGCAGGCAGAAAAAGAGAAGAAGTAACTTTGATTGCAGTAAGCAAAACAAAACCGGTGGATGATGTGAAAGAAGCCATGAAGGATGGCATCATTGATTTTGGTGAAAATAAAGTGCAGGAAATAATGGATAAATATGAGGCAATTCCAGAGAAGCTGAACTGGCATATGATTGGCCATTTACAGAGGAATAAGGTAAAATATATTGTGGACAAGGTATGCTTGATTCATTCTGTGGATTCTTTGCGTTTGGCAATTCAGATTGATGAAGAGGCAAAGAAAAAGAATCTGGTATGTCCTATTCTGATTGAAGTAAATGCTGCAGGAGAAGATACGAAGTTTGGAGTTTCGGTACAAGAAACGGAGCCGTTGATTCAGGAAATTGCAAAGCTGTCTAATGTTAAAATCAAAGGACTTATGACAATTGCACCTTTTGTAGAAGATGCAGAGGAAAACAGGGTGCATTTTCAAGCATTGAAAAAATTATCAGTTGACATTAAAAGGAAAAACATTGATAATGTAGATATGAGCATTCTGTCAATGGGAATGACAGGAGATTATGAAGTGGCAATAGAAGAAGGTGCAACAATGATACGTGTTGGCACAGGCATATTTGGAAATAGAAATTATAGTATATAGGAGTTTGAGTGAAATATGGCTAATATGATTAAAAATTTTCTTGGCTACTTTAAGTTAGACGAAGAAGAGGATGATTACGAAGATTATATGGATGAAATGGATGATAAGGAACGTAGTCGAATGGAACGTGAGCGTATCCGCGAACTGGAGCGTGCACAGAAAAAAGATTCTTTTTCGGAGCGTAAGTTAAACAGGAGACCAAAAGAAGTGGATGTACCTGATTTTGCGGAGAGCCGTCGTGATAAATCCTTGCGGGCAGACAGAACTTCTAATAATAAAATTGTGCCGATTCGGACAACAGCTAAAGGATTAGAAGTTTGCATTATGAAACCGTCTACCTTTGAAGATTCTCAGGAAATCTGTGATATGCTGCTTACAGGAAGAGCAGTAGTAGTGAATCTGGAAGGGTTCGACCCGGATGTAGCACAGCGGATTATGGACTTTATTTCAGGTGCAGTGTATGCAATAGGTGGAAAACTGCATCAGATTTCAAGATATATTTTTATTTTTTCCCCAGATAATATTGATATATCAGGAGATTATTTGGATCTTGTACCAGTTGATGGTTTAGGCGTTCCAACGATTAATAAGGAGTTTTAAATGGATGATGCAATGAGAAACTTGTTTAGCAGGTTTCTCATTGTTTGCATTAAAGTATGGAGAACAGAGAGGCTGGCTGATGATACAGGAAAAGGAAGAAAAATTTTTAAAAAACAGGCTGAAAGAATTGGCAAATATAGCAGAGAAAAGGGGAGTTCCGCTTTTTACAGATTTTCTGAATCTAAATGAACAAAGTATTCTTCATACAATGGAAAAAGAACTTAACTTTGTTCGCATTACCTCATTTGGAGGATACGAACTGGCAGAGAGACGCTTATTTTGTTTTACGGGAAAAGATTCTTATTATGAAGAATCTGGACAGAATGGAGAAAATAAGGAAGCGGGAAGTACATTTCCTTTGTGTGTTATTAAGATTTCTGTAAGAAATGAAAAGTTTAGCGATAAGCTTACCCATAGAGATTATCTGGGAGCTATTTTAAATTTGGGGATAGATCGCTCAAAAACAGGAGACATATTGGTTGACTTTCCTAATGCTTATGCGTTTTGCAAAGAAGAAACTGCTGAATTTATTACAGCAAATTTAAAAAAAATAAAACATACCCAAGTAGAATGCAATATAGTAGAACTTCAGGATTTTCCTATTCAGCAAAAATGTGAAGAGATTCGGAAATCCGTAGCTTCCATTAGGCTGGATGCCATTATAGCTGCAGCATTTGGAGGTTCTAGAAGCAGTTTAAGTAATCTGATAACAGGAGAAAAAGTGTATGTGAATGGAAAACTGGTTTGTTCAAACAGTTATGAATTACACCAGGGAGACATTGTTTCCGTACGGGGATATGGAAAGTTTCGTTTCCGGGAGATGCAATCTCAGACAAAAAAGGGACGAATTTATGTACTTTTAAAAAAATATATTTAGGAGGATATATAGAATGCTTACACCAATTGAGATTCAAGGAATTACTTTTAAGACAGGAAGAGGGTATAAAAAGGATGATGTAGATTCCTTTATGAAGGCATTACACCATGACTATGAGATCATGTATAAAGAGAATATGGAGCTGAAAGAAAAAGTTTCTGCTTTAAATGATGGTCTTAAATATTATAAGAATTTAGAAAAAACCCTTCAAAAGGCACTTGTTTTAGCTGAAAAGACATCTGAAGAAACGAAAGCCGCTGCACAAAAACATGCAGAGACAACAGAAAAAGAAGCTAAGTTAAAAGCGGATAAAATCATTTATGATGCAAAACAGGAACTAGGAACGATTGAAGCAAAAATCCAGGAACTTTTACAGAATTTTGAAATCTATAAACTGCAGTTTAAGCAGATTGTAACATCGCAGATGGATTTGTTAAATAGCAATGCCTTTGATATTAAAAAGAAAGAACAGGCTTTGTCAGAAGAACTAGAAAAAAAAGAAACTGCCGCAGCACAAAAGCAGCCGGTTTCTGTAAAAGAGGATATCAATCAGGTTGAAAAAGCAGAATTGAAAGAAGAGGCAGAAGAAACAAAAAAAGAAGTAAAGGAAAAACAGAAACCTCAGAAGAAGGAAGAAATAAAAAGAGAAATTAGAAAAGAAGACACTGCACGTAAAATTGTCCGTTCCGGAAACAGCGATTTAGACATTCAAAGGGAATTAGCAAGTTCTATTGAAGCTCTTGAAAAAGAGGAGAAAGAAATGAAAGAACAGGATGAACCAGACGCTAAAGAGATACAGAAAAAAAACATAAAAGAAACTGCAGCTGTGCAGGAAATAAAAAAAGAAGCAAAGGAAGAAAAGAGAGAGGATTTAGACTCTCTAGATACACAGACAGATATGGAAATTAAGATGCTGCAAAAACTTCTAAATGAAATCAGAAGAGGAAGTGATGCAGAAGCGAGTGACAAGGATATGGATTTTGAATATGTAAATGCCGATAGCAATGATTAATAAACACAATGGAGGACAAAAATGAATAAGGTTTTAACGGTTAGTGATAAAGGAAAAGAAATATATAATATTTATTACGAGAAAGACTTTTCCGGTTTAGGGGAGATACTTGCGAAGTTTGATTTAAAAAAACGTAAAATCTGTATTGTATCGGATACGAATGTTGCAGAATATTATTTAGAAGAAGTGGAAGCAAAGCTGAAAGAGTGTGCAGGCTTTGTAACTAGTTATGTCTTTCCTGCAGGGGAAGCTTCTAAGAACATTGATACGGTTCAATTAGTTTATGAACATCTGATATTAAATCATTTTGACCGGAATGATATGTTAGTTGCCTTAGGTGGTGGTGTAGTAGGTGATTTAACAGGTTTCACAGCAGCTACTTATTTACGAGGAATCCGTTTTATCCAGATTCCTACTTCTTTGCTTGCTATGGTAGATAGCAGTGTAGGTGGAAAAACAGGTGTGGATTTTATGTGTTATAAAAACATGGTGGGAGCATTTCATCAGCCATCCGCTGTTTATATGAATATTTCAGCTCTGCGTACCTTGACAGAGGAGCATTACTATAATGGATTTGCAGAAATTGTAAAGTATGGCATGATTCAAGATGCAGAATTTCTGTCCTGGATTACAGAACATCTAGGAGAAATCTATCAGCATGAGGAAGCCATTCTTCAGGAAACCGTTTATAAATCATGCATGTTTAAGCGGGATATTGTGCAGAGAGATGCCACAGAAAAAGGCGAACGTGCATTATTAAATTATGGACATACGATTGGACATTCCATAGAGAAAAACAGTAATTTTTCACTTTTACATGGACAATGTGTGGCTTTAGGAATGGCAGCGGCACTCTATATGAATGTAAAGCGGGGGAATGTGATGGAACAGGAACTTTCCGCTTTTGAAAATCTTTTAGAAGTATTAAAGCTTCCAACAAAGCTAAAAGATATGGATGTAGAAAAGATTATTGACGGTACGAAAAATGATAAAAAAATGGAGGCAGGTTCCATTAAATTTATTCTGTTAGAGTGTATCGGAAAAGGATATATCGACAATACTGTAACAGATGAAGAGATGCGGGATGCAATCAATTATCTAATGAATAAGAAAGGCAATTAAGGATTTCAAAATGAAATATGTAAAGGGTATTTTAGGTATAGTTTTTCTTGTACTTCTTGATCAGCTGACAAAGCACTGGGCTGCAGTTACGCTTAGAGGAAAAGAACCTGTCGTTGTCTGGAAAGGTGTTTTTGAACTACGATATCTGGAAAATAGAGGAATTGCTTTTGGACTTTTTCAAAATAAAACAATAGTATTTGTTGTTTTTACAATTGTGATTTTAGCTGTTTTAGGTTATTATTATTATCGTATCCCTGCAATTAAGAAAATGATACCATTGCAAGTAGCTATGGTTTTTCTTGGAGCAGGAGCAGCAGGAAACTTAATGGATAGAATCATAAAGAACTACGTAATTGATTTTTTATATTTCAGTTTGATTGATTTCCCAATATTTAACGTAGCGGACTGTTATGTAACCGTTTCACTGATTGGGCTTGTTTGTCTGATATTATTTTATTATAAAGAAGAGGATTTAAATTTTCATGCAAAATGAAAAAATGGAAGAATTGGAACAGGATATTTTGGAATTTGTGGTTGAAGAAGAAAAAAGCCAGTCAAGAATCGATAAATATTTAAGCGAATGTATGGCAGAAAGTTCCCGTTCTTATATTCAGAAGCTAATAAAAGATGGTAATGTGACCATTGCAGGAAAATCAGTTAAGGCAAATTATAAAGTAAACCGGAATGATGAGATACAGGTAGTTATACCAGAACCAGAAGAGCCGGATATTCTTCCAGAAAATATACCATTGGATATTTTATACGAAGATTCAGATATTATTGTGATTAATAAAGGAAAGGGAATGGTTGTGCATCCTGCGGCAGGACATTATTCTGGAACAGTTGTAAATGGCCTTTTGTATCATTGTAAGGATGAATTATCTGGAATTAATGGGGTTATGAGGCCAGGTATTGTACATCGGATTGACATGAATACCACAGGGGTAATTGTCATATGTAAAAACGATAAGGCACATAACTGCATTGCAGAACAGCTAAAGGAACACTCCATTACCAGGGAATACCATGCTATTGTGCATAATCATTTTTCAGAACCTAAGGGAAAAGTCGATGCACCTATCGGCAGACATCCCGTAGAACGAAAAAAGATGGCTGTCAATTATAAAAACGGGAAAAATGCAGTAACACACTATGAAGTGATACAGAATCTAAAGCAGAATTTTTCTTATATAAAGTGTCATTTAGAGACAGGCAGAACGCATCAGATTCGTGTGCATATGGCTAGTATTCAGCACCCATTGCTTGGAGATGATGTATATGGACCGAAAAAATCCATTTATCAGCTGGAAGGCCAGACGTTACATGCTAAGACACTTGGATTCCTGCACCCAGCCACAAAAGAGTATGTGGAGTTTTCCGCTCCATTACCAGAGTACTTTTCTGAGCTGATAAGGAAACTTAGTTAAAATAATGCCCTGCATTGGCTAATCTGCTATTGTAGGGTATTTTAAATGCAATCGAAAAAACAGGGAGAAGAAGGAAAAATGAAACATGTAAAACAGAAATTGAAATGGTTCGTAACGGGAGCCGTAGTATGCATAGGTATATTAAGCTGTAAGAGTGTTACAGTAAATGCAGCGGCAGCTGAGTATGGGCTTTTAGTAGGAAATTCCAGTGGACATTATACATACTATGACTTAAACGGCGGCAAAACAACCCAGAGAATTGAAAAATCATCTGGAAAAGTCATGGTTCCAGTTAAAAAAGTAAGCTCCTATATGTCAGTGTTATCCTATGAATATAATTGGGAGCAGAATAAGGCAGCTATTAAAAACAAAAAGAATGGAAAGAAAATAGTACTTACGAAGAATTCACAGTATGCCTATATGTATGCCAGCAAAAATGCAAAGGTAAAAAAAGTGAAACTTTCTGCAAAATCTTATATTTCATCAGGAAGCGGTGCATTAATGGCAGATGTGAAAGTATTCCGTTATGTGTTTCCAAAAGCTGCAGGATATTCTTTTATTTCCACTGGGGATTCAGAAGGAAAAAAGAAAATCAGCCAAGCATATTATAATTCCCCGAATTTAAAAAGCATTATTGTTTACAATCCTTATAAAGCAGTAACTTCACTGCCGAAAGCAGATACAGTAAGTTTTAAAAGCGCAAACGAGTTATCTAGTATCGTTAGATTGACGATACCAGAAGGATATTCTTTAGCACAGATTGCAGATTTAACAGTGAAAAAAGGAGTCTGTCAGTCAACAAAAGCATTTATAAAGGCTGCGAATGCAGTAATGCCTTCCTCTTACTGGTTTTTAAAAGATGTTAAGAAAACATCCGCACGCTGTTTCTATTTAGAGGGGTATTTGTATCCAAGTACCTATGAGTTTTACCGAAATACAGCACCAGAAGATGTTCTTGCAAAAATTTTAAAGAATACAGGGAACCAGTTGACAAAAGCTCAGGAAGCAAGAGCCAAGGAACTAGGATATACTTTGGATCAGGTGCTTGCAATTGCTTCTATCATTGAAAAAGAAGTTTCAATAAGCACAGAGCAGGCGAATGTCTCATCTGTGTTACACAACCGTCTGAGTTCTTCCGAAAAACTTCAGTGTGATGCTACCATTAATTATGTAGAGCACTACATAAAACCTTATATAACAGGAAACAAGGACCGTTATAACGTATATTACAATACTTACAAATGTAAAGCATTGCCAAGTGGACCAATCTGCAATCCTGGAAAAAAGGCAATTCAGGCAGCCTTATATCCAAATAATACAAATTATTTGTTTTTCTGTTCCAGCAAAAAGGGGAAATATTATTATTCAGAGACCTACAAAGAGCATCAAGCAATTTGGGAAGAAATTAAAAATGGGTTAAAATAGACAATAATATTATGTTTGTAGTTTGATTATATGTAAAATATGCTGTGAAAGTCAGTGTTTATCTGGATTGACACAAATACTTTACATAGATTTTACAAAACGGTGTAGTAGATTTAACAATTCTCTTTTACAATTAATTTAACAAATTGCGGAATGAGGTGACATATGTTCTTGAAATAGAGAACATAACTATATGGAAATATCAAATGTATTTGCCCTATTAGGTGGACTAGCTTTATTTATATTTGGAATGAACCTGATGGGTGATGGCTTAAAGCAGATGGCAGGTTCATACCTGAAAAAGATTCTGGAGAAACTTACAGCCAGCCGTTTTATTGCAATGTTAGTAGGAGCTGGCTTAACTGCATTAATTCAAAGTTCCAATGCCATGTGTGTTATGGTAGTAGGGTTTGTAAATGCAGGAGTTATGCAGCTTGAACGTTCTGTTGGTGTTTTGATGGGTGCCAAAATTGGTACAACCATGACAGGCCAGTTAATTGCCTTTAACATTACAGAAATTGCTCCAGTTATTGCTTTTATAGGTGTGGCACTTACGATGTTTTCTAAAAAGAAAAAAGTAAAATGCCTCGGTCAGATTATTACAAGTTTGGGCGTGCTTTTTATCGGTTTAGGAAAAATGAGTGAAGCCATGAAGCCATTAAGAGATGTTCAGTGGTTTAGGGATATTCTTGCTGGCCTGTCAAATCCTATTTTAGCTGTTTTGGTTGGTATTGTTTTTACTGTTATCATACAGAGTGCCTCTGCCTCTGTTGGTGTGCTGCAGGTAATGGCAGCCAGTGGAATTATTAGTTTCCAGCATGCATTCTTTGTTATGATGGGCATGAACATCGGTGCAAGTGTTGCCCCAGCAATTGCGTCAATCGGTGGCAGAAAAGATGCAAAGCGAGTTGCATTAATTGTGGTATTATTCGAAAGCATTGGCATGATGCTGTTCTTAATATTAGCACAGTTTACCCCTATTATAGATTTAGTGGCAGGTACGGCCCATGACCCAAGCAGGCAGCTTGCTAACGCAAATACAATTTTCAACTGTACAACAGTAGCAGTGCTGCTTCCATTTGCTGCACATTTGGCAAAACTGTCTAAGATGATTATCCCAGGAGAAGATGAACAGGAACAATGCAAGCTGAAATTCATCAATGAAGCAGGCTACCGTTCTTGTCCTGTTTTAGTGGAACAGATTGATGCAGAAGTCAAACGTATGATTGATTTAGTAAAAATTAATTTAGATCGTGCAACAAAGACATACTTTGCGGATAAGCCTTTTGATCCGGATGAGTTTAATAATATAGAAGAGACAATAGATTTTCTTAACCGTGGCATTACGGATGCACTGATTCGTGCAAGTGCAATGGAAACCACAGATGAAGAAGCAAAGCATGTAGGTAACCTGTTCCATGTTATTAGTGATTTGGAACGTATTGGTGACCATGCAGAAAACTTATTAGGTTATGCAAATCGTTTTCTGGAAGAGAGTTTAACGGTATCTGATGAGGCAAAGAGACAATTGGATGTATTGGTGAAGAACGTGTATCGCATTTATGAAGAAGCTTGTGAACATCTGTATCATCCAGAGCAAATACGTTACGACCAGATTTATCAGCTGGAAGATCAGATTGATAACATTGTAGAAGATATGAAAGTAGATAATATCAGGCGTTTAAACGAGTCTATATGTAAATCACAGGAAGGTCTTATTTTTGTTGAAACATTAGTTGATTTAGAACGTATTTCCGATCATTGTCTCAATATTGCACAGGCATCCAGAATACGTTATCATCATACTGTAACAAGGGCTGAGGCTCTTGAGCCTATACGTGTAGTACAGTAATTTTTATAAAAGATAAAGAGGAATAGTTAAGAGTGGCTATTGCTCTTTTTTTTAGTATTCCGTTATAATAAAAGAGGAATCATAAAAAACAATAACAAAAAGATAAAAGATAAAGGAAGTGTTTGTATGAAGAATAAGGGGAAATACATAATTGGCGGTGCAGCGATAGCAGGTGCTGCTTTGTTTTTAAGAAGGAAAATGGAAGTGCATGAAATGAGGAAAAAGTATAATTTTTTAGATGAAATTCCAGATAAAGATCTATCCAAATTGCCAGTATTTTTATGTAATCCCATTGGATTTCGTTTGTTTAATGTCTTTATGACAGGAGGTAAAGGTAAATTTGTAAAGGGTGTGAAAAGAACGACAGTTCAGATTCAAACTTTTGACAATGAAATAATTGATTCGTATCTGTATGAACCAGAAGGAACAGAAAATGAAACTCTTCCATGTCTTTTATATTTACATGGTGGAGGGTTCTACGTGGACTACTTACCTACCTATCATAAAATTGCAGCCAATTATGCTAAATATGCAAACTGCAGAGTGATTTCTGTACGATATAGAACTCTAACGAAAGTTAAATTTGAAACTGCCTTAAAGGACTGTTATAAAGGTTTTTTATGGGTGTATGAGAATGCAGGACGTCTGAATATTGATAAAGAGCATATTGCAGTAGGTGGTGATAGTGCGGGGGGGACTTTTGCGGCTGCATTAGCACATTATACCAGAGATCAGAAGGGACCTAAATTTTGTTATCAGATGTTAATTTATCCAGCGACTGATCTTTCTATGTCAAGTGAGTCAATGAAACGTTTTACAGATACTCCAGGATGGAACGCTGAGTGTGATAGAAGGATTTTCAAGTATATTAAGCCTCAGCTTAATGCTGAGCTTCGTCCTTATCTTAGCCTAGTGGAACAGACAAACTTTGAAGACTTGTGCAATGCTTATGTAGAAGTGGAAGAGTATGACTGTTTGCATGACGAGGGAGAATTATACGCTTCTATATTGGAAGAACATGGGTATGATGTTTATTTCAATGATATGAAGAGAACATTTCATGCATATGATCAGAATCAGGAACTGGAAGTTACGAAGAAAACTATGAAGTTAAGATGCGAATTATTACGAAAGGCGTTTGAAACAGAATAAAATTATCATTACAGTATGTTTTAAGATTTATCCCTTTCGTAAAAAGTATTTGAAAAGCGCATTGAAATACGATACAATGAAGTGGAAATGGAACAGTAAGAAAGAGAGTGTAAGAATGGAATTTATAAGGATCGACGATAATACAGTTCGTTGTATTGTAAATGAAGATGACATGAGAGAATATGACGTTGAATTAGATGATTTTCTTAAAAATAGAAGTAAAGTTCAGGAATTTCTTCATACTATAGTAGAGAGAGCTTCTGACGAAGTTGGCTATGAGCCAAAGGATGGTTTATTAGCTATGCAGATTATGATGTTGCCTAAAAATCGTCTTGCAATTACATTTTCCGAAAAAATGGATGAGAAAGACGATCTGGGAGATATCATTCAGCAGCTGGCAGGAGCAACTATAGAAAAAGTTTCATCATTAAAGGAATTGTTTGAACAGGAAGTGGAAGAGAAGAAAATCCAGCCAGTTGTAAATGAGAAGAAAAAATCAGTGAATGTTCAAATGCAGATATATGTATTTGATAAAATGAATGATTTTGAAGAGTTCTCTTGTATTATACCAGACAAGCTTACCGTAAAAAGCAGTTTATATAAAGATGAAAAGAAAAATCAGTATTATGCTATTTTAGAAAAGGGAAGGCTGTCTAAAGTAAATTACAGCTCTATTTGTACAATGGCATCCGAATATGGAAGGTTTGTTTCTGAAAAGGAAGACAGAAGAGCTTTTGTTGAAGAACATTTTAGCTGTTTGATTTTGAATCGAGCTATCAAAGTTATAAAGAAAATTAATAAGGTTGATTTTTAGTGCAAAGTCAGCCTTATTATTTTATTTATGTAGTGACTGATTCGGAGACGGGAGTGAAAATGTAAGGAGGAGAATTATAGTGGAAGGAATTTTGGGAAAGAATAAGCAGTTAATCTTATCTGCAAAAAATATGATTTTAGAGGTATTGTTAAATCAATATAAAGTACAGGATTTAGATTGTGGGGAATTTGCCAGCCTGACTATACAGAATATGAAGTTTCATGTGAAGAGTTATGCGGTAGAGAAACTTGGACATCTTGTATTAATGGATACAAGCGGGACAAAAGGCTTACAGATGCTTTCGGGTGTGGTAAATCCTTATTATAAGAATCTGCCAATGCTGTCATTTGATTGTATGTATATAGAAGAAAGAAGAAGTATATTAATAGAGCTTTATGACTTGGTAGAAGAAAAAGAACCTATTTATTTGAATTATATAGAAAAGTTTAAAGAGCTTCAGAAACAGTAT
The DNA here is from genome assembly GCF_900111595.1 of [Clostridium] polysaccharolyticum. Lineage (GTDB taxonomy): Bacteria > Bacillota > Clostridia > Lachnospirales > Lachnospiraceae > Clostridium_AI > Clostridium_AI polysaccharolyticum. The sequence goes on along the minus strand of NZ_FOHN01000018.1, from coordinate 1,135 downwards.
GAATGGGAAGATATGGAACTAAACGAAAGCTGGTATGATGATCTCCGTTCTGTTTGTATGTCGAAGGCTGTTGGAGCTGAAGAAGAGAAAGTATCGGCTGTTTTAAAAGAATTTCTAAGCTTGTATGTGGAAATGGAGCAGAAACTGTGCTGTTTATCGGAAAATCGGATGGAAATAAAGCAGAGTATCACACAAGATTATGTAAATAAGCTAATTGAGGCAGGTGGTCCATCAACCAATATGTTCAAAGCAGCTTTAGGAACAGAAAAGATGAAACAGTTTTATGATAACGTCTTTTTTTGTACAAAAGCTGATTATAAGAATAGAGAAAGGGAACTTAATAAAAAAGATATTGACAACTATAAAGATGTCTGTTATACTAACCCAAGTCGACAGCAAAATGTTTAAATAGTAAAACATTTAAATAAAAAATGAAAGAAAAAACTTGTTGACAGGCATCGAAAGATGTGATAAGATATAAAACGTCGCTGAGAGGAAAAGAGAAAATCCTGCAGCCAAGAACATTGATAACTGAACAGTGAAACAACCTTGAAAATTCAGAGAATAAATTTGTTCCAAAACTTTGGTTCTGGAACGCGAACAGCATCTGAGAGGATGCACCTATATAGTAAATGAATTCTGGAAACAAAAAGCCAAGCTTTTCGTTCTGGAAGGATAGAAACTTTTATTGAGAGTTTGATCCTGGCTCAGGATGAACGCTGGCGGCGTGCTTAACACATGCAAGTCGAACGAAGCACTTGAATGGATTCCTTCGGGAGGAAGTTCTTGTGACTGAGTGGCGGACGGGTGAGTAACGCGTGGGTAACCTGCCTCATACAGGGGGATAACAGCTGGAAACGGCTGCTAATACCGCATAACCCGATAGGGCCGCATGGCCCGGACGGAAAAGAATTATCGGTATGAGATGGACCCGCGTCTGATTAGCTAGTTGGAGGGGTAACGGCCCACCAAGGCGACGATCAGTAGCCGGCTTGAGAGAGTGACCGGCCACATTGGGACTGAGACACGGCCCAAACTCCTACGGGAGGCAGCAGTGGGGAATATTGCACAATGGGGGAAACCCTGATGCAGCGACGCCGCGTGAGTGAAGAAGTATTTCGGTATGTAAAGCTCT
>NZ_FOHN01000034.1 GCF_900111595.1 [Clostridium] polysaccharolyticum | reverse complement strand
TATAAAAACCAGGAAGCAACTGACGCAACTATCGTAGATGGATGGATTCATACAGGTGACTTAGGTTTCTTAGATAAAGAAGGATATTTGACCATTAAAGGAAGGAAGAAAGAGCTAATCATCCGTGGAGGAGAGAATATTTCTCCTAGCGAAATTGAAGATGTAATTCGTACCTATGCAATGGTTCATGACGTAGCAGTAGTTGGCGCACCTGATAAAGTGTTAGGTGAGGAAATTGCAGCATTTATCCAAATGAAGCCGGGAGCAAACTATATCAAAGAAGAAGTTATGGAATACATCAGCCAGTGCCTGCCAAAATTCAAAATGCCAAAATACGTATACATGGTAGAAGAATTCCCAATGACAAGCACAGGAAAGATCCTAAAGAGAAAATTAGTAGAAATGCTTAGCGATCAGGAAGCTATGAGCCGCATGGCATAATAGAGATAGAATGTATTAGAAGTTCGTTGATTTGATAAACACATACCAAGTAATAAGATTGAAATGTAAAGTGTGAAAAGGGGGAGATACCATGGAGGGTACTTCCCCTTTTTTATTGATAAGAAAGTCCTCTGCGAGTCCTTCCCTATCAAATAAAAAGTGCCATAAAAAAGGAGGGCAAAGTCTGAGTTCCTTCGAGTACATTCCAGTCGCGAGAGTCTGAGGAACTTAGACTTTGTTCTATTAGATATATAAATATCTGAAAATGGCATAAATGCGTAATAAAGGATATTGTTCCGTAATGATGAATATTGTATAATAATGTTATGAGGAGTAAATAGAAAGGATAATGTAAGATGTTATCAGAAAAATGGACAAAGCTTAAGTATGTAGTGTTGTTCATTATAAGTATATATGCGTTTTGGACAGGGATTTCTCAATTGTATCATAATCTTATAGAAGAAAAAACTGCGAAAGCAGAATATCAGAATTTAAGAAAGTTAGTTTATGAGGATAAAGAAAGTAATAGACTGGCCAAAACAGTACCTACTAGTAAAGCAGTACATAATAGAAAGAAAAATAAGGAACGTTATATAAATTTAGACCTGATGTATAAAAAAAATCAGGATTTTGTTGGCTGGATTTCAATTCCAGGGGAAAAAATTGATTATCCAGTTGTGCAAAAAAAACACGATAATAAATATTATTTAAATCACGACTTTTACAAAAGGAAAAATCGTTATGGAGTACCTTTTTTAGATGCAGGCTGTGATATGGAGAATTCAGAGAGCAACCTAGAAGTTTATGGACATCATATGAAGGATGGTTCTATGTTTGCAGGTTTAATGAAGTACAAGCATAAGGAGTATTTAAAAAAACATCCTGAAGTTTTATTTTATACAAAAGAGGAAGGCAAAACTGTTTTTAGGATTTGTGCAGTCTGTAAAGTAAATGGCAATAAAGACAATGAATTTTTTAATTATTTTCGAAACAATACAGCTCTTTATGATTTTTCAGAATTTCAAAAAAAAGTTGAAGAGAAGCAGTTGTATGTAAGCAATGTGGAAATGGTTGAAGGGGGACAATTTCTGACATTAGTTACATGTGAGTATTCACAGGATAATGCAAGGCTTCTTGTAGTAGCTCAAAAGAAAAAACTTGAAGAAAAGAAAGGATGTTAAGAAGTGAAAAAGAGAGTTTTGGCAATGTTAATTTGTGTTGTACTGATTATGCAGACATTTAGCAGCAGTATTGCATCTGCAGAAGATGAGACAGATTTATCAACTGCAACGATAATTAATTTAAAAGATAAGGGTCTGGATAAGTTAGACCAGTTTTTAGATATTAATATGAAGTTAAGCACGTTAGGTGGAGGAAAATCAAGCATTCTATATGATATGAACTTAAAGAATGAGTATTTAAGCCATTATTCAGAACAGATACAAGACAAAATAGAAAGTGGCGAATTGAAGTGTGCAGGTTTTCCATCAAAAGAAGGGCTAGACGATGCCGAATATGCTGAAAAAGTACATAAGTTTTTGGATACATATTATCAAAGTTTAGATGATGAACTTTTACCACCATTAGGATTTACGGTTACTTATGATCATGAGTATTTTAATATTCCAGAGGGACAAGAACATGTTGAGCTTAAAATAGATAATACAGGTGAAAAGGCAGGAGTCTGTGATCTTGAAAAAAAGGAAAACGGGGATATTGTACTAAAGTGTAAATTGGAAAAATTATTGTATAACAGAAAAGATGTAGAGTTAAAATTTACGTTAAATTATCTTTTGGAAGTTGTATTAAGTTCAAATGAGACAATTATTCCTGTCTGGAATGAAGAGAAAAAGATTGTTACAGGAAAAATTGTAAAGATAGATTCTAGTTTAATTGAGAAAGAGCCAGAATATAAAATAACAAAGACTGCACCAAAGCAAGTAGATACACCGTATATTGATTATGATTTAGATGCTAGTGTATCAGATGGATACTTAAATGGAAAAAGCATTACAGATGAAATTCCAGATGGTTTATATGTAGAGTCTGTAAAATTAAATGAAAGTCTTTTAGATCCGGCTTTATATACAACAAAAAGTGGAAAGTTTCAATATGATTTTCCAAAATTATTACCAAATATGAGTAATGCTATTACTTCGGCAAAGTTCAAAATAAGAATGGCATTGAATGAAAGCAAATATGAGTCCTTTATGAAAAAAAATGGAATTGATGAGACATTTACCAATAAGGCATATATTTTTGATCCTTTGGAAAATAAGCAATTAAAAACAGCAGAATCTGAGCCAACAAGAATGAAATTAGCTTTTTTACAGAAAGAAGGAGAACAGGAAGACTTGTACGGAACCAGATTTAAATGGAATATCAAGGTAAATTCCTACTTTAGTAAGAAAGTAAATTCTTATATTGTAGATACAATAAGTGCTTCAACTCATACGTATGATGCAGATACAGGAGTAGATATTTTAGTAAACAAAGATGGTGTTGAAAGTACAACTAATGTAAAACCTAAACTTGTTACGTCTGATATTCCATATAGCGAGTTGACTAATGAGGACTTAGATCAGTTAACATCTTCAGAAGGTAATTCATTGGAAAAGAGAAGTGTATATTATACATATATGGAAGGAACGGAAAAAAGAAGCGTACTTATTGTGCCATATGATAAGTATGTAAATTCTTCTGTGTTACTGACATATTATACAAATATTGTTTTGCCAGAAGGTGTAAACAAAGAAAATTATAAGGAAGTTTCTAATGATAAATATACAAATGATGTAAAAATGGTATGGGATGTAATTAAAATGGACGGTGGAGGAATTTCGTTTAATTTTGATGTAGAAGTAAAAAAAGAGATGCAGGCGAAGGCTATCTTAGTGGAGAAAAGCTTTAAGGCATATTATATTAAGGATAAAATGATAACATGGAATCTGGATGTAAACAGATTAGGAGGAGAATTTACGGATCTTGTTCTTATGGATACAGTAGGAAATAATGGACAAATGTTTACAGAAGATATTCTAAATGGTTCAGGAAGTTTGTCAGCTGAATATAAGTCGGGAACAGAACAGAAAACGATAGAGATTCCAAGCAAGGCAAAAAAGGTTGATGGAAAACCTTATTATGATGTAATTGAAAATACGGAAAATAGTAAATTGAAGACTCTTAAGATAGTAATTGGAGATGTTGCAGCCAATGAAAGCTATGAAATACCTGTTAAAACAATCATTACGGATAATACATTTTACAGTAATGCTGAGAAGAGAACATTTCAAAATACTGTAAGATCAGAAGCAAAGAGTAAAGGAAAACCTTGTGGAAATGAATTTATAGCAAATCAGGTTTTAGGAAATAACTTAATAGAAAAGTCAGGTATGTCTCAGACATTTATTGATTTAAATGGAAAACTGGGAAAGACTACGTATAACTATAAGGATCATACAAGTAAATGGCTCACTACAATTAATACAGACAAGGGATATTTAGAAAATTTAAGCGCAGAAGAAGAATTGCCAGTGGGATCGTCATTTGATCGTATATCTGAAATGAGATTTTATAATGAAAATGGGACAGTTCTTTATAAATTAGTCAGTTCAGATGGAATACATTTTAAGGTAAATGATGAAGATGTAATAGCAGTTGAAAAAAATGGAGTTACTACGCTTGTTTTGCCGGATGGACAGGAAGTCTCGTGGAAGGAAACCTGTGGGACAAAAAAATTAAAATTAAAGGATAAGGAAATTTCCGTAGAAAACAATAAATTAACGATTTCATTTAAAAATCCAGTAGAGTATAAAATTGATTATAATATGTTTGTAAAATATTCAGAATTGTATAGACGAGAAGTTCTTGCTAATAATGAAACAAGTTCTGTTGCGGCTGTAAATCTTCATGGATTATGTAATGGAGGAGAAATAGAAAAAATCAGAAAGGTCAATGATATTACAATTAGGCCTAAAGTACTGACAAAAGAGGGCAGATTTAATAAAGATAAAGGTACTATTTCATGGACTATTTATGTAAATGCAGATGGAATAAATTTAAATGGCTATTCTATTTCTGATTTGCTGCTAAATCAATTTGATTTAGAAGAAGATACACTAAAGATTTACAAGACAGAGGTAAATGGGTTAGGAGAAATGTCAAGAGTTCTTGATGTTACAGAAAAATTTAAGTCTAATATTGCAATGGAAGGAACAGGAAAATTTACAGTTACAATTTCTGAAGAATATAAGGATGTACCGTTTTGTATTGATTTTGATACAGCTATTGCTGCAGATATTAGTGCAGATGATGCAAAAAATGAGGCAAGCTTAAATAATGGGAAAGTACAGTATGTAAAATCTGGAATGGTTAAGCCGAGTGATATGGAAGATTTTATTTTTAAGGATTTTATTAATGCTTCCCCATTGTATTCATTTTTTGTTACAAAGGCAAGTTTTAATGCAAATCAAAACGGAGAACATAAAATTGCATTAAGCAATGCGGATTTTATTATAACAGCAATGACATTTAAAGATGGAACATGGAAAACAGATATAGATAGTTATCGTAAAAGAAGGTCTTCAAGAGAAGATAGAGATGCTATTTTTGTGAATCTTGAAAAAAATACTTTATATGAGTTACAGGAACAAAAAGCTCCTATAGGGTATATAAAAGAAAATGAAGTTCATTATTTTGTATTCTTAGAAAAAGAGGAAGATGCATTGGACAATTATCCTTTAGGCACAATTAAGATTGTAAAAAATAAGTTCTATAAGGATATGATGTTAAATAAGCCAAATTCTGAATTGGTATTTTATAAGACAGATAGTGAAGGGATAAAACTAAAAGGAGCTAAGTTCCAGCTAACGAGAAAAGATGGTAAGGTAGCAAAAAAACAAGAGGTTTCTGATAAAAATGGAATGGTTGTGTTTAAGGAGCTAGATCCTGGAGCATATATTTTGTCAGAAACAGAAGCACCAGAAGGGTATCAGAAGACAGCAGAAAATGTAGCTGTGACAGTTACGGTAGATCAAGAAGGGGTTTATTCCTATGTAGTAGAATTAAATGAAAATGTAACAAAGGATGAATCAGGACAGATCTTTATTAAGAATAAACTCTTGCCAGAGGCAACAGAAAGTGCAGTGCCAAGCGGCGTGCCAGAGGCAACAGAAAGTGCAGTGCCAAGCGGCGTGCCAGAGACAGAAGCGAGTGCAGTGCCAAGCGGCGTGCCAGAGGCAACAGAAAGTGCAGTGCCAAGCGGCGTGCCAGAGACAGAAGCGAGTGCAGTGCCAAGTGGTGTGCAAGAGACAGCAGAAAGTGCAGTGCCAAGCGGTGTGCAAGAGACAGCAGAAAGTGCAGTGCCAAGCAGAACACCAAAGCCGACAGCAAGTGTTGCACCAAGCAGAACGCCAAAACCAGCGGGAAGCAGTGAGTCAAGTAAATCGTCAGGGACAACGGTAAATACATCTTCAGGCAGAAAAACAGAGAATGAAAACAGTGCTAATGGAGACAAAGAAAAAGACTACAATAATAGTACCTCTGTAGGGAATAACAGCAATGGACAAAAGGGAAGTCATAATAGCTACAACAGTTACGAGAATAATGAAAATTCATCTAGTAGTGGTGACAGTTCCAATGGATATAATAACAGTGCAAATCAGCAAGGAAATGAGTCAAATGTTCCTAAGACTGGAGATAGCAGATATCCACATGTATTCTATGGGGGAATAAGCTTAATTTCACTAGCAGGCATAATATATTCCTTGAAAAAAATATTTTTCTCAAGAAAAAATGCTAAATTGTTTCTAAAATAATAGTACGTTATGGTAGGTCTTATGAAATGTAGTTCTGTGAAATCAGATCAATGGGAAGTGAGTAAGAAGTGGAACATGAAGAAAAAATACATCTGATAGGGACGTTAAAAGAAAAGACCCTTCACTCAGTTGTAAAAAATTATATTGAGCCAGACATGGAGAAACAGGAAATAAGACTAGGGCGTTACTATGTAGATATTTTAAATGAAACAGGCATTGTAGAGGTACAGACCCAGAATTTTAACTTGTTAAGGAAAAAATTAGATGCATTTTTACCAGATTATACAGTGACCGTTGCGTATCCTATGATTGCAACTAAGTGGCTTTACTGGGTTGATGAGAAGACAGGAGAAATATCTAAAAAAAGAAAGTCTCCATTAAAGGGAAGTTATTACAGGTGTTTTTATGAACTGTATAAGATTAAGCAATATCTGACCGACCCTAATATAAGAATTCATTTACTGTTAATCAATATGGAGGAGTACCGTTTGCTTAATGGCTGGAGTCAGGATAAGAAAAGGGGTTCTACAAGACAGGATCGGGTTCCTACAGAGATTGTAGAGGAGTACACCCTGAAATCTGTAGAAGATTATCAGAAGCTGATTCCTCCTGCATTAAGGGAAACATTTACATCTAAGGATTTCGCAAGAGAAGCAAAGCTGACTCAAAGGGTAACACAGTGCGGGATGAATGTTTTACATTATGTAGGGGCAATTGAACGTATTGGAAAAGAAGGAAGAATGTATGTATATAGAAGAGCTGAGTAATAAAACTTAGCTCTTCTTTTTAATAAAATATTTTTCAGATTAATTCAAATTTTCTTGGAACTTAAGTAAAAAGTGTTAAAAAACAAAATAGTCTATTTAGATATTTTCCCTTAAAATAAGGTCTTTTAATTCAGGATTAAATTCACCTTTACGAAGCATTTCAATTTCATGCTTATAAGGGGCAAAGGACTTCTTTTTGTTATCAGGGTGAGGAATATATGGAGTTTCTAAAATTTTTGGTATGTTTTCAAAGTCTGGATGCATAACAATATGATGAAGTGCTTTATATCCAATAGACCCAAATCCTATGTTTTCATGGCGATCCTTTTTAGCACCTAACGAATTTTTACTATCATTAATGTGGAAAACACTAATTTGGTTTTTTCCAATTATTTTATCAAACTGTTCCATTACAGAGTCAAAATCATGGACAAGATCATAGCCAGCGTCGTTAGTGTGGCAGGTATCAAAACAGACCCGAAGTTTATTATTGTGGGTAACGCCATCATAAATACGAGCCAGTTCTTCAAAGTTACGGCCTATTTCACTGCCTTTTCCAGCCATGGTTTCTAAGGCAATATTTACGGGAGTATCTGGGGTGAGGATTTCATTTAAGCCTTTGATAATCTGGGCAAGTCCTGCATCTTCACCTGCTTTTACATGGGAACCTGGGTGAAGTACAATATTTTTACTTCCCATGGCAGCAGAACGTTCTAATTCAACCTGAAGAAATTCAACAGCGAGTTCAAAAGTCTCTGGAGTAACTGAATTTCCTAAGTTAATGATGTAAGGAGCATGAATAATGAATTCCTCAATTCCATTCTCCTTCATTAGAGCTTTTGCTTCTTCTATTCTTAAGTCACTAAGTGGTTTTCTTCTTGTGTTTTGTGGAGCACCAGTATAAACCATAAAGGTATTGGCACCATAAGAAAGTGCTTCTTTTACAGAACCTAAAAACATTTCTTTACCACTCATGCCTACATGACAGCCTATTTTTAACATACAATCCCTCCGAGTTTTAAAGTGTCTGGATTTGCAAAAAATGCAATAATATTATAAACTATGACATAGTATTTTACAATGTCAAGTGTTGTGTGCCTACATATTGTAATACTATATATAGTTTGAATGACGGGAGGAAATTATGTACCTATACGATAAATTAAGTCAGTATGGAAAGAAGAGTTATTATCCATTTCATATGCCAGGACACAAAAGAAATCTTAAGCTTATGGGGGAAATGAACCCTTATGCAATTGATATTACAGAAATAGACGGATTTGATAACTTGCACGATCCAGAAGATGTTATCTTAGAATCCATGAAGCGGGCAGAAAAACTTTATCAGTCAGAAAAGACGTTTTACTTGGTAAACGGAAGCACAGCGGGAATACTGACGGGAATTAGTGCCTGTACAAAGAAGGGCGATAAAATACTAATGGCCAGAAACTGTCATAAGGCAGCTTATCATGCCGTGTTTGTAAATGAGTTAAATCCAGTCTATCTTTATCCACAGTTTGATAATAAAAAAGGCATACAATGTGGATATTCTGCGGAATACATAAAAAACATGTTGATAAAGCATCCAGATACTAGCTTGATTGTTCTGGTGTCTCCAACATACGAAGGAGTAGTATCTGAAATAAAAGAAATTTGCAAATTAGCACATGAACGAAATATTCCAGTATTGGTAGATGAGGCACATGGAGCACATTTTGCATTTCATAGAGCATTTCCCTCTAGTGCTTTGGAATTAGGTGCGGATGTTGTCATTCAAAGTGTTCATAAGACACTTCCTGCTTTTACCCAGACGGCATTGCTCCACATAAATAGCAAATTAGTGGATATTAAAAAAATAAAAACTTACTTTTCCATTTACCAGACATCAAGTCCTTCCTATGTGCTTATGGCAGGAATTGACCAGTGTATTGGAATGTTAGAAGAAAGAAGAGAAGAACTTTTTGAAAACCTGATTCATAATCTTAGGTATTTTTATGAAGAGATGTCAGAACTTAATCATATAAAAGTAATTGAGGCAAATGGAAGGGATTTGTCTAAAATCCTTATTTCTACTAAGGGAACCAATATGACAGGACCAGAACTTTATGATATACTATTAAAGAAATATAAACTTCAGATGGAAATGGCAGAAGCTGATTATGTTCTTGCCATTACTACAATAGGAGATACGAAAGAAGGATTTGACCGTTTGATGGCTGCCTTAAGGGAGATAGATACAACCCTTAGTAAATGTTCTGAAGCTGGAAATGCGTCATATACCCCAGTGAAAGCAGAAGTTGTTTTGCTGCAGCATAAAGCATTTGAAAGGGAAAAAGAATATTGTCTCTTAGAAAAAAGTGAAAACCGGATTGCGGGTGGCTTCGTAAATCTGTATCCGCCAGGAATTCCAATTTTAGTACCTGGGGAAAAAATAACTCATGACATCTTAGAACATATTTATGCTTATCAGGAGACTGGATTGTCTATGAAAGGACTAAAGGATGAAAAATATGTGCTTTGCTGTTTATAGAGAGGACGAAATATGTCAAAAATATTTATTGTAATGGGAAAGAGTGCGACAGGAAAAGATACTATTTTTAAGGAATTAAAAAAGAATTTTAACGAACAGTTAAAAGCCGTCATTTTATATACAACTAGGCCTATTCGAACAGGGGAGACGGAAGGAATTGAATATCATTTTGTATCTAAGAATGAAAGAGATATATTAAAAAAGCAGGGTAAAATAATAGAAGAAAGAATGTATCAGACAGTATCAGGTGACTGGTATTACTTTACTGTCGATGATGGACAGTTTGATCTGGAAAAACAAAGTTATATTATGATTTCGACCTTAGAAGGATATGAAAGCCTCCTAAATTATTTTGGCAGGGAAAAAGTAGTGCCAATATATATTGAAGTTGAGGATGGGGAGCGGCTGCAGCGTGCCTTAACTAGGGAAAAGGAACAGATAGAGCCTAAGTACGAGGAGATGTGCAGACGTTTTCTAGCAGATCAGAAGGATTTTGAGGAACAGAATCTTGCAAGGCTCGGGGTAGAGAAGAGGTATATAAATTCCAACAAGGAGAAATGTATACAGCAGATTTTAAGTGATATTGTTACATTGATATGATATAATGAATAGTAATAACCATGAAAGAGTGAATCCGAAATATTTATTTAAGAGAGGTTAGAGAAGCATGGATATTAAGATAAATCAGATGCAACAGATAAATCAGGCTGAAAAACCCCAACAAGTACAGCAGACAGATGAAACATTTAAGTTTATGCTTGCTAGTAATATTGAAGATGCCACGCTTCAGGAAAGATTAACTCTCGTTATGGAAGACATCGTGCAACAGGGAAAACGGTTAGGCAAACATATGGATGTTCGTGATATGAAAAGATATCGTGCCTTAATTAAGGAGTTTATGAATGAAGTAGTGAACCGTTCCCATAAGTTCAGCCGAGAGAACTTTCTAGATCGGAAGGGACGGCATCGTGTTTATGGTATTATAAAGCTGGTAGACGATAAACTGGATGAACTTGCACAGGAACTAATTAAAGATGAAAAAGATCACATTGCTATACTAGGTAAGATTGATGAGATTCGAGGACTACTTTTAGATATCCTTACATAAGGAGGGATGATGGCAGGATGAAAAAGTTTGAAGATGTTATTGGTCATGAACAAGTGATTGAACATATGCAGATGGCAATTGAGAAAGACAGAATTTCACATGCATATATACTGAATGGTGAAAACGGTTCAGGGAAAAAGATGTTAGCAGATATCTTTGCAGCAGCACTTCAATGTGAGGAACATGAGAAAAATCCTTGTGGTAAGTGTAAATCATGTCTGCAGGCTGGTTCAGGTAATCATCCAGACATTATTAAGGTGTTACATGAGAAGGCAAGTATTAGTGTTGAGGATATTAGAACTCAGTTAAATGCAGATATTGAAATAAAACCATATAGCAGTAAGTATAAAATTTATATTGTAGCAGATGCAGATAAAATGACAGAGCAGGCACAGAATGCCTTGTTAAAAACCATTGAGGAGCCGCCAGCGTATGGAATTATTATGCTTCTGGCAACTAATAAGAATAAGCTGCTTCCTACAATTTTATCACGGTGCGTAACGCTGGATCTAAAGCCAGTATCTACTGAATTAATTAGAGATTATTTAATGAAAGAGTATCAGGTACCAGATTATAATGCGGAGCTTAGTGCAAGGTTTTCCCAAGGAAATTTAGGAAAGGCGGTACGCTATTCTACATCGGAAGAATTTAATGAGTCTAAGGATAAAATTCTTCATCTGCTAAAGTATGTAGAAAGCATGCAGGTTTATGAAATCCTAGAGGGGGTTAAGCAGCTAGGAGAACATAAGATGGATATTTATGATTATATTGATATTATGATGTTATGGTATCGGGATATTTTATTATATAAGGCGAGTGGAAATCCAAACCAGCTTCTATTTCGTTCGGAGTATCCGTATATAAAGAGACAAGCTGAGAAGATTGGTTATGATGGAATTGAAAAAGTATTAAGGGCTATGGATAAGGCAAAAGAGCGTTTAAGAGCTAATGTGAATTTTGATATTGCAATGGAACTAATGCTGCTCGTAATAAAGGAGAATGGGAATGATTAAAGTAATAGGTGTCAGGTTCCGTAAGGCAGGAAAAATATATTTCTTTGATCCAGCTGATCTGGTAATTGATGTTGGGACAAACGTAATTGTTGAAACAGCCAGAGGAATAGAGTATGGGAAGGTGGTAATTGGGAACAGGGAGGTAGAAGAAGAAAAAATTATTCAGCCTTTAAAACCAGTTATCCGTATTGCCACAGAAGAAGACGATGTCATTGAAGTTCATAACAGGGAAAAGGAAATTGGAGCATTTGATATCTGTCTTGAAAAAATAGCAAAGCATGGTCTTGAAATGAAACTGATTGACTGTGAATATACATTTGATAATAATAAGCTGCTTTTTTATTTTACAGCAGATGGAAGAATTGATTTCCGTGACTTAGTAAAAGATCTGGCGGCAATATTTAAGACAAGAATAGAGTTACGTCAGATTGGTGTTAGAGACGAAACAAAGATTGTAGGTGGTGTAGGAATCTGTGGAAGACCTTTATGCTGCAATACATTTTTAAGTGAGTTTGCACCAGTGTCTATAAAAATGGCAAAAGAACAGAATCTTTCTTTAAATCCTACCAAGATTTCGGGAGTCTGCGGAAGACTTATGTGCTGTCTGAAAAATGAGCAGGAAGCTTATGAGGAATTAAATAGTAAACTTCCTTCCGTGGGAGATCACGTAGAGACCATAGACCAGTTAAAAGGTGAAGTACAAAGCGTAAGTGTGTTAAAGCAGCTTGTAAAAGTAGTAGTTACACTTGATAATGATGAAAAGGAAGTACGTGAATACATGGTATCAGACCTTAAATTTACACCAAAGCGTAAAAAAGAGAAAATCGCTATGGATGATGAACTTAAGGCATTGGAAGCATTGGAAAGAAGAGAATCTGGTTCAAAGATAGATTAAAGAGGTTTATATGAAGGTAGAATTGAGACAGAATGAGAGAATGGATGATTTGCACCGTAATGGGTATCAGATCATTCAGAACCCAGAAAAGTTTTGTTTTGGGATTGATGCAGTTTTACTTTCAGGATTTGTCCATGTAAAAAGTGGTGCAAAGGTATTGGATTTAGGTACAGGTACAGGGATCATTCCAATTCTGGTAGAGGCAAAGACAGACGCAGGACATATTAGTGCTCTGGAATTACAAGAGGAAAGTGTGGATATGGCAAGGCGTAGCGTGATGCTTAATAATCTGGAAGAGAAAATATCCATTGTACAAGGAGATATAAAAGAAGCTTCTCATATTTTTGAAGGAGCTTCTTTTGATGTTGTTACGACCAATCCACCCTATATGATAGGAAAGCATGGGTTAGTAAATCCTGATTTGCCAAAAGCAATTGCAAGACATGAGATTTATTGTACGTTGGATGATGTAGTAAGGGAGAGCGCCAGGCTCTTAAAAATGAGCGGTAAATTTTTTATGGTACACCGTCCGTATAGGCTTGTGGAGATTATAAATACATTGTCTAAATATAAATTAGAGGCAAAGCGTATCCGTTTTGTACATCCATATCAGGATAAAGAACCGAATATGGTTTTAATTGAGGCAGTTAAAGGTGGAAAATCACGAGTTACAATCGAACCGCCTTTAGTAGTATATGAAGACGTAAACGTATATACCAAGGAAATTCTTGAGATATATGGCTATGAGTAAGGAAGGAGAGTTATGAGCGGAACATTGTATTTATGTGCTACACCAATAGGAAACTTAGAAGATATGACATATCGAGCTGTTCGTATTTTAAATGAAGTTGATTTAATAGCAGCAGAAGACACAAGAAATAGTATTAAGTTATTAAATCATTTTGATATAAAAACTCCAATGACCAGTTACCATGAATTTAATAAATATGAAAAGGCAGATTACTTAGTAGGGAAGCTTTTGGAGGGAATGGATATTGCAGAAATAACGGATGCAGGAACACCAGGCATTTCAGATCCAGGGGAAGAACTGGTAAAGCGTGCATTGGATGCAGGAATAACTGTCACAGCAGTTCCAGGTCCAGTGGCATTTGTCAATGCCTTAATTATTTCTGGACAGGCCACAAGGCGTTTCGTCTTTGAAGCCTTTTTGCCTACAGATAAGAAAGAAAGAAAAGCAGTTTTAGAATCCTTTCAAAGAGAGACTAGGACAATTATTATGTACGAGGCACCTCACCGGCTGAAGAAGACATTGGTGGAACTTTTGGAGTGGATTGGAGATAGAAAATTATCCATTTGTAAAGAACTTACTAAACGTTATGAAAATATTTTCCGAACAACAATACAAGAAGCAATTGCTTATTACGAGAAAAATGATCCGAAAGGCGAGTTTGTGTTAGTAATTGAAGGTCGTTCTCAGGAAGAACTTCAAGAGGAAGAGATTCATAAATGGGATGAGATCACGCTAGAGGATCACATGCAGATTTATCTAGATAAGGGAATGTCTAAGAAAGAAGCTATGAAAGCTGTAGCCTCAGATCGCAGAATTTCTAAAAGAGATGTATACCAGCAGTTAATAGCGGAATAGGAACAAAGTATGAGTTTTGCACATTCTTGGGCTGAAATAAAAAAGCAGTTAGGAGAGGGATCCTATCTGCTTTTTTATCTAGACTATTATGTAATTTAAATTAGTCAAGAATACCAGCAATTTTTGCAAGCTGAACGATGGAGTCTTTAGAAACTTTCTTTCCACAGAAATCAAATAATTCGTTCTTTTCACCTGTAAAGATATCTGTTGGTTCGTATTTTGTTAAGATGATTTTGTCTTCATCTACGTAGATTTCCAATGGATCTCTTTCGCCAACACCTAATGTTCTTCTTAATTCGATTGGAAGTGTGATACGTCCAAGTTCGTCTAATTTTCTTACTATACCTGTACTTTTCATTTATCATTGCTCCTTTTTTTTATTTATGAATCCAATATAACACTAATGGGCAAAATATACAATTTAATATCTTATGCCGATATAGCACTATTTTAATCGTTCAGAAGTAAAAAAACAGTAAATAATGTAAAATGGAATAAATTTACATATATTTTTCTCGAAAATAAATTGCCATAAATCCAGTAAATACTATGGGTTTGGCGTTTTCTTAAAATATTGTGCAAGGGGAATTTGCTTGAAAATGAGATAATTATAAGAATT
This sequence comes from [Clostridium] polysaccharolyticum, assembly GCF_900111595.1. GTDB lineage: Bacteria > Bacillota > Clostridia > Lachnospirales > Lachnospiraceae > Clostridium_AI > Clostridium_AI polysaccharolyticum. The sequence continues at coordinate 15,830 of NZ_FOHN01000034.1, read as the reverse complement.
AAGGTAAATTTTGTTTGAATTAATTTCCAAATCTAAAATTTTACTCATTAAAATAATCCAGTGTAAAAAAAGAAACATTGGTTTTACATTCAACTACAAATAATACAATATTTTATTAAAAAAATCAATCAGCAAAAGGAGAAATTTTCTTGCTGGTCAAGTGATAATATCAAAGGAATCTAAATATATTGAAATAAGTTAGGTAGCTATGACATGAAATAATATAAGCAGAAGTGAGGAGAGAATGAAGTATGTTAAATTACTTGTGGGGATTTATGATAGTAATAGGTATTGTAGTGGGTGCACTAACTGGAAAAATGGAAGAGGTTAGTGTGGCTTGCATAAACTCAGCGAATGAAGCAGTTTCCTTATGTATAGTTATGCTGGGAGGAGTAGCTCTTTGGACGGGAATCATGCAGGTTGCAAAAAAGTGTGGAATTATTGATGGATTAACAAAACTCCTTAGTCCAGTAATCCAGCTGCTGTTTCCAAGTATCCCTAAAGGACATGTTGCAAGGGAGTATATTTGTTCTAATATGGTGGCAAATATACTTGGACTTGGATGGGCATCAACACCTTTCGGACTGAAAGCAATGATGGAGCTTAGGAAGTTAAATCACGATAGGGAAGTAGCAAGTGTAGATATGTGTACGTTTCTTATTATTAATATTTCGTCTTTACAGCTTATTCCAGTGAACATAATTACATACCGAAGCAGGTATGGAGCTCCTAACCCTGCTGATATTATTGCTACTGCAATTTTAGCTACAACGTTTTCTACGTTGGCTGGAGCTGCATTTTCTATTGTTGCAAGAAAGCTAAGCCAAAGGGGGTAGAGACATGAATTTTTTAATGTATATATCGAATTTTATAATACCTTTTGTCGTTTTATATATAATAGGGTATGGACTTTTGCAGAAGACGGACGCATATGATGAGTTTGTCAAGGGAGCAGAGGATGGATTTAAGGTGGTTAAAGGAGTTTTGCCAACACTAATTGGACTAATGGTGGCAATTGGTATTTTGCGGGCCTCTGGCACTTTAGATATTATATCAGATTTTTTAAAGCCTTTTGTAGAAAGATTACATTTTCCTTCTGAGCTGGTGCCACTAGTTGTTGTGAAAATGTTTTCTTCTTCTGCATCTACTAGTTTGCTGCTGGATGTGTATAAAAATTATGGACCAGATTCCTATTTGGGAAGACTTGGCTCAATTCTTATGAGCTGTTCAGAAACTATTTTTTATACATTATCAATCTATTTTATGACTGCTAAGGTGAAAAAAACAAGATATACTCTGCCAGGTGCCTTAGTTGCAACATTTGCAGGAATAGCTGCCAGTGTGTGGCTTGTGAATTTATAAATCATGCATAAATAAGATTTGGCAATTAAAATAATATCATGTATAATGGAATTGTCTTTGTACATATGGAAATTTGCTGTAAGTATAAGGAAATAAAAAACGAAGAAAGGATTTAGAATGGAACAGATAATTAGTGTTAAAGGGTTAAAGAAGACATTTACACTAACAAAAAAGCAACAGAAGATTGAGAAAACAAAGCAGAAGTTAAAAGTTGCTGTAAACGATTTGTCATTTAGTGTAAAAAAAGGTGAAGTATTTGGTTTATTAGGACCTAATGGAGCTGGAAAGACTACAACATTACGAATGTTATCTACTTTAATAAAACCAGATCAGGGTGAAGCAGTTATTGATGGCTGTAGTATTATAAAACAGCCAGATAAAGTCCGAAGAAGAATAGGTTTTCTTACAAGTGAATTAAAATTAGAAGAGTTTTTTACACCAAATTATTTATATGATTTCTTCTCAGATTTGTTTGATGTGCCAGTAAAAGAAAGAGAAGAGCGAAAGAAAAGATTATTTGAGAAGTTTGGAATTGATAAATTTGCAGAGGTAAAGGTTTCGGATCTGTCAACAGGTATGAAACAAAAAGTATCTCTTGTAATATCACTGGTACATAATCCGGAAATTATTATATTTGATGAACCTACTAATGGACTTGATGTATTAACGGCAAAGGTAGTAACTGACTTCTTAGTAGAGTTAAAGAAACAGGGAAAGACCATTATTATATCTACACATATTTTTAACTTAATTGAAAAAATATGTGATCGCGTTGGGATTATAATTAATGGAAAAATGGCTGTTTGCGATGAACTGACTAAAATCGTTGGAGAAAGTACCTTAGAGGACAGATTCTTCGAAATTTATGAGGAAACGGTGGGTGAAACAGAATGAAATCAAAAGTAATGACAGTTGTGAAAAAGGAATTTAGCCGTTTTTTTGGGGATCCAAGAATGGTATTTTCCACATTAATTTTACCAGCACTTATGATATATGTTCTATATTCCTTTATGGGAGATGGACTTATGAATCAGTTTACGGTTGCAGAGGATTATGTTTCAAAAGTATATATTGTGAATATGCCAGATTCTCTGAAGCCTGCATTTGATGAAATGTCTTTGGATATACAAAAGGAAAAAGACTTAGATAAGATGAAAGAAGATGTACAGGGAAAAGAAGCTGACTTGCTTGCAGTATTTCCAAAAGATTTTGATGCACAGGTAGCGGCATATGATAACTTAACATCTTCAAGTTGTGCTCCTGAAGTACAATTATATTATAACTCAGCAGATACAGAATCTAGTAATATGTATACTGCAGTGGAAGAAGTTCTTGTACAATATGAAGGAAGTATCTGTAATAAGTTTGATATTAATAGTGGTGAACAAAAATATGACTTAGCGACAGATAAGGATTCAACAGGAATGTTTTTTTCAACAATCCTTCCAATGCTGTTACTTGTGTTTATTTTCAGTGGCTGTATGGCTATTGCTCCTGAATCCATTGCAGGTGAAAAGGAAAGGGGAACAATTGCAAAACTGCTGGTTTCTCCTACAAAAAGAAGTGATATTGCACTTGGTAAAATTATTAGTTTAAGTGTGCTAGGACTTCTTTGCGGAACATCCAGTTTTATTGGAACTTTGTTATCCATGCCTAAGCTTATGCAAGGTGAAGCATCCATGAGTGCTTCTGTATATGAAGTAAAAGATTATCTGGTTCTTCTTTGCGTAATTTTCTCAACAGTACTTATTATTGTTGGAATCTTATCAATTGTATCTGCCTTTGCTAAGACAGTAAAAGAAGCTACAACCTACATCTCACCAATCATGGTGGTTATCATTTTAGTTGGAATCACTTCAATGTTTGGAAATGGTACACCGAAGGCACACTATTTCTTCTTAATTCCAGTTTATAATAGTGTGCAGTGTATGAGTGGTATTTTTGGCTTTACCTACAGTATGGCAAATGTGGGAATTACTATTGGAGCCAATTTAGTGGTAACGGCTGTATTATGTTTTATTTTGTCTAAGATGTTTAATAGTGAAAAAGTAATGTTTTCATAAAACAGATGGAGCATCAAGTGTGAAAGCTTGCTGCTTCTTTTTTATATTAAAAAATTCCGTTATATCTTTAAGAAAGAAATTTCACTGTAAAGAATTTATTATTGACTTGGGAGGGAATGAAATGCTTTATGTGTCAGGAGTTCTGATAGTTTTCTATCTATACTGTATTGTACCACGTATAATACATAGACCAGATTATAGTAAGCTGAAAGGGTGCAGATTTGCACATAGAGGGTTACATAATAAAAAAGTAGTAGTTCCTGAAAATTCTATGCCTGCTTTTGAGCGGGCTGTGGAGTTAGGTTATGGTATAGAGCTGGATATACAGCTGACTCGAGATAACAAAGTTGTAGTATTCCATGACTTTGACTTAAGGAGAATGTGTGGAGTGGACAAAAGAGTCTGTGATCTGACTTTCAAAGAGTTACAGAAATATCTATTATTGGATTCAGAGCAGACGATTCCCTTATTTTCAGACGTTCTTAAGCTTGTAAATGGAAAAGTGCCACTTCTAGTAGAACTAAAGTCTAAGAGCTGGAAGGATTTAATTGCACCTTATGCTAATGATATTTTAAAAGAGTATAAAGGGGAGTATTTTATCCAGTGTTTTCACCCTCTGACTTTGAGGTGGTATAAAAAGCATAGGCCAGATGTGATACGTGGCCAGTTAGCAGAAAGTTACCATAGGCAGAAAACCATAATAAGAGAAATCGGTTCATTTCTACAGCAGCATTTAATATTCAATTTTGTATGTCGTCCTGACTTTGTTTCATATAACTGGAGGCATCAGAAGGAGTTATCTTTAAATGTATGTCATAAAGTATTTCATTGCCCTACTGCTGCGTGGACAGTTCGATCCAAGGAACAGAAGGCAAAAGCAGAGAAAAGATTTGATGTGATTATATTTGAAAATTTTTATATATAATAAAATAATTCTATACTTATAAAATTGTATCCTGGTAATAGCGATAACCATCTTGAAAAGCTATTTCAGGTGTTTTAGCCCAGCCACTGCCTTCATTACACCAGTCCTCATACAAAACAAGAAGACACCAGTAATAAGGTGAATCTGGGCATTCAGTTTTATCTGGAGTAAGATAAATTTTTATTACATAATCCCTTATCATTTACAATCCCCCTTGTTTAAGCTATATTATATTTTAGTATATACACGTTAGAAGGGAGCTATACATATGCTAACTGAGAAAATAAAAAAGGAGTTACAGCAGCTTGCAAACATAGGAAAGGAACATGGTTATAAGATTAATGCAGTAACATTTTTTAATATATTTGCAGGCTTGCCAGAAGCTAAGAGAACAGACGACATTTTAGACGAAATGAAATGTTTTTTAAACCAGAGTGGAATTGAGCTGATAACAGATGAGGTAGAAATTGAAGATGAAACGGTAAATATAGTAGATCAGATTCAGCCATTTAATCCAAAAGAGATTGATATATCAATGGATAGGCTGAGCATGGATAATTTAATTAAACGTATTCAAAATGAAGAAGTGAACCTAAATACAGAATTTCAAAGAAAAAGTGGATTGTGGAGTAATATTCAGAAAAGTCAGTTAATCGAATCTTTGTTACTTAATATTCCACTTCCTGCTTTTTATTTTGATGCAAGTAAAGAGGATAACTGGCTGATTATTGATGGATTACAAAGAATTACTGCTTTAAAAGAGTTTATAGTAGACAAGACGCTAAAACTAACAGGTTTAGAATTCTTCCACGATTTAGAAGGGATTACGTTTGATAAACTGCCTAGGACTTTTACAAGAAGAATAGAAGAAACAAATATTATAGCATATAAGATAAATCCAGGTACACCAGTCAATGTAAAGTACAATATATTTAAAAGAATTAACACAGGAGGCTTGGAATTAACCACTCAAGAGATTAGACATGCATTATATCAGGGAAAGGCAACTGCTGTTTTAAAAGAGCTGACGGCTAATAATGTGTTTTTAATTATTTTGGGCAACCGTATTCGTAAAGACAGGATGCAAGACCATGAGTTTGTTTTACGTTTTATAGCTGTCTGTTATTATGGAATAGATAGATATAATGGTCTTCCAGAAGAGTTTTTGAATGAAACTATGGATTACATAAATAAGGACGGATGGAAAATAAAGAATGATATAAAGGAAAAAATGGAAGAAATATTTGATTTGGCGGATAGAATATTTGGACGTTATGCATTTCGTAAAATGGCAACAGATTCTCGCTTGCGTCCTATTAATAAAGCTGTTTATGAAATTTGGTGCAGGGGGCTGTTTGAACTAGATTATGATCAGAGAAGGACACTGATTGAAAGAAGAGAGATAATTCAACAGCGTTTTATTAGACTTTGTGAATCAGATGCGTTTCTTCAAACTATTAAAGCAAGTGACAGAGGTTCCTTTCTAAAGAGGATGAATAGTGTTTCGCAACTGATTAAGGAGGTATTAAATGCTTAAAAAATTGTATTTAAGTAATTTTAAATGTTTTCAGGAGTTAGAGTTAGAACTGGAAAATTTAACATTACTATCTGGAATGAATAGTATGGGAAAATCAACGGTTATTCAAGCATTGCTTCTTTTGCGTAATTCTTATGAAAATGGATTCTTAAACAGAGGTATTTTCTTGAATAATGATTATACAAAAATTGGACTAGGAAAGAATCTGTTGAACAGTATGGCAGGAAGAGATGACCCGTTTCAAATTGGTATTGAAGATAAGCAGAAATTTATATGGAGTATTCAATATGAAAGTGACGCAGACTTCTTAAAGGTACAGCAGAGCGAAAAAGGAGCAGTAGGAAAAATGAATCTGTTTGGACGTGGTTTTGAGTTTCTATCAGCAGAAAGGCTTGGACCAAGAAGCAGTTATCAAAAGTCCTACTTCCATGTTCATGAAAAGGAAGATATGGGAGTACATGGGGAGTATGCAGTACACTTTTTGTATGAGAATGAAAATATGCAGCTACAGAATACAGCTGTTTTACATCCCTTTGAGAAGATTAATATGCTCCGTATTCAGGCTGAAAAATGGTTAAGTGAAATATCGCCTGGATTAAAGATCAGTTTTGATGACTATGAACGTGCAAATTTAATGGGAATACAGATTCGGCAAACAGGTGGCGATATTATATATTCCTACAGTCCACAAAACGTCGGATTTGGGATTTCATACATATTACCTGTTATTGTGGCTTTATTAAAAGCAAAAGAAGGGGACTTGGTGATTTTGGAGAATCCAGAAGCTCATCTTCATCCTAAAGGACAAAGAAAAATGGGGGAGTTAATTACTAAGGCAGCTAGTGGAGGAGTTCAAGTTATACTGGAGACACATAGTGACCATATTTTAAATGGAATAAGGCTGAGTGTGCTGAATAAGGAAATTACGCCGGATAAGATACGATTATACTATTTTGGAAGAGATGAAAATATGAAACCAGTTGTAGAAAATCCAGTTGTAAATGATGATGGTCGTCTAAACTTCTGGCCAGATGGTTTCTTTGATGAATGGGACAAGGCAATTGACGAGATGTTTTAGGAGGAAATGTATGCAGATGATATTAAATGAGCTTTCAGCTAATTTTCCTGTCTGTGGAAGAGAAGAGGGGAAAAAAATAATGTCTCATTTTTTAGAGGTATATCAGGAAATTAGAAAAGTAGTTATGAACGATTCGCTAGTGATGGATAAACATTATAATTCATTTTTTTTAGCAAAAGACTACCATATATCAGAATGGCGTAATGATCCAACTGTTGACAGAGAGAAACAGCGGTTATTTCGTTCTATTATTAATAAGGCTATTGTTTACGATGGAAGAGAAATAGATGATGTAAAAATTGATATTTTAAGTTCAGAATTTAAATACAAGATGTTAAATGCAATAGGGTGTTTAATTGCTTATGAGACTGGAAATTTTGTTTTGAGTTTTGCAACGCATGAGTGCTGGAAAGAAAAATTTATAAAGGGATTATACTCAAATTTGTACGAATTAGAAACTGTCGAGAATCCAAGGAAAGTAGCAGTTCTTAATGTAAGCAAGGTGGAGGACAAGTATCATATAAAAACGGATTATCTAGAGCAGATAAATAGCAGGTATCGTTCGGTAAAATGCGGAAAGGAGATTTTGTATCATAGTAAAGAGTGGTTGCCTTCAATCCAGTTCTGTGATAATGCTGTTAGGCAGCTCCAAGCTGAAAGCAATTATATGAACGTTCAGCAGATTCTAAAGAAACTTCTAGAGTTAAATGATTATTTTGCTGAATTAAAAGGAAACTTTGATGTGAATGCTTTAAAGAACTGTACCCCAGAATCAGAAATAACATTAAAACACTATAAAAAAGAGCATACATTTCGAACTCCAAGTGGAAAAGAGGAGATATTTAGTTTTCACTTGCGCTTTACTGGTACCTATGCAGGAAGAATTTTTTTCAAACCAGATATAGAAAACAATACATGTATTGTTGCTCATATAGGAAAAAAGTTAAAGAATCAGACATTTCATTAGAAAATATGAAAATTAAAAATTCTTCTATATATGTTCTTAAAATACAGGTTGACGTAGAATCTCCTTAAATGTATAATTTAACTGTAATAATTTAATGTGTTAAAGTGTAACGGTTTAAAGCAAAAGAGAAAAAACGAATACACAGCAACATGAAGGAGAGGGATTTATGGAGTACATAATTTGTATGGTGGTATACCTTTTGATAATGGTTGGGATTAGTGTATACACCAGGAGAAAAACAAAAAGTGTAAATGATTTTGCATTAGGAGGCCGTTCTATTCCACCTTGGATGTCTGCCTTTTCTTATGGAACATCTTATTTCTCAGCAGTTATTCTAATTGGCCATGCAGGAAAAAATGGCTGGACATTTGGTTTGTCCTCTTTTTGGGTAGTAGCAGGAAACTCTTTTCTTGGTACTTATCTGGCATGGAAGATACTAGGACGTAAAACAAGGGAAATGACTCAACGTCTTAATGTTGCAACTATGCCACAGTTTATTGGGGTTCGTTACAAAGATCAGAAACTAAGATATATTACTTCTTTTATCATTTTTGTATTCTTAGTTCCTTACGCAGCCTCTGTATATAAGGGGTTAGGTTATCTGTTCCAGATTACATTTGGAATTGATGAAAAAATCATTATGCTCATTATGACTGTAGTAACAGCAGTTTATCTGTTTGCAGGTGGATTTTTAGCAGCTTCTATTGCTGACTTTGTGCAAGGCTGTATTATGATTGTGGGGATTATTTTATTAGTAATATACATATTAAGTTACAAGAGTGTAGATGGAATTGCCAATGGCATTCATAACTTAAAAGCCATTAATCCAGACTTGATTATGCCTATGACAGGAAAAACTGCGTTGCCACTTATTTCGCTAGTGTTAATGACCAGTTTAGGTACTTGGGGACTTCCTCAGATGATAAGCAAATTTTATACAATTAAAAGTGAGAAATTTATTCCAACAGCAACAATTGTATCTACCTTATTTGCAATATTAGTAACAACAGGTGCGTATACAATGGGTTCCATGAGCCGTCTGATTCTTGGAAATGTAGCACCTGCAGACGACAAGGGAAACATTATTTTCGATAAAATCATTCCTTTGGTGCTGACACAGGATGGATTAATGCCAACAATTGTATTAGCGGTTTTACTAATTGTTATTCTGGCAGCTTCTATGTCAACTTTGGCATCTTTAGTTTTAGCCTCTAGTACAACATTTGTTATGGACTTGGTAAAACCAGTAGCAAAAGATAAATTCAGTGAAAAACAGACAGTACTGCTATTGCGTATCTGCTGTATTTTATTTGTTGCTGCAGCATATATTCTGGCAACTGGCAATAGCCCGATTCTTAACTTAAATGCTTTATCCTGGGGTGTGGTTTCTGGAAGCCTGCTTGCTCCTTATTTATTAGGACTATACTGGAAACGTGCTACAAAGGCTGGCGTATATATAAGTATGGTATCTGCTGTCTTGATTATGATCGGAAGTGTATGTATTTTTGGGTTAAACAGCCCTTATATTACCACTATGAGTGCAGCCTCCATTGTACTGCCAAATTTAGTGCTAATTGCAGTAAGCTTGGCAACAAAGAGGATGGAAGATAAACATGTAGCCTATATCTTTAATATGAAAGACGTAAATTAATTCACTGAAAATGCACAATAAAGATATTTTTTTCTGTATTGTTATGTTATACTTTTACTGTAAGATCTACATATGAAAGGAAGGAAATAAACAGTGGCAGAGAAGAAAATTATGCTAGGAAATGAAGCAATAGCCAGAGGTGCGTATGAGGCAGGCGTTAAGGTTTCGGCAGCTTATCCAGGAACTCCAAGTACAGAAATCAGTGAAAATCTTGTGCAATACAAGGAAATTTATTGTGAGTGGTCTCCGAATGAAAAAGTTGCAATGGAAGTTGCAATTGGTGCGTCTATTAGCGGAGTTCGTGCAATGGCATCCATGAAGCATGTTGGCGTAAATGTAGCAGCAGACCCTCTATACACAGTTTCCTATATAGGTGCAACAGGCGGTTTGGTATTAGTAGCGGCAGATGATCCTGGACTGTATAGTTCACAGAATGAGCAGGATACCAGATGTATTGGCCGTGCAGCACAGGTTCCAGTGATTGAACCATCCGATAGCCAGGAAGCAAAAGATTTTATGAAATTTGCTTTTGAGATGAGTGAAAAATACGATACACCAGTTATTTTAAGAACAACTACAAGATTATCCCATTCACAAGGTACAGTTACATTAGAAGATAGAGTAGAGCCAGAAGATAAGGTGTATGAAAGAAATATTCAGAAAAATGTTATGATGCCAGGAATGGCGAAACTTAGACATATAGCAGTGGAAGAAAGAACTAAGGCAATGATTGAAGAAGGATGCCAGTTCCCAATTAACCGCGTAGAAATGAACGATACAAAAATTGGAGTTATTTCCAGTGGTATTCCATATCAGTACGTAAAAGAAGCATTGCCTAATGCATCAGTTTTAAAACTTGGTATGGTGAATCCTTTGCCACGTAAATTAATTGAAGACTTTGCAAAGAAAGTAGATACTTTATACATAGTAGAAGAATTAGACCCTGTAATTGAAACTCAGGTTAAATCCTGGGGCATTTCCTGTATCGGTAAGGAAATCTTTACTGTACAGGGGGAATATAGTGCCAATATGCTTAGAAAAGCTATTCTTGGAGAAGACCTGGATTTAACAAAACCAGCACAGGTGCCGGCAAGACCGCCTATTCTATGTCCAGGATGTCCACATAGAAGCGTATACTCAGTGCTTAAAAAGTTAAAAATCCATGCCGCTGGAGATATTGGATGTTATACACTAGGTGCAGTAGCTCCATTAAATGTAGTAGATACTACAATCTGCATGGGAGCAAGTATCAGCTCCCTTCATGGTATGGAAAAAGCAAAAGGCAAGGAATACATTAAGGATTGGGTTGCAGTTATTGGTGATTCCACCTTTATGCATACAGGTGTAAACTCTCTAATTAACATGGTATACAATAAGGGTACTGGTACCGTTATGATTTTAGATAACTCTACTACTGGTATGACGGGACATCAGGATCATGCTGCAACTGGTAAAACACTACAAGGTGAAGATACCAACGCAGTAAGCATTCCTGAATTATGTAGAGCAATTGGCGTTAAGAATGTAACAGAAATTAATGCATTTGATTTAGAGGGATTAGAGAAATTAATAAAAGAAGAAGTAGCTAAAGATGAGGTTTCTGTCATTATTACAAAGACACCTTGTATCTTTAAAGTACCTGCATCTAAAGTAAGATGTGTTGCAAACCCAGACAAGTGTAAAAAATGTAAAGCCTGTTTAAAACCAGGATGTCCTGCAATTACAATGAGCAGAGAAGGTGTTATTTCAATCGATGACACTATGTGTAATGGATGTGGACTTTGTCAGCAGCTTTGTAAATTTGAAGCAATTGAAAAGGTGGGTGAATAATATGGCAACAAAGAACATTATGATCGTAGGTGTCGGTGGACAAGGAACTTTGCTAACAAGCCGTATTTTAGGTGGAATTACAATTCAGGCCGGGTATGATGTAAAACTGTCAGAAGTACATGGTATGGCTCAGCGTGGAGGAAGTGTTGTTACATATGTACGTTATGGAGAGTCAGTTGCAGAACCTATTGTAGAAGAAGGTCAGGCAGACGTTCTAATTGCATTTGAAAAGTTAGAAGCAAAACGTTACGCACATTTTTTAAAAAAGGATGGCGTTATTATTGTAAATGACCAGAAAATTGAACCAATTACTGTTGTTACAGGTGCAGCAGAGTACCCTGAAGACGTAATAGAAGAGTTAAGTAAGACATATAAAGTACTTCCAGTAGATGCAATGTCTGAAGCTCGTAAGTTAGGAAATACAAAAGTGTTTAATACAATTGTATTAGGTTTGGCAGCGCAGCATATGGATTTCTCAGAAGAAGACTGGTATGCAGTAATAGAGAAAACCGTTAAACCTAAAACAATTGATATTAATAAGAAAGCATTTGCAGTGGGATATCAACTTTAGGAAAAGGGGAAGATGAGATGATCTGGAACGAAACAAAAGAGTGCATGAGCAGGGATGAAATGAGTGCACTTCAAAGTGCAAGATTAGTAAAGACCGTAAACCATGTATATCATAATGTGGAGTTTTATCGTAATAAAATGCAAAAGATTGGCCTGGAGCCAGGTGATATTAAGGGAATTGAAGATATTACTAAGCTTCCATATACTACAAAAGATGATTTGAGAGATAATTATCCATTTGGACTTTTTGCCGTTCCACAATCTGAAGTTGTGCGTATACATGCATCTTCGGGAACAACAGGAAAAGCAACGATTGTTGGTTATACAAGAAGGGACATAGAAATATGGTCTGAATGTGTAGCACGTGTATTGACTATGGCGGGAATACATAAAAACGATATTATTCAGATTGCATATGGATATGGGCTATTTACAGGGGGATTAGGGGCTCACTACGGTGCAGAGAACCTAGGAGCAACTGTTGTGCCAATGTCAACTGGTAATACCAAAAAACTTGTAACTATGATGGAGGACTTTGGAGTAAATGCCATTGCATGTACACCTTCTTATTTACTGCATATAGCTGAAACACTGGAAGAAATGAATAAGATCGATAAAATTCAGCTAAAAGCTGCAATTTGTGGTGCAGAGCCTTGGACAGAAAACATGAGAAAGGAAATAGAAGAAAGGCTTCATATTTCTGCTCATGATATTTATGGTTTAAGCGAAATAATGGGACCAGGTGTAGCAGCTGACTGCAGCTATCATAAGGGACTTCACATCTGGGAAGATTACTTTATGCCGGAAATTATTAGTCCAGAGACATTACAGCCAGTAGCTGAGGGGGAACTTGGAGAATTAGCAATTACAACACTTACTAAGGAAGCACTTCCTTTGCTTCGTTACCGTACGAAGGACTTGACAAGTATCAGTTATGAAAAATGTGAGTGTGGAAGGACCAGTGCAAGAATTTCCAGATTTAAAGGACGTTCAGATGATATGCTTATCATCCGTGGAGTAAACGTATTCCCATCTCAGATTGAATCTGCTTTATTAGAAATCGGTGAGACAACACCTCACTACTTAATGATTGTAGATCGTGTAAATAATCATGATACTCTTGAAGTGCTTGTTGAAGTGGAAGAAAGATTTTTCTCTGATGAGATTAAGCAGTTAGAAGGCTTAACAAAGAAAATTGCCCATGTAATCCAGCAGGCAATAGGCTTAGCAGTAAAAGTAAAATTAGTAGAGCCAAGAACACTTGAAAGAAGTGAGGGAAAGGCAAAAAGAGTAATTGATAAACGTCAACTTATTTAAAAAGAGGGGATTATCATGTATATAAAACAACTATCTGTATTTATTGAAAATCGTGAAGGACGATTAGAACAAGTCACAGAGGTTTTAGCAAAAGAAAATATTAATATTGTTTCACTTACTTTGGCAGATACATCGGAATATGGAGTGCTTCGGATGATTGTTTCTGACCCAGACAAGGGAAAACAGGTATTAAAAGAAAATGGATTTTCTGCAATGCTGACAGATGTAATTGCTGTTCGTCTTCCCCATGAAGTTGGAATGCTGCAGAAACTGTTAAAAGTAATTTATAGTGCGGATTTAAATATTGAATACATGTATGCTCTAGCTACTGGAAAAGATAATGCTTCTATGATTGTGAAAGTAAGTGATTCAGAAAAAGCAGTCACTACTTTGAAAGAAAATAATCTGGATGTATTCGGACCAGATGAGGCATATTCCATTAACGAATAATATCAAAAAAGGCGAAAAACCATCTATGTGGAATTACAGGTTTCCATAGATGGTTTTTTTGATTTATCTAAGAAATTCCGTTACCTTTCCTTGTATACAATTTCGTTATGCAAATTATCCAAACTGTTTTTACATATTCGATATGGGATTATGAGCAATAGATGAAAATACCAAAGAAAATATATAAATAATCATGATAATTATACAATAAAAACAATACAAAATAGTAGAATAAAGGAATGTGTTATAATTAATTTACAAAAAGTATTAACTGGAACAAGATAATCTGGTAAAATATACATATAATAATATTGCTAAGGTTGATATATCAGGTTTTCTTGTTCTTGTAGTTAGGGGGCGATGAAAGCAGACGTTTATGTTAGTAATATAAAACGTGTTATTCCTATTTATCATGCAACAAAAAGCCGGAAGCTTAAACAGGATGTGAATTCTCAGTCAGAACAAGATAGTTTCCAGCAAGTATTCTTAACAAAGAAAAAGCAGAGAGTACATGAAGAAGAGGCTGGATTACGCACATATGTATATACGATATACGCAACGGAAGATTTTTTAGCAGATCAACCCCAATTTGATTCTCAAGCCTAAGATAAAGTTTCTCGGTTTAGTATAACTTTCTTGATTGGAGTTTTTTTCTATTGTATAATGGAATCATATTCTTGGAATAAAGTAGGTGAAAATGTGGATTCCAATACAGCGGTAAATGAACTTCTGGTAGGTTTATTTGATGATATCATAGACTTAGAAGAACGTGCTTTGATTAAGGGAGAATTTAAGGACATTTCAAAAAATGATATGCATATTATTGATGCAATAGGAAACAGTGAAATTAAGAATATGTCAACCTTAGCAAAAAAGCTTAGAGTAACTGTTGGGACATTAACAATAGCAATTAATAACCTGGTAAAAAAGGGTTATGTAGAACGTCTTAGAAGTAAAGAAGATAAAAGAGTTGTACTGGTTTCACTAAGTGAAAAGGGACAGCGAGCTTTTAATAGCCATAGCATGTTTCATTTGGAAATGGTAAAATGTATTACTAAGGGACTGAATAAAGGACAGGTAGAAGATTTAATCCAAATGCTTAAAAAGATTCAGTTTTTTATTGGTGCCTATAATCCAGATTTAAATAAGTAAGAAAAAATATTGAATTGATACCATCATGCAGGTGTCAGTTCAATATTTTTGTAGGAAAGTTCAATTATACATGGGGAGAAATAGGATGTATATAGAAAAAGAAAAAAGGGGAACAGTACAAGCAAAGCGGGAGAATGTGAAACAGAAAAAGTCAGATACTACGAAATCAAGTACGGCAAACTCGGTTAGCAGCATGCATCAGGAAATACAAAGAAACAGGCCAGTGCAGTTGAAAAAAAGTGGGGTTGTGCAAAGAGCAAAAGGCGTTGCAGGCGAAGTTAAAAAAATTGCTAACAAAAAAGGCATTTTGAGTGTGTCAGATGGCAAAAAGGGTATTTTTGTTACTAAAGGTGGTGGGTTTATGCATTTACATGCATGGCCAGATGGGTGTGGAATTCATCATGGTGAACAATACGGGTTAAGAGGAGAATTAATACAAAACAATGAAGTAAATAAGTCTAACTTAACAAACACAATTACTTCATTGGAACAGGCTCAACCTAATGAACACGTTAGTAATATGTTAACAATGGCGAGAGCTATAAAAGAAGAATGGGGACTGTAATAAAGTTTGTGTCTATGGTAATAAATGGCTTCTTCTTGGTAAGAATCAGATATAGAATCTTATCAGGAAGGAGCCTTTATTATGGCAATTCAAAAAGAAGTATTACGACAAATTATCAAAGAAAATGACTTAAAAAGCGTTGGTGACGTTTCTGCTCTGCTCAAGGAGAGCTTTAAAGACCTGCTTCAAGAACTTTTGGAAGCGGAACTGGATGTTTCCCTTGGATACGATAAAAACCAGAAAAACGAAGCCAATACTGATAACAAACGAAACGGTCACTACCCTAAAACTGTGAAAAGTACACTGGGCGAACTTAAGCTGGATATTCCACGAGACAGGAATGGGGAGTTTGAGCCTGCAATT
>NZ_FOHN01000025.1 GCF_900111595.1 [Clostridium] polysaccharolyticum | reverse complement strand
CTTCTATGATAGAATGAAAGTCATCTATAACAGATTTTTTCTTTCTTGTATGAGATTTTTCAAATCCATGCAGGTATTTGTCAACCGTTCGTCTATCGACGTTCAGTTCACGAGCAATTTGGCTCTTATTAATTTTCAATGTTGAATCCTCCAGAAAAGGTTTTAATTTAGTTAAATCATTTAAGGAATATATAGTTAAATCAGTGGTTATATTAGTTTGAATGATCATAATAGTGCCTCCTATCAGGAATCTATTATAATCAGTTTTTGTACATATTTATATTAGATTTTCTGTACTTATTTATGTTAGCATTTATATACGGACGGCTACACTGGATATGATAAGGTTACAAATGTTATTCGGTGCGAATGTTGGGCACACCTTAGAAGAAAGTTTGTGGAAGCCATGCCTCCGGGAGCGGAAAAACAGCTGATAGTATCTCCGGCAGAAACTGGAAGGGACTATTGCAACAAGCTGTTCCACATGGAAAAAGAAATGGAGAGCCTCTCACCTGAAGAAAGGAAAAAACTGCGTCTGGAAACGGAAAAACCGCTTTTAGAGGCTTTTTGGTGCTGGCTTGAAAAACTAGATCCCCTATCTGGCTCCAAACTCGGAAAAGCTGTAGTCTATGCCAAGAACCAGGGAACCTATCTTGAAAACTATCTATTGGATGGAAGATGCTCCATCTCAAATAACCTTGCAGAAAACAGCATCCGCCCATTTACAACAGGAAGAAAAAACTGGATGTTCTCGGACAGTACCAAAGGAGCAGATGCAAGTGCTGCTGTGTACAGCGTCATTGAAACAGCTAAAGCAAACGGACTAGAACCATTCCAATACCTGAACTTTTTACTAATGTACATACCAGAAACCAACTTCAAGGAACATCCTGAAGAATTGGAAGATATGATGCCTTGGTCTGATTTTGCCAAAGAACAGTGCTCAAAGAAAAGAAAGTAAACGGCTTCAATTTTCAAGCTTACACTGAAAACATTCAATATCTATTAAAAAATATATGAAGTAAACGTATTCAACTTTAAATTACCTGGTAAGTATAACACTTTGACATGTAATGTTGTACCTACCAGGTAATTGTGCGCTTACTTTCTTACATAAAAATATTCCTCTTTTACTCTGTTTATAAACCATTCTGGATAATAATTTGAGATATCGGTTCTTCTGCTTACATTTAGAATCATGGAATTCCCTTCACTAAAAACAGGGAAGCAGGTTTCCCCGCTTCCCTGAACATATCTTCACTAAATTATTTACTTGAATTTTTCTCTAAGACCAGGTTTTCTACCACTTCAATAGGTAAGTCTGCACATTCTGCTATTTCTTCTATGGATGCTATTTGTTTCTCTAACAGACGTAGTGCCATTCTCTTTTTCTCATCTGTTATTAAATCTTCTACTAAATCTTCTACTGCTTTACACATAGCTGAAATCCCCTCCTTGTCTTCTTTATAGTATCTTGCTGTTTTAGCAAGAATCTGATAATTCATGTCATCTGGATTGGAACATTTAAAGTCATGCATTAACTTACCCAGAGCAGAATCATCGTTGTATGTAGCGTTTACATATATGATATGCGAACCATCATGAAATAACTCCTCTGTTTCTTTAATATATCTATCAATATGATAAATAAGCTTATTCTTCCCAAATACGTCATTCTCTGTAATAAAGATAACATAGGTTTCTGTTAATTCGTCAGCATCATATCCTACTGATAAAATATTGGCATCAATAAGACTGCTGTTATATCTTGCCCGCTTAGCTCCAGCTTCTTTATTTGCTCTTTGAATTTCGATATTGTATTTCTTTCCTGTCGAATCTGTTGCAAAGATATCCAATCATAGAGAACGACCTTTTATATTTTTGATCGTGTATTGGGTAAAGACTTTCTCAACTATTATATCGGTTTTCTCTAAAATAATTCTTAAAACTAATTCCGTAGCTTCTGTGTTGTCTTCAAAACATTTCGTCATGAAATCATCATCTAGTAGTCTGAATTTTTTTATCTGGTGTAACACTTTTTCTCTTGTCTGTTGTTTCAATTCTGACTGTTTCTTCAAAATGTGTTCACCTTCTTTTATGCTTGTTTTGTGTGTTTATGATAACATAGTTAAGATAGGTTTGCAATATCAAAGCTTAACTACATCCTAATTCATCTTCATGTGTCATTCTCTCTGAATGTTCCTCCTTTACATTAGTAAAATCCATACTGCTGACAAATCTGATGAACTGCACAAGCAAATACCGATCTGGAATGAACATTAGGATCTTCATTCCTGTCTTTCATGTCTATATATACTTGCCTCATCTCCTGCCATAAATCATGCTCTTTCACCCATTCAATTTTCTCTGGCAATCTATAATAACCATCTGGCTGCTCGCACCAGCTATATGTTTTCTGTTTTTTATTGTGGCGAATGTATTCCTGACATTCATATCCATCCTCATCTATGTAATTATTTACAATGGCAAAATCACAGCTATGTAGAATACGTGACCTTCTCCTATCCTTCCTTTTTATCGTCAGGACACGCGTAGAATCTTCTGCGTAATCATATCCATACTTCCCTACTACTTTATTAAATGCTACCTGAAGGATATTTTTTATCTCCTTTGCCGTATATTCCTGATCGTCATCATTTACTTCAATATTGAAATCAAAATCATATCCAACATTGGATTTTGCATCATAAGTAATCATATTTCTTTTATAACTTCCAACTATTGTATATTGAAATGTAAATTTCCTTCTTACGAAATCCTGCACCTCATGAATCAGACACAAAATATTAGAATAGGCTTCCGCTACAACTGGATCTTTTTTAGAAATATAGTAAAAATCGTGTTTCATAATATATTCTCCTCTCTATACCCCAAAACCGTCCACTTAGCTTATCAGTGCTAAATCATTTTATTATATATCAAATCGCAATTTTTTTCAAGTATGAAAAATTAATAATTTGCTATATCGGTTCTTCTGCTTGCACTTAGGAGCATATATTTTCTGATAGATCGACCAAATTATTTATAATTTTCTCTTTTACCTCACGGAACATATACATATGCAATCTATCAGTAGTAAAAATAGCCTTATATCGAAATACAAACAAATCAATTGAATCTCTTACTCTATAGCCAAAATCATATTTATTTACTATCAAATGAAATTCATCCAGTTTGGCAAGCAACGAAAAATTTTTTGTTGCATGATGATGATATCCAAACTCAGAATACATATTATGGTAATACAATATATCAGAATCACTGAAATATCCAACTATACTAAATAATCTACCCTCTGTTACATCTTTTAATTTTTTCATATTTGTTTTCCCTAACGGAAATAATTCCTTTTTATTTTCAACTGGAAATGGTGCATTATTAGCCGCTGAAAGCTGAAAACCCATATGCTTTCCTAATGAAAGATAATGATAGGCAACAATATAAAAGACCTTATCTGTCACTTCTTTATCCGTCAGCAGATTATGTAAAAATTCTAAATACTCTTCCGTCAGACGTCTTTCTGGTGATTCGACATCTAACCTAAGATATTTATCTCTTTCTTGATAAATGCAACCATATACCCCCTTTATTTCCGATTCCTTTCCTGTTTCAAAGTATTCCTTACAGGTATCTTGGACTTTTACAAAATCTGAAATACAATAATGTTTCGATAAATCCTTTATCTCTTTCGCAATCTTCTCATTATTTTTTAAAAAATCATCAATGTACTCTTTCATTCTATTTTCCATCTTTAATGTCCTCTATCTTTCCAAAAATCATTTCAATTTTATCTTGAATGTCTTCCATATGATCAACGTAAAGGATGCATAAATTCTTAATCGCTCTTGAAACTGCAACGTATAAAATATTTCTTCCAGTTTCATACGAGTCAGAGATTTCTTCTATGGATTTGCCATATTCTTTAAAATACGTTTCAAATAAATTTTTTCCTTTACCCTTACCGAAGTCCTGCCCCAGAATAATAGCAACATTTTCAAATTCCAATCCCTTTGTGCTGTGAAATGTATGATAACAAATTTTCTCTTTTTCAGCATGGTTTCGGTAATCAAACCAGTTTAACAATTCTTGCTTTTCTATTTCCAGTATAGGACGAATCATTTCTTCTGCTGTTTTGGATTCCTCCCAGTCGTCACGATATAAATTTTTTGCAATCTCTGTTATTACAGCATTATAAGATGCTTCTTCAAGGTCAAATACTTTGTCTATAATCTTTTTAAATACCTTATCGTTTTTTTCTTCATATTGCTTAAATATTTTCTTTAATAATTCTTCTATATTTTCGCCATCTATTGATTTCAAGACTTGAATTAATGTTCTTAATTCTGAAAAACTTATACTTCTAAAGTCATCTGTCGGGAGAATATTTCTAAGAGGTTCTCTGCCATTTCTTACTTCACTATATAATCTCATTAGGCGGTCAAACATTGCTGGCACTCTGCCAAGCTGTCTGGTATCTTGACCAAGCAGTTCGGAATTTAATTGCTTATATCCAAGTCCCTTTTTATAACGGTCTGTACCGTTAAAAGCTATGTACATCTTTAAAAAACCACTATATTCTGCAACTTTCTGATTGGTAGCAAACAGACAGTGCAACGGATTTTCTGTACTGCAGTCCCAATTTTCTGCACACATATCAATAAATTCCTTTATATCTGCTTCTGTGCCATAGTAGCACATAGCACTGCCTCCTTCACAATCTGAATAAATTGACTTTTGTTCAATCCTATCATTTCTTACCTTGTTTGCAAGATCAATTATCTCTTTATAGGATCGGCGATTATAAATCTTATCAAACTCCTTCAATCCAGTATGCAACTCATTTAATCTTCCGCCTATCCCATCATCATAAATATTCTGTACCGAATCGCCAAAATATCCCACAAACATATCATGGTTTATTTCTTTTGCATATTTTTCAACTAAGTCCATCATTTTCACTGCAACTTCCGTTGTATCCTGATACTCGTCTATCAGAATATACGGATACTGGTCTATAATCATCTGTCGCATTTTAGGATACTTTTCAATCAACTGATAGCCATATTCCAGTACCGTATCATGACTGATACGCATTATATCTAATCGGTCACGATTGTACTTCGCATTATACTGGACTACTCTATACTCTTTCTCTTTTGCTTCTATCCGTTCCAGACATCTTTCATATCGTTCTATTTTAAACAGTTTGTCCACCAAACTTTTAAACTTTGTAACATTTGATAATAAATCTTTATATTCTAATGGAATTATTTCTGACATACTATTCTTAAATCCTGATGCATTATTACTGTAGGCTTCATAATAGGCTTCTCTATTCTCCTGCATAATCAAAAAAAACTCTTGCTTCTTAACCTGGTCTAACTTCTTATATTTTTGAAAATCTGGCTTTTTCGCTAACTGGTTTCTTATATCTTTTATCTCATTTTTCAGTTTTTCAACGTGTAATGCCAACAATGCACTTTTTTGTTCCTTTATCATACTCCAGATGCGTTCATGGATGGTAGAAACCACAACTACATCAGATGCACCTATCTGATGTTTTATATGATTGGCTGCCACATTTGTATAAGTAATACATACAATCTTTTGATTGTGTTCTATTAGCTTTTCCCGATTCTTATTTACAATATGTTTTAAACATTCTACTAATGCATAGGTCTTTCCAGAGCCTGCACCTGCATGAAAGACAACACTTTCAAATGTATCACAACATTGAAATAATTGTTCCTGTATTGCCTTTTCCTGTTCAAGATCCTCACTACTATACTCTGTAAGCCCCATTATTCTCCCCCTAACTTCTTTTCAATCCATGTCAGCCCATCTGCAATATACTTTGGCAATTTCGGAATTTTGTCCTCACATTCTTCATTTACGATTTTATAAAGCAGTTTACTGGCAAATTCTCCTTTTAAGTTCTCTAATTTTTCCTGCCATCTATAAGATTGGTTCTTATTCTCTACATATTTATTATTCTTCGTAACAATTCGTCCATAAATTCTTGGTTTTAATTCCTTAAGCACATCATTCAAAATTATATTGTCAAAGTTCGTCAATATAAACGCTTCTTCAAAACTAGTTGCATAATATCCTTCTATCTCTCCTTGATAAGACAAATACATATTATCTTTTTCTATCCATTCTCGAATATTTGAAATATCCTTCTTGCCATGAAAGTTCTCAATGGTCTTATTGGTAGTTTCTTTTCCCTCTAAACTTGTAATCTGATCCAAGTTCTTTTGCTTACTTTTTTCTCCATCTTCACTTTCTGCCTTTTCACGCTTAATATCCAAATCTGTTATGATAAGCACTGGTATCCCCAAAGCTTTCACAAGATTTCTATATAAATGCCCATGTGCCCCATTAATATTAAATACCGAAATGTAATATTGTCCTAATGTCTCCTCCCTGTTCTCCAGATAGTATGGAATCAACAAATCTTCTGCAAATCCTTCTACCAAAATGGCCGCATCTGAAAAGAAAAGTTCTGACACTTTATACTTAATATGTTTTTTGAAAAAATTGAATATTGCCTCATTATTTGCCTTATCTCTTGCCTTATCTTTTGTTTCCTTTTGCTTTGGAGCAACCTTCTCATTATTCAGATTAGTTATTGCTGCATGATGCTCCTTCTCATATAAATAACAGATGTTATCGAATGTATTAGAACTATGTATTTTACTATTTAAAATATGGGAGGAATGCGTTGTGATAATAATCTGACTATTTATGTTCTTCTTTTTGTCAACAAGGATCTCATCTATTGCTTCATTAATATTCCGAATAAACAGTTCCTGCATCTGCGGGTGCATAAAGGTTTCTGGTTCTTCGATAGATATTAAGTTTATCTTACTATTAAACGTAGAATCTGGATATTGTTCTATATAATCCATAATCGTTGCTATAATCAAAACCAAATTGCTATATCCTAAACCAAACTGATCTTCTGGAACTTTAACCGTATTGTCTACATATTGATATTTAATCAAGTTTGACATAAGCTTTTCAAATGTAATATCTGCACTCAAATCCACTGCCATATGGTTTGTGGAAACCATTTTTGCCATTACTTTTTCCACTACATCTGCATGTTTTTCATTAATATCCTCGGATAAATCCGAATTCATTTTTTCTAACTTTAATTCAATCGTTTTTTTCTGTTCTTTAAATGTATGCTCATATCTGTATTTGATAATTTTGTTAAATGCTTCTGATAAACTATTATCCTTCCTTAAATGATTGGCTTTAATGCATCTTATATCCATTAAATTAGACAACTTAAAATCTATTTCCAGGTTCTCTTTATTTTTATCGTAGTAATTAAGAGTAAAATCCGTCTCATTTAACAATTTCAAAAATTTATCAAATGCATCTACATTCTCAACATTGGTTTTTAATTCTTTCATACTTTCATGAAAAGTTGTCTCATCTTTTACTTCGTATTTAATGAAAATATCCAGTTCTGTATCTTCCAAGTCCTCAACAAGCATAAATGGAACCAGATTTGAAATCCTGTCATCACTATTTTCTTCTAACTCAACCGTAATACCAAACTCAATGTATGGTAATTCATTGTCTTCCTTTTTCACATCATAATTTTGCAGATAATTTTGCAGATACCGAAAATTAAAGTCATTTACGCCAAATGAAGTTGGCTGCTTAATTAACTTTTCTAATGCTGATATTATGGTTGTTTTTCCGGCATTGTTTTTTCCAATAATTAGGGTTGTATCAGTGGCAATGTCGATTTTTGTTTCTTGCTGTTCTTCTGTCTGATTGTCCTTCTTCTCTGGTTTGATTTTTGAACTAACAAATTCAATCTCGTTTTGTTCTTCGTAAAATTTTCTGTAATGGTTTAGTTTTAGTTTTTTTAGATACATTCTACTCCCTCCTGTTCACCTGTTGGCTCTTATATTTTTTCTTGAAATTTAAACAAAATTATCTCCTAATAAAATCATAGACATTAAGCATACAATATAATCTTTCATCCATTCCTGTACATTTTTCATTTCATGTTTGGTATCTATCAGATTTCTGCTAAGTGCAGCAAGTTGTATACTATCAACAGTTCTATATTCCAATAAAGGAATTTTCTCAGCAGGAGGTGTCTGTAAAAAGAAATATCCTAACTGAATATTCGCTTTCTTGCTAAAATCTTCTATCTGATTGAAGGTAGGCGTTTTCGTACCATTTAATACTTGTGCCGATCCAAAATACTGCATAAGGCAAAAAAGCTAACCCATAAATGGTTAGCAAATTATTGGAGCTGGCTATGTGATACTTTACACAATGCAACCATTACACCTCATCACCGCAGCAGCATAGCCAGCTAATCAACATAATAGACATATCCTTCATGAAGTGTCCTCCTTTCAAAGTCGAAAAACAAGCTTTCATAGTATCATAACAAATGCCAGAGGCTACAACACTCAACAATGTCGCAAATATTGAGGTGATGCTTGGATTCGAACCAAGTCCTGCTGCAAACTAATCTTGCACTTTTATTATATCAGAAAAACAATTATTATATAAAGGAATGTTTTCTGAAAAAATGCAACGCATGAAATCATCATTAATAAGGCGTAGATTTCTTAACTGTTGTAGTCTTTTTGCTGCTTACCTCTAATAAAAAATTGTGTTCAGCACTACAATCCCATTTATTTCTTGCAACATATCTAATTTTTGATTTTGAATACAATACTCTATAAATTTTTTATAATATATATTAGATGCTACCAAAACTTCAATGTTTTTATAGTCAAATTCAATCTTTTCAGGCACTCTCCACTCTCTTTCATGTGTCCAGTCAATCATTTTATCCTTATCATTCAAGTCATAATTAACAATCCTCCAGTGCTCATCCTTAGATAATTGTGACTTCATTAATTCCTTTTCCTCGTATATTACAGGTCTACCACCCATTTTAAAGATCTGCCTCTTATTGAATCGTACTCCAAAGACACAATAGCGAACTTTACAATTAGTTTCCTTTCGCAATTCCTTTTCATACAGCAGATTTTCTGCTATAGCATTTAATGGTGTATCCTGCAAACACACAGCAGGTCTGCTCCCAATTATAAATCCTGATTTTGTCGTGCTACCAATTATAGTTTTCTCATCAAGTATCTTTAGCAACGTACTAAATGCTTCTTCTGCTGTTTCCCCCTTTGTCAAATGAGTCAACCTAGATGATATATCATTTCTATTTTTATATCTATTTCTCCATTTATTAACTACTTCGGTTAATAAATTAAATCGACATAAGTCCTCCCTTAAATCATTCCCTGTTCGTAATTCATTAATTATCTCTGACAAAGTTTTTCCTCTTCCACCATTTTGAATAGCCGTATTTACCCTCTTAACTTTCCAGTCAAAAGGTTTATATTTTTTATAATGTACAATATCTTTTCTAAACTCGAATAATGGAGTATCAGGCTTTGCATCCCATGCAATAATAAGCCACATGATAGCATTGTATGATTGTTTTGCCACTGGATTCCATTCTGACTTTTTTCTTTTTTTGTCTCCCTCACCTGCTTCTAGATTCCCGCCTGCTCCACCATCTCTATGTAAAGGATTAAACAATGGTAATCCTTCATGCTTCAATAATTTTAGAAAATCTCTTGCTGCACCCATCCCACACTGAATAATCTCTTTTGTTCCATTTGCTTTGCTTGTTGCTTCAAAAATATAGTAATCATTTTCTATTGTTTTGCCTGCATCACTATGCTTTTTTTGTCCAGCCAATAACTAAATATGTGCAACTGGCAATACATCATAATTATTAATAATCCACTTTCTCCTTTCTGGACCTCTGCACTCTATAATGTTCCCCCTCCCTTCTTATGAAATAAACTCAAAAAACTTGATAAATCTTTATAATTCTACATTTTGTTTCCATTTAGCTGTGTGGTCTATTTTATCAACAACCTTATTTTCATCTAAAAGTTCTTTTTTAGTTTTTTGGCTTAATATCTCCCAATTTTCCTTTGGAATAATATAAGTTGCATTTCCATAAACAGCTGATTCCAATACACAATAATTTTTAAACACAAATGCATAATATCCCTTAAATCCATTAATACCTTCAACTATGCTTTCATACTTATATTTTTCCATATATTCCAGTCTAGTAATACTATAAACATCTATTTTAGGTTCATACTTAGTATTCTGTCTAGTTTTAATACGTTCACTTGGCATTTCTCCTTGAGGAAGAATTTCCCATGTGCATCTTTTTTTCTCGATGAGTCCCCAACCTGAATATCACCATTAAACACATAACAATTAACAATAACATATTGTTCCCTATTTTTATCCTCAAATAACTGCAATTCGATTCCATAAGGAGACACCTCTACCTTCGGATAACATTGTTTATAAATATCAACTGCAATTTCAGATGCATTAGTATTTCCAAAAGGATAAGTCCAAATTGTTGATACATATCTACGCTCTTTGGGTTTAGACTTGTCCGCATAAGTATATCCATATGCATTTTTTCTACTTTGCGTTCCAAATATCCCTGAAGGTAACACTATATCGCCAACTTCAGATAACCCTACTCTTTCTGCTTCATCCCCCTTAACAGGAATACCAATTTGAATTTTATTCAAATCCTCCCCTTCTGGAATAGGAACCTTTCTAATTCTCTTTCCTTGTATACAATAATATTCTCTCATAAAATCCTCCTTTGCAAAATCTCCTTGCAAAAGATGTTATACTCTGATATTATTGGTTTGCGAAAACAATACGTCAAAGTTCACCTTTGGCAAGGGAATCAGTCAGAGTATTTTCTCTGGCTTTTTTCTATGTAAAGAGTTAAACTCGTATACATGCCTTTTCATATTATATTGTCACCCCAAGAATTTTATATAATGGTGCTAACTGGTCTTTAACTGCTAATGAAATCTTATCAATATCCAGTTTCTCTACCATTCCGTTACTTCTCATCCCTTTGTAATAAACTCTATTTGCCTGTCTATAAAGCTTCTTCAACTTATCATATCCAGTACTTCCAACAACCTTCGTGGTCTTTTTTAGTCTTAAGAAAGAAATAATATTTTCTGCATCATACAAGAACCAGTCCTCGATAAACCTTTTTGCTCTTACCATTATTACCTTCTTCGCACCATAGTCCATCATCCCCTCTTTTACTTCATCCCACTTTATAGGCGGTTTTTGGGATAATTCAAATACGTCTGTATCACTGCAAAGAATAATTGTAAATTCACAATCAGCAGCATATTTAGGCTTAATTTCCTTAACAAACTTTCTCAATGCTATGTTTTTGAATCCACCAACCCCATTAACATTTCTACATTCAATAAAAGTATCAAACTTCTTGTTACTTCTTTTATTTCGAGCATTGGCAATTACTCGCTTGTAAATTCAACCTCTGTATCACCTTCAACAAACAATATCAGGCATTTATTCATATAAGTAATCACACTCCAAATAATCGCTTAAACTATCATCTGAATCTGAAAGTAAAGAAAACAAATAATCTCCCATACTCATATTAAAATCTGTTGCGTCTTGTTGCAGCTGTTTCTGTCCCGTCTTCTTAAAAGTAAAAAACTCAGCTATTCCAGCTACCCTGCTCATACCAATATGAATCCATGCTGGCTCTAAATAATTAATTATATATGGAGAATGACTTGTAATAATAACCTTGCAATCATCTAATAACTGGCTAATTATTCTTATATAAGCCTGAAATAGCCCAGGATGTACAGAATTCTCTGGTTCCTCAATTGCAATAAGAGAAAAGTTGCTTACACTTGATATAATAATTTTTGTAAGAATCATAAACACTCTTTTTGCACCATCTGACATAGCTGTAAAATCAATTGGTTTAGCAAGGCTTCTATCTCTAACAAATAATATATGCATACGATTTGTTAAAACAAATGGTATATCTTCTGGAAACTTTTCGTTCTCTAATTCATTTATACAAATCTCTTTTACAATAATATCCTCTATATTTGGAAACAGCTGAGTGTATACATCTTTCAACAATTCGAATTTATCTGGGTTATGCTCTTTTAAATTGTAAATAATACGAGGCAAATTGCCTGCTTTTATCATTTCGTTTTCAAATCCCTTACGAATAATAGGATCTGGCTGATAAAAACTTTTTGCATCAAGATTATTTTCCATGTATATCTTCATACCATTCAACTTTGTAATAATTTCTGCATAATACAGTTCATCATAAGCACGTAATTTATTAACAACTAATTCTGCAGGATCCACCTTTATCTTTGCTGAACATCTTCCAGTCTCAGAGCTCTTATACAAAGCTCCATCTGATGTTCTATTAATTAACTGCATGAATTTTTGTCCTTTTTGATCAAGCTTAACCTTTAACGACTCTGAAACAATTTCAGGCTCTATATCTTCACAATTTTTCCATACAAATTCAAATCCATACTGAGCAATATACTCTTTACCATTAATATCCGTAGACACTTCCATCTCGTATTTATAATTTTTCCCAATCGTGTTACGATTAATTGGAATCAAATTAGAATTTGCCATCATTTCTTTTTTATCTTCAATAGTAGCCTTTATAAATGTTAAACCAAAATCAATACCAGAAAGAACATTCGACTTGCCAAAATTGTTAAGTGCAACAAGAGCCGTAATATTCTCAAAAGAGATTCTAACATTGGATAAGTTTTTAAAACCATCTATCAAAACAGCTTGAATCTTCATAGTGACACATCCTTTTTTATCTATCGTATCTATACTATATCACTTTCTTTTACAAAACGCAATAAAAATTTTCTTTTGTTTATTTATATATATGCTATAGTTCTTATTGCATTTTTTATACGCAATTATTTTTTTCGTTTTTATTATCTATATGTTTTATCAATATCAGTCACCTGCTCCTTTTTCTTATAGCTATGCACTTTCCTTCTGTCATATATTCAACAATTGAATTATTCTGCGTAATACAAAAACCCCCTGAGAACATCTTACAACATTCCCAGGGGGCAAATCTATTCATCCGTAACTATATTCAATTACAAACTTTCAATTATTTATTATTAATTGCAGCCTGTGCAGCAGCCAATCTTGCGATTGGTACACGGAATGGTGAACAGGAAACATATGTTAAACCAACCTTATGGCAGAATTCAACAGATGAAGGATCTCCACCATGCTCACCACAGATACCAAGTTTGATATCAGGACGGGTTTTTCTACCTTTTTCAGCAGCCATCTGTACTAACTGGCCAACACCGTTCTGGTCAAGTCTTGCAAATGGATCGGATTCATAGATTTTTGCTTTGTAGTAAGCATCTAAGAACTTACCAGCATCATCACGGGAGAAACCGAATGTCATCTGAGTTAAGTCGTTTGTACCGAAGGAGAAGAATTCGGCTTCTTCTGCAACTTCGTTTGCAAGTAATGCAGCACGAGGAATTTCGATCATAGTACCGATGTGGTATTCGATATCGGAATTCTTTTCTTTCTTAACCTGTTCTGCAACTTCTACAACAACGTCTTTTACGTATTTTAACTCTTTCTTTTCGCCTACTAATGGGATCATGATTTCAGGAACAATATCAAATCCTTTTTCTGCTTTTACTTCGATAGCAGCTTCCATAACGGCTCTTGTCTGCATCTTAGCGATTTCTGGGTAAGTAACAGCAAGACGGCATCCTCTGTGACCCATCATTGGGTTGAATTCATGTAAAGCATCACAAGTAGCTTTTACCTGTTCAACGGATAAATTCATATCTTTTGCTAATGCAGCGATATCTTCATCATCAGTTGGAACGAACTCATGTAGAGGTGGATCTAAGTAACGTACTGTCATTGGTCTTCCTTCAAGAACTGTGTACATTGCCTTGAAGTCTGCTTTCTGGAACTCTAATAATTCGTTAAGGGCAGCTTCTCTTCCTTCAACTGTTTCAGATAAGATCATCTTACGGATCTTAGGAATTCTGTCTGGCTCGAAGAACATGTGCTCTGTACGGCAAAGACCGATACCTTCTGCACCTAACTTAACAGCGTTAGCTGCATCAGCTGGAGTATCTGCATTTGTACGAACTTTTAATGTTCTGAACTGGTCAGCCCATCCCATGATTCTACCGAAGTTACCACTTACAGAAGCTTCCACAGTCTTGATGTCGCCTAAGTAAATGTTACCTGTAGAACCGTCTAATGAGATGTAATCACCTTCCACGATTTTGTTTCCGCCAAGTTCGAATACTTTCGCTTCTTCGTCGATTTTGATTTCACCACAACCGGATACACAAGCAGTACCCATACCACGAGCAACTACGGCAGCGTGAGATGTCATACCACCACGAACTGTTAAGATACCTTCAGCAGCATGCATACCTTCGATATCTTCTGGAGATGTTTCAAGACGAACCAGGATAACTCTTTCGCCTTTTTCATGAGCAGCTTTTGCTTCTTCCGCTGTGAAGTAAACTTTACCTGCTGCAGCTCCTGGAGAAGCTGGAAGAGCAGAACCGATTACTTTACCTGCTGCTAATGCATCTTTATCAAATGTTGGATGTAATAGCTGATCTAAGGATTTCGCTTCAATTCTTGTAACAGCTTCTTCTGGGCTGATCTTTCCTTCATCTACTAAATCACAAGCGATCTGGATAGCAGCTGGAGCTGTTCTCTTACCATTACGTGTCTGTAAGAAGTATAATTTACCTTCCTGGATAGTGAATTCCATATCCTGCATGTCACGGTAGTGGTTTTCCAGTTTTTCAGCGATTGCCATGAATTCTTTGTAGCATTCTGGTAAATCTTCCGCTAATTTAGTGATAGGCTGTGGTGTACGAACACCAGCAACAACGTCTTCACCTTGAGCGTTGATTAAGTATTCCCCATAGATACCTTTTGCACCTGTGGATGGGTTACGTGTAAATGCAACACCTGTACCAGATGTGTTACCCATGTTACCGAATACCATTGCCTGTACGTTTACAGCTGTTCCCCAGTCACCTGGAATATCGTTCATTCTTCTGTAAACGATAGCACGAGGGTTGTCCCAGGAACGGAATACAGCTTTAACAGCTTCCATTAACTGTTCCTTAGGATCTTGTGGGAAGTCAGCTCCCATAGCTTCTTTATATATAGATTTGAATTTTTCGATAACTTCTTTTAAATCATCAGCTGTTAAATCTGTATCGAATTTAGCACCTTTTTCTTCCTTGATTTGATCAAGAATTCTTTCAAAGTGAGATTTAGGAATCTCCATAACTACGTCAGAGAACATCTGGATGAATCTTCTATAAGAGTCATAAGCGAATCTCTGGTTTCCTGTTTTTTTAGCAAAACCTTCTACAGCAACATCATTTAAACCTAAGTTAAGGATTGTATCCATCATACCTGGCATGGATGCTCTGGCTCCGGAACGTACAGAAACTAATAAAGGATCTTCTGTATCACCAAATTTCTTACCCTGGATTGCTTCTAATTCTTTTAAAGCATCGAAAATCTGTGCTTTGATTTCGTCAGTAATCTGTTTTCCACTTGTATAATAATCTGTACAAGCCTCTGTTGTTACTGTAAAACCTTGTGGAATTGGAAGGCCTAAGTTAGTCATTTCTGCTAAATTAGCGCCCTTGCCGCCTAAAAGATTTCTCATGTCGGCATTTCCTTCTTTAAACAAATATACCCATTTTGCCATTGTGAAAATTCCTCCTAAAATAAATTGTACCGCTAATGTCCCAAACTTTCCCTGATTCAATTGTTTTTCCAACCAATTGTCTATATGTACCTAAAAAGTTTGTTAAACATTAGTCACTGTTGGTATTATAACACACATAAATAAAGCATGGAAGAAGTTTTTTGATTTCTTTTACGTTTTTTATGAAAAAGGATTCTGATATCTTGGTTTTCCCTTCGTTTTCCTTTTTATCTCTATTGCAAATTTCGGACAATAGGATATGCAGGCTACGCAAAATTCACAGTTATGCTGCCATTCTGGCTTTCCATCTTCCATCCGGATATTGGCTACTGGGCAGTTTTTCACGCAGATGCCGCACCCGTTACAATTCTCCTCTACATAAAATTTTTTATCTTGTTTTGCTAAAGAACGCCGATAAGAGGAAAACAGCATTTCTGTCATCTTATGAAACTTAGGAATGGAATTGGATGTTTTCTGGCAGATGTCAGCTCCAATGCCCTTTAATGCCTCTTTTGCCTCTTGTAAAATCTTTTCATGTTTGTCTGTTTTCTGCATTCCCATCACTGTGGAGTAGTTATCTGGGCATTTCACTGCTGCTCCATAAGAAAGTGTATTGCCTTTGCCATCCAGTAACCGTTTAAGTTCTGGCAATGCATTTCCTGCACTGCTTCCCATAGTAATTACACCATATATGTATGTACCTGTTTTTATTTGCAGTTTTTTTACCGTTTCCCGAACCAGATTTGGAAGTCCCCAGAAATATACTGGGCAGACAATGCCAAGAGTCTCTGCATCTAGCATTTCTTTTGTATTGAACTGGGAAAGTGCAAGTTTCCTGCACTCTCCCAGACCCTGCTTTTCTATGGCCTCCCCTATGATGTCTGCTGCCATTAAGCTGTTATGTGTTCCAGTAAAGTAAAGTATTACATGTTTATCTTTCACGAAATTTTCCCCTTCTCTTTACGTTATTGTTTTCGTCCTCTTTCTCTAATGGCCTTGAAAAGAAATGTATCTTCTGTCCATACTCAATCATTTTCCGGAGAGATTCTACATCTGGACGGTTCCAGTTAAGTCCTAACTTATGAAGCAGACAGCAGGTCTTCTTCGTCGCAATCACAAATTCCGTATACATAGGTACTTCTAGAAGATGTGAATAAGTTAAAAAATTCTGGATAGCATTCTTTTTCTTATCCACATCATAATTTTCAACGAGATACTGGATAAATGCTTTGCCCTCTATGTATTCAATTCCAAATCCTTCTTCTTTTAACACCAATGACAAATCTCTAAGCGTCAGAAGATGTGGATTCTGTAAATGATAGGTCTCCTGTTTTAACTCCTCCTGCTGCATCAGTTTCAAAACCGCCTTGCTGATAAAATCCACATATGAAAATTCAATAAATGCCAAATCCAGATCTGGAAGATAATCCAGCTGCAGAATAGACTGCATAAGCAGATACACAGCATTTTTTTCAATATTCTCCTGAAAATGTCCATTTTCCGAATCATATACAATATCTCCAATACGGTATACATTTACATCAAATCCGTCAGCTCGAAGTCCTAACAGCATCTGCTCCGCTTCGTGTTTCGTATCGACGTAATAATTATTAAATTCCTGTCCAAAATCCGTATCAAATTCCGTAAACAAAATACTGTCTCTGCCCTCTATTTTTCCTGTTCCTACCCCTTTTGTAGACATCTGGTGAATCTCCTTTTTACATCCAGTCTTGCTAAATGCAACGATCTGTTTCACTGTTTCTACATTGGCTTCATAAAATGCCTCATATTCTCCGTAATGATCCACTTTTCCACTGGCATTTACGATACATTCTGTAATTTTAGCCAGTTCCCAGTAAACTGTATAATCCAGTCCAAAATTCTGTTCTGTTATGTCCCCTTCTAAAACAAGCCATCTGTCCTGATAAATCTGATATATCTCTTCTCCAAAATATTCACAAAATTTTTCATAGATACGTGTCTGCCCATCACAGTCTTTGTGTGACCTTACAATCAGAACAACCTGTGCATCTGTCTGAGTTACGATTTCCTTTAACAGATATATGCCAAGATACCCTGTTCCACCAAGAAGCAGTATTTGTTTCCAGTTCTTTTTCTTTTCCAGTTTCATAGTATCGTAAGCTTTACACAACTCTTCATATTTATCCTGTTCTTCTTTTAGCTGCCGTTCTCTTATAGAAGAATCTTTTCTTGCAGCAAGCGTCTTGCTTACACGGGCTAACTGCTGTTTTAAATCAAAGGAACGAGGTTCCAGTTTTAATGCTAGCTGTGCCACAGTTGGATAATCATATATATCCGTCATATCCACCTGATAACTTTTCTTCAATTCATTTACAATACCAATCGCATACAGAGAATCTCCTCCAAGCTCGAAGAAATCATCATAAATCCCAACTGTTTTTAACGAGAATGCTCCTGCCCAGACTAATGCTAAATGCTTTTCTATTTCTGTTACAGGTGCTGCATATTCAGAAGACAGCTCTGGCCGTTCATAAATCACAGTTCCCTGAAGCATATTTTTTATCAGTTCCTGTCTGTCTTTTCTTTCTCCCTGCCACAGCTTTTTCGTCAGTTCCTTAATTGAAACAATTACTTGGGGCTCCCTGCAGTTCAGGACTTTTTCAATAATTCTTATCCCTTGCCCCGGCATAAGTCCATCCTGAAAGAAACTGCTGATGCTGTTTTTCTCTAAACATGCCCGATGTGCCATGCCAATATTCTTCCAGTTATCCCAGCGGACCGATATAGTTTTCCTGCCATAATATTTCTTTGCTGCCCAGTCTGCATAAGCATCTAAATAACGGTTTGCTGCTACATAATCCGATTGCCCCGCATCCTCTGTTACAGTTGCTAAAGAAGAAAACAAAAGCATAAAATCCAGTTTTTTCTTCGCAAACACCTGATCTAAAACCTTTGTCCCCAGCACTTTCGGCCTTAATACCTCCATAGACTTCTCTTTGGTTTTAAAACGGATTAACCCTTCTCCTCTAATTCCTGCAGTATGAAATACACCGTTTACTTCTCCATGCTTGTGTTCAAATTCCAGAACCTCATTTTCTACTTCTTCTAAATTGCAGATATCACAAATCTTTACCGTAACTTGCGTCCCTTTCTCTTTCCATCTAAACAAAGATTTTATTTTCTGTGCTGTCGAATCCTCTGGCTGTTCTTCTAAATAACGCTTCCATTGATTTTCTTCTGGCAGTTCATTTCTGCCTAAAAGCAGCAGATTGGCATCATACTTATCAATCAGGTAATCTGCAAGAAATCTTCCTATATCCCCTAGACCGCCTGTAATCACGTAATTGCCACCTTTCTGAAATGCACTTGCCTCTGATTCTTCCATAAGCAAAGGTTCATGACTTGCTTCTAGACGGACCCCATTTAAATATTTAATATAGGCACTGCTTTGGAGGCTTGCACACTCTTCTAGTACATACTCCACAAGCTGTTCCTTCCCACTTTCCCCTGCAATCTGTATATGTGTACAAGATATGTTTTCGTATTCTTTATTTGCCACCGAACATACACCATTAATCAAACTTGCTAGCAGGTACTCCTGCCCACTTCTTTCTTGGGATACTGTGTAATAGCGTATTTGTTTGGAACTGCCAAAAATCTGAACCTGTCTTACAATTTCCCAGAAGCAGCTTTCTTGTGTAAGTTCCGAGTACGGAACAGCATTGATAATCGTAACTTCCTGATTCATTTCTACTGAATCAGCAAATAAATTCTGAAGCCTTGTCTCCCAGTTTTCATCAACTAACACCGCCTGAAAGGATATACCGTTTTCTGTAAGTTTCTGATAAAACTGCTCAAACAAAGTTTTATCTTTTGCAAGTACAAGCATTGAAGATACACTCTCTTTGGAACCAGTGGCTGGTTTCATCATTTTCCAACATGGACGATATAACCAGTCCTCTATCGAACGGGATTCTCTTTCCTTTTCCATCGTAATGCTTGCCGCTGGAAACTCTTGTCCCTGAAATGGATAACCAGGCAATGAAACTTTGTTTAAAGGATAATTTTTATAATGTAAATCAAAATTAATGGTTACGCCACTGCACCATAGTCCTCCGACCTGTCCCACAAGATATGTCACATCATCTATTTTTTCCTTTGAATGGCGTATCATGTTCTGAACAGATTTAATATTCTGCAGTCCATTATGCTGACACTGTTTTACAAGGGAGCTTAACACCTTTCCCGGCCCAACTTCTACAAAAATGCATTTTTTACTTAATACTGTTTTTATTCCCTCATAGAAAAGAACCGTATGACGCAAATGTTCACACCAGTACTCTGGAGTAATCACTTCATCTGTAATCCAAGTACCTGTTAAGTTTGAAATATATGGTATCTTTGGTGCTTCCATAGATATGGAATTTAATAGTTTTGCAAAATCCTCTAACATTGGCTCCATCATTCCAGAATGAAATGCGTGAGAAGTTTCTAGTCTTTTATAGTCTATTGACTTCTGTTCTAAAAACTTTTCAAATTGGCCTAATTCCTCAAAGCTTCCTGATACCACACAATTCTGTTCTCCATTTACGGCTGCAACCCAAAGATGCTGCTGACTTTCTTTTATTAACTTTCTGGCATCTTCTTCCGTCAAAGTTAAAGCATCCATGCCACCACGCTCCATGCCTTGCATAAGCTTTGCACGTTCTGCCACAAGTCTTAACCCTTGTTCCAGTGAGAACACGCCAGCAACGCAGGCAGCCACATATTCTCCCAGACTATGGCCTAATAAGGCATCTGGCTTAATTCCCAGCTCCATAAGAAACATTGCCATAGAATACTCTATCATAAATAAAATTACCTGAGCATTTCCTGTTTCCCGTATCTTCTGACTAGCCTCGTTTTCTTTTTCTCTGGCTGGAAATACTATGTTTTTATAATCCCTATTATCCAAAAACGACTGATTCATAATTGCAAAACATCTGTCTAAATGATTTTGGAACAGGCTTTCTTTCTCGTATAACTCCCTAGCCATATTTACGTATTGGGAACCTTGTCCCGTAAATAGAAATACAACCTTTGACTTTTCCTTATCTACGGTATCTTCTTTTACTAGTACATGTTTTTTTTCTCCTCTTAGTCCTTCTAATAATTCCTCTCTTGTAGAAGCTAACACCATCTGGCGGTAGGAAAATGCCTTTCTTCCAATTAGCAAAGTATATGCAACGTCTTCTAGATTCACCTTCTTATTGGTTTCAAGATACTCTATATACTGTTTTTTCATACGTTCCAAAGCTGCACTAGTTTTTGCAGAAAAAAGAAACAGTTTCTGCAGCTTTGCTTCTCCCTTATATTCTGCACTTTCCAATGGTTTCTCATACTCTTCTAATATTATATGAGCATTCGTTCCTCCAAATCCTAGAGAAGTAACTCCTGCTCGTCTTGGGATTTCGCATCCATCTTTTCCTATCTGTTTTTTCCATAGAACTGTCTGCTTAGGAATGTAAAATGGACTTTCTTCTAAATGCATATTAGGATTTGGGGTTTCACAATTAATGCTTGCAGGTATTTTATGATTTTTTAATGCCAGTGCTGCTTTTATGACACCTGCCACTCCTGCCGCTGCATCTAAATGTCCAAAATTAGATTTTAAAGAACCTAATGCACAATATGGCTGTTCCTTTCTTGGATATACTTCTTTCAGTCCTTCTACCTCAATTGGATCCCCTAATAAGGTTCCTGTTCCATGTGCTTCTACATAAGTTACAGTAGATGGATCTACATTAGCATTTTCAAGTGCCTGTTCAATTACTTGTTTCTGTCCTTCAATACTTGGTGCTGTATAGCCTGCCTTCCGTTTTCCATCATTATTGGCTGCTGTTCCTCGAATTACAGCATATATAGTATCTTTATCCTCCACAGCTTTCTCTAATGGCTTAAGGACAAGAACCCCTGCTCCATCGCTAAAAATAGTTCCGGAGGCTTGTTCATCAAATACACGGCAGTGGCCATCTTTGCTAAATATCATGCCTTCTTCATAATGATATCCTGTTTTTTTCGGCAGCATTACAGATACTCCGCCTGCTAACGCCATTTCACACTCTCCACGTTCCAAAGCACTGCATGCCAGATGAATAGACGTAAGAGAACTAGAACAGGCTGTCTGTACACCATAGCTTGGACCTGTCAGATTCATTTTATAAGAAATTCTGGTTGTCATATAATCCTTATCATTTAAAGAAATCCTCTCAATCCGTTCCTGTCCGCATGATGTTGGCTGATAGATCTGAGTCATCCATGTATAATCCGATGCACTTCCAGCAAAAACTCCTATATTCTGTGAACCTTCTCCTCCCCCCTCCACAGAACCAGGTGTGTAACCTGCATCTTCCAGTGCATTCCACACACATTCATGAAATATCCGGATCTGGGGATCCATTTTTTCCGCTTCTTTTGGAGAATACTCAAAAAATGTTGCATCAAACCATTCTGCATCTTCTAGAATTCCTTTGGCATAGACATAGTTTTTATCTTCTAATTCCTCTTCTGGTATTCCCGCTTCTAATAATTCTTCCTTTTGGAAATGTTCAATACACTCCTTTCCTTGTATAAGATTATCCCAGAATTCGTTGACATTTCTGCTTTTCGGAAAACGTCCTGCCATCCCTATAATCGCAATTGGCATCTGGCCGTTTTCTTTTTTTCCCAGCATAACTCCCTTTTCACTCACACAAATGTTTTTCTTCTCCTCTGCTTTTGCCTTTCCACCTATTTTCTTGGCAAGCTGTTCAATAGTTGGATATTTAAATAAATCCATTATCGTAATGGCATATCGCTGCCTTAACCTGTCTATCAGTTTCATGGCATCAATTGAACGCCCGCCTAAGTCAAAGAAATTTTCTTGTACATCTACTTCTGAAAGATTCAGCGAATCTTTCCAGTAATTCTTTAATTCTTCTTCTATACTTTGAATGTTTTGTAAACATACAATCTTGGAATTTTCTTTTTCTCCTTCTAAAACGATTTCCACAGAATTGCGTTTTTTCTCACATTCTTGCGACTCTTGCCGTAATGTTTCCCAATCCTTCTCATATTCTTTCAGATAGCCAGAAACCGTCTTCTCTGGATGATGAATCATTTCTTTTAAAAGCTCCACATACCAGCTCACAATACGTTCTGCCGTTTCCTTCTTATATAAGGAAGTTTTATAAGTAACACCTACCGTTAACTGCTTATGTTCCTCAATCACTTCAAAACTCAGATCAAAAAAGGACTGGCTAACAGGAATCTGTACACTTTCACAGCGTATATCTGCCATGTGATTCACACGTTCTTCTGCATTTTCATAGATAAACATCGTATCAAAAACAGGATTGCGGTTTTCTTTTCTATGGGGTTCTACCAAAGGTATCAGATCTGCAAATGCAATTTTGCTGTAAGCAATGCTCTGGCCACAGTAAAGCTTGGCTGCTTCAATGTATTTTTCCAGTTGCCAGCTATCTTCTATTCTGTTTTTTATTACTACCGTATTGGTGTAATAGCCAATGGTTTCTGCAAACACCTCGTCTCTTGTCATAATAGGTGTACCAACTACAAACTCCTCTTTCTTTGTAGTCTTATATAACAGCAAAGCAAATGCCCCATAAAGAAGATGGTATAACGTACATTTCATGTCTTTTGCAAGCTTTTTTAAACCGATTAAAACCTGATGGCCGATAATTTCGTGAATACAGGCACCACTGGTATTGTTTCCTTCTGTCCTTGCATAATCTAATGGAAAAACTACGCCATAATCCTTGTCTGCTAGCTCATTTTTCCAGAATTCTATAGCTTTGCCATGCTCTGACGAATAGCTATACCATTCCTGATAATTCACATACTCAGAACACGCTCTTCCTACCGTTTCCAGTTCCTTTCCTTCATACAAATCCATAAACAGCTTTGTAATCAGCGTACAGGAATAACCATCCGCTATGCTATGATGCAAGTCAGATAACATAAGGTATTTTTTTTCTGCCAGTTTCACTACCTTTACATGCATTAAAGGTGCACAAAACACATCAAAAGGCCTAATAAATTCTTTTACATACTGGTTTACATAAGCTTCTTGGCCTTCTTCAAATTCCACCTGTATTTTGCACTTATCTTGTATTTTCAAGACTATTTCATCATTCCTAAAGCAGTAGCAGGCACGTAAAGCTTCTTGGCTATCCACAATTTTCTGAAAAATTTCTTCTACTCTGGAAGTATCAAAATCACCACTTAACACAAATGCAGAAGGAAGGTGCGTTCCTGCTTCTGCTTTCTCCATCTGGCTTAACAGAAAATATCTCTCCTGTGCCTTTGTAATTTTACAGATATTTTCACCAGGTTCTTCTATTGGTTCAGGTAGACCTGTTTTTTTTTTGTAAGGTTCACTGCTTATATTTTGTTCTGATGAAAAGGAAAAACCTCCCTTTCTCATTTCTTCTACACTCTCTTTAATTGCCTGAAGGAAAAAGCATGCATCTTCTTTCGTATGTGCAGCACTAAAGAAACATGTTCTTTTTTCCCATATATAAACGCCTTTCTCCATTAAAAGATAAAAAAACAGTTCTATTTCTGCTGGTAATTTAGCTAAATCATATTTTCCATATGCTTCAAAACGGAATTCTGATCCAAAATACTTCACAATAAGAGGTACATTGGCTTCCCTGAAATAAGCATTTACAGACATTACAAACTGTGCCGTCATTTCATTAACCTGTCTTTGTATTGCTCCACCATCTTTGTCTATGAACTGCAAAACGGCTTTTGACGCAGCAAGGCTTAATGGATGTTTGCAGAATGTTCCTGCAAAAAATGTCATTTCCTTTTCTGGATATGAGTTATCACCATAATTCCAGTAACCACCGTCTACGGCATCTAAGTATTCTGCTTTTCCTGCCACAATTCCAATTGGCAAGCCTCCTCCTGCAATCTTTCCGTAAGTTGCCATATCTGCTTTAATTCCGAAATACTCTTGGCATCCACCTGGACAGATTCGGAATCCTGTAATCATTTCATCGAAAATAAGGGCTGCATTAATCCGCTCTGTCAAGACTCTTAACTTTGTTAAGAATTCCTTTGGCTGTAACCCTGGATTCCTGCTCTGGACTGGTTCCACAATAACTCCTGCTATTTCAAATCCATGTTCCTCAATAATCCGCAGAGATTCTTCTTTGGCATATTCAAGGACCATCACGTCTTCCACCATGCCATACATGGTTCCTGGTGAAGTTGGAAATGTAACCCCGTCTAAGGATTCTGCAAGTACACAGTCAAAATTTCCATGATACGCCCCTTTAAACATAACAATTTTCGGTTTCTTTTTCACGGTTCTTGCAATTCGCAACGCTGCCATAACAGCTTCCGAACCTGTATTGGAAAAGGCAGCTCTTTGTGCACCTGTAATCTTACAAATCAGTCTGGAAACCTCTCCCCCCAGATCTGTCTGTGGGCCTGTTTCATATCCTTTTGCAATCTGCTGCTGTATGGCATCAATAATAAACTGTGGCCTATGGCCAAAATAGTGTACTCCATATCCAATTGCCATATCCAAGTAAAGGTTCTCATCTAAATCCCAGAATTTTGAACCTTGGGAATGAGAAGAAACAATAGGATATATCAGTTCTTTAAAATCCGTACGGAAATTCAAAGATGCAATCCAGTCACAAAACTGTTCTCTGTTATTTCTTGCATACTCTTTGCTTTTTCTGGTTTTTTCATTGTATCTTTTAATGAATTTCTGTATAAATGCTTTCTGTTCCAGCGTAAAAATATCCCGATCCAGTTTTACCGCACGGAAATTAACCTGTGGAAATGGGCGGTTTGTATTCTCTCTATTTTCCTTTTTCTTAGCTGTTGCATTTTCTGAAAATCTGTTTTTTACCATATTCTTTTCTACAGGTTCTTCTGGCTGTCCGGCTAAAGCTTCTAACTGTTTCACAGCAAGGTTCTGTAAAGAATCGGCCATAACCTTCATCTGCATTTCCAGAATACTTTGAACTCCATCGGAATGCACGATCCTAGATACAGATTCTTTTTCTCCTTCCTGTACTGTTATCTTTTCATCTGAAATTTCTTTCTTCTGAGGTTTCCAGAGTTCAACTGTTTCCTTTAGCTGTTCTGTTACATCGTCATCTTCATTGCTGCCAGAAACGACACTAATGGCAGTATTTTCCACAATAAACTGAGCGATTTTTTCTATGGTGTCCAGATCACTCATGACTCTAGCCATGGGAATTTCCACTTGAAATTCCTTATCTATTTTTTTCTTAATCTGAACTAACATAAGAGAATCTAATCCAAGCGAAAATAAATTACAGTCAATTTCTATTTCTTCTTCATCAATTCCAGAAACATCTTGAATCAATGTTTTTATCTTTCCAATTATCTTTTGCATTGGTATCCTCCACTTTCTTAAAACCAAAATTTGCTCTGTTTTAACTCTGTACCTGGCAACGAAACAAGCCAGTCGCCCTGTCCTTTTCCTAATGAAAAATGTATGTTTACCCCCTGCCCATATAATTTTCCAATCATCGTTCTAAGCTGAAGTTCTTCCCTTCCAGCCTTTCTTATAACTGGCAGTATATATTTTTCCTCCTGCAGATTCTGTTCCGCTAAAGCAGACAAATACGGACGTGCATTACATTCTAGATAAATACTGCAGTCGAGTGCCTCTGTTGCTTCCATTGTTTTTTGTATATGTGCAGTCTGTTCTAGAAGTTCCCAGAAATGGAACTGCTTTGTCTGTCCTCCTTTCCCGTATTCCTGCGTGCTATAATAAGGAATTATTCCACATTCTGTCTGTTCTCCTTCCATACGCTTTTGAACTTCTTCCTTTGCTTTTTCCTTTTCGTCTATCCATAATACATATTCTTCCAGTTCTATATAAGAAATCTGGTTCTGTTCCATGCAAGAAAGAAACTCTGACACTTCCTCATAAACAACTACTATGCTCTCTCTGGAATTGACTGTAAGCAGATGGATATTCTGTTCTGTCTGCTTAATATTCTCCCATTCTTCTTCTGATAAAAACAGTAATGCTGCTTTTTTCCTCCTTCCATATTTTTGTTTTGCCTCTAAAATATAA
The DNA here is from genome assembly GCF_900111595.1 of [Clostridium] polysaccharolyticum. GTDB lineage: Bacteria > Bacillota > Clostridia > Lachnospirales > Lachnospiraceae > Clostridium_AI > Clostridium_AI polysaccharolyticum. The sequence continues at coordinate 17,125 of NZ_FOHN01000025.1, read as the reverse complement.
GTAGCGAAAACAAATGCCTGTCTCAATGTAATTTTGCCTGCTACAACACAGCCTATCCACTCACCATTCCCATGTCCTGCTATTCCACTAAATTCCACACCGAAATTTTTCAGTACTGCAATCAGTCCATACTGTACTGCCATGCTAAAATAAAGCTTCCATTTTTCCTGTTCTCTGTCCGTTCCCTTTCCAAGTTTCTGAACCCATTCCATTTCCTTTAGAGAAAATTCTGACTGCAATATTCTCTCACATTCCGTTATAGCCTTCTGAAATACTTCATTTTCCTCATATAGCCTGAAAAATCCTTCTGTATCAAGCTTCTGTATCTCTCCACAAAGCAGCACGATCTTGTTATTCTTTGCAATTATCTGCCCTGTACTCTTCTTTTTGCTGGCTTTTTGCAATTGTTCAATATATTCTTCTTTCTCTGCTGCCGCTAATCCTAATCGGTATTTTTCACTTGCCTTATGGCGGTTTGCTGTATATATAATCTGTTCCATAGGTGCATCCGTCTTCTCCAGAAAATCAGCAAAATGCTCTATTTCCTTATGAAGCTGGTCTAACTTTCTTGCAGATAATGTAAGTATCTGTGGATATTTTTTTGGAAACTCCACCGCTTTCATTGGCTCTGCCTGAGCAACGATTACATGAGCATTGGTTCCACTTAATCCAAAAGAACTTATGCCTGCTATTCTGTTCTGTGCTCTCCAAGGCATAGCTTTATCTAACACCTGAAACTTCATCCTTTTCCAAGGAATATAGCTATTCTTTGCAGCAATTCCATAATTGCCAGGCAATATTCCATAATATGCTGCTAACACGGTCTTAATAAATGCTGCAATTCCTGCTGCACTTTCTGCATGTCCAATATTGGTTTTTCCTGCTCCAAGATATAATTCTTCTTTTCTCTCTCCATACACTCTATGTAAAGCATTAATCTCCTGAGGATCTCCCAGTTTCGTTCCAGTTCCATGAGTTTCTACAAATGAAACATCTTCTGGACTTATTCCTGCATTTTTTAAAGCCTGACGCATAACCCTAACTTGTGCCATTCCATTCGGTGCTGTAAGGCCACTGCTCCATCCATCACTATTAATAGCACTTCCCTTAATCAGAGCGTATACCCGGTCTCCATCTCTTCGTGCTTCCTGATAACGCTTTAATACAACCATGCCACAGCCCTCACTTCGTACATAGCCATCTGCTTCTTCGCCAAAGGTGTGGCAGTGCCCTGTTGGTGACAATGCTTCCATTTTCATCAGCCCAAGATATCCATAAGGTGACAAAATACAGTTGACTCCACCTGCTAAGGCCATATCCGATTCTCCTGACTGGAGGCTAAGAACCGCTTGGTGAATCGCAACCAAGGAAGAAGAACAGGCTGTATCTATGACCATAGATGGACCTTGAAAATCAAACGTATAGCTAATACGTCCAGCCGCCATGTTGTTCATATTTCCTGACAGCATATAAGACACTGCTTCATCCTTTGGAAGTATCTCTTTGTAATCAGAGTTTGAAATTCCTATAAATACTCCTGTTTTACTTCCTCTAAGTTTTTTCCTATCTAAAAATGCATCCTGCAGTGCCAAATAACTGTTTGTAAGCAGCAATCTCTGCTGTGGGTCTAAATACTTTGCTTCGATTGGGGTTATTCCAAAAAATCCTGCATCCATTTTATCAATATCCGCTAAAAATCCGCCTTTTATGTTCAGCTGGTTTTTTTCACAGAAATTTTTTAATAGTGTACGTTCCTGTGGTATCTCTGTAATGCCATCATAACCTTCCAGCAGCTTTTTCCAATATTTTTCTAAGCTATCCGCTCCATTCGGAAATTGACATGCCATTCCTATTACTGCAATATCATCTGATTGAAAGAGTTCTTTCGTTTCCTGCCGTTCATACTCTTTACCGTCTTCTCCTAAAATGAAATCAGCAATAGCATTGACCGTTGGATAATCAAATACTAAAGAAACTGGAAGTTCCATTTCTATTACTTGTGACATCAATTTATGGAACTGGGCCGCTTTTATAGAATTGACTCCTGCTTCTACAATGCTCTCATCCAAATCGTCTATGGTGAATCCTAATATGTTTTTTAACTGCTCCTGTATAATATCAATCACTTGTGCTCTGGAATACTGCTGATACAAATCATAATAATTTTTCTTTTCAATCCATTCTTTCAACTGGAATCTTTGTATCTTTCCACTATTCGTCTTTGGTATTTCGCTGATTAAAACTACTTTATCTAAAATAATGCCTGTCCGTTTTGCAATTCTCTTTTTTAATGAATCGCCAAACTTACGCAGTTCTATAAAAGTCTGGTCTCCTTTTACCAAAAACAAAATAATCTGGTCCCGTTCTGCCTCTTTTTGAAAAATACCACAAATAGCACATTCGCAATTAGGATACTCTTCTTTTATGATATTCTCTAAATCATGGCAGTAATAATTTTTTCCGTTTACAAATATAATGTCTTTTTTCCTGCCACTGATAATCAGTTCACCCTCATGGATAAACCCAATATCTCCCGTACTAAGCCATCCATCCTGAATTTTCATTTTTTCATTCTGATTCAGTCCATCATAGTATCCACTGCTTATAATAGTACCTGCAACCTGTATCTCGCCAAAATAATCTTCTTCCAGTACGTTGCCTTCTTCATCCACAATTCTGATTTCATTATTACGGTGTGTCCGTCCCACCTTCACCAGTTCTACTACAAATGAATTTTCATCTTCAGAACTTAAAAACTGAACTGGTGTACCTATTCTCTGATTTTCGCCACAAATCCATACGTTTTCTAAGAGTCTTCCTACTTTAGTGGATGTCACAGAAACTGTGGCCTCTGATAAGCCATACCCTGTCTGGAAGACATTTTCCCTAAGATGATACTGCTTCATCATTTCCAGGAAAGTATTACAGGCTTTCAAGGTGATAGGTTCTGCACCATTTAAAATGATCCTTAAATTTGACAAGTCCAGTCCACTACAGTCCCGATTCATAATACCTCTTAAATAATAACGGTAGCCGAAATTTGGACTGCATGTTAAAGTGACTTTATGCTCACTGACTTTCTCCATCCACAGATAAGGCCTGTAAATGAATAAATCCGTATTCATAAGATAGCTGTCTATATTACAGTAAATTCCCAGCATATGACTTATAATAAGTCCAATATTGTGGTAAAGAGGCATCCAGCTGAGTATAGAATCCGTCTCAACTACTTCACTGTCTTCCACCATTCCTTTAAAATTCTCCAGCAGATTATAATGTGAGATCTGCACCCCCTTTGGCTCTCCTGTAGAACCAGAAGAAAATTGTAAAAAAGCAACATCATCTGGATTACAGCCAACTGGAGTTTCCACACAATTACTCAATTCACAATTCCCTGCATTTTCATATATATGTATTTTTTTAACATCTTTTTCATCTAGATCATTAACGATTTCTTTTCGTCTCGAATTTATTGTTGCAATATAAGGATTTCGCAGCTGTCTGTAGATTTTTAACACTTGTCCTACGGATTCCTTTCCTTTTTGTGCTGGAAGTGGCACTGGAATCATTCTTCCAAGTATACATGCCCAAAAAGCGATCAGAAATTCCCTATTATCTTCATATTGCAGTATTACTTCCGTCTTTGCTTTCAATCCTTTTTCTATCATGCATTGCTTCTGTCTCCACGCTAGCTCGTAAAGTTCTTTATAGGAAAGGAATTCTTCCGCATCCTCGCCCCGTATAAAATAAATCCCGCGATTGTTTTCTTCCACCTTGGAAGTAATAACCTCTATTAAATTTTTGTACATAACATCCACCTTTCCCCTACTTAAACCCAAATAGGAAAACTCCTTCATGTTCGATGCTTTTCTTTTGTATTCTTATTGGGAATTCATTTTTCTTAACTAAGAAGTGTATGCAATACTAGTAGATTTGTTAGCTATCTTGTCTATAACTTTACCTTTCAGCTAGTTCTTTGTCAAGTAACTTTATACAATTTATGTCTTATACAGGAGACTAATCTGTTAATAGTAAACAAATTTCATAAAAAAACAAACTATTTTCTAAATATACTGCCTTTCCCTGAGTGTGTACTGGTGTACTTTTTTCAGAATGCTTTCATACAATTGAGAAAAGGCAGGAAATAACCTTCTCCTGCCTTTTCTCTTTCCATTTAATCTAATGCAACTGCATCTATATCCCACAGCGTATCTTTGTAATCTCCTTGTGCTATAAAACTGAAACATCTGGAATCTCCTGGTTCAATACCTGTATCCCATGATTCATTAGAAACGAAACATGCTCCATCTTTGTTACTTACTAACTTTGCTCCCCATAAAGAACTGATTTCATAATCACTTGAAAAACTAGCTTTCCAGTTCTTAACAGTCTTTTTTCCTTTATTCGTAATAGTAAACTGCCCTATAAATCCACCTTTCCATGTATTCACAGCTTCAAATCTGCATTGAAGCGTTTTTACAGGAACAGGCACTTCTGTAGGCATTATAGAGCTAGTTGGGACTGGTTCTGGTGTCGGTACTAGAAATATTGCTGGTTCTGATGTTTTCACTTCTTGTGTGCCTGTTGGCAAAAGTGAAGCGGACACAGAAGGTTCTGGACTTATCATTCCGATCTCCAGATCATCAAGACAGATCCAGCCTTTTTGTCCACGATAATAACATATATAAGACCAAGTTCTGCCATACTCATCTACATATAAATATTCCAGCCCTTGGCCCAGTTGGTAACAAATATGTCCTGTACTAATTCCAGAATTGGGATATGTCCATAAGCTGCAATAAACTTCTTCCCACTTTCCATCAAATCGATCATCCATAGGCTGCAGTTCTGATTTGTGATCCTTACAAAATTCAATATGATCATAAACCAGTTTCAGTTCAGCCATTTCTACCCATAATACTTCATTATGAGATGTATAGCGAAGGCCCTCTGAAATCATTCCCCATGCTTTTCCCTTTTTACTGTCCGTATAACGATACATAACCCTTACATGCTCGTTATTGCTAATTTTAACTGCCTCTTTGTCTGAGAGTGGATCTACATAAGCAGAAACATGTCCATTTTTTCCCATAGTGATATACTCTCTGTTTTCATAACTGCATTCCTTGCGATGTTCCTCCATAAATTCACTTTTTGGCGGCTCCCATATAACATCTGCTTTCACTAAATTCCCATTCAGAAAGCTTCCTGCCATAAAACAGAATGCCACAAAACAAAGTACCATTAACTTTCTTTTCATTTCTTGATAATCCCCTTTCCTGATTTTTTTATAAAGAATAAAGCAGTGCTGACATAGTTTTGCATTTTATCCATCTGGATTTTCTGTGCATCCCTTGTCTCTTACATGCACCTCCCCTCTACTGCTCTTTTTCTTTCTTCCAGAACACTTTCATAAGTATCCCTGTAACAGCAATTAACCCAGTCACAAGACCTGTTACAAGTAAAAGCACCTGTTTTTCACTCCATTTATTCTCCTTATCATAGAACTTGTCCTTTTCTTTGCAGTCCACATCTTCTCCTGCCAGATTACGATTAAAAAACGGAACCTCTGGTGCATTAATGCATATCCATCCTTGCATTTCATCACTTTGTACATATCCCCACAGCATTTCATATTCTTCATAATACAAGTACATAAATGGTAATTCTGAAAAAGCCGCCTTTATATGTCCTGCAGCTTCATCGGAATAAGGATATGTCCACACATAGATTTCTTTTTTTTCGTCGTCACCAACAAACTCTCCATTATATTTTCTTATTTCATCCCAATGTTCTTTCATAAAATCATCCTGTGGATGATCTGGATTCAATGTTTCTTCTATTTTCTCAGGCCCATTATCCAAAACCACATCAGCAAATAAAATTTCCTGTCTCCCTAATATTACAGCACAAAACATACATGCAAACAGCATTGCCGTTCTATCTAATAATTTTTTCATGATTATCTCCCCCTCTAATTAAGAATGTTTATCAGCAAGCCTGTTCCATAAGAAAACAGATTGGCAAACAAGGATAAATAAAATGGATGTGGAATCTTTTTTCCATACGACTTGTAGCAAATTCCTTCCACAATTACTGCCCCTATTTCCAGTATTCCAACTACAAGAATATGATTCCATTTAGTATAATACAATGCAATATAATGAACCAGTACTACAAACGGATTCGTAAGAACATTTACAAGGCAGGCCAGCAGCAAGTCTTTTTTTTCCCTAATGCCAGCTGCCAGACAAAACAAAAGTTCCAGTAACAGTGTCATTATAAGGGAAATACATAATGTCTGAAAAATCCAAATTCCCATTATTCTTTCACCTTCTTTAGTCCATACATCAATACACATAGTGATACAAAAGCGATTGCTGTACTTTCTATCAGACTATGATAAGTTATGCCATCTGCAAAATAAGATGGGAGCATTCCTAAAAACAATGCTACGGTAAGCAGTCCAAATGAAAAACCTCTGCACCCTTTTAATACTTTTGCAACCGCCCATAATGTAATTGGCATTGTCATATTAAAGAGGAATATAGCCGCTATGCCTAATACTGGTTCGTCACAGAATACAAACAAGATAGCTGCTATGGATAGGGATACAAAAGCGGTTCTCTTTAAACCAAATATATCACCTATAATCCCTCCAGCCGCCTTACCAGACACAACCGCACAAATTAACCAGTTTCCCCATTGGGAACCCCATTCAAACTTTTTCATTCCCATATAAGATCTTAGCAGAACTACAAGAAAGAAACAGGCCACTGCTCCTACGGCACCAGATTTTCCTTCCATTTGAAACGATACTGGTACATTATTAGATAAAAATGTACGATTAGGCAGATAATCCAGGAATGCAATAAGAATCGCCATAACAGCTAAAGAAACCAAAAATGCTGCAGATGGAACTGTCCCCTGCTTTCCTAACATGGTTCCGTAATAGATACCAAATGCACCTGGAGATACAAATATCCCTAACATAGAAGCTTTTTTTGTACTGCTGTTCAATACATCCGTACCGCCTCCAACATGGAATAACGCATTACCAATTCCAAGAACTACCACTGCTGGCAAAACAGCTGGTGAAACCAGATAGGCACCTGCCACGAAAATACATCCAGATGCTGCACACAATGCATTTTTATTCCATTTATCAACAATAAGGCCAAATGGCATCTGCATTGCAAATGCACAGAAGTTATACAAAATAACAAGTATATACCACAAACCTGATGAATAACCATAACGAAACATAAAATTAGCACAAGCAAAGTCTACAAGAAAATGTGCCAAAGAATATGGCACGATCATGCCCCTATTTTTCATCTTTACTCCTCCCTTTTATCCCAAACTCCACTTTACCAATACTATTATACCATCGTTTGGAATATAAAGTAAAGAAGTGCATCCCGCTAAGCAGAATGCACTTTATTTATTTTATATTAAAATTCAAATTTCTTTTCAAAATAGGTTTTCAGTTCTCCAATCTTAATTCTTTCCTGTTCCATAGAATCACGATCACGTACTGTAACACAGCCATCCGTCTCAGACTCAAAGTCATACGTAATACAGAAAGGCGTTCCTATTTCATCCTGTCTTCTGTAACGCTTTCCAATGTTTCCACGATCATCATATTCACAGTTATAGTATTTGGATAGCTCTGCATAAATTTTTCCTGCACCATCTGCTAATTTCTTGGATAATGGAAGTACACCAATTTTAACTGGGGCTAATGCTGGATGAAAATGAAGAACAGTTCTTACATCCTCGCCTTCTAATTCTTCTTCGTCATAAGCACCACACAGGAAAGCAAGTACAACACGATCCGCACCAAGAGATGGCTCAATAACGTAAGGTACATATTTTGTCTTCTTTTCATCATCAAAATAACTTAAATCTTCTTTGGATACATTCATATGTTGAGTCAAATCATAATTTGTCCTATCTGCAATACCCCATAATTCCCCCCATCCAAATGGGAATAAAAACTCAATATCAGATGTTGCTTTGGAATAGAAAGATAATTCTTCCTGTTCATGATCACGAACACGCATTTCCTCTTCTTTCATGCCAAGATCCTTTAACCAGTTAATACAGAACTCTTTCCAATATGCAAACCATTCCAAATCTGTATCTGGTTCACAGAAAAATTCTAATTCCATCTGTTCAAATTCACGTGTACGGAACGTAAAGTTCCCTGGTGTAATTTCATTTCTGAAAGATTTTCCAATTTGCCCGATGCCAAATGGAATTTTTTTACGGGATGTTCTCTGTACATTTTTAAAGTTTACAAAGATACCCTGTGCTGTTTCAGGCCTTAAATATACGGTATTCTTTGCATCTTCTGTAACACCCTGAAATGTCTTGAACATTAAGTTAAACTGACGGATTTCTGTAAAGTTATGCTTTCCACAGCTTGGACAGCAGATATTATGTTCTTCAATATAGGTACTCATTTCTTCATTGGACCAAGCATCTACAGAACCTTCCATAGCAATGCTGTTTTCCTGCATATAATCTTCAATAATTTTATCAGCACGAAATCTTTCATGGCATTCTTTACAATCCATTAAAGGATCAGAAAAACCGCCTAAATGTCCAGATGCAATCCAAGTCTGAGGGTTCATAAGAATCGCACAATCCACACCTACATTATAAGGATTTTCCTGAATAAACTTTTTCCACCATGCCTTCTTAACGTTGTTTTTTTATTCAACACCTAAATTTCCATAATCCCATGTGTTGGCTAAGCCTCCATAAATTTCTGAACCTGGATAAACAAAACCTCTTGCTTTTGCCAAAGCAACTATTTTCTCCATTGTCTTTTCCATAGTCAATTCACCTTTCTATCTTGTTCTCTTCATGAATAATTCATGTATTTTATTTATAAACGATTACCGCTCTTTCTTCTTCCGTAGTTTCTACGGTGTTAGGAGACAGTAACATTACGTCTTTATAATACTTGACAGTATCGGGGAATATCACTTTTCCCTTCATCTTCATTACCAAAACTTTATAATCTGCATTTTCCGTTACTTTGTTCTGATTAACACGGCTTCCATCAGAAGCCACAGTAAATACCTCTGGAAGCACTCCGGCTTCTTTTGCCTCTTTCATGGTATACTCTGCTATTTCTGACTGATTCATTAAACCGTACCGTTTCACATTATCAAAAGTTACAACCGCCTTTGCAATATGCTTCGAGTCCCTTTTTTCTATTTTAAACTTTTCAAGCTTGACACACTCTTCTCCTTGTTCCCGATTAAAATCCTCAATCTGCTTTTTCATAAATTTCTTTAATTCAGCCTGATCATAATAAATTTCATTGAAGGATTCATATGCACCTGACTGCACGCTTCCGTCACTACGAAGCAAAATAGTTTCAGACTTTACGTCTGCTAACCTAAGTGCTTCAAGTCTTCCTTTACACCCAGTAACTGATAGCATAAGGCAAATACAAAGTCCCATTACGAAAGCCTTTTTCTTCATGATTTTTACACCTTTACCTTTTCTCGCTCCGCTTCAAACATGGTTCTTTTTATTTTACCCTTTATTGCGTATTTTTTCAACAGATTTTTCTTTTTCCTTTGCTGACAGCTTCCAAGTGTATCTAAAACGACTCAAATAATTTCAATGACCGGAATTTCCGCTCTACATAATTGTCAAGGTACTGCTCATTTAACCGTTCCAGCTCGCCTAGCACTTCTTCCGATACACGGAATGTAAACAGTTTCTCAATAGACGATGCCTGTATATACTGCAGGGTGTATAAAGCTGCTGGGCTTATATAAAACCCGCCCAAGTAATTACGCCGGCAGGTATCGCATAAAACTCCGCCCTCTCTTACATGAAACAGCCAGGAATGTTCACAATCTGCCTTTTCATTGCATTTCACACAAGTAAATACCTGCGGTCCTTCCCCATTAATCACCATCATTTTCTGCTCAAATATGTATCGAATCAAGCTCTTATCAATGGTTCTTTTACTTAATGCCCGAAATGACTGATACAGCAATTTAAGCATCTGGGCAGCTTCTATATTTTCCCTCCCATAATAGTCCGCAAACTCACAAAAGTACATGCCCATTGCTACCAGATCTAAATCTTCTCTTAAATCAGTAAAATAATTGCTGATATCCGCTGACAGCAGAGTATAGGAAGATCGCCCTTGTATCATGGTAAAATATCCGAAAGCAAAAGGCTGCGAACAGGCAAGCAAGGCACTATTTGGTCTTCTAGCGCCTTTTGCAAAAGCAGATATTTTGCCACATTCTTTTGTTAATAGGACAACTCTCCGATCATAGTCTCCAACAGGCATGGCAGAAAGCACCATACCCATATAGGAAACAGAATTTCTATAATTTGAGTTACTCAAAACACTCATCCTCTTTATAACTTTCCTGACACACTATCTCTTCCCCATCCAAATTACTTTCACATGTGCAGGCATAATTTAAATAATCATTAATACTTCCTGTTTTCTCAAATAACTTCCAAAGTTCTCTGTCGCTCATAACCAGCCTCCCTAACCTTTCTATCTTTATTATTAGGATTGCCAGTTTCTATCTTTCTATGCCAGCGATACTTAAATTTCTGTTTTGTTATAGCCATAATTTTTAAGGAACAGGTCACTGTCTCGCCAGTCTTTTCTTACTTTTACCCATAACTGCAGATTCACCTGCTGGTCTAGAAGATTTTCAATTTCCCGACGGGCATTCATGCCAATGTTTTTTAACATAGCTCCCTTTTTGCCAATGATGATTCCTTTATGGGAGTCTCTTTCACAAATAATAGTAGCATCAATATCCATGATTTTGCCACCCTTGCGTTCTTTCATTCTATCAATGGAAACCGCTATTCCATGAGGAATTTCATCATTCAAAAGACGAAGTGCCTTTTCACGGATCAGCTCCGCTACAATCTGACGTTCTGGCTGATCTGTAATAGTATCCTCATCATAGAACTGCGGACCTTCTTCTAAATAACAGAAAATAGTATGAATAAGATTTTCTTTATTTTCTCCGTTCATTGCAGAAACCGGAACTATCTCTGCAAAATCATAAAGTTTCTGATAAGATGAAATAACAGGAAGAAGTTCTTGCTTTTTCACAGTATCCATTTTATTAATTACTAAAATTACTGGGGTACGGACTCTCTTTAAAGTTTCTGCAATATGCTGCTCCCCTGCTCCGATAAAGGTAGTAGGTTCCACAAGCCACAAAATTACATCTACTTCATTCAGAGTACGTTCTGCTACCGTCACCATGTATTCCCCAAGTTTATTCTTGGCTTTATGAATACCTGGCGTATCCAGGAAAATAATCTGGCCTGCTTCTTCTGAGTAGACAGTCTGTATTCTGTTTCTAGTTGTCTGTGGCTTACTAGAAGTAATTGCAATTTTCTGCCCAATAATCTGATTCATTAATGTTGATTTTCCTACATTCGGTCTTCCTATTAATGTTACAAAACCTGATTTATAACTGCTTTTCATTGTCCTATCCATCCTCTATAAATTAAATGTTTTATCAAACACGCTTTCCTGTTCTTTTATTTTATCTTCATTGCCCACTGCACAGATAATGTAATGCTTAAAGATTGACTCCATCTGGCCTGCTAATGCCCTGATATCTTCTTCCTGGCAGTTAATAATGCTGTCACGTTCTTTCTGCAGCAGTTCTGCATCCAGTTCAGACATATAACAGGAATAAGCACGTTCTCCTTTTGCACATGGATTCAAAGGCCTATCTGTTGTGCTGACAGTTCCTAATACAAATTTCGTCATATCTCTCTGGTCAATGGTAAAATTCTTCACAAAATCCGTTATCCCTTTGTAAACATCAATGGTCTCCAAAAGATTGGGATCCCTGTACGAAACAAAATAGCTGTTTCCATTTCTAAGGAAATTACACATACACCCATATGCCCCACCTTTTACACGAATGTTAATCCAGAGATATTCATATGCCATAATGGTTTTTAGTACTTTTAAAGCTCCTGTATATGCAAGTCCGTTATCAAGGCATTTTCCTGCTAACGCAACATACTGTACCTGCCCTGCTGTAAGAATTCCTTCATTAACAGGGGTAACTTCTGGAAGCACCTTCTTTTTCTCAAGGAAAGACTCTTTCTTAGCAGCCTCAACCCTATGAACAAACTCTTCTGCTTCTGACTTAAACTTTGAAAATCCTTCTTCTTCACAAGTAATGCTTAGAATCATATTTTCTTTGCAGAAAATTCCTGCCATCAGCTGTGTTAAAGTCTCTGCTAACTGTTCCGCTTTTTCTTCAAAATGTTCTTCCAGATCACACAAAAACTGGTAATAAGACCATCCAATTAGACAGTCATTAAACTGGCTTTCTTTTGAAATATAAGAAAGTGCCCTAGCTGCTGCAAGGGAATGGGCCTCAGAATTCATCTTAATTTTCATTTTTGACCTTGCTTCTGAAATAATTTCTTTTAACCGTTTACGGTCTTCTAATATGCTTTCAAACAGCACCTGCTCTACAAGCTTCATAGCTTTTCCAATATTTTCGTAAAGTACCTTAATAGTTACTTCAAAAAATGGCTTATATACATCTTGTTCATAGCGGACAGAATACTTTTCCATATCATATACAATACCACCAGTGTATATATTAACCTCGTTGGCTAACTGCTGGTACTCATATTCTTTCGTGCTGGCCTTTCCTAATATATAACTTAACAGGCTAAGTTCTGTGGCATATCCTACATAGTCATTTACTGCAAATCCTATTCGAATATATCCAATTCCATTGGTAGTAACATTATGATGTAAAGTCGTTACATTTGCAATGTTATATTTTTCATTTTGAATTGGACGAACTTCTTTTCTGATATCTGAACGCTGTAAAAGAGGAATCTTTTCTAGTTCTTCCTTCGTAGATGGTGTTTCCTGCCATGTTCTTAATTCTTTATTGGCTTTTATAATTTCTTGCAGCTGTTCTTTCGATAATGTTTTTTTATACGCAGCAAGCTTTTCTTTTAACTCCTGCTCCTTCTTTGCTGTTAAACCTGCTTCCGGCTCTAGAATAACTAGTGAACTATGCGGATTATCTAAAAAATACGTTTGAATCAGTTCTTCAAAATATCCTGTCTCCACATTTTTTTTCATCTTCTGATAAGTTTTCTCAGCCTGAAGATGAATAAATGCCGATGCATCGTCATAAAGCCAGCTGTCAAGTACAGTAATTCCGTACATTAGTCCCTTTGGATAACTTCCAAAATCCCCTTCTTTAAAACGGAATTCGTGATAATTAATAGCTGCTAAAAGAGATTGCCTGTTTATGCCCTCTTTGCAGATTTTCTGTAATGTTTCCCGAATTACCTTCAAGAATTCTTCTTCTTTATTTAATTCAGCTTCTTTTGCAATAATGCCAAAGTATGGCTGATAAATGCCATTTTCCAGTTCGCTTAAAATATCATTTCCTATTCCTGCATCAATCAGTGCCTGTTTTAATGGCGCACCTGGAAACTGTACTAGTGCAGACTCTAAAATCTCAAGTGCCAGATAGATTTCCTTATTTAAACTGGTGCCTGCTACTACGTTGTAACTTAAGTACGCACCTGCTTTATCCGCTTCCCCTTCTGAAACAGAATAGGTATCACGGATGATCTTCATTTTATCAAATGCTGGCTGTTTTTTTATCTCTGAATCTATGGTTTCTTTTTCAAAGTTGCTTAAATATTCTTTATCCATCCAGTTTAGTTTTTCTTCAATATCCATATCCCCGTATAAGTAGATATAACTGTTTGACGGATGATAGTATTTCTTATGAAAATCCAGATAGGCTTCATAGGTCAGTTCCGGTATTTCGTCCGGATCTCCTCCTGACTCTATTCCATAAGTAGTATCGGGATATAAAGATGCCTGAATCATCCGGTACAGCTTCTGCTCTGGTGAAGAAAAGACGCCTTTCATTTCATTGTACACAACACCATTTATTTTCAGTTCTGCCTCTTCATTTTCTAACTCATAATACCATCCCTCTTGTTCGAAAATGGCTCTCTTTTTATAAATATTTGGATAAAATACAGCATCCATATAAACTTCCATCAGATTTTGAAAATCCTTTTCATTACAGCTTGCAACAGGATATATCGTTTTATCTGAAAAGGTCATAGCATTTAAAAAGGTGTTCAAAGATCCTTTCGCCAGCTCTACAAATGGATCTTTAGACGGATATTTTTCAGATCCGCATAAAACAGTATGTTCCACAATATGTGCTACTCCTGTTGAATCCTGTGGCGGAGTCCGGAAACCAGCCGAAAATACTTTATTGTCATCATCATTGCTTATGACAACTATCCTTGCTCCACTTTTTTTATGGCGAAATACCAAGCCAATGCTTCCAATCTCTTTTATATTTTCTTCCTGCTCTAACACATATGCTGGAAGATCCATCAACTCTTTACTGCTTTTCACACTCTTAGCCATTCACTTCTTCCTTCCTTTTCTTTCAATATAGTGTAAGTGTACTCAAACTAGGCTATATTATACCATAAGTGGCTAGTATTGTCATGTGTGTATGTTTTTAGGGAGTTTTAAAAGATGCCGAGGCTTTCTGGAACATGCAGTTTACAGAACACCCATTTCGATTAGAATTTGCTGTGGATTCAATGGACGGCTAGATTCTTGTCTGGGCGCAAGGGACTGTCAAATTAGCCATTGTGATATGCAACAACCCCTTTTTTCATAATCTAACAATTCTTAAAATTCTCCATATAAATTATGCTATCTACTATTTCCTCATATTCATCTGTATGTTCTACAATGATAATGATATAATCCTTTTTTATTTCTTTTAAATACTCTATTATGATGTTTCTCATCTTACAATCCATATTTGAGATAATTTCGTCCAGTATCAACACTGGCTTTTGACAATAAATACTTCTTGCAAATGCAATAAGCTTCGTCTGTCCTCCCGACAAATTTTTACCACTTTCTTCTAACATGTAATCATCATTCAAAATATGATCATCAAAATATTCACGAAAATGAAGCTTCTGAAGCAAATGCTCATATCTCACATTATCATATTCTTGTGCCAATATGATATTATCTTTTATATTCCTATTAAAAATAAATGGATGCTGTCGTGTAACAGATGTATATTTTCTCAAATCCAGATTTTTTGAATTTAGTTTAATATTTCCTTTATAATCCACTATTTCACCACATAGAAGATTGATAAGGGTAGATTTTCCACTGCCATTGGATCCTCTAAATAGTGCCGTCTCTCCTTTTTTTATATTAAAATTCATATTACAAAATAATGGTTCCATTCCTACATATGCATAGTCCACTGAATCCACGTTAAGAACATTGATCTCCTCCGATTTCTCTAATACTTCTTTACAATTATCAATTTCCTGTTCCTCTGAAAAATTTTCTTTTAATCTGTTTGCAATAATAAGTACTGGCTTCAATGTGTTTATAATAAATCCTATCTGCATGGTAGGGGCTATGACCATCTGTACATATGTAGTAATCATAAAATAAGTTCCAACTGTCAATGTTCCATGAATGATATCCAAACCAGACAGATATAGTATTCCAACCAAAAGTAATGACGTTAATGTAGTGGTAGCATTAAAATACATTGAAGGAAATACTGCCAGCTTCATATTTACCTTTAATTTGCTTTTTGCTTCCTTATCTATTTCTTTTGTAAATAAATGTTGTGCTTGATTTACTCTTATTTCAAAAATACCAGAAATGACTTCTTCTAATTGGGCCGTAAGTTTAATATTTATATCTAATACCTTAGGTAGATATTTTTCCAAAACCTGAGATCCGTAATAATAAAGTATGAAAATAATCATTCCCGCTCCTAGTGCAAGGAGAGTCATCTTCACACTTATATTTATAAGCAGCACCAACGATACAAAAAAGGATATCAATGATAATACTGCCTGAAATAATTCTACAGAAAATACATCTTCCAACTGCCATGATTCTGATATTCTTTGTAAAATTTCACCAGAACTTTGATTAACAAAAAAATCGTGTTTTTTCGTAAGCATGTTATGAATCATTTTTGTATAAATATGAGTCGTATATTCCTTTGATATTTTTGTAAAAACATAGGAGCTAAATATGGTAAATACATATTGTAATAGGTGCAGAACACATAAGACAATACACATATAAAATAATCGTTCTATATTTTTTTTCAATATTCCGTCATCTATTATTTTTCCATTAATGTATGGAAGTAGAACAGAAAAACCTAATTCAGATATAGATGTCAGAATACCCAAAACAAACAGGACTTTATTTTTTAGAATTATGTCCCATAATGCTTGTTTCAAATTCAATTTGAATTACCTCCTACTATGTTAACATTCTATAAATATATTCAAACATTTTTCCATTATCAAGATCTTCCTCTGAAAATGCTTTCACTCTGGTGAGTAGATGTATTCTCCTAGCATAATCTTTTGTCGAATCTAAATTCAAAATCGTGTTATAGTTGTTTGCCGAATACTCCGCATCATCCCTGTTATGCTTTGAAACATAGATAAGAAGTTTGGAACCAATATTCTCTTCAATATAGTGTTTCAATCTTTTTATTTC
Source organism: [Clostridium] polysaccharolyticum (assembly GCF_900111595.1). Classification (GTDB taxonomy): domain Bacteria; phylum Bacillota; class Clostridia; order Lachnospirales; family Lachnospiraceae; genus Clostridium_AI; species Clostridium_AI polysaccharolyticum. The sequence continues at coordinate 513 of NZ_FOHN01000025.1, read as the reverse complement.
TGGTATTTCCACAAATAGTGATACAGAAATAATGATTAAATCAGGCATGCTCGTTGACATAATAATATACGGAATTCCTGATATAATATGATCAAACTTAATAAATCGGTCTATACTTCCTGGCATAGAGGTTATCAGTACACTGTTCTTGTCAGCTTCTTTCCTCATTCTATTATTTAAATGTAACCGTCAACTCAGATACGCCTCCTCAATCCACGTTTCTTCCATTATACTATACAAAAAAGTTAGGAGGCAGTATAAATGGAGAAACGAAAATATACATCCAAGCAAGAACGAGAACAACACATCCAGAACTTTCTGTCCAGTGGAAAGACCAGTCTTTCCTGGTGTCAGGAAAATAACATCAAGCCCTCAACCTTTGGAAAATGGCTGCATGATTACCAGACAAAGAAACAGGAAGTAAAATTCATTCCACTGAAACCAAAACAGAACACAAGCCAGCAGTCAAGTACAGGTGAAATCCTGATCGAAATCGGTGTCTGCAGACTGCAT
>NZ_FOHN01000002.1 GCF_900111595.1 [Clostridium] polysaccharolyticum | reverse complement strand
CACAAAGAACCTTGCCACAAAGTCTAGTTGGGAAGGCTATTACCTATGTCCGAAATCAGAAAGAATATCTGTCAAGCTTTCTAAAGGATGGGCGTATTCAGTTAAGCAACAACCTGGCAGAGCAGTCTGTCAAGCCTTTTGTGATTGGTCGGAAGAACTGGCTGTTTGCCAATACTCCGAACGGAGCATCGGCATCTTCCTTAATTTATAGTGTAATTCAGACTGCCATAGCAAATGATCTGAAACCGTTATCTTATCTGGAGTATGTATTTGAACAGATACAGATGTCTTGGGACTTACAGACCGAAGACCTGCTGCCGTGGTCAGAGAAGATACCAGAATGCTGTAAAAATCAAAAGCCATCATCCAGCCAGTGAGTTCATTATACTGGGGATGATGGCTTTTGAAAATGCGTAGTTGAGTTGACGTTTACTGTCTGGCAGTCTGGATTTTTATATTTATAAAAACGAATAAATCGCTGATGTTAAGCCTGCACCTGCAGTTTTTCTGCAAAGGAAAGTGCATCATCAATATGGGCACAGAAATGGTCTTTTCCTAATTTATCAATAAATCCTGCTTTCTCCATAATGCGCATAGGCTGTTCATTTACATGAGAAAGAACAAGGGTGATTTTTTTCTTTTTGCATTCTGCAAAAAGCATTTCCAAAGAACGCATTGCAGTGGCATCTATGGCACCTACGCTTCTCATCCGGAGAATCAGGCAATTATCTTTGGGATTTAAGGAAATCTCTAAAATCTTATCGGCAGCACCAAAGAACATAGGTCCACTGATTTCATACACTAGAGTATTATCAGGAACTTTACGAAGGGAGATACTGTCTGGGTCATCGTCATCATCTTCGGCATATTTCCAGCCCTCTACTTCGGTAACTTCACTCATTCTCTTCATAAAGAGCAATGCAGCTAATATCATGCCAAATTCAATGGCAATTACTAAGTCAAAGAAAATAGTTAAAAGGAATGTAGTTACTAAAATGATAATATCGCTTTTTGGTGAACTTTTTAAAAGCTGTACAAATTTTCTCCATCCACTCATATTGTAAGCAACTTCAAATAAAATTGCCGCAATGGCTGGCATTGGAATTAAAGCTGCGTATGGCATTAAAATAACTAGAATTAATAGCAATGCTACAGAGTGAACCATGCCGGCAATAGGTGTACGGCCTCCATTTTTGATGTTGGCAGCAGTACGTGCAATTGCACCAGTAGCAGGAATTCCACCAAACAAAGCGGATGCAATATTACCAGCACCTTGTGCTATAAGTTCCATATTGGAACGGTGTCTGCTATGAATCATAGAGTCTGCAACTACGCAAGAAAGCAGACTTTCAATAGCTGCTAAGATTGCAATGGTAAATGCATTGCCTAGCTGGGCGTTAATCATATGGAAATTCATATGAGGAACTGTCAGGGGAGGCATTTTATTGGATATCTGGTAAAGGTCTCCGATGGTATTGGCTTTCAGTCCTGCAAATTTAACAAGGACAATGCCTGCAATTACCGCAATCAGAGAACCTGGTATTTTTTGATTAATTTTTGGCCATACAATAAGAATTGCAAGAGAGACGATGCCGACACACACTGCCTGCCAGTTTATCGTATGTAGAAATAGCAGGTCATATTTTATTTTGTCTACCGTTTCAATCAATGGTTCTTTGGAAACAATAGTGAGTCCAAGAAAATCCTTGATTTGTCCAATAAAAATGGTTGCAGCAATACCTGCTGTAAATCCAGTAGTAATTGGATAGGGAATAAATTTAATTAAGGAACCCATGCGGAATAATCCCATTAAAATCAGAATCAGGCCAGCTAACAAGGTAGCGATAATAAGGCTATCGAACCCGTCTTTTGCTACAATGCCTGCAACAATTGTGGCAAATGCAGCGGTAGGTCCTGCAATCTGAACACGAGAACCTCCTAAGAAGGCAATCAGGAATCCGCCAGCGATTGCTGTATAAATCCCCTTTTCTGGTGTTACACCAGAGGCAAGTGCTAAGGCAATGGAAAGTGGAAGTGCAATGATGGCAACAATAATACCTGAGATTACATCTTTCACAAACTGCTCTTTTGTGTACCCTTTCATAACCGAAAATAATTTTGGCTTTCGTTTTTCCATTACATAATCCATCCTTTGTTTCGTTATGTCTATATAATTGCAACGATTTCTATCTTAGTACGAATCATTTCAGTTCGCAAGTAGAAGATGTAAAGAGCTGTAATCAGATATTTGTACAAAGTCTACAAAAGGTAAATATTTCCGACAATTTTAGAACTTTAAGAAGGAAAAATGCCATAAACTTGCCATATGTATGTTATATAATTTACATTATTTAGAAGATATAAACTTAGGAGGAATAGCAATAGATGAAACAGCTTTTTTATTGGAAAAAAGGGGACGGAAGAATTAAGATATGTGCAGCAATTTTGTTTTTGTGTTTTTTTGCACAATTTTGTGAAGGAACGAGAGTGGAATCGGCAAGCTGTCAAGTGGCAGCTAAGGTATCGGGAGATAATGTATACGTTAGGAGGAAACCTGGCAGGACAGCGCAAAAGCTTTTGGATCAGGAAAAGGAAGTCACGCTTAGCAAGGAAGAGCCTGTTACGATAAAAGGACAGTCATTTGCAGACAATGAAAAATGGTATGAGATTTCATTTTCTATTGGCAAAAAGAAAAAGACAGGATATATGTTAAGTGATTACATAGTGTTAAGTTTAAAGACACCTGTGAAAGGGAAAATGATTAGTGCAAGTGGTTTCAAAGTACGAAAAAAGCCAGAAACATTGCAGTATGTGAAAGTAAGGAACAAAGTGGCAGCCCTTCCAAAAGGAAGAACGGTGACGATCAAGAAAGAGATAAATGTGAACCAGAAAAAGTGGTTTTATGTGTCATTTGTGTGGAACCGGAAAACCTGTCAGGGATATGTAACTGGAAATGCTTTGGCTTTTACAGGGGAGCAGCAAGTAAAAGCGAGCAAGTCACCAGTGCCAAGCCAGACAGCAAAAGCAAGTAAGTCACCAGTGCCAAGCCAGACAGTGAAACCAAGCAAAACACCGTCACCAGTCAAAGAGACGAAGCCAAGTAAGACACCAGTACCTTCAAATCAGCCTCAAACCAGCAGTTCTGTTATAGGAAAAACAGGTGTTGTGACAGCCAGTGCATTGAATGTCCGTACTGGGGCAGGAACTGGATATGGCAACCTTATGTACCAGGCGTTAAAAGTCCAGATTACAAAAGGAACTGGAGTAAAAATACTGGGATGTACCGAGGTAAATGGAAGTGCATGGTATCATGTGTCCTTTTCCTATAAGGGTGAAAACTTAAATGGTTTTGTTTCAGGAAATTATATTTTAGTTGGCACAACGCCAGTTACTACACCAGGCACAAAACCTGTGGCATCCAGACAGCCAGCTGTTAATCCATCCGCACCAGCAGAAAAAACCCCTTCTTTGGCAACAGAAACACAGCCATTATCAGAAAAAGAATTTGAGAAAGCTTTAGAAAAAGAAGGTTTTCCAGAGAGTTATAAAGGAGATCTTAGAACGCTGCATCAGAAATATCCATTGTGGCAGTTTAAAGTATACCGTACAGGACAAAAATGGGATACTGCCATTGAAAAAGAGAATATAGTAGGAAAAAACCTGATTACAAAATCCAAAGCATCAGGCTGGAAATCTTATGAGGCAAAAGCTTATAAATGGGAGACAGACAGTTTTGTTCCATTTGATGGTTCTACCTGGGTCACAGCATCTAAAGCAGCTATTGAGTATTATATGGATCCACGTAATTTCCTTACCACCGACGGTATTTTCCAATTTGAATATTTAGGATATGAACCAGAGTACCAGAAAGAATCTGGTGTGGAAAGCATATTGAAAAATACAGTGTTATCTCATGCTGTTTATGGATTTACAGATGGAGAGGGTACGAAACAGAACATTACCTACGGAAAAACATTTATAGAGGCGGCAAACTATTCCAAAGTCAATCCATTTCATTTAGCTACAAGAGTAAAGCAGGAAGTGGTGACAGCTAAGGGATTAAGTTCGTCAGCAACAGGTTTATTAAAAGGCTATCAGGGTTATTATAATTTTTATAACATTGGTGCAACCCATAGTACAGCTCCAAATGGAGCGGTTATCAATGGCTTAAAGTATGCTAAGACAGGTGGAAGTCTTTCGGAAGCCAATAAAGCTGCATTTCTCATCCCTTGGAACAGTCCATATAATGCTATTGTGGGAGGAGCAAAATACATCGGCAACAATTATATTGTTCGGGGGCAGAATACAGTGTATCTGCAGAAATTTAACCTGTCCAGCTATAATACATTTGGACATCAGTACATGGCTAATGTAGAAGCGGCTAAATCAGAAGCACAGAAGACCTACGCAGCATATCAGTATTTTCAGGATATACCTGTGGTATTTTATATTCCGGTTTATGAGAATATGCCTGCAAAAAAAGCACCAGTTCCAGAAAATGTAAAAAATCCGAATAACTGGTTAGAAACGTTAACTGTATCAGGTTCTAAAGCCCTTGCAATGACACCTACTTTCAAAGTTTCAAACAGTGAAAATACTTCTTATACAGTAATGGTTGACAGTGCTACAACAAGTGTTACAATTAATGCAACAAGTGTAAGTTCTTTGGCAAGTATTGCAGGAACAGGTGTAAAAACGCTTGAACTTGGAACGAATACATTTAAAATTAAGGTTACAGCTCAAAATGGGAATGTAAGAACTTATAGTATCTATATAATTCGAGCATAGCAATTGGGCAGAAAGGATAAAATCATGAAACAGAGAATAAGTAAAAGATTGCATATTATGTTTGTTGGCATAGCCTGTGCACTGCTTTTTTCCATGGGTATAAAAATGTCTTTTCCAGTCAAGGCAGCAAGTGCAACTTTAACATTTTCAGCGGAAAAAAGGACAGTGACAGTAGGAGATGTTTTTTATGTGGTTCTTGTATTGGATTCTGGAGAAAATATTGGAGGATTTGAGGGGTATATCTCTTATGACAGCGAAATTGCAGAATTTGATACAGGTGGAAAGTTTGTTAATGGCGGGGAAGGATTATTACGCATTAATGATGTAGATTCCACAGAAGCAAGCACTACTAAGAAATATTCCCTGAAATTCAAAGCAAAGAAAACAGGGGAATGTGTCTTTGATACAAGTGAAGCCCCTGCAGTTTATAACGAAGCAGGAGAAGATTTGTCTGTTTCCAGCAATAAGCTAAGTATTTCCGTTCATAAGTCTAAATCATTAAGCAGCAATAACAGACTGGCAAAACTTATGATTAGTCCAGGAGAGTTAAATCAAGAATACAGCAACGATATTACGGCCTATAAAACAGAAGTACCTTATGAAAATGACATGCTTTTTATTTCTGCCGTTCCTGAACGGGAAGATGCAGCTGTAACAGTAGAGGGAAATGAAGATTTAAAACCAGGCAAGAATTTTGTTCATGTTGTGGTTACCGCTCCTTCTGGTGACAAACGAGATGTACAGATTGAAGTCACACGTTTAGAAGAAGGGGCAAGCCAGGCTGCAGATATAGAAAAAGCAGAGACTGGTTTAGTGCTGTCAAAAGACAAGGAAAATAATCTGGTTCTTTCAGATAAGCACATATATACAGCAGCAAAATTAGAAGATGATTCTGCAATCCCAGCATTTTATGAAAAATCCGAGCTTACCTTAGAAGGAGAGAAGCTAGAAGCATATGTGCTGAGCAGGGATCAAGGAAACGAATTTGTGCTTCTGTATCTGACCAATGAAAAAGGAAATACAGGTTTTTATAAGTATGACCGTGTCGAAAAGACCATACAAAGATATGAGCAGGAAAACTCTATAAAAGACAAGGAAAAGCCTTTAGGACCAGAGAAAGAAAAAACAGGAAAAGCACCTGTTTCTATCAGTCTTGTGGCAGTTCTTGGCATCATAATTTTAGTGCTTGTAATCTATTCTGTAATTATAACGATGAAGAATAAAAACAGACGAGAAAAATAATAAAAATAATCGTATTGAATTTATTGACAGATGAACATAGTTGTTATACTATCTATATAACAACTGGAACGTAAACGGAGGTGTAATGATGTTTGTAGAAATTGATTTTAATAGCGAAGAAGCTATTTACATTCAGCTTAGAAATCAAATCATAATTGGTATTGCAACATCAACTATTCAAGAAGGGGATAATCTTCCGTCTGTTCGTGAATTGGCAAATGACATTGGAATCAATATGCATACAGTGAATAAAGCGTATAGCATTTTGAGACAGGAAGGATATTTAAAGCTCGACCGGAGAAAGGGTGCAGTTATCAGTATTGATGCGGATAAGTATGCTGCTATCGCAGAAATGATGGATGCGATGAGGGTCATTTTAGCTAAGGGAATATGTAAAGATATAACCAGAGAAGAAGTCCATAATTTAGTTGATCAGATATATGATGACTTTATTGGGAGAGGCTAGCAACTAGAGAATTCATAATAGCAGAGAGGGGGTTCTGCCATGTTGTGCGGAAAGTGCCAAAAAAGAGAGGCCAAGATTTATTGTACTGAAATTATTGATGGGATTAAGAAAGAACAGTATTTATGTGAGCAATGTGCAGCAGAATATGCATCATTTCAGATGAATGGAGAAAGGCCAAAAAAAGAGATGCAGGACGAAAGTCTTTTATCGGGACTGCTTGAGAAAGGGTATCGGAATGAGGACGATAAAGAGGAAGGTGGAAAAAGATGCGGCCGATGTGGACTGTCTTATAACGATTTTCTAAAAACAGGCCGATTTGGCTGTTCCAATTGCTATACTGCTTTTGGAAAAGTGTTTGACAAAAGCTTAAAGCAGATTCAGGGCAGTGATAGCCATCATGGAAAGATTCCAAAGGGATTTGTTACGTCAGCAGATAAAGTGGTGGAAAATATATCAGAAATAGATAAGCTTACTTTGAAACTGCAGTATGCAGTCGAGAAAGAAGAATTTGAAGAAGCAGCTCGCCTAAGAGATATAATTCGCGAGAAGAGAAATGCTGCAAAAGAAGATAAGAGTGCTGCTCAGGAGGAGATTAATAATGCCTAAATGGTATGAGGAAAGAGGAAATAGCAGTGATGTGGTAATATCGACGAAAGTCCGTTTATCGCGAAATGTTAAGAAATATCCATTTTCCACAAAAATGTCAGACAGTGAGGCAAAAGCACTAGTTGAAGAATTAACAAAAGAATGCATTGAAAGTGATATTTTAGAGGGAGAAACGATATCGTGTAATATACATGAGATGAACGAGATGAATCGCATCGCATTGGGAGAAAGACAGATTTTGAGTACTGCAATGATACAGAAAACACAGTATTCGTCTATTCTTATGAGAGAAGATGAGTCTGCAGAAATCATGCTTAATGAAGAAGATCATATAAGGATTCAGACTATTTCGTCAGGAATGAACATTGTGGAAACCTATCAGAAAGCCAATCTTATTGATGATAAGCTATCAGATGCTTTTGAAATGGCATATGATGAAAAATATGGTTATTTAACTGCAAGTCCAATTAATTTAGGGACAGGACTTAGAGTATCTTATATGCTGTTCCTGCCTGCATTAAGTGCGGCGGGAAAAATTAATACCCTTGTTACGGAAGTGGCGAAATATGGTGTTACTCTAAGAGGATTACTTGGAGATGAAGAACAGAACTATGGAGATATTTATATGGTATCGAATCAGAGAACATTAGGCTGTTCGGAACAGGAAATCTTAGAAAACCTGAATTCTCTGGTGACTCAGATTATTAAGCAGGAACGGGTAAGGAGAGAGTATGTGCTTGCCCGAAATTATAATGTAGTAGAGGAGCAGGTTTACCGTTCATATGGTATCTTAAAATATACAAAGCAGATTGATGAAAAAGATGCCATTACATTGTTGTCTAGAATTATGTTTGGTGTAGATACAGGAATTATTAAATTTCAAGAGGAGGGAAATTTATACCAGATGATTATGAATGTACAGTCTAATGTACTACAGGCCAAAGCTGGAAAAAGCTTAGGCAATTTAAGCAGGGAACGGTTTAGGGCGGAATACATCAACCAAAACCTTCCAAATATTGCAAATAGTGAAGAAGTGTGAAACTAGGAGGTCATTCATGTTTGAAAAGTTTACCGAAAATGCCAATAAGGTACTTCAGTATGCAACAGAAGTAGCCAATGAACTTTCGCATAATTATATAGGAACGGAGCATCTGCTGATTGGGTTAGTAAAAGCTCCAGGGGTTGCTTCAAAGGTTCTGGCAGAAAATGGTGTGGAAGAGACCAGGCTGATTAAATTAATAGAAGAGTTTATTACACCTGCATCTACCATGGAAGCAGTAGAAAAAGAAAATATGACGCCAAGGATGAAAAAAGTCATTATGCTAAGCCAGAAAGAAGCGGTGCGGTTAAAAAGCAATTTAGTGGGAACAGAACATATTTTGCTTGCACTGCTAAAGGAAAATGAAAGCATTGCGGTTCGTCTGCTGAATACGTTAGGAATCAAAATCCAGAAAATCTTTGTGGATGTGCTGACAGCAGTAGGGCAGGAAGCTGGCAATGCAAAAACAGAGTTTGCTTCCAATAAAAGCAAAGGAAAAGAAAAGTCTTCAACACCAACACTGGATCAGTACAGCAGAAATTTAACAGAGTATGCAAGAGAAGGCCGTCTGGATCCAGTCATCGGAAGAGAAGAAGAAATCCAGAGAGTGATTCAGATTTTAAGCCGGAGAACCAAGAATAATCCATGTTTAATTGGAGAACCAGGAGTTGGAAAAACAGCCATTGCGGAAGGACTGGCCAGAAAGATTGTAGAGGGAAATGTACCTGAGATAATTAAGGAAAAGAGAGTATTGACGCTTGACTTATCTGGAATGGTAGCAGGTTCTAAATACCGTGGTGAATTTGAGGAGAGAATCAAACGTGTCATTAGTGAAGTAATGAATGATGGCAACGTGCTTCTTTTTATTGATGAAATCCATACAATTATCGGAGCTGGAGGTGCAGAAGGTGCCATTGATGCATCCAATATTTTAAAGCCATCCCTGGCAAGAGGGGAACTTCAGATTGTAGGTGCTACTACAATTGAGGAGTACCGGAAATATATTGAAAAAGATCCTGCATTGGAAAGAAGATTCCAGCCAGTTGTTGTGGACGAACCTACGGAACAGGAATCCATTCAGATTTTAAAAGGCTTACGTGAAAGTTATGAGCTCCATCATCAGGTAAAGATTACAGATGAGGCATTAGCTGCAGCAGTAAAGCTGTCTATGCGTTATATTAATGACCGTTTTTTACCTGACAAAGCAATTGACTTAATTGATGAGGCTTCTTCAAAATTACGTTTAAGTACTTATGTGGATTCACCAGAGATTCGAAAACTGGAAGAAGAAAACCAGAAATTAGATGACGAAAAAGAAGAAGCAATCCGTACGGAAGCGTATGAAAAAGCTGGAGAGTTAAAGAAGCAGCAGATTGAAAATAATAAAAAAATTGAAAAGTTAAAAGAAGATCAGGAAAAGGCGAAAAAGGAAAAAGAACTAATCGTTGGAGAAGGCGAGATTGCAGATATTATTTCCTCATGGACTAAGATTCCAGTTCGCAAATTAGAAGAAGAAGAAACAGAACGGCTAAAGAAATTAGAAGATATTCTTCATGAGCGTGTTGTGGGACAGGACGAAGCAGTTAAGGCTATATCAAAGGCAATACGCAGGGGCCGTGTGGGATTAAAAGATCCAAACAGGCCAATTGGTTCTTTCTTATTTCTTGGACCAACAGGAGTCGGCAAAACAGAGCTTTCTAAGGCGTTGGCAGAAGCGATGTTTGGCAGCGAAAATGCAATGATTCGTGTAGACATGTCTGAATATATGGAGAAACATAGTGTCTCCAAGTTAATTGGATCTCCTCCAGGATATGTAGGTTACGATGAAGGTGGACAGCTAAGCGAAAAAGTACGCCGTACCCCTTATTCTGTTATTTTGTTTGATGAAATAGAAAAAGCCCATCCAGATATATTTAATATTTTGCTTCAGGTATTAGAAGATGGACACATTACCGATGCTCAAGGCCGTAAAGTAAATTTTAAAAATACAATTATTATAATGACATCTAATGCAGGAGCACAACGTATTGTTTCACCTAAGACACTTGGATTTGCTTCCCTAGAAGATAAGGAGCAGGATTATAGGAAGATGAAAGAAGGTGTTATGGACGAGATTAAACATCTGTTTAAGCCAGAATTCATTAACAGAATTGACGAAATCATTGTATTTCATGCTTTAACCAAAGAAGATGTTAAGAAGATTGTAGCTATTATGCTGGAAAATATGAACAAGCGTACCAAGGAGCAGATGGATATTACATTAAAAGCAAGTAATTCTGTGCTGGAGTTTCTTGCGGAAACGAATTATGATGCAACGTATGGAGCAAGGCCTCTTCGGAGGGCAATCCAGAATCATGTAGAGGATAAGCTGGCAGAGGCTGTGCTAGACGGAAAAGTGAAAAATGGAAATACTGTAACTATGAGATTAAAGGGGAAAGAAATCAAATTTACAATTAAGTAGTCCAGAGGAAAGAGAAAAAACTAGTATTTTTGAGAAAAATATAATATAATGTGACTAGAAATAATGTAAATTTGGGAACATTAGGAGGACTAAGTATGGCTATTATCGAAGAATTAATTCGTGAGGATGCACAAGGAACATTAAGTTTCGGAAATTACAAGTTAGATCATAAGTCAAAGGTATCCGATTTCGAGCATAATGGAGATCTTTACAAGGTAAAAACTTTTAAAGAAATTACAAAGCTTGAAAGAAACGGATTATTTGTATATGAGTCTGTTCCAGGAACTGCAGTGGAGAGTCTTTCACTTTCTGAGGAAGGAATTGAATTTACAGTTGAAGGTGATGAAGATGCTCAGATTACATTAGAGTTAGAACCAGAAAAAGAGTATACAGTTGTTATGAATGATGCTAATATGGGTACAATGAAGACCAATCTAGGTGGCAAACTTGTTTTTAGCGTTGAGTTGGAAGAACAGGAGCGTGTGAAAGTCAGAGTTGTAAAATTATAAAGAATAGAGGCTGTTGCTGGATTATGAGAAAATATGTTTTTATAAAACCAGTGATAGCCTTTTGCTGATAAGACGAGGTTGTTATGGCAAAAACGAAAATTGCTTTTTTTTGCAAGGAATGTGGCTTTGAATCAAATAAATGGCTAGGAAAATGTCCTGCATGCAATCAGTGGGATACTTTTGCAGAAGCGCCAAGAGCAGCAAAAAAAGTGAGTAAAGGTGTCGGTGTAAGCAGTTCATTTACGAATAATGAACCATTGGAATTATCCAAGGTGTCCATGACAGAAAACGAAAGACTGAAGACAGGCATGCGGGAATTTGACCGCGTTCTAGGTGGTGGAATCGTAAAGGGTTCTCTTGTGCTAGTTGGCGGTGACCCAGGTATAGGGAAATCGACATTGTTACTACAGATATGCAAATTATTAACAGATCAGGAAGTCAAAGTATTATACATTTCTGGTGAAGAATCTTTACATCAAATAAAAATGCGCGCAGAGCGTATCGGAAAGTTCAAAGGAGAGCTGTTATTATACAGCGAAACGAATTTAGACATTATCGAAGAAGCAATCCACAAAGTAAAACCAGCGGTATTAATTATAGACTCCATCCAGACTATGTTTAAGGAAGATGTCAGTGCGGCACCTGGAAGTGTAAGTCAGGTTAGGGAATCGACAGCAGTATTTTTAAAGTTTGCAAAGACATTTGGAATCTCTACATTTATTGTTGGACATGTTACAAAAGAAGGCATGGTTGCAGGTCCTAGGGTATTAGAGCATATGGTTGATACTGTGCTTTATTTTGAAGGGGATTCGGGGGCTGCTTACCGTATGTTAAGAGGTGTAAAAAACCGTTTTGGTTCTACCAATGAGATAGGCGTTTTTGAAATGAGGCAAAATGGGCTGGCAGAAGTTAAGAACCCTTCTGAGTATATGCTTCAGGGAAAACCAAAAGGCCAGTCAGGATCAGTAGTATGCTGTTCCATGGAAGGAACCAGGCCAATTCTTATTGAAACGCAGGCACTTATCTGCCGTACGAATTTTAATATGCCAAGACGTACATCGGCAGGTACTGATTATAATCGTGTTAATTTACTTATGGCAGTTATGGAGAAACGTTTAGGAATTTCCATGGCAGAATGCGATGCTTATGTAAATGTAGCGGGAGGAATGAAAGTGACAGAGCCAGCACTTGATTTGGCAATAATAGCTGCAGTTCTGTCTAGTTACAGGAATCTTGTAATTGATGATGGAATGATTATTTTCGGGGAAGTTGGTTTGACAGGAGAAGTTCGTGCGGTCAGTATGGCAGAACAGAGAGTACTAGAGGCGGAAAAAATGGGTTATGAAACCTGTATTATGCCTGCAGTCAATTGCAAAAGCATGAAAACCAGCCATATGAAACTCATAGGAATTACAAATATAAAAGAAATCATTAATTATATTAAATAAAGAAAAAGAGGTAAGATATTATGAACGAGCAAAGTATACAGAAAATTATGGAGAATTTAGATGAATCACAGTCAAAGGTAGAGCAGAATGCATTTGATGCAATAAATTCTTCAGATACTACATTAAATCTGGTAAAACAGGGAAATGAATGCATTAAAGAGCTTTCAGAGAAAATTGACATTTTGAACAGTGTTATGCAGAAGACAGCAGAAAATATGATCAACATGGAAAAGCTGACAAAGAAAATTGAAGGTGTTGCAGGTGTTATAGCTGGTATTGCCAATAAAACCAATATGCTTGCTCTAAATGCGTCAATTGAGGCAGCTAGAGCGGGGGAACAAGGAAGAGGATTTTCCGTTGTTGCCAATGAGGTACGTGAACTTGCAGGCCAGTCAGCAAAGTCATCTTCTGAAATTAAAGATACAATCCAGTCTGTACAGCAGTTTACAGCACAAATGGTATCGGAAATGGATGAACTGAAAAGACTTGTAAATGAGCAGAGCCAGGTAAATACCAGTGCAGGTGAAATCTTTGACCAAATCTTAGAAGCTGCTCATGTAGCCAATGATGTTTCTAGAAATATGGAACATGAGATTGCATATCAGAGGGAAATTACGGACGAAGTGAAAAAAGCTTTACAGTAAACTCTTTCAATAGAATTAAGAAAACCTTTTTTATTCAATGCGAAAGCTGGCTGGCTTTCGCATTGCTGCATAAAGGATTTATTAAAATGAAAAGATAAAGTTACGTCTTCTCTTCTCTAATTTCTTTTTGTATTCTGCTACAGCAGGATCTTTGAACTGATAGATTCGTTCCAGGGATTTACCGTCCGAAGCCTGTTGCGTCAAGCAGCGGTTCTGGTATAAGAAATGAATTAAATCGTAGCAGTCGACCCATATTTCGTTATTACCATCCTTTTGTTTTTCATCAAAAATCAGCTGTAATCCAAAATGCAGATGTGGCGTTTCAATATTGTTGACATTTGCGTTTCGGCTGTAGCCAGTTCTTCCAAGATACCCAATGACATCACCAGCTGAAACAATAGAACCTACTTTAAGTGATTTTGTAAATGGAAAGTCTTTTCTAAGATGTGCATAATAATAATAGCGCTGTTTATCAAAACTGCGGATTCCAATACGCCAGCCACCGTATTGATTCCATCCTAAAGCTTCTACATATCCAGATTCTACCGCTATAATAGGAGCACCAGTGCATCCCATCATATCATGGCCTAAATGCTTTCTTTTATATCCATAGGATCTAGAAACACCAAAATCGTCAAAATCACTATAATAATAGCCACATGCGATTGGAGAGAAGCCTTTTAATCCGTATTTTTTAACCCATTCTTTTTTGTCACCAGTCTCAACAGCATCCTGTTCCACCTCATATTCTCCTACAAGACCACCAAGAACAGCAGTATAGGCTTTTTTATAATAGGAGTAGTATTTTAAATCTTTTGTAAGGGAATCTATAGTTTCTTGTTTGTTTGTAAGGAGCTTTGCAGCTTTTCTCATAGTATCTAGTGAATTTTTGGAAAAGTCACCTCCTGTACGTGCGGCACAATAGGCAAGAAGTTCAATCCAGTTAAGATGTACCTTGGACTGGTAAGATTCTATATCGTATTTATACGCAGCAGACATGGCACTGGAAGTTACGGTAAAATCAACCCATTTTATATAGTCACGCTGAATAGAAGAAGTGGTTACAGTTTCCTCTTCTATTTTATGTATAAACTGGATTCCTGCAATAGTGATGGCAAGAATACAAAGGATAGGAAGATAGAGTTTCAAATATCTTTTCATAATTCCCTCGATTATGTAATCTTTTAAATTTATGTAAAAGAAAAGGATTTTAGAATGGCTTGAAATGATGTATACTTGTACCATAAAAAAATCTGTCAGGATAAAGAAAAGGAGGCTGGATTTTGAGAATATACCTGATTCGTCATGCAAAGCAGCAAAGCAGATTATGTAATGACAATTCGCCATTGTGTGAAATTGGGAAAACTCAAGCTGTGCTGTTAGGAAAGAGAATGGAACCATATCATATAGATGCTGTTTTTGCTAGTGATTTAACAAGAGCATTGGAAACGGCGAAGATTATGACAGAACAATGGGATAATCCCTTACAAGTAAATATCCGAGAAGGACTTCGGGAAACGGATTTTGGTGAACTTACGTACCAGACAGATGAAGATATCAAGATAAGGTATAAAGAATTTATGGAATCTCGTTATACCGTAGAGGAGGATTGGGCGTATCCAGGTGGAGAGAGTGGCAAGGAAGTCTTTGAACGTGCTTATAAAGTGTTAAAAGAGCTAATAGATTCGTCTTACAAAAATGTGGCGGTTGTAACTCATGGTGGAACGATTCGAGTGTTATTGGCCGGGTTATTTCAGCAGGGGCAAAAAAATCGGCTTATGTTTGGAAAGTGTATGGAACGTGGTGGATTTACAGAACTGTTTTATGATGAGGCAACAGGACGTATTACGTTGGAGCGCTTTAATGACTTTGCCCATTTAGAAGGCTACCCAGAATGTATGATGAGAAAAGAGGAGTAATATGTATCAGGTTATTTTAGCTTCAGGATCACCTAGAAGAAGAGAAATATTAGAACAATGCGGAATTTCATTTCGAACTGAAAAAAGCAATGCGGAAGAAATCATTACACAGACAAAGCCTTGTGAAGTGGTAAAAGAATTGTCATTAGTAAAAGCATTAGAAGTAGCAGATAGAGTGAAGGAAGGAGACTACATTGTACTTGGTGCAGACACTATAGTTGCAAATGGGGATATGATATTAGGAAAACCCAAGAGTGAAAAAGAGGCGGAAGAGATGATAGCGGCCATTCAAGGTCACGAACATTCAGTTTATACTGGAGTTACTGCAGTTATCAAAAAAAATGGAGCCCAAAAACAAATTACGTTTTATGAGGAAACCAAAGTCTTTATTGCGGCTATGACAGAAGAAGAAATTGCAGACTATGTAGCAAGCGGCGAAAGTATGGACAAAGCTGGGGCATACGCCATACAAGGATTGTTTGCCAGTTACGTGAAAGGAATTGAAGGAGATTATTATAATGTGGTAGGATTGCCTGTGTGTGCACTGATGGAACACTTAAAGGAAAACGGTGTTAATTTAAAAAAAGATTGCAGAAGATGAAAAAAACAAGGATAGAATGGAGCAAGAGAAAATACTATAGTAAAAAGAATGTTTAGGGGGAAGCAATGGCAAAGTTAGTGGGGGATAAAAAACAGAAAGCATTTTTCCAGATAGTAACTGTAACACTGCTTTTGTGTTGTACATTGCTTGTCGTACATCCCGAGAACAGTCAACATAAAAATACGACAGATATAGTAAAACAGAATCATTTGGAGAAAACCGCCACAAAACCAGCATCAGCTGCTGTTACAGACGATCCTTGTGTAACGGCTGATGCGGATTCTGTAGAGACCATAAGTGGCAGGGTTCAGGATATCAAAGTGAAAGGGATCTATGTAACAGGACCAGCAGCTGGATCTGAAAAGAAAATGAATCAGCTGGTGAATTTGGTTGAAACAACGAGACTGAATGCTATGGTCATTGATATAAAAAATGACGCCGGTGAGATTACCTATAAAATGAACTATGATTTGGCGAATTCAATTGGTGCTACATACAACTATGTAAAAGACATGAAAGCACTAGTTAAGGATTTAAAAGCAAAAGGAATCTACCTGATTGCCAGAATCGTAACATTTAAAGATCCCATTCTTGCAAAGCAGGTACCAGAGTATAGCATTAAAAACAAGGATGGTACAATCTTTTACGACAACAAGGGGCTGGGTTGGGTGAATCCGTATAACCGAGATGTATGGAAATATGTTTTAAATGTAGCGGGACAGGCGGCTGAACTTGGGTTTGATGAGGTTCAGTTTGATTACATCCGGTTTCCGACAGATGCGAAACTTACAGATGTCACCTATGGCTCAGAAGAGAAACTAGTAAGCAAACAGGAGTTAATTAAACAGTTTACCCTGTGTGCTGCTGATTTTCTTAGAGAACGAGGAGTGAAAGTATCTGCAGATGTATTTGGTGGAGTCATTGGCAGTGAATTAGACAGTAGCAGGATTGGGCAGGATTATATAGGCATGTCAGAATGTCTGGACTGTATCTGTCCGATGGTATATCCATCAGCTTTTGAAAGAGGATGTTATGGAGTAAAAAATCCAGATGCATCACCATATGAGATTGTTTATCAGGCATTACAAGATTCTCAAACAAAACTGTCTGGGAATCGGAATGTTGTTGTTCGGCCGTGGCTACAGGATTTTACAGCATCCTGGGTTGATAATCATGTAACATATGATGCAGAAAAAATAAAGGACCAGATAAAAGCAGTTTATGCAAGCGGTTATGAAGAATGGATTTTGTGGAATGCAAAGAACAACTATACTGCAGGGGCAATTCAGTAAATACAGAAAGGATGAGAATATGCTGATTCGTTATGCATTTTCGATACAGGGAGTAGAAAAGGAAGGGGTTCTTAATCAGTTAAAAGAGATCATTTCAGAAGAACGCAGGAAGAAGATGGAACGCTATCGATTTGAAGCGGATAAAATACGTTCTTTATTTGCTGAAGTACTGGTGCGTTATGGACTAAAGAAACACTTTGGAATGGAAAAGGAAGAGGTTTCTATTGAAAAGAACGAATATGGAAAGCCAGAACTTATCAAACGAAAAGATATCCACTATAATGTATCCCATTCTGGAGACTGGGTTATCTGTGCGTTTTCATCATTTCCAGTGGGTGTGGATGTAGAAATAGAAAAAGAACATAATCTGGATATTGCAAAACGTTTTTTTGATAAAACAGAGTATGAGACGTTAAGAGAATGTGAAAGTCCAAAAGAATTATTTATATCCTACTGGACCCTAAAGGAAAGCTATGTAAAGGCAGAAGGAAAAGGAATGCAGATTCCATTTGATACTTTTTCTTTTGACATAGCACATGATGAAATAAAGCTGCAAGTAGAAGGAAAACCATGTAATACATATGAATTTCAAGTGTATGGAATTGCAGATGGGGTTCAGGTAGCAACATGCAGTCGGGAGCCGATTGAAGGGAAGTTTAAGATTGTTTCCTTGCAGGATTTAGTGGAGACATTACTCTGATATAGATGAAATTCCTACTATGTTGTGAAACAAAAATGTAGTAAAAAAGCTTTCAAAATGAATGATGTTTTGAGGGCTTTTTTATTTTAGATTTAATTGGCATTGTAGGTATATATTTACGACATTATTACGAATGATATTGACAATTTTAGTGAAAATTCAATAATATTAGTTTGTATACGAAATACAACTTAGGGGGCAAAGTTTATGGAACAACGTAAGAATTTAGTAGAAGTGCTAAAAGAACTTTCCATGACACAGAAAGGAATCACATTGGTTACAGCAGATGAACAAAAGAAAAGGATTACCTACCATGATTTATGGAACAGAAGTGGCTGCATAAAGGAAGAACTTGCGAAAAGAGGACTAAAAAAAGGAACAGAAGCCATTATTTTGTGTGAAGATAATGAGTGTTTTTTGTATTCTTTGTGGGCTTGTATCCTAGGTGGATATATTGCTGTTCCTCTCGATATCAGTAAAGAAATCTGTAACGATAATATGTTAGGCTATATTAAAAAATCCTTAAAAGACCCTATGATTCTTACGGATCAGGAACTTCAAACAGAGCCAGAGAAGAAAAAAATTGATATGTCCTGGTATTTAAAGAGAATTCATGAATGTAGGGAATATACGGAAGAAATAGACTATTGCGAAGATGATATTTTGTATGTGCAGTATTCTTCTGGAACAACCAGTAAGCCAAGAGGAGCTGTCATTACAGGCACTAATGTAATAGTGAATACATACGATATTATAAAGCATTATCAGGCTGACGGACATGACAGGTTTCTGTCTCTTTCACCATTAACACACTGTTTTGGACTGGTTGCGTTCCATTTTGCTCCAATTATGGCTCGGGCTGAGCAGTGTCTTATTTCCACCAGACTGTATATGAATAAGCCGCTTGTGTGGGCAGATATGATAACAGAATTTCATGCAACATTTGTAGCATCCTTGCCGTTTGCATTAAAACATTTTATTAATATCTATCGAAAAGGAGAGAAAAACTGCTTTTGGGATTTTAGAAGTGTTAAGAATCTGATTTTGGGGGGAGAGGTTTTACATTATGAACTATGTGAGGAATTCTGTTCATTTACACGACAATATGGTTTTGATATTGAGAAAATAATTCCAATGTATGGCCTGTCTGAAGGAACCGTGTGTGTATCTACTGTGGAGGCAGGTAACATAATGAAGCGTTTTCAGCTAAATAAGGGAACTACGGCAATTGGTGAGAAAGTATACTTTCAGGAAACAATAAGAAATCCACAGCAAGAGACAGAATTAGTAGAAGGGGGAACTGTTTTAGAGAATGTAAAAGTCAGCATTCGAGATGAATTATTCCGTGAACTTCCAGAAGGGGCAATCGGGTATGTTTATGTGTGTGGACCTAGTATTACAAAAGGATATTATAAAAATACAGAAGAAACCAATCGGGTTTTTAAGGAAGGAACATGGCTTAACACAGGGGATATAGGTTTTGTTTATCAAAATCATCTGATTCTTGGAGGGAGAGAAAAGGAGCTTGTCATAAGCAATGGAAAAAAGATTGCTTGTGTTATAATTGAAAATCTGATTCAGACTGTGCTGAGGGGGACCGCATATACCCAATGCGTTGTCTGCAATGGAGTACAACAGAGAAACGAAAGCGAAAAGGTAATTGCATTTATAAAATCGGACAAAGTTTTAGATTCGGAGTGGGAGAAGCGAAAGTTACATGCGTTAAAAAAGCAAATTTATACCGTTGTATTTGAGCAAATTGGAATAACAATCAGCGAAGTAATTCCTGTTACGCAGATTCCAAGGACAGGGAGTGGAAAAGCCTTTCGCAGAAAGTTGACAGAGCTATACAACTTAGGTACGTTTAAGGAGAGTGACATAAGGTTGAAAAAAACAGTAAAAAGGATGTATTCACGGCAGGCAATAGAAGAAAAAATAGTAAAGTATATTGAAAGCAGTTTTCAAGTGAAAGTTACAGATCTGAATGCACCAGTATTTGAATATGGTGTTGTATCAATTAATATTCCATCTTATATTGCAGCTTTAAATGAATGCTTCCAAGTAAATATGAGTGCAGGAGATATTTTTACTTATTTTACAATTGCGAAAATCGCAAATCATATAAACGATTTACAGAGGGAAGAATATATTCCAGAGCATAAAAAAAAGAAAACAGATGCTATAAAAGGCGAAAAGATTGCTATTGTAGGAATGGGATGCCGTTTTCCAGGAGGTGCAAATTCTATTGATCAGTTCTGGGATTTGCTTGTCAGTGGCAAGGATGGAATTTCAACAGTGCCAAAAGAAAGATGGGACGTGGAGAAATACTTTGATAAAGACAGAGAGACTCCAGGAAAGGCTTGCAATAAAAAAGGAGGATATCTTAATCAGGATATTAGAGAATTCGATGCGAGGTTTTTTAATATATCTCCAAAAGAAGCCAATGCATTAGATCCACAGCAGCGAATTCTCTTAGAAGTAACCTGGGAAGCTTTTGAGAATGCAAATATGAACATAGAAGAGTATAATGGCAGTAATACAGGGGTATATGTTGGAATCTGCAATAATGAATATTATATGTCACAGACGCAGTCGGGTGATTTAAATACCATTAATCCATATTCTCTTACAGGATGCAGCTGGAGCACTGCATGTGGCAGGATTTCTTATACTTTTGGATTTGAAGGACCGTGTGCATCTGTAGATACTGCATGTTCCTCAGCTTTGACTGCATTACATTTTGCTTGTAATGCATTAAAAACTGGTGAGGCAGATATGCAGGTAGTGGCAGGCGTAAATCTGATAGAATCCCCCACAACAGGGATAGGGTTTTCAAAGTTACAGGCAACCTGTCCAGACGGATATTGTAAGTCATTTGATGCTGCAGCGAATGGTTATGCCAGAGGTGAAGGCTGTGGAGTTATCTTATTAAAAAGACTCTCAGATGCGATTCGTGATAAAAATGAGATATTGGCAGTTGTCCGTGCTACGGGGATTAATCAAGATGGAAAAAGCAATGGATTAACGGCACCAAATGGAGAAGCTCAAGAGAAGCTTATCGAGAAAACGATGAAAAGTGCGGGAATTAGAGCAAATCAGATAGACTTTGTTGAAATGCATGGAACGGGAACCAAGTTAGGAGATCCTATTGAAGTTAATGCAGTAGGAGCTACATATGGAACAGGAAGAACAACTGAAAATGCATTGAAAATCGGTTCTGTAAAATCTAATATTGGACATTTAGAGTCTGCGGCGGGAACGGCTTCTATTATTAAAGTTCTGTTGGCAATGAAGCATCATCTGATTCCAGGAAATCTGCATTTTCATGAGCCAAATCCTTTTATCAAATGGGAAAGTTATAATTTAGAAGTAGTTGCAGAGAATACACAATGGGAAGAAAAAGAAGAACCTAGAATGGCAGCAATAAACGGGTTTGGATTTGGTGGTTCTAACGCACATGTGATTCTAGAAGAATATAAAGAGAAAGAAGAAACCAATAGTTTTAAAGTGCGTAAAGGCATAGATTATATTCTGAAAATTACAGCACAAAGTGTGGAATCTTTAAATGCCTTGATTAGAGCTTATTACAAGCTGCTATCAGAAGCCTCAGAGGATCAGGTGGCAGATATTATTTACACTGCAAACTGCACAAGAACAGATTTAGCTTACCGTTTTCTGGTTTGTGGAAGCAGCAGGGCAAGCTTATTAGAACGGATAAAAGCATATATGGAAGATGGATATGCTAATGGTGTTAGCTGTAATGTAAATAATAATCTTCAAAAAGATAGAAAAGTGGCATTCCTGTATACAGGACAGGGGTCTCAATATGTGGATATGGGCAAACTGCTGTATGAGACCAATGCCGTGTTTAGGACAGCTATGGATGAGTGCGATAGACTCTTTCAGCTGTACCTGTTAAAATCAATATTGGAACTGGTTTACGGAATAAACAGTCAGGAAGAACAGGTTGGGCGTACTGTATATGCACAACCGCTGATTTTTTCGATTGAATATGCACTAAGTCAGATGTGGGATGAAATCGGAGTAAGACCAGAGCTTGTTATGGGGCATAGCATTGGGGAATATGCAGCAGCAGTAACAGCTGGAATAATGAGCCTTGAAGATGCCGTGAAACTGGTATCGGCAAGAGGGCGTTTGATGGATATGGCACCAGGATATGGGAAAATGGCAATCATTTTTGCATCGGAAGAAACGGTGATAGAATTATTAAAAGGATATGAGAATACTGTCTGCATTGCCGCAAAAAATGCTCAGGAAAACCATGTAATATCTGGTGTGGCACAGGATGTAGAAGAGGTTATGGAAAAGGCAGTAAAAAGAGGTTGCCGTACAAAAGAACTAGCGGTCTCCCATGCTTTCCATTCTATGCTGATGGAGCCAGTTCTTAAGGATTTCTATAACGTAGCCAAAGCAGTCAGGTTTCATGAGGCAAAAGTAAAATTTGTATCCGCATTATATGGCAAGGAAATAGAAAATGGACAAATTTTAGACGCAGATTACTGGACGGACCATATTCGTGCAGAAGTTAATTTTTATGGTGCATTAACTAGTGTTGACACGAAAAAGCAGTATCTGTTTCTAGAGGTTGGTGCAAACAGAGTGCTAGCAGCATTAGCCAGTCTGACATTTGGATCCAGTCAGGTAATTGCAGCAACCTTAAGTGTCAAAAAGGAAGAGAAAGAGTTTCTTCCGCTTCAGATTGCAGCAGTATATAGTTCAGGTGTAAATATTAATTGGAACAACCTGCTTTTTGCAGGAAAGGAAAACTGGAAGAAAGTTACTCTTCCGAACTATCCATATAATAAAAAGAAATACTGGATGGAATTAAAATACGACCGCAGTACACAATATCATGCCCCTTCCACTGGTGGAGAGGATTATCATCCTGTTCTAGGCCAGAGGATAGATGTGCCAATGGAAAAAGAGGCAGTGCTATATCAAAGCAGATTCTCTATAAAAGAACCTTATTTTATGAGTGAACATATTATTTTTGATGTAAGCATTTCTCCAGCAGCTGCTCATACATCAATGTTATTGTCTGCCGTGAAAGATATGACTCAGAGTGAAAGCTGTTTATTAGAACATGTGGAGTTCCGTGCACCATTAGCGGCAAAGGGAGAAGAGGAAAGACAGGTACAGATTTATTTAGAAAAAGGTCAGAAAGAGGCACCATTTAAGGTGTCTAGCCGTGATTACCAGAATCGGAACGGCAAATGGCTTTTACATGCACAAGGAAAAGCATCCGTATTTGAAACAAGCAAAACGAGTGATTCTCGGATAGATCCTAGTAAGTTTGATAAACTTTCATTTGAAGAAAACGTAGAAGAAACCATTTATGATTATATGCGCAGTACGGGATTCTGGTTAGGAGATGGATTCCGGTGCATTAAGAAAATCCATAAAGAAAAAAATGAATGCATTTGCCTGTTAGAACCATTTACTGACGTGCCTAAATACAAGGATTATATATTGTATCCTGGAGTGATTGATTCTATATTCCAGTCTGGACTAGCCTTAATTCTTGACGAGCTTCTGGAAACTTCCAAGAAGGAATCTGTGAACAAAACTATAATTCCATATTATATTGAAAAACTGACATTCTATTATAAAGAAGCAAACAGGCTTTGGTGCCATACAAAGTCTGAAATCAGGAATAAGGTAATTTATGTGGATATAGAGGTCTATAACGAGGCAGGAGAGCTTGTAATGCAGATTGATAAAATGCTAATTAAATTGACCAGCTCAAAGCGCCTTCTTCGGGAAATGGAAACTCTGGACAAGCAGTATTATCATATGGAGTGGAAGAACGTAAATGAGTATGTGGAACCTAGAGCGGATATGAAAGACATTAAAACTTTAATATTTGTGCGGAAGGAAGAGTCTTTACAGAGATTGTCCAAAAAATTAGAAGGTTATGGTGCTGATATAGTAGAAGTATTAGAGGGGGAAGCATACCAGCAGGTAACCCAAAAGAGATTTGTAATACGTTCAGAGGAGAAAGCGGACTGGTCCCAGCTTTTCAAAACTATTTCGAATAAAGGGGAGAATACGGGATTTCAGATTATTTACTTTAACGAACAGGTAAATGATGTAGAAGGAGCTGAGGTACAAGTAAGCTACGCTGATGTGAAATCTTTATTCCATGTAGTATCTGTGGTAACGAAAGAAGGATATCTGAAAAACACCAAGTTAAGACTGGTAACGAAGAATGTGCAAAGTTTAAAAAATGCAGAAGAAATAAATTTATCAGGGGCAATGATTTGGGGATTAGCCAAGGCAATCAGTATGGAGTGTCCTGAAATTTATGGAGGTATCGTAGACATAGATGATGGTGCCTTGGAATATGAAGATTTTCTGAAAACATTGCTAGGGACGGATGAAGAAGAGGCGGTAATACGGGAAAAGCAACGGTATGTTGCACGTATTGTTAATCATAAAGAGTTTAATAAGCTGCATTCATCTAAGGAAAAACCAGTTGTTATAAGAGAGGATGTTTCTTACCTGATTACAGGTGGTGTAGGGGCACTTGGAATGGTGTATGCGGAAAGATTAGTGAGAAAGGGTGCGAAACATTTAATTCTGCTGGCAAGACATCAGCCAGATAAAAAGATAGAAGAGAGAATTGATAATTTTAGAAGGCAGGGTGTGGAAGTGCTGATAGAACAGGGTGATGTCTGTGACTCAGAATATATTCAAAATGTAGTTGCATCAGCAAAAGAAAGGGGCTGCAAAATTGGAGGAGTGATACATACTGCAGGAGTGATTAAGGATAAAATGCTGGCAGAAATGGACTGGAATACCTTTCTGGAAGTATTAGAACCTAAGGTGCAAGGTACTATCTGTTTGTATAATGCATTAAAAAGCACCCAGTTAGATTTCTTTATGATGCTGTCTTCCTTAGCCTCTGTCCTTGGAAATATGGGACAAGCCAATTATTGTTCAGCCAATTATTTCTTAAACACATTTGCTTCCTACCTAAGAAAACAAGGAATTCCAGGATATACGTTCTGCTGGGGACCTTGGAAAGGAGCAGGACTGGCTGCTGGCAATAAGTCTGTTAGCAGTAATCTGGAACGTATGGGGTTACTAGAGATGGATATAGAACATGGAGAGAAAATGATTGATGAATTCTTTGAGCAGCCATATGAAAATCTGGTTTTATCTTATATAGACTGGAATAAGGCAGTACAATATGTAAGACATTCTAAAGGCAGAGGTAACTTGATTGCAGATATTGATGGAGTAAGAAAAAGAGAATCGCAGCCTGATGAGGATAAGGTGAACCAGAGAAATATCCGTGAAGAACTTAATAAGCTTTCTGAACCAGAGAGGAAGGTATATCTATCCAGACAGCTGCAAGATGTTTTTGGCAGAATCATGGGCTTTGACAAGGGACAGCTTTCCATAGATGAGGGAATGAGTGAACAAGGGGCGGATTCGTTAATGATTTTCTCTATGAATGCTGCAGTAAATCAGCTTTTAGAAATGAACCTTACCGTTTCGGTATTTTTTGAATATCCAACCATTACAAAATTAGTGGATTATATTTTAATGGAATTAAATTATAACATATAATATATAGTTTCAAATGGCAGTGTCTCCCTAAGAAAATTATGTTCTTAGGGAGAGTTTTTCTTTGCAGATTCTTGCAGGTGCATTGCTTTTAATTGAAAAATGAGAAATATTATCAGTTAAGAAATTGACAATTATGAAAATAAGATTTATAATTTGCATTAATAAAAATGATAATCAGTTTCAGTAATAGAAGAAAGAAGGAGATTTTATGCCATTAACCATGGTTACCGTTGGAGAAGAAAAAACAATTGTGGATTATAGAGGAAAAGAAGAAGTGAAAAAACATTTAACCAATTTGGGGTTTCTAAAAGGAGAAACTGTTCAGGTACTTGGTTCAAACCAGAGTGGTCTGATTCTGTTGGTAAAGGGAGTAAGAATCGCTTTAAATAAAGGGTTAGCTACAAAGATTGTAGTAGCATGACAGGAAAGTTCAGGATTGGAGGATATGGGATGACTTTAGAAGATTTGAAACCAGGGCAAGAAGGAATTGTTGCTTCACTTGGAGAGAAAGGAGCCACTAGAAGAAGAATTATGGATATGGGCATTACTCCTGGGGTATCGATAAAAGTAATTAAAATTGCACCATTAGGAGATCCTGTGGAAGTGAATGTTCGGGGGTACGAATTAAGCTTAAGAAAGGCTGAAGCAAGACAGATATCGCTTCGTTAATTTTTTGGAATGGAGTTAGCAAAAGCTAACTGAAGGAGGAATTATGGCATATACAATAGCATTAGCGGGAAATCCTAACTGTGGGAAAACGACGCTATTTAATGAACTGACTGGTTCTAAGCAGCACGTAGGAAACTGGCCAGGTGTAACGGTAGATAAAAAGGATGGGACATATAAAAAAGATAAAAATGTAACGATTCTGGATTTGCCAGGTACCTATTCATTATCTCCATATTCAGCAGAAGAAATTGTGGCAAGAGATTACATAGTGAAGGAGCGTCAAGATGCTGTAATCAATATTGTGGATGGAACTAGTATGGAACGAAATTTATATTTGACCATTCAGATTCTGGAGACCCAGATTCCAACCGTAGTGGCCATTAATATGATGGATGAGGTAGAAGCAAAAGGGGATAAAATAGATTTTCGGAAGTTAAGTGAAAAATTCGGAGTGCCAGTTGTTCCAATTCAGGCTAGAAATGGGAAGGGACTTACTGAACTGATGGGAGCAGCAACAGAGGCCGCAAAAGCCCATAATAGGCCAAAGCCATTGCAGCTATTTGATAAGGACATAGAGAATAGTATTGAAGCAATTAAGCAGATGCTTGTTTCTGGAACGGATGATGAAAAAGAATGGAAGGCTATCAAGCTGGTAGAAGGAGACGAAATTGTACAAGAAACACTTACTAAGCAGGAAAAACCAAGAGTATCTCAAATTCTTGCAAGATTAGACGAAGTATGTGAGGATTCAGAAGCAAGGGTGGCGGATCTGCGATACCAGTATATTGGAAAAGTGATAAAAGATGCAGTAAAAAAGAAGAATAATGATCATGTAGAAACCAGATCAGATAAGCTGGATAAGATATTGACGAACCGTATTCTTGCGTTGCCAATTTTTGCGTTAGTAATGTATTTAATATTTGCTTGCACTTTTAGCGAAAACTTTTTATTTATTCCAGAGTTTCCAAGCCCGGGTGTCTGGCTTCAAAGTCTTGTAGAAACAGGCTGGGGAGCAATTACCGATGGCCTTAATAACTTATTAAGCAATGCAGGTGCATCAGAATGGATACTGTCACTTGTGATTGATGGAATTCTGGAAGGTGTGGGTGCCGTTGCCAGTTTCTTGCCATTGGTTCTTGTTCTGTTCCTGTTATTGTCCTTTTTAGAAGACAGTGGATACATGGCGAGAGTCGCCTTTGTTATGGATCGTCTGTTCCGCAGGTTCGGTTTATCTGGAAAATCCTTTATTCCTTTGTTAATGGGATTTGGATGCTCCGTTCCAGCCCTGATGGCATCCCGTACGTTAGATAGCGATAAGGATCGTAAAATAACTATGATGATTACGCCATTCATGTCATGTGGTGCAAAAGTTCCAATTTATTGCATGTTTGCAGCGACTTTATTTTCGGGATATAATCAGACTCTTATTCTGTTTTCTATATACATGCTTGGTTTAGTAGTAGCAGTATTAGGTGCCTTGCTTCTCAATAAGTTTGTATTTAGGAGCGAAGCATCAACTTTTATTATGGAACTTCCACAGTATAGAATTCCTACACTTAGAAGTGTACTGATACATGGATGGGAGAAAATAAAAGGATTTGCGATTAAAGCTGGGACTGTCATATTCGGCTCCACTATTCTTATCTGGTTACTTTCTAATTTCAATATAAATGGAATGTGTGAAATGGAAGACAGCTTTCTGGCGTCCATTGGAAATGCGGTGAAAATTATTTTTGTGCCATTAGGATTTAGCGACTGGAGAGCTTCCGTTGGTATCTGCACAGGATGGATTGCCAAAGAAAATATCGTTTCAACCTTTGGCCAGTTATTTGGTGGCATTACAGATGAATCCATAATAGAAGGAATCTCAGATGGCTCGAAAGCACTTCCTGAAATAAGAGATGTATTTAATGGCGCAAGCGCCTATGCATATATGGCATTTAATTTATTGTGTATGCCTTGCTTTGCAGCAGTTGGAGCAATACGGCGGGAAATGGGATCTATGAAATGGACACTCAGAACTATTTTATTTCAGATGGCAACTGCTTATGTGGCTGCATTTATCATTTATCAAGTTGGAATGCTGTTTATATAGGGTAAGACATAAATAGAATGGGCATGTTGCTTATTAGAAAAAGGAACTTTTGTGTTATAAAGGGCAAAAGTTTCTTTTTCGTTGTATTTATAGAAGAAATTATTGCAATTTGTAAAATTCAATAGTAACTCCTTTGTTTCGTGTTATACTTAGAGGTGGAAACGTTAAAAAAATTTTAAGGAGGAGTTTTTATGAAAAGGTACATGAAAAAACTGACTGCCTGTATGCTTGTCAGCATAATGCTTTGCTTTTGTTTTATGGGGACGGTAACACAGGCGAAAGGAGCTACAATTGATGCTAAGGGGTATTTGCAGAAATATCTAAAGACACATAGTCGCGAAGCAAAACCAATGTTTAAAAGCGGAGGAAGTACACATACACATCAGTACATAGTAACGCAGGCTTTGGCAGTGCTTAGAAAAGACAAAGGCTATACTAGTCTAAACCAGTCAGCGAATATGAATGTTTTAAAAACATATACGGACTGGCCAGATAAAGTAGGAAATGAGACAGATAACCTTACATTTTCAGGACATTTTTATAATCCATACACTGAAAAGACCTGGACAGGAAGCAAGTCAAAAACAGCAATGACCCGTGCAATGGGATACTTTAACGAGGCATTGGAACAAGTACAGCTTGGAAACATGTCAGAAGCACTTATAAAGATTGGAAAGGGTACACATTATGTTTCAGACCTAAATGAGCCACATCATGCATCAAATCTGACTGCTGTACTTAGCAACCATAGTGAATTTGAAAAATTCGTGGATGAAAACAGAACGTCCTTTTATATAAAAGGAAATACAATCGATCCATATTATTATCAAGAAACCAAAGAGGTACCAATGTCACAGATTCTAAGGAATGGAGCCTATTATGCATATGATTTGAAATATATGGCACAGGAGGAAGAAACCTATTTTGAAGCAGGCAATTTAAGTGTTCAGCATGCTATTATTAATGTAGTGCAGTATTTGTACGCATTTGGTGTTGAAGCGGGGATATACTCATAGAAAATTACAAATTTTTTAAGGTGGAGAGAATATATTTGCATAAATCAATAAGGTATAGTAAAATGATTTGGTGAATTATTCAAAACTGAAAGGGTGGTTGCAGAATGGAGTATGTTTTGGCTTCAGAGTATTTGACAAAGCGTTTCCGTAAGCATATTGCTGTTAATAACGTAAACCTGCATGTCAAGCGGGGCGATATTTATGGATTTATAGGGAAAAATGGTGCAGGTAAAACAACATTTCTTAAGATGGCGGCAGGGTTATCACATCCAACAAGTGGAGAGATTGTTCTGTTTGGAAAAAGAGGTAATGAGATTACAAAAAACAATCTGGTTTCTAAAATTGGAACTCTTATTGAAAATCCAGGGTTATATGGCAATTTAACTGCTTATCAGAATCTTAAGATGAAATGCATAGGAGTTGGGAAAAATGATCCCAGATATATAAATGAATTACTAGAACTTGTTGGTCTGGAACATACAGAAAAGAAAAAGACGAAGCAGTTTTCATTAGGAATGAGGCAGCGTCTGGGGATTGCCTTGGCTTTAGTTGGGGAGCCAGAGCTTTTATTATTGGATGAGCCAGTAAATGGACTAGATCCACAGGGAATTGCAGAAATCCGTAATACAATATTGCGTTTAAATAGGGAAAAGAACATTACAATTATAATATCCAGTCATATTCTGGAAGAATTATCAAAGATTGCAACTTCATATGGTATTATTGATAACGGGCAGCTTATAAAGGAACTGACAAAGGAAGAGTTAGAGTTTAACTGTGGTTCCTGGCTTGAAATACGAACTAGTAATGCAGCAGCGGCTGCAGACATTCTTAATGGGATGGGCGTTACCCAGATAAATCAAGTTGATGACAATACCTTATATGTGCTGGAGCGAATGAATGAAAGTGCTTATTTCAATGAGAATCTTGTGAAGAACGGGATTCAGGTAGAACTTTTAAATGTTACCAATCGTTCCATCGAAGAATATTATCTTCAGCTGACAGGAGGTATTGCCAATGCTTAATTTGATAAAAATGAATTTATATAGAATGTTCCGGTTTAAAAGAACCTGGATACTGTATTTAGTTTCTGTGGGATTTCAAGTTCTTTTTTCTGCTATTGGGAAAATACTTCAATCAGCATCAGATAATGGAAATAATGTGGTGCAGTTTTATGATGACTTTAGAGGCATATTTGGTGACATGCTTCCAATTTTAGTTTTGATTTTTGCAGTTGCCGTAGTGGCAGACGAATATGCAAGCAGGTACAACAATAATACATTTGGTTTAACTCCATATAAGTATAAGTTTGTACTGTGTAACTTGTTAAACTGTTTTATTTTTGTCATTTCACTTTTTGTTATCACATTTATTTCAGGTTTATTGTTTGATTTAGTTCTTTACGGAAAGAATCTGCAGTTTGACGGTCTTGCAGAATTTGCGACATGCATATCAATACTGCTTCTTTTGAATTTTGCAGTTTCAGTTGTGGCTATGTTTTTTACAGCGTGGATGAGAAAGAGTGTACCTCTTACGGTAGGTCTGGTCTATGGACTTATGTTTTGCAACTTGATTTATATGGGCATAGATACACTGTTAAATAGGGCGTTTGACATAAAGGTTTCTATTGAGAACTATACTTTATTCGGGAATCTGGCAATTATGAAAAGTGATTTTGCAAGAAGCGACGTAGTACGCAGTATAATAGTAGCAATTATATATATCTTTATCTTTGCTGTGCTTAACTCTGTTTTATGGAGAAAAAGAGATCTCTAAATACTGTGCATATAATAAAAAACACTATCAAAGGTCCAATAAATAGACTTTTGATAGTGTTTTTCATTATAAGAAATAAACTGCGAATCGTTTATTCGGCTTTAGATTACAGTATTTTTAGTCTTGATTCTGTTCGACGTGGAAGGTTTCAATAGTAGAACTTAATTCCTCTACATCTCTTTTGATTTTCTGGCTTTCTTCTGTTATGGAGGCACTGTCCATCGTGATTTTCTGTAAATTAGAATTGATAGTTTCGGTACCTTCATCAAGCTGTTCCTGGGTGTCCGTAATAGTTTGAATTACATTGGAAATATTTTGAATTGCTGCATTTAGTTCTTCACTAGAAGCATTGAGGGTATTGCTTTCATTTTCATAGTAAGTAGCATCTTCTTTATAGTGCTGGGCCAGCTTTTCTAGTTTATCATAATCTTCAAGAACTGTTTCTCCAAGAAAATGAATGACCTTTGTACTTTCAAAACTTAATACGTCAACACTAGATAAAACCTTACTAGCTAAAGTATCAACTTTGTTAATTTCATTATTAGACTGTTCTGCAAGCTGACGGATTTCATCAGCCACTACAGAGAAGCCCTTTCCAGCGTCGCCAGCTCTTGCAGCTTCGATAGAAGCATTTAATGCCAGTAAGTTAGTTTGTGTGGCAATGTCTTTAATTGCATTGCTGATATTTGTAATCTGATGAATAACTTTAGCTCCCTCAATAGCATTTTCCAGGCTGATTCGGCTCTGGGAGGTCATATCAACAGCACTGTTCTTACTTTCCAGAAGTTCAGGAACCACTGTATTTACATGAGTGATAATAGTACCTGCACGGCTTGCCATATTAGAAGCCTGTTTGGATAGTTCATCTACCGATGACTCAACAGTAGAGCAGGTGCTGTTAATCTCGTGAATAGAATCACTCTGTGTTTCAATAGAAGAACCAAATTCTTGAATCATAGCGGATATATCCATAATAGATTGGTTAATGGAACTCATCTGCTGTTCTGTAAGAGCTGTATCTTCATGAATAGATCCTACTGCAGTCTGGGTTTTTTGTATCGTATCGATAAATTTGCTTTGAATCTGGTCAATCAAGTAAGCAATTTCTGCAACTTCGTCATTGTAGGTTACAGTATTTTCTTTGCCAATTACATTTTGGATAACAAAACTTTTTAGTGTGTCTATTGGCTTTAGAGATTTTTTCAATAATAATTGGATTAGAAATGAGGCAATTAAAATAAGTATAGTACATACAATACAAACCTGCAGGATAATTTTGAGCAGATTATTCCAGACAACGGATTGATTTTCTGTGAAACCTAGGATCCAGCCTGTATTTTCTATTTTGGCTGTATGAATAAATTTTTTCTGACCATTATAATCTTTAATGACAGATGGAGAGGAGTTAATTAAGTCTACATGAAGTTTATCACATAAATTAGTAGCAGAATCTTCTTTAGGAAGAAATGCTTTGTTTTCGTGTGTAATAACTTCACCAGTACGATTAATTAAGAATGCCTGTACACTTTTGGTTTTTGTCTCAGTTGCTAATTTGACTAGTTCTTTTATGGAAATATCCATTAAAATGACATATTGTATTCCCTTTAGTTTCAGTGGAGCAGCAATACTGATAATCATATCATTTGTGGCAAGATCCTGATAAGGTTCTGTAAAAATGACATCTTGTTTTTTTATTGCCATTTTCCACCATATACGTTGTTTCGGATCAGCATTAAAATCTCCACTATGTGTACCGTAAATATATGGATCATTTTCATTTGCTATAAAATACTCATTGGCCAGGTGATTATATTGAAATGCAAAAGATAAATAATTCTTAATGGATTTTAAATCTGTGGTATTTATGTATTCCAAAGCGGATTTTAGCTGAATGACAATGTTTTTTTGGCTAGTGAGCCATTTATCCGTACTTTCAGCTTTTAAATCAGCTTGGGAGGTAACAAACTGGTTAGCATCTTTTACCAGATTTAAGTGCTGAGAAAAGACGTTTAATATTTCAGCAGCAATAATAACTGAAATAAGACATATACATGTATACAACGTGATTCTGTTTCGAATAGTTTTTTTCATATTGATTACTCCTTTTCTATTTTATTGTGTATTTGGGTGAAAAAATAACATTGATGTTAATATATGTTGTTTAGAAAGTTTTCTTAATGAAAATTAAGACGTAGCTTATGGTATGAAATGGAATATATATTACATATTATAATATAATTTGTAATATGTCTATAAAAAAACAAAAAACATATGAAGTATGTAATATTTTTAACAAATGGACAGTTTTAATCATAGAATAAAAAAAAGAATTTCCTGAGGTTACAATGAATAACGAAAAAATAGATAATCAGTTAAAGCTTGCTTTAGAGTCAACAGAAGAACAAAGAAGCAGGACAGCAGATTTGAATCTTGGGTATGATGCATTTACAAATACGTGGGAACTTATTGTACGGCATGCAGGAAGTCTAGAGGACATTCAGAATGAACTGGATATTTCGGTGGTGGAACTGCTTGGTGGATATGCCATTATTACCATTCCGCAATATCTGATTGGAAGATTAACAGAATATCCTCAGATTGAATATATTGAGATGCCAAAAGGACTCTTTTTTGCTGCCACAAACGGGAAAGCTGCCTCTTGTATTAATGGTGTGCAGGAGAGTACATCTGGATTGTTTGGCAGTGGCGTTATTATTGCTATAATAGATTCTGGAATTGACTATGCACATCCAGATTTTAGAAATGATGATGGAACAACCAGAATTCTCGATCTTTGGGATCAGACTATAGAACCAGAAGAAGGGCTGGCACCTCCAGAAGGATTTGCCACAGGGACTTTATATACGAGGGAACGGATTAATGAGGCACTGAAAGCAAGAACGAGACAGGAGAGGCAGAACCTTGTGCCAAGTGCAGATTTAAGTGGGCATGGAACTCATGTAGCAGGAATTGCAGCGGGGAATGGCAGAGGTGCGGAAAATGCACCAGTGGGAGTTGCACCAATGAGTGAACTTTTAATAGTAAAGCTTGGGGCATCAGCGGGAGACAGTTTTCCAAAAACTACTCAGCTTATGCAGGGAATGGATTATGTAGTGAGAAGGGCAATTGAGCTTCGAAGGCCGCTGGTAATTAATTTGAGTTTTGGTAATAATTATGGTTCTCATGCAAATAATTCCATATTAGAGCAGTACATAAATGATGTGTCTGGTCTATGGAAAACAACGATTGCCATTGGCACTGGAAATGAGGGAGCATCTTCTAGGCATTATGCTGGAGTGCTTACAGCAAGAGAACCACTAGATGTGGAAATGTCGGTTGCCAGTGGAGAGAATACGCTTAATCTGCAGATTTGGAAGAATTTCTATGATGATTTTGAAATTATTCTTCATGCACCTGGAGATACAAGTTCAGGGACTATTTCCAGAGTCAGCGGCAGGCAGCAGTTTGTATTGGAAGAAACCCAAGTGTTTTTATATTATGGGGAACCTACCCCATATAACAGTCTGCAGGAAATCTATATTGAAATGATTCCAGCTTCAGGCAATACTTATCTGACAGAAGGGATCTGGAGATTTGAATTCCGTCCAAAGACAATTATAACAGGTAATTTTTATATGTGGATTCCGATTGCAGAAACCATTAGTCCAACCACTAAGTTTTTAAGACCTACATTAGCAACTACGCTAACAGTACCTGCAACATCTGCCAAGTCTATTTCAGTTGGAGCATATGATAGTGATACAGACAGTCTTGCATTTTTCTCAGGACGTGGATATACATTAAATGGCCAGGTAAAGCCAGATTTAGTAGCTCCAGGAGTCAATATTTTCTCATGTGCTCCGAATGATGGGTATATACAAAAAACAGGAACATCTATGGCAACACCGTTTGTTGCAGGAGCAGCGGCACTTTTAATGGAGTGGGGGATTATAAGAGGATTTGATCCTTATTTGTATGGAGAAAAGGTAAAGGCCTACTTAATTGCAGGGACAAGAAAATTAAGTTTTGAACAGCAATATCCGAATCCTCAGATTGGATTTGGGGCTTTATGTTTAATGGGAACTTTTCGTTATATTGGGATTAGGCAGATTTAGTGAAAAAGCTTGTTATTCGGAATTTGTTATTTTGAATAACGAGCTTTTGCTAGAAATAAGAATAGAAATGCAAAGAAAAAAGTGGAATTATATGAAAATAGGATATTATATCTATGGAATTAGTAGCTCAAATTATGGTATAATTAAGTGTAAATAATAAAATGAAGAGGAGAGATGTAAAAAATGAGGAAAACAATTAAAAAAATTGGTGTTCTTTTGTCCTTTGTGATGGTCTGTAATTTATCATCAGGACATATTGCAACAAAAGCGGCTAGTCCATATGCCGATATTAACACAAGGTTTAAAGATTATTTAACTTATGGGTTTAATAGCGTAACGAATCCAATGCCAGATTACAAGGGCATTTATAAGGTGCCGATTCTTGATATGGACAAACTTACAGCAAAAAAACAGAATAAATGGTTCGTATCTGCTTGTGGAGATACTGGTTTTGACTGCAATTCCGTAGCACGAACAACAAAAAGTGAGGTACAAAAAGAAGTATCAAGAAAGCTGTCAATTGGCTTTAAATCACCTGCAATCGGTTTTTCAGCAAGTGTAAACCGTACAACTAGTGAAACAAAGACACAAAATGAATACTTTGGTGAAATGGTTTCTAGACGTCAGATTGGAACTTATACCAACAGATTAACAATGGCTGAGATGAGAGCCTGTTTATCAGATGGTTTTGTGAGTGAAGTAAAGGAAGGAAATTTTGAGTATATTTTCAACCGTTATGGAACGCATTTAATTACAGAAGCATATTTTGGTGGTCAGCTTACTATGTCTTTCCATACAAAAGAAACATCAACAAAGACATCATCACAATTGGAGATGGCAGCTTCTGCTAGTTACAAAGGAATGTCTCCTGAGGCATCACAATCTGAGAAAAAGAGCAGAGAAGATTTTGAGTCTCTTTGTACTTATAATATGAAATGCTTAGGTGGAGAAAGTGTTAAAATACCTAAGAGCCTGAATGATTTAGAGGCTTATGAACAATGGGCAAACCAAGTAAAAACTGAACCAGCAATGTATCAGGTAAATCAAGCAATCCCTATATGGGAATTATTCTCTGATCAGGCGCTTCGTAATAAAATCC
This sequence comes from [Clostridium] polysaccharolyticum, assembly GCF_900111595.1. Taxonomy (GTDB): domain Bacteria; phylum Bacillota; class Clostridia; order Lachnospirales; family Lachnospiraceae; genus Clostridium_AI; species Clostridium_AI polysaccharolyticum. Next base: position 204,892 of record NZ_FOHN01000002.1, on the reverse strand, counting down.
AAATTGCTTACTGGCATTATTACAATAAAAAGTTAAAAGAAACAAGAGAAGCGATTCCTTTTGTTACTAATATGAGAATATCCACCGTAAATCCTATTGCGAATGATATTAATAGTGGAGAAACTGTTACAAGAAGAGATTCAGCAGGAACGAATGAACCTTCTGATTTAAATAGAAAAGCAGGAGGTGCATATATTTATCTTTTATACACGAAAGGCACAGACAGTGCTAGTAAAATCACAGATGTGATGGTAAGGGTTAATGGTAGAACAACTCCTAGAGCTTTGAGTGGTTATACAGAGCTTAATACAGATTTAAATCAAGGCGCAGGAGGTGCATATATTTATCTTAGTTATAAACGAAGTGGAGATCAGAACAATACAGGATTCCAGGAATTCTGCACTAGAAATGATGCAGCAGACCGAGGTGATGGATGGGTACCAATTAAGGATGCTACTGGAAGTGTAATTGATTTAAATAAGGGATCAGGCGGTGACTATATTTACCTTTTTGGATATAAAGATCCATTCTTTAAGCAGATTGATGATGAAATGGCAAAGAATAATCAGAATATTGTAAGTTTAGGTGGTACTGCTGATCCAATTAGTTATTCTTCATCAAGTTCTTTAATCTATAGTGCAAGTGGAAATTTCATGAGAACGTCAAGCAGGACAAGTACATCAAGCAGGACAAGTGCAAGCACATCAAGCAGAGGATCTTTTGGTGGACGTAGGTAAATAGTATGTATCCATAAGGAAGGATATGGAAAAGGGAAATATATACATAATAAATTAAATTAATCGGATTATTTTGCATGATACTTTAAATTTTGGTTATGATAAGGTACATAAGCTTACTTATTAAAGGAGACATAGAAATGAAAAGAAAAATATTCAGTAAAAAAATTTCTATTCTGTTTGTGTGCCTTATGGCTATTTGTTTAGCTGGCTGTGCAGGTAAGACAGATAATGGCAATGCCAATGAACCTAATGCAACGCAAAATACAGACGATAACAAGGACAATCCAAGTGACGTAGCTGCAGGATCTGAGAGTGGTGCAGCAGATAACCCTTCAGATGGAGTTAAAGCAACAGATAATCCTAATGGAGCCGGCACTGCCATGACGGGAACTCCACAGGCATCCAAAGCAAATCCGATTAATGATAATATTACTGGTTTTTATAGTGAAACAGCTGCATATCCATTGTTAGAAAGTGAAATTATTGATGAGTTAGATTATGAAAATCAAGATATGTCAAAAACTCGTTATTATTATAACTACGTGGATTTAGATGGTGACAATATTGATGAAATTATCGTGCAGTTAAATGGTGAGTACAATACAACAAAAGACGGAGATACTGTTTTAATTGTGAAACAGACCAATGCCGATGATGATGACGACGATGACGATGGATTTGATGTTATCGCACAGTTCACAGCATTTGCGAATCCTGTAATCGTAAGTGACAATAAAACGAATGGTTACCGTGATTTGATTTTTATTAATCCAGATTCCGATCCAACAACTTACAAAAAAGTTACTTATGGAAAAGACGGCTACGGTAAAATGAGTGATGCAAAAACCATAGAAAATCTTGATAATGTGACAGGAGTTGCACTATTATGCAATGATATTGCAGCGGATACACAGAAGGAAGAAGGCCTGTTTTTTGCAAAATAAGTAGTCTGATAGAAGGAAGATATCTTAACAGGAAAATGACTGTGAGATATCTTCTTTTTTATTAATAAGAAATTTCTTATTTGTCTACAATTTCACAAAGTAATATGTTATAATAAAAATCATGTAAAATAATAAATCAAATGAAGATTTAGGAGGAATTACATATGAGTTATACAACGGAATATAGCCAGAAGCTCACGACAGCAGAACAGGCAGTGAAAGTCGTAAAGTCAGGTGACTGGGTTGATTACGGATGGACATCAGGAACGCCTCGTGTCCTGGATAAGGCATTAGCCGCACGTGCAGACGAATTGTTTGATGTGAAATTCCGAGGCGGTATCTTAATGTGGGTACCAGAGATTTTTAAGGTAGAAAATGCAGCAGCTCATTTTACATGGAACTCATGGCATATGTCTGGAATTGAAAGAAAAGCAATTAACGGTGGACTTGCATTTTATTCTCCAATTCGTTATTCTGAATTGCCAAGATATTACAGGGAACATATTGAGCCAAACGATGTTATGATGATTCAGGTTGCACCAATGGATCAGCATGGTTATTTCAATTTTGGACCAAATGCTTCTCATCTGGCAGCAGCAGCAGAACGTTCTAAAGTAGTAATTGTAGAGGTAAATAAAAATATGCCAGTCTGCCTTGGCGGATTTGAAAATGGCGTACATATTTCCGATGTTGATATGATTGTAGAGGGAGATAATGCGCCTATGGCTGAATTAGGTGCCGGTGGACCTGCCACAGAGGTTGATAAAAAAGTTGCAGAACTGATTGTAAATGAAATTCCAAATGGTGCATGCCTTCAGTTAGGAATCGGAGGAATGCCAAATGCAGTAGGTTCTTTAATTGCAGAATCAGACTTAAAAGATTTAAGTGTACATACAGAAATGTACGTGGATGCATTTGTTGATATTGCAAAAGCGGGCAAAATTACAGGAAGAAAGAAAGCAATTGATAAGGGACGCCAGGTATATGCATTTGGTGCGGGTACTCAGAAATTGTACGATTATCTGAACAATAATCCAGAATGTATGTCAGCACCAGTTGATTATACCAACGATATCCGTTCTATCGCAGCAATTGATAACTTTATGTCTATCAATAATGCAGTAGATGTAGATTTATTTGGACAGGTAAGTTCTGAATCATCTGGCACAAAGCAGATTAGCGGTGCTGGCGGCCAGTTGGATTTTGTATTAGGTGCTTACTTATCTAAAGGGGGTAAGAGTTTTATCTGTTGTTCTTCTACTTATACAACAAAAACAGGTGAAGTAAAATCCAGAATTTTACCAACCTTACATCCAGGTTCTATCGTAACAGATACACGTGCTAATATTCATTATTTTGTAACAGAATATGGTATTGTAAATCTGAAAGGCTTATCTGCCTGGGAAAAATGCGAAAAAATTATCTCCGTTGCCCATCCGGACTTCCGTGATGAATTAATCCAAGAAGCTGAAAAAATGCATATCTGGAGGCGAAGCAATAAATAGCATATATAATGGTAGAAAAGACGGTTATTTTTTTAATCGTCTTTTTTAATTTAATAAGAAATTCTTTTTGAGATCTTCCTATAAATTGAAAGGCTCCTAAAAGGACAAGGGAGGGATATGCACGAATAGGTAAGGAACTTACACTTTGTTGATAATCAAAATAATAAATATCATGGACATTCAATTGCTTTTTTTACATTTTGGAGAGATATATAATAAAAAAATGTGCATAATGCACAATAAAAAAGTAAAAATACATTATTGAATGGTCGAAAATATCAATATGACGAAATTTCGTCTGGTTTTTTAGAAAAACTACAAATATACATATCCTTCTATTTATGCTAGCATTATTTATGAAAGGAGGGGTTATATGAGACGAAAAATGATAGGATTTGTAGTATCACTTCTTTTATGTTTACAGTTAGTTGTACCAGCCATAACAGTACAAGCTGCTCAGACACTTTATAACAATACCACGGGTAATCAGGATGGATACGATTATGAATTGTGGAAAGATTATGGAACAACGAGCATGACATTAAACGGCGGGGGAGCATTTAGCTGTAGCTGGAGTAACATAGGGAATGCGTTATTCCGAAAGGGGATAAAATTTGATTCTACAAAGACCTATGACCAGATGGGAAATATAACAATTGATTATGGCTGTGACTATCGCCCATCAGGTAATTCTTATTTATGTGTTTATGGATGGTCCAAAAACCCATTAGTAGAATACTACATTGTAGAAAGCTGGGGTTCGTGGCGTCCACCTGGAGCACAATCAAAAGGAACCATTTCAGTAGATGGTGGTACATATGACGTATATGAGACAACGAGAGTAAATCAGCCTTCTATTGAGGGGGATACAACATTTAAGCAATTCTGGAGTGTGCGTACATCTAAGAAAACAAGCGGTACAATATCTGTTACCGAACATTTTAAAGCATGGTCCAGAATGGGAATGCGTTTAGGAAAATTGTATGAGGCTGCATTAAATGTTGAAGGCTATCAAAGCAGTGGGTCTGCTAATGTTTACAGCAATACAATTAAAGTAGGAGGAAATGGTTCTAATACACCAGCTTATACCAGCCCTGCTACTGGAAATACTGGGACAGTAAGTGCTGGAAGTAAAATGGAATGTGAGGATATGACCATAAGTGGCCAATATGCCGGCAAGATCAATAATCCATTTGATGGAGTTGCATTGTATGCAAATGAAGATGCAGTCACTTATACCCAGAACTTTAAGAATGGAACAAATGACTTTACTTTAAGAGGATGTTCCAATAATGGAAATATGGCTAGGGTTGATTTGTACATCGCAGGCCAGAACAAAGGAACATTCTATTATGGAGATGAGTATCCAGCTGAATATACCATAAAAAATGTAAGTCATGGAACAGGAAATCAGGAAGTAAAACTTGTGGTGACAGCAGATGATGGTCAGTGGGATGCATATATTGATAATTTGCAAATAAGTGGTGAAGGCCAAAGCAGTACAGGTGGAACTGCAACTGGAGGAAATGAAACTCCAGCAGCAGGCAGTACACAAAATGTACCAGATATATCATCTGAGGGGACAAAGTTAGAGTGTGAAAATGGTACATTAGGTGGACAGTACGCTGGACCATTAAGTTCTCCATTTGATGGAGCAGCACTCTATGGAAACAATGATTCTGTTACATTTAATCAGTATTTTGCCAATGGCACTCATGATTTTACTTTAAGAGCATGTTCAAATAATTCTAACATGGCGAAAGTAGATTTATATATTGGTGGAGAAATGAAAGGTACCTTCTATTATGGAGATGAGTACCCGGCAGAATACACCATTAAAAACGTAAGTCATGGAACTGGCAATCAGGAAATCAAACTTGTAGTAACAGCAGATGATGGCCAATGGGATGCATACTTGGATTATTTGTTAATCGGTGGTGCAGGGACAAGCAGCAGTGCTGCCCCAGTAACTAACACTAACACAAATACTAATACCAATTTAAATGCTTCCACAAAAATGGTTGCGTTGACCTTTGATGATGGTCCATCTTCTACAACGAATGACGTATTGGATGTTCTGCAAAGAAACAATGCTGTTGCAACATTTTTCTTAATTGGAAATCAGGTAAATGCAAGTACAAAGGCAACTATGCAGAGACAGCTTAGCATGGGCTGTGAATTAGCTTGTCATTCCTATACCCATAGTGATATGGGAAATATGGGAGCTTGGCAGGTACAGAATGAGATCAGCCAATGTGTTAATGCAATTAAGAGTCAGGTAAATACAGATATTAAGTTTTTCAGGGCTCCATATTTGTCAACAAGCAATACTATGTTCCAGAATATTAATCTTACCTTTATTCAAGGTATTGACTGCAAAGACTGGGAATCTTATGTATCAGCAAATGAGAGAGCGAATACCATACTGAATACAGCAACTGATGGTTCGATTATTCTCCTGCATGATTTCCAAGGCAATAATAATACCGTACAGGCATTGCCAGCAATTATTCAGGGACTAAGAAACAAAGGATATACATTTGTGACAGTAAGTGATTTATTTAAATATAAAGGAGTAAATCCAAACGTAGGTTATAAAGTATGGTCAAATGTGTATCGTTAGTTTAGAAAAAAATTCATAAGAAAAGGAGGATATTTTATTGAAGAAGAAAATTTTAGGCATCTGTGCAGCGGCTCTTCTATCGCTATCTACTGTATTTACAGGACCTGTAACAGTAGATACAACAATTCAGGCAGCTACTGTGCTTTACAACAATTCCACAGGAACACAGGACGGTTATAATTATGAGCTGTGGAAAGACTACGGAACAACAAGCATGACTCTTAATGGTGGAGGTGCTTTTGACTGTAGCTGGAGTAATATTGGAAATGCACTTTTTAGAAAGGGCAAGAAATTCGATAGTACAAAAACATATCAGCAGTTAGGCAATATCTCTATTGATTATGGCTGTGACTACCGTCCAAATGGAAATTCTTATTTATGTGTATATGGATGGTCTAAAAATCCTCTTGTAGAGTATTACATTGTAGAGAGCTGGGGAACATGGCGTCCACCTGGAGCTTCTTCAAAGGGAACGATCTCTGTAGATGGCGGTACCTATGATGTTTATGAGACAACTCGTGTAAATCAGCCATCAATTGAAGGGAATACGACATTCAAACAATTTTGGAGTGTTCGTACATCTAAGAAAACAAGCGGAACGATTTCTGTAACTGAGCATTTTAAGGCTTGGGAAAGAATGGGAATGAGATTAGGCAATATATACGAAGCAGCATTAAATGTAGAAGGTTATCAGAGTAGTGGTTCTGCAAATGTCTACAAAAATAATATGACAATTGGCGGAAGTGTTTCCAATAACAATCAAGGAAATCAGGGGTATCAAGGTAATCAAGGCAATCAAGGAAATCAGGGTTACCAAGGTGGCTCAAGCAGCAATAACTCAAAAGAATGTGAAAGCATGACAAAAGGTGGCCAGTATACTGGCAATATCAATTCACCATTCTCAGGTGTTGCATTATATGCTAACAATGATTCTGTAACATTTAATCAGTATTTTGCGAATGGAACACACAATTTCACATTAAGAGGATGTTCTAACAATAACAACATGGCAAGAGTAGATTTATATATTGGCAATCAGTATAAAGGAACGTTCTATTATGGAGGTTCTTATCCAGCTGAATATACAATCAATAATGTAAGTCATGGTACAGGAAACCAAGAAGTGAAATTAGTTGTAACCGCAGATGATGGTCAATGGGATGCATTTATTGATTATCTAAAGTGGTAGTTATATAAGATAATACAGTGGAGAGACGGCCTGCAGGAATGTAAGGCTGTTTCTCCTTATGCTAATTCTGGAGGGAAAGATGAATACAGAAAAACAAGAAACCAATAGGAAATTAGTGGCATTGACATTTGATGATGGACCATCAGAAACTACTCCTAAGATATTAGATATTTTAGAAAAATATAATATCAAAGCTACTTTTTTCTTAATCGGTAATTTAATTACAAAAGAAACCAAACCAATTATGGAACGTGAACTTCGTATGGGATGTGAAATAGCAAATCATTCATTTACCCATAGTGATATGGCTGCTATGACTGGAGAACAGATTAGAGAAGAAATTGACAAGACAACAAAGCTTATAAAGGAAACGGTTGGTTACGATGTAAAGTTCTTTCGCCCGCCATATATTTCTTTATCAGATGAAATGTATGAAAATATTGATTTGCCATTTATAGTAGGTTTAGGATGCAGAGACTGGGAACCTGATGCAACTGCCAAGGAAAGAAAAGAAATTGTTTTAAACGAAGTAAAGGATGGAACGCTTGTCCTGCTTCATGATTTTATTGGAAATGACAATACAGTAGAAGCTTTGCCAGGTATTATAGAAGGATTAAAAGAGCAGGGATATACATTTGTAACAGCTAGTGAAATCTTTTTGGAAAAAGGCATTGATCCAAATGTCAAAAGAAAATTATGGACAAATGTTTTTGGATGATATTTACAAAGAGCCTGTTTTTATATACATAGTAAATAATGTTTAAAGAAATAATTATGAAAAATTACCAAAAAAAAGAATGGTATTTATAGATGATATTAAAAAAAATGGAAAATTGCCGAATTTTTAATTTTTTTTTTAGGATATCTAGAAATATACATAATAATAAATTTATGTTACCATGATTCTGAAAGGAGGAGTTAATAAAATGAGGAAAATTTTAAGTTATGTAGCAGCATTTATTTTATGCCTGCAACTCATTGTACCAGCGACTATCGTAGACGCTGCAACTGTGCTTACTGGCAATAAAACAGGAACACAAGACGGTTATGACTACGAATTATGGAAAGACAATGGTACAACTAGCATGACATTAAATCCTGGCGGTACTTTCAGCTGCAGCTGGAGTAATATCAATAATGCCCTTTTCCGTAAAGGAAGAAAATTTGATAGTACAAAAACATGGCAGCAGCTTGGCAATATCTCAGTTGAATATGCATGCAATTATAATCCATCTGGCAACTCATATTTATGCGTATACGGATGGACAAGAAGTCCTTTGGTAGAGTATTATATTGTAGACAGTTGGGGTACTTGGAGACCACCTGGAGCATCTTCGAAAGGACAGATCACTGTTGATGGAGGTACATATGATGTGTACGAAACAACAAGAGTGAATCAGCCATCTATTGATGGTAATACAACTTTCAAACAATACTGGAGTGTTCGTACATCTAAGAAAACAAGTGGAACGATTTCTGTAAGCAAGCACTTTGAAGCTTGGACAAGAATGGGACTTAACCTTGGCAAAATGTATGAAGTGGCTTTAACAGTAGAAGGTTATCAAAGCAGTGGTACTGCAAATGTTACAAAAAATAACATTGTAATTGGTGGAAGCAGTTCAGGAGATACTCCTGTTGTTCAGCCATCCACAGCACCTGTACCATCTGCAAAACCAGCAAACCTTAGTGAAGGATTATACTACATTAAGGGTGTAGGTTCACAGAAATATCTACAGGTTAAAGGCAATACAGCTAGTGATGGCCAGAATGTTGAAATTGGAGCAGGAACAGGTGCAGCAGGCCAGAAATGGTATTTAGCTAACACATCTGATGGATATGTAACGTTAAAGAGTGAATTAGGTAATTATATGCTCGATATTGCCAATGGAGCAGATGAAGATGGAGCAAATGCTCAGATTTACTCTGCATATTCAGGCGATCCTCAGAAGTTCAAAATCAATGCAACTTCAACAAATGGCGTATACACGATTGTTTCTAAAGGAAGCAATGGTTCTAAGGCTTTAGATGTATCTAACCGTAGTACATCTGATGGAGCAAACGTACAGATCTACAGTTCTAATGGACAGACAAATCAGCAATGGGTATTTGAAAAAGTAAATTCAGCTCCTGTAGCTAGTCCAAGTGCAGCACCATCTGCAGTGCCAAGCGTAGCACCATCTGCAGCACCTTCTCAGTCAGCAGGTACAGCAGGTTTGCCAGCTGGTGTAACTTGTACCTATTCTGTAACAAGTAACTGGGGCAGTGGATTCCAGGGACAGATTGTATTAAAGAATGGTTCTAGCCAGAGCTTCAATAACTGGTCTTTGGCTTTTGAAACATCTAACAAAATTGCAAGTCTTTGGGGAGCTGACTTAGCTGGCCAGACAGGCAATAAAGTTGTTGTAAAAGCTCCATCTTGGGATGCGAACTTACCAGCAGGAAAAACGGTTACTATTAACTTTGTAGCAGATGGTAATGGTTCTAGTGCACCTGCAAATTATTCATTATCATAAGATTGTAGACAAGTTATATAATCAGAAATAGTTAAGGAATAATTGGTGTTCAATGATATAGAAAAAGAGAGCATAGAGGCGAGATTCTTTATGCTTTCTTTTTTACTTTATAGAAAAGTTTTAGGATATATGAGATTTGCTAATTTCTATATGATTTTGTAGTTACATTAAAATAAACTGTGGTATAATACGAAAGGGTATCAAGATTTTAAGGAGGATTAGGTGTGGAGCAATACGTACAGAAAAAGAGTAGGGGAAATTTAAATTTTCAAATGCCAGTTAGTAATGTTAATAGTGAAATTGGGGAGACAGGAATTGGTTCACAAAAAACATGGGAACGTATACAGCCTATCCAGTTTCGTCGAAACAAGGTTGCAGAATTACCAGATAGTCAGAGGGTGGAAGCTGAGAGTCAAAATGGGCTAATACAAAGATGTATAACCAGTAATGTTGTGCAATTTGATGGCTTTCTTGGAAAACGTCCTGCTAATCCAGCTGGAGGCGACTGGGGAGGAAAGGTTCATGGAGAACCATCTGGTAAGAATTATCAAAGGGATCATATAATTCCGCATTCATTAATTAGAGCATATGTAAATAAATTGTATGAAATGGAAAATGAAGACAAAGAAAATAGAACAAAGGAAGAAAAGGAAAAAATAAATAAAGAAAGATACGGCTGGATTATAGAGGCGATAATAAGTTCATTTCAGCAAGCAGGGAAAACGGATTTAAGTTGGAATGGTACTACGTATGCCAAGGAAGAGAGCCCCGTTTACCTAGGAGAAGGTTTATCTGGATATGAAGATATTGATGTTATTTCTACGTTAGATGAAATTATGATTAAAGGTCTAAGGGGAATTAGTAATGGTAAAATGAAGGATATCATTAATAATGCAGTTTCATGGATGTCAGGAAATATTGCACTTAATGAAAAGGGAACGCGTATCATGGATCATACGGACGAGTCGATCAAGGTAGTTAACGAGCATATTGAAAAACAAAAAGGAACAGCGCCAAATACAGGAATAGCGTCAAATACGGAAATAGAGCAGATTCTGACAAAGGCTGAAAGAAAATCTGAAATAGATAAATGGAATCAAGAGTTTTATCATAAAAGTGGTATTGAAGGATTAGATTATGAATTGTTGCATCTAGTTTATGATGAGAAGGTTAGAAGTGGTGTAAAAGAAGACGATGCTTTTAGATTTGCTTTAATGTATCAGGAGGCATTCAATAATATGCAGGAAGTAGCTTATGGAGATGGAATAACTGATGCAAATAATAAGATTAATAGTGTCTCACAAATACTTAGTGAAATAGCCCAAGTAAAAAAGCCTTTTAATTTGGACCAAATGAATAAAAAAGTAGAAGATGGTGAAGAACAATCGTATACGGTGTTATATCCTATGAGTGAAGGAGTAATGAGATATATTGCTCCTAAAATGCTGAACGAGAGACTTCAGACTCAAATTGAAAGTAACTTTGAAACTATGATGGGTAAAAAGAAAGCTGATAAGGAAGAGAGACAACGTTTGACAGGAACGACAACAAAAAAAAGGAAAAAAAAGAAGAAAGATAAGGAGACAAAAGGGGAAGTATAAGGGATATAGAAATAAAAAAGCATAGGGCAGTAAAGAGTATAAAAAAGAAGCACTGGCGGCCGTCCAGTGCTTCTTTCCTATATAAAACTAGTAATGAATTACTTACTAGCCTTGTCAGCTTTAATCTTCTCAGTCAGCTGAGGTAAGATTTTATTTAAGTCACCAACAATACCGTAATCTGCTACATCAAAGATAGGAGCAGATTCATCTTTGTTGATTGCAATGATGATATCGGATTCTTCCATACCAGCTAAATGCTGAATAGCACCGGAGATACCGATAGCAAAGTATACGTTTGGACGAACTGTTTTACCAGTCTGGCCAACCTGCTGATCTTTTTCGCACCAGCCATTATCAACAGCAGCACGGGAACAGGAAACGGTTCCGTCAAGAGCTTCTGCAAGATCTTCAAGAAGTTTGAAGTTTTCTTTGCTTCCGACACCACGTCCACCAGATACTAAGATCTTAGCATCCATAATATCTTTTTTGCCAGCAACTTTCTTTACAACTTCTTCAACGGTTACATATTTGTTGTTCTTTTCAAGTGCTGGGTTGAATTCGATTACTTCTGCTTTCTTAGAAGCATCTTTTTCCAGTTTCTGCATAACACCTGGACGAACAGTAGCCATCTGAGGTCTTCTTGTTTTAATAAGAATTGTTGCCATGATGTTGCCACCGAATGCAGGACGTGTCATTCTCAAGTTATGTAATCCACTGTCTGCATCTGCTTCTGGATCGATTTCAAGTTTTGTACAGTCAGCAGTTAAACCGGATTTTACTCTTGCGGATACACGAGGAGCAAGGTCACGTCCGATCGCAGTAGCACCGTAAAGGATGATTTCTGGTTTGAATGCTTCAATTACAGCTGTCATAGCCTGTGTATAAGGTTCTGTTGTATACTCTTTTAAAGCTGGGTTATCCACAACGATAACTTTATCAGCACCGTATGCACCAAGTTCATCAGCTAAGCCTCTTACACCTTCACCAAGAACAACTGCAGTTACATCTGTATTTAAGTCAGCAGCAAGTTCTTTTGCTTTTCCAATTAATTCAAAAGATACGCCAGATACTGTATTATCTAACTGCTGAGCGAAGACAAATACGCCTTTATAATCTTGTATACTCATGATTTTTACCTCTTTTCCTTTCATTAGATAATGAATTTTTCTTTCAATTTAGCAAAGATATAATCAGCTGCAGCATCTGGTTCTAAACCTTCTTCTTTAACACCAGCTGGTTTTAACTGCTTAGGGAAAGATTTAGCTACGTTTGTAGGGGAACCTTTTAAGCCAAGGAACTCATCATCCGCATCCACATCTGCACGTGTGATAACAGTAACTTCTTTTTCTCTGTAAGCATCAAAGATTCCACCTGGAGTCATATAACGAGGTGTATTCATTTCGCCAAGAGCTGTAATTAAGCAAGGCATTTCAACTTTTACAGTGTGGTATCTGTCATCATACTGACGTTTTACAACAACGGTATTTCCTTCTACTTTAATGTCTTCCGCATAGGATACATTAGGGATTCCTAACCATTCAGCAATTTGAGGACCAACCTGAGCAGTATCCCCATCAATAGCCTGACGGCCAGTGATAATCATGTCATAGTCACCAACTTTTTTGATACCAGCAGCAACGGTATAAGAGGTAGCTAATGTATCAGCACCACCGAATGCACGGTCAGAAATTAAATAAGCTTCATCGGCACCCATAGCTAAAGCTTCTCTTAAAGCAGCATCAGCTTGAGGAGGTCCCATGGAAACTACTTTGATAGTAGCACCTGTCTGTTCTTTTATTTGAAGAGCAGCCTCCAAACCTGCTTTATCATCTGGGTTGATGATACTAGGTACGCCATCACGGATAAGAGTACCTTTTACAGGGTCTAATTTTACTTCGTTTGTATCTGGAACTTGTTTAATACATACTATAATATTCACTCTGTATTCACTCCTTATAATGTTTTATCTGGATCGATAGAATTATTTTAATAAGTTACCGGAAATAACCATACGCTGAACTTCAGAAGTTCCTTCGTAGATTTCAGTAATCTTAGCATCACGCATCATACGTTCTACGTCATACTCTCTGGTATAACCGTAACCACCATGAAGCTGAACTGCTTTTGTTGTTACTTCCATAGCAACTTCAGCAGCAAATAATTTCGCTTTAGCAGCTTCTACAGAGTAAACTTTCTGTGTAGCTTTTGCCATAGCAGCTTTATAAACCAGCATTTTAGCAGCTTCTACTTTGGTTGCCATGTTAGCTAATTCAAATTGTGTATTCTGGAATGCACTTAAAGTACGGCCAAACTGTTTTCTTTCTTTTACATATGCAACCGTTGCTTCTAAAGCACCTTCTGCAATACCAAGAGCCTGGGCAGCGATACCAATACGTCCGCCATCAAGTGTGTGCATAGCAATCGCAAAACCTTTGCCCTGTTTTCCTAATAAATTATCTTTAGGGATTCTGCAGTCCTGGAAAATTAATTCATAAGTAGCGGAACCACGGATACCCATTTTCTTTTCTTTTACACCAAATGTAAATCCTGGTGTGTCTTTTTCTACGATAAATGCAGAGAAGGATTTTTTCTTTCTTCCCTTCGCATCAACCTGAACATCTGTGATAGCGATAACGATATAAACATCCGCTTCTTTACCATTGGTGATAAAGCATTTAGAACCATTAAGTACCCATTCGTCACCATCTAAAACAGCTTTTGTCTGAGCACCCTGGGCATCAGTACCAGCACCTGGTTCTGTTAAAGCGAAAGCACCTAATTTTGTGCCATTTGCTAAAGGAACTAAGAATTTCTGTTTCTGTTCTTCGGTACCATAAGTTAAGATAGGATCTGCACAAAGAGAAGTATGAGCAGATACGATAACACCAGTAGTACCGCAAACTTTAGATAATTCTTCTACACACATAATGTATGTTAAAGGATCACAGCCTTGTCCACCGTATTCCTTTGGTACAGGAATACCCATGAAACCTAATTTTTTCATTTTGTCAACAGTTCCACTTGGAAAATGTTCTGTTTCGTCTACCTCTTGAGCAAGAGGTTTTACTTCATTTTGAGCGAAATCTCTGAACAATGTTCTTGCCATTTCATGCTCTTTACTTAATGTAAAATCCATGTCAATTCCTCCATATTTTTATCATTATTCTATTGATTCAAGTACGCCAGAATGCAAGCACCCTGGCGTAAACCTTTTATACAACGATATTATTTAGAATAATCGTAGAATCCTTTACCTGTTTTCATACCTAATTTTCCAGCACGAACCATTTTTCTTAACAATGGGTGAGGACGGTATTTAGGATCTCCTGTTTCAGCCTGTAATACTTCCATAATAGCCAAGCAGATGTCAAGACCAACTAAGTCGCCTAATGCTAAAGGTCCCATTGGGTGGTTAGCACCTAATTTCATAGCAGCATCAATGCCTTCAACAGAAGCAGTACCATCAGCATAGATACCAACAGCTTCGTTGATCATTGGGATTAAGATTCTGTTTACTACGAAACCAGCAGCTTCTTTTACTTCAACAGGAGTTTTGCCAATTTCTTCAGCAATTGCGATAACTTTTGCTGTTACTTCATCTGTTGTGTTTTCACCACGGATAACTTCAACTAATTTCATGACAGGAGCTGGGTTAAAGAAATGCATGCCAATAACTGGTCTGTCAATTCCTGCACCGATTTCTGTAATGGAAAGAGAAGATGTATTTGTAGCGAAGATACAATCTGGTTTACAGATATCCTGTAATTCTTTGAAAGTCTGTTTTTTGATGTCCATAACTTCAAGAGCAGCTTCTACAACTAAATCACAGTCTGTACAGATTGTTTTTACACCTGTTGTAATTTTGTTAAGAATAGCATCAGCAGCTTCCTGAGTCATTTTTCCTTTTGCAATACGTTTTTCAAAACCTTTTGCAATTTTCTTTTTGCCGTTTGCAGCAAATTCTTCATTAATGTCACATAAGAAAACTTCGTAGCCTTCTGTCTGGGCAAATGCCTGAGCAATACCGGAACCCATAGTTCCTGCACCAATAATACCAACCTTCATTGATTCATCCTCCTAAAAATAATGTTAAAATTGTAGTAAAAACAATTTATTCCTAGAACCAGGTACTTTGCATCTGGTTTTATTTATTTTTAAATCCGCTGACTTTTTCTTTGTTTAAGAAAGCAGCCATGCCATCTTTCTGATCTTCTGTTTCAAAGCAGCTTCCGAATAGCTTTTCTTCAATTACAATAGCCTGATCCATATCAGCATCTAAACCTTCATTGATGGCTTTTTTGCAGGCACGAACAGCAATCGGAGCGTTCTTGGAAATCTTGGCAGCCATTTTCTTAGCAGCTTCCATTAATTCAGCCTGTGGATAAACCGCATTTACTAAACCAATACGGTAAGCTTCGTCTGCTTTAATGTTAAAGGCAGTATAGATCATTTCTTTTGCTTTGCCAGCACCTACAAGACGAGCAAGTCTTTGGGTACCACCAAATCCAGGAGTGATTCCTAAACCTACTTCTGGCTGGCCAAATACAGCATTGTCAGAGCATAAACGGATATCACAGCTCATAGAAATTTCACATCCGCCACCTAAAGCAAAACCATTGACAGCAGCAATAACAGGAATTGGGAAAGTTTCTAATTTACGGAACACATCATTACCGGTTTTGCCGAACGCTTCGCCTTCTGCTTTTGTTAATGTGCTCATTTCACCAATATCAGCACCAGCTACAAATGATTTTTCACCAGCACCTGTTAAAATCAAGCATCTGGTTGTTTCTAAATCAACTGCATCTAAAGCAGCATCAATTTCTTTTAAAACCTGGCTATTTAATGCATTAAGAGCCTTAGGACGATTGATTGTGATTATGCCAACGAATCCTTCCTGTTCGTATGTAATAAATTCCATGTTGGTTCTCCTTTCAACATTTCCATACAGTAATATTTTATTGCATGGACAGGAACTCAGCTTATGTTTTGTTTCCTGTCCACAAAATACATTAATGTTTCATTAATCTCTTTTAACGATTGCAGAGCAGCCCATTCCGCCACCGATGCAAAGGGTAGCTAAACCGGTTTTAGCATCACGTTTCTGCATTTCGTGAAGCAATGTAACTAAGATACGGCATCCGGAAGCACCAACTGGGTGTCCAAGTGCGATAGCACCACCGTTTACATTTAATTTGGATAAATCAAATCCTAAATCTCTTCCTACGGCAATTGACTGAGCAGCGAACGCTTCGTTTGCTTCGATTAAATCGAAATCATCAATGCTCATGCCAGTTTTAGCTAATACTTTCTTAGTAGAAGCAACTGGTCCAACACCCATAATAGAAGGATCTACACCGCCAAGAGCACCTGCAACCCAAGTAGCCATTGGTGTAACGCCAAGTTCTTTTGCTTTTTCTTCGCTCATGACAACGATAGCAGCAGCACCGTCATTAATACCGGAAGCGTTGCCGGCAGTTACGATACCGTCTTTCTTGAAAGCTGGTTTTAATCTTGCAAGGCTTTCAGCTGTTGTGCCAGGACGAGGACCTTCGTCTGTATCAAACATAACAGTTTCTTTTTTCACTTTGACAGGAACAGGAACGATTTCATCTTTGAATTTTCCGTCAGCAATAGCTTTTTCAGCTTTCTGTTGGCTGACAGCTGAGAACTCATCTAATTCTTCTCTTGTGATACCATATTTTTCACATACGTTTTCAGCAGTGATACCCATATGATAGTCATTGAATGCATCCCATAATGCATCGTTTACCATAGTATCCACCATTGGAGCATTACCCATACGGTAACCATAACGAGCATTCTTTAATGCATATGGAGCCATAGACATATTTTCCATACCACCAGCAACGACGATATCCGCTTCACCTGACATAATCATTGCAGCAGCAGTGTTTACACAATTTAAGCCAGAACCACAAACAACATTTAAAGTAACAGCTGGGACTTCAATAGGAAGGCCTGCTTTGATAGAAGCCTGACGAGCAACGTTCTGGCCTTGTCCAGCCTGAATAACACAACCCATTAATACCTGATCAACAGCTTCTGGTGCTACACCAGCTCTGTTAAGAGCTTCTTTGATTACAATAGCACCTAATTCTGGTGCAGGAGTATTGCTAAGAGCTCCACCCATTTTACCGATTGCAGTACGGCAAGCGCCTGCTAAAACAACTTTTTTAGACATAAATGAATCCTCCATTTCCACTTATTCGAAATATGTTTTGTAAGCAGCTTTACAGTTTCAACAACTGTTTTACAGTATTTAATTGTAAATTCGTCATTCTAATATGTACTGAAAAGCTAAAGCTTTTACCATGTGTTAATCTTATCACAACTTTGTTAAAAATGCAACAAAGAATAATGAAAAATGTACACATTGTTTTAGGGAAAGTAAGTAATTAATCCGTATTTTGTTTGCATTTTTTAGGCAAATTCCTTATAATGGGTATTAAAGTCTAATAAGGAAGTGGAATGGAGAAAAAATGTATAGACGAAATAGACGCAGATATAGGAGAAATAGAATACTGGATGTTTTGCTGGTAATGTTTCTGTTTTTTCTGGTTTTAACATCCGTTTTTCTGGTTATGAATAGAGGGTATTTATCTTACCAAAAAGGAAAACGAGCCATAAGAAAAGAACTGTACCAGACAGCAGCAGAATGTCTGCAAAAGGCAACAAAGAGAGAACCATCCAACAAAGAATACCGGATTGTTTATGGTCTGGCACTGGCAGGGAATGGTGAATATGAAGATGCTTTGAAAGAATTCGACAAAGGAATTTCAAAGAAAAATACCTCAAAAGCAGCTAAAAGAAATAAAAAGGCATATCGGGGCATTGGAATCTGTTATTTTTTTGCCAAAAATTACGAAAATTCGATAATAAATTTCGACAAAGCATTAAAAATAGATGCATTAGAATATTTAAATCTGGATATATTAAAATACAAGGCAGATGCACAATTGCATTTAGGCCACTTTGAAAATGCAGTAGAGGTGTATACACATATAATAAAAAATGAAAAGTATAGTGATGATAGTTATCTGAAACGTGCCTATGCGAAAGCAGAGGGAAACAGGGTTGATGACGCTCTGGAAGATTATGATTATGTTATTGAAAAGAACAGCAGGAATTTTGACGCTTACTTAGGAGCATATACACTATTAGCAAGGGAAGAACAAGAGGAAAAGGCGGATTCTTATCTGCAGGCGGCATTAAAGGTAAAGCCAGTCACATTAGATGAAAAGCTCAAATATGCAATTGTCCAGTATTACTTTTATGGAATTACGGATGAGGCAGTGGAAAGCCTGCAGAAACTTGTGGAAGAAAAACAGACAGAAGCATACTTTTATCTTGCGAAGATTGCTTTTTCGGAGGAGGAATTTGAAAAAGTTTCTACCTATTTAAATAGCTACGTTTCAACGGAACATGCTGAGCATCTGGCAGAGGCGTATGAAATGTTAGGAAGATGTGCTATGCTTGTTAAGGATTATGAAAGAGCATTGAACTGTTTTTCAGACGGAATTTCTTGTAATGAAGTGAAATGGACAAGAATCCTAAAGAAAAACCAGATAGCAGTATATGAGTATCTATCAGATTTTGACAAGGCATATGATATTGCCACAGAATACCTCACTGATTTTCCAGATGACCAGGAAATCATTCGGGAAGTGGAGTTTATAAAAACAAGGTTGAATAGAAAGTAGAATGGTGAAAATAGAATGACAGAGTTTTATGATGTAAAAGACGAAGAAGAACGTGTGATTTTAGTCAGTGTTTGCACGGGTGACGAAAAAGAAACACAGGAATGCTTAGATGAGTTGGAAGAATTAGCAAAAACGGCTGGAGCAATTACAGTAGCTAAAATCTACCAAAATAGAGAAAGTGTTCATCCTGGTACTTACATTGGAAAAGGAAAGATCGAGGAACTGAAGGGGATGATATACGAATATGAAGCTACGGGAATTGTATGTGATGATGAATTATCCCCTGCACAGTTAAAGAATCTTGAAGAGGAACTTGAGACAAAAGTAATTGACAGAACCGTTATGATTCTTGATATTTTTGCTCAGCGAGCAAGCACAAGAGAAGGAAAAATCCAAGTTGAGATGGCACAGTTAAAGTACCGTTCTTCCAGACTGGCTGGTTTGGGACATTCTTTATCCAGACTTGGCGGTGGAATCGGTACTAGAGGACCTGGCGAGAAAAAGCTGGAAGTGGACAGACGTCTGATTCGGGACAGAATTGCAAAGTTGAATAAAGAGCTGGATCAGGTAAAGAAAAACCGTGATACACTCCGTAAGCAGAGGACTAAGAATCCGATACCAATTGTCTCAATTGTTGGATATACAAACGCAGGAAAATCCACACTGCTTAATACCTTGACAGATGCCAGCGTGCTAGAGGAGGATAAGCTGTTTGCCACATTAGATCCTGCTACACGTAATCTGGAATTAGAAAGTGGACAGCAGATTCTGTTAACGGATACCGTTGGTTTTATCAGAAAGCTTCCTCATCACCTGATAAATGCATTTCGCAGCACATTAGAGGAAGCAAAGTATGCAGATATTATTTTGCATGTGGCAGATGCTTCAAACAGAGCTGTTGTTAGACAGATGGAAACGGTATATGAAACATTAGACAATCTGGGAGTAAAAGATAAAATGTTTGTTACCGCCTTTAATAAGCAGGATAAATTAGAGGAAGAAGTTACTCTAAAAGATGTCAGAGCAGATTATACAGTAAAAATATCTGCAAAGCAGGGAGATGGCTTAGGAGAATTGCTGGAGATTATAGAGAAAATCTTAAAGGAAAGCAAAGTCTATATTGAAAAAGTTTTTTCTTATAATGATGCAGGGGAAATTCAGCGAATTCGTAAATATGGCCAGCTTTTAGAGGAAAAGTATCTGGAAAATGGAATATTTGTACGTGCTTATGTTCCTCATGAAATTTATGATCCAGAAAAAATGAAATAGAAGATGCAGCAGCTGAATAGAACACAGATTGTCGAATGCTTGTCGGCTTCTGTTAATTTACACAAAAGAAAGCCACAATATATAGTGATATGCGAAAAAACATCACTATATATTGTGGCCTTTTTCTTGACTAACAGGATGGTATCTGCTAATATAATTTAGGTGAAAAATACAAAATCAGGAGTATGAGTAGTGGAAGGAGTTTGTTTCTATCATGATTAAAGTTACAAAGCGGGATGGAAAAATCTCAGAGTTCGAATTGGGAAAAATAGAAAATGCTATAATGAAAGCTTTTCTAGCCACAGATAATCAATATACAGAAGAAATTATCAGCTTATTGTCACTTCGAGTTACTTCTTCGTTTCAAAAGAAAATAAAAGATGGGTATGTACATGTAGAAGATATTCAGGACAGCGTAGAAAGTGTTTTAGAGCAGACGGGTTATGCAGAAGTAGCAAAAGCATACATATTATATCGTAAAAATCGTGAAAAAATCCGAAATATGAAATCCACTATATTAGATTACAAAGAAATTGTGAACAGTTATGTGCGGGAGGAGGACTGGAGGGTCAAAGAAAATTCAACAGTTACTTATTCGGTAGGAGGCTTGATTTTACATAATTCAGGCTCTATTACTGCTAATTACTGGCTATCGGAAGTATATGATGAGGCCATTGCCAATGCTCACAGAAATGCAGATATTCATATCCATGATTTGTCTATGCTGACGGGATATTGTGCTGGATGGTCTTTAAAGCAGTTAATAAAAGAGGGGCTTGGGGGGATTCCTGGAAAGATTACGTCTTCCCCGGCAGTTCACTTAAGTACGCTTTGTAACCAGATGGTGAATTTCCTTGGAATTATGCAGAATGAATGGGCGGGTGCACAGGCATTTTCTTCTTTCGATACATATTTAGCACCATTTGTCAAACAGGATCATTTATCATACAGGGAAGTGAAACAATGTATACAAAGTTTTATTTATGGGGTTAATACTCCGTCAAGATGGGGAACACAGGCACCTTTTTCTAACATTACGTTAGACTGGACGGTACCAGCGGATATGGAAAACCTGTCTTGTATTGTTGGTGGAAAAGAGGTGGATTTTACCTACGGAGAATGTAAAAAGGAAATGGATATGGTAAACAAGGCCTTTATAGAAATAATGGTAGAAGGAGATGCCAATGGAAGAGGATTTCAGTATCCAATTCCTACGTATTCCATTACCAATGATTTTGACTGGTCTGAAACGGAGAATAATAAACTTTTGTTTGAGATGACATCCAAGTATGGAACTCCTTATTTCTCTAATTATATAAACAGCGATATGGAACCTAGTGATGTTCGTTCTATGTGCTGCAGGCTTCGCCTTGATTTACGGGAACTTCGAAAGAAAACAGGGGGTTACTTTGGTTCAGGGGAAAGTACAGGATCGATTGGGGTGGTAACGATAAATATGCCACGTATTGCATTTTTGGCAAAGGATGAAACAGAGTTTTTTGAGCGGCTGACGAAAATGATGGATCTTTCTGCCAGATCTCTGAAAGTGAAGAGACAAGTGATTACAAAACTTCTGAATGAAGGGTTATATCCATATACCAAGCGTTATTTAGGCAACTTTGATAATCATTTTTCTACCATAGGTCTGATAGGCATGAATGAAGCCTGTTTAAATGCACGGTGGATTCAAGCAGATCTGTCCAATAAAAATGCACAGGAATTTACTAAGAAAGTTTTGAACTTTATGAGGGAAAAACTTTCTGATTATCAGGAGGAATATGGAGACCTGTATAATCTTGAAGCAACGCCAGCAGAATCCACAACCTATCGTCTGGCAAAGCATGATAAAGAGCAATGGCCTGCGATTATAACAGCGGGAAAGGAAGAGGATTGTCCTTATTACACAAATAGTTCTCATTTGCCAGTAGAGTACACAGAGGATGTATTTAGTGCACTGGATATTCAGGATGAATTACAGACACTTTATACGTCAGGAACGGTATTTCACACATTTTTGGGAGAAAAGCTACCAGACTGGAAGGCTGCTGCAAAATTAGTCCGAACCATTGCAAGGAACTATAAACTGCCTTATTATACCATTTCGCCAACGTATTCGATCTGTAAAAATCATGGTTACCTTGAGGGGGAACAGTTTGTATGCCCGCATTGTGGGGAAAAGGCAGAAGTTTATAGCAGAATAACTGGCTACTATAGGCCAGTTCAGAACTGGAATGAAGGGAAAAAGCAGGAATATTCAAATCGTGTTACTTACAAAAATGTAGAGAAAACAGATGAAGAAGTAAAGAGGATGAAAGTTGAACAAAATATAAAGAATGTTGAGTTGTATGTAAAAGATGATTTATTGGAAGATGGCATGTATTTATTTACTACCAAAAGATGTCCTAATTGCCAAATTGCAGAAATTATGATGAAAGAACTGCCATATGTATCAGTTGATGCAGAAGAAAATCCAGATCTGGCTATGGAATATGGTGTTATGCAGGCACCTACTTTGTTAATAATGCACAATGGCAAAGCAGAAAGGTGTGCAAATGTATCAAATATCAAATCCTATTTGACAGATAACGTTTTTGTGCAAAAATAGGGAGCAGCTGTAAGATATTGTGCAGAAACAGGATTCATGATATAATGAAACTAATTCAGAATGCAAAAAGCAATAAAAGAAACGATTCATATTAAGGAGTTTTGTTATCATGGAAGATGTACAAGGAGTAGGCGTTATAAGTAAGTATGGACTTGAGAAGTACAATGCTTTAATTGAGATGAACTGCTGCTGCTTCTTTGAATTTGATATGGAAGCAGATCGATTATCCTTTTCAAACAACATGGTAATTCCAGAACTAAGTGGAAAGGTGATTGAACATAGTACCTTTCAGATGTCCAGTATAATTGTGGATAGAGATGTTCCAATTGTTATTGAGTTTTTACACTTTGCAGGTGAGAATCCAATTGAATTCCGCCTTAAAGGGTTCGTGCAGAATGCAATCTGGTGTCAGGCAAGAGGTACCGCCATTAGAAATGAACAAAATGAGACGGTTGCTTTCGTAGGTTATATTATCAATATTGACCAGCAGAAACGGGAACGGGAAGAACAGACAGCAAGAAGCAGAATGGATTCGCTTACAGGAGTCTGGAACCAGTTTGCGGTGAAGGAGATCATTAATGGTGTTCTACATACAAGTGATTCAGATGACTGTCATGCCTTTATGATTTTGGATATTGCTGGCTTTGATGTGCTAAACCAGAAACTTGGATTTTTATTTGGAAATGTTGTATTAAATAATATTGCGGTAAACTTAAAAAAACGGATAACAGAGGGAGATGTTATAGGGCGTGTTGGAACAGATAAGTTTGTGCTCTTTCTAAAGAATATGGAATCTGTTTCTGAAGCTTATGAAAAGGCAGAACTTTTGTTAAAGGCTGTTCATGAAACATACGCAGGTGAAAATATTGAACAAAAGCTGTCATGCAATGTTGGTGTCAGTTTTTTCCCAAAACAGGGGACACAGTATATTGAACTGTTTTCCAAAGCGGACATTGCATTATATCAGGCAAAACAGAACGGAGAAGAAATAACGATATATCATAGAGACGGCCTGAAGCTTCCGAAGCTGGCAGAGGGGCAGCTGTATTATAATGAATATCATATCAAAGAGCTTGGTTCCTATAAGAAAAGCGAGGCAAATATGGAACTGGTTCATTTTGCTATGGAGCTTCTATCCAATACAAAAGATGTTGGAAGTGCAGTTAATATGCTTTTAGATAAGATAGGACGAAATTTTCTGGTCAGCAATGTATTTGTAGTGGAGCAGGAAAAGAAAAAAACAGGTATTTCTTATTCATGGAATTTTAAAGAGGGACTGGGAAAAAGTACTGCTTCACAGAAATACGTTGAAGAGCTTTTTGAACTGCTATCAAAGGCATCTGGCATGAGAAGAAGCTGTTATACAGATTTGGACATGGGCGTACGTGTGGAAGATGGTGGAACTATGCTTTTATGTGGTTTTTATGAAGAGGATCACTTAAAGGGATATGTATACATGGAGAGAAACAGTGGGTGCTTAAGATGGACGGAACAGGAAGTAGAGTCTTTTATGTTTATTACAAAGATTATTTCGTTCTATCTGTTAAAATTACGTAATTCAGAGAGGATTACAGAGAAGATGGAAATGGCAAAAAATTTTGATTCCCTGACAGGTTTGCCAACCGTTCATAAATTTCTGACTGATGCAGAAATTTTAGTTAAGGCATACAATACTACTAGATTTGCAATTGTGTCTATGGATATAAAAAATTTTAAATATATTAATGATTCTTTAGGGTATGATGCTGGAGACAGGCTGTTAAAAGAGTTTGCACAGTATTTGCGGGATACGTCTTACGGAAAGCAGATTTGTGCCAGATCCTCAGCAGATAATTTTGCTGTTTTAATGCCTTATGAAACGGCAGAGCAGCTAAAACTTCGCGTAATGAGTATTGTGGAATCCTTTAGTGAACAGCAGAACCGCAAGAATGTTGCGTTGAATATTGGTATTTCAGCAGGCATTTATATGTTAAAGGATAAAGAGAAAGATTTTATGGCGGCTATTGATAATGCTAACATTGCCCGTAAGTTAGTGAAAAATTCAAGCGTGGACAGCTGTGCGTTTTTTGATGACAATATGGAACGTGAGATAAAGAAAGAGCAGCAGATTATCAGCAATATGCATAGTGCACTGGACAATGAAGAGTTTCAAGTGTATTTGCAGCCTAAAATTAAGTTAGTAACAGGAAAAATCAGTGGTGCAGAGGCACTAGTCCGCTGGATGAGAAGGGATGGAACTATGTTGCCGCCAAATGATTTTGTTCCACTGTTTGAGAAAAATGGATTTATTGTAAAACTGGATTTTTACATTTATGAGCAGGTGTGTAAGCTTCTGCAGAAATGGAAAAAGAGCGGGGCTAAGATTGTTCCGATTTCGGTAAATGTATCAAGAGTACATTTGTATCACGATGATTTTTTAGATAAAGTATTACAACTGATACGTACCTATCAGGTAGAACCATGGATGATTGAGTTTGAACTTACAGAAAGCATTTTCCTCAATAACACAGTAACCGCTATCACAGTTATGAAAGAACTGAGAAAAATGGGATTTTGTGTTTCCATTGATGATTTCGGTGCTGGATATTCCTCACTGAACCTGTTGAAGGATATGAGGACAGATGTGTTAAAACTGGACAAAGAGTTTTTCCGTGCAGGAGAAATGAAAGAGGAAGAACGGATTATTGTTTCAAGTATTATAAGAATGGCGAAACAGCTCAATATGAAAGTGCTTTCGGAAGGGGTAGAAACACAGATGCAGTCTGATTTTCTTAAGACCGTAGAGTGTGATATGGCACAAGGATATTTATATGCTAAGCCATTGCCAGTAAAAGAATTTGAACTTCTGTTAAAATCCTATGAGGAAGTTTTGGAATCATAATAAAAGAACCAGGCTGCATTTTGGTAACCAGGCTCTTTTGTTTCTTAACAGGAAAAAAAGCCCTAACCCCACTAGCTATCTAGTAAAACTAAGACTTTTAAAACATGCAGTTGATGGGACTTGAACCCACACCCACGTACGTGGACATGAACCTGAATCATGCGCGTATGCCAATTCCGCCACAACTGCAGAATGAAAAAACGAATAAATCGTTTCAACACATATAAGAATAGCTAATTTTATCGCAAAAGTCAAGTCTAAATTCTGATAAATGCTTAAAAAAGAAAACCATACAGTAAGACTGTTACAATAGCAGCGATGGTAACAGTAAGCAGCCCTCGTCCAAAATAAGCAAAAATGAGAGCAACAATAGTGCCTAAAATAGCGGATGCCGTGTCTTTTGTGGAATAAAAAACATCTGGTATTGTCAGGGCACCAAGGATTGCAAAAGGCACATAATTTAAAAATGCATTTAAATAAGGCGATTTTACTTTCTTACGGATCAAGGTAATAGGAAGTACACGAAGTGCATAGGTTATGGCGGCCATAATGGCGATCATAATTAAAGTTCTAAGCATTTTCTTCTTCCTCCTTTGCTGGGTATAAATAAGCACCGATTCCAGAAGCTATCAGAGAAGTGATGATAACACGGAAACCAGTAGAAATCTTATGGAATGCAGGAATGTAGTACATAATCATATTTAAAATAATTGAGAACAGAACTATATATAATATAGGTCTGGATTTTTTAAGTGGTGGAATTACAATGGCAATAAACATGCCGTAGATGGCAATTCCCATGGAACTGCTTAAATACTCAGGCATTGCAGAACAGATAAGTGCACCCAGAACTGTTCCGCTAAGCCAGCCTGCAAGGGAAATCAGGATTAATCCCATCATGAAAGGAAAGGATAGAGAACCAGATTCCAAAGAGGCAACTCCAAAAACTTCGTCTGTAATTCCATAACCAATAAGCAGACGTTTTCTAGTAGGAATCTCTGATTTCAGCTTCTGGGAGAGGGAAATCGACATTAACGTGTACCTAAGATTAATAAAAAGTGTGGTTAATGCAATTTCCGCATATGTAGTGCCGTAAATCATGAGATTCATGGCAGCAAACTGACCGGCACCAGTCAAGTTTGAAATCGAGATTAAGACGGCAATCCAGATTGGGAAGCCGCCGTTTACTGTAAGTAAACCAAAAGTGAATGAAACGGAAAGATATCCTAGACAAATAGGAATTCCACGTTTTACACCATGCTTAAAGTCTTCAGTCATAGCTAAATACCCCTTTCTTCTTTTCTTGTCAATTATATTCTGTCTTTGAAAGATAAAGATTCTAAGAAATAGGATGCAGCAGCAGACAGTGGAAGCTGGCTGGAGTAGGCTGCGACTATTTTCCGTTTTGGCAGCCGTTCTTTGATTTGGATTACTTTTAAATCGTTCGTATCAGGTTTTATGCAAAAATCAGGTACAAAAGCGATACCAAGTCCAATCTTTGCTAAATCAATTAATAAGTCATTGCTGCTTAATTCAATAGCAGGTATCAGATCAAGCTGGTTCTGTAAGAAAATAGAGTGTAAAAACTGGCTTGTAGTTGAGTTTTTGCCTAGCATCAGAATTGGATAGCTTTGCAGTTTCGTTAAGTTCATGTTTAGACTGATGTCGGTAAAGTAGTTTGTATTCACAAGGAATACATCTTGAAATTCGTGAATGGTTTTTACATTTTCTAAGGAGTTCAACTTGGAGTTTGGAGTATTCGCAATGATTAAATCAACTTGGTTGGTTTCTAATAAATCTACACAGTTCAAAGAAGTTTCATTGATGATTTTAATGTGGACGTTAGGATAGCGGTTATGAAAAGATTTAAAAAAAGGAACTAAGTAGTAACGGCAAATGGTATCACTAGCACCGATACGCAATTGGCCGCCATTTAAAGTATGACCTTCAATAATCTGATTTTCACCACGGCTAATTAAGTTTATGGCAGGTTCAATGTGTTTAAAGAGGAGTTCCCCTTCTTTTGTGAGTTTTACTTTCTTTGTACTACGGACAAATAAGGTTTGATCAAGTCGTTTTTCCAGTGTCTTAATGGATTGGCTTACTGCTGACTGGGATATGTATAATTCCTTGGAAGCCTCGGAAAAACTAAGTGTTCGGGCTACAAAATAGAATACTTTGTATAATTCATAATTTATATCCATATATTCATCTCCATTTATAAGGTTGACTTATGGAAACATCTTAACACATTTATGGGAAAGATACAATCAAAAGAACACAAATTTATCACATTGTTTTGATAAAATTGGTTTGTTTGACAGTACCATATCTGTGGGGTATAATATTTTCGTGATGCACTTATTTGAAAGGAAGAGGAAATATGGTGAAAACTGTTGTTTCTGTTGGACTGCCAGTAGGTGAAGTTTTAACGCTTAAGAAAAATACCTTACAGCCTATTAAGGCAAGTGGACATGAAAAACGAATCTGTATTGTTAGCGGTATTCATGGAGATGAATTAGAGGGACAATATGTGTGCTATGAATTAGTAAGACGAATACAGGACAGCTTAGAAAGTTTAAAAGGTATTGTAGATATCTACCCTTGTATGAATCCGTTAGGAATAGAATCCATATCCAGAGGAATTCCTACGTTTGATATTGATATGAACCGGTGTTTTCCAGGTTATAAAAATGGAGATTTAGTAGAATATGTTGCATCTTGTATTGTTGAGGATGTAGAAGGTGCGGATTTATGTATTGACTTACATGCTAGTGATATTTTTATTCGAGAGATACCACAAGTTCGTATTCGCCATGAGCATATAGAAAAGCTTTTTGAATATGCAATGGAACTGAATGTAGATTTTATATGGGCTTATGAGTCAAAAACGGTAAAAGACGCAACTTTAACCCATTCTCTGAATCAAAAAGGAGTTCCGACTTTAGCCATTGAAATGGGCGTAGGAATGCGGATTGCAAAAGATTTTGGAGATCAGATTGTGGATGGACTGCTTCATGTTATGAAAAAACTGGGTATCTGGGATGGACAGGTAAGTCCAATTCGTAAACCTATTATTTCAACAGATGGAGAAGTGGAGATGATTCACGCTGAGGCGGCAGGAATTTTTGTTCCTTACATAGAGCATTGGAAGGGAATTAAAGCAGGCGATCTTGTAGGTAAAATTATTGACCCATTAGAGGGAACAGTAAAACAGATGATTGCTGCACCAGTCAGCGGAATGGTGTTTTCGCTTAGAGAGTATCCTGTAGTGTATGAAGGATCTTTGATAGCAAGAATATTAGGAGGTGCATCCTAATGTTAAAAGAAGAGATATTTACTTTGAAAGCGCCTTATAGGCAGGATATGACCATATATGGATATTCCTTTGGAAAAGGTGAAGATGCAGCTTGTATCGTTGGTGCCACCAGAGGAAATGAAGTGCAGCAGCTTTATGCCTGCTCACAGCTTGTAAAGACACTTACAGTGTTGGAACGGAAGGGTGGAATTGTATCGAATAACCGGATACTAGTCATTCCATCTGTAAACCATTTTTCAATGAATATTGAAAAAAGATTCTGGGCGTTAGATAATTCAGATATAAATAAGATGTTTCCAGGCAACAGCAGTGGGGAGACAACGGATAGAATTGCAGCAGGTGTGTTTGAGAAGGTAAAAGGATTTAACTATGGAATCCAGTTTGCCAGTTTTCATACACCAGGTGAATTTATTCCTCATGTTCGGCTTATGGAGACGGGGGTGGAGAACTCAAGTCTTGCCAATTTGTTTGGTTTGCCATTTGTTGTGTTAAGGAAGCCGGAACCATTTGATTACGGGACATTAAATTATAACTGGCAAGTATCAGGAACCAGTGCGTTTTCTGTATACACCAGTTCAACTGATGTAATTGACGAAGCAAGTGCTTCCCAGTCTGTTGCGTCGGTGCTCCGTTTTTTAAAGAGAATGGGAATTATCAAGTTTAACTGCCACAATGGCTATATTGCATCAATTATTGAGGAAGATGCACTAATGCCAGTCAGGGTAGATGTATCGGGAATTTACCGCAGATTTAAGAACCCTGGTGATGAGGTGAAGTTTGGTGATGTGTTAGCAGAAGTTGCAGATCCAATGGAAGGAGAAGTGATTTCGCAGATATTAGCACCAAGTGATGGTGTAATATTCTTTACACACACGAAACCTCTGGTTATGCAGAACTGTATTGTGTATCAGTTATTACGCAGAATGCACGTGTAACCGGATTTAAGTTTGCAATGAAAGGAGTTATTGTGTCTTTTAAGAAAAAAATCAGTTATGTTCTCATACTTGCATTATGCCTGCTTCAGATTACAGGCTGTAAAAAGAAAGCAGACAGACCGGATAATTCGAGTGTAGAGGTATTTACGATAAATAGACAGCAGGTTTTTCTCGATCAGGTGTTATATAAGGTTTGGGAAAGTGAACAAGAGAATTCTTACTATAGCAGGGATTATCAGAAACAGTATGGAGAGGCATATTGGGATAGTGAAATTATCAAGGGCACAACCGTTCGAGAAAATTTAAAAGAACAGCTTTATGATGACATTATCCGAGATGTTTTGCTTTACCAGAAAGCGGTAGAGGAAGGCTATGTACTGACAAAAAACCAGAAAGATATCTGTCACGAACAAGCAGATGTGGAGTGGAAAGATATGTCTTCGGATGTAAAGAAGGCAATTGGTGCTTCCAAAAGCTTGCTGATACGTATAAAGGAAGAAAAAAGCTTAATTGATCAGTTTTTTTCAGATAAATTAAATGACTGTCAGGCAGATGAAAAGAAAATCAGGGCCACAATTTCGCAAGAGGATTATAAAGAGATTGACATTCAGACCATAGGATATTATAAATATCTTTATAGTGAAGATGGTTCAGAGACTAAGAAAAGTAAGGAAGAGAATCAGATGGGGAAGGAAAGCCTTCTGGCAATTGCAGATAAAGCAAAGAAGGCAGAAGATTTTGATGAACTTCTAACCGATGATTCTGAACCGCTTGAAACAGAATCGTTAAGTATTATTCCAGGTGAAACGGCCTGCGATAAGAAGATTCAGGATACAGTAATGACAATGAAACCTGGAGAGGTTTCTGATGTAATAGAAACGGATACAGGATATTTTATTGTTCAGGTATTAGACAATACTTCCAGTGATGCATATGAAGAGGCAGTAGCAGATGCCGTAAAGCATGAAAAGTACAAGCAGTTTGATGAGTATTTCGCTACGCTTAAAAAAGATGCCGATATTAAAACTACGAAACAGTGGGATAATGTCCAGGTTGGAGGTACTGTGATAAAAGAATCCTGATATCTTGGGATGAAAATAATAAGAATGGAGAGAAAACACATGGAAACGAATAAAACTACATTACAGAATTCTGATGTAGATGGAAAGAAAAATTTAAAAACAATGGAAAAGGAAAGAAAACCATTGAATATAACAGCACTTATTATGTGTTCAATTGGTGTGATTCTTGTTATTGCTATGGTAGCTGGTGTTGCATTGGAAAATTTCAGGCCACGTGTTGCAATGACAATCAGCAAAGAAAAAGTTACTATGGGTGATGTTATGTATTATCTGTATACAACAGAAATGCAAGGCAATTATATGGATTCTATGTATCGTCAGTTCTATGGACAGAGCTACTGGGACATGCAGGACGAACAGACAGGCCTTACTTACAGAGATAGTGCAAAACAGCAGGCTGAACAGACAATTGAGCAATACAACATTTTATATAGAGAAGCTGTAAAAGCTGGCTATAAAGTAACAAAAGAGGATACGAAGAAAGCCCAAAAAGATGTAAAACAGATTCGTAAGAATTTAACGTTTGAGCAGAAAAACAAAACTGGCTTTACGAAAGGCGCTTTACAAAAAGCATTAGAGAAAAAATACGTTGCTGACCGTTTCAAAAAAGATACCATTGACGGATTCGATATTGATGACAAGAAAATCAGAGATGGTGTTAAGAAAGCAGATTTCAGACAGTATGATGTACAATATTATTCTATTCCAACACAGACTCAGAATGACAAAAACGAAACAGTTGATGTAGATAAGAAAACGTTAGAAACTTATAAAGCTGAGTTGGAAGAACTTGCAAACCGTGCAAAGACAGAAGATTTCGATTCTTTAACTCCAGAAGCTGTTAAGATCACAAAAGAAGCAAATTCACCTTCTTCCGATGAGTCAAAAGACGAATCAGATAAGTCAAAAGATGAAAACAAGGATAAAGAGAAATACAAATCAAACTTTACAACAAATGGTAAATTTGTTGCAGGGGATGGTACATTTACTACAGAAGTAGAAAATGTTCTTAAAAAAATGAAGAACGGCGAAGTATCTCAGGTAATTGAAGGACAGGGTTACTTATATCTTGTAAAAATGGTAAACAACAACGATGACGAAGCGTATGAGACAGAAGTAAAGAACCAGATTACAACAGAAGAAAACAAACAATTTGATACATGGTATCAGGATGTATTTAAAAAATACACAGTATCTATTAACTCTAAAGTCTGGGATGGAGTTAAGATTGGTGATATTACAGCGAAATAAGAGACTTGTGTTATAGCTGATAGCAGAGGCTCCTGTGAATGGAATTAAAGTTCTGTTCACGGGAGTTTTTTGATTTATGGAGAATTCCGTTACACTCCATTTGTTACGTAATATTATGCAGAAGTTAGAAAAGTGCATTTATTATATTAGCAGAACTAATATTATAAATTATAATTATTTATTTTATTAATAAAAGAAATTGTGTTAAGATAAACGAAAGAATAGAAATGGTGTCTGGAAAGGAGCTATTTATGAGTACAGTAAGAAGAATTTATGTAGAGAAGAAACCTGAATATGCGGTTCATGCGAAAGAATTAAAAGGAGAATTAAGGACTTATCTTGATTTAAAAGAACTGGAAAATGTTCGTGTATTAGTTCGTTATGATATTGAAAATTTAAGTGAAGAAACCTATCAGAAGGCATTAGGCATTGTATTTTCAGAACCTCCTGTTGATATATTATTTGAAGAAACAGTTACAAAGAATGATATGGATAAGACATTTTCCGTGGAATACCTTCCAGGACAGTTTGATCAGAGAGCTGACTCTGCTGAGCAGTGTGTAAAATTATTAAAAGAAACAGAAGAACCAATTATCCGTTCCGCTACTACATATATCCTGTCTGGAGCCATTTCGGATGCGGATTTAGAACGTGTAAAAGCATACTGTATCAACCCGGTAGATTCCAGAGAGACTGATGAGGTGAAACCAGAAACCTTAGTACAGAAGTTTGAAGAGCCAGAAGATGTTATTATCTTTGATGGTTTTAAAGATATGGAAGAGTCCAAATTAAAAGAACTTTATGATTCGTTAGGACTTGCTATGACATTCAAGGATTTCCTTCATATTCAGAACTATTTTAATGGAGAAGAAAAACGGGATCCATCTATGACAGAAATCCGTGTATTAGATACTTACTGGTCGGATCACTGCCGTCATACCACATTTTTAACAGAACTTAAGAATGTAACATTTGAAGATGGTTATTATTACAAACCTATCAAAGCTTCTTATGATGATTACAAAGCAAAGCATGATGAAATCTTCAAAGGAAGAGACGATAAATATGTATCGTTAATGGATATTGCTTTGCTTGCAATGCGTCAGTTAAAGAAAGATGGCAAGCTTGCAGATATGGAAGAATCGGACGAAATCAATGCTTGTTCTATCGTAGTACCGGTTGAAATTGATGGAAAGGAAGAAGAATGGTTAGTATTCTTTAAAAATGAAACACACAACCATCCAACAGAGATTGAACCATTTGGTGGTGCAGCTACTTGTCTTGGTGGTGCGATACGTGATCCATTGTCAGGACGTGGCTATGTTTATCAGGCAATGCGTGTAACAGGTGCTGCGGATCCTACGAAATCTTTAAAAGAAACATTAGAAGGAAAACTTCCACAGAAGAAAATTGTAAAAGGTGCTGCAAGTGGTTATAGTTCTTATGGAAACCAGATTGGTTTAGCAACTGGATTAGTAAATGAAGTCTATCATCCAAACTATGTGGCTAAGAGAATGGAAATCGGTGCGGTTATGGGTGCGGCACCAAGAAGAAATGTAATTCGTGAAAACTCTGATCCGGGTGATATTATTATTTTATTAGGTGGAAGAACAGGACGTGACGGCTGTGGTGGTGCAACTGGTTCTTCCAAATCCCATACAACAGAATCTATCCATACCTGTGGTGCAGAAGTGCAGAAAGGAAATGCACCTACCGAACGTAAAATCCAGAGATTATTCCGTAGAGAAGAAGTCAGTTCGATTATAAAAAAATGTAATGACTTTGGTGCAGGTGGGGTATCGGTTGCCATTGGTGAGTTAGCTGCTGGTTTGCAGATTGATTTAGACAAAGTACCGAAAAAATATGCTGGTCTGGATGGAACAGAATTAGCGATTTCAGAATCTCAAGAGAGAATGGCTATTGTAGTCGATCCAAAAGATGTGGATACATTACTTGGCTACGCCGAAGAAGAAAACTTAGAAGCAGTTTGTGTTGCCGTTGTAACAGAAGAACCTAGATTGGTATTATCCTGGAGAGGCAAAGAAATCGTAAATATCAGCCGTGCATTCCTAGATACCAATGGTGCACATCAGGAGACAGATGTTGTAGTTTCAATGCCAGATGAAAAAGCAAACTACTTTAGTCAAACAGCAGATGTAGCGGATTTCAAAGAAGCATGGTTAAAGAATTTAAGCGACTTAAATGTCTGCTCACAAAAAGGTTTAGTAGAAATGTTTGACAGTTCCATTGGAGCTGCAACGGTTACTATGCCTTATGGTGGAAAATATCAGTTGACACCAACTCAGACTATGATTGCAAAACTTCCAGTGTTAAAAGGAAAATGTGATACCGTAACCATGATGAGTTATGGAATGGATCCATATTTATCTAGCTGGAGTCCATACCATGGTTCCGTATATGCAGTGGTATCTTCTATTGCAAAAATAGTTGCATCTGGCGGGGATATGACAAAAATCCGTTTCACATTCCAGGAATATTTTGAACGCCTTGGAGAAGATCCCAAACGCTGGGGTGTTCCAATGGCAGCACTATTAGGTGCATATGAAGCCCAGATGAAATTTGGTCTTCCATCTATCGGCGGAAAAGACAGTATGTCTGGAACCTTTAACGATATTGATGTGCCTCCAACACTTTGCTCCTTTGCAGTAGATGTTGCAGAAGTTGGGGATGTGGTAACACCTGAATTAAAGCAGGCTGGCAACAGAATTGTAGTAATCGAAATTGAAACAGATGAATTTGACTTACCAGATTATGAAATGGTAATGGATTTATATGCAAAATTAACTAAGCTAGGAAAAGAAAAAGTGCTGGTATCCGAATATGCAGTAGGCTTTGGCGGAATTGCAGAAGCAATCAGTAAAATGGCATTCGGTAACAAACTTGGTGTGGACATGTGTCCTAAGTTTGACAAAGCAAAATTCTTTGCACCATTATACGGTGCAATCGTAGCAGAAGTAGCAGAAGCAGATCTTGCGAAACTTGATAAAGCAGGAGTTAAATATACAAAAGTAGCAAAAGTAAAAGAAGAAGCTTCGTTCACATGTGGCGATGTAACTATTACCATGGAGGAAGCTATTGCAGCCTGGACAAAGACATTAGAAAAAGTATTCCCAACGGTATCGGATGTAGAACAAAAAGAAGTGAAGATTGACACATTTGATGCAAAAACGGTTTATACAGCAAAAAATAAAATTGCAAAACCTAAGGTATTTATTCCTGTATTTCCAGGTACCAACTGTGAGTACGATACAGCAAAAGCATTTGAAGCGGCTGGAGCAGAAGTAGAAACGGTTGTATTTAAGAACATGAATGCACAGAATATCATTGATTCTGTCAATGCATTTGAAGCGGCAATTAAATCCTCTCAGATGATAATGTTCCCAGGAGGATTCAGTGCTGGTGATGAACCAGACGGTTCTGCAAAATTCATTGCTTCTGTATTCCGTAATGTGAAGATGAAAGAAGCAGTCAATGATTTAATCAAACAAAGAGATGGTCTGGTACTTGGTATTTGTAATGGATTCCAGGCATTAATCAAATTAGGTCTTGTACCTTATGGTGAAATCACTGATATTCAGGAAGATACACCAACTCTTACAACAAACAGCATTGGCCGTCATATTTCCAAATCGGTATATACAAAGGTTATGACGAACAAATCTCCTTGGTTACAATTAGCGGAACTTGGCGGAGTGTATTCCATTCCTGCCTCTCATGGAGAAGGACGTTTCGTTGCCAATGATGAATGGCTTAAAAAATTAATTGCCAATGGCCAGGTTGCAACCCAGTATGTAGATGCCAATGGCAATGCTACGATGGATGAAGCATTTAATCCGAATGGTTCTTATATGGCAATTGAAGGGATTGTCAGCCCAGACGGACGTGTACTTGGTAAGATGGCTCATTCTGAACGTCGTGGAGATGGAGTTGCATTAAATATTTATGGAGATCAGAATCAGAGGATATTTGAATCTGGAGTGAAGTATTTTAAATAATAGATTGTAGAATTCATTTATGCTAAAAGCGGCTACAAACGAAGGGGGACTTTGTTTGTAGCTGTTTTTTGATTTAATCTTACCCCCCTTGTTCTAATCTTAGCAATTGTGGTACTATATTACGGACAAGAATCTTTAAGGAGGTACCAAAGCGAAAAAACTGCTAGTATATTTGAAGGATTACAAAAAAAAATGCCTGTTAGGTCCGTTATTTTTTTATTTGAAAAAAATTTGAAATCCTTGAAAATAGAAAAGGCAGTTAGGCTTTACACCACCCATAATGAAAAGGAGAATTTGCAATGAAATTAAAGTTAATGAGGAAAAGTCTGTTCATACAACCAATCAAGAAAAAATTGACAATACAACTTTTTCAGACACGTATTTAAAAACATGCTACTCGGATCTTGCCTATACGGTTTATAAGATGGGGAAGGGGAAAGACATTTCCTTATATAGTGGCAAAGTGGATGCTGTCAGATACCTGCCTGAACCAGTTGAGGCTGATGTACTGGTAAATGGAACCAGTCTTACCTATACATACAGCTGTAATCAAAAGAAAGCAAAGGAAACATACCAGTTAAAAAACAGTGGTGATATTGTTGAGATTCAGAAAAACGGAAAGAAACGATTGTATACTTACGATCAGAAAAGATAGCTTACCTGTGTAGAAGATGAAAAATCAGGCGTAAAATATGGATACCAATATGATGAAATAGGAAACTTAATTAAGAAAGAAGCCTACGGATTGAAAAACGAAGGCACAACTGGTTTATTGGAACAGAAAACATATCATTATGATAAGGAATACCCAGACCGAATGATTCAATTTGATAATAACACCATTAAATATGATGAATTGGGCAATCCTACTCATTATGGGAAATGGACAATGGAGTGGGAACAAGGCAGAAAATTAGTTGAACTATCCTCTGGCACGGATAATATAATACGATATAAATATGATGATAGGAATCGTATTGCAAAAATTGTCAACGGAATAGAAACTAGTTACCAGTACATTGGCGGAAAAGTTTATAAGCAATGGGATAAAAAGAACAACATGATCTTCCATATGGATCGAAACTGTGATTATCTAGGATTTACATTAAATGGCCAAAAATATCAATATGTAAAAAATTTATTAGGTGATGTAATAGCAGTCGAAGATGTAAATGGAAAAAATATCTGCAGTTATGAATATGATCCATGGGGCAATTGTGTGATTACTGGTGATATGCAAATTGGGTGCATGAATCCAATTCGTTATCGAGGATATTATTTTGACAATGAAACCGGGTTTTATTATTTAGGCAGCCGTTACTATAATCCAGAAACAGAAAGATTTATCAATGCTGATGAATATTCCCTTTGCATTGATAATAACCAGAATATGTATAAGTATTGTGAAAATAATCCAATGTACTATATAGATAGTAAAGGTTTCTTTGCAATGCAGAATTCGCATGTGATTGAATATGTGAAAGATCAAGTGTATTATTACATTAATAATAAGGTGGATAATATACCTACGGATGTTAAATATTTAATTGCAACAGTTGACGGCGAAGCTGAGGGCGAAAATGGTTATTGTAGGAAAGCAGTTGCTTGTGCGATCGTAAACCGATGTCAGCAACGGTATTTTAGCGACGGAAGTTTTCAAGATACTGTATCGAGGGCGTCTCAATACTCGTCTTACAAGGGACCATTGTATCAAAAGTGCATGCGTTATTTGAATAGCAGAGATGGAAGCAGCCAGCTTTATGAGAATATCATTACGACTAGTTTAAAAGTGGCATATCGAATAGTAAGTGATTCAACATCCGATAGAGTGTTGTTTTATTCGCCACAAAGCATGGAAGATGGATTACCACCAAAAACATGGAATTTTAGCAAACTGAAAGAAGTTACTGTAAATGGAGTAGATAAAAATAAATTTCGATTTTTTAATTTAAATTAAAGTAATTGTATACTAGGGTGCTTGATAAGGAGCGATGAGGAGAATGAAAAGGAAAACAAATATATTATTAATGTTGTTATTAACAATAATTCTTTATAGCTGTAAGAATAATAATAGTACAACTATGAAAAATGTACCTGCTGATAATACAGTTCAGCCAACAACTACGGAACCTGTAACGGAAGCTCCAAAAAAATCAAATCATACAGAATGGAAAATAGTAGAAAGTAAAAAACATTATTGTGTTGAAAGGATGGGGCTTTGAGAATACAATGATTATTATCAGTGTAAAATATATGATGATAATAAAGTAATAATTCATAGAGAAATTATTGGACCACTGAAACAGCCGCCTGATGTGAGCATCTCAAATAACACAGTAGATATTCATTTTGGTTATGGAACAAATGCATATTGTGATAAATATATAAACTATAAAGAGGATTTACAATCTGTCTGGTTTGATAATATTCGTGGGAAAGGTCAATATCATGTTCTAGCAGTTGATGGCGATTGGAAAGACGGTTCAAATACAAAATTAGTAGTGAAAGATATGTATATTCAACATCAGGAAAAAGAATATCCATTTCCACATATTTTGGATGGATGTGAAATAACAAAATGTGAGTTCAGAAAGAATGACACAGAAATCTATATTGAATATACAGATAAAGATACCCAGAAAACCGAGAATAGAACATTAAAACTGAAAGATTTCAGATGAGGAATTCCAATTTTATGTATTAGGCAACGATAGTAAGCCAATCTATACCGAAATATATGGTTCATGTGCAATTTAGCCAGTAATGAGTGAGGACAATGGCACAGTAGATATTCATATAGGTGCTGGAACTGGTACATCCAGTTGGAAGCCTGATTAATGCGTATTACAGGTTTTACCCCCCTTGTTCTAATCTTAGCAATTGTGGTACTATATTACGGATGAGAATCTTTAAGGAGGTACCAAAGTGAAAAAACTGCTAGTATATTTGAAGGATTACAAAAAAGAATGTCTGTTAGGTCCGTTATTTAAACTGCTAGAAGCATCATTTGAATTGCTGGTTCCACTTGTCATGGCCGCAATTATTGATACAGGAATCGGGAACCACGATAAATCATATATAATAAAAATGGGAGGAGTACTGGTGTTGCTTGGCATTGTCGGGTTAGCTAGTGCCATTACTGCCCAGTATTTCGCAGCGAAGGCAGCAGTAGGATTTTCCACGAAACTTCGTTATGCATTATTTGAACATATACAGTCCCTATCCTTTACAGAACTGGATACCATCGGGACTTCTACGTTAATCACACGAATGACCAGTGATATTAATCAAGTCCAGTCAGGAGTGAATATGTTCCTTCGTCTGTTTTTAAGATCGCCATTTATCGTATTCGGAGCTATGATTATGGCGTTTACCGTAAATGTAAAGGCAGCACTTATCTTTGTCGTAACGATTCCTGCATTGGCATTTATCGTATTCGGCATTATGAGAATTACGATTCCACTTTACAAAAAAGTGCAGACAAGCCTAGACCGTGTACTAGGAAAGACAAGAGAGAATCTTACAGGGGTTCGTGTTATTCGTGCTTTTAATAAACAGGAAAACGAAATTGCCCAGTTTGATGAGCAGAATCAGACATTAACCAGCTGGCAGATCTTTGTAGGAAGAATTTCAGCTCTGACCAATCCCCTCACTTTTATCCTTGTAAATCTGGCCACAGCAGCAATTTTATGGACGGGAGCCATTCAGGTTCATACAGGCATTATTAAGCAGGGAGAACTGATTGCCCTTGTAAATTATATGTCACAGATTTTAGTGGAACTTGTAAAG
This sequence comes from [Clostridium] polysaccharolyticum, assembly GCF_900111595.1. Taxonomy (GTDB): domain Bacteria; phylum Bacillota; class Clostridia; order Lachnospirales; family Lachnospiraceae; genus Clostridium_AI; species Clostridium_AI polysaccharolyticum. The sequence goes on along the minus strand of NZ_FOHN01000002.1, from coordinate 164,906 downwards.
CTGGCAAATCTGATTATTTTAGTTACCAAAGCGTTAGCCTGTGCCAATCGTATAGAGGGTATTTTGTCAACGGAATCCTCAATGATTCAGAATGGCGTGGATAAAATGGAAGAAACGGAAGATATTATTGTGGAATTTGACCATGTAAGCCTAAAATATAAGGGTGCAGGTGGAGAGTCTTTAACAGACGTTACGTTTCAGGTTCGCAGAGGAGAAACCATAGGAATTATTGGTGGTACAGGTTCGGGAAAATCCTCTCTTGTCAATCTGATTCCAAGATTCTATGATGTAACCAGTGGAGAAGTCCGTATGAATGGAAAAAACGTACAATCTTATCCGTTAAAGATACTTCGAGAACAAATAGGAATCGTGCTGCAGAAAGCCGTTTTATTTAAAGGAACCATAAGGGAAAATCTTTTATGGGGAAAAGGGGATGCAACGGAAGAAGAACTAATGGAAGCCATTGAAGCTTCTCAGTCAAAAGAATTTGTAGAGCAAAAAGCTGGCAAATTAGACTTCTTTATTGAGCAGAATGGAAGGAATCTTTCAGGTGGGCAAAAACAGCGTCTTACTATCGCACGTGCCCTTGTAAGAAAACCAGAGATTCTCATTTTAGATGATAGTGCCTCAGCCTTGGATTTTGCAACAGATGCCAGACTGCGAAAAGCGATAAGAAGCCTGCAAAAACAGATGACCGTATTTATTGTGTCACAGCGTGCGGCATCCATTCAGTTTGCGGATAAGATTGTGGTACTGGACGATGGATGTGTAGCTGGCATTGGAACTCACGACGAACTGCTTGCAGATTGCAGTGTGTATCAGGAAATTTACTATTCCCAGTTTCCAAAGGAGGCGAACTAGCAATGGATAAAAAAATGGAAAAGACCTCACAGAAGGCTACATTAAAAAAAGTACTACACTATGTGAAAAGATACTGGCCATTTTTGCTTCTATCCCTTGTTTTTGCAGCCGTTTCGGTAGTGTTTGGTTTGTATCTGCCTATTCTTACAGGAAATGCAGTGGATCAGGTAATAGGAAAAGGTGCGGTGGATTTTGCGGCATTGCTTGTAATACTAAAGAGAATGGTTGTCGTAATTGGAATTACAGCATTGGCACAGTGGATTATGAATGTATGTAATAATAGGATTACTTACAAGGTTGTACAGGATATAAGGGCAGAAGCCATTCGCAAAATAGAAATCCTGCCACTGAATTATCTGGATACGAAATCCTCTGGAGAAATCGTGAGCCGTGTTATTGCAGATGTAGATCAGTTTGCAGATGGCCTGCTTATGGGGTTTACCCAGCTATTTACCGGTATTATTACGATAATCGGTACCTTAGCATTTATGGTATCTGTCAATGTTACAATAACGCTGGTAGTAGTAGTGATTACACCGGTTTCCCTTGTGGTAGCCAGTAAAATTGCCAAAAGCACATACGCTATGTTTAAACTCCAGTCGGAAACTAGAGGAGAGCAGACGGCTTATATTGATGAAATGATCGGAAATCAGAAAGTAGTGCAGGCTTACTCTCAGGAAGAAGAAACATTGGAAAAATTTAGTGAAATTAATGAACGTCTGCAGAAATGTTCTCTTCGTGCTATTTTTTATTCGTCATTAGTGAATCCAAGTACGAGGTTTGTAAACAGTCTTGTATACACAGGTGTAGGAATAACCGGTGCATTTTCTGTAATACGGGGTGGATTATCAGTAGGTCAGCTTTCCTGTTTCTTAAGTTATGCGAACCAGTATACCAAACCATTTAATGAAATATCAGGGGTGGTAACGGAACTTCAGAATGCTTTAGCCTGTGCTGCAAGGATATTTGAATTAATGGAAGAAGAGCCAGAACTGCCAGAAACAGAAGAAGTGAAGGTGCTTACCCATGTCAAAGGAAATGTAACATTAGAGCATGTGGATTTTTCTTATGTACCAGAACGTAAAGTAATTGAAAACCTGAATTTAGAAGTGAAACCAGGACAAAGAGTTGCCATTGTTGGTCCGACAGGATGTGGAAAAACAACGGTAATTAATCTTTTGATGCGTTTTTATGATGTGAATCGGGGGGCAGTCAAAGTGGAGGATAGGGATATCCGAGATGTGACGAGAAAAAGTCTTCGTGCCAGTTATGGAATGGTTTTACAGGAAACCTGGTTAAAAGAGGGAACCATTCGTGAAAATCTGGTTATGGGAAAACCAGATGCCACAGAGGAAGAAGTACAGGCAGCAGCAAAAGCATCCCATGCCCATAGTTTTATCAAACGTCTTCCAAATGGATATGATACAGTTATTTCAGAAGATGGAGGCAATCTGTCACAGGGACAGAAACAGCTTTTATGTATTGCCAGAGTGATGCTTTGCCTGCCACCTATGCTCATTCTTGACGAAGCTACCTCATCAATAGATACCAGAACAGAAAGTAAGATACAAGAAGCATTTGCAAGGATGATGGAGGGAAGAACCAGTTTTATCGTTGCCCACCGTTTATCAACCATTCGTGAAGCCGATATTATATTAGTCATGAAAGATGGTTCGATTATGGAACAGGGAAATCATGAAACTTTGTTAAAACAGAATGGATTTTATGCGAATTTATATAATAGTCAGTTTCAGACATAATCCATATGCTGTCTGGTAAAATTTCTCCCTGGAAATCTTGTATTCACAAAAAACAGGTGGTATACTGAACATGATTCTAAGACTATAAAGAAACAGAAAGAGATGGAATTACAATGAAAATTGGACGTAATGATCCTTGCTGGTGTGGCAGTCATAAGAAATACAAAAACTGCCATTTGGCATTTGATGAGAAATTAAAAGCGTATGAGGAACAAGGTGCAATTGTTCCAACTCATGATATTATCCGTACTCCAGAACAAATCGAAGGAATTCGTAAAGCGGGCGAAATCAATACGAAGGTTCTTGATAAGGTAGAGCAGTATGTAAAAGAAGGTGTTACCACAGAGGAATTAGATAAAATTGTCCATGATTATACATTGGAGTTAGGTGGAATACCAGCCTGTTTAGGATACTGTGGATATCCAAAGAGTGTATGTACTTCTATTAATGAAGTGGTATGTCATGGAATCCCAGATCCAAATCGTATATTAAAAAGCGGTGACATTATAAATATTGACTGTACAACCATTTACAACGGCTATTATGGGGATGCTTCCCGTATGTACTGTATCGGGGATGTAGATCCTAAGGTTCGTAAGCTTGTAGAAGTTACCAAGGAATGTTTAGAGCTTGGTCTGAAAGAAGCAAAACCATACAGTTTCTTAGGGGATATTGGTTATGTGATTAACGAACATGCTACCAAGCATGGATTTACAGTCGTTCGTGATATCTGTGGGCATGGCTGTGGTGTGGATTTCCATGAAGAACCATATGTAAGCCATATCGGAAACCGTGGAGAGGACATGCTTCTTGTGCCAGGCATGACTTTTACTATTGAACCTATGATTAACATGGGCGTTGCTGAATATTATGAAGATGAGGAAGATGGCTGGACGATTTCCACTGCAGATGGATTGCCTTCTGCACAGTGGGAATATACCATTTTAATAACGGAGACTGGTGCAGAAATCCTGTCTCGATAGAAGAATTAAGGTGTATGGTTTAATTGCTGGAAGAAGTGGAATCATACACCTTTATTCTGTCCGAAATGACAAAAGAAGCACAAAAATATGCGGATGGCTTTATAAAAGAATATGACAGCATGGACTGGAAGCCAAGCAGTGTAAACATATACACCAATAAAGAAGGAGAATACTTAAGATTCAACTGTCTCAGGATCAAAAGCTTTCATGATAGTATCTGCTGCTCTATACTTTCTTTTTGACGTTCAATTTTCTTAGCCACTGGTATAGTTCCTTCCATAAATCATTATTAAAAAGAGAAGAAAAATCAATAGTTTTTTTGATTTACACAATTTAGTTTACACTCTCGACGATCCTGAATTTTACTATTGTGACTGGGCAGCAGGGAATGAATATGAAGCAAGACCATGCTGGACTTTTTATTTAAGCAATGACTTAAGTAAGGAGCTTAACCAGCGGACATTTGCCATGGTAGACTGCATTACTGGAGAAGTGGAATTTGTAAGCGGGAGATAAAAAAGGTTGACATTTGCTAATAAATAGAATAAACTATAACAGATTGTTAAAAAAATATCAGAATGGAGGAGCATAATGAAAAAAGCAGGAAAGCCGATTGCTTTTGGTATGTTGATTGCAGCAATGGCGATTAGTGGAGCAAAGACAAGTACGGTAAAGGCTTCTAATAACATTAATCTATATTATACATATGGAGCACCATCCAGTGATAACCAGTTAATAAGTTATGGTGTGTATAAGTCTCTTGGTAAAGATTATGTAATACTGCATGTGCCTACATTTCATGTAACCTATACTGGACCTTACGTTGCGATAACTACAACACCAAGACTGAATATGACAAGCTTTAATTCTGCTATTACTGGTTATCGGAATGTTCAATATGTAAATGGAGCGTCTGTAAGAGTAGGGAAATATATAGGAGCAACCTCCCAGTTATATAATTACAATGGACAAAGAAGTGTTGCCATATATGGAGAGATTCGAGAAGGAAATGGCTGATAGACAGCATTTTGAGCCACTAGTCAGGTGGCTTTTTTCATGTTATAAAAGGAACTTTATGTTAGGAGATAGAAGGTGTGAGGAGAATGGAGATGCGAAAGAAAACTGGTCTGATATTGCTTCTGTTTTTGTTGACAGGCCTGACAGCCTGTGCAAAAGTACCAGAGAATAAACAGGTAAAGCAAACTGGAAAAGTAACTAGTCAATCGGACAATATCCAGATGGATACATTAAGCAAAGTATTGGAACAGGCAAAAAAGTATAAAGAAATAACGTGTGACAATTTATATTTTGAACAGGAGTTTGAAGTAAATAAGCCAGAGGAGATAGGACTGCTTGCATTCAAACAGAAAGAACATTTTCATAAAGATGGAATGGAAATTTTAAGAAAATTTATAGGTAAGATTAATCCAGAAGCAATTGAGGACAAAAACTTTACGATACCTGGTTTGCAATATATAGATAAAAAGGATGGAAAATCATTTTCTATAGAAAATAATGGTTTTTTATTTTTTGGAACAGAAGAGGCAGATAAATGGCTTTCAATTCCAGATGAATCAGGCGAATACACACGAATAGACCAGATAAGCCTGGACAGTGCTTATGAAGAAGAAACCTACCAGTGGAAAGGAACTACGTTAAAGCTGTCCGAAATGACAGAAGAAGCACAAAAATATGCGGATGGCTTTACAAAAGAATATGACAGCATGGACTGGAAGCCAAGCAGTGTAAACATATACACCAATAAAGAAGGAGAATACTTCTTTGAATATCTGTTTACAAAATCCTATAAGGGAGTACATCTCTTTTACGGAGACTATCGGTATTCCATGAAGTATATGAAAGAATTGTATGTATCTGTAATGCAGCCCTTTCTAGTACTGGATTCATCAAAAGAAATGATGATTATAGATAACTTGCCAGGAATCATGGACTATGTGGAAACGAAAAAAAACTATGACAAGATTCTTACATTGGAAAGTGCCGCAAAGTGTTTATCCAATAAACTATCTTCTTATAAAGCCTATAATGTATACCATGCCAATCTGGAGTACCGTCTTGTGCGGACGAAAGGAGGGGAAGTAGACGATCCTGGATTTTACTATTGTGACTGGGCAGCAGGGAATGAATATGAAGCAAGACCATGCTGGACTTTTTATTTAAGCAATGACTTAAGCAAGGAGCTTAACCAGCGGACATTTGCCATGGTAGACTGCATTACTGGAGAAGTGGAATTTGTAAGCGGGAGATAAAAAACAGCAGCATTAAGCTGTGGACTTGCCATTTTACCAGGATATGTGATATACGCCTTTTGGCAATATAGAACATGTTTTATGTGATACGGCTGCAGAAATGGATAAAGGAGCATTAAAGAAAATAAAATAGCATTACAACTGCGTTTGTCTATTCGGTTCTCTGAATTTATAAACGCAGTTTTTTGATACCAAGAGGTATTTTCCTACTTACTGTTTGTTATTTTCTTTGCAATAAGGTATAATTGTGAAAGATAGTTACTGAATCAGGAGGTAAGCATGAATAGGAAAAATATGGGAGAGTATCTGAAAGAAGCGAAACATGCTGTGGAAGATGCGGTTAGTACTGGAGATTACCGAGAGTTGAGTAATAGATTAGGATATCTGGCAGAGGATGCAATTGATGAATTGAATCAAGCTGTTGGGACATTCTGTGGTAACAATAAAAAAAATAATGGAAACCAGAAGCGGAATACGCCACCGTCTCAGAAGGAAAAAAGAGAAAACCATTATTACACAGGAGCGGGACAGCCTGGAGAGACTGCCTGGGGCATTAGATTTTATCGTCAGCAGAAAGAAAAGTGGAACAGAAGAAAACAGAAAAAGCAAAGACGTGATGACTGCAGAAATGATACGGTATATGTACCAAAGGTGAAAGTAAAGGGCCGGGTTTCCAGTGTTTTGTATACGGTTTTTGGTACGATTGGAACGACAGGGTTTGGAATTACTGCATTAATTATGTTTGCTATATTGGCAGGGCGAAGCTTTGCGGATGATCAGATAAAGCTTTTGACAGAAGTATTTTCAGCCGTAACAGCGATCAGTTTTATTATGCTTGGGATAGGAATAAAGCAAGGTAAATTCGTAAACCGTTTTGGCATTTACCAGTCGCTGCTTAGCAAAAAGAACGTATGTGAAGTAAAAAGAATGGCTGAGTATGTCAATAAACCAGAAAAGTTTGTAATAAAAGAATTGAAGAAAATGATGGCATTCCAGATGTTTTGTGAAGCACATTTTGATGAGAATAAAAGATATTTTATGCTTGGAGATGAAATCTATGAACAATATAAACAGGCAGAAAAAGGGTATCACGAACGTACTATGGAACATAAACAGGAGGAAACCGATACGAAAAAGAAAGCAGATTCTGTTGTAAATGAAGAACTGGAAACTGCCATTCGGGAAGGACATTCTTATATTCAGCAGATACAAAGAGCCAATGAGCATATTCCAGGAGAAGAAATCAGCAGAAAATTAGGCCGTTTAGAGGACTTGATTGGGAAAATTTTTATCTGTGTGGAAAAACATCCAGAAAAATTGTCCGAGATTCGGAAATTTATGCAGTATTATCTTCCAATAACCATGAAACTTGTGAATGCGTATAAAGAATTTGATTCACAATCTATTCAAGGAGATACTATCAGAAATTCAAAGCAGGAGATTGAAAATACGTTAGATACGATTGATCTGGCATTTGAAAAACTATTGGACAGTTTGTATGAAGATGAGGCGATGGAAGTCTCTTCCGATATATCTGTGCTAAAAACATTATTTGCACAAGAAGGATTAACCAAAAAGGATTTTGAGATGAACAAGTAGTGGATAGGAGGAGTAATATGAGTGATGAATTTGACATGGAAGTCCAGGCACCAACCTTGACATTTGAGCCATTTAGTGCTGAACCAGAACCAAAACAGGAGGTTGCTGCAGAACTGGAAGCTGAAAAGCCGGTATTTGAGGAAGCAAGCCTGACACCAGAAGAAAAGAAAATGGTAGATGATTTTGCAAAACAGATTCAGTTAAGCAATAGCAATATGATTTTACAATATGGTGCAGGAGCACAAAAAAAGATTGCGGATTTTTCAGAGTCTGCCCTTAATAATGTAAAATCGAAGGATCTAGGCGAAATAGGGGAAATGCTTACTGATGTTGTAACTAATTTAAAGAGCTTTGAAATTAAAGAAGAGAAAGGAAAGTTTCTGGGATTTTTTAAAGGTAAGGCCAATAAGCTAGAGGCATTAAAAACGAAATACAACAGTGCTGAGAAAAATGTGAACCAGATCTGTTCTGCGTTAGAAGCACATCAGGTACAGCTTTTAAAAGATATTGCAATGTTAGATAAAATGTATGAAATTAATAAGACATATTTTAAAGAACTGTCTATGTACATTTTAGCAGGAAAGAAAAAGCTTCAGGAGGTACAGACAACTGAGCTTCCTATGCTAGCAGAAAAGGCACAGCGTTCTGGCTTGCCAGAGGATGCTCAGGCAGTCAACGATTTGACAAGTCTTTGCAGCCGTTTTGAAAAGAAAATCCATGACTTGGAGCTTACCAGAATGATCAGCATTCAGATGGCACCTCAGATTCGTCTGGTACAGGGCAATGACACGTTAATGAGTGAGAAAATCCAGTCTACCATTGTGAATACAATTCCATTATGGAAAAGCCAGATGGTGTTAGCATTAGGGGTTACTCATTCAGAGCAGGCAGCAAGAGCGCAGAGAGAAGTTACCGATATGACCAATGAACTGCTTCGTAAAAATGCAGAGACGCTTAAGATAGCTACTATTGAAACTGCAAAAGAGAGTGAACGTGGTGTGGTGGATATGGAAACCTTAAAGATTACCAATGAGTCTTTAATATCCACTTTAGATGAAGTAATTCGTATTCAGACAGAGGGAAAACAAAAGAGAAGAGAAGCAGAAGCTGAGCTTAACCGGATGGAAGCAGAGTTAAAGGCGAAATTGCTGAATTTAAATGCACATTAATATACCGTTTTAAAGGGAAAAGTAAGCAGGTGGAGTCAGATTCTGCTTACTTTTTTTGACGTATGTATTGAATTAAGTCCTCTTTGAGACTTGGAAAGTCAAGAGCTTCCTTGCAGTTATTTTAACATGACTAGAAATAGAAAGATAGTAAAAAAGTTTTTGCTATCAGCATTTGTAAATCTGTTTGGCTAATGCTATAATGGATTAGAATTTTTGCGTACAGGCTTAATAAAGGAGGTCGTTTTGTGACAGTCGAGAGGATAGCATGTGGTCATGTAAACTGTTTTGTTGTGCAAGACGGTGACGACGCAATTTTAGTAGATACAGGTACGGTAAAGTTCCGAGATAAAGTCGAGAAAGCATGCGAACAAGTTAATTTAAGCTTAATTGTTCTGACGCATGGACATTGGGATCAGGTTCAGAATGCACAGTATTTATCGAAAAAATACCATGTACCCATTGCGATACATAAGCTGGATTATCCACTCACAAAAGACAATTTTATAGAACCTTTGTATGCACATTCCTTTATGGGAAAAGTCCTGTTATGGATAGTAAAAGGAAGAATGAAGAAAGAAACAATGGAACCGTTTCCTTGTACTGTTTTTTTAAAAGAAGGAATGGATTTAAAGGAATATGGAGTAGACGCAACCGTAATCCGTTTAGCTGGCCATACCAAAGGGTCCATTGGGCTAAAGGCAGGGAGAAAAGATTTTATAGTTGGAGATGCACTTATGCATTTTGGAAAACCATCTATTTCAAAGATTTACTGGAATTATGAAAAAACGAAACAGAGTGCACAGATTATAAGCCAAAGTGGAGAACGAAAGATACATTTTGGCCATGGAAGAAGTGTTACAAACCGTTTTTGGAAATAGAAGAGGGAACAAAAAAATGGTTTCCATCTAAGAATATACAAGCTCATTAGGTGACAGCATGGATAGACAGAATGAATTAAAAGTATTTTACAATGATATAAAGTACGTAACGAAAAGTTTGGCAAAGGATAGCGAGGCACTATATAGCTGCATAGTATCCACGAATAGTAGACACAGACAGCGAGAACCTCGAGAAGTTGAGGCATTTATGAGGGAAGAAGAGAAACAGTTAGAGGAATTTAGACAATCCATCCATCAGTTACGCAAGCTTTCCAGAAAAGGAAAAATGAAATTTCAGGCTATGGAATGGAAAAGCTTTAAAGAATTAGATGACTGGCTGGCATTGCAGGAAAAAATAACAGAAGAGCTAAAACCTTCGGCTATGTGGTTTCAGACATCCAATTATGATGCAATATATGATATGTTAGATGAAGTACAGACTAAGGCTGAAGATAGTGTAAAAAGCAGAAAGCGTATTTTTGCTGTGTGGAATAAGGATGTTCTGCAGGCTCATAATGTCCGGTTTACCATTGAATATGTGGATATGCTTGGCAGTGGCAGGAAATATTTTAATACAAAATTCTGGAAATACCGCAGGCATTTGAAGACATTATTTACAGCAGAAGAAAATTTATACTGTGATGAGGAAATTAAGCTGTTAAAGAAAAATGTTGCAGTTATGACAGAAAATGATAATTGGCTCTTTTTTAAAAAAAGACGAATCAAAGAAGTTTTAGGTGAGAATTATATAGGAAAAGAGACGGATTTTAGTCAGATACGAAAAAATTATAATTTGTTTTATTCCTGGAAACTTTTACAGCCAGAAGGTTCTAAGATAACATTGGAGACATTTCCACAATACTGTCAGTATCTTGAAAGACTGAAAAAAATAGAAAAACAGGATTATTATGCAAAGCTTCAAGAACTTATTCCTATACTGGCTTGGGATAGTGTGTATGATATGCCATTTGAACAGCTAGAGAAGCAGCTTGCAGATTATCAGTATGCATTGCGGACAATACGGAAACATTATGGGATTTCTTATCTTAGCGATATAAAAGAAGTGTTCACATTGGAAAAATGGAACAAGCTTGTACAAAGGGTAGTGGATAAAGAAAACTGGCTTAAGGAAAAGCAGCCTGATATAGAGAACGTGTTTGGAAACGCTTATGAAGGCAGTGCTACGGACTGGGAGAGAATGAAGGCTTGTATACAGGAAGCTTTCGTTGAGATTAATGGCATTCCTAAAAATAGAATTTTACAATATGGATTTGCTGTAAAAGACGATACAGAAAAAGATAACCGTCTTGTCAGGAAGCTTTCTGGGAAACCTGAGTCTGCAACACAGGCAATACAGTGGATACTTCAGGATGAAACCTCCATTCCAGTAGCCGCTGTCATAAAAAAATGCTGTAAGCTTCTTGGGTTTAAAAGAGCTACTCCAAAATTGAAACAGGAGATAGAAACATCTCTTTATAATGAACTTCCAGAGGGGTTTGGTATAAAGGATGGTTTTGTGATTGTTTCGGATAAGAAAAAATTGCAGTTCTATCTTGCAAAGGATAAAGAGAAACGGGCTCTGGATACTATTTCTAATGAGGAAATGATGTACGGCATTCAGAAGGTCCTTGAGGTAGAGCAGGAAATGACACTGGACGATTTAACGAAACTCTTTTCCAGGCTTCTGGGTTATCCAAGACGTACCAAAAGCCTCCAGTCTCTTGTAGAGAAGGCTGTAAAACAGTTAAAAGACGATGGCCAGATTACTAGAAAAAGCGGAGGCTGGGCATTGCTTACAGATACAGTTTCATAAAAAAATTTTAAAAGAGGAAATTTTCCAAGAGGAATATTTCCTCTTTTAACAATATGTTCGAATGTAAAACAAAAATCAGCTGTACATACTATCTAATGTAACGTGAAATGATTCTAGATTCTTTCTAGAGCCTCTATAGAAAGGAGCAGACTTATGGATAGTGAAGTGGTAATTGGAATGGCATCTGTTCCATGCCAGACATGGAGTGAACCTTATGATATGGCAACAGCACTAAAACAGGGAACGATTTTCCCTGAATTAGACAAACCATTTTATATGGGAGGTGATGAAGATGTCAGATAGAAAAACGTTATTGCAGAAAATTAATGAAGCAAGTTTTGCTGTAAATGACATTACTCTTTATCTAGATACCCACCCAGCAGATACAGAAGCATTACAATTTTTTAAAAAGGCAATGAATGAACGGAAGGCAGCATTAGAAGAATTTGAGTCTCAATATGAACCGCTTATTGTAGATTGTGTGAATCCAAAAGAAAATAATAAAAATGGATTTGCTACTGATTATCCAGCACAGGAGCATTGGACATGGGGAGATGGACCAATTCCATGGGATAACGTAGAATAGCATTACAGAACGACGGAAGGAGAAATCATATATGTGGAATTATGAGAAAAGACTACAGTTTCCAGTGAATATTAAAAAAACAGATCCAAAGACAGCTCAGTTTATCATGTCACAATATGGTGGCCCAGATGGAGAATTAGCAGCTTCTCTACGTTATCTTTCCCAGCGTTATACCATGCCAGACAAAGCAATTGGAGGATTGCTTACAGATATTGGTACAGAGGAACTGGCACATATGGAGATTATTTGTGCAATTGTATACCAGCTGACAAAAAATTTATCCATTGAAGAAGCCAGAACAGCAGGCTTTGATGCTTATTATATTGATCATACAGGTGGTATCTGGCCAGCGGCGGCAGCAGGAATTCCTTTTACAGCAAAAGAATTTCAGTCAAAAGGGGATGCTATAACAGATTTGTTTGAAAATCTGGCAGCAGAACAGAAAGCAAGAACCACTTACGATAATATTTTGCGTTTTCTAGATGATCCAGACATCATAGCACCAATCAAATTCCTTCGAGAACGAGAAATTGTGCATTTCCAAAGATTTGGAGAGGCTTTGGAAAAAATGAAAGGTCAGTTAGATTCTCGAAATTATTACTTCTTTAATCCAGAATTTGATAAAAAATGTGTAGATGTAGAGATGTAAAATAAGGTATAATGTGATTAAACAATAAGGAGCCTTTGTACTTGTTTGCAAGGGCTCTTGAAAAGGGAGGAGATAAATAATAGATAGTCAAGGGAATATTTTTGATTTATTTCTACGTTATTTCTTAGAAAAGAGGTATAGGAATGAAAAAAATGAAACAGTCCTTAGGAAGAGAGGATTTAGTAGCAGGAGAGATACAGGCAAAGGAACTATATTCGTACATAACCGTCAACTATATGACAAAAGTATTTCAGAATGTCATGTAACCGTTTAAAAAGGGGATTTTTTATGGGAAAAAGAGTAGTAATTACAGGTATGGGTGCAATTACACCATTAGCCAATAGTGCTGTTGAAACATGGGAAAGAGTGAAAAAGAACGAAACAGGATTTCAGATTGCAGACTGGGTAAAGGATGTGGATTCTCCAGCTAGTGTAAAGCTTATTGGGAAAGTACAAGCTAAAACAACGGAAGGAAAACTAAGTTATTTTGCAAGGCATGCTTTAAAAGAAGCATTTGAAGATTCAGGTTTAAAGGAAGAACAGTTAGAAAAGACAAAAGTATCCATTGTGCTAGGAAATGGAATCGGAGAAGCTCAGGCTTATTATGAACAGTTTCAGGAAAACAAAGATATGGATGAAGATGAATTACAAAAAATTCTTCCTGGAAAAGTAACCAGTATGCTGGCAGAAGAATTCGGCGTAAATGCTAGAAGTACAACGATTGTAGGAGCTTGTTCTTCTTCCATATACTCCATAGGAAAGGCATTTCGTGCAATTAAAGAGGGAAAAACAGATATTTCATATGTTGTTGGTGTAGAAGCAGCAGTGTCCCCTTTAGGAGTTTCGGCATTTCAAATACTTGGAATTTTAAGCCCAAGTAGCGATAAAGACTGTGGCTCCATGCCATTTGATGTTAGAAGAAATGGATTTGTATTAGGTGAAGGATCTGGAGCAGTTGTGTTAGAAGAGTACGAACATGCAAAAAAAAGAAATGCAAAAATCTATTGTGAAGTAGTAGGCTTTGGGGCAAGCTGCGATGCACAAAAAATAACAGCACCAGATACGGAAGGCATTGGAGCAGAAATAGCAGTTCGTGATGCTTTAAAAGAAGCAGACCTGCCAGATAACCAGATTGATTATTTCAATGCACATGGAACAGGTACCCGTATCAATGATGAAGTGGAAGCCAAAGTACTTCTTCATGTGTTTGGAGAAAAACAGCCTTATGTTAGTGCAACAAAATCTATGACGGGGCATTTAATAGGAGCCTGTGGCCTTGTAGAATCTATTATATGCAGTTATGCGCTTTATGAACAGTTTGTTCCAGGAACTGCAAATCTTGACACTCCAGACAATAACTACCCATTAAATTATGTTTATGAAGGAAAACCAGCTCATCTGGAAACGGCCATGAATAATACGTGTGCATTTGGAGGGCAGAATGCAACACTTATATTGAAACGTGTTGTGGAACCGGAACCAGAGAAAGGAGCAAAATGATATGGAAAGAATTGTAATTAGTGGTATTGGAATTCAGGTGCCAGAAGGATATAAAGATGCAATGGGGGCTGATAGCAAAGAATATCAGGAAATTCGCCTTTCAGAAGAAGGGTTTCAAATGATGGATCGAAAAAGCAGAAAGCGTCTAGACCGTTATATTCAAAATGGCATGCTATCTGCGGCAATTGCTGTGAATTTATCTGGAATTGACTTAAGTGAAGATGCCGATCATATAGGAATTATTGCAGCTTCTTCCTTTGGAAGTGTAACCACTATAAACGAGGATGTAACTAGCTATATAGAGACAGGACATATATCGCCATTATTTATTCCCAAAGTAGTTATGAATATGTTTGCTGGAAACCTTGCAATTCAATTTGGAGTAAAAGGAGTAAATTACACGATTGGAACGGGATTTAATGCTGCAATGGATGCTTTAATTGAGGGAGTTGAACTGCTGCAGGAGAAGCGTGCAAAGGCGGTAATTGTATGTGCAGCAGAATCGGCTATTGGAAAATATGGGAAAAAGCTGTTTCAGTCTTATAAGGCAGATCCTTTTTATGAGGCAAGCTCCGTTTATGTAGAAGGCAGTGGTGCTTTTGTATTAGAGACTTATGAGAATGCAATAGCAAGAAACGCACATATTTACGCAGAAATAGCAGGGTATGATACGTTTTTCCAAAAATCCATTCAAAAAGAAAGCAGATTATCCAGATTAGCAGGTGGAAAGCAAATTGATGGAAAGGCAAAAGTTTGTGGCTTAGGGTATGATAGAGGAGACGCATTTTGCATTTTGGAAAGCAGCGATAATTGTTTTGGTGCAAGCCATCCTGCTATTTATGTAAAGGAGGCAATTGACAGAATAGAACAAGAGGAGTTCTCGTCTATTACGGTTTATTCTATGAATGCAGAAGGAAATAATTCTCAGATAACTTTAAAAAGAGTTTAGTAGCCGTATTTTAAGGATATTCTAATTAGTCAACCAGTTCAAATAAAAAGGTTGACATTCCTGGTTCTTTTGGTATGATTATAGTATCAAAAGAATTAGGAAGGTACATATCATGGAAAAAGTTATTGTAAACAGTAAGCGTAAAAGCAGTACATATGAAATGGCAGGAATTGCTTTAATGGCAGCATTAATGTGTATATTAGGGCCAATGTCAATTCCGGTTGGTGCTGTTCCAATTACATTAACGAATTTAGTAGTGTATTTGGCAGTTTACCTTTTAGGAACCAAAAAGGGTACAACTAGTTATGGAATTTATTTAGTATTAGGGATATTTGGACTGCCTGTTTTTTCAGGATATTCCGGTGGTGTAGCAAAGCTGGCAGGTCCAACAGGCGGATATCTTATTGGATTTATATTTATGGCTCTTGTTACAGGAACCGTTATTAAACTGGCATGTTATCATGTGGTATGGAGCGTTATGGGGATGGTAGCGGCTACTTTCATAGCGTATGCTTTTGGTACTGGATGGTTTGTGGTGCAGGCACAATGTAAGGTAGCTTATGCATTAGGAGTATGTGTGTTTCCGTTTTTGCTAGGGGATTTTATAAAAATAGTATCTGCTGCATTTCTAGGTCCTGTGATACGCAGACAGCTTGCGAAAGCTAATTTGCTGTAAAAGAAAAACAGCATAGGAAAATCATAAAATTTTCGTATGCATTTTTATCACAGGCACATCACTTTATGCATATGTTATAAGAACAACTGATAAAAATAATCAGTAACCATTGACATGAAAAAAAACAGTATGTTACAATAAGGACGCTCTACATGAGGGAGTAATTGGCGCATGCGTGGCAAGTCAACATACTGGCTTCTGGCCAGGCTTGTCTAAAATAATGAGACTCATGTATGGCTTTAAAGCTATACATGAAAATGTTTCTCATTAGGAATGTGATGTTAGAGAATATAATTCAGGTATAGCTGTGGCTTACCTGTTTTTTTTTGCATGATGTGGAATAGGTAAAAAGAAAATGAATAGGATAAATTAGAAAGGTGGAGACAATGAGTTATCAGGAGATTTTTTTAATTGGTGTGGGCCTGTCTATGGATGCTTTTGCAGTAGCATTGTGTAAAGGGCTCAACATGAAAAAGGTAAATTACGTGCACACCATAATAATTGCTTTGTTTTTCGGGGGATTTCAGGCGTTTATGCCATTAATCGGCTGGTTTCTTGGAAAAAGTTTTGAATCTTGCATTAAAAGTGTAGATCACTGGATTGCATTTGCTTTGCTTGCATATATAGGTGGCAAGATGGTTTATGAAGCAATCAAAGGGGAAGAAGAGAAAGAAGAAACAGCAGGTGATAAGCTGGATTTGAAAGAGCTGACAATTATGGCGGTTGCTACAAGTATTGATGCATTAGCAGTGGGGATTACCCTTGCATTCCTGAAAGTATCAATTGCAAGCTCTATTACCATTATTGGGATTACTACTTTTGTTTTATCTTTTGGCGGTGTTATGATCGGAAACCGTTTTGGCATGAAATTTAAAAGTAAAGCTGAAATTGCAGGGGGCGTAATTCTTATTTTAATTGGTCTTAAAATTCTATTGGAGCATTTAGGAGTAATATTTTTTAATTTTTTGTCATAATCAAGGCAGTTGGGCATATAGTTTATAGATGTGCAAACTGGAAGGACGGATTTTATTATTGCGGAAAATATGTCAAAGTGGCTATTGTGGCGTGTATTCTGTTCCTGGCAATGCAGTTTGTGAAAGGGCTAGGAACAGAAGAAAAGACCAATGCCATCAATCCCGAATATATTTGGCGATGCTTTCATATGTGGTAGAAGAGATGCTGTTCCATAATCTACAAAATTGTTTGTTCATTGTGTATATTGGTCAAATGACCATTCATCCTTTCTTACGTTTTTATTTATAATCAGCATATCTGGTTTGCTGATTAAACCAGAAATTATGAAAAAGAACTATAGAATTTATAGAACTATAGGAAAATTATTGTTTGATAAGGCAGTTTATTATATAATTAATATAACATTAGAATATTTGCTTATAAGGGGTGCTTATTATGAAATTGAATATGAAAGTAAAAGTAATTGTTGCAGTAGTCATTATGATGGCAATGACTTTAGGGATCGGGGCGATTAGCCAAAAGTCATTGACAGACGTAAGAAGGACAACCATTGCAGTAAAAAATGGAAGTGGCAGCCGTATTTTATACATACAGGAAATCAATACACAATATGTGAAGACTCAGACAAATCTGCTTACATTTTTTACAGCTCAGGATGAGAATGTAAAGGTTGAGGCGAAAGCAGCGCAAAAGGATCAGTTTTTAAAACTTTCTGAAGTTATTCAGACTTACAGGGACAGTGCAACAGATGAAAAAGACATCCGTAATGCAGACAAACTTTTAGAACTAGCAGACTCTTATAGTAATTATTTTGAATCTTATCTAAAAGGAAATGTGAGAGTTTCCAGCGTAACAGAAGCCGGTGAGAAAGTTGGCATGCTGCTCAATGAGATGATTACGGAAAATGCAACAGCAACCAATAATCAGCAGACTAGCCTGATTCATACTGCGGATAGGGCAAGCAGTTCTATCAATACAGGTAACATCATTGTAATCTTTGTTGCTATTTTAATGGCTGTTTATCTGGTATGGATTGTTGTGATTCCAATTGAGCGTGTAAAAAAACAGCTAGACATTATAATTAAAAAACTCAACCGCAATAAATTTGACACTAATGACCGCATTTTCATTAAATCTAAGGATGAAATAGGCATTCTGGTAAACAACATTAATCTGCTGATTGAGAAAATGGGAAATATTCTTCTGCTAATCAGTGAAGATTCTAACCGCCTGATTACTAGCGTCAAGGTAGTTTCAGGAAAAGTGGCAGATACCAATACTAGTGTAAATGATTCTTCAGTGGCAATGGAAGAATTAGCATCAAGTATGCAGGAAATTGCGGTAACGACACAGGAATTAACATCAAATTCGGATGAAATCTATGACCAGATGGTGAAATTCGCAGAAAATGCTAAAGATGGTTCTGCCTATGCCAGCAAGCTTATGAAAGAAGCGAAAACAAGTAAAAAGCAGGCCAATCGGAGTAAAGAAGAAACGAAAGATGTCATTGAAGAAATCAGTAGTGACTTGTCTAAATCTATTGATAACAGCAGACAGGTAGACAAAATTGATGAATTAACGGAAGAAATCTTAAACATTTCTGCCCAGACGAATCTATTGGCATTAAATGCATCCATAGAAGCAGCCAGAGCAGGAGAAGCGGGAAAAGGATTTTCTGTTGTTGCGGATGAAATCCGTGAGCTTGCAGATACCAGCAAGGAAACGGCTAATACTATTCAGGAGATAAGCAAGTTAGTGCAAAAAGCAGTACATAGGCTGTCAGGAGATTCTTCTAAGATGATTCATTTCATTGAGGAAACTGTAATGGGCGATTACGACTCATTTGTGGCTATGGCAGCACATTACTATGAAGGGGTTCATGAAATTGATAAGAAGTTCCATGATTTTGCCAAGATGTCAGATCAGTTACAGGATACGATGCAGACAGTAGATCACTCCATTCATTTAATTGCAGATACCATTGAAGAAAGTTCTGGAACTATTAACTCTGTAGCAGAAAATGCAACGGATATGGTTTCTGCCATGGAAGGGGTTACGGAAGGAATGCAAGTTAGTGAAGACGTATCTAAGGCTCTTTTAGGTGAAGTTAAGAAGTACATTAACCAGTAAAATTACATAAATAAACAGAAAAAGCTGTTTCTGTTTCTGCGAAAATATATCGTTGGAAATGGAGACAGCTTTTTTCCATTGACGAATGACATAGATAGTTTTATACTAATTCATAGTATATATATATGAAATATATAAATAGGAAGGTGATAAAATTGCCGTATGTATTTCAGGAGGGAAGGATTCTATAGATTTCTATTAGGAAAAGTAGAGGGGGATATCGGAATGAAAGTATCTTCGAAGGGAAAATATGCGATTCGTTTTCTGCTTGATCTGGCAGTGAATGACACAGGGGAATATATTTCCCTTAAACTGATTTCTTCAAGACAGGAGCTGTCAGAGAAGTATTTAGAGCAGACCAGTTCTCTGTTATCAAAGGCGGGACTTGTAAAAAGCACAAGAGGTTCCAATGGAGGGTATAAGCTGGCAAAAAAACCAGAGAATTATACAATCGGGACAATTCTTCGATTAACAGAAAGAACTCTTGTAGAGGAATACGAAGGACGAGAGAACAAGAATATGGATTACACCAATGAAACAGTGGTAGATCAGATGCTACAGCTTATATCAGAAAAGGTAGTACTGCTTTTGGAGGAACTTACCCTGCAGGATCTGGTGGATATGTACCAGAAGACAGTATTTGATGATTATGTGATATAAAGGACGGTTCGAAATGGAAAAACGGCAATTGCGTAACAGGAGAAAAAACAGTATACTAGAATTACAACGATTTCGAAAGAAATGTAAGGATGTATGGAGGAAATTATGAAGGATTTAAGTTTAAGAAAAAAATTGATCGTCATAACGTATGCTGCGTTTTTACTGTTTGTCGTTATGAAGTTTGATTTTGTCAGGGGCGTTTTAAGTAATATCATGCATATTTTATCGCCCTTTTTATTAGGAGTGGTACTTGCATTTATCTTAAATAAACCTATGTGCTTTTTTGAACGTCTTCTTAGTAAGAAGATAAAGAAAAAGTCAACTGTCAGAGGATTATCTATAACCATTGCATTTTTAATTTTTTTATTAATTATAGTGGCGGTTATCTGGTTCATTGTTCCTCAGCTAGTAGTAAATGCCAATATGTTTATATCAAGAACGGGCATATATATTAACAGATTAGAAGTCTGGATCAATGATTTAAGTGACAAATACAATTTAAAAAGTGTGGACTTTCAAATGCTGTCAGGACAGCTGACAGATATTATCCAGTCTGTATCTACATTTGTTGTAAATTACATTCGTGATATTGTTCCTAGATTGATTACCGTGACGACAAACCTTGTTAGTGTAATTTTTAATTTAGTAATTACCCTTGTGTTTGCCATAAACCTTTTAGCAGGAAAAGAGCATCTGCTTAAACAGATTGCACAGCTGAATCATGCATATATTCCAGAAAAGTATTCTAAGAAAAATGAGAAAATTGCTTTAATTGTAAATGATATTTTTGGAAAGTATTTAATTGGACAAGTTACAGAAGCTTGTATTTTAGGTGGACTGTGTTTTATAGGAATGAATATATTCCGCTTTGATTATTCCGTTCTGATTAGTACCCTGATAGCAGTAACGGCTTTAATTCCTGTTGCAGGAGCCTGGATTGGTGGAGGATTATCATTTTTGCTGTTAGCCTTGGTTTCGCCAATTAATGCGGTAATGTTCTTTATATACCTGACAATTCTGCAGCAGCTGGAAAACAATCTGATATATCCAAGAGTAGTAGGCAGTTCCATTGGACTTCCGGGAATCTGGGTTATTTTCGCTGTAACAGTTGGTGGAGGCTTGTTCGGCCTTGCAGGAATTATGGTCAGTGTACCTACTATGTCGGTAATTTATGCTTTAATTGGTGAGAATGTAAAACAGCGATTAACGAAAAAGTCTAGTAAGACAATTAATTGAAGTATGGGACATACTATGCTATAATATTTTGAGATTCTGTTAGAAAGATAGTAAGGCTTAGACTTTTATAGTAGAAGCCTTCCTGTTAGCATATAGCATAATTGGAGGGAAGTATGGAAAAATATAAAATCAAAGTAAAAGGAATAGTGCAGCATGATGACAAATACCTGATTGTAAAGCGATGGTACGATGACAGAATTGAAGAGCCGTATCAATGGGAGTTTTTAGATGGCCAGGTTGTATTTGGAGAATCGCCAGATAAAGCGGTTGTGCGTGCTGTTGCAGACATGACAGGGATCGATGCTTACATAGGGAAGATAATGTATACCTGGTCCTTTATGCTAGGGGATGTATGTAGTATCGGATTGGCATATTTAATGATTACTGCCAATGATGACATTGTATTATCAGAAGATTTGATTGAATACAAATGGGTTACTAAAGAGGAGATAAAAGAGTATATTACCAATCCGCACGTGCTAGAGGATATCGAAAAAAGCTTAGCAGATGAACTATAATATACAACAGGATAGTAGAAAGGCTTGATTGATTATGATTAACAAATTAGTAAAGAAGATTGAAGATTTACAGGCACCGATTGTAGCAGGGTTAGATCCTATGCTTAATTATGTACCGGATCATATTAAGGAAAAAGCATTTGCTGAATATGGTGAAACATTAGAAGGGGCAGGAGAAGCCATCTGGCAGTTTAACAAAGGGATTGTAGATGCTGTTTGTGATCTGATTCCAGCAGTAAAGCCACAGATTGCTATGTATGAGCAGTTTGGAATTCCTGGTTTACAGGCGTTTAAAAAGACTGTTGATTACTGTAAGGAAAAAGATTTAGTGGTAATCGGAGATATCAAACGTGGTGACATTGGTTCTACTTCAGGAGCTTATGCAACTGCACATGTTGGACAGGTTCAGGTTGGCAGCAATAAATTCCGTGCATTTGATGAGGATTTTGTAACTGTAAATCCGTACTTAGGAACTGATGGCGTGAAACCTTTTATTGAGGTATGTAAGGAAGAAAAGAAAGGTATCTTTGTTCTTGTTAAGACATCCAATCCATCTAGTGGAGAATTTCAGGATCGTTTGGCAGATGGAAAGCCTTTGTATGAAATAGTAGGAAAAATGGTGGATGAATGGGGACAATCCCATATGGGAGATTCCTATAGTTATGTAGGTGCAGTAGTAGGTGCTACTTATCCGGAAATTGGGAAGGTGTTAAGACAGTTAATGCCAAAGACTTATATCTTAGTACCTGGATATGGTGCACAGGGAGGGAAAGGTTCCGATCTTGTACATTATTTCAATAAAGATGGATTAGGAGCTATTGTTAATTCCTCTAGAGGCATTATTGCTGCTTACAAGCAGGATAAGTATGCAAGATTTGGAGCAGAAGCTTATGCAGATGCATCAAGACAGGCTGTACTGGATATGAAAGAGGATTTGCTTGGAGCATTGGCTGGAAAGTAAGAAAGAACTGGTTAAAACGGAGCAGAATAATGGTTAAGAAAAAAGCTGGACACAGAAAAAGTGTTCAGCTTTTTTCTTTCTATTAACTATCTAAAGCAATTCTATTAATCTGTCCAATCCCTTTTTTTACTGCAGGAACAAATAGAATTATAATAGTAAGAATTCCTTCGATTCCAATATAACCAATATTGTAAGTAAAGGAATACCAAAAGACATTCTGATCTCCTGCGTAAGAAGCAAAGAAAACAACTCCGCTTAGAACGTGAAAAAATAATCGTCCTGTAATTCCAAGAAGATATCCTTTTATTAATCCATTTTTAGAATTGGCAAAAAGCCCGCTAAGTCCAAGAGCACCAAAAGCAAGAGGATAATCTACCAGAATCTGGACTGGATGAATCAGGCCAGTACCTACCGTAAGCTGTAAAAATCCATAAGCAATTCCTGTTATTACACCAGCATATGTACCATAAAGATATCCAACAAATGTAATGAAAAAAGCACTCATAGGGGTGATAGAACCACCCATAGGAGCTTCAAAAAGTTTGGCAAAAGATAAAGCGAAAGCTAATGCCATGCAGATGGAACAAAATGCAAGCTGTCTGGTACTGAATTTTTTAGAACATTTTCTGCTTCCCAAAATAGAAGCCAGCAATAACAAAAGAGCGGCTAAAACAAGGATTACCATGTAACTTGGAGTTTTAAAAGAGATGGTTCCATTGTTTACCGAGTAAAAATATTTAAGCATAAAAATACCTCCTGTGTATTCGTAACATACAAGGGAGGAATAGCTTCAAATGCTTCCTTACGCCAGAATTATCTGGATCAAGTGTTAAGGGTCAGTGATTTCACTTCTCAGCAGACGCTCCCCTAGCAGTTACGTTTCATATCTGTAAACAAAACTATAACAGGATTTGAATTGCTTGTCAAATAGGATTGACTATAAAAATTTAAGACGATATAATAAAAGGAATGAAAAAAATGGAGGAAATCATGGCAGGAAAAGTGAAAGGACAAGCTGTAGTTTTAAAAATAGAAGCAATTACAGATGACATTTACAGCTTATGGATCAAAGAACAGACGATAGCAAATGAAGCAAAACCAGGACAATTTATCTCGTTTTTCAGTAAAGATGGAAGCAGGTTATTGCCACGCCCGATTAGTATCTGTGAGATAAATGCACAAGAAGGAACACTTCGTGTAGTATTCCGTATTGCAGGTTCCGGTACGAAAGAGTTCTCGGCTTTACAAGAAGGAGAAACGGTTGAAGTGATGGGGCCTTTAGGAAATGGTTTTACATTAGAAGGGAAAAAAGCAGTCTTAATTGGTGGTGGTATTGGAATTCCTCCAATGCTTGAACTGGCAAAATCTCTTTCTATTGAAAAGAGTATTGTGTTAGGTTACCGTACGAATGATTTATTCTTAAAAAATGAATTTGAAACGTACGGTGATGTTTATGTATCTACGGAGGATGGCACAGCAGGTACAAAGGGGAATGTTATGGATGCCATAAAAGAACATAACTTAGATGCAGATATTATTTTTGCATGTGGTCCAGCTCCAATGCTGAAGGGCATTAAGGCATATGCCAGTGAACATGGAATCAAGGCACAGCTGTCTTTAGAAGAAAAAATGGCTTGTGGAATCGGTGCATGTCTTGCCTGTGTCTGCAGATCTAAAGAAAAAGATCATCACACGAATGTAAATAACAAGCGAATCTGCAAAGATGGTCCTGTATTTTACGCAGATGAAATTGATGCATTTTAGGCAGAACAGGAGAGAATGATATGAATATGAAAGTGAATCTTGCAGGAGTTGAACTTAGCAATCCTGTTATGACAGCATCCGGTACTTTTGGTTCTGGTGCAGAATATAGTGAATTTGTTGATTTAAGCCAGTTAGGTGCGGTAGTTACGAAAGGTGTTGCCAATGTGCCATGGCCAGGCAATCCTACACCAAGAATTGCAGAAACATACGGCGGGATGATTAACGCAGTAGGACTTCAGAACCCAGGAATTGATTTGTTTATACAGCGTGATATTCCATTTTTAAAGAAGTACGATACAAAAATTATTGTAAATGTATGTGGCAGGACTACCGAGGATTATTGTGAAGTAGTAGAACGGTTAGGGGATCAGCCAGTGGACTTATTAGAAATTAATATTTCCTGTCCAAATGTAAAAGAAGGCGGGATTGCATTTGGGCAAAATCCAAAGGCAGTGGAAGAGATTACAAAGGAAATTAAGAAAAGGGCAAAACAGCCGGTAATTATGAAACTTAGTCCCAATGTGACAGATATCACAGAAACTGCAAAGGCAGCAGAAGCAGGTGGTGCAGATATATTGTCCTTAATTAATACATTGACTGGTATGAAAATTGATATCAATAGAAGAACATTTGCAGTTGCCAATAAAACAGGCGGTTTGTCAGGTCCAGCCATTAAGCCGGTTGCAGTACGAATGGTATATCAGGCTGCCAATGCGGTAAAAGTTCCAATTATAGGAATGGGTGGCATTATGACAGGCGAAGATGCCATTGAGTTTATGATGGCAGGAGCAACAGCAGTATCCGTTGGAACTGCTAATTTCCATAATCCAAGAGCTACTTTGGATATTCTGGCTGGCATGCAGGCATTTATGAAGCAGCAGAATGTAGAAGATGTTAAGGATTTTATTGGCTGTGTGAAATAAAGTTCGTTTTTTTGATGGAATGTTAGGAAGTTGAAAGATACATTAGGGGATGTTATAATAATTTCAGTGTGTTTAAATAGCCTGGTATTGGAACTATTTGGCAGGGTATTGAAAGACGAATAGATAAAATACATCACATTATGACAGAATAAAGGAGAATTTAAGATGGAACAATATAAGAAGGAATTTATAGAATTTATGGTAGATTCTAACGTGTTGAAGTTTGGAGATTTTGTAACTAAGAGTGGAAGAAATACCCCATTTTTTATTAACACTGGTTTTTATCGTACTGGTTCACAGCTTCGCAAGCTGGGACAGTATTATGCAAAAGCAATTGAAGAAAAATTTGGAACGGATTTTGATGTATTATTTGGACCAGCTTATAAAGGAATTCCCCTTAGTGTAGCCACTTCAATGGCTTTGAGCGAATTCTGTGACAAAGATGTACGTTACTGCTCCAATCGAAAAGAAGTGAAAGACCATGGTGATACAGGGATTTTATTAGGAAGTCCAATTGAAGATGGGGATCGTGTCATTATGATTGAGGATGTAACGACATCTGGTAAATCTATTCGTGAAACTATGCCAATAATCAAGGAACAGGGAGACGTCCAGGTTTTGGGTTTAGTTGTTTCTGTAAACCGCATGGAACGTGGAACAGGTGAAAAAAGTGCATTAGATGAAATAGAAGAAACTTATGGAATGAAAACTACAGCCATTGTTACAATGGAAGAAGTTGTAGAGCACTTATATAATAAGCCTTATAAGGGTAAAATAGTAATTGACGATGCCATGAAAGCAGCAATTGATCTGTACTATGAAGAGTATGGTGTAAAATAGCTTGGAGGGATTTTATGAATGAAAAAATTTATAGTACTATGAAAGTCACGGGGATTGTAAACCTTGTATTTGGAATAATAACAATTGTTATGGGAATCGCTACAGGGATTGTCATGCTGGTATGCAGTACCAGACTGCTGAAACGTAAGTCAGAGGTTATATTCTAAATGTCGAAAAAACACATAAAATGAAAAACGAAAATAGAAATACCCTATTTACAAAATAATGTGAATGGGGTATTATTATCTACACAAGAAGTTTACATATCTATTCAATTTCTATTTTATATCTAAATTAATTTCTGTTTTATCAAAATATTCTTGTAAAGATTCAGTTTTTAACAAAATCCAAAAGACAGAAAGGTTATGTATGTGAAAGGAGTTACGCAATGAAAGTAGCATTTTGGAGCAATTGCAGTGGCAGGGCAGGAACCACAAGTAATATGGCATGTATAAGTATTTTGTGTGCAATGCTGGAACGGAAGAAATCAGTTTTATTTGAAAATCATTGCAGTCTGCATGGTTTGGAACAGATTTTGATTGGAGGGAGAGAGAAAAATGCAAATATTTTAAGAGAATCCTTTTCTTTTTACGATCAGAGAGGACTAGATGGACTGATACGGCGGGTGCATTCTAATTATACCTATAAAGAGATTATGGAGGATGTATCCATAAAGTTTTTGGATGATTTGATTTATTACCTGCCTAAGAGTGCAGACATGAATCAGGAGTATTTTGAATATGAGCTCAATCAAGTGATAAAGCCGCTGCTGGTTTTGCTTAATCAGACATTTGACTTGGTTTTTGTGGATACGGCTCCAAATCATTCTCTCTCATCAAAGCTTATTTTGGAAGAAGCGGAATTAGTCGTGGTGAATCTGTGTCAGAATAAAGCAGTCTTAGATCATTTCTTTTCTAATTATCATTTTCTAATGGAAAAAACCATTTTTTTAGTTGGCAATTATCAGGAACAATCCAAATTCAATTTAGCAAATCTTTGTCGAAGATACCAGATACCCAAAGAAGCTATTGAAGCAATTCCTTACAACGTAGAGTTTGGAGATGCAGTAAGTTCAGGAAATGCAGTAGAATTTCTTATGCGCAACATGAATTGCAAGCGGCAGGATGAGAACTATCTGTTTATGAACCAGGCTACTAAAACAGCACAACTGGTGCTGGAACACTTGAAAAAAGAGGAGGTTTCTTTTGTTTCATAAGGAAAAAAATATTACAGCTAAAGGGAAGTGCTTGGATTACGAAAGCTTAAAAAGGGAGGTGAATCAGTTTATCTTAGGCATTCTGCACAAAAATCCATATGAGGCAGTTGGTTCTAAGGGGGAAATAGAAAGAATCATGAAGTTCAAGCAGGATCTTAGGAAAGCAATTCGAGGTGGAAGTGTTGGGAATTATGATGCCAAAATATTTATTCGAGATTTCATAAAAGACATATTAGTAGTGCAGCTAAAATTAACGGAGGAACAATTAGACCGAATCCTTCCATTTGGTAATAGTTTTGGTTTAGTGCCACGAGATAAATTTGCTATCTTGCTATATCATTATGGAAAATCTCATGGCAGGGATGCACTAGAGGTTCTTATGGAACAGTATCAGTTAGATAGTCAAAAATCTGACGAAACAGGGGAACCCTACTACGAGGTAAGTGCTCAGGATATTCACGAGATATACCAAGAGGAAGGAATGATATTGTTATCGTATGTAGATAAAGTGAATATAGTTGCCCAAAGAATATATGAAGATACAAAGGGCAATGGGCCGATAGATGAATTGTTTTACCTTAGGATAGATGGTATTAGTGGTGGGGTTTCTGGAACGACATTGTTAGAGAGTGAATTTTCATTTCAAGAAGGAAAGAGTTACTCTTATCAAAGTATCTGGGTGTTTTATCATGGAAAATCCATACACTTTTCTTTTCTGGAGTTCTCATCTCAAAAAGAGCTGATCCGTATCTGCAGGAATATTTACCGCTTTCAGAATCCAGGACAGCTTTCACAAAGAAAAGGTTATATGATAAATGAGATGGCAGATGGTTCTCGTATAGCTGTTGCAAGGCCTCCTTTTTGCGAAGGATGGGTGTTTTTTATCCGAAAGTTTGATTCGGTGCGTTTTAGCAGTATGGAAGAACTTCTTAGGGATGAAGGAAAAGAACTTCCAGTTCATTTTATGAAATGGGCAGTGAAAGGGTGCCAGAATATTGGTATAACAGGAGAACAAGGAAGTGGAAAGACAACACTTCTGATGGCTTTGGTTGCGTTTATTCGGCCTTGGTTTAACTTGCGAGTTCAGGAAAATGCTTTTGAACTTCATTTAAGAAAGATGTATCCAAAACGAAACATTGTAAGTTTTCAAGAAACAAATTTCATATCGGGACAGAGTGGACTGGATTTTCAAAAGAAAACGGATGGCGCAGTACATATATTAGGAGAAGTGGCTTCTAACAAAGTGTGCTCCTGGATGATACAGATGGCTCAAGTGGCATCTGATTTTACTGTCTTTACGCACCATGCCAAGACCACTAAAGATTTACTTTATTCCTTCCGAAATGCACTTTTAATGGAAGGAGGTTTTTCGGAGGAACGAATTGCTTTGGAACAGGTATTGCATGCAGTTCAATTCGATATTCATATGAGGAAGACCGAAAAGGGTCATCGTTATATAGAACGAATTACGGAGATTAGGGAAAGAACATCTGATTACACAGGATCATCTGCGAATATGTTTGAAATCTGTGATATCATCCGGTATGAAAATGGAAGATACAAGCTGGTCAATTCCTTGAGTAAAGAGGCAAAGAGACGTATATTGGATGCTCTGGATGGAGAAGAAAAGAAGGAGTTTTTAATAGAGCTTGACAGGTGGAGGGAACAAGAGCATTGGGAAAAAAGGATATAGTGTATTGGCTCATAAATGCAGTAGGAATTATAGTATTTCTTCATTACAGGAGAAGTATAGTCAAAGAAAAGAAAGAGGTGAAAAAGCTAAAAAGCTTTTTGGCATTTTTAGAACAGATTTTTTATGAATATACAGTGTATCAAAATGTGGAAGCTACATTTCAGTCGTGTATGGAAAAAGCAGAACATAATCTGCCTAAAACCATAAAGGAAGTTTATGAGGAAGGCTGTTTTGGGGAGGGGGAAGAACTTCGTAAATATAAGAAGAAAGATTTCTTTGTGTTTTATTATCATTTCCTTATGTATTCTTATCTAGCAATGGAGTATGGAGATTCTATTGAAGATTCTACGTATCTGAAAAATATATCTTTTCTTAAAAAGCAGATTTTTCTATGGATTTTAAACTGGGAAAAAATACAGCATGATTTTGCTGGACTTATCTATCTTATTTTAATTCCAGTGCAGCTCTTAAAAGTGATAGAGGTATGGGGAGTATATAATCTGTCAGATTTAAGCAGATATTATGATGGAAGTTATGGTGTGGTTACTCGATACGCCATTGTGTTGATTACGCTTTTGTGTTTTCAGATTACAATGTGGCTAAGAAGGGATTATAGTGTGCATTTCTATGAAAGCAGACGATTAACAGAAGCTGTGAAAAATCCTTTCGTGGAACGTTATTATAGCTGGTGGCTAAAACACTGGACAAAAAAAGCGAAGAAGAGAATCCGCATTCTGCAGATCAGTTCATCAAGGCTTAAGCTGCAGGAATTCTGTTTTATACATGATGTGCTGTTTCTGTCATCTTTAGGACTGAATGTTGTTATGCTATACCCTATGCTTTTTATTGGTTTGTACGCTCCGTTGATTATTGTAGTGGCTTCATTTCTTTTAAGTTTCATTTTAGCCCGAATACCTGAATGGTATCTAGAGATTCGAACCTATCTTATGAAAAAACAGAAGGAGGATGAGTGTTATTTATTTTATGGCCTTTTTAGAATGATAGTGGCAGAGGGATACGGTGATGTTGATGAGATTTTGAATGTACTGGAACTGGGAAGCGATATTTTTGAACCTGTACTTCAGGTCTGTATGGATGAATACAGTTACGACAATGAAGAGGCATTGGAACATGGGAAAAGCTTGGCGCCTTTTGGTTTATTTATGAAACTGTTAGATGTTCTTAAAGTAAGCGAGATTACTGGATTAGAACAGGCAATGACTCCGCTTTTATTAGAATTGGAAAACTATGCAGAGAGAAGAAAACAAGAAAATGAAATAAGCGCAGTGAATAGAGGGGCATTAGGAACGTTTGCTGCTTTTATACCAGCCATTGCGGTAATCGGACTGTACCTCATTGTTCCATTTGTGCTGGAAAGCCTTGTGCAGTTAGAAGTATATGTGAAACAGATAGTTTTTTAAGGAGGATGAAGTTATGGAAAATAGTTTAAAAGGGCTGTTGCTGGCAGCTGGCACGATAATTACTTGCATTGTAATCAGTTTAGGATTTTTCATTGCAAGAGAAGCAAGAGATACAGCGGCAGATGGAGCAGGACAGATTAGTAAGCTGAATGCAGAGTTTAATGAAAGCGATAAAGTTATGTATGACGGACTTACGGTATCAGGAAGTGAAGTAATTAATGTAATCAATAAATTCCGGAATAGCAATTTATCTGTAATGGTTGAAAATAATAAATGTGCAACAGCTTATCATTATGAGCTGAAAAATAAAACGCTGGGAACAGGAGAGACCGAGTGGGCATTGGGAAATAAGGTTCAATCAGATGGATATGCAGTGCAAAATTCCAATAGTGACAGTTACATAAATCCAAATGCTCAATTTATTGGTGATATTATACGAGATGTGAATCATGTCATTATTGGGGTAGTATTTCGCCAGACAGAATAGGAGGTAAATATGAAAAATAGTATTGATCTATTGTATCAGGGAATTTCGATGTCAATCTATTGTGTTGCTTTTTTGGTGCTTGTGTTCCTGTCGAAACAGATTTATGAAATGGAACATCATGTGGATAATGCAATGTATCGGCAACATGTTATTTCGTGTGAAGTAATTAGGAATTAGGAGGGAATTTTGAAAAGTTTTAGCTTCGTAGCGGAGTTTATAATTACTGTGGTATTGCTGTTTCTTGTTCCTGTCTTGTTTTTTTCTTATGAAAGGGAAATCCTTATGCAGGGATATGTACAGTCACAAGTTATTTATTTTACAGATTGCATTCGAAATACGGGTTATATAAGTGAAAATACATATAAGGAGTTCAAAAGGCAGTTAGCAGTAAGCAAGCATGTTTATGAAATTGAGATGGCAGTTTATGAAACGTACAAAAATACAGGGACAAAGGAGAGTTTTGTATTTGGGACGTACACAGATTCTATTTTAGAAACTGTTTTGAATAAAAAAAGCTGGTATATCCTTCATCAGGGAGATTTTCTTCGAGTATCAGTCAGACGAAAGGATAAGACTTTGTTAGAACGGATGCTTCACGTATTGACTATAGGAAGAAAAGAAGTGGAAAATATTCCACTTCAATATGGAGGGATGGTTCGAGATGAGTGTTTCTGATTATGGTTTGTTGTTTTCGATCCTTTTTATTGTGTTTGTATTATTTCATGTCATACATTTGGCTGATTATGAAGTGGTACGAACTTTGCAGACTCAATATAATCTTGCAATAGATGAAGCGGTAGAAGCGGCATTGTACGATGTGGTGGAAGAAGACTCAGGACTGGATTTAATCATGAATGAAGAAGAGGTAATACATCGTTTTTTTCAAAGTCTTTTTATTAATCTCGGCATTATGGAGCAGCCAGCCAAGAAAGAGCTTTGTAAATTTTATGTGCCTTATATTCTGCTTGTTGAAAAAGATGGAATTATACCATATCAGCAAGAGATTGCAGGAAAAAGTGAAGAGATAGTTTTTCAAACCAGAAAGAAAATACACTATCAATGGAGTATGGAGAATAAAGAGATATTAAGGGCTACTTTAACAGATTATGTATACTATGATAATCTGGTTACGGGAAAACATATGGAAGGTGATTACCGTGACATTGTAAGTGAACTGCCTGAGAAACTAAGATGGAGATATGATATATTTGATAAGAAAAAAAGGGAACTGGTGATTGATACTATTAAGAGCTGTACCAGTGAGTGCATCAATCATCAAAATCAGATTGCCAGAAAGTATGGTATAGAATATAAGTTTACTTTGCCGTTAATAGAGTATGAAGCGTGGTATCGTACAATTCAGGATGTCAGTATGATCGCTTTGTTTCAGGGATATCCATTTGGTAACAGCAGGACTGGTATTTTTAACCGTGCTGCTTTAGGTGGAGCGAGAATTGCCAAACAAAAAAGGGAGACATAAGAACGTCTCCCTGAAAATACTATTCGTTTTCCATATTCTCCTCTTTTGGTAAAAGCAGAATATGTATTTTGTCAATTCTGTTTTTCTCAACGGACTGAACAGTATACTGTATATGATTATCAATAATGGATTCTCCTTCTACAGGAAGGTGTTCAAGCAAGCTGATGATATGTCCTGCAATGGAATCATAATCATCAGATTCAAGATCAGAACCAATTATTTCGTTTACTTCGTCTAATTTTGTAAAACCATCTGCGATAAATTCAGATGGAGAAATCTGTATGATGGAATCTTCTTCGTCTCCATCATATTCATCACGTATTTCACCAACAATTTCTTCTAATAAATCTTCTAGTGTGATTAAGCCAGCCGTTGCCCCGTATTCATCCAATACAATTGCAATGGAACGGGAAGCTTTGCGCATTTCGATTAGAAGTTCAGATGTCTTTTTGAATTCATACGTAAAATAAGGTTCTCGTAGCAGCTGTTTTATGTGGAAGTCTTCTTTCGAACCTTGATAAAAGAAAACGTCCTTTAAGTTGATAATACCAGCCACATTGTCTCTGGCACCATCAAATACGGGCATTCTGGAAAATTTATCTTTAGAAAATGCCTCAACAAGTTCGTCATAACTTAAGTTGATATCTACAAAAACCATATCGATTCTTGGAACCATAACATCTTTTGCAAGAGCATCACCAAAATCAACAACATTGGTTATCATTTTCCGTTCTTCGCTTTCTAAGACACCTTCTTCGTGGCTTACATCCACGATGGTTCTTAGTTCCGTTTCTGTAATTGTTAATCCTTTATAATGAGGATCTACTTGTAATAGCTTTAATAAACCATACGCCAGTTTATTAATGATAAAAATTACAGGAGTCAGAAGCTGAGTAATAAAATAAATAATGCCACCATATGCCAGGGAAATTTTCTCGGCATGAATAGTAGCTAATGATTTCGGGGTTATTTCTCCAAAAATCAGGACTAAAACCGTAAGTACAAAAGTTGCTATACCTGCGCCAACAGTAGCACTATCTGATACACCTGATGACTTGCAGATATTTACTGTAAGAGTAGTTGCCAAGGATGAGGCAGACAGATTCACGATATTGTTCCCAATTAATATAGCGCTTAACAGCTTTGTTGGATCTTCAATCAGTTTGCTTACTGTTTTTGCACCTTTTACATTTTCATCAGCAAGATTGCGAATACGAATTTTATTGACAGTAGTCAACGCCGTTTCAGCAGATGAAAAAAATGCAGACAGTATTAATAAAACGAAAAGAATAATAAGCTGCGTGACGTCACTAGGGTCCAAAAATATCATCTCCATTTCATATATTATTAGTGTTACGCATTCAACATTTTACAGGATCTGCTATAGGGTTGTCAAGTAAGGAATTTTAGGGAGAAAGGGGTAAATTTTAATATAAAAATAACCCTACGTCTAGTAATGAAGCATGCTTCAGGGAATCACCCTCCAACACTTGACATAGAGCCGTTTTTCCTACAACATTATAAATCTGTTTCGTTATCATCCTGATTGCTTAAGATTTGTCTCTTACGTGCTAATTCGTCATTTTCAAGATACTCATCGTAAGTTGTAATCTTATCAATTAAACCGCCAGGCGTGATTTCCATAATACGGTTTGCAATTGTCTGAATGAACTGGTGATCCTGTGAAGTAAATAATACAACACCAGGGAACTTAATAAGCCCATTATTTAATGCTGTGATGGATTCCATGTCCAAGTGGTTAGTAGGTTCGTCCATAATTAAAACATTTGAACCCATAATCATCATTTTGGATAGCATGACACGTACTTTTTCACCACCAGATAATACGTTAACTTTTTTAACGCCGTCTTCGCCAGCGAAAAGCATTCTTCCTAAGAAACCACGTACATAAGTCACATCTTTTTCAGGAGAGAATTCCATTAACCAGTCAACAATAATATCATCACAGTCAAAATCTTTCGTATTGTCTTTTGGGAAGTAAGCCTGGGAAGTAGTAATACCCCATTTTACTTCACCTTCGTCTGGTTCCATTTCGCCAGCTAAGATCTTGAATAATGTAGTAGTAGCTAGTCCGTTGTTACCAACAAAAGCGACTTTATCATCATGGCCGATGATAAAGGATAAGTTGTCTAATACTTTTACCCCATCAATTGTTTTAGACAGATTGGAAACCGTTAATACTTCGTTGCCGATTTCACGGAAAGGACGGAAATCAATATAAGGGTATTTACGGCTAGATGGCTTAATGTCATCAAGCTGGATTTTTTCCAATGCTTTCTTTCTGGAAGTAGCCTGTTTGGATTTGGAAGCGTTAGCACTGAACCGCTGGATAAATTCCTGAAGTTCCTTGATTTTATCCTCTTTCTTTTTATTTGCTTCTTTCATCTGTTTAATCATTAACTGGCTGGATTCATACCAGAAGTCATAGTTACCAGAGTAAAGCTGGATTTTTGCGTAGTCAATATCCGCAATGTGTGTACATACTTTATTTAAGAAGTAACGGTCATGAGATACAACAATTACGGTATTCTCAAAGTTAATTAAGAATTCTTCTAACCATCTGATGGCATCTAAGTCTAAGTGGTTAGTAGGCTCGTCTAGTAACAGGATGTCTGGGTTGCCAAATAAAGCCTGAGCTAAAAGAACTTTGATTTTCTGGGAACCACTTAATTCGTGCATTTCCATATAATGAAGGGATGTGTCAATGCCTAAACCATTTAAAAGCATAGCAGCGTCAGATTCCGCTTCCCATCCGTTCATAGTTGCGAATTCGCCTTCTAATTCACTGGCATGGATACCATCTTCTTCTGTAAAATCTTCTTTGGCATAGATGGCTTCCTTTTCTTTCATAATGTCGTATAATCTCTGATTGCCCATGATAACAGTGTCTAATACAACAAACTGATCATATTTAAAGTGATCCTGTTTCAAGAATGAAAGTCTTTGGCCAGGTGTGATGATGATATCACCATTAGTAGGTTCTAACTCACCAGATAAAATACGAAGAAATGTAGATTTTCCTGCACCATTTGCACCGATAAGACCGTAGCAGTTTCCTTCTGTAAACTTGATATTAACATCTTCAAATAAGGCTCTTTTACCGAGTCTTAAAGTTACATTACTTGCTTGTATCATAGCGTTACCTCTCTTAATTTATATTTTCAAATCATTCGATTATTGGCTAAAATTAAACATCACTCCTTATTTTACAGGAAAATCAATAATTTGCAAGTGTTTTTTGCAGATGAAAGTGGCCAAGGAAGAAAGGAAGCGTTTTAGAAGTGAAATAGTTGAAACATTTAGAAAACCTTTTAACTTGTATTGATTTTCATTCCATAGTATAATGAGTGCTAGATGTGTTTACAGAGGAGCATTAATATGAATTTATTGACGATAGAAAATGTAAGTAAAATATATGGAGAGAAGCAAATATTCAATAAAGTATCTTTCGGTTTAAATGAGGGAGATAAATTTGGTGTAATTGGAATAAATGGAACAGGTAAATCAACTTTTCTGAAAATAACTGCAGGTCTGGAAGAACCAGATGAAGGCAAAGTAACCAAAGGAAACAAAGTCCGCATTGGTTATCTCTCACAGGTCCCTGAATTTGATGAAACATTGACCATTCTTGAAAATGTAGTACGTGGCATTGAAAGTGAAAATGAGCACTGGAATCTAGAAGGCCAGGCAACTTCCATGTTACTGAAACTTGGGCTTTCTGAGCCGGACATGATAACAGGAAAGCTGTCAGGAGGTCAAAAGAAAAGAGCAGCACTTGTTCGTACTTTGTTGAATCCTTCAGAAATTCTGGTTTTAGACGAGCCTACCAACCATTTAGATAATGAAATGACGGAATGGCTAGAGGATTATTTGAACAAATATAAAGGTTCTATTATTATGGTAACTCACGATAGATATTTCCTTGATAAGGTTACCAATAAAATATTAGAAATCGACAAAGCAAAGTTTTACACATATAATGGAAATTATACGGTTTTTCTTACACTGAAAGCAGAACGTGAAGAAATGGAACTTGCTACAGAGCGTAAAAAAGAAAGCATGTACCGTCAGGATTTAGAATGGATGATGCGTGGGGCAAGGGCAAGATCAACGAAGCAGAAAGCACATATCCAGAGATTTGAGGAGTTAAGAGACAGGGAAAAAATCGTAGAAGATAAAAATGTGGAGATAGAATCTGCTTCTGCTAGATTAGGAAGAAAAACTATCGTGATTGAGCACCTGTGTAAAGGATTTGGAGAGAAAAAATTAATTGAAGATTTCAGTTATACCATGGTCAAGGGAGAAAGGCTAGGTATTGTTGGACATAATGGCTGTGGAAAAAGCACTTTGCTTAAATTAATCACAGGAAACCTAGAGCCAGACAGTGGAACAATTGAAATCGGAACTACTGTGAAAATAGGATATTTCTCTCAGGAAAACGAGTATTTAGATGGAGAACTGCGAGTAATTGACTATATAAAAAATGTTGCGGAATATATTGAAATTAGTACAGGCCGTATTTCAGCTTCCCAGATGTTAGAAAGATTTCTGTTTACATCAGATATGCAGTACTCTTATATCAGTAAACTTTCAGGTGGAGAAAAAAGACGTTTATATCTGCTAAAAGTTCTTATGGAAGCACCTAATGTTTTGATTCTGGACGAGCCTACTAATGATTTGGACATTCAGACTCTTACAATTCTAGAACATTATCTTGACAGGTTTGAAGGAATTGTTATTACAGTTTCCCATGACAGATATTTTCTGGACCGTGTAGTTCAGAGAATTCTGGCATTTGAGGGAAATGGAAAGATTAACCAATATGAAGGCGGATTTACAGATTATAAAGAAAATACAACATATGTTATGCCTGCTGTTGGAAATACACCTAAGAAAGAAAAGACAAGTGTAAAAGAAAAGCCAAAGACAAAACGTCTTAAATTTTCTTATCAGGAGCAGAAAGAGTTTGATGAAATAGACGATGTAATTGCAAAGCTAGAAGAAAAATTATCGGAATTAGAATCACAATCAGAAGCGAATGCCAATAACTATGGCAAGCTTAGAGAACTGATGGAAGAAAAAGATAAAGTAGAAGAATTGCTAGATGTCAAAATGGAACGTTGGGTTTATCTTAACAATTTAAATGAACAAATTGAAGCAGAGAAGAATAACCGATAACAGGGATGGAGGCATATTGTGGCAAAAGGGCGTTGTAAAAGCATTCAAATAGAACCGGGAACGGGCTATCCGCTTGGAGCCTGCTGGATAGAGCAAGGTAAAATTCAGTTTTCTATTTCGCTTATGGAAGAACCGGATTGCAAATTGCATATTCTGTCAGGCAAAATAAAAAGAATTGAATATAGTGACTCTGAATTTCCTTCTTATAATGAACAGGAAATGGTGATTCCTGTAGATGAGAAGTATTGCATAGGAGATGTTTTTTCCATCATTGTGCCATTAGAGGAAGATAAGGAATGGTATTATTATTATGAGAAAAATGGAGCCGTAATATCAGACACATATGCACAGCAGATTGTGGGAAGAGAGCTTTGGGGAAAACCAGTTTCTAAAAATCAGATTTACCATAAAGTTAAGAATTTTGACCTCAATCAAAGAATAAGCAGCAGGACAAAGATTAGTTTTCAAGAGTTGCTGATTTACCGCCTTCATGTCAGAGGATTTACCAAGGATCCATCCTCTGGGGTAAAAGAGAAGGGCACATATAAGGGAGTTATAGAAAAAATACCGTATATAAAATCATTGGGTATTAATGCAGTTGAACTTATGCCTTGCTATGAGTTCAGTGAAGTGAAAGACTGTACTTGGCAAAAGAATTATCCGGTCTCATCTTCTATAACTAGGCCGTATTTTCAGGAACAGGAAGATTGGAAACTGAATTACTGGGGATATGCCCAAGATAATTTTTATTTTGCACCAAAAGCATCCTATGCAGCAGTACCTGATAACTGCTGTAATGAATTTAGAGAAATGGTAGATGCTTTGCATGAGAATGGCATTGAAGTGTATATGGAGTTTTATTTTGCATTTAACACGAATCAAAGCCTGATTATAGATTGCCTGCACTTCTGGCAGAAGTATTACCAGATTGATGGTTTTAAGGTTAATCAAGAATGGATTCCAGATAAATTATTGGCCACAGATCCTGTCTTGAATCAGGCAAAACTGTTTACCTGGGACTGGAATATAACGAACTGCTATCCCGATGGAAGAGTTCCTAAAAGAAAGCATTTAGCGGATTATAATGATCAATTTATGAATGCTGCCAGAAGGTTTTTAAAGGGAGACGAGGAACAGGTACTTTCCTTTACCAATGTATTTAAAAATAATCCAGAAGGTAAGGCTGTGATAAATTATCTATCCAATACTGGCAGTATGACATTGATGGATATGGTATCTTATGATGTAAAACATAATGAAGAAAATGGAGAACAAAACCAGGACGGGACGGACTACAATTTTAGCTGGAACTGTGGTGTGGAGGGAAAGACTAGGAAGAAATCAGTTCTGGAGCTTAGGAAAAAGCAGATTCGAAATGCTCTTATGCTATTGTTTTTTAGCCAGGGAGTGCCACTATTAGTGGCAGGCGATGAGTTTGGCAACAGCCAGAATGGAAATAATAATCCGTATTGCCAGGATAATAAGATTACTTGGTTAAACTGGAATGATCAGAATAAAAACAGCTGGATTCTTGAATTTACAAAGAAGTGTATTCAGTTTAGGAAGCAGCATATTTTGTTTCATAGGACAGAACAGCTTAAGGGAATGGATTATATTTCTTGTGGATGTCCTGATATTTCATTCCATGGCCTGCAGACATGGTATCCGGATTATACGAATTACAGTAGAACGCTTGGAATACTATTATGTGGACAATATGCGAAATTAAGCCGTAATGAGTTTGAAAAGGATATGTATATAGCTTACAATTTCCATTGGGAACAGCATGCATTCTCTTTGCCAAATCCAGCAAAGGGAAAAAAATGGGCAGTTCTTGTTCGTACGGATTTAGAAAATGAACAGGAACTGGGTGATGGATTTGAACCTGTTTCTGGCAAGACATATGATGTGCCTGCAAGAACAGTAATTATGTTTATAGAAACTTAACTTTGAAAATAAAAATTCGCGATAGCCGCCAAGGACATGACATAAAGCATGTCTTTGGCAAAGGACACCGCGAATGACATTTATTCTTTAAAAAAGCTGTCTATTATTTTTTCTAATTCCGATTGATCTTTTGTACCCATTAATTCTTTTGCAGAGTGCATTGCAAGAAGTGGAATTCCAATATCAACAGTTTTAACTGGTATCCAGGAAGAAAGAATGGAACCTAGAGTACTTCCGCTTGTCATATCAGAACGGTTTACAAATTTCTGATATTTTACATCATGTGCCTGGCAAATCTGCTCTAAAATGGCAACTGCTTCTGTATCATAGGCATATTTCTGATTGCTGTCTAATTTAAAAACTACACCTTTGCCAAGTTCACAGAAGGAAGTAGGGTCATTTTTGCCAACATAATTCGGATGCAGGCAATGTGCAACATCGACAGATAATGCCATACTGTTAAGGTAAGCA
This sequence comes from [Clostridium] polysaccharolyticum, assembly GCF_900111595.1. Classification (GTDB taxonomy): domain Bacteria; phylum Bacillota; class Clostridia; order Lachnospirales; family Lachnospiraceae; genus Clostridium_AI; species Clostridium_AI polysaccharolyticum. The sequence continues at coordinate 125,292 of NZ_FOHN01000002.1, read as the reverse complement.
CTGTATAAACTTGTGCGGCCATGGCCGATTCCTGTATAAATTTTTTCAAGCAGGATGCTTGTAATGGAAGAATCTGCACCTTGCTTAGTACGGCTTCCGATTTCTTCATTATCATAAAGTGCAATAACATGAATGTTATTTTTGTTTTCATCGTTAATAATACCCTTCAGGCATGCTGTAACACTGGTCAGGTTATCGAGTCTTGGTGACTGGAAAAACTCCTGGTTCAGTCCGATTAATGCTGGATATTCGCAGTTGTAGATACACAAATCAAAATCCAGAATATCAGATATTTCTACTTGTAATTCTTTGGCTAAATATTCCATAAAGAAGTTTTTGTTATTCAATGTTTCGTTCATCATTCCAATGATAGGAGCTAAATCGGTCTGTTTATTCAGTTCCACTCCCTTATTGATTTCCCTGTTAATGTGAATTGCTAAATTAGGGATTGTAAGCAAAGGTAATCTGGCATCAAACAATACGGTTTCAGGATTCATGACACAGTCACTCTTTAAGCATACTTTGCCAGCAACAGAGAGTGGACGGTCTAACCAGGTATTTAGAATTGGTCCGCCATATGTTTCCGTATTTATTTTCAAGTAACCATGTTCGTTCATTTCAGGAAAGGGCTTTATATGAAAACATGGGTGATCGGTATGGGCTGTGGCGATTCTTAAGCTTGGCTGATTGCCGGGTTCACTTCCGATTGTAAAAGCGTAAAGAGTTGTGCCGTAAGGGATTGTATAATATCGTCCACCGCTTTCCAGACTCCAGGCAGAACCAAATGGAAGTTCTGTGAAGCCTTCTGCATCCAGAACCTGTTTTGATTTTGCAACAACATGGTAAGGAGAAGTTGCTTCTTCGATGAACTCTTTTAAACTAGTAATTGCTACATTCATTTCCAAACCTTCTTTCTTAATAGTTTATGTTTTCAATTAAAAATACATATGATATAATTCTAAAATAACGAAACAGCTTTGTCAACGAGGCTTATAAGGAACAGAAACGAGGGATTGCATGCTTTGCCTAAAAATGAGTGATGTAAAAAATGTCATGTCAAAACTGCTGGTACAGACGGTATTTGATAACTTTCTAGTGTCAGAACTGGATGTTGCTACATTTTGTACGCTTCATATAAATGGAAAGATTAATAAATCATGGTATGATACAGGTGAACTGGAAACGTCAGAAGAATACTCCAAATGGAGTCAGATAAAACCTTATGCTTATCAGGTAATTAAGGGAAATAAAGTTCCTGCTTCCATGAAACTTGTTTTCTTTTTATCAGGTGAAAACAAAACACGACTGATTCAGCGGGCAGGTGGAGACTGGAAAGAACATGATATTTCTCAGTTTTGCTTAAATATGAAGTATGAAAATGGGGAAATGTACATTACAACGGGAGTTGCGTACCGCATTTTTACCATGGATCATACCATGCAGGAGCAGTGGGACTATGATTTAAAGAAATTTTTAAAGTATTACCAAATTGAATATGAGGAAGTATCTTAACGGTTATTAGCACTCGATTGAAATGAGTGCTAATTTTTTCTTGACTTTTGATTTGTTAAGTATTAATATAAATAATACAAACGAACATAACACGTATTTACAGCGTGTCAAAATATAAATCGAAGTTTAAGGAGTGAACATTAGTATGGTAAATGAACAAGGCAATTTATCAATTGATTCTGAAAACATATTCCCTATCATAAAGAAATGGTTATATTCTGACCATGATATTTTTATTCGTGAGTTAGTATCCAATGGGTGTGATGCGATAACAAAATTAAAGAAGCTTGACATGATTGGCGAAGTAACATTGGCAGATGATTATAAGCCACAGATTAAAGTAATTGCCAATGCAGAAGACAAAACTCTTAAATTTATTGACAATGGTATTGGCATGACAGCAGATGAAGTAAAAGAATATATCAATCAGATTGCTTTCTCTGGTGCTACTGATTTCTTAAATAAATATAAAGATAAAACTAATGAAGATCAGATTATCGGCCACTTCGGATTAGGTTTTTATTCCGCATTCATGGTAGCAGATAAAGTTACCATTAACACACTTTCTTACAAAGATGGTGCAGAGTCTGTATTGTGGGAATCTGAAGGTGGAATGCAGTTTACGATGGCAGCAGGAAGCAGAATGGAAGCTGGTACGGAAATTACACTTTATTTAAATGAAGACAGCTATGAATTCTCCAATGACTACCGTGTAAAAGAAATTTTAGATAAATACTGTTCTTTCATGCCTGTTGAAATTTATTTTGAAAAAGCCAATGCAGAGCAGGAATTTGAAACAGTTGATTTAGCTGATGTACGCGAAGATGATGTAGTAGTAGAAAATATTGTAGAAGAAGCGAAAACAGAAGAAAAAGAAAATGAAAATGGAGAAAAGGAAATTGTAGAGGTTTCTCCAAGAAAAGAAAAAGCAAAAATCCATAAACGTCCAGTAGCGCTTAACGATACAACACCATTATGGGCAAAACATCCAAATGAGTGCAGTGATGAAGATTATAAAGAATTTTACCGTAAAGTATTCCATGACTGGAAAGAGCCTTTATTCTGGATTCATTTAAATATGGATTATCCATTTAACTTAAAAGGTATTTTATATTTCCCTAAGGTAAATACAGAATACGATAATCTGGAAGGCGTAATTAAGCTTTATAATAATCAGGTATTTATCGCAGATAATATTAAAGAGGTTATTCCTGAATTCCTGATGTTATTAAAAGGGGTAATTGATTGTCCAGACCTTCCACTTAATGTATCAAGAAGCGCTTTACAGAATGATGGATTTGTTAAGAAAATTTCTGACTACATTACTAAAAAGGTAGCAGATAAGCTGTCTGGCATGTATAAAGTAGATCGTGAAAATTATGAAAAATACTGGGATGACATTCATCCATTTATCAAATACGGCTGCTTAAAAGACGATAAGTTCCGTGAAAAAATGAAAGATTTCATTATTTTCAAAAACTTAGAGGACAAGTTTGTTACATTATCTGAATATGTAGAGGCTGTAAATCCTAAGAAAGAGGAACAAGAGACTGAAGCAGTGGAAGAAAAGGCGGAAGAAAATACAGAGAACAAAGAAGAAGAGAAAACGACAGTTTACTATGTAACAGATCTTCAGCAGCAGAGCCAGTATGTAAAAATGTTTAAGGAAGAAGGCTTAGATGCGTTAATCCTTACTCATAATATTGACCAGCCATTTATCACACAATTAGAACAAAGTGATGACAAGGTCAAATTCCAGAGAATAGATGCTGATTTAACAGAATCCTTTAAAGAGGATCAGGTAGATGAAGAAACATTAAAGAAAGAAACAGAATCTTTAACAGACTTATTTAGAAAGGCTTTAAGTAATGACAAACTGGATGTAAAAGTTGAGAAGCTAAAGAATGCAAATGTTTCTTCCATGATTACATTATCAGAAGAAAGCCGCAGAATGCAGGATATGATGAAAATGTACAACATGGGTGGAATGGATCCAGCAATGTTTGGTGGCCAGGGTGAAACATTAGTGCTTAACTCTAACAACCAGCTGGTACAGTATTTATTACAGAATCCAGAAGGAGAATCTGTAAGCTTAATTTGCCAGCAGCTTTATGATTTAGCAATGTTAAGCCATAAGCCATTACAAGCAGAGGAATTAACAGCATTTATTGCAAGAAGCAATGAGCTTATGATGAAATTAGCCAAATAGTCTTTAGATAGAGCCAAAAAGGCGGTTACTTCGGTAACCGCCTTTTTACTTGCACTAAAAATGTGTCTTGATTCCAGCCCGTGTTTTGGTTTATAATATAAAGCTGATATGAGATATAAATAGGTACATTGGAGGAAGAGCATGCAGACCATGGTAATAGGGATTGCTGGCGGAACCGGATCGGGAAAATCAACGCTGGCAGATAGATTAAAAGAAGCATTTGAAGGTGAAATGGTCAGTTTATCACATGACTATTATTATAAATCAAACGATCATCTGACATATGAAGAACGTACCAAGTTAAATTACGATCATCCAGATGCATTTGATACAGAGCTTTTAATTGAACATGTAAAACAGCTGAAAAGGGGAAATGCTATTGAACATCCAGTATACTCTTTTGTAGAGCATACACGTATGAAAGAAAAGGTGAAAGTAGAACCTGCACGTGTAATTCTTGTAGATGGCATTTTGATTTTTGAGAATAAAGAGTTATGTGAACTTATGGATATTAAAGTGTTTGTAGATACAGATGCAGATGTCCGCATTATCAGAAGACTGCTTCGTGATGTACAAGACAGGGGCAGGAGCTTGGATTCTGTTATTAGCCAGTATTTGAATACAGTGAAGCCAATGCATGAAGAATTTGTAGAACCAAGTAAAAAGAGAGCAGATATTATCATTCCAGAAGGTGGATTTAATTCTGTTGCGCTAGATATGTTATTAGAAAGAGTAAGAAGTTTTATCGCTTCCTGTTAAAAAAAGCTGTCAGGCTAAACATAAATTAGTTTGACAGCTTTTTTTTGTGGCAGGAAATTTAAGTGCAGTGTTTCTCTTTTTTGAAGCAGCATCAAGTCTTGCTTCGGAATGAATATCCACATTTGGGGCATCTGATTTCCACGTTTCCTTTTCCTCTTGGAACACGAATAGCCTGTTTGCAGTTCATGCATTTGAAGTAACGGTAATGAGGCAGATCCTTTGCCATACGAATATATTTTCTAGATGTTTTTTTGCTTTTTCCAAAGAAATTAAGCCAGAGAGTATTTTCTTTCTGGCGGCTGGCAAAGTTCTTAGAAAACATACGAAACAGTGCATATACTACCAAAACACTTGATGTAAGGTAAAAAATACGAATATGGAAGAAGGAATACAGTAAGGAAAGTACCACACTGCCTACAATAAGAGCAGTTGTAAATTGATCAACACCATAACGTCCATAAAGAATTTTTCTGAAAAAATTACGCATAACTGATTTCCTCTCTGTAGAATAACCTTTAATATACTAAAAGTTTATCATATCGGGAAATAAAAAGAAATAAGTATACTATGAATAAATGTTAAAAAAGAATAAACTTCATTGAAAAAGCTCCTTTGAGACCAGGAGCTTAGAAGTACGTCGTATTTATTCCTCTGAATCAGAGTTATTAAGTGGCATAACATTATCAGGAGCATTAACTTCTTCTGTTGCAGCAGCTTCATCTGCTGGCTTTTTAATATGGCCAATTTCTAACACATCTGATAATTTTAACTGATCTACTAAATGATCAAATATGTAATGGCATCCTACATGGGTATCATAAGGATAAGCCTTGATTGTATTAATAAATATACCCGCATACAATTTGGTTTCTTTACTGAAAACAGCTACTTCTTTTTGTAATGCACGGGCACGTTTTGAGTCAAGTTCCATGTAAACTCTTGCAATTTGTGTAGCATATATGTACTCGGCATATACTTGGTTATCTGCAGTAATAGGAAGTTTTTTCTCTGTAAAATAGCGAAAACGGAAGTGCAGCTCTGTATAAAGGGCCTCTAACTTCTTTACATCTTTTGGATATCCATTATCGTTTAAAACATGGTTTACAAACATATCTAAAACAAGACTGTTAATAGCATGAGCTAATTGCACCGTCTGTGGATCGTCAGGAGTTTTGCTTCTTACGAATGGAAACTGTTCTTCTATCTGTACACAGTGACAGAACTGATGAATAAATGCCTTTTCAGCCATAGGACCTAATGCGTCAGGATTAATATAAAGCGGGTAACAATTTGGGTCGTCATTAACCATAAAACAAGGTTTTTCCGTATTATCTGTTATATGCAAGGCAATTGGTTTCTCCTCTTTAAATTGATATATGCTCATAATTCGATGTGCAACTGGCGATAAGCTTGCTATAAATTCTTGACCTGTCATAATTTACACCCCTTCTTTGGTTATCGTTGGTCTGCAAAGATGCCGCAAAACCTACTACAATTTTAACGTATATACGAAATCGTGTAAATGCTTTTTTGCAAGATGTTATGTTTTTCGCTGTATAAGTCATATTAGGCAAAGGGAAAAAGTGGAATAGTTTAGATTGTCTTAAATATATTGATAGTAATACTTGAATATTGGAAGCAGGAGGAAAGAAATGGACATTGAAAAAGAAAGAGAAAGAATTGCAAAATTTATTAAAGCAGGTTTATTTGGACTGTCATTTGTGGTTCTGGCAAGCTGCATATTTTTTTATATACCAAGAGCAGTTTCTGCCTTTCATCAAGAAGCAAAAACAAAAGAAATGCCTATCAGAAGTGTATGCTGTAATGAGAAAAAAGTAGCACTGAGTTTTGATGTTTCGGGAGGAGAAAAGAAGGTAGAAGAAATCCTTGATGTCCTAGATGAGCAAGGAATTCCAGCAGCCTTTTTTATGACAGGGGACTGGATACAGAAACATCCAGATGCGGTACGAAAAATATATGAAGCAGGACATGATATTGGAAACCATAGCCAGAGTCATAAACAGATGGAGAGACTTTCAAAGGAAGATTGCATAAGGCAGATTAAAGAAGCCCACAAACTTGTAAAAGATATGCTAGGCGTGGATATGAACCTGTTTCGTGCCCCATATGGAGAGTTTAGTAAAAACATTTTGGAAGCATCTAGGCAGTCAGGGTATTACCCGATTAAATGGAATGTAGATTCTAAGGACTGGAAGGATTATGGGACTGCGGCAATTGTAAACGAGATCTGCAATAACCAGGAGTTAAAAGAAGGTTCCATTGTTTTGTGCCATACAAGTACTAAATTTATAAAAAATGCATTGAATAAAGTTGTTTTGGTACTTCAAAAGAGAGGGTATTCCTTTGAAAGAATTTCGGATATGATTTATAAATACGATTATCATCTTAACAAAGATGGAAGACAAATACAAAATTCATAGAAATGCTTTACTAATTACTTATAATTCCGTATAATTTTCTTAAAAAGAAGAAAGATGGGGATTATATGGATAAAAGGAAGAGTTTAAAATGGGAGCTGGCAGTCAGTGCAGCATTATTGGCAGCAGCTATATTAGCGGCGATTTTGGTAGGAGGAAATTTTAAACAAAAAGGAAATGTCAGTGGACAAAGCAGTTTTCAAGTACAGGTTCAGATTGTAAATGATGCGGAGTCATACAATAAGAATTATAAATTTAAGACAAAAGAAAAAACACTAGGTGATTTGTTAGTAAAAGAAGATCTGATTACATATAAAGATTCAGAATATGGTAAATTTATTACTGCAGCAGATGGAATGGAAGCAGATGAATCCAAAGAACAGTGGTGGAATGTTGAAGTGAATGGAGAAGCATCCCAGACAGGCATTGATGGAATCCAAATAAAAGATGGGGATAAGTATACATTAACTATGATGACTGGATATTAATAAGAAAGCCCAAAGTGGTAAATACTACTCCTATAATCAGATAGGAGAGATGTAATATGGCAAATGAAGATACGATTTGTTTGTTAAAAGAATGCAATGCAGGTGTTAAGATGGCTGTAAAAAGTTTTGATGAGGTAATGGACCGCATTAAATCCTTAGAAATGCGCCAGAAGCTAGAAGAATCAAGAAGCAAGCATAAGGAAATTGAAGAAAAAACAGAATCACGTCTAAAGGACTATGGAGAAGAAGAAAAAGAGCCTAGTAAAATGGCAACAGCTATGGCATGGATGAAAATCAATGTAAAATATGCTACGGAGCCTACTGACAGCGAAATTGCCAGTTTAATGATTGATGGATGCAATATGGGCATTCAGTCTATAAGCCGTTATTTCAACAAATATCCTGCTGCTCATGAAGAAGTGAAAAAAATGGTAGACGATATTGTAAAATTAGAACAAAAGCTTATGGATGAACTTCGTTTTTATCTGAATTAAGACAAAAAAGTGCCGATTTAGGGATTTGAAAAATCACTAAACGGCACTTTTCTTTTTTTCTGTACTAAAAAGGAATGCATATGAATTACTTAGTGTGATTTGCCCTCTTTTTATTTTTCAAAAAATCTGTTAAGATAAAAAGGTTGAAAACACAGAAATTTCATCAAATAAACGTATAATAAAAGGGTAAAAATATGGAACAGAATTTATTTTCAAGGTATGGCCTTAGTAAGGAAATCCTTGAAGCGTTGACAATGTTAAGGTATCATGCTCCAACAAAGGTCCAGGAACAAGTCATTCCTGAAGTTTTAGATGGAAACGATATTGTGGTAAAATCCAAAACTGGAAGTGGGAAAACAGCGGCTTTTGGAGTGCCATTATGTGAAAAGGTGGATTGGGATGAAAATCATCCACAAGCCATTGTACTAGAGCCAACAAGGGAACTTGCCGTACAAGTAAGTAACGAACTTTTTCATATTGGACGAAGAAAACGACTGAAGGTGCCTGCTGTATTCGGAGGATTTCCAATTGATAAGCAGATACGAACCGTGAAACAGAAATCTCATATAGTAGTGGGAACTCCTGGAAGAACCTTGGATCTTATTGGGAGAGAAGCACTGAAGTCAGATAAGGTGAAATATGTGGTCATTGATGAAGCGGATCTGATGTTTGATATGGGGTTTTTAGATGATGTAAAAAAAGTACTTAGTCTGCTTCCAGAAAAACGGGTTACCATGCTGTTTTCTGCTACCATAGATGAAAATGTGGAAAAGCTAAGTCAGAACTATATGAAAGAGGCAAAAGATATTTACTTAGAAAGTAAAACATTAACGGTGGATCAGATTGAACAGATTGCTTACGAAGTGGAAAATGAAGAGAAGTTTTCGTGCCTTATGGATGTTCTGGTTCAGGAAAATCCAAAGAGCTGTATGATATTCTGTGCAACCAGGGATATGGTAAATGTTTTATACCGTCAGCTTAGAAAAGCGAAAGTCCGCTGCTGCATGCTTCATGGTCTTGTGGATCAGAAAGAGAGACTTCGGGTGATTGAAGATTTCAGGGAAGGCAGGTTTTATTACCTGATTGCTACAGAAGTAGCTGCAAGAGGAATTGACTTTGAAGAAATCTCACATGTCATCAATTATGATTTTCCTACCTCTAAGGAGTCTTATGTACACAGAATAGGAAGAACGGGGCGTAATGGAAAATCTGGAAAGGCAATTAGTTTTGTCAGACAGGAAGACATCAAAATGAAGCAGTCTGTAGAGAGATATACCAATGTTCCTATACAGATGGCAGAGAAAGTACGATTTTCTGATAATGACAGTGAAAGAGCGGAGAAGGAGAAAGAATTCCGGAAACGCCAGCAGCAGAAAATGCAGCCTAAAAAAAGTAAGGGAGCAGTGTTCCAGAAAGACATTACCAGGCTTTCTATTGGCGGTGGAAGAAAATCAAAACTTCGTGCTGGAGATATTGTAGGTACCATATGCAGCATGGAAGGTGTGACGGCAGAAGATATCGGGATTATTGACGTTCGTGATAGTATCACATATGTAGAAATTCTGAACAAAAAGGGAAAATCAGTGTATGAACAGCTACAGGAAAAAACCATTAAGGGAAAACGAAGAAAGGTGAAAATGCGATGAGAAAAAGTAAGTTTTTTAAGAAAGCAGCAGTATTCGGCTGTGTGTTAGCTTTATCAGCAGCTTTAACAGGATGTGGGTCAAAGGATACAAAAGCTGAAAAAGATTCAGGTGCAGCCAGTAAAGAAGAAACACAAGAGGCACAGGCAGAAAATATAGAAGATGTGCAAGCTCCAACGGATAAGGTAATTGACCAGCTGGCAGGCCCAGAAAAGGGTGAGACGGTTGCTACACTTCATATAAAAGATTATGGTGATATAAAAGTGCATTTCTTTCCAGATGCAGCACCAAAGGCTGTGAAGAACTTTACTACTTTGGCTAAAAATGGGTATTATAATGGCATAACATTCCACCGTGTTATAGAGAACTTCATGATTCAGGGTGGCGATCCACAAGGAACTGGAATGGGAGGCGAAAGCATCTGGGGAAAATCTTTTGAAGATGAAATTAACCAGTACCTGATTCCTTTGCGGGGTTCTTTATGCATGGCGAATGCAGGTGGCGGAAACACTAATGGAAGCCAGTTCTTTCTTACTCAGGAATCATCTATTGTATCACAGGATAAAGAAGAGTTAAAACAGGCATTTGCACAGTATGTACAGCAGTACAAACAACAGACAGGCTTGCCATTAGAAGCATATGATGACAGCGTAATTGATAACTATCTAAAAGCTGGCGGTTCTATTTATCTAAGTGGTGGTTATACTGTATTTGGACAAGTATACGACGGCCTTGATGTGTTAGACAAGATTGCAGCAACAAAAACGGATGAAAACGATAAGCCTTTAGAGGATGTTGTAATTGAATCTATTGATGTAGCAGAATATGAGGCATAGAAATTACAGAATAAGTTAAACAGTGTTAGCAAAAAAACATCCAGATATATCAATCCTGGATGTTTTTTACGCTTTATTAAAACGACATGTTTATTTGATACGAACAAAATCGTATACAGAATAATTGAGTAAGTTGATTGCCTGGTAATCAGCACCTTTGGATGCAGCTTTAGAAAATGCAAATTCAATTTTATAGGCCGCCATATCACTTTCTTCGCCATTGACAAAATATTTGGATGGGAAAAGGGCTAAATAATAACCGTTTTTTCCTTCTGCGATATTCATAGCTTTGATTTTATTATCACAAGCGTAAGTTCCGTAATGTACATTATCCATACTCTTTGAAGAATCGCTATACCAATAGTAAGTACCATCTTTCCTTAATTCCAGATAACCTTTGGAACCAGCATCTAATTCGCCAATCAGTTCTTTTTTCGCTTCCTGTTCCCCTTTGTTATCAGGAACATCTAAAATACAGCTGTCTAAAATAGTCAGGGCATTAGATTTGAAAGCTTCAAAATCATCGCCAACTCCCATGTAGGAAATAGAATAGGCATAATAGTTTTTGCCATAGGTACGCTGAATATAATACTGAGTATCATCTCCAGAGCCTGTCTGGTAGGAACATTCATACCAGATGTCGCCATTTACTTTGATTTCTTTCATGTCTTTGATTATTTTTATATCTTTTTCCTGTGCTTTGGCAGCATCTAGAGAACGTTTCATCATGTCCTGTGGAATTTGATACGTAGTTTCCTGGCTGCAAGTAACTCCAATTATGGTATTTCCTCTTGTAAAGGCCAGTGTAGCATCTTGGCTTTTCTCAGCATCATAAGTCCACTTGCTGTTATAATATAATTTTAAATCACCTAAGCCTGCTTCAATCTTATTGATGGAGGTACTGGTTTTAGGAGTAGAAGTAGCAGATTCCTTCGGCTGATTGGATGTATTTGGTGTAACAGTTGTATTTTCACTAGCTTGTGAAGCTGGAACCTTGGATGTTTTGGTTTCAGCAGGTTTTTGTTTACAGGCAGTTATGCTAAGAGCCATAACACATGAGATTAGAAATGCTGAAATTTTTTTCACTGAAGTTTTTTTCATAAAAATATTCCTCCAAATATAATTTTAAGCCATTTACTTGTTAGTATAGTACAAAAAGATATTTTCTACAATAGTTTGTTTTATAAAAAGTACACAAATTGCTTGAAATGGTTGGTAGGATTGTAAAGGATACGTTATAATAAGAACAAAGAAAAATACAGAACAGGAGAGATTATGGAGCATTACGCAATATTTTTTGATATTGATGGGACAATCGTTCCAGAAGATAAAAGTGGAATTCCAGATTCAACCATTGAAGCAATCAGGCTTGCTAAGAAAAATGGACACTATACATTTATCAATACAGGCAGAACCTACTCAGCAGTTGACCCTTTTATAAAAGATATATCTTTTGATGGATTTGTCTGTGGATGCGGGACAAATATTTATTTACATGGAAAAGAGTTAATGAAACAGGAATTAGGTACGGAAAAGTCAAAACAGCTTGTTAAAGATCTGCTAGAATGCAATATTGATGGAATTTTAGAAGGCAGGAAAAATATTTATTATAGAAAGGAATGTCTGCATCCAGTTGTTGATATGGTAAAACATTCAAGAGATACATTTGGAAATCAATTAGATTTTCAAAAACTTTGGGATGATGAAGATATTATATTTGATAAAATGGCACTCTGGCTAGTGGAAAACTCCAACTTTGAAGCATTTCATGAAAAATATAAATCGGAGTTTGAGTTTATTGCAAGAGAGAAAGATTTTTATGAATTAGTTCCAACAGGATTTTCAAAGGCAACAGGAATGGATTATGTGGCACAGCATTTAGGAATTCCCAATGAACGGACAATTGCCATAGGAGACAGCATGAATGATATTTCTATGCTTGATCATGCAGGAATCAGTATAGCTATGGGAAATAGCCATCCATATCTATTAGATAAAGTATCATTTGTAACTACAGATATACATGATGATGGAATATACAAAGCGTTAGAGCATTACCACATTATTTAGATACCATGTTGGGAAAGCAGTATAGGAATTGACAAAGACAGATTTTCTTGTTAATATAACAGGTAAATGGGCAAGGTGGTCTAATAAGGAACCACTTTGTCTTTTTTTATTGATAGGAAAGTCGTTGGACTGAAAGTAGGTAATTAAGGATAACTCTATATTGAGAAAGGGTGCGATATTTGTGAGCAGATATACAAAACAGGATATCATGGATATGGTTGAGGAAGAAGATGTGGAATTTATTCGTCTTCAGTTTGTTGATATTTTTGGAACATTAAAAAACATGGCAGTTACAACAAGCCAGCTTGAAAAAGTACTTAATGATAAATGTATGTTTGATGGTGCAGCGATTGAGGGTATGGATGATCATGTAGGACATTTGTTTTTAGTTCCAGATCTGGATACTTTTACAATTATTCCTTGGAGACCACAGCAAGGAAAGGTTGCAAGATTGCTTTGTGATGTAAGAAAAGAAAATGGGGAATCATTTGAAGCGGATTCCAGAAATGTATTAAAGAAAGTAATTAAGAAAGCTAGTAAGCTTGGTTATACACTGGATGTTGGTTCGGAATGTGAATTTTACTTATTTGATACAGATGAGAATGGGGAACCAACTACCAAGACAAGAGAAAAAGGTGCATATTTTGATATTGGACCTTTGGATCAGGGACAGAACGCTAGACGTGAAATGGTTATGTTTCTTGAGGAAATGGGTTTTGAGGTGGAAAGTTCTTACCATTCAAGAGCAGTTGCCCAGCATGAAATAGATTTTAAAAGTGATGATGCTTTACGTTCTGCAGACAATATTGCAACATTTAAAATGGTTGTACGCACTACAGCCAGAAGACATGGTTATCATGCTACATTTATGCCAAAGCCTTTGTGTGGAGTAAATGGTTCTGGCATGCATTTAACATTTAAGCTGTATGACCAGATGGGCAGAAACGTCTTTACGGATAGAGAGAAAGAAAATAAAATCAGCGATATTGCATATTATTTTACAGCTGGTATATTAGAACATATAAAAGGCATGACTTTATTAAACAATCCGATTATTAATTCTTATAAGCGTCTGGTAAAAGGATATAATGCACCAGTAGAAGTGAACTGGTCTGAATCTGCCAGAGACACTCTGGTTCGCATTGAATCTGCTTCTGATGGAGGAACACAGCTGATTCTTAGAAGCCCTGATGCAGCTTCCAATCCATATCTGGTTATTGCAGCTTGTCTGGCAGCAGGACTGGAAGGCATTGAGAAAAAGAAAACGTCTTGTATCAAAGATAACAAAGAAAGAGTGGAAATATTACCATCTAACTTAGAATGTGCCATTCAGGAGTTTGAAAAGGATACATTTATTAGAGATGTGGTAGGAAAACAGATTGCCACTAAACTAGTGGAACGAAAGAAAAAGGAATGGGATGAGTATTGTAAACAGGTATCCAATTGGGAGATCGAACAGTATTTATACCGTATTTAGGATGCAATCACCAACAGACAAAAAAATGTGGAGGTGATTAGATGTGTTAAGTTTTATAGTGCTATTTCCCAAGCTGGAAAATGGGAAAAGCATAAAAAATGTGCTGGTACGTTGTGGCTTAGAAGTACAGGCTGTCTGTACTTTGGGAGCACAGGCTATCAGTCTTGCCAATGAGTTAGATGAAGGCATTATTATTTGTGGATACAAATTTGCAGATATGCATTATCTTGAACTGTACAATTATTTGCCCCGCTCTTTTCAAATGTTACTAATTGCATCCCCTGCAAAACTTTCAGAATGTATGAATAACGAAATTATCTGTCTTGGAATGCCTTTAAAGACAAAAGATTTGATGAATACATTGGAAATGATGACTTACCAGTATACGAGACAGAAAAAGAAAAAGGCAGGAAAACAGCGTTCGCAGGCGGACAAAGATACAATTGATAAGGCAAAGATTGTATTAATGGAGCGAAATAACATGTCTGAAGAAGAGGCACATAGATACATACAAAAGACAAGCATGGATAGCGGTACCAATATGGTGGAAACTGCTGAAATGATTCTTAGTATGATGAGATAAATTTTCTCATGGATAATGATTGAAAGAATGACAATTAGTATTAAGGAATGAAACTTATGGTAAATTTCCTGTATCTGGGTTATATCAGCCTGCTGTGCAAGAAATGTGACGAGAATAGGTACAATGACAGGGTTGTTACTAGTGCGGACATGTGTTATAATCTAAGATATTATACATGGAAAAATAGTGTTAGGAGAGGTGCAAATGGTCAATTCCATCCAATTAAAGGGACTTACTTATGTAAGAAGCCTGCCAACAGACAAAGCATTAAGTAAGACTGATGGAGAAAAGTTTGATTCCGTTTTAGACAAAAAGATAAATGAACAAGAGAATAACGAAAAAGAAATAGATAAAAATAGTGGAACCAAGTATACAAATCCAGAAGATTTAGTTTGTGTAGATTCGCCAGGTTCTCTAGAAACGTATTTTCAGGAGGCAGCAGATACTTATGGGGTGCCAGTTGCACTAATTAAGGCTGTTGCAAAGGCTGAGTCTGATTTTAATACACAGGCCGTGTCGAGTGTGGGAGCACAAGGCATTATGCAGTTAATGCCTGCCACTGCAAAAGGACTAGGAGTCCAGAATTCTTTTGATGCGAGGGAAAATATTCTGGCAGGTACGAAATATCTGGCTGACAAGCTGACAAAGTATAACGGAAGTGTAAAGCTTGCTTTGGCAGCTTACAATGCTGGTTCCGGAAATGTTGATAAATATGGTGGAGTTCCTCCTTTTCAGGAAACTCAGAATTATATTAAAAAGATATTTGGATATTTAGGTGTTGATTCTGCAAAGCATGCAAGCAAGAAGGAAAAAACATCAGAGGAAAATACAGCTCAAAATGCTTCGTCAGGCAGGTTATCAGAAGAGGATATTCAAAAACTGTCTAATGAGATCGTCCGCAGCATATCAGATAAAAGTTCTTCGTCTTTATCCGCTCGTGATTTGTATTCACAGCTTTATGGAAATTCAGACAGCAGTAACATGCTAAGCAATTATTCTAGTGTAATTAATAAATTAATAAATTAATAAACTAACAGATTAATCCATTAGTTTATTAATCGGATAAAAACAAAATGTCTTCTCCCTTAATCTTGAGTGAGAAGACATTTTGCTGCTGTTAAAACCGCATCATTTTCTTCATTGCATCAAATCGCTGCTGTTCTTGAGGATTTAATTTTTTGGATAAAATAGAAAACATAGCGTTCTGTTCTTGTGGAGAAAATTTTACACCTTGTTCGTTCATAAGTTTTTGGGTACTTAGAAGTATTGGTATGGTTTCTGCAGCTGATTTTCCTTCTGCCTGTTTTATCAGGCTGGTTAAAATCTCTTTTTTGTGATGGCTCATATTTTTTAACAATGGGTCATGGATCCAATCTAAATCAGCCATTGGAAATCCCCCTTTCTTTATTTAACATTTCCGTTGCCGTTATTAGAGCCTGCCCCCATCATCTTAGCAAGATTGCTGAGGTTTGAAGGGTCGCTAAAGTTGCCATTGTTTATGAGCATGTTCATAGTGTCAAAAGTAGATTTCTGTTCTGGTGTAAGCTGAGACATTAAGAAATCAAACATTGTATTATTTGGATTGTTAGAGTGGCCTTGCTCATTTCCTACGCTGGCAGCCTGTAATTCTGGCTGAAGTGTGTTACGGCGGAATGCCTGATAGGCTTGATAGAGACTTCTGGTTTTATAGAAATTGAGGGCGGTATTAACCATTTCCCGTTCTCTTCCTACACATACATTTTGTACACTAAGTAAAAGTCCTTCCACATCCACGGTTTCCTCGCCCAGATCGCAGGCTTCTAGTTCTGGGGAATTCCCCCTTCCCTGAAAAGATTCAGCTAATTCACCAGTTTTTATAGCAACTTCCATATTGCTTCTTGTTCTAGAAGTAACATATGGGATTGCGGCACGGATAATATTTAACAGATATTCTGTGGAACCATTCATGATTGCCATTTTTTACCTCACCATTTTTTATTATAATATATTAATAAGGGAATGAAATCAGTACAAGATTCTTAGAAAAATCCAAGAACTTCCTTTAAAAATAAAGGGATTGGATTCAGACATTTACTATAATGGGGAATTGTGTTAAACTAATAAGAAAGAAACAACCTTGGAGGTATGAAAATGATAAATGGGAAAAAGGTACTTTACAGTGGAATGCAGGCCACAGGTAATTTAACCTTAGGAAATTATCTTGGAGCATTAAAGAACTGGGTAACATTGAATGAAGAATACGAGTGTTTTTATGGAGTAATGGATTTACATTCTCTTACAGTAAGACAAAACCCAACGGAATTTCGTCAGAGAGCAAGAGCTTTATATATATTATATGTAGCTGCTGGTTTGGATCCTGAAAAGAACTGTATTTACTACCAGTCACATGTAAGTGGACATGCTGAACTTGCATGGTTATTAAACTGTTTTACTTATATGGGAGAATTAAACCGCATGACACAGTTTAAGGACAAGTCTTCCAAACATGCAGATAACATCAATGCAGGTTTATATACTTACCCGGTATTAATGGCAGCAGATATTTTATTATATCAGGCAGATGTAGTGCCAATTGGTGCAGACCAGAAACAGCACCTTGAAATTACCAGAGATATTGCAGAGCGTTTTAATTCCGTTTATGGTGATGTGTTTACGGTTCCAGAACCTTTCATTGGCAAGAAAGGGGCTAGGGTTATGAGTCTGCAGGATCCTGCAAAAAAAATGTCTAAGTCAGATGAAAACTTAAATGCCAGCATTTATTTAACAGATGACAGGGATACCGTTATTCGCAAATTCAAACGTGCCGTAACAGATTCTGACAGTGTTGTCCGTTATAGCGAAGATAAGCCGGGTATTAGCAACTTGATGGAGATTTACAGTGCGGCATCTGGTAAGAGTTATGACGAAATCGAAAAAGAGTTTGATGGAAAAGGATACGGTGACTTCAAACTTGCCGTTGGGGAATCCGTAGCAGATATTTTACAGCCATTACAGGCACGTGTTGCGGAATTGGCGAAGGATAAAGCATATATCGATAGCATGATTAAAGCAAATGATGAAAAGGCTCAGTATTTCTCAACCAAGACTTTAAGAAAAGTGCAGAAGAAACTTGGATTGACTGAGAGAATCAGATAATTGCATAGAGGGTAAAACTGCCAGTTTAAATGAAATGCTTTGGAACGTCAGGTTACATAAGATGTGTTTCATTTATGCTGGCAGTTTTTTAAAGCCTATTGGACTATCATGGCTATTTTATTCTGTCAATTAATTATAGAAAAAACGCTAATATAAGCGTACGGATTCTATCAGCTTCCCTTTACTTCTTTCCAAAGTTCATAATACTTCTGGTCCATCTCTTCTCCAAGATACTGATAGGTCTCTGTGTTCTTTAGAACATCTTCACTAGGAAATAGGATTTCATCGTTCTTTAAAGCTTCATCTTCTAGCATATCACGAACTGCTATATTTGGAGTAGAGTAGCAGATATATTCAAAGTTTTTCAGTGCAATATCTGGTCTGCAAAGGAAATTGATGAATTGCTCAGCAGCTTTTTTATGTTTGGAATTCTTAGGAATAACCCAGGAATCAATCCAGGAATTGGTACCTTCTTTTGGAACAGCATATGCTAAATCTGGATTTTCGCTAATGGTATAGCTTGCTTCACCAGAGTAGATAACACCCAGTGCTGCAGAGTTATCTAACATTTTATCACGGACCTGATCTACTACATAAGCCTGCACAAGGCCTTTTTTCTTTTCTTCAATTAATTTATCCCGAGCTTCTTTTAATTCTTTAGGATCAGTTGAATTCAAAGAATAGCCGAGCCATTTTAACGTAATACCAAATGCATCACGGACACTGTTCTGCATTAAAACATTGTCATAGTATTTTTCATCCCAAAGAATTGACCAGCTGTCAACAGGTTCCTTCACCATTTTCTTATTGTAGATGATGCCAACGGTTCCCCAGCAGTAAGGAACAGAATATAAATTGCCTGGATCGAAAGCTTCTGACTGTTCCATATACTTTTTGCCGATATATTTAATATTCGGAATATTATCGTAATTAATTGGAGCAAGTAAATCTTCCTCAATCATTTTCTGAATCATATAATCAGAAGGGCAGATAACATCATAATCACCAGCACCATTGGCAACCTTTGGATACATTGCTTCATTAGTTTCAAATTCTTCATAAGAAACAGAAAGACCTGTCTCTTTTTCAAATATTTTTAGGACATCTTCGTCAATGTATTGTCCCCAGTTATAAATGTAAAGATCGTATTTTTTGCCACATCCAGTCAGGAAAAGACCTGCTATAATGAGGCATAGGAAAACTTTATGTTTCATGGCATGCTCCTTACTCATTTGTTTCATTTGACTTACGGTTGATGATGGCTAATAAAACCAGGACACCGATAAATAGTAAAGCAGATAAGGCATACATTTCTGGGTTAATTCCTTTTCGTACTTCCGAATAAATCATGGTAGAGAGTGTGTCAACACCAGGTCCTTTGGTAAAGTGGGTGATTACGAAATCATCTAAGGACATGGTAAATGCTAATAAAAACCCAGATAAGATTCCAGGAAAAATATCTGGAAGGATTACTTTGTAAAACGCATATACTGGTGATGCACCTAAGTCAAGAGCTGCTTCATAAGTATTTCGGCTGGTCTGCTTTAACTTAGGCATAACACTTAAAATTACATATGGTATGTTAAAAGTAATGTGTGCAAGCAATACACTAGAAAATCCTAAAGTATAGTTTGCTGCTACAAATAAAAGCATTAGGGAAATTCCAGTTACAATGTCTGCGTTGAGCATGGGAATATTGGTAATTCCCATTAAAACCGCTCGGGGCATCTTTTTCATGCTGTTCATAGCAATAGAAGCCAGAGTGCCAATAATAGTAGCAATCAAAGAAGCAAGTGTTGCAATAATAAGGGTCGTGTAAAGTGCATTCATAATAGATTCATTTTGAAATAAATCCTTATACCACTGGAAGGTAAAACCTTTCCACACAGCCATTGATCGGGACTTATTAAAGGAAAGCACGATCAATGTAAAAATAGGTGCGTATAAAAAAATAAGAATCAGTATTACATAAATACGCTTCGTAATATTTTTTACCATAGATTAGCTCCCTCCACGTCTGCATCATATTTGGTCATTAATGCCATGGAAATCAGGATAAATACCATTAATACAAGAGAAAGTCCTGAACCTGTATGCCAGTTGTTGGCTGTAATAAATTCCTGTTCAATAATGTTGCCAATTAATAAAATTTTGCTTCCACCTAAAATGTCTGAAACAACGAAAGTAGTCAAAGCGGGAACGAATACCATGGTGATACCACTGATGACGCCAGGCATGCTTAGTGGAAAGGTAATTCTAAAAAATGTCTGTACTCCATTAGCACCTAAATCACGAGCCGCATTGATAACGTTTTTATCAATTTTTACTAGCGTATTATAGATAGGAAGTACCATAAATGGAAGGAAGTTGTAGATCATTCCAAGTACAATGGCTGTAGGAGTATTAATTATATTTAAATGTGGCAGTGAGAGAGAAGAAAGAATTCCGTTTATCACGCCATTTTTGTCTAATAAAGTCTGCCATGCTAAAGTTCTAAGCAAAAAGTTCATCCACATTGGCAAAATAAAAATAAAAACCAGAAAACTATTGGATTTTATTTTAGAATTTACAAGAATGCTTGCTAATGGATAAGCAAGTATCAGGCAAATGGCAGTACTAAGAAAGCTTAGTTTCAAAGAAAGCCAAAGTGCTTTTAAATGTACTGGTCTTCCGATGGATTTTATATTTTCTAAGGTAAAATCCAATTCCTTTGTAGAAAAACCATAGTAAATCACCATAAGCAAAGGAATGATGATAAAAGCCACAGACCAGACCAGATAAGGGGAAGCAAGATATTTTTTCTTATTCATTTATTTCAACGGCCTCCTCATCTTCAGATTCTGGTTTATTCATAATCTGGATATCAAATGGATCTACCCAGATACCAACTTCGCAGCCCACAGGACATAGATCGGTACTATGAACAAGCCACTCACGTCCGTTTGCCATAACCTCCATTTCGTAATGTACGCCTTTAAAAATAAGGGAGGTTACACGGCCTTTGATAATTCCTTTTTCAGGAGCAACAAGGTCTATGTCTTCTGGCCTGATTACAACGTCAACAGGTTTATTTCTGCCAAATCCGACATCCACACACTGGAAATTAGTTCCTAAGATATTTACCAGTTTATCTTCAACCATAGTTGCAGGGATGATATTGCTTTCCCCGATAAAATCTGCTACAAAGGCATTGACTGGTTCATTGTAAATGTCTTCAGGAGTACCAATCTGCTGAATATAACCTTGGTTCATAACAACGATGGTATCTGACATGGTAAGTGCTTCTTCCTGATCGTGGGTAACATAGACGAAAGTGATGCCCAGTTCATTTTTTAAACGAATCAGTTCATATTGCATGTCTTGTCTTAGTTTTAAGTCTAAAGCACCTAATGGTTCATCAAGCAATAATAATTTTGGCTCATTGACAATGGCTCTTGCAATGGCAATACGCTGCTGCTGGCCACCACTTAGTGAATCAGGCCAGCGATTCTCATAATCTTCTAGATTAACAAGTTTTAGTGCATATTTAATCTTGTCTTTGATATATTGTTTGCTTTTCTTTTTGATGGTCAAACCAAACGCTATGTTTTCAGCAACTGTCATATGCATAAACAAAGCATATTTCTGAAATACAGTATTCAATGGTCTTTGGTTTGGAGGGAAATGTGTGATGTCTTTTCCATTAAAAATAACCTGTCCTTTATCAGGAGTTTCAAAACCACCTATAATACGAAGCGTAGTTGTTTTTCCGCATCCGCTTGGTCCTAGCAGTGTAAGAAATTTATTTTCATTACAATATAAATTCATGTCATCTAAAATGACTTGATTTCCGTAAGATTTTGATATATTTACTAAGTCAATTAATTTGTTTGCCATTCGTACACCTCCGTTTAAAAGCTTGGTGGAGTAGAAACCCAGATAAGGGAGGCTCCGTTTTTACCAGTTGCTTTAATGTAATGTTGTTTGTTTGGAATAAAATAAAAGGATTCCCCTTTTTTCGCTTTATAGGATTGTTTTCCTATCACAATGGTAATGCTTCCGTTAAGGACATAACCAAATTCTTCTCCTTCGTGGGGATTATCAGGGTACGTGGAGCCATTAGCTTCAAGAGTTAGCAAAATTGGTTCCATCATATGCTTTTGGGCATTAGGAATGATCCACTCGATGGAGTTATGTAACTCTGTATCCACTTTTTTAAAATAATCTGCCTTATGAAACACAATGGTCTCATCAGATGTGTTGGAAAAAAATTCTTCCAGATTAGTTCCTAGACATTGCAGAATATCAACCAGAGTAGCAATGGAAGGAGACGTTAAATCACGTTCTAACTGTGAAATAAATCCTTTGGATAATTCGCTGCGATCTGCAAGTTCTTCCTGGGTTAAACTTTTCTGAATCCGAAGTTCTTTAATTTTATGCCCGATTTTCATGGTGTACCTTCTTTCTATAAAAGTATATCTATAATAAACTCAGATCTTAGTTTTACTAAACAGTACAACATAATATTATACATAGAAAAGAGTTTCTGTCAATAAGGAGTATTTAGCAGGAAAAAGGCACATTTAGCAAGAAAATGAAGCTAAATGTGCCGATATTGCCATGAAGTCTGGCCTTATTATTTTTGGTAAAATTCTTTGATTTTATTCATTTGGGAAGTCATATTTGCAAATAGAAGATCCGTAATGGTAATTGCTGCCATTGTTTCCACTACAACAACTGCTCTAGGAACAACAATTGGATCGTGGCGTCCTTTGATCTGGACTTCAATATTTTCTTTGTTCTGGTTTATTGTTTCCTGTTTTTTAAATATAGAAGGTGTTGGTTTAAAAGCGACACGGAATACTACATCAGAACCATCACTGATTCCACCTAACACGCCTCCAGCATAATTGGTTTTTTTCAAGACATGTTTCTGATCCTCAGAATAAAATGCATCATTTTGTATAGAACCAGCCATAGATGCGGCTTCAAAACCAGAACCGATTTCAAATCCTTTTACCGCACCAATAGAGAGCATGGCTTTTGCAAGGTTTGCATCCAGTTTATCAAAAACTGGTTCTCCAATGCCGGCAGGAAGTCCATGAACGATACATTCAACAACACCGCCTGTGCTATCCATATCTTCCATCTGTTTCTGTAAAAAAGCTTCAGCTTCCTGACTGGCTTTTGCATCAGGCATACAGACTGCATTGTTATGGATTTCATTGATATCGAAATGATCATAGTCAATGGAAACGGGACCAATGGATTTGGTATAAGCGGTAACGGTAATTCCTAGATCTTTTAAAATATTTGCGGCAATAGCACCACCAGCAACACGACCTATGGTTTCCCGTCCGGAAGAACGTCCGCCGCCACGATAGTCACGGAATCCGTATTTCTCATCAAATGTATAATCTGCGTGTCCAGGACGATAATAAGTTTTAATCTCCGAATAGTCATGGGAGCGTTGGGATTCATTCATAACAACAAGAGAGATAGGACATCCAGTTGTAACCCCTTCAAAAACACCAGATAAGATAGATACGGAGTCACTTTCTTTTCTAGGAGTTGTGTATTGGGATGTGCCAGGCTTTCTTCGGTTTAAATAAGCCTGAATGTCATCCTCTGATAGTTTTACGTTGGCAGGGCAGCCATCAATTACCACACCAATCCCTTTCCCGTGGGATTCTCCCCAGGTAGTAATTCGAAACAGATTGCCAAATGTGGAACCAGCCATATAAACACCTCTTTTTTCTCGATAGTATGTAATCAGTTTGGGTTTAATTATAGAGGAAATAGAGAACAGTTGCAAGTGGGAGTGCAGGAAT
Source organism: [Clostridium] polysaccharolyticum (assembly GCF_900111595.1). Taxonomy (GTDB): domain Bacteria; phylum Bacillota; class Clostridia; order Lachnospirales; family Lachnospiraceae; genus Clostridium_AI; species Clostridium_AI polysaccharolyticum. The sequence goes on along the minus strand of NZ_FOHN01000002.1, from coordinate 101,838 downwards.
TAAAGTTTCATTTCCGTGGGTTTTGAAATGCTGTTTTACAAAGAAAACAACAGGAAATGGTGAACATTTGTTGAAAAATGAAATATAATAAATTATGGAAGTCGATTTATATCTAATTGGAGGATAGGATATGAAAGATAGAGAGATTTCATTAAACCAGAAGAAGGATAGAAATGTTTTGAAGGTTAGTTCTATTGATTCCTATAAGAGAATAAGTGGAGTGTCTAGCGATCTTATAATAGAAGAAAATACTATTTATGAAATAGACAAAGACTGTCTGGATTGTTTGAAAAAGGAGAAGGATATGAACTAAGCCGTTTATGAGATTTTTTGCAGAATATATAGAATCTGGGAGGATAAATAAAGAAAAGCCACCACATTTTCTCTATTCTTCAACGATTTTATATAATAAAAGAAACGGCGTTGGTTAGCAACGCCGTTTATGAGATTTACAAATTCATTAACAGCAGGAATTTCCACATCCGCCGAAACCATTGTTGCCACCACAGCAGCAAAGGATAAGTAAGATCCAGATGATACATCCACAGTCATCACCACAGCCGTTGCCAAATCCGCCAAAACCATTGTTGCCACAGCAGCAAAGGATAAGGATGATCCAGATAATACAGCTGCAGCTTCCTCCATCACAACTATTACATCCGCCACCACAACTTGTAGCTGCTAAATCACTCATACTTAAATCCTCCTAAAATCTTTTACAATCATATCTTATGTACTACGGCTTGTTTGCTTTCCAATAAAATGTAAAAACAAAAAAGAATTCATTTTCCAAAAAAGAAAAAATTCGACAAATTGTTATTTGGGTTTTAAAGATAAAAGGTTTGAGGTATAATAATCAGAGTTACATAACAAAAAAGCAATGAGGGATAAATATGGGTATTAAATTACGTGTAAGAACACTGGACTTCTTTTCAAAAATAGTAAATGGAAACATCAATAAGGTTTCGTATATAGAATTTGAACCCCAGAAGCCGTCTTATGTAAAAAGAAAAGCAAAGAAGAAACTGCCAAGGAGCACGCCAGAAGAACAGGGAATTTCTTCAAAGTATTTAAAAGAGTTTTTAATGGAACTAGATAGGGAAGAAGCAGTACACACTCAGGGTATTATGATTGCACGAAATGGAGCAGTGGTTTTAGAAGGGGCCTATGCACCTTATGAACTAGATACTTGGAGAATCACGCATTCATTGTGCAAGAGTTTTGTTGGAATAGCAGTAGGAATAGCAATTGAAGAAGGTTATTTTGCGTTAACAGATACTGTGGCTTCCATTTTTGGAAAAGAGTATCATTTTATAAAAGGCCTTTTGCAAAAAGATATTACAATACAGAACTTATTGACTATGTCATCTGGTATTGCTTTTAATGAAGTAGGAGCCGTAATAGATAGAGAATGGAGAAGAAGTTTTCTAGACGCCATGCCGTCGTTTAAGCCAGGAAGTGAATTTGCTTACAATAGCATGAATACGTATATGTTATCTGCTATTATACAGAAAACCACAAATGTTACTTTAATGGATTATTTAAGAGAGCACATTTTTGAACCACTGGGAATTGAAAATATTTACTGGGAAGAGAGCCCTGAATTTATTGTAAAAGGTGGATGGGGCTGTTATATATCACTAGAGGACAGAACAAAAATAGGACAGCTTCTTCTTAATAAAGGTAAATGGGAGGGCAAGCAGCTTATTCCGGAAAAATGGATTTTTGAGATGACGAAAAAGCAGATAGATACGCCACATTTTATAAACCAGTATGGATATGGATATCAGATCTGGATAGGAAAGCGGAGGGGTTCCTTTATTATGAATGGCGTTTTAGGCCAGAATACCATTGTTCTTCCTGACATTAATATGGTGATTTCAATTCTGTCTAGTAATGAAAACCTGTTCTTAGAGAGTAAACTTATGGATATCATTGAAAAATACTTTGCGGGGGATGATTTTTGTCCAGAGCAGCCTATGGAACCCAATCATATGATGTATTCCCAATTAAGAAATTATATAGGTGGACTATCCTTTGAAAAGCCGTTTGAAAGAGTGCGTAATATGGCAGAAAGGAAGAATGGATGGCCAAAAGCGGTATCTAAAAAAAGAAGCAGGTTTTCAAGTCTGGTATCTGATTTCCCGTATGGGCTTGAACAGATTACGGATATTAAGTTTTATGTAAATGAAGAGACAAGTGCAAGCATAATTCCTTTATTTATACAAACCATGCAGAATAATTTTTCACAGGGCATCAAAAGCTTCCAGTTCCGAAAGGAGAAGGGGCTTCTTATATTGGATATAGAAGAAAAGGAATTAAGGTTTCAGATTCCAATTGGATTTGCAAGGCCACAGTATTCTGTGCTGGATATTCATGGAGAGTTATATAGGATTTCGGCATGGGGAATTTTAACCTATACGGAAGATGAAAAACCAGTGTTGAAACTGCAGATAGCTTTTTTGGAAAACACCAATTGCAGGACAATGAAATTTTACTTTGAAAGAGAATCGGTTTGTGTAAAAGTAAATGAGACACCAGATCTTTCCAAAGTTATAGACGGCCTGATTCCGTTTTTAGGTATTTCGCTGCCTCTTGGAGGAGTTGAAACAATAAAGAATACAGAACTTGTACAAAGCAGGATTTCGCAGATTGTATCTCCTGAATTTTATGCATTTACACAAAAACATGGAAACAAGTGATTGCATATTAACGGTTATAAGGAATTAATAGGAAAAAACAGAGAGAATGGAAGGAAAGAAATGAAAATATTAGTGGATGCAGATGCATGTCCATGCAATAAAATAATTGAGAGAGTTGCGAAGGAATATGATGTGCAATTGCTTTTTTTAGTGGATTCCAATCATATTCTGAACCCTGAATATGGAGAGGTACTTGTGATTGGGCAAGGTGCAGATGCGGTGGATTTTGCATTGATTAACCGTCTTAGGGCGGGAGACATAGGAGTAACACAAGATTATGGTGTGGCCGCTATGGTTTTGGGGAAAAAAGGATTTGCTATTCATCCTAGTGGAAAGATATATGATGATAGGAATATGGATCAGATGTTATTTGAACGGCATTTGTCTAAGGTGCAGAGAAAAGCCAACAAGAGATTTCATGGAAAAGGGCCAAGAAAGCGAACCAAGGAAGATGATGACAGATTTGAACGTTCATTTCGACGTTTAGTGGAGCATGCACAAACCATAGCCAAGCATTTTTAAAATATCTATGTTTAAAGTGAAATATTAGAAATAAATATTATAAACCGAAATTTAATTTTTGTTTTGCAAATGCTCATAAAATATTTCTGGTAATTATAATTTGACATAGTAAGAATAAAAAAAGGTAATTTATGGTGGAAATATATTAACAAACACCAGAAGCCATACATAGTAAATGAGAGGATTCAGGTTTTGGTGTTACAAAAATGCTTGATCACTATATACGATGGTAATATGAAAATTGTATATGGAAGGAGGAAAATAATTGAATTTGATTCAACATATATTAATTGCATTGATATTTCTTGTTCTTTTGTGTAAAGCAATTTCTTTTAAGGATAAGGAAACAAAGAGTTTTTTGTTTAATAATAGAACGTGGATAGTAGTGTCCATAATGGTTTATATATTGGGCTATTTAACACCTTTAAATTATATATATACGATTATAATAAGTTATTTGTTAAATATACTAGTTATTATAACAGTTTTTTAAAGTGTTTGAGAGTTAAGTATGGTATAAAAATGTACATAACCTTTGAGAATGTTCAAACTATTGACATTTTATTTTGCAATGTTATAATACAAACGTAGTAAAATTAAATAAGTTATGCAGGGGGACTTTATTGTTGAGAAGGTAAAACCTGACCCTTTGAACCTGTCAGTTAATACTGCCGTAGGGAGCAAAATATAGAAACGTAACTCTTGTTTCAATATGCAGTCGTCACCTTAGGGGGGCGATTTTTTTTATTTGATAAGAAAGTCCTCTGCGAGTCCTTCCTTATCAAATAAAAAGTGCCCTGAAAAAGAAGGGCACAGGATGCGCACAGATGGGTAAGGAAGATAGTCGCTAAAAAACAGCGACAGCTAAAAAACAGCGACAGCTAAAAAACAGCGACACCCATCTGGCGTGGCAAAGTTCTTATTGCTGCAAGACGGATTGTAAATACATAAAGGAGAGGATAAAAATTGAAGAACTTTGAGAAAGCAAAAGTGGATTACTCTGTATATCTTTGTACAGATCGAGATTTAATGAGTACCAGTACATTAGAAGAAGCGGTAGAGAAAGCAATTCTAGGTGGTGCAACATTAATTCAGTTAAGAGAAAAAGCTTGTTCTGCCAAGGAATTTTATGAGACAGCTGTTTCCATAAAAAAAATAACAGAAAGATATAATGTTCCATTGATTATTAATGATCGTGTGGATATTGCTTTGGCAGTAGATGCGGAGGGAGTTCATATTGGACAAAGCGACCTTCCTGCGAAAGAAGCAAGGCGGCTCCTAGGCGAAGATAAAATTGTAGGTGTAACAGCTTCTACAAAAGAGCTGGCAGTTAAAGCCTTTCAAGATGGAGCAGATTATCTTGGAGTAGGTGCTATGTTTGCTACCAGTACCAAGAAAGATGCGAAAGTAACAAAAAGAGAAGAATTATTAAAAATTCGTGAAAGCGTGTCAATACCAATAATAGTCATTGGTGGAGTTAATGAAACAAATGTGATGGAATTTAAACATACAGGAATAAATGGAATTGCTGTTGTATCGGCTATTATTGCAAAACCAGATATTGAGAGGGCAGCACGCCAGCTCAAAGATCTGGTAGAAAAGATAAAATAATTAATGTGAATGGTTTGATAAGGAAACCAAGGCAAATTAGGAGGAAATAAAATGAGAGCTTATAAGACACAGATGGAAGCAGCAAAAAAAGGGATTGTAACACCAGAGATGGAAATTGTATCACAAAAAGAAACTATGCCAATGGAAACACTTATTTCCAGAGTAGCTAAAGGGGAAATAGCAATTCCTGCTAATATCAATCATACTTCTTTGTCAGCAGAAGGAATTGGAACAGGGCTACGCACGAAAATAAATGTAAACCTTGGTATTTCTGGAGACTGTAAAAATTATGAACAGGAGATGGAAAAAGTCAAATTATCTATTGATTTTGGATGCGAAGCAATTATGGATTTAAGTAACTATGGAAAAACAAATACCTTCCGTAAAGAATTAATCAAAATATCTCCAGCTATGATTGGTACCGTACCAATGTATGATGCAATTGGGTATCTGGAAAAAGATTTATTAGATATTTCAGCAAAAGATTTTTTAAAAGTAGTGGAAGCTCATGCAAAAGAAGGGGTTGACTTTCAGACGATTCATGCTGGTATAAACCGTCGTACTATTGAAGCATTTAAAAGACAGAAACGATTAACCAATATCGTATCGCGAGGTGGATCTTTGCTGTTTGCATGGATGGAGATGACAGGAAATGAAAACCCATTTTATGAATATTATGATGAGGTGCTTGAAATTTTACGAGAATATGATGTAACTATAAGTATTGGAGATGCATTACGTCCAGGTTCCATTCATGACAGTTCAGATGCAGGACAAATCTGTGAGCTGATTGAAATTGGTGATTTAACAAAACGTGCCTGGGAAAAAGACGTACAGGTTCTTGTGGAAGGACCAGGACACATGGCAATGAATGAAATTGCGGCTAACATGACTATGCAGAAACGCTTATGCCATAATGCTCCATTTTATGTACTGGGACCATTAGTAACAGATATTGCACCTGGATATGATCATATTACTTCTGCCATTGGTGGAGCTATTGCTGCGGCAAATGGAGCTGATTTTTTGTGTTATGTTACTCCAGCAGAACATTTAAGACTGCCTGATGTAAATGATGTAAAAGAAGGTATTGTTGCTTCTAAAATTGCAGCTCATGCAGCAGATATTGCAAAAGGCATTCCAGGGGCAAGAGAAATGGATGACAAGATGAGTGATGCCAGAAGAAGAATAGACTGGGAAGAAATGTTTTCTTATGCAATTGACAGCAAAAAACCAAGAGAATACTTTGAAAGTTTGCCTCCAGCAGATAGACACACTTGTTCTATGTGTGGTAAAATGTGTGCTATGAGGACAACAAACAAGATACTGAATGGAGAAAAGGTAGAAATAAAATAAATACATAAGATGAAATACCAATTCCTTGCTTGCTTGTTGCTTGGGTAAAGGGGACGATACTGATGAAATATGCACTGGAAGAGATACATGTTCAGATTGCCAGGCTGCTTCCTGTGAACGGGCCTATTAAGCTGCTTGATCTGGGATGTTGTACAGAGCTTGAGTATGGAATGTTCATACGCTATAATCCTCAAATTGAAGTAACAGGAATTGAGGAAGAAGAAAAGCTGAAAAAACTGCTGAAGGAGAAGACGGGGAAACGGGTAGAGCATCTTCGTCTCATTTATGGAGATTATTTTAGTGCAGATCTGGGAGTTCGACATTATGATGTAGTGTTATCCGCTATGGAATTGGAAGAACGTAGCAGGAAGAATACATTGACGCTTTACAAGAAAATCCACAAAGCTTTGGATGCAGAAGGGATTTATATTGAACAAGGTGTCATTCAGGATAGGAATAAAATTGTTGGAAGTATTAGTAATGCGTTTTCCAAACAGATTTCGCTGCTTCTGGAATCAGGATTTCGTAGAGTGGAAAAGGCCTGGTATCGGGATAATGCCATAATTATTAAAGCAATTAAATGAAAAGGATTCAAAAAAGGATTATGCCTGGTGTATAATCCTTTTTTGTTCCTTTTCACAAGAAAGATAGGTTTGGCATATGATATTAAATAGGGAGAATCTGTCTGGCAGAGAGTAGGGGAACAGTATGGAACGAGTTTCTGATATTATACATTTAAAAGCAGCACACAGTCAGAATATTCTGGGGCAGGATATTGGTGTAGCCGTTCTTGACACTGGTATTATTCCACATCCAGATTTTGTAAGCGTGAAAAATCGAATTATTGCATTTCAGGATTTTGTTAATGGCAGCAGTAAAATGTATGATGACAATGGTCATGGAACACATGTATCGGGTATTTTGGCAGGGGATGGTTTTGCTTCTAGGGGGATGTATTGCGGAGTGGCTCCCGCCTGTAATATCATTTCAGTAAAGGTACTCAATCAGAAGGGAAATGGAGACATTAATAATGTGGTAGCAGGATTAAGGTGGGTTGTGCAGAATAAAGAGCGTTATAATATCCGTATTGTAAATATTTCAGTTGGGACAACGGCAAAATCTGTTATCAGTGAAGATTCTGAACTGGTAAAAGCAGTGGATATGGTATGGGACAATAACATTGTGGTTGTAGTAGCGGCGGGAAATGGCGGTCCACATCCAAAAACCATTGGGGCTCCTGGCATAAGCAGGAAAGTAATAACAGTAGGTGCTTCTGATGATGATATTGCAGTGGATCTTATGGGAAAGAGCACAAAAGATTATTCGGGAAGAGGACCAACCAGTGCTTGTATAAAAAAACCAGATGTGGTTGCGCCGGGAAGCCGCATTATAAGCTGTAATGCCATGAAACGTCAGAATCCTTTGTTTGGTTTTTCTAAGGGAAATATGAGTTATTATACAGAAAAGAGTGGGACTTCAATGTCTACGCCACTTGTGTCAGGAGCTGCTGCCCTTATGCTTTCAAAGCATCCTGAATATACAACACGAGATGTGAAATTAAAGCTTAGGGAATGCTCGGATGATTTGGGGCAGCCACATGGAAAGCAGGGATGGGGGAGACTGAATATTGAGAGGCTGCTAGGGTAAATAAAATATAGGGGTAAAAAAACGACTATAACATTAATTTTAGGATTTGAAGTTATAGTCGTTTTTTGTGTCCATGTCAGTACTGTCTGGATCAAGTGATGAAGATATTTTTCTTCACTCTGGCAAGTTTATTTGCTTTTTATTCTATGCTTTGATACAATAGAAAAAGTGATTACAAAGGAGAGGATAAAACTCTTTACAGGAATTGGGGAGGAAAGAGTACATGACAAAATTATTTTTATTTCCTTATGCAGGTTCTCTAGGACTTGGTTATAGTCAATGGGTCAAGAAGTTAAAAAACAATTATGACATTGTGCGTATTGTTTACACGGATCTGAAAGAGGATAGAAGAAATTACAGGTGTTCAAGCTGGGACGAACTTGTGGATCTGGTTTATAAAAAAGTAGCCAATTCTATAACAGATGATGATTATATCTTTTTCGGTCACAGTATGGGCAGCCGCATGGAATATGAACTGTACAGCAGACTGTATCAGAATAACTTGCCTTTGCCAAAACGTATTATATTTTCTGGCTGTAGAAAGTTATCAGTCAAGACAAAAGATCCAAGGGAATGTTCAGAACGTGAATTTCGGGAAGAGTATATTTCCTTAGGTGGAATCAGTGAAGAAGTCTTGGCATGTGAAGAACTGGCGGATATGGCATTTGAAGATTTAAAAATGGATGTGGAACTGCTTAGTCAATTCCAATTTGTACCAGTTCCAATGAAATGTCCTGTAACAATATGGAATGGTAACTTAGATAAAATTTCATTAAAGAAAGAATGGGAAGAGTTATTAGGCTGCCAGGTAGAATGGAAATTATATATGGGGAAACACTTTTTTATATATGATCAGGAAGAAGAAATTATTCAGGAACTTATTTCGTATTCTTAGGGAAGAAATGAGATTAGGTAGAAGATATAGGAGAGCAACATGATTCGTGAAACTTTTGATGCAATCGTAAAGGGCGAGAATGTCCGACAGAATTTAAGTATTTTAAAGCAGGAATTGAAAGAGGGAAACAATAAACATGCATTGCTGTTTCATATAGGAAGCCAGTACAATGATATGTTTACCGGTCTTTTGAACCATGAAGATGCCAAGACAAGAAAAAATGCCGCATTGGTAATGGGAGAACTTGGTATACAGGATTTCCTAGAACCATTGTATCAGGCATATCAGTCAGAAACAAAGTTATTCGTGAAAAGTTCTTATCTTGTTGCAATCCAGGAACTTGATTACCGAAGTATCATGCCACAGCTGAAAGAGCGGTTAAAAGAACTGTCTGAGGCAGAATTTTCGGAAGAGAACAGAAAACATATGCGGGAAGAAATGCGTGCAATATTCAATCTAGTGGCAACAATGGAAGGGGTAAAAGGCCATGCTTTTACAGGAGAGCATTTACCAGCAGATATTATTCTGCTGACTAACCGAAATCACATTGGGGTTACAATGGAACAGTTGCCAGAAGGAACGCGTGCAAGAGCATTTAGTGCAGGAATTCAGGCAAAAGCCAGTTCGTTGGAAGAAGTATTGCCAATTCGCACCTATTCCGAACTTTTATTTTTAGTGCCAGGAGTATTAAGCTGTCCAATGGATGTGGAAGGGGCAGCACAAAAAGCAGTTTCTCCTAAGCTTCTTGCGTTCTTAAAAGAAAGACATGATGGAGAGGTACCTTTTTATTTCCGTATTGAATTAAAGAGTAAAATGGAACCAGGGAAAAAAGCTGCATTTGCAAAAAAACTGTCATCTGCCATTGAGCAAAAGTCACAAAGAAAGCTGATTAATACTACATCAAATTATGAAATTGAAATCCGGTTTGTGGAAAATAAGGATGGGAATTTTAATGTATTGTTAAAATTATTTACGTTAAAAGATTCTCGTTTCCAGTATCGAAAAGAGGCAGTTGCAGCCAGCATAAGACCAGTCAATGCTGCATTAACAGTAGCACTTACGAAAAAGTATCAAAAAGAAGGTGCACAGGTACTGGATCCGTTCTGTGGAGTCGGAACTATGTTAAATGAACGACATAAGGTGACAAAAGCAGATACTATGTATGGCATAGATATATTTGGTGATGCGATTAAGAAGGCAAGGAAAAATACTGAAAATGCACGCCAGATTGTCCATTATATTAATCGGGATTTTTTTGATTTCAGACATGATTATCTTTTTGATGAAATCATTACAGATATGCCGTTTGCAATGGGACGCATAAGCAAGGAAGAAATAAAACAGATATATATTCAGTTTTTCCATAAAATAAAACAGCATTTAGCCAAAGATGCGGTTATCATTCTTTATTCCCATGATAAGGGTTTAGTTCGCAAATATGCCCCAGCTAATGGTTTTAAGGTCATTGAAGAGTATGAGATCTCTGTAAAAGAAGGAACTTATGTATATGTGATTAAATAGAGAAAGAACAGAATAGTAACGTGAATAGAGGGGAGATTATGGCAAAATTATATTTTTATTACGGCGCAATGGGAAGTTCTAAGTCAGCAAATGCCATGATGGTACGCTATAACTATTGGGAAAGAGGCCAGAAGGCTCTTTTGGTTAAGTCTGAAGTAGATGTTCGTAATGGTGTGAATACCATTCGTTCCAGAATGGGTATGGAAGAAGAGTGTATCACTTTAAAGGATCTTATTGAAAATTACTCAGAAGAAGAATTAAAACAATATGAGTGTATTATTATAGATGAAGCACAGTTTGCTTCAGAACAGCAGATAGATTATTTGTCTGATGTCGTAGATAATCTGAATATTCCAGTTATGTGTTATGGATTACGATGCGATTTTCAGAATAAATTTTTTGAAGGAAGCAGACGTCTTATGGAACTTGCGGATACAATACAAGAGATAAAAACAGTTTGCTGGTGTGGAAAAAAGGCAATCTGTAATATGCGTTACAACGAACAGGGAGTAGCAGTCAAAGAAGGAGAGCAAATTGTTTTAGGAGCCAATGACAAATATGTCTCTGTCTGCCGAAAGCATTTTAAAGAAGGAAATCTTGGTCCTTTATCCTCTTTGCATAAGCAGGAAACAGAACAGAAATGAATTAGAAACAGGTCGTTTTTTTGAGAAAGCGACCTGTTCGTTTCTGTCTGAAGAATGGACTGGTATGTGAAGTTTTACTAGTAATTCTAGGGGAGTTTTCTTAGGAATCCGTCCTCAAAAAAACATTAAAAAGTATAAAATATATACCAACTAAGTTAAGTAGCGACATGTAGTCAGGTAGACAATGCATATAATATAGAGTAAGCTATATATAGATACATTTAGACAAGAAATGACAAAATGGAGGTGGCTCAGTGAAGGCGCAAGGCATTTTGATGGAAAAAGAAGCGTTAAGCTGTTTCGGAACGGAAAATGTGTTTTCAGAAACTGTAGAAGAGTATATGTTTTATTTAGACTTTCATCATGACACTTATTGCATTTCAGAATCTGCAATGTTCAAATTTGACTTGCCTAAGACAAAGTTTTATTCCGCAGAAGAGTTATTTCAGAATTTTATATATAAAGAAGAACTTCAGTATGTATTAAGATGTATAGAAAAAGTCAGGGATGGTTATGCAAAAAAGGATTTTAACTGTCGCTGTTACAGCAAGCAAGGGGAAATAATGAACATAAACTGCCATCTTGAAAGGATAGTCGATTATCCTGATACATCTGATATTATAGTAGGATGCATACGCCAGATGTCTTTAAAGCAGATTAGGAGTAAAGATATCCTGCTATCCAATACCCAGTTTATTCTGGATTTCTGTTCGGTAACCAATTCGCAGGTTCATACAACAGGCTATGTTATGAAGCTGGGGATAGACAATATAAAGGAAATCAATGAGAAGTACGGGCTGCATATGGCGGAAGATATTATGCAATGTACTTTGGAGTGCATCAGAGGGTTTGTGGATGATAACGTAAGAATTTATAAGACAGGTGCAGACAAACTGGTTCTTTTTGCAATGAATGGTAATAGCTCTAAAAAAGCAGAACAGTTATTTCGCTGTATAAAGGGAGAAGTAAATAAGTATAATGAACGAATGCAGTTTCCAGTGTATTATACCGTTTCTGCTGGAGTAGCAGAATTTGATTCTCGTGTAGACAATTATGTGGAACAGTGCAAGAAAGTAGATTTCGCATTTAATTCAGCTACTAGACGTGGAAAGAACGACATCTGTCTTTTTGAGAAGACTGAGTATGACCGGTACATAATGAAATTAGATATTGAAGAAAAACTAAGGCATGCGGTAAAACATAATTTTAAAGGGTTTGAGGTATTCTACCAGCCAATTGTTGATGTAAATACTAGAAAAGTTACAGGAGCAGAGGCACTTCTTCGCTGGAGCTGTGAAGAATTTGGAAGCCTGCCGCCTTCTGTATTTGTGCCAATGCTAGAGGAAAGCGGATTAATCGTGCCTGTTGGAAGATGGGTTATGAAAACGGCAGTGAAACAATGTAAGGAATGGCAGACGATGATACCAGGATTTCGCATGAATATTAATTTGTCTTACATACAGTTAAAGAACAGTGACATAGCTTTTGATGTAATCCATCAGTTAAGAGAACATGAACTGGATTCAAAGTATGTATTGTTCGAATTAACGGAAAGTGGATTTGTGGAGACAGATTCAACAATTCGCCATATTATTAAAAACTTTCAAAAGCAGAAAATCAAACTGGGACTGGATGATTTTGGAACTGGTTACTCCAATCTGTGTTACCTAAGTGATTTGAAAGTACATGTAATAAAAATTGATAGGACATTTGTGATGAAAGCGATGAAAAGTTCCTATCATTATAAGTTATTAAGGCATATTATTGATATGGCCCATAGCATTCATTTGAAAGTTTGCGTGGAAGGTGTAGAAACGGAAAGAGAACTTCAGACAGTAGAAGAGTTAAAACCAGATTACATACAGGGTTATTATTTTGGAAAGCCGGTACGAAAAGAAAATTTTTACGAAGAAATAATGTGAGAAAGAAGGCATGAGTTCCTTACACTCTCGCTGCTGGTTCATAAAAAGGAGTTGCCTTCTGGCAACTCTTTTTACAGGCCAGAGGTACTGAAATCCATATCCTGCTCATCTAGACCGATTGAGTGAGCATAATTAAGAGCATCTGTCCATGTATCCCGATTGAGGTAATCAAACTGGAATTGCCTGTTTGGGAATAAAACCGTTATCTGGTTATCTTTCCAAAAATAAAGGTACCAGTCTTCGTTTATATGGTGAGCAAGAGTATTAATCTGTTCCTGGGAGACCTTTACTTGATAAAGATGTCTGCGGTCCTGCTGCTTTTTGTGGCCTGTAATATGAACTTTTTCGATTTTTAACGTATTAATCAGACGATTATCATCCAAGGCTTCTTCTATAAGAATTCCGTGATATTCGTACTTCATTTATACCAACTCCTTAGATTTTTCATTTGTTAGAAACATAAATAAAATTTTAATTCGTATATGTTTAAGTAAGCCAAAGCTGAAATAAGACGAATCTTAATTTCAGCTATAACTAGTATCCGTCAAGTCGATCGTTAATTGAATATATTTAGTATAATAAAATATTATAAAAATAGCAATATAAACCATTATTTCAGCAGTAAATTTATAAGCCCTAATACAAAACCGATTAAAGCACCAAGATTGACAATGGCGTTAAGTTCTTTTTTCATGACAGAGAGAATCAGTTCTTCTAGCTCTAGCACATCCATCTGATTTATCTGTTCTTGTGCAATCTGGTCGATTTTAAGAAGAGTAATTATTTTGTCAAGGTTGTTACGGATTAGATATTCGTAAACATGAAGAAGCATGTCTTCAATTGCAAGATCGTGTTTTACAGTAAAGGCTTTTACGTCTGCTAAACTAAGGTTAGCCATTTTGTCATATTCAGCAGTTACATATGGTTTGATTATTTCCTCTCCATGATTTTCCAAGTAGCTGTTTAAGCCCTTGCTAATTTGGCCTTCGATAGAACTTAACAGAGAATCATTAAGCATCATGGCAAGAAAACCGCCTTGAAAATGTTCTTTGATGGAACCGATAATTTCTTTTGCCAAGAGCTCTGCTGCATTAGCCTGCTGTAAAGTGATTACAATATGTTTTGTAAATTCTGTGGTTATATTTTCTCTAAGGGAATCTGTCTTTTCTTGTGAAAGATTCGCAGCAAGAAAATGCTCCAGTGTAGTATCTGAGTTTTGAAAAATTCCAGATATTTTATTACGGAGTGTTTCTTTTACATTGTCAGATAGAAGCATGGTTTCTAAACCATCTTTTGTTACAAGACGGCGGCCGACGATTTCACCGATGGCTTTCGCAAGACGAGGCTTTTCCTTTGGGATAATACCAGGGGTAAAAGGAACTTTAAATTTTCCAATCATAATTGGTTTTAAAGGCCGAAACAGCATTTTTACTGCAATGTAATTGGTGATGTATCCAATAAGGGCACCAATGAGTGGGGTAATGAAAATAGTATATTTCATAGTAACACCATTCTTTCTGTTTTTCATATTTTTTGTATATCTGCTGAACGTCTGTTTTACGAATTTAGTTCTGCAAACAGTTCTATGATACGATCAAAAATGAAAAAAAACAAGAAATTATTATGAAAGAGAATTCTGCTAGTAATGCGTTTTTGGTTATCTTTGTTTGCGAATATAACGATTTGTTTAGATTAGAAATCAGTAGGTTTAGTAATTGAAAATAAATGTTTTGTTTAATGTAGTAAAACTTGACATAAAACGTCTGAATTTCTATAATAGAAACAGGATGCATATTTTCAAATCATTCTGGACAGGGAGAAAAAGGTTTTGGTTATATAGATTTTACTAGGGAAAAAGGAACAAATCAAAAGTAAGAAATCACACACATAAGGAAAGAGGAATAATTTGGTTGCCAAAATTCAGGACGCTGGTTTAAGTGATATGCGTTAAATGTTAAGTAAGAGGGAAAAATAGCGAGATGAACAAAAAAATTTAAGAAAAAGTTTACAAAGATATATTTTAGGCAATTTTTCTAAACAATGTATATTGACTTTTACAAAAAAAGTTTGTATTATTATGCTAGTTTCATTTATAAGATAGAATTTTGTCTATTTATAAAAGTTATGATTATAATGAGGCATATTTTGGAATATGTGTAGTTTTTTACATAACCAAATCGAAAGTAGCTAATTTATTAAGTTCATTTACACATTAAACACATCAGGCAACGAGTTAGAAAGGAAAGGTATTTATGAATTTTTACGATTTTAAGGCGAAGGGAATAAATGGGCAAGAGGTTAAAATGGAAGACTACAAGGGGAAAGCAGTAGTAGTTGTTAATACAGCAAGTGATTGTGATTTCGCATCTCAGTTAAAAGGATTAGAACAGTTATATGCTGAGTGCAAGGATAAGGGACTGGTTATTCTAGGTTTCCCATGTAACCAGTTTGGAAAGAAGGAAGACAGAAGCAATGAGGAAACCAAAGAAGTATATGAAGCACTTGGGATTACTTTCCCGGTATTTGAAGCAGTAGACGTAAATGGAAAAACTGCTCATCCGTTATTTAAGTATTTAAAGAGTCAGGATCCAGAATATTTTGCAGGAGAGATTAAATGGAACTTTACAAAATATTTCTTAGATAAAGAAGGAAAGTTAGTAAAAAAATATGCACCAACTGTTTTACCTGAGAAAATGAAAGCTGAGATTGAAAAATACTTATAAGAATAACTAGCGAAAAGATAATGTCTATTATTATATAAATCGAAAGATGTTACGCAGTATGAGGCACCAGATTGCTGAGAGTGTTTGGTGCCATCATATTTCGTAATTTTTTTGTTTTTTTGGGTACAAACAAATGTTTGTGTGGAAGAACTGTGGTCACTTTAGTGAAATGGATTGTTTATATTTCACAAAAAACATAAAACCTAGAAGGAATATTTACATTTTTACACATTATATGATATGATATTAATATGTACAAATGAAAAGAAAAAGGGGAGGAAAGAGAATGGAACAAGCAAAAAAGAAAGATAGTGATAAAATTGCTTTATTACATACAATCAGGTTCAGGTTTTTGATTTTGGTGCTGGGATGCATATGCATCTCTGCAAGTGTGTGTTACATAGTTATAGTTCCGAAATTTGATAAACAGAACGTACAGTCTATTCAGTATAGCATGGAAGATCTGGCAAGGTCTTATTCCAGCCTTGTAGAGCACAAGCTTGGTGGAATGGGAACCATGGTTGAGACGTCTGCGTTATCTGGAATGTTAAAGGATGTAAAAGTAAATGGAATACAGGGCAGTTATGTTTATCTGGTGAGTTCGAATGGAATTGTGCTGTATCATCCAGATAGTAAGAAAGTTGGAAATCAGGTTGAAAATGAAGTAATTAAGGGAGTAGTCAAAAAGCTTAGTAAAGGCGAAAATGTTGAGAGGGAAGTAGTAGAATACCGTTTTAAAGGGAAGAAAAAATATGCAGGGTATTGTGTAAGTCCACAAACAAAAATGATTACAGTGGTTACTGCAGATAAAGCCCAGGTTATTGCGTCCACAAAAAAACTTAAGTATACAGCAATACGGAGTGAAGCGGCAGTCTGCATTCTGCTTTTAATAGTGGCATATTTGTTTGCAGGCAATATCATTACCGGCATAAAAAAACTGGAAAAGGTTTTTGATAATGCGTCTAAGCTGGATCTGCAGGAGGATGACAATTTATTAAAACTTTGTGTCAGAAAAGATGAAATTGGTTTAATTGCTAAGAAGTATAATATGATGCAGAATAATCTGAAAAGCATAGTGAAAAAAATTAATTCTACATCAGAACAGCTTGTGCAGTGTTCTAATGAGCTGACATCCAATATTTCAGTGGTAAATGAGCATTCACAGGAAAATTCCTCTACGTCACAGGAAATGGCTGCAGGTATGCAGGAGGCAACAGCCAATATAGATATTATTAATGGAGACGTTTTGGGAATTGAAGAAAATACAGACCGTATTAAAGAAAAAACAAGTACAGGAACGGAACTGGCAAGCTTAATTCTGGAGCGGGCTGTAGAATTGGAAGAAGACACTACCAGGGCATCCAAGAAAGCAGAGGAAATGTATGCGAAAGTGAAAGCACGTTCGGAAATTGCCATTGAAAAATCCAAAGCAGTAGAAAAAATAGAAATGCTAAGCAGCACGATTATGGATATTGCAGACCAGACCTCTTTGCTTGCATTGAATGCTTCTATTGAGGCAGCAAGAGCTGGCGAACTAGGAAAAGGATTTGGTGTAGTTGCCAATGAAATCAGTGCATTAGCGAGTCAGTCAGCGAGTACAGTAAGTGGTATCTCAGCTATTGTTGGCGATGTAACAGATGCAGTTGCTAATATTTCGGAGTGTCTGGAAACTACGTTACGTTTCTTTGAAAAGGATATTTCAAGAGATTACGGTAATTTTAAAGAATCCAGTCTCCAGTATAGTGAAGATGCAAAAAAAATCCAGATAAGTATGGATAATATTAATGTAGAAATTAATCAGTTAAGCAGTGTAACAAGGGAAATCGCTTCAGCAGTTTCTGAAATAGCAGGAAATATGAATGAAGCAGCCAACGGAGTAACACACATTGCAGAAAAAACAGGAAATGTGGTTGGACTTGTTTCAGATACTAGCAGGAAAGTGGAAGAAAACGAGATATATGCACAGGATTTGAAACAGATCGTAAGCGAATTCTGCTTATAAGAAGCAAATGGCCAGGTAGAAAAGAAATTTTATTTTACCTGGCTATTTTTTTAGAAAGGTTTCAAGAACGGAAGCACTATTATGGACGGATGGATATTCTGAAAAAAACGGAGGCAGAAGTAATTTATGGATAGAAATTATGGATAACCTTGACATAAAAGTTCCTTATAGTATAGAATGTTCTGAGATTATATAAAAAATAAGAAATTTTTCGAGCGATTTAAGGAGGTTATCCCTGTGTCGGA
The DNA here is from genome assembly GCF_900111595.1 of [Clostridium] polysaccharolyticum. Classification (GTDB taxonomy): domain Bacteria; phylum Bacillota; class Clostridia; order Lachnospirales; family Lachnospiraceae; genus Clostridium_AI; species Clostridium_AI polysaccharolyticum. The sequence goes on along the minus strand of NZ_FOHN01000002.1, from coordinate 84,048 downwards.
CATAACGAATGAAATAAAGAAAAGAAGAACATTTGCTATTATTTCCCATCCAGATGCTGGCAAAACAACATTAACGGAAAAATTCCTGCTTTATGGTGGTGCTATTAACCTTGCAGGTTCTGTTAAGGGCCGTAAGGCTTCTAGACATGCAGTTTCTGACTGGATGGAAATTGAGAAGGAAAGAGGTATTTCTGTAACATCTTCTGTTCTTCAGTTTAACTATGACGGTTATTGCATAAACATATTGGATACACCAGGACATCAGGACTTCTCTGAGGATACTTACCGTACATTGATGGCAGCAGACTCCGCTGTCATGGTTATTGACGGATCGAAAGGTGTGGAGGCACAGACCATTAAATTATTTAAAGTCTGTGTTATGCGTGGAATTCCTATTTTTACATTTGTCAATAAAATGGATCGTGAAGCAAATGATCCTTTTGAACTGATTGATGAAATTGAAACGGTTCTTGGAATCCGTACCTGTCCAATTAACTGGCCAATCGGTTCTGGTAAGAACTTTAAAGGTGTTTATGACAGACAGAAGGAAACAATTACTCGTTTTTATGCAGCCAACAATGGGCAGAAAGAGGTAGATTCTGTAGAAGTAAATTTAGGAGATGCCAATTTAGATGACATTATTGGAGCAGAAAATCATAGAGTATTAATGGATGAAATCGAACTGCTTGATGGTGCCAGTGATGAATTTGATCTGGAAAGAGTGCAGGCAGGCAAGCTTTCACCAGTATTCTTTGGTTCGGCTTTAACAAACTTTGGTGTAGAAACTTTCCTTCGTCATTTTCTGGATATGACAACAACACCATTGCCTCGTAACTCAGATGTAGGTGAAATATCACCATTTTGTGATGATTTTTCAGCATTTGTATTTAAGATTCAGGCAAATATGAATAAAGCCCATCGAGACAGAATTGCATTTATGCGTATCTGTTCAGGTAAATTCGATGCTGGCATGGAAGTGTTCCATGTGCAGGGAAATAAGAAAATCCGCCTAAGCCAGCCACAGCAGATGATGGCACAGGAAAGACATCATGTTACGGAGGCTTATGCAGGGGATATTATTGGTGTTTTTGATCCGGGAATCTTTTCTATTGGAGATACGCTTTGTACAGCAAAAAAACCATTCCAGTACGAAGGGATTCCAACGTTTGCACCAGAACATTTTGCGAAAGTGCGCCAGATTGATACGATGAAGAGGAAACAGTTCATTAAAGGGATTGAGCAGATTGCTCAGGAAGGTGCGATTCAGATATTCCAGGAGTTTAATACAGGTATGGAAGAAATCATCGTAGGTGTTGTAGGCGTGCTTCAGTTTGATGTGTTAAAATTCCGTCTGGAATCTGAATATCGAGTAGAGATCCGTTTAGAACCTTTGCCATACGAGCATATTCGCTGGATTGAAAATGATGATATTGATGTTGCCAGCTTAAGTGTAACTTCTGATACTAAAAAGATTAAGGATTTAAAAGGTAATCCATTATTAATATTTACACATCCATGGAGTATCCGTACAGTGGAAGAAAGAAACGAAGGACTTAAATTAAGCGAGTTTGGACGTAATTAGGAAAATAGCCTGTCTCCTTTACAAAGAGGGAGGCGGGTTGTAAAATAGAATCAGATGCATATTGGATGAGGAGGTATTTTTATGAATAAGGTTATTACAATCGGCAGACAGTTTGGAAGTGGAGGCCGTATTGTTGGTAAAAAGTTAGCCGAAGCATTTGATATTCCTTTCTATGACAACGAGATTATTAATTTAGCAGCGAAGGAAAGCGGCTTTGCAGTCAAAGCATTTGAACGGGCAGAAGAAAAGGCAACCAATAGTTTTTTATACTCAATTGCTATGGGAGCTGGAGCTTATAGCAGTCATGATTTTGGGTATGCCAGTCTGTCAATAGATGACAGAATCTTTCTAGCACAGTCAAGTGTCATTCGTAAAGTTGCAGATGAAGGTCCTTGTATTATTGTTGGACGTTGTGCAGATTATGTACTGAAAGAGAGAGAGGATGTGGTTAACATCTTTATATGCGCAGATTTAGATTCCAGAATCAAGCGTTCCGTTGAAGAATATGGAATTGCGTCAGAAAAGGCGGCGGAGACTATCTTGCGTCAGGATAAACGTCGTGCAAATTATTATAACTTCCATGCCAATGAGAAATGGGGAAATGTAAATAATTATGATTTGTCCATTCGTACAGATTTTGGTGGCATTGATCATGCTGTAAAATGTATCAAAGCATTTTTGGAAGTGTAACAAGAATTACATAACTTAGGCTGAATAGATTAACCTGACAGGAAGACGTATTCTTGTTGGGTTTTTGATTTATAGGGAGAGGAAGAATAAAAAGGAGAAGACAGTAGAGAATGAATACAAGAATAAATTCAGGAATGAATACAAGAATAAATTTTTTATGTTACATAAGTGTACTGATTTTTTGCATTACAAGCGTCTGCAATTGGAATATGGGAGCATGTTATGCTAGTGGAAGTGAAAGTGAAGGACCTAAGTGGTTTGTATTTGCAACAGAAGAAGTTCCGGAAATTACTCTAAAGCAAGAAGAAAAGGCAGAAGTGACATTAGCAGTTCGGGCCAGCAGGGAAAGGGAAGTACATAAAATTGCAGTGAATACAAGAAATACACCGTTTACTATTAAGGGAGTACCTAAACTGTATCAGAAAGATGAGAAAGATAAGTATATAGAGGTAAACCATATTGGTGGAGGAGATTATTTCTTAAAGTTTACCATAATGGCAAAAGAAAGTACTTCTACTAAAACATATAACCTTCCGATTATTTTTCTGGCTGGCGATGCCCATTCAGATATAGAGTCCTACCAGTTAGAAGATGTTATTTCTGTGACTTATGAGGCGGAAGAACAAGTTGTTACCAGTGCAGAACTGACGATATCGGATATTCAGTGCAAATCGGTAATGCAGTATGGTGAAACTGCTGATGTAGTATATACAATAAAAAATACAGGGGATGGTACTGCTACAAATATTATTGTTGATTATGAAGGAATGAATGATGATGGAATTTTGCCAGCAGAGAATGGAGTCAAAAAAAAGCTCTCACCTATAAAACCGAATAAAAGCAGGAAGATAACGTTACCTGTAAAAGTATCCAAAAATGCAGTATCTGGGTCTAAGAAAATTACAATTAGAGTTTCTTATCATGTACGAGAAGAAGATACAAATTATGTGGTGGAAAGAGAGGAGTTTTATATTCGGACAGAAAGAAAAAGGGATACTAAGCCAAAGGCTCCCAAAATTTTAATACGGAATATAAGACAGTCGGAAAAAATGCCTGTAGCAGGAGAAAATGTCACGTTATCATTTGACATTCTAAATGTAGGAAAACTGGAGGCTAAGAATATTACGGTAACTCCAAAAGAACTGTCACGCAAGACATTTACTCCGTTAGGGGAAAATCCAGCAGTATATATAAAAAGCCTGAAAATTGGACAGAAGAGAAGCGTGAAGCTTAGTTATAATATTTCCAGGCAGATTGAAGGTGGTTTAAGTTATATAGACTATGCAGTAGTGTTTCGAGATGCCAATGGAATAGAGAATTCAGATAGTGTCAAGCTGTACGTAAAAAATATAAAAGCAAAAAAGGAGGATGTTTCTAAAGGAGTTCCAAGGCTTATTATAAAAAAATATACAGCGGGAAAAGAAAGTGTTATGGCTGGTGGAATGTTTAAGCTTAAGTTTGATGTAGCTAATACACATGTGTCTTCCAGGGCAGAAAATATTAGAGTGACTATGACATCAGACGAAACGGGAGCATTTTCAATTGCAAAGGGAAGTAATAGTTTTTATATAACGTCCATAGAAGCGAAAAATTGTAAGCATATGGAAATTCCGATTAAAGTAAATGGGAATTGCACGACGAAATCCTATCCCTTAAAACTTGAGTTTCAATATGATTACAGGAGTGTGCAAAATGGAAAAGAAGTAGTAACATCAGGGGTTCTTGCAAGTGAGGTTTTAAGCATTCAAGTGGAAGAAAATGCAAGGCCATCTCTAAATATCATTAAGGTGGGTGCTTATGGCGAATTGATTTATGGAGAAGCTGACAGGCTCACCTTTGAATTCCATAACCAGGGAAAATCACCACTGTATAATGTTCAGATAGAAATAAAGGGAGATTTTGAAACTGCCCAGAAATCTTATTACATTGGTACTGTTGAAGCAGGGAAAGGAAGCAGTCATGAAGCCGAGATTACTCCAATCGTGGAAGGTACTGCAACTGGAGTTATGATTGTAACATATGAAAATAGCAATGGGAAAAAAGGAAAAAAGAAAGCTGTCTTTAAAGGCGAAGTGGTTCCAGCGACTGGAATTAATGTAAATGATATGGGTACTGAACCAGACAATGTGGATAATGCAAAAAGAAATAGTTCTATTAGTCTTCCGGTTTTTATTCTGGTGGAAGTTATGATTTTTGCTTTGTCTGCTTTAGTGGTGCGGAGATTTATGATTAGCCGCTATCGAAAAAAGAAACTGCTTGAAGAGGAAATGGAGTTATAATAGGAGGATAAATCATGAAAATATCATTTGGAGCTAATTTTATACCAGTCGTATATCTGACAGCAGCGGCTGTGGGGGATGAAGATGAGGATTGTATTGTAGTGGAAGGGCAGGAAGGATTAGAGGAAGAATACACCCGTAAAGAGACGAAGCCGGCAGATTCGGATTTGGCTGGTGAAGAGGCCGTTAATTCAGAAAATTATGCTTCTGAAGGTGAAGCAATAGAAGAAGCAGATATGGTAGAAGGAGAAGAAAAGGAAGTTACAGAAGAGGAAACGGCAGAAGAAACAACAAAAGAAACAGGGGAATCTGGCCAGGAAGAGGATAATGAATCTCAGCCTTTGCAAGGTGAAGTCAAACAGTCCAAAGAGCCTGTGTTTGGAAGGCCTGCAGTTTTAGGAGGCTGCTCCCTATTGATGCTTCTTGCGGGCTGTGTGTTAGGATTTTTATTAGCAAAAAAACAGATAAAAAAAGAGAGCGAGTTATCTGAGGAGATCTGATTTCGCTTTCATAGAAAAATATACGGGTTAATTCTAAAGCAAGGCAAACGAATGGAAACTATACAGGGAAAGTCTTGAGCCAGCACTGGAATTGAAGCTTTCTAAAGTAAGATCGTAATAATTCAATTTATTTTTCAATGCTGGATGCTGGCATAGATAGTTGAATATATATTTAAAATGCAGTATATTAGTAATGCTTCTGCTATAACTTTTTACAATAGAATATAGGGAGGTATTATGAAAAGAATAAAAGTTTTATCTTTATTATTAATAGTTTGTTGTTTTTTTCATTTTCTTTTAGTAACGTCAATGTAGTGTATGCAGGAAATTCAGGACAGTGGATTGATTTGGGAGGTGGCTGGAGATTTAGAGTAGATCCGCCACATAATGATAATGCAAATGCAAAATGGCATGTACATGCTGAGAATAAAAAAGAAGGGTTAGAAGGTTCAGAGGGAGTAGATGGTTCAGCTAGTCATGGAGATCATGATAATTAGTATATAAGGTGAATAGAAGGATATGTTATTAAGAAGATTGTTATTAACGAAAGAGATTGAAGTTTATGAAATAAAAAAAGCATTATATGGTAATGTAAAATTTTACTTGATGTTAGTTGATTTGAAAAGACCTAGTCAGGCAGAAGATTTTACATATCTTGATCCAGAAGATTTTACAAGCAGAGACAATTTTATAAAGGCAGTTATTGTTTATGATAAAGAAATTACGGAATTAGAAAAAGAACAAGCTTATGAAATTGCGAGTGGTTTTTTAGAAAATAAAGATGATTGTGACTGGAATATGGAATATATAAAAGCGGATTTTAAAGAACTGAAAAAGATAGGTGTAAATGAATTAGAATTAATTAGGCAGGTAAATAACATTTTAATAGCTGCTAAGGTTGAGAAGCAGATAGAGAAGATTGATATAAAGAGTTTTAAGTATCTTTTACAATATTAGGTAGGTGGATTTATATGATTTTAACGTTACATAAGGATCTTTTTTGGTTTCAATGTCGACTAAAAAAGCCAAGGTTGATTTCAATTTTTTTTTAGTATATAATAAAATTCGGATTGTTTTAAAATTACAGGTTTATATTATAAAGTGAGGTTATTATATGTCTAAGATAAGAACAAGATTTGCACCAAGTCCTACAGGAAAAATGCACGTAGGGAATCTAAGAACGGCATTATATGCTTATTTAATTGCAAAACATGAAGATGGAGATTTTCTATTAAGAATTGAAGATACAGATCAGGAACGTTTTGTAGAAGGTGCACTTGATATCATATATCGTACTATGGCTGGTACTGGATTAATTCATGATGAAGGTCCAGACAAAGATGGTGGATACGGACCATATGTACAGAGCGAAAGACAGGCACAGGGCTTATACCTTGAATATGCAAAACAGCTAGTTGAAAAAGGTGAAGCTTATTACTGTTTCTGTACGAAAGAGCGTTTGGAATCTCTAAAGAGCAAAGTGGAAGGAACTGACGATAAAGAAATTACGAAATATGACAAGCACTGCCTTCACTTATCAAAGGAAGAAGTTGAAGCAAACTTAAAAGCAGGCATGCCTTACGTTATCCGTCAGAATAATCCTGCAGAAGGAACTACTACATTCCATGATGTTATTTATGGAGATATTACAGTAGACAATGCAGAATTAGATGATATGATTCTGATTAAATCCGACGGTTATCCAACTTACAACTTTGCAAACGTAGTAGATGATCATTTAATGAAAATCACTCACGTAGTTCGTGGCAATGAGTATTTATCTTCTTCGCCAAAATACAATCGTTTATATGATGCTTTTGGATGGGAAGTTCCAGTATATGTACACTGTCCAACTATTACAAACGAAGAACATAAAAAATTAAGCAAACGTAGCGGACATGCTTCTTTTGAGGATTTGCTTGCACAAGGTTTCTTGCCAGAGGCTGTAGTAAACTTTGTAGCATTATTAGGATGGAGTCCAGCAGAGGACAAGGAAATTTTTTCTTTAGAAGAACTTATCAAGGAATTTGATTATCATAGAATTAATAAATCTCCAGCTGTATTCGACGTAGTGAAATTAAAATGGATGAATGGCGAATACATTAAGAAGATGGATTTTGATGCATTTTTTCAAGCAGCAGAACCATACATTCGGGAAACTGTTACAAAGGATTATGACCTGAAGAAAATTGCAGCACTGGTACAGTCCAGAATTGAAACATTCCCGGATATTAAAGATATTATTGATTTCTTTGAAGCGGTTCCTGAATATGATACAGCAATGTATACACACAAGAAGATGAAAACCAGCGAAGAAACCTCTCTTTTAGTGTTACAGGAAATCCTTCCAGTATTAGAGGAACAGGAGGACTACTCCAATGATGCTTTGTATGCAGCCCTTGTAGAGTTTGTAAAAGAAAAAGGCTATAAGAATGGTTATGTAATGTGGCCACTTCGTACAGCAGTTTCTGGCAAACAGTCTACACCAGGTGGAGCAACAGAAATTATGGAGATTATTGGTAAAGATGAAACGGTTGCAAGAGTAAAAGCTGCAATCGAATTACTATCCAAATAGGATAAATGAAGCAGCACAGCGAATAGGGAGCTATTTGCTGTGCTGTTTAGCTTAATAGCCTAACATAGGATTTGAATAGGATAGAAAGGATAGACATGGAGTTTAGTAAGGCGCAGAAAGAAGCAATTGAGCACAACCAAGGGCCAATGCTTGTGCTGGCAGGGCCTGGATCGGGGAAAACCTTTGTTATTACTCAAAGGACAAAATATTTAATTGAACAGCATGGTGTGGATCCTAGAACAGTTTTAGTGATTACTTTTACTAAGGCAGCAGCAGCAGAAATGAAGGGACGTTTTGAAAGATTATGCCATGTGCAAGGAGTCACTTTTGGAACGTTTCATGCGGTGTTCTTTAATATTTTAAAGTATGCTTATGGGTTCCGGGGAGACAACATTTTGCGGGAGGACATGAAGTACCAGATTATACATGAGATTGTTGCCAAGATGGATTTTGAGATAGAGGACGAGAAGGAACTGATTGAAAACCTGATAAGTGAAATCAGTTTTGTAAAGGGCAGCGGGATTGATATTGACTACTATTTTTCGCTAAACTGTTCGGAAGTGTCTTTTACGACGGTATATAAAGAATATGAAAATAAGTTACGTAGTTTAAATAAAATTGATTTTGATGATATGATGATTTACTGTCTGGAACTGTTTCAGCAGCGAAAAGATATTCTGGCTATGTGGCAGAAGCGCTACCAGTATATTATGGTGGATGAGGCACAAGATAGTAACATTATGCAGTATGAGATTACGAAACTATTAGCGGGAGAGCGTAAAAATCTGTTTTTAGTAGGAGATGATGATCAGAGTCTATATCGTTTTCGTGGGGCGAAGCCTGAGATTATGCTGAATTTTGATAAAGACTTTCCAACTGCCAGTCAGGTTGTACTTGAGTACAATTACCGTTCCCAGAAGAAAATTGTAGATGCTGCACTTAGAGTGGTAGAGAACAACAGCCACCGTTTTCCGAAAAATATTCAGGCTGTCCGCAAGGCCACTCATGATGTCTGTGTGAACTGCTATCCAACTGGCAAGGAAGAAAACCATGCAATTGTAAAGGAAATTCTGGAACTTTCGAAACAGGGAGTGGATTTAAATGAAATTGCTATCCTGTTCCGTACCAATAAGCAGCCACGTTCTCTTTTGGGACTGTTTATGGCATATAACATTCCATTTCGCATGAAAGATACTATGCCAAATATTTTTGAACACTGGATAGCAAAGAATATGATTGCTTATATTCAAATGGCACAAGGTAAGATGGATCGAGGAATCTTTTTGGAAGTGATGAACCGGCCGAAACGATACATTTCCAGAGACAGCTTAAGAGAACCAGTAGTGAATCTGGCAAAGCTTAGGGATTATTATAAGGATAAGCCTTATATGGTAGAACGTATTTTTAAATTGGAATATGATTTGAACATGATATCTTCTATGGCACCTTATGCCGCACTTCAGTATATACGTAAAGGAATGGAATATGATTCCTATATTAAAGAATTTGCAGAGTTTCGGAATGTAAAACCAGATGAGTTTTATGAAGTGCTAGACGAGTTATGTGAAGGGGCAAAGGATTTTAAGACTTTTGAACAATGGTTTGCTTATATGCGGGATTATGAGACAAGTCTGCGTGACCAGCTTCGTAAAAAAGAAGAATCAGGCATACCAAGTGTTTCGTTTATGACATTCCATGGATGTAAAGGCCTTGAATTTGAGCATGTTTATATTCTGGATGCAAACGAAGATATTACTCCTCACCGAAAGGCGGTAAATGTGGCAGATATGGAAGAAGAACGCCGTATGTTTTATGTTGCTATGACAAGGGCAAAAGACAATCTGACTATCTGTTATGTGAAAGAACGGTATGAGAAAGAACTGCAGTGTTCCCGTTTTGTAGGAGAACTGCTTATGAATAAAGCAGCTATGAAAGAAAATGCAAGAGTTCGTCATAATACTTATGGAACAGGTACAATTGTTAAAGTGGAAAATGGAAAAATTACCATTAAGTTTGATAAGAACCCTGTGCAAAAAGTGTTGAGTCTTGAATTTTGTGTACAGAATCAAATACTACAGGTCATGGAAGAGTAAGGTGTTATTATGGAAAAACGGGTAGTAAAAATATCGGTGCGGACCCTTGTGGAATTTATTTTGCGTGCTGGAGATATAAGTGCTGGTGGAAAAGGCATGCGGGATACTAATGCGATGCAGAAGGGAAGCAAGATTCACAGAAAAATCCAGAATGCCATGGGAGGCGATTATAGGCCAGAAGTAAGTCTTTCGCTGGAAATGCCTATGGAGCGGGATGGAGTTTCGTTTTCTCTTGTAGTTGAAGGCCGTGCAGACGGGATTTTTACCAGAGATGGCAGGACGGTAATTGATGAAATAAAAGGAATGTATCTGGATGTGTTAAAACTAGAGGAACCCTTTATAATTCATCAGGCACAGGCGAAATGTTACGGATATATATATGCATTAGAAAACAACCTTAAGGAAATCGAAATCCAGATGACTTACTGTAATCTGGAAGAGGAAGAGGTCAAACGGTTTCAGAAAGTATTTTCATTTGAAGCGTTAAAGGAATGGTATGAGAATCTGATAAATGAATATGCAAAATGGGCAGTGTGGCAAATTAAATGGGAGCAGAAGAGGAATGACAGTATAAAGGGAGTCGATTTTCCTTTCCTGTACAGAGAAGGCCAGAAAGAACTGGTAAAAGGCGTCTATCAGACCATTCTGCGGCAGAAAAAGCTTTACATTGAAGCACCAACGGGAGTAGGCAAGACAATTTCTACTGTATTTCCAGCAGTAAAGGCTATGGGAGAGGAACTGGTAGAAAAGATATTTTATCTGACAGCGAAAACCATAACCAGAACAGTGGCGGAGGAAACATTTCATATTCTGCGGGATAAGGGAATGAAACTTAAGGTGATTACCTTAACGGCAAAAGAGAAAATCTGTATCTTAGATAAGCCAGATTGCAATCCTGCTTCCTGTGAACGTGCAAAAGGCCATTATGACCGTGTAAACGATGCTGTTTATGATATGCTTGTTTCAGAAGATGAGATTTCAAGAGAGCTAATTGAGGAATATGCCTTACGTTATCAGGTATGTCCAATGGAAATGGCTTTAGATGTGACTTTATGGGCAGATGCTGTAATATGTGATTATAATTATGTATTTGATCCAAAAGTTTCATTACGCCGTTTTTTTCAAAATGAGAAAAAACATAATTACTGTTTTTTGGTAGATGAAGCCCATAACCTAGTGGAGCGGGGAAGGGAAATGTATAGTGCGATTCTTCTAAAAGATGATTTTCTGGCAGTGAAAAGAATCGTTAAGATGCGAAGCAGAAAATTAGATAAAAGATTATCTGCATGCAATCGTAAACTACTGCTTCTTAGAAAGGAATGGGAAGAAGCAAAAGAAGCGGGGATTCCATATGCTCCACACTCTCTTGTAGATCAGTTTGTTCTTATGGTTATGAATGCAGTTACGGAACTGGACAATTTTTTAAATGAGTTCATGGATTTTGAAGGTCGTGATAAGGTATTAGAACTATATTTCGATATTTTCCATTTTCTGAATATGTATGAAATCATGAATGATAAGTATAAAATTTATTTAAATGAAGAAGATGGGCACTTTTTTGTAAAACTGCAGTGTATGGATCCATCAGATAATTTGAAAGCATGTCTTGAAAAGGGGCGTAGTGGAGTGTTCTTTTCTGCAACTTTTTTGCCTATTCAGTATTACAAAGAGCAGCTTGCGGGAACCAATGAGGATTATGCTGTTTATGTACCAAGCCCATTTGATGTGGGAAAACGGAGAATCTTTGTGGCAAAGGACGTAAGTACCAAGTATACAAGGCGTAACTATGTAGAGTATGAGAAAGTAGTCAGTTATATATATGAATTTGTCACCCGAAAGAAGGGAAATTATCTTGTGTTTTTTCCATCTTACCAGTATATGAAAATTATTTATGATTACATGGAAGGGCTTGAGTGGCAGGAAAGGTTTCAGGATTGTGAGATTATTATGCAGGACAGTCATATGACGGAACGGGAAAAGGAAGAGTTTCTGGAAAACTTTGAAGAGAATTCTTCTAAGGTGCAAATTGGTTTTTGTGTAATGGGTGGCATTTTTAGTGAAGGCATTGATTTAAAGAAGGATCGTCTGATTGGAGCGGTTATAGTGGGAACTGGGCTTCCTATGGTTTGTGATGATCGGGAACTTTTCCGTTCTTATTATGAGGAAAGAGAAAGTAAGGGATTTGAATTTGCTTATCTGTACAATGGAATGAATAAGGTGCTTCAGTCTGCAGGACGGGTAATTCGGACTGCAGAAGATGTGGGAGTTATTTTGCTGTTAGATGAGAGATTTATGCAGAAGCAGTATACGGCTTTATTTCCACAGGAATGGTATCCTTATGAAATTGTAAGTCTTTCTTCCATGAAGGAAAGGCTAGACGATTTCTGGAGGCAGTTTGAGTAGGTGGGAGAGTTATGCCATATTAGTGGAAAGGATAAAAATAGGGGCTGTTTTTTACAGCCCCCTTTTTTATCCAGCAATCTGATTACTGAATTCTTTTACTGTACCACTTGGTTCATATCCGCTGGTTCCAAATAGATACTCATGAAGTTCTGTTACATTGCTTGCCAGTGTCTGGGCAACAACAACGGATGCACCTTTAATGGTTGGAGTTGTCTTTTCAAAAGGAAATCCCTGGCTGTCCGCCATTTTGTAAAATGGAAGAGAAGCTCCTAATTTCATAATCTCACCAGTCGATAAGCTGGTGTAAATCTGAGGAAGAATTTCATTGGCTACTTTATAGAGGGTAATTGGATTGGATTTCTTTGCCTTTTCAAAAATAGCTTTCAATACGGTTCTCTGACGTTCGGCACGTGTAAAGTCACCGCCTTTTGTATAACGTACACGGCAGTAACCAGTGGCTTGTACGCCAGTAACCAGCTGTTTTCCTGGAGACTTAATATAAGTAAAATCCATGCCATTAATTCTTGCTACATCTCTTGTATATGCATTTACATACTTTAATTCAGCTTTATTTATATCCAGTTCGATTCCGCCAAGTAAATCAATTACATTGGTTAAAGCAGAAAAATTTACCGTGACAAAATCTTTTATGTCTAAATCCGTGTTGCGGTTAATGGTACTTATGGATAGTGCAGGACCTCCGTAGGCATAAGCGTGTGTTATTTTCGAAAAACCGTGGTCTGGAATGTTGACGTAAGTGTCACGGTAGATAGAAGAAAGCTTAATATCTTTCGTCTTTTTATTGATGCTTACTACCATAATGGAATCGCTTCGTGTATTTTTGTCTAATTCATTGGCTCTGGAATCTACCCCATAAACTACAATATTGGTGAAATTCTTCATGTTAGGATCCTTTACGTCATTTTGCGCAACAGAATCTAAATCGGCTTTATAAACCTGAATTTTAGATAAACTAATGACTGCAAATGCAGCCGGAATTAATAAAATGATCAGTATAAGTTCAAGTGCCAGAAGACGGCGGATTCTTCTTTTTCGTCGTCCTTTTTTGGAGAGTTTCCGTTTTTTCTTTAATTTGTCCTTGTATTCTTTATCCATATCCCAACCTCTTTTCTTTGTTATAAAACTGCTTGCCGCTAAAGAAACAGAATTGGACAAACAGTTTCAGGTGAATATCTGCCTAATAGGCATTTTTATTAACAAAGCCTTTAAATACGGTTAAAAACATTATTTTCATGTCAAAACCTAAAGACCAGTTTTCAATATAATATAAATCGTGTTCAATACGTTTAATGATAGAAGTGTCACCCCGGTAACCACTTACCTGCGCCCAGCCAGTCATTCCAGGGCGTACCTGGTGTTTGACCATATAACGAGGTATTTCCTCTTTAAACTTTTCTACGAAGAAAGGCCGTTCAGGTCTTGGACCAACCAGGCTCATGTCACCTTTTAATACGTTAAACAGCTGTGGAAGTTCATCAATACTTGTTTTACGTATGAATTTTCCGATTGGAGTAACACGGGGATCGTTCATTGTAGTCCATGCCTGCTTCTCTTTATCAGGTGCCTGTTCTTCCATTGAACGGAATTTATACATTTTAAATTCTTTGTTGTGCAGTCCGATTCGAGTCTGTTTGAAAATAAGCGGACCTTTTGATGTGGTCTTAATAATTATGGCAGTTACCAGCATTGGTATGGAGAACACCAGAATTGCCAAAAAAGATCCAACGATATCAAAGGTTCTTTTAAGGACTTTATTGAACCAGTTGCTTAAAGGCACATTACGAATGTTGATTACAGGGAGCCCGTTTAAGTCCTCGATGTAAGGCTTTGTAGGAATAATGTTGTTATAGTCAGGTATAAACTTGGTGTGGACACCGGATTTTTCACATAATGCTACAATTTTCTCGAGTTTGGCATACTCACTGATACTTAGTGTAATTGCAATTTCATCTAACTGGTTTTGTGAAAGAATAGACTCAAGTTTATCAGTTGTACTGAGGACTTTTATGTTTCTATAATGGGCGCCTGGCTTCATGCTGTCATCTAAGATGCCATGAATGTGATACCCCCATTCTGGATTTAGCAGGATACGGTTAATGTAACGTTCAGCAGTACGGCTGTATCCTACAACAAGAACATGTTTCTGGTTAAATCCTTTCTTTCTGTAAAATGCAAGCACTCTTCTTAAGATAATTTTGTTAATATAGGTCAGTCCTAAGTTCAGGCAGAAGAACATAGTTAAGAACATACGCATGTAAATCAGTTTCTTCTTTAACATTACAAGCAGGAAAGTAAAGAAGAAAATACCGAATACATTTGCTTTAAATAAGTCCCAGATTTCATACCGGAAACTTTTGGAACGTTTTGAATCATATACATGGCATCCATAATATAATATCAGATAGACTGGAACAATAAAAATGAGAAATCTTGCAAATATTCCAAATGGTTCCTGGTAGCCAAATGGATTTAGCCAGTCAAATTTATAGATTAAGAAACTTTCAAAACGAACATAATATGTTAAGCGAAATGCGATTACAATAAATATTGCATCAATCAGTATGTGAAATCTATTGAAGAGTTTCTGATTATCTTTAATCATGTATCCACCATTGCCTTTCTTTGTAATCTTTCTTGAATATCTTTTGTTTTCTTTGACATAGTCTAACTATTATAATACAATATTGAATTATATTCTACAATAAATTATTTCACAAAAAAAGTAAAGTGGATACGAAACAGGAAAAATATTTTTCACAAACAGAACACAAATTATTGTTATAGTATAAACAGGAAAAACGAGAGTTTTAGGGAAGGAGTTTTACGGATGGATCAACAGAACTGGAATAATAGTCCCAATGGGAACCCATATCAGAATCCAAGAGATAAAAAACCAAAGCGAAAAATGTCATTTCGTGCCAAGATGGTTTTAGGGCTGGCAGGAGCATTATTAGTAGGAATGGCGGCGGGGGCTTCTTATAAATTTTCTGATTTATCACAGGGTTTTCCCAGCCAGCGGAGCGAATTTGAAAAACAGCTTGCCAAAGATACTTATGTAAATGAAAAACCTCTTGAGAATACAGCAGTACTGACAGATGTTGAGCTGGAAAATGATGTCACAAAGGTAATTGAGGAAAATATGCCAAGCATAGTTTCTATTACATGTCAGGTGGAATCTACTGTTACCAGCATGTTTGGGCAGACTTACAGCCAGATGCAGCAGGGAGCAGGATCTGGGATCATTATTGGGGAAGATGACATGTATTATTACATTTCAACCAATAATCATGTAATTGCAGGTGCGAAAACCATAACGGTTACATTTTGTGACGACAAGGATGTAAACGCAGCTGTCAAAGGAACGGATTCTACAGGGGATCTGGCCGTTATCACAGTCAGGAAAAGACAGATGGAGGACAGCACGAAAAAGGCAATCCGAATTGCTAAACTTGGTGATTCAGAAAGTGCCAAGGTTGGAGATACTGTTGTAGCAATCGGAAATGCCCTAGGACTGGGACAGTCTTCAACAGTAGGAGTAATCAGTGCACTGGACCGTGAAGTAAGTGTAAGCAATGTAAAAAGGACATTAATTCAGACAGATGCTGCAATCAATGCAGGAAATAGTGGCGGTGCTCTTTTGAATTTAGATGGCGAAGTAGTTGGCATTAATTCAGTAAAATTAGTACAGGATTCTATAGAGGGCATGTGCTTTGCAATTCCTATTTCAAATGCGCAGACAATTTTAAATGAGCTTATGAATAATGAAGAAGTTCCAAAAGGAAAAGAAGGATATCTTGGACTAAGTGGAATTTCTGTATCAGAAGAAGAAAGTGAAACATACCATATTCCTCTGGGAGTGTATGTAAGAGAGGTTCCAAAAGGAGGTGCAGCCCAGAAGGCAGGCGTGCAGGCAGGAGATGTTATTACCAAATTAAATGGTGTAGGAACCGCATCTATTGAATCTTTGCAGGAAAGGGCAAATAGCTATAAAGCAGGAACAGAAGTTTCCTTAACAGTGGAACGTTACCAGAATGGCACCTACAAAGAAATGGAGTTAAAATTGACATTGATGTCTAGTGCTGATTTTGGAAAGCTTGATTACTCAAGTAATACGGATAAGGGAAATGCAGGCACCAATAAAGAGGAAGAAAACAGCCAGAAGGGCAGACAGCCAGAAGGGGATTCTTCTAAAAAGTATTCTGATGAGGATATGCGGAAATTCTATGAATATTTCAAAGATTATTTTGGCAGATAAATAAATCGTAAGAAATGTGCAAAAATTGATTAAGATTTTATAAAAAACCCAAGGAACAGCTTGTACCGAAAGAAATTGTAAGATATAATAAAAACAATTTAGTCTTTCAGCACAAGCTGTTTTAGGTAAGGAGATAAAGTATGAGTGATGAAACAAAGGATAATGTAACAGACAAAGATAATAATGATTACGAAGATATTTGTTATATATGCCGCAGGCCGGAAAGCAAAGCAGGAAAAATGATTCACATTCCCAATAATATCTGCATTTGTTCCAGCTGTATGCAGAAAACGTTTGACACCATGAATCATGGAAATGTGCCATATATGGATTTTATGACGTTTAATCCGGGTATGATGAATCAGACACCACTGACTCATGATATACCAAAGAGCCAGAAAATAAAGAAAAAGAAGGAGAAAAAGGAAGAACCTGAAAAGGCATTGGATCCGAAAAAACTTCCAGCTCCTCATCTTATAAAAGCAAGCCTTGATGAATATGTCATTGGACAGGAATATGCAAAGAAAGTGATTTCTGTTGCAGTATACAATCATTATAAAAGGGTTTCAGAAGGCGTTATGGATGATATTGAAATTGAGAAATCCAATATGCTTATGATAGGGCCTACAGGAAGTGGAAAAACATATCTGGTAAAAACACTTGCCCGCATTTTGCAAGTACCCCTTGCCATTACGGATGCCACTTCTTTAACGGAAGCTGGATATATTGGCGATGATGTAGAAAGCGTGCTTTCGAAATTATTACAGGCGGCAGATAATGACGTGGAAAAAGCGGAACGGGGAATTGTATTTATTGATGAAATTGATAAAATTGCAAAGAAGAAAAACACCAATTCCCGTGATGTAAGCGGGGAATCTGTCCAGCAGGCACTGTTAAAACTGCTTGAAGGCAGTGAAGTGGAAGTGCCAGTTGGTGCAACAAGTAAAAATGCCATGGTTCCTTTGACAACGATCAATACAAAAAATATTCTGTTCATATGTGGTGGAGCGTTCCCGGATCTGGATATTATTATTAAAGACAGGTTAAATAAACAGACATCTATCGGATTTAGTGCAAAACTGAAAGATGAGTTAGATCATGATCCAAGGATCCTGTCTGAAGTGGCAACAGAAGATTTACGCAAATTCGGCATGATTCCTGAGTTCTTAGGAAGGCTTCCTATTGTGTATACCTTAGATGGCTTAACAGAAGAAATGCTTGTTAAGGTATTGAAAGAGCCGAAAAATGCAATTTTAAAACAGTATCAGAAACTTCTTCTCTTAGATGAAGTGGAACTGCTTTTTGATGATTCAGCTTATGAGGCGATTGCCAAAGAAGCCATGAAGAAAAATACAGGTGCCAGAGCATTGCGTGCCATCATTGAGAAATTTATGCTTGACATTATGTATGAGATTCCTAAAGATGATAATATTGGGCGTGTTACGATTACAGGTGATTATATTGAAGGCAAGGGTGCGCCGCTTATTGAAATAAGGAGTAATCAGGCACATTTAATAGAATAAGAATAAGCAAAGGCATAAGTTCCTAACGGGTTGGCTATTGGAACTTATGCTTTTTTCTGGTTTTCAATTCGCATTGACATTCATTTTCCGGCATATAATGAATAAAAGCATATTAGATTGGCGGAGAGTGCATGGATACACCGAATCAGCAATTTGATCCTGTTACTTGTGAAAATGCGATTTATTCAGAAGAGTATTTGCCATTATTAATTGATTATGCAGGAGATTTCCAGCAGATAATAGATAGATATAAGCCTGTCTGTTATGTAATTCTTAGTGTTCGGCAGGCAATTATCTATGTTTATATTGGCAGTGCCAAAATCTGGTCGCAGAATTTTACATATCGTTCTATACCAAAAGTATTTGGACTTATGGATACGGCAGTATTGGAGCAGACAGGAGTGTTAAAGCTTCGTCGGCAGCCTTATATTGATCTGTATGGGCAAGATGTTCTGATTGGTTTTCTGGATACGGGAATTGATTATCGCAATCCGGTATTCCGAAATGCGGATGGGACTACTAGAATAGAAGCTATATGGGACCAGTCTATTCCAGATGGGGAGGCTCCTGATAACTTTTTTTATGGTTCTGAGTATGGGAAAGAGCAGATTAACCAGGCATTGGAAAGCAAAAACCCACTGGAAGTAGTTCCATCTATGGATACCAATGGCCATGGAACATTTATGGCAGGAGTGGCAGCAGGAAATATTGATGAAAATAATAATTTTTCTGGAATTGCACCAAATTGTGAGATTATTATGGTGAAACTTAGGCAGGCGAGAAAAAAACTGCGAAATTTTTTTCTTGTAAATGACAATGTGGACTGTTATGCAGAAAATGATATATTAACGGGAATGTCTTATCTTATAAAAAAAGCTGAACAGCTTGGAAAACCTATAGTTATCTGTATAGGAGTTGGCACTAACTCAGGAGATCACAATGGATCCTCTCCTCTAGGCCGTTTCATAGATTATTTTGGTTTTGTTACAGGGATTGTTTTTGTGGGAGGAACAGGAAATGAGGGAAACAGAGGGCATCATTATGAAAGCAGTTCTGTGCTGCCAGAAGACTTTGAGGAACTAGAGATTAATGTAGGGGAAAATGTATCTGGATTTTCCTTAGAGTTATGGGCGACTACACCAGCATTGTTTGCAATAGGTTTTACTTCTCCAAGCGGTGAAGTGATAGATCCGATTCAGCCAAGATTAAACAAGAAGGAGACTATACGGTTTGTACTGGAAAAGACAGTATTAGAGCTGGCTTATTATATAATCGAGGCGGGAGCAGGAGATTTTCTAGTCTTTATGAGGTTTGATTCTCCAGCAAAAGGAGTCTGGAAAATTCGTGCTTACAATCGAAGTCCTGTGGCAAATAGTTTTAATATGTGGCTTCCTATCCAGAATTTTATTCCAGATTCGATTTATTTTAACCAGCCAGAACCTAATGTTACGATCACAGAACCAGGAAATGCTACAACGATTATTACCGTATCTGTATATAATGGACAGACGGATAGTATGTATATTCACTCAGGGAGAGGATTCACAAGAGGAGGAAAGATACAGCCAGCGGCTGCAGCACCAGGAGTATCTGTATTTGGTCCATTATTAAATAACCAGTTTGGCAGAAAGACAGGTTCTAGTGTGTCAGCAGCAGTTGGAGCTGCCATAGCCGCTTTGCTGTTAGAGTGGGCTATTGTACAGGGAAATGATGATGATGCTAATTCCAATGTTATTCGCCAGTATATTGTTATTGGAGCTAGAGAAAGGGAAATTGTATATCCGAATCGGGAATGGGGATATGGAGAGATTGATATTTTCTCTATATTTGAACGATTAAGGACCTGATAAGGAAAAGTTAGAAAGAAAAAACTTCGTAAGCTTGTTTGGTTTGCGAAGTTTTTGTGCGTAAATTTTAAATGGGGATAGCCAGAATGTCTTTTTTTCTTGTATTTCAGTATTTGGTAATTTATAATAAACCTTACGAAAGGTTGTGGTAAAATGAAGGCATGGGAAAAAAATATAAGAACAATTAAACACCCATATGTAGCTGGTTATCAGCCAAAAGATTACAGCGTTACCAAATTGAATGCAAATGAGAATCCATATCCTCCGGCACCAGGTGTTGTAAAAGCTATGGAAGAATTTGAAACGAGCAGCTTAAGACTTTATCCTGCACTTAATGCAGATGAATTAATAGATGAAATAGCACATTTTAAACAAGTAAAGCCATCACAGGTATTTGTAGGAGTCGGTTCGGATGATGTTATAGGAATGTGTTTTTTAACGTATTTCAATTCAGGAAAGCCTATTTTGTTTCCGGATATTACATATTCTTTTTATGACGTTTGGGCAGATTTATACCGGATTCCATATGAATGCCCAAAACTGGATGAAAAATTCCATATTAAAAAGGAAGATTATTATAAAGACAATGGGGGCATCATCTTTGCAAATCCCAATGCACCAACCTCAATTGCAGTTGGATTGGATTTTATCCGGGATGTACTGGAACATAACCAGGATGTAATTGTAATTGTTGATGAAGCGTATATTGATTTTGGGGGAGAAAGTGCGGTTTCTTTATTAGAGGAATATGATAATCTGGTAGTTGTACAGACATTTTCTAAATCACGTTCTCTTGCAGGATTGCGTGTTGGATATTGCATTGCTAGTGAAGAACTGATTCAGGCTTTAAATACAGTGAAATTTTCTTATAATTCTTATACAATGAATATGCTGGCTATTAAATTAGGAGCTGAATCGGTGAAAGATACAGAATATTTTTATCAGACCATTGATAAGATTATAGCTACACGTACTTGGTCAAAAGAACAGCTAGAACAGTTAGGTTTTACCTGCATGGATTCAAGTACAAACTTTTTATTTGCTACTCATAAAAGCATGGCGGCTAAGGAGATATTTGAAAAACTTCAGGAAAGAAAAATTTATGTGAGACATTTTGATAAAGAAAGAATTGATAACTATTTGCGTATTACCATTGGTACAGATCAGCAGATGGAACAGCTTGTGAATGCGTTAAAAGAGATTTTGCCAGATGAAAAGAACATAAATGGATAAAATGATAACGGATTAAGGAGATTGTATGTTAGCAGAAAAATTAATCGCTCAGGGATATCTAAGCAAAGAGGAATATTCCTCTTTGCTTAGATGCTGTACGGAAGAAGAACGGCTTATGCTAAAGGCAAGGGCAGTTGAGCTGCGAAAGCAATATTATGGAGAAAAGGTTTTTACCAGAGGATTAATTGAGTTTACGAATTACTGTAAAAATAATTGCTATTACTGTGGAATCCGAAGAGAAAATGCAGATTGTTCCAGATATAGGCTTACAGTGGAAGATATTCTGGAATGCTGCAAAGAAGGATGGAAATTGGGTTTTCGGACGTTTGTTTTGCAGGGTGGAGAAGATCCCTATTTCACAGATGATAAAATGGCTGAAATAATAAGAGTGATTAAAAATACGTATCAAGGATGCGCCATTACGCTCTCTATTGGGGAGAAGGAGAAAGAATCTTACCGTATGTACAAAGAGGCTGGAGCAGACAGGTATTTGCTTCGACATGAAACGGCAAATGAATCCCATTATCAAATGCTTCATCCAGCTAACATGAGTCTTGCAAAACGTATGAAATGTCTGTATACTCTAAAAGAACTAGGTTATGAGATTGGGGCTGGTTTCATGGTGGGATCTCCAGGACAGACAGATGAACATTTGGCAGAAGATTTAATATTTCTGAAAGAGCTCAGCCCTCATATGGTGGGAATTGGTCCTTTTATCCCGCATCATGACACAGCATTTGCCAATGAGGCACAAGGGTCTCTGGAAAAGACATTGCTTTTACTGTCTATTCTTAGAATTATACTGCCTAAGGCAAATCTTCCTGCGACTACTGCCTTGGGAACAATTCATCCAAGGGGAAGAGAATTAGGAATAGAAGCTGGTGCTAATGTGGTAATGCCTAATCTATCGCCGGTACAGGTAAGAAAAAAGTATGAACTGTATGATAATAAAATCTGTACAGGGGAAGAGGCCGCAGAATGTGCTGGATGTCTTCAGGCAAGAATAGCTTCTATTGGTTATAAGATAGTGAACGAAAGAGGAGATTCTGTTGCAAAATAAAAAGAAAGGTAGAAAAAAATGAATTTTATTAAAGATATACTGCGAGGAGCACTTATTGGCCTGGCAAATGCCATACCTGGAGTTAGTGGGGGAACCATGATGGTTTCTATGGGGATATACGACAAGATTATTTCAAGTGTAACGAATATCTTCAGGCAATGGAAAAAAAGTCTGCTTACCTTGCTTCCATATGCTATTGGAATGGGACTAGGGATTGTAGGATTATCTTTTGCCATTGAATACCTGTTTGACAATCATCCCATGCCAACGGCATTTGCATTTATAGGGCTTATTTTAGGTGGCCTTCCTATGATGTTTGGGAAAATAAAGGGAAACAAGCTGAATATAGGAAATGGTGTAATTTTTGTTTTGTTTTTCGCATTTATTTTTCTGTTACAGTGGCTTAATGGGAAAAATGCGGCTGATGTCACTTTAGTATTATCTGCACCAATGTTTATCCGCTTGTTTTTTGTTGGGGTAATTGCCGCTGCTACTATGGTAATTCCAGGGGTTAGCGGTTCTATGATTTTAATGCTGCTAGGATTCTATACGCCAGTAATAGAAGCGGTTACGACAACGATTAAAGCATTAGCTGGCAGAGATTTTGGAGGGTTCATAAATCAGTGCTTAATTTTACTTCCATTTGGACTAGGTGTTCTGATTGGTATTTACTATGTAGCAAAATTAATCGAGATGTTATTAAACCGGTTTGAGTCTTATACTTATAGTGCGATACTGGGCTTAATTATTGCGTCACCTTTTGTAATTATCATGCAGGCGGGTATAACTTCTTTCCAGGTGTCAACTATTATAATAAGTGCGCTTACATTTGGAGCAGGATTTTGTGTCGCATATTTTTTAGGAAGAGAGTAAGTTAGAACATGAAAAAATTTTTGATACTCCTTTGTATTTTTGCAGTAGTAACATTAGCTAGTGCTGGCATAACAAAGGGACTTAAATCAAAGGAAGCAGCACCTTTAGATGAATTTACTATTGTGACTAGTTTTTATCCAGTCTACATTGCAACAAAGAATATTGCCAATGGAGTGGATGGAGTAAAAGTTGTGAATATGACAGAAAACCATTCTGGGTGTCTGCATGACTACCAGCTGACTACCAGTGATATGAGAAAGCTTGAGGATGCAGATGTATTTGTAATGAACGGTGGCGGCATGGAGGGCTTTATTGAAGAGGTGGCAGCAAAATATCCTGACTTGCCAGTAATTGATGCTAGTGAAGGGATTGTACTTATTGGGCCAGCAGCAGGCCATCATCATGAACATGGCCATGATGAAGAGCCAGAGGAATATGAACATCATCATGAGGCAAATGCCCATGTATGGATGGATCCTGTCCGGTATAAGAAACAAATCAAAACAATTTCTAAAAAACTGGAAAATTTAGATAAACTCAATGCGAAGGCCTATGAGAAAAATCAAAAAGCTTATGAAAAGAAGATTGATTTAATAGAAGAGCAGTTAAATGCATTAAAGGATGAAAATCATACAGAGATTATTACTTTCCATGAAGCATTTTCGTATTTAGCAGATTATCTAGGAAATGATATTGTATACTGTATGGATTTGGATAATGAATCTGGCTTAAGTGCTGGTGAAATAGCAGAAGTAATCAATGAAGTGAAAAAACATAATGTGAGGGCTTTGTTTACTGAGACGGCCAATAGAGATTCTATTGCCAATAATATTTCTGCTGAGACCAATGCAAAGGTTTATGTACTGAATTCCTTGACCTCAGATAAAGATTCTTTAGATGCTTATATTAATGGAATGCAGAAAAACATTAACGTGCTAAAAGGCGCATTTGGAAAGTAGAAAGTCAGAAAGGCTTGGTGGTGAGATGAGTATAGAACAGCAAAAAAAAATCAGGCATTCTGGTGGGACGAAGGCATGTGGGTTTCACTGTATCAAAGTAAAGAATTTTGGTGTGAAGATAGGAAATGACACGATCATTCGTGATGTCAATCTGCATATACATTGTGGGCAGCTGACTACTATTATTGGAAAAAATGGTGCTGGCAAAACCACTCTTATGAAAGCACTTTTAAATGAAATAAAACATGAGGGATATATTGAATTTAAAGATATCAAGAAAAATACAATGTCTGATTTAAGAATCGGATACGTGCCACAGCATTTGAATATTCCTAAGAATACCCCGACTAGTGTATATGATTTGTTTGCAAGCTACATTTCTGGAATTCCAGTGTTTTTATGGAAAAGCAAACGGGTGGAAGAAAAGATAAAACAGCAGTTAAGCAGATTTAAAGCGGAGGAATTGATAGATAAGGCGGTTTGTGATTTGTCTGGAGGGGAACTGCAGAGGGTGCTTCTGTCCTTAGCTACTTATCAGTCTCCTAATCTGCTGATTTTAGATGAGCCTGTATCAGGCATGGATCATAATGGAATGGAACTGTTTTATGATAATATTGATTTCTTAAAGAGAGAGTACGATCTGGCGGTGATTCTGATTTCTCATGATCTGGAGTATGTGGCAAGATATTCCGATCGAGTGGTATTGCTTAATCAGACTATAATAAGAGAAGGAACCCCAAAAGAAGTGTTTAATAGTCCTGAGTTTAAAGAAACATTTGGTAAGATACAGTATCTGGAGGAACATGAGAAATGAATATGATGTATAATGTATTAGAAAAAGTAGTTCCATTTCAGTGGATTTCTTATGATTTTATGAAAAATGCCTTGCTTGCTGTTCTTATCATTACGCCGTTGTTTGCTTTATTAGGAACCATGATCGTAAACCAGAAAATGGCGTTCTTTTCAGAAGCATTAGGGCATTCTGCTTATACAGGAATTGGTATAGGAGTACTGTTTGGTGTTGCGGATAAAAATGTATCCATGCTTGCCTTTGCAGTTATTTTTGCTTTAGGACTTAATCGGATCAATCGAAAAAATACGGTTTCAACGGATACAATTATTTCAGTATTTTCTTCTTTAGGGACAGCACTGGGACTTGTAATTCTGTCTTCTGGAGGGAATTTTTCTAAGTACTCCAATCTGCTAGTAGGAGATGTACTAAGTATTACCCATAAGGAAATCAGCCTGTTAGCAGCTGTGTTTGTGCTTGCGCTTCTGTTCTGGTTTTTTGCCTTTAACAAACTTCATGCGATTAGCATAAATGCTTCATTAGCAAAGAGCAAAGGCGTAAGAGTGGAACTGATAGAAGATATTTTTTCCGTTTTAATTGCAGTTATTATTATGTTTTCCATACGCTGGGTTGGTATTTTGATTATTAATGCACTGTTAATACTTCCAGCAGCCAGCAGCAGGAACATTTCAGATAATATGCGGGAGTATCATTTGTATTCGGTTGTAATTTCGGTTTTTTCAGGAATTTTAGGACTAGTTCTCTCGTATTATAATAATACAGCTACTGGTCCGACAATTGTACTGGTTGCGTCGGTAGTGTTTTTCCTGACACTATTTGCAAAACCACTTGTAAAATAGGGATGTGATATTATGAATAAAAAGGGATTGTATATACGAATTGGAGTAACGCTGCTGCTGGCAGCCGCAATTGTTTTATTGTGTATTTTTGTATTGCCAAGGCTTATTCGTTTTTTCTTTCCGTTTGTAATCGGATGGATTATTGCTATGATTGCTAATCCATTGGTCCGTTTTATGGAAAAGAGAATTAAGATTGTAAGAAAACATAGTTCCGCTATTATTATTATTGCAGTTCTTGCAGCTGTTATAGGTATTATATATGGTGTAGGTTCTTTTCTAATCCGAGAGTTGTTACAGTTTTTACGGGATATGCCAGATATCTATACGGCATTAAGCTTGAAATTTGATTTATTCATTAATAAAGCTGGTAAGCTTGTTGATAAGTTGCCAAATACTGATAACAGCAGTTTAGATCGACTTGCCAATACCATTAACAGTGGAATTGCAAACTTTATGGCAAATTATGAATTGCCATCGTTTAGTGAGGCTGGAAATTTTGCAAAAAACATAGCAGATGGAATTTTTTCTGCTATTATTATCTTGATTTCCTCATACTTTTTTATTGCAGATCGAGATAAAATTGTAGCAGCAGTAAGGAGAATAATTCCAAATTATATACTGGAACAATTTGACATGGTTGTAAACAACTTTAAACAGGCAATTGGTGGATATTTCCGTGCACAATTCAAGCTTATGTTGATTGTGTTCGCAATTTTATGGTTAGGATTTGCTATACTGGGAGTAAAATATTCCATATTGCTTGCTATTGTAGTTGCTTTTATCGACTTGCTTCCGTTTTTTGGTACAGGAGCTGTAATAGGTCCTTGGGTTGTGTATGATTTGATTATAGGAAAATACGCAGATGCGATATTTCTTGTTGTGATATATTTGTTATGTCAGATTATTAAGCAGGTACTGCAGCCGAAAATGGTGGGAGACAGTATTGGTATTTCCCCTTTATCCACATTGTTTTTTATGTTTATTGGATATAAGCTAGGCGGTTTTGGAGGATTGATTATTGGAATCCCAATTGGAATGGTTATCGTTAATTTTTATCATTCAGGATTATTCGATAGTGTGATCCGTGGTGTCAAAATTCTTGCTGCAGATTTGGCAGAGTTTATGAAATTCTAAAAAAATATATTTTATGCTTGACTTTTGTTTTTTTATGAAATATAATATCATTCGTAACAGCGATAAGCTGACGAACAGTTTTAAGGTGTTGCGAGTGATACTTGTTTGATGGGATCTTAGCTCAGCTGGGAGAGCATCTGCCTTACAAGCAGAGGGTCACAGGTTCGAGCCCTGTAGGTCCCACTTTTAAAAATAAGTATGGATAAATATGGCGGAATAGCTCAGTTGGCTAGAGCACACGGTTCATACCCGTGGTGTCATGGGTTCAAATCCCTTTTCCGCTACTTTTGGCAGGATGCTGCAGTTGATGCAGCATCCTTTTTTATTTGATTCCTTGTCTATAATAAGTTATAATACAAAAAAAGTAAGAGAAGTTATTTGTTGTGACAGAAAGGATGTAGTTATGCGAGTAGGAATGGGATATGATGTTCATAAACTAGCAGAAGATAGAGACCTGATTCTAGGAGGAGTTAAGATTCCCTATGAAAAGGGACTGCTGGGGCATTCGGATGCAGATGTGCTTTTACATGCCATTATGGATGCGCTGCTAGGGGCAGCAGCATTAGGAGACATTGGAAAACATTTTCCTGATACAGACGAAGCTTATAAAGGAATTTCTAGTCTGAAACTGCTAGAAGAAGTCCGAAAAAAATTAGAAGAAAAATTATATGTAATTGAAAATATTGATGCAACCATTATAGCTCAAAGCCCCAAAATGGCACCATTTATTCCAGAAATGAAGAAAAATATTGCCAAAACTTTATGTATTGATGAAGATCGTGTAAATGTGAAGGCAACAACAGAAGAAGGGCTTGGATTTACAGGAACTGGTGCGGGCATATCTTCTCAGGCCATATGTGCTTTAACAACAGTAGCCAATTATGCATATTCTGATCCGATGATGGATGGCGGACAGGCAGACGGAGGCTGTTCAGGCTGTAATGGATGCAGGAAGCATTAGAAAGGCTGCGAAGATGTATTTAACGGTAATAGGAGAAAAAGAATCTAAGGAAACTAAGAAAAGGCTGCTTACATTTGAAATAGGAGAGACGGTTACACAAGTGCTTAGAAGAAATGGCATTTTTCCTGCCATGCCATGTGGAGGAAGAGGTACTTGTGGCAAGTGCAGAGTAAAGGTAGTAAATGGGCACTTGCCTGTGACAGAAGCTGATAATCGCCTTTTGACGAAAGAGCAGCGAAAAGAAGGATTGCGATTAGGCTGTAAGGCGATTCTTACTGAGAATGTAACCATTCAGGTGGAAGAAGAAGCGGAATATGAAGTGCTCTGTAATGACAGCAAAACGATAGAATGTCAGAAACAAAAAGAGGATGGGAGAGAACTGGCAATTGCAATTGATATTGGAACAACAACCATTGCGCTTCAGCTGTTGGATATGCATTCAGGAGAGACAGTAAGAAGTCTCGGAGAATTAAACCGTCAAAGGAGTTATGGGGCAGATGTAGTGTCTAGAATATCAGCTTGTAATAATGGGGCGGAAGGGGAACTTAGAAAACTAATACGAAGCCAGATAGCAGATATGATTCTTAGGATGGATGTGAAAGCCTTAGCTAAGATTGTAATTGCTGCCAATACAACAATGTGCCATATTTTAATGGGATACCGTTGTGAAACTCTGGGGAGCTATCCGTTTAAACCAGTGAATATCAAAACGATTCTTACTTCGTCGGAAGTCTTGTTTGGAGATCAAGTGCCTAGGTGTCCGGTTGAAATTATTCCTGGAATCAGTACGTATGTAGGTGCGGATATTGTAAGTGGGCTAGTTACATGTGGATTTGCTAAGTCGGACCGTGTAAATGTCCTGATTGATTTAGGGACGAATGGGGAAATGGCTATTGGAAACAGAGAACACATTTTAGTTACCAGTGCAGCAGCAGGCCCAGCATTTGAAGGGGGAAACATCACTTGTGGAACAGGTTCCGTTCCAGGAGCTATAAGTGGAGCTAAGATTCGTTATGGCATTGCAAGAGTAGAGACAATACAGAATAAAAATCCAGTTGGAATCTGTGGTTCTGGTGTATTAGAGCTGGCAGCCGAACTTTTGAAAAACCAGATTATAGATGAGGACGGTACTTTTTTAGAGAAGTATATGGAGAAAGGATTTCCTGTGGCTATATCCAGTACAGGAAAAATTGTGCTAACCCAAAAAGACATTCGAGAAATTCAAATGGCAAAATCAGCAGTTTATTCTGCTTTGTGTCTGCTTGTAAAACGCTATGGAGCAGAACTGGAAGATGTGGATACGGTTTATCTGGCTGGTGGGTTCGGTTTTCATGTCAATATAGAAAAAGCAGTTGCTATAGGTTTACTGCCATACGAATGGAAAGATAAAATTGTAGTTGCAGGAAATACGTCGCTACAGGGAGCGAAGGAGGCCATACTTAAAAAAGATTTTTTACAGAGAGCAGAAGCAGTAGTGAATGTGTCAAAAGAGATATCCTTGGCACTTGAAAAAGAGTTTAACCAGTATTATATGGTGAATATGCATTTTTCTAAGAAACAGGAATAAACTGAAAGAGAAATCAAACTTGACAAAAAAACTCGGATTGCATACAATATGTTATATGTGCAAATGTGATGAATAGAAAGAGTAGTTGATTGGACTGCAGCAGAGAGAGAATGTTGCCAGCTGAAAGCATTCTTGGCAGGAAGATGAATGAAGTGCCTCTAGGAGCAGGTTAGATGAACTTTAGTAGTTTAACCCGGTAGCTGCCGTTATAGTATACGAGATTATTATGTGAATTGGCTTCTGTTTTATAGAATGGAAAGCTGAAACATAATGAAATAGAGTGGAACCGCGATCAAATCGTCTCTTGTTGCAAGAGGCGTTTTTTTTGTATGTTATATTGATTAGATTGGAAGTGACAAGCAGTGGGATTCATCAAATATATAAATGATGAGATTCAGGTAATTAAAGAAAGAGATCCAGCAATAAAATCAACAATGGAAGTTTTTTTATATCCAAGTTTCAGAGCGATATGGCGTTATCGAATCGCGCATAAATTATATCTGGGAAAACACTATTTTCTTGCACGCTGGATTTCCCAAAAGACAGCAAGGAAAACAGGTATAGAGATTCATCCTGGTGCAACAATAGGAAAGGGATTCTTTATTGATCATGGCCACGGTGTTGTAATCGGCGAAACTGCTGAGATAGGTGACAATGTTACTTTGTATCAAGGAGTTACTCTGGGGGGTACTGGAAAAGAGAAAGGAAAGCGTCACCCGACTATATGTGATAATGTTATGATTAGTACAGGTGCCAAAGTGCTAGGCTCTTTTACTGTCGGTGAAAATTCCAAAATTGGTGCAGGAAGCGTTGTATTGAAAGAAGTTCCACCAAATTCAACAGTAGTTGGAGTGCCAGGCCATATTGTGAAATGTGAAACTGCCAAAAAGACATTTGAGGAACTGGATCAGGTACATCTGCCAGATCCGGTAGAAATGGAACTAGACCGCTTGCAGCATGAAAATGAAGAACTTAGAAAGATACTGGAGAACTTTAATAAAAATTTAGAAAAGTATAATAAAATGAAGTAAATTCATTAAATTGAAATAAATTCATGACAGGAGGAAATTATGAAAATTTATAACACTTTAACGAAATCAAAAGAAGAATTTAAACCTTTAGAAGAAGGCAAAGTGAAAATGTACGTATGCGGGCCTACTGTTTACAATGATATTCACATTGGAAATGCAAGACCAATGATAGTCTTTGATACGGTAAGAAGATATTTTGAATATAAGGGATATGAAGTAAATTATGTATCGAACTTTACAGATGTAGATGATAAGATTATTAAGAAAGCCAACGAAGAAGGCGTTACGTGCAGGGAGATTACAGAACGTTACATTAAGTCTGTAAAAGAAGATATGAAGGCGATGAATGTAAAACCTGCTACTGTACATCCAAGGGCTACAGAAGAAATTGATGGCATGATTGAGATGATAAAGACTTTGATTGACAAAGGCCATGCTTATGAAAAAAATGGAACGGTTTATTTTAGAACAAGAAGCTTTGCTGGATATGGCAAGTTGTCCAAAAAGAATATTGATGAATTAGAGTCTGGGGCAAGAATTGCAGTAAACGAAGAAAAAGAAGATCCACTAGATTTCGTTTTATGGAAACCCAAAAAGGAAGGGGAACCTGCCTGGCCATCTCCATGGTCTGAAGGGCGTCCAGGATGGCATATTGAATGCTCTGAAATGAGTAAAAAATACTTAGGTGACCAGATTGATATTCATGCAGGCGGAGAGGATTTGATTTTTCCTCACCATGAAAATGAAATTGCACAAAGTGAAGCTGCGAATGGCAAAGAGTTTGCAACCTATTGGATTCACAATGGCTTCTTAAACATTGACAATAAGAAAATGTCCAAATCAGAGGGAAATTTCTTTACTGTAAAAGAAATTGGTGCAAAATTTCCATTAGAAGTATTGCGTTTCTTTATGTTAAGTGTGCATTACCGCAATCCAATCAACTTTAGCCGTGAACTTATGGAAGCAACACAGACTGGCTTAGAGCGCATTAAAACAGCCGTATTTAACTTAAACAGCTTATTAAAATCTGTAGAAGACAAAGCAATGTCCGAGGAAGAAAAGAAAGAGTTAGAAAATGTTGCGGCTTTGCAGGCAAAATTCGAAGCTGCAATGGATGATGATTTTAATACTGCAGATGCTGTTTCTGTTATTTTTGAGCTGGTAAAATTGGCAAACTCAACTGTAACAGGTCAGAATTCTAAAGAATTTGTACAAAAAACTGCTGATGAAATTACGAAATTGTGTGATATACTAGGAGTGGTAGCAGAACAGGAAGAAGAACTGCTTGAAGAAGAAATTGAACAGCTAATTGAAGAACGTCAGGCTGCACGTAAAGCCAAAAATTTTGCACGTGCGGATGAAGTAAGAAACCTGTTATTAGAAAAGGGTATTGTCTTAGAAGACACTCGTGAAGGAGTAAGATGGAAAAGAGTATAGGGTTGGATTCTGTATCAGATTTAAATCTAGCAGATCAGATAACAAAAGAATTTTTTGATATGATGACTGGAAAAGACACAGCTGCATGGAAAGAGAAAATGCCACCGAGCCAGATGTCACCGCTTACGCTGGCATTTATGGGCGACTGCATTTTCGATTTGGTAGTCCGTACAATTGTTGTGGAAAGTGGAAACGCTCCAGTAAACAAACTGCATAACAGGGCTGCTCATTATGTAAAAGCACCAAGCCAGATGGTTATGCTCAATCTGATTAAGGATGAATTTACAGAAGAAGAAATGGCTGTGTATAAGAGAGGCAGGAATGCCAAATCGTATACTTCAGCAAAAAATGCATCTATCATAGAATATCGTGTTGCAACTGGATTTGAAGCGCTGATTGGATATCTGTATCTAAACCGGCAATTTGGACGAGCACTTTATCTGTTGCATTTAGGGATAGAACGTTTTGATCAGATAGAAAAATAAGAAGACCAATGAATCGGTGAATAAGATGCCAGACAGCTGGCGGATAGGAGTAAATGTGAGTTACGAAGAATTTACAATCGAAGGAAGAAATGCAGTATTAGAGGCATTTCGTTCTGGGAAAACAATTGATAGACTATTTATTTTAGATGGATGTAAAGATGGACCAGTTCAGTCAATTGTCCGCGAGGCAAGAAAACATGACACAATCATTAACTTTGTTCCTAAGGAAAGATTAAATGCAATGTCTTCTACAGGAAAGCATCAAGGTGTCATTGCACAAGCTGCAGCTTATGATTATAGTGAAATGGAAGATATTTTTGCCTTAGCCAGGAAAAAAGGGGAAGCACCTTTTGTTATTCTGTTAGATAACATTGAAGATCCTCATAATTTAGGTGCTATCATCCGTACAGCGAATCAGTGTGGAGCTCACGGGGTTATTATTCCAAAACGTCGTGCAGCAGGGCTTACTGCTACAGTAGCAAAAGCTTCAGCAGGTGCGATTAATTACACGCCAGTTGTAAAGGTTACCAATCTGGTCCAGACAATGGAAGAACTAAAAGAACGAGGACTTTGGTTTGTCTGTGCAGATATGGACGGTGAAGTGATGTATAGACAGAACTTAACTGGCCCAATTGGTCTTGTAATCGGAAACGAAGGCGAAGGTGTAGGCAGATTGGTAAAGGAAAACTGTGACTACGTAGCTAAAATTCCTATGATGGGGGATATTGATTCTCTGAATGCTTCAGTTGCAATGGGTGTTTTAGCATATGAAATTGTACGTCAGAGATTAGGAATAAAATAAAAAAAGATGAAGGGAAAGGCATAAAACTATGCTTTTTCCTTTGAATCAATATAGAGCAGAAATATTAGTGGGGAAAGGCATATATGGAGGTAGGTATGCGAGGTGAGAAATATTCGGAAATGACCGATAATGAAATCATCCAGTGTATTCGGCAAAAGGAACATGAAGCTATGGAATTCCTTTTGGAAAAGTATAAGCATATGGTTCGGAAAAAGGCCAATACATTATTTTTAATCGGTGGGGACAAGGATGATTTAATACAAGAAGGGATGATAGGCTTGTATAAAGCG
This sequence comes from [Clostridium] polysaccharolyticum, assembly GCF_900111595.1. Lineage (GTDB taxonomy): Bacteria > Bacillota > Clostridia > Lachnospirales > Lachnospiraceae > Clostridium_AI > Clostridium_AI polysaccharolyticum. The sequence continues at coordinate 50,798 of NZ_FOHN01000002.1, read as the reverse complement.
ATTCGTGATTATAATGTAACACGGAATACAAACTTTTATTCATTTGCGGAATTGTGTATTTCCCGTCAGATCTATACGGCCATAAAACTGTCAAACAGAAAGAAAAACAAACCATTAAACGATTACGTTTCGTTTGATACGCCTTTATTTGGAGAAAATGAAGGAGACAAGATTCCATTGCTGGATATCTTTTTTGCAAATAATCGAAATCCAGAAGAATTAGTGATTGACAAAGAGAGTACAAGTATGTTACAATATGAACTCGAAAGGCGATTGAGTTCATTTGAACAAAATGTTTTCGCTTTGTTTTCTATGGGAATGGATTATAAAGAGATTGCAAAAAAACTGGATCGCCAGCCAAAGTCAATTGATAATGCCATACAGCGGATTAAGTCAAAGCTGATAGAGGTATTGGAAAATAATAAATAGCTGCTGCTATAGCTCAGTTGGTAGAGCGTCGCATTGGTAATGCGGAGGTCACGGGTTCAACTCCCGTTAGTAGCTGTCTAAAACCCTTGTATTTGCAAGGGTTTTATTTTTTGTGTTGTATTTTATGTTGCATTTTTTCAAAATGGCTGTTCGTATCCATAACGAATTGTTTATTATAATCATCCATCACATTCCTATATACCTGTTTTAACACTTTGTCATTAGACCAGCCACCTCTAGCCATGATGTACTGATCTGGTATTCCAAGTGCGTGCATGATGCTGGCAGAGTAATGACGTAAATCATGGAATCGGAAATGTCCTATCTTTAGTTTCTTCAGCATTCTGCCAAAGCGATTTGTTATGTTGTCTGCACTTATTGTAACAACCTTGTCTTGGCAATCCTTTATTTCATCCATAACGAAACTTGGTATTTGTATATACCTGTCACTACTTTTTGTTTTAGTTGTATTCTTATCTACAAATACTTTATCCTTATTTATCACACGTACACGGTGTACATGTATTGTGTTGTTATGCACATCCAGGTCATTCGCAGATAATCCGACGATCTCAGAACGTCTGAGTGTTGCGAATGCAGCAAGATATACGGCTTTTAATAATTCCATGTCATTTTCTTTTAAGTATTCTATTATACGCTGTATTTCTTCATCGTTTGGAATGTGGTAAGTTACACTTTCAGCCGCTGGCAATGTAACAGTTACCTTTTTGCAGTCAAAAAAATTCATGATGCTTACCACCAAACCATGAGCATTTGATACTGTTTTCGGTGCATGTGTCTTTGATAGTTCGTTTACCCAGCTTTGTAATAACTGTGTATTTATATCTGATAACAGAACATTATCCAGTTCATTATAATAGCTCTTCATTTGCACGTACCCTCTTATAGTACTTGGTGATAGTACATTGCTCTTTGAATCTATATAAGTTTCAAATGCTACTTTAAATGTTGGCATCACTTTTTTTCCTGATGACTTCTTTTTATTCATTGCAAATTCAGCGGCTAGATATTCGCTTTCTTTCTTTGTATCTGCTGTAAAGCTTTCATATTTTCTTTTGCCGTTTCCATCAGTATGGCTATAAACCAAAGTTCGCCATTGACCAGACGGTAATTTTTTTGCCTTTGCCATTGTCATCATCCTTTCATGTCTATCCTATATACTATATAGTATATAGGATAGACGAAAAATAAAAACATATCAAGAAAAAATAATACAAAAAAGTATATCGGCATGTTAAAAATAATAGTAGTTGTAAAATAGCACAATAAATATATGCAAAAATCACAAAAATAATATAAATACTATATAAGATATTACAAATGTGCTATATTAAATATAGAAAAATAAACTCAATAGAAGGGAAATTACATGGTAAACGTATTACTAATATTAGCATTTGTAGCCGAACCGTTGCTATGGTATCAATCAGCAAAGTCAAAATTCTATGTAAAAAGTAAAAAAGCAATACAGTTATTTATGCTAATTGATTTAGTTGATTCTCTCTTAAATCAATACACAAAACTGGCAAACTGCACTATTTTGCAAACGTTTCATTCATTAGTTTTCTTTACTTACATAACTGTATTTATATGTTATGCGTTTGAAGGAAGCATAAAAAGTAAACTAAAACATACAGGAACAATGTTTTTAGTTTATCTTGCAAGCGATATTATTGCTATGCTTATCTTATCTATATTTGCAACTGTAGAACAGATATCAGGGAATGGCATTTTGAATGCTGCAGGGATGTTATTGTCTAAGATAGTTATGTTTTGTCTTATACAAATCATTATAAAAAGAAGTGTCTCTATTAGTTCAGAAATGATCCCTTTTGCATTTTTGATGATTGCAATGGAAATTCCGCTTGTTGTGATGTTCAAATCATCATGTAGCGGAAGTATTGTCAATATTGTAATGTGTACTATAATCCAGATGACTGTTGTTGCAATGATATGCTATGTCCAGCAATTATTGTGCGCAAAAAATACTATATTTGCTAATTTTAAGAAAAAAGAAGCTGAACTTGAAAAGAAAACAATAAAGTTGCATATGCTTACAGAAGAGTTAAAAGAACTCAAGCTAAAAGAAACCAATACGCAAGAGAAGACAGAAAAGAATTCCAGCATGCTGGAATTTACTGAAAACAGGAAGAAAATATATATTAACAGAGATAGTATTTTATATGTTGAGCGTTATGCTAGAAAAATTATTATAATAGAGCAGGATGGTCAGAAACACGAAATTAATTCTTCTATTGCCAAAATGTTTGAGTTATTAGGCGAACAACAGTTCAAAAAAATAAATCAAGGCATACTTGTTAATCGCAAATATATTATCAACGTTGACAAGGACTGTGTGAAGTTGAAAAATGGCACAGTTTTATATGCATCTAAAAAGATGATGAAAGAAGGTGAATTATGAAGCTCATTGCAAAAGCAGCTTATGAGGTTGCAAAGAAAGAAGCTAACCAGGGGTGTGGTTTTTTCTTCTATCAGAAGAAACTGCCAGGTAAGGTTGCAGCTCTTAGGAAATTCTAATTTGATATTCGGTGACAAAAATAAAAAAGCGTTTGATTCCTGTATTTACAATGGTTTCAAGCGTTTTTTTACTGTTGGTGACAAAAGTGACAACAAAAATAATAGGGTTTATATCTATCAGAGTAAAAAATGGAATATTCGTAATTTTTTTTACTCGCGTAATGGTATATATACTCTTAAAAAACTGTCACTTTGTCACCGAAACGCTGTAAGCCTTATCAGACAAGGGATACAGCGATTTTGAAAATTGTCACCTTACTGTCATTAGCTGTCACCTGAATAGAAAAATTGTCACTTTAATAAATATAACTTATAAATATATATAATAATATAAATATATCTTATATAAAAATATGGATTTTGCTTTTTCGCGTGTGCATGTCTAGTTTGTAGATTACTATTTTTGTAACTGAATCTGCAAAGATAAACTTGCACATTACTTATTTTTACAATAAATCTGCAAGGATGAGTTTGCAGATTGTGAGAACAGATACAAGATCTGCAAACATGCGACGGAATGAGCAAAGTCTATTGTATTAGCAAGGTTGCTTTTGTATAATGCAATTAACAATTAACCCCTGCTGATAGAAGGAGTGATGCCTTTTGACAGATATTGAAAAAAGAGAAAAAATATCCAGTTGGTTGAAAGAACTTAATACGGAAAAATTAGATATAGTGTATAGAATAATCAAAAAAGCGAGTGGAAACTAATCCTCTCGCTTTTCCTTTTCTTCTTGAACTTCCTCAAATGCTTTCATCATCTGAATGAAAAATTCATCTGGAAGCTTTGCCATTGCTCTGAAAAATTCTTTTTTCTTTGGTTCGCAATCATCAGAAAACAATTCGCCGACGAAATCGGCAAGCTCTTGGTCGGGGGTTAATGTTTTGAACATCTCACCTTTTCCTTCTCTTAACCAGTCTTCATTTACATTAAACTCTTTACAAATATTGTTGATTACAGATGATGAAGGATTTCTTCTGCCAAGTTCATAATTTGCTAGTGTGTTTTGCGTTGAACCAATTCTCTGTGCAAATTTGGTTTGAGTTAAGTCAAGAACTTTACGTAATGATTTTATTCTTTCATTCAAGCTATCACTCCAATCTTTTTGTATGAATAAATTCTATAACATAAAAACGTCATTGTCAACAAAAAACGTCAATGAGATAAAAATATATTGACAAATATCTCTTAGAGATTTATAATAACGTCATAGTCACAGCTAAAGGAGGAAATTTAATGGAAAAATATTTGAAAGCATTAAAAGGAATTTCTCTAGGAGAATGGAGGAAGGTAGAAAAAATAATGAATGTGAATTTTGATGCAGCAAGAGAAGAGATGGAAAATAATTTCCACCTCAAAGAAATTGATCCAAACCAAAAAGACAAAAGTTTATGTAACTTAGGTCGTTAGCGATATTCCTGATTGAACTGTCCAAGAAATTGCTGGTATAAATCATGATAGATGTCAAATGCGTTTCCACCAACAATTTCTTTGTCACGATAATTTTTATCGTAGATTATAGGAATCATTGCAATGGTTAAATCATGAGCACGTTTTTCGTTATCAGTCATTTGTATTCTCCTTTTGTAAGTATTCCGTCTTGTACACGGTAATTAACATTATATAGGAGAAAGAGAAAATTAACAACAGGAGGTAGCATGGAGCAGATAAAAGTGTTTGAAAATTCAGAGTTCGGACAAGTTCGGACAGTTTCAGTTAATAACGAACCTTGGTTTGTATTAACTGATGTATGTACAGCATTGGAATTGAAAAATGTCTCAATGGTAAAGGAGAGATTAGACGAAGATGAACGGTCTAAATTTAACTTAGGTCGTCAAGGGCAAGTAAACATCGTGAATGAGAGTGGACTATATGCAGTTATTCTCAGAAGCGACAAACCGTCAGCTAAGAAGTTTCGTAAATGGATTACTTCTGATGTACTTCCATCAATCAGAAAGACAGGAAAATATGAAACTGTCAAGCTGACAGATGAACATGTCAAGGCATTGGAATACATAATGAAGTCAACGAAAGAACAATTACCTTTTGTATCTAGCATATTACAAGATGCAGGGTTCAATATGGGGACAAGCAATGCTGAATCTTATGAGGACAAGTTTATTAAGTCTCTGGATGTAGTTGGAAGAATTACAGATGATGTGTATGAGGAATATACAACTAAATTCGGTGCTGATTCGTTAAGTAAGACGTTGTTTAGTAGAAAGGTAAACCTTTTACATGGGACAAGCACAAAGACTAAGAAAGTAGGAGCAGTTACAAAACGTACATATGAGTTGAATATTAAGGAGGTGTGATACAATGCCAAAAAAAATTGATACGGCAGAAAAAATCGAGTTTCTTCTGAGAGCAGCGAAGATTTGGGACATGCTTTCAGAGAGGGAAAAAGGACGGCTGGAAGGTCAGCTATATGTCTATGAAGTATCCCAACCACAAACAGCATGATCGGAGGGTAAAAAATGCCAAAGATTAAATTATCTGAGCAGGAAGAAAAAGACAGAAGAGCAAGAGCTTGTATTGCAAAAAACATGGAGTTAAACGGATTGAATGATGAATCAGTAGCAATAAAGCTTCATGTTACAAAACGTACTTTTCAAAACAAGAAAAAGCGACCAGGGACATTTACTCTTGCTGAATTAAGAAAATTATCAGAGGTATTTAAATTATCAGATGAAGATAAATTGCAGTTGATTTAAAGTAACAGAGCTAAAACAGAAAACGGGAGGTTCAATTATGAATAAGTATTGTGTCGCTAGTGTGCATGTAGATTCAGAAAAAGCGAGTGTTAGCTATTATGCGTATTTAAATAATAGCTATGGATTACACAAAGTAGACAGTTGGAAAGATGATGCCGTATGCTGGTATGACACTGAAAAAGAAGCAATGCAAAATCGAATTAATCATGAAGATTGCGTGTTAAGATTTAACACAGATTACATACCTAAATTTAGCAAAGTTGAAGTTAAATAATTTGGGATAGGACAGATAGAAAGTGTGATTGTAACAAATGCGAGCTTAAAAACTCATGCGAGGTTGCTTTTAAATATCAAAGACTTGATCGAAAAGGTGCACTTGGATTATGTAAGAAGTTATAAAAAAGTGGGTGTGCTGGAACACGAACCCACAAAGATAATATTTCAAGCACATTGTACCATGTCTGATGGAATTGTGCAAGATAGGAGTGATTGAATGAAAAGGACTGCAATTGCAGTAAAAGATATCAAAGAAGGGCAGATTATTAGCTTTGATAGAAAAACAAAGTCTGTAATGCCTTATACATATGGCACTGTGGTAAAGATTACTGAAAATACAATTTACTTTAAAAGAGGTTCTAGTGAGTTCGGAATAAGAAAGAATTGAACTGTAAAGTTTGCAAGAAATAGGAGGTCGTTATGGGATTAATTGAATTTTGTAAAAGGGCAACTCAGAGAAAAAGTAGAAAGATTATAACAAAACGTAAAGTTGAAGAGTTCCGCGGATGCGGAAAAGAATGCACAGCTGAACAGCTGATTGAAGCGTTCCACCAGCAACCAGTTATTTCGAGCTTGGGTGAAGTACTTAGCCTTGACCTGCTTCTAACTGCAAAAGGGAACAAGTTCAAATTTGAACTGTTACATAAAGATTTTGAAGCTGCAGCTTATATTTTAAGCAAGGTGTATTCAGCTCCTGATTCATTCAGATTCTACAAGAAGTGGTTACTAGTTTCTGGAACAGTGATATCATGCAATGACATTGACAGAATTGTTCGAAATCGAATAAAGCAGTCTGAAACTGTTACTTCGATAGTGAAGAAAGCTATTGAAGTAGTAAAAGAAAACTGGATTGTTGATAAATTTCCTAATAGAACTGGTGAATGTTTTGAAACAACAATGTATGCTACTTCAGATACAGAGTTTCAAGAGCCGTACGTTCACACATGCGAGTATCTAGGAGATGGCAAATGGGATTCACCATCAGGTTTTTATGTTGCGGCGTGGAAGATTGTTGAACCTTATGTTCCAGGTGATGTAAATAGTTTTAATGTTCGTTAAAGAGGGGGAAAAATATAATGTCGGAAATATTAGAATTACAAGTATCATACCAAGCAGGTGTGATTACAGGAAATTTTGAAGATGTTAAAGCGTCAATTGAAGCTAAGATTTCTGATTACACTAATGTTGTGTATACATCAGATACAGTAAAAGATGCAAAGAAAGATATTGCGGACCTAAGAAAAATGAGAAAAGTCATTGATGATAAGCGTAAGGAAATCAAAAGAACTTGGGATGATCCTTACAAAGCATTTGAAAAAATGGCTAAGGAACTTATTGCAATAATTGATGAACCTATTGAACAGATTAATTCACAGCTTGAAGAATTTGAGAATCTGCGAAAAAAGGAAAAGAGAGAGCAAATTAAAGCAGAGTATGAGAAGAGATTTGATTCCGAACTGGCTGAATATTGTCAGCTAGAATCAATATGGGATGAAAAATGGTTGAATTCAACAACTACTATGAAATCAATCAAGGATACTATGGATGCTAAAAAGTCAGCTGTTGAGGAAAGCATTGCAACTATTAAAGACTGTGGAGAAGAAACAGAAGACAAGGCGTTGAAAATGTTTAAGGCAGGGAAGAGCTTACAGGAAGTTCTTGCATGGATTAACCAGTATAGAGTGCAAAAAGAAGAAATTTTTAAAAAGCAACGAGAGGAAGAGCAGGAACGTCAAAGAAAAGCAGAAGAGGAAAGAATCAGAAAAGAGGAACAGGAACGTCAAGCCAAGGCAGAAGCAGAGAGAAAAGAAGCAGAAGCCAAGGAAAGCAATGAGAATATGGCACGCGAATTGGTGCAGGAGCAGTCAAAGCAAGAAACCTCGTTTGGTGGATTCAGTCAACAGCAACAGGAACATAAAGAACCGGTTCAAACTGGATTCTCACAGGAGCAGTCTGGCTTTGGTGGATTTGAACAAAGTGCGGATCCAAATGCAAGTAATAATTTTGTTGGATTTGAACAACAAGTGCAAGATACACCACCAGTTCATGGTGTTGAAGGATTTTCGCAAGAATCGCCATCAACAGGGTTTGATACACCACCAGTTCAAGGGTTTGGTGTAAAACAGGAAGAGCATAGACAGGTTGTGTTTACTGTTAGAGTTGCTAACGAAATGGCGAATCATTTTGAGGGTTTAATTACTCAATGGGGTTACACTGATTTTGACAGGAGGTAACCATGTACATTCCTGCAGGGCATCCAGATGAAATAAAAATGGATATTGCTGAGATTATTAAAGTAGTAGTTGATAACGAATCAAATATAGAAGAAAAGAAAGGAAATGATGAAAAAATGGCAGAATCAAGAGTAATTGGAGTACATAAAAAGTTAGCAGAAGTTCAGAGAAGATTGGTAGCACCAAAGAACCAGTACAATTCTTTTGGAAAATACAAATACCGCTCATGTGAGGACATATTGGAAGGTGTTAAACCTCTTCTTTCAGAGGTTGGAGCAACATTGATTATCACGGATGAAATTGTTCCATGTGGGGATAAAAGAGTTTATGTTAAAGCGACTGCAACATTTACTGATGTTGAAACGCAAGAAAAGATTTCTAATTCGTCTTTTGCAAGAGAGGAAGAGTCTAAGAAGGGTATGGATGCAAGCCAAGTAACAGGTGCTACAAGTTCTTATGCACGAAAGTACGCACTCAATGGGTTGTTCTGTATTGATGATAATAAAGATCCTGATACTGAAGAGTTTAAGAACCAGCAAAATCAACAACAAGTTTACGAAACTGTTCCAAATAACCAATTTGGTCAGCAATATCAGCAACAGCAAGTTCAACAGAATAGACCTCAACAGCAATCTTCTCAGCAGCAACCAGCACAGCAGAATCCTAATCAATCTAACAAGTACATGGTAGAAACAGTAAGAAAATTGTGTAAAGCATTGAATGTACAAGAGGGGCAAGTATTAGGATTTGTCGCTACAAAGAATCTTGAAACGATGACGGTTCAAGAGTTTGACCATATCATGCAGTGCTTTAAGGCAACTCCTGGATATTCAGAAGGCTTGCTTCAACAATAAGGAGGTTCTTTAATGAATAAAGTTAGTTTAGTAGGAAGATTAACAAGAGATCCAGATATAAGATATTCTCAAGAATCATCAATGTGTGTTGCTTCATTTTCGGTAGCAGTTGATAGAAGATTTAAGCGTCAAGGAGAACAAGAAGCTGATTTTATTAGCTGCAAAGCATTTGGAAAAACAGCAGAGTTTATTCAGAACTATTTTTTTAAAGGTATGAAGATAGGTCTTACTGGTCGGATACAAACAGGAAGTTACACAAACCGTGAAGGACAAAAAGTCTACACAACTGATGTTGTCGCAGAGGAAGTAGAATTTGTTGAAAGCAAGAACAATCAGAACCAAGGACAGCAAGGTGGATATCAGCAACCTGCAGGTGGTTTCAATCCTCAAAATGCGAATGGTCCATCTGGATTCGCCGCAGGTGATGGATTCATGAATATTCCTGATGGAATTGATGAAGAGTTACCCTTTAATTAAAGCACCATTAAAATGTTCAAGATGCGGGAGAAGAATGATGCCTGATTCAACATTTGTTGAAAATGGCATCGAATACATCGACAATTTCAGATGTGAATTTTGCTTACATCTTGAAATTACAGATGGTAGCATTAGATTGAAAGATTATAAATTTTAAAGGTGGTCAAAGTGGAAAAGTTTTTTATCTTTGCAAAAGATGGTGTATTTTATACAGAGTATATGAAATACAAAGAAGATTTGAAAGCAAACCGAATTGTCTTCAATAATCTTCGTGAAAAATTCGGAATTGAAGCTACAGAGTATCTACCAAGGAAAGAATATTTGTTTATAGTTCCAACTTTGAAGGATGAAGATAAATTTAATGAACAGTTTACAGCTGAAAGACATGATAATGGATTGAGAAAATTCAGAAGATATTCAGAAGTAGGTAAGGCATGGGTTCGGCTTGTACGTGATACTAAAGTACCTCAAAAACCAAATTTATTTCGTTATATAAACGGATGTGGTTGTTGGAGAGAGAGAATTTTTGAAATAGGTGATATCTTATATTGCTCTATACATACAGACTATGCAGACATAAAGCTTGATAATGATGTTGTTGAAATGAAAGCTAGTGAATTTTATAAATTGATTGAGGATAATCAAGATGGACATTCAAGTTGATAGCAGAGAGAAATCAAAAGCTATACATAAAATTCTATCAGAGTTTGATAATCAAGGTGTTAGATGGTATGTGTCAAAACTGCCTTGGGGGGACTACATGAACTTGGACAACCCAAGGCTGATAATTGACAGAAAGCAGAACTTGACTGAACTAACAAATAACGTAATACAAGACCACAAGCGGTTTGTATCTGAGCTTGAAAAAGCTAAGGAACACGGCGTAAAACTTATCATTCTGGTGGAACATGGTGGAATGATAAAGTCATTGGATGATGTTATTTGGTGGAAGAATCCTCGCTCAGAGAAGCGTGTTAAGGGCGAGGATGGAAAGTGGCATACAGAACTAGTTGTCTACAAAAGAGAAATAGTGGACAAGCGTACAAATAATAAATATACAAGAGAGTTCCACCCAACAACTGGATTAGAACTGTATAAAATACTAGTCACAATGCAGGAAAAGTATGATGTTTCTTTTCAGTTTTGCGATAAAAGGCAGACTGGAAAGAGAATAATTGATATTTTAAATAATTACAAGGTGGTGTAAATATGAAAGACGAGTTTAAAAAAATTGCAAAATCAATTGAAAAATTAGCGAAGAAATATAATTTAGATTATGTTTCTTGCGATTTACTCGATAACTCTATAAACGTTATTGGATTTGATAATAGTAACAAAAAAGTTGATCTTTTTAAAAAGATCGGCGAAAAGGAGTATACAGACATGCTTGAGTTAGTCTTAATTAAGAACGAATTAAAAGGAAACGGTTCGGAATACTTAGACCCCGATTTGGAACAATGACAAGCGAAGATCTTAAGATTCTGCACCCAATGAAAGAGGTTGTGGAGTCTTACGGAATCAAAATCAATCGGAGTGGGTTTTGTATGTGCCCATTCCATCATGATAATAAGTCGGCCAGTATGAAAATTTATAAAGATAATTTCCACTGCTTCGGATGTGGAGCGGATGGAGATATCTTTACATTCGTAATGCTGATGGACAATTTGACTTTCAAGGAAGCTTTCAAGTCTCTTGGCGGATGTTATACTCACTCATTTTCAGAAATGCGAGAAATTGAGAAAATTAAGCGTAAAAGAGCAAAGACAGCAGAATTGAGAACTGATTTAAAGTTTAGAATAACTCTCTGCCAGAAACTTATTGATATATACAGAATGCAAACTTTAAAATATCCACCATTTTCAGATGAATGGTGTCTTCATATGAATGCTTTGCAATATCAAATCGCAGAGCTTGAATATCTAACAGATATGAGGTGAGAACAATTAACGTAGAAACTTTAGATTCTGTCAGCATTCTTGCTGATGAAATATTTTGCGAAATAATGGATGAAAAGGACGAGATAGACCGTTCAAGGTTGGAATTAGAATGTATGTCTCGTGCCAGGGAGCTTGGAAAGCTGACAGAATTTAAGAAACTTCTATCAGCATACAAAAAAAAGGAAAAGGAATACTTAAAGGCTGAAAGTGAAAAGAAAATCGGAAATGATTCATTTGAACATTATACAGACTTTAGCATTCCTGAAGATGCTGGATTCGATAATCTGTTCTGTGGTACATGGATTGCAACAGACCACGGGATACAAACATATGGATTCATGGGGCAACCTATTCTTGCTTGCTATCACCCAATATTGCCTGTAAAGCGTATGGAGAACGCTGAGACTGGAAAAGAAAAAATAGAGCTTGCTTTTCGGAAAGGTTTCAAGTGGAAAAAGATAGTTGTCGAGAAAAATCAGATAGCAAGTTCGAGCAAGATAGTATCTCTGTCTGATTACGGAATAAGCGTAACATCGGAAAATGCGAAAGCATTAGTAAGGTATCTGGCAGATATAGAGAATCTTAATGTAAACATGATCCCTGTTCAGATATCAACATCTAAATTGGGTTGGATAAATGGGCAGTTTATGCCTTATGGTTCAGACATAATTTTTGATAACGAATCAAAGTTTAAGACTGCTTTTGATTCGATTAATCCAAGTGGAAGCCGTGAAATGTGGTATAAGACGGCTAAGAAAATTCGTTCCTCTGGTAGATTTGAGCCTAACATAATGCTAATAGCATCTTTTGCAAGCGTATTGATAGAGGGATTAAATGCTTTGCCTTTTATTTTAAATTTATGGGGAGACAGTGGGCGCGGAAAAACAGTTGCTTTAATGTTTGCTACATCAGTATGGGCAACCCCTAAGGACAACGATTACATAACAAGCCCAAAAAGCACGGTAACAGCGCTTGAATTAAGGCTCGATTTTCTGAATAACTTGCCTATGATGATAGATGATATGGCACAAATAGCATCGAAATTTGGTAATGATTATACTGAGCTGGTTTACATGCTTTGTAGTGGTGCTGGTAAGGACAGGGCGAATGCAACATTAGGATTAAACAAGTCTACCAGTTGGCGGAACGTAATTATAACTAACGCTGAACATAGTCTTATTACAGAAACAATGCAGGGCGGGGCAGTAAACCGTGTAATCGACGTTGAAGCGGATGAAGGAAATTTTTTTAAAAGCGGAAACGAGGTTGCAACATCTGTAAAGCAGAACTATGGATGGGCTGGGTTTGATTTCATACAGGTTTTGCAGTCAATTGGCACTGATAGAATAAAAAAAATTCAGAATGACTTTAAGGACAAGCTTAACAATGCTGCTCATGGACAAGGTGTTGAAAAGGAAGAGAAGCAGGTTCTTCCGATGTCTATTCTTCTTACGACAGATAAGATTGTTACAGACTATCTGTTTAAAGATGAAATGTATCTTGATTTTGACAGATGCTTAAGCATTCTTAAGAACAAAGGAGAGGTTTCAGAGAACCAGCGAGCGTATGATTTCATCATGTCAGAGGTTGAAATCAACGTAAACAGGTTCAATCCTGACCAGTACGGCGATTACCACGGGGAATGTTGGGGATGCATAGATGCAGGTTATGCAGTTATCATCAACAATATATTCTCAAGGATGGCTGAGAAAGGGAACTTTAACAAGAAGAGTTTCCTTAACTGGGCAGAGAAACAAGGTCTACTTCTTACTAGTGGAAGTAGCCAAACAAAAACTAAAAAAATGAAAAATGGTTCGGCGCCAAGGTGTGTGTTCTTGAAGCTGGATCATGGAAGCGAGTACGAATCCATCAAGGACCTTCTTGATGAATCAGATGTACCGTTTCCAGTAGAATAGGAAGTGAAAAAAGTGGAAGCAAACAAAGTAATTGAAAGCTTTAAAAATGCATGGAGAGCAATGGTAAAATTCTACCATGAAAATCCAGATGAAAATATGCGGTGTGCTTTGAATTTACTATCAAAAATTATTGGAAAAGTTGAAACAGAAGTTAATAAAGAAGCAAGAAGCAAAAATGAAATTAAGCAATTTACTATTGATGATTGGATTAAGATGCTTGAAGAAATGAGAGGGTGAAAATATGGGAATTGGTGATGGAGTAAACACATACTCGGATAGTATGCTTCTGAATATGAAAAAATCTGAACTGATAGAGATTATCAGATGCCTTGAAAAGAATTGTTGTACTCATTTAGAGACTATTGAGAATCAAACTAATTATCTTAAAAAGCTTACAGGCGGTGACAATTTTCCGTCACTGCAAGAAATCTAGTGTTTGCAAGGCTTACAGAGATTTTTCAAGCCGAGGTGACAAAAGTGACAGCAAAAACAATATACCTATATAAATCATACTAAAAAAATGAATATTTAAAATATTTTTTTACTCGCGTATAGGTATACTCTCAAAAAACTGTCACTTTGTCACCTAAACTATGAAAGCCTTGATATATAAGGCTTACAGCAATTTTGAAAATTGTCACTTAACTGTCACCGATAGTTTAAAAACTGTCACCGACAACTAAAAAAATGTCACTTTTAAACAATATCGCAATATAAAAGGGGTGTAAATTGCAAGAATGAAAAGAAGTAATCCAAAACAGATAGAATGGAGCTTTGAAACTACTAAAAAGATACTTAGTAACTATATAAGCAAAGATTTACAGTCTGAAATGATATGGATGATGCTAATGTCTGATTGCAATTCAGTAGTAGAACGTACTGGAAATGACTTGCTGACTGAAAAGCTTGTTCTTGCAGTTTGCCAGTACCTAGAGGAAGTTGAACGTGCTGAACGTGGAGACAAGCCCGTTCTGATAGAAAAAAAAGTTACTGGTTTTACTCCAGAAACTGAAATTAAAGGATTTAAGGTTGGTGAGTGATGAAAAGTATACTTAGATATCCAGGCAGCAAGTGGAATCTAGCCAATCGAATAGTTGGAATGATTCCACCGCATAAAAGTTACCTGGAACCGTTCTTTGGAAGTGGAGCAGTGCTTTTTACAAAGAAGCGTTCTCACATAGAAACAATTAACGATTTAGATAATGAGATTGTAAATCTATTCAAAGTTATTAGAGAACGGCCAGACGATTTGAAACATGTAATTAAGTTTACACCTTATAGCAGAGAAGAGTACAACAATGCTTTTCTGATAGAAACAGATGATCCGATTGAAAGAGCTAGACTGCTCTTAGTTAAAAGTCTGCAGTCACATGGATTCAGAGTTACGGAAAAGAGTGGGTGGAAAAACGATGTTCAAGGAAGAGAGAAAGCTTACTGTGTAGAACACTTCAATCAGGTACCACAATTGATAGAAGAGGTAACTGCAAGATTAAAGATGGTACAGATTGAAAACATGGATGCGATTGAATTGATTAAGAGGTTTAACTATTCAAACGTATTCATGAATTTAGATCCTCCTTACGTGCTTTCTACAAGAACTAGAAAGCAGTACAGGCATGAAATGTCAGATTCAGATCATGTAAGATTGCTAGAAACAATAGTTGATAGCAAAGCAAAAATTCTAATCAGTGGATATCAACATGATATGTACGATTTTTATCTTAAAGGTTGGAATAAAGTAACATACGATGCTACTGCTGAACATGGGTTAAAACGTAAAGAGGTTATTTGGTATAACTATGATATTTATGAGCAATTAACATTAAATCAATGGATGGAGGATGGTATTAATGTTGGAAACATTAACTAATAACAAGCTGAGAACAGAGTTTATTGATAATTTCAAGAGTTGGGAACTTATTTCTCACAATGCAGTGACTGGTGAGAAAATTTACTTCCACCAGATGAAAAATGGTGCTGCATTTGCAGTTAAAACAGCTATGAAACACATTTACGATGGAAGCCTTAAAGAGATTGTACAGTGCTATTACCTGCTTAATGTAAACGTTAGATATGATGGAACGAAGAATGTTTTCGAAGTAGTTGACGGAACAACATTCGCTGACTGTGTTCAAAACAAGCCAGTTCTGGTTGAGTTCATAAAGGAGTATCAGAGGGGGAATGTTAAAAGCATAGAAGAACCGAACGGACAGATTCGTTTTGCTTAGGAGGTGGCTTGATGGAATATAGAGATGCTTTGAGAGAACTTAAAAGTTATCCTAAGCTTGTACTAAGAAGTAAAAGGTTGTTGGAAAATATAAAAGAATTGGAACAAAAGATAAGTTCTGCTAAAACACAACAAATTGATGATATGCCGCATGGTAGTGGGAAAAACTCAGACTTAAGCGATTATATAATAACAAAAGAAGAGATTGAGAACAGGAGAAAAAAGACAATTGAACATATTGCTGAAATCGAAAATAAAATATATCTCATGGAAGATGACGAGCTTTCTGAAATAGTACGCTTAAGATACAAAGATGAATTGAACTGGTCAGAGGTTGGGAACCAATTTGACAAGTCAGAAAGTTGGGCAAAAAGCAAGAATAAGTATGCTGTTGAATCTTATATGAAAGTTGGTGTGTAGTTGGTATGAAACATGTAGTTTTATTTAGCGGAGGAGTAGCAAGTGCATATGTTGCTCATATGGTAAAAAATGAGTTAGGCAAGGAAGGACTGAGGGACATTGTGTTATTAAATACACCAACGTGGAGTGAGGACAGGGATATATATCGCTTCATGTGTCAGGTAGGTAGAAAATTGAAATTGCCTATTACAATATGGGGGGATGGAAGAACTATCTGGCAGCTAATACAGGATAGAGGAGCAATTCCAGGAAACTTTATACCGTTTTGTACACAGAGGTTAAAGCAAGAAATGAAGGAGCAGTATTATAAATACTTGGAACGAATGGGAGAAGAGTACATAGAATATGTTGGCTTTGGAGCTGATGAACCTAGTAGGGTACAAAAGGCATATGCAAGAGCACAAAAGCATGGAAGAAAAATCAGATTTCCAATTGCAGAAAGCTGTATTTCAAGCGAAGAAATAAAGAAGTTCATTACAGAAGAATGGAAGCTTCAACTGCCAAATGCATACAAGGCTCTAAAGCATAATAATTGTATTCCTTGCTTCAAGGGAGGGAAAGAATACTTCTATCAAGTATATAAGTTTTATCCAGAACAGTTCGAACTTGCTAAACAAGCAGAAAATGAAACTGGATATACTGTTTTTAAGGACACAAAATTAGAAGAACTTGAAAAGAACTTCATGAACAAGGAAGAATGGGAAAATAACCAATACCAGATAGCAGATTTTATTCCTTGCGATTGCTGGTTATAAATTATTATTGGATAGCGCAGGTCAACTTAACATATTTGATACAACATAAAATGTATGCAAATGTACGATATTAGACAAACATGTTCACACATATACAAAACAATGTGTTACTATAAAAGAGTGATACGATTAATCATCTAGCCGAAAAGTACCAGCAGTTAAAAGTTGGTACTTTTTTTATTGCAAGAAAAAACACTATATTAATATATATAGTGACAATAATTATTATATATATATACTTTAATACGTCAGGTCAACCTATGTTGTTTTAAATGTATGTCACGGAAGGAGCTGAGAAAGATGGCTAGGAAACAAAATCCATTAAAGGAAGAAGCAAGACAAATGTATAAGGCTGGAAAGCAATTGATTGATATAGCCAAGCAGCTCAGTAAGCCAGAAGGGACAATTCGTCGATGGAAGTGTGAGGGTAAATGGGATGCAGATCCAAACACTGTTATTGCGAACGTTCAGAATAAGAAAAACGAACGTTCGAAAAAAGTGAGCGACGGAACAAAGGAAACAATGAGCAATTCTGACTTAACTGAAAAGGAAAAGCTGTTTTGCTTGTATTACATAAAAACGTTTAATGCAACTCAAAGCTATATAAATGCGTTTGGATCTTGTTACAATACAGCTAATGCGGAAGGTTACAAGATGCTTGTAAAACCATGTGTTAAGACTGAGATAGACAGGTTGAAAGAAATCAAGCGTCAAAATATAGTTGCAGATGCAAGCGATATAGTTGATTTGCAGATGCGAATTGCATTTTCTGACATGGGTAACTATGCTAGATTTGATGGAGATTGTGTATTGCTTGAAAATTCAAAGAATACTGATACTCAGCTTATAAAAGAAGTCAAGGTTGATTCAAAAGGCGGAATGAGCGTTGTTTTACAGGATAAGCAGCAAGCAATAAATTGGCTTACAAAGTTCTTTGAACTGTTTCCATCTGATAGAAGAAAAGATGAATTTGCATCCAAGAAGCTTGAGCTTGAAATGCTTAAGATTGAACTAAGCCAGAAAGATGATGTTCCATCAGAACAGGAAGATGATGGCTTCTTGGAATGCCTGAACGCTACTGCAGGAGATGTGTGGAAAGATGATAACGATGGCAACAATGGAATATAGATGTGCGTGGATGCATTGCATTAGCGGCAGATGTCTAGTACACTACGATCCAGCAGCAGGAAAAGGATGCGATTTTGAACCAAGTTATAGAAATCAATTGATGCTTACTCTTTGTGAAGATGAATAAATTGGAGGTTGTCGTATGAATAATAAAAATATATTGCCATGTAGCATAGAATACATGCTAAACATGATTGAAAAGAGTTTCATGTGTTATCCAAGCATTGAAATAGAACATGTAAAAATAGGTTACTTTATGTTAGGAGGTGATGCGGATTGACTTAAAAAGCATTGATGAAAGAATTAAAGCAGTCAGGGAGAGAGCTAAGAAAAAGGTAAAGAACGTAGTAAAGCAGAAATGCTTTAAGTTCAAGCCTTTTAGTAAGAAGCAGAAACAAGTTCTTACCTGGTGGTGTCCAGCATCACCAGTCAGAAATCAAGATGGCATTATTGCAGATGGGGCAATCAGATCGGGTAAAACGGTTTGTATGTCCCTTTCGTTCGTTATGTGGGCAATGTGTTGTTTTAATGGACAGAACTTCGGTATGTGTGGAAAGACCATAGGAAGTTTCCGAAGGAATGTTCTGTTCTGGTTGAAACTGATGTTGAAGAGCAGAGGATACACATTCAAAGACCATAGAGCAGATAATTTGTTAGAAGTTAGCCGTGGTAACGTGACTAACTATTTTTATATGTTTGGTGGAAAAGACGAGAGAAGCCAAGACCTTATACAGGGTATCACGCTTGCGGGGGTATTCTTCGATGAGGTCGCTTTGATGCCTGAGTCATTCGTGAACCAAGCAACCGGACGTTGTTCGGTTGACGGAAGTAAATTCTGGTTCAATTGCAATCCAGACGGACCAATGCATTGGTTCAAGCTAAACTGGATTGATAAGGCAGCTGAAAAAAAACTGTTATACCTGCACTTTACAATGGATGATAACCTGTCTCTTTCTGAGAAGATAAAGGAAAGATACAGGAGCATGTACACCGGTGTATTCTACAAGCGCTTTATTTTAGGACTGTGGGTAGTTGCTGAGGGAATCATATACGATATGTTTGATTCAGCAAAGCATGTTTGCAATGTGTTTTCAAACATGCTAGATGAATACTATGTAAGCTGTGACTATGGTACACAGAATGCTACAGTGTTCTTGCTCTGGCGGAAAAGGTCAGACGGTGTTTGGTGTTGCATTAAAGAGTATTATTACTCTGGCCGTGATGAAGATAAGCAGAAAACAGACCAGGAGTACTTAGAGGACTTGAAAGATTGGCTTGGAGGAATAAATCCAAGAAAGATAGTTATTGACCCATCTGCAGCAAGCTTTATTGCATTGTTAAAGAAGAATGGGTTCAAGATTAAAAAAGCAAAGAACGATGTACTTGATGGAATTAGATACGTCGGAACATTGCTTAATCGTAATTTGATTGCATTTTCTAATCAGTGCACAAATACACTAAAAGAATTCTCTTCTTATACATGGGACTTAAAGGCTAGTGAAAAAGGCGAGGATAAGCCAATAAAAACACTTGACCATGCAATGGATGCGGTAAGGTATTTTTGTTATACAGTTATAAGAAAACCTGCAGGAATTGCAATAATGAAATAAGCGAGGTGATAAAGTGGATTTAGATGTTATAAAAAAACTAATAAAAAAATATGAATCAGGACATATGGATTTTGTAAACGCAGCAATGACAGCTGAGAGATATTACAGAAATGAAACAGATGTCCTATTTCAAAAAAAGAAAGAGGATGAAGATGGAAACCCATTGAGGAATGCAGATAACAGAATTCCAAGGAACTTTCATGGACTGATAGTGAATCAAAAAGCATCTTACGCATTCACGGCACCTCCAATTTTTGATGTTGGAAATACTGCTGCAAATAAAACAGTTGCTGAGTGTCTTGGTGATGAATACGCAAAAAATTGTATGGAGCTGTGTATTAATGCTTCTAATGCTTCAATTGCTTGGGTTCATTATTGGCAAGGTGATGAAGGATTTGAGTGGGCAGTTGTTGACAGTAAGCAGATTATACCTGTTTGGTCAAAGAAGCTTAAGAAAACACTTGTTGGAGTGTTAAGGGTTTACAATGAAATTGACGAAACAGACAGTGCCAGCTACACGGTATATGAGTATTGGAGCGAAACAGAGTGTCAAGCGTTCAAACGAATAAATGAACTTGATACGCTTGAATTTTACAATATGTTTTCAGATTCAGCGGATAACTCTGATACATCAGAGTATAAGCACAACTTAGGAAGAGTTCCGTTTATACCGTTCATGAATAATAATATTGGTACCAATGATTTAAAGAATATCAAACACCTTATTGACGTTTATGATAAGGTGTACTCTGGATTTATCAATGATTTAGATGATATCCAAGAATTGATTTTTATACTTTCTGGTTATGGAGGAACTGAACTGAGTGACTTTTTGAAAGACCTTAAGAAATACAAAACAATAAAAGTTGATGGTGACGAGGAAAACGCTGGTGTTAGCACTCTTTCAATTGAGATTCCAATTGAAGCTAGAAAAACCATACTTGAAGCAACCAGGAAAGCAATTTTCGAGCAGGGGCAAGGGTTTGATCCTCAGCCAGAAAGCTTCGGAAATCAATCGGGTGAAGCTCTTAAGTTCATGTACAGTTTACTCGAAATGAAAGTCGGTCTTATGCAAACTGAATTTCAGTTGGGATTTGCTGAATTGGTAAGAGCTATATGCAAGTATAAAGGAATTGAATGCAAGACTATAATCCAAACTTGGACCCGCACTTGTATAAAGAATGACACTGAACAGGCTCAAATTTGCAAAGATAGTGTTGGAATTGTTAGTAAACGTACAATACTTAAGAATCATCCTCTGGTAGAAGATGCAGATAAGGAATTAGAGTATCTGAAACAGGAAGAGGAAGAACAGGAAAAGAAGTTTGACCCTTACAATGGGAATGTTCCACCAAAGCAGGAGGATGTTGAATGAGTAAAGAATCTGCTTACTGGAAAGAACGGTTCGTACAATTGGAGAATGATAGCTATGTAAATTCTCAGAAGTATTATAACGACTTGCAAGAAATATTTAGACGTGCCAAGAATGATATCACAATGGATATTGAAAAATGGTACATGAGATTAGCAGACAATAACGATATTAGCTTGTATGCTGCTAGAAAACTTCTTAAGAAAAATGAGCTTGAAGAGTTTAAATGGGATGTTGACAGATACATTCAAGCTGGTGAAGATAATGCTGTTGATGGTGCTTGGATGAAGCAGCTAGAAAATGCATCCGCAAGGCATCATATTTCATACTTGGAAGCTTCAAAAATCGCAATTGAACAGCATTGTGAGCTTTTAAGTACACTTTACGAAGGTGGAGTAACAGACTTCTTAAAACAGTCATACTCAGAAGCCTACTATAAATCGGTTTTCGAGATTCAAAAGGGAGCAGGTATTGGATTTGAGTTCACAAAGATTGATCCAAACAAGGTCGATTTACTTATACACAAGCCTTGGGCAGTGGATGGGAAGAACTTCTCGGATAGAATATGGAGTAACAAAACTAAGTTGATTAATGAGCTACAAAACCAGCTTACACAGAACTATATTCTTGGCAGAGAACCAGGAAAGGCAATTGATGCTATAAGTAAAAAGTTAGATGTTAGTAAAAAGAACGCTGGACGTTTAGTTATGACGGAATCAGCGTTTTTCTCGTCTGTAGCTCAAAAGGATTGTTTTTCAGATTTAGGGGTTGAACAATTTGAGGTTGTGGCAACCTTGGATAGCCATACCTCAGATATCTGTCAGAGCATGGACGGTCAACACTTTCCGATGTCGCAATGGCAAGTCGGTGTAACAGCTCCACCGTTTCATGTCTGGTGTCGTTCTACTACTGTACCATTCTTTGATGACGAGTTTGATTTAGTTGGCACTCGTGCTGCAAAGGGTTCTGATGGAAAAACTTATGAAGTACATTCAAATATGAAGTATAAAGAGTGGAAAGAAAAATTTCTTAAGGAAGGATGATAAATTTTTTTTTTGTCCGAAATGACGTTTAAACTAATTTTCACTTGCGGGTAGTGATTAAAACACCGCTTGCAGTGGAAGAAACCACGATTAAAAACGTAGCTGAAGGAGAGAATTATGGAGTTTTTAAAAGAAATATTAGGAGAAGAGCTGTATAAGCAGTTTGAAACAGCTGTGAATGCCTACAATAGCAAGTCAGAAAACAAGGATAAGCAAATTAAGATTGCCAACCTTGGAACTGGTGAGTATGTTGGAAAAGGCAAGTATGATTCGCTAGAAGCGGAGAAAACAAATCTTACCGGACAGATTACAGAGTTAAATAAGACTATTGAAACTCTTAAAAACGGTAATAAGGACAATCAAAAGCTTCAGAATACTATTACAGAGTTGCAAGGGAAGCTTGATACAGCAAATGCAGATTTAGAAAAAATTCAATCAGAAGCACTGAACACAACTAAGACCTATGCGCTGAAAGAACAGTTAAGCAAAGCAGGTGTAACGGATCCTGACTATCTTATTTTCAAGCATGGGGGACTGGATAAGTTTAACTTCGACAAAGATAACAAGCCTATCGGAGTAGAGGACTCCATCAAGCCTTACCGTGAAGATAAGACAATGGCTCATCTGTTTGGAACTTCTAATCAACACTATGACCCAGCAGGTGGAAATGGTGGCGGTAATGTAAAAAATCCCTTTGCGAAAGATTCTTTTAATCTTACAGAGCAGGGCAAGTTATTAAAAGAAAATCCAGCGCAAGCCAAAGAAATGGCAGCCGCAGCTGGTGTAACATTAAAATTAAATATTTAAAAAAGGAGAGTGTAATTTATGCCAATTACAAGAATTAGTGATGTAATCGTTCCAGAGCTGTTCGAACCTTATGTTATCCAACGAACTATGGAACTATCTGCAATGTTTTCTAGTGGTATCGTAGCAACAAATGATACCTTCAATGCATTAGCAAGTGAAGCGGCAAGAACACATAATATGCCGTTCTTCGAGGATTTAACAGGAGATTCAGAACCTACATTAGAAGATGTTAAAATGACTGCTGCAAAGATTGGTTCCAATAAGGATGTATCAACTACAATCTTACGTCAGAAAATGTGGGGGGCTAGTAACTTATCCGCCGCACTTGCAGGAAAAGATCCGATGATGGCAATAGGTGACTTAGCCGCTGGATTTTGGGCTAGAGATCATCAAAAAGAGCTTGTTGCGGTACTGAAAGGTATCTTTGGTTCTTACGACACATCCACTGGTGGAACAATAGGTGTTTATACAATTACAATTAGCACTAAGGGAGCAATAGGAGATAAAATTACAGTTGATGAAGTAGAATACACAATTGCCGATGATACAAGTGCAGCAAGTCGAACAATTGCTGTAGGTTCTACAAACAGTACTCAGGCATCTGCTTTAAAAACTCTTTTAGAGGAGCAGTACTCTGGGGTATTTACAGTTACCGTAACATCAAATGTAATTACTCTTACTCAAGTAGTTGCAGGAGATGGAGCACAACCTACAATTTCAGTTGTGCAAACAACCGACGGTACACTTGTAGCAGCGGCTGCAACAACAACTGCTGGTGTAGGAAATAGCGTATCTCCACTTGCAAATCACATCCTGGATATTTCAACAGAAGCAAATGCGTCAGACCAGCTTATTTGCGCAGATGCTTTTATTGATGGATGCCAAAAGCTTGGTGATGCTCAAAGCACTTTAACTGGTGTTATGATGCACAGTGCAACAAAGTCTTACTTAAAGAAGAGAAATCTTATTGAAACAGAAAGAGATAGCACAGATGTAGAGTTTGAAACATACCAGGGAAGACGAGTAATTGTAGATGATGGATGTCCTGTTAGCAATGGTGTATATAGTACATATCTGTTTGGCAATGGTGCTTTTGCTTACGGTAATGGAAGTCCAGAGGGACACGTTGCTGTTGAAATTGATAGAGATAAGCAGACTGGTGGAGGTATAGACTATCTTATCAACCGTAAAGCTTATATCTTGCATCCACGTGGAGTGGCTTATACTGGTGCTGTTCGTGAAAAGGTTGAGACACCATTGAGGTCAGAACTTGAAAATGCACGTAACTGGAACAAGGTTTATGAGGACAAACAAATCCGTATGGTGGAAATTCGTCATAAGATTGGATAGGTGATGATATGAACTATCTAGCTAATGAAAGCGAGGAAACAGTTGAAAAAGTTACAGATGTAGTAAATGCGTGTGTAGCTATTAATTCAGAATTGAATGAAACGTTAATGCAAAGGTTGGTACTGAAACTAATTAAGATGCAATGTGAAGTTGTTAAAGCAGATGCATTTTTGCTAACAGAGTTGATAGAATCAACAGAAACAGAAATTAAAACATTCTGCAACCGAAAAGATATTCCAGATGGCTGCATACCAATCGAAATTGATATGGTATGTGGCTATTTTTATCGGGAAAAAGTCAGCACAGGTCAACAGGACGGATGTATTTCTGTTAAGAGTATTACAGAGGGAGATACTTCCACTACATTTAACACTAGTAAAAATACACATGATAGCCTTATTTCTAGTCTTATTGACGAAGGGAGGAAACGACTATGTCACTTCCGAAAGTTGCGTTATTAGCAGCAAGACAGGCCGTGGAATCAATGTATGATTGTAAATGTAATGTTTATGAGTATGGTAAACATAAGAATCAAAATACACGTACAACTGAAATGTCAGAGCAATGTGTACTGGAAGAACAGCCGTGCAGAATTTCTTTCAGCAGTTTAAAAACAGTCGTTCAATCAGAATCAGCTGCCAATATTGGTCAGTGTGTAAAATTGTTTATATCTCCTGATATAACAATTAAACCAGGAAGTAAGATTTCAGTCTTAGATAAAAAGAACCGTTTGACAGAATACAAGTCAAGCGGTGTTCCTGCAGTTTACAATACACATCAAGAAATTATGCTAGAACTATTTAGGGGATGGTCGTAATGGCTAACATGGGGAAGTTTGATTTCAAACAGATGGAAAAGCTTAGAGACGAACTTAACAAATTACAGGACCCACAACAATTCGTGGAATCCTGTACTAAGGAATTGGCAGCAAGGCTCTTAAGGTTAGTTGTAAAACGTACACCAGTTGGACAATATCCATCCAGTACTGGTAAAAATGGTGGAACGTTAAGACGTGGTTGGACAGCAAACAAAAAGTCATCTGCCAAGGATTACGCTGAATCAATGGAAATAGCAAAGGAAGGTAATACGTACAAGATTGAGATAGTAAATCCAGTCGAGTACGCAAGCTATGTGGAATATGGACATAGAACCGCAAACCACAAAGGATGGGTAAAAGGCCAGTTCATGATGACAATAAGTGAAGAGGAACTGCGGCGAATGGCTCCTGCAATATTGGAGAGAAAGATTAAAAATTATTTAGAGGATGTGATACATTGATAAATGAGATTATACAAGGCATAGTAAATGCTTTGGATGCTAATTTTAATAAAAATTCTGACGTGTATGATATTTACACGGAAGAAATCAAACAGGGTTTACAGGAGCCTTGTTTTTTTATTCAGTGTATCAACCCATCAAGTAACTTGTTTAGGGATAATAGGTATAAGAGTACAAATCAGTTTTGTATTCAATACTTTCCTGCGGACAAATTACATAAGCAACGTGAATGTAACAGTGTTTCAGAAGAATTAAACAGCATACTTGAGTACATAACAGTGAGCGGTAATTTGATACGTGGCAGTAATACTCATTCTGAGTTCGCAGGAGACGTTTTAAGCTACTTTGTAGATTACAACTGCTTTACTGTCAAGCAAGTACAACAAAGTCCATCTATGGGGACATTACAAGCTAATACAAGCATCGTGAGGTGATAATTTGGATAAAAAGAGTAAAGAAACTAAGTTCACAAAAGAACAAATTCTAAACAGTAAAAGATATGAAAGTAAGAAGGACCTTGTCAACGCAGTGTTGGATGACAATGGTTCTTTTTCTTTGTCAGAAGTTGAAAAGCTGATTAATGATTACTTAAAGAAAGAGGTGAAATAAATGGCTTTAGGTGGAGGTACATTTACAAGTCAAAATAAAGTTCTTCCTGGTGCATATATCAACTTTATTTCCGCCAATAGAGCAACTGCAAGCGTTGGTGATCGTGGAGTTGCTACAATGCCTTTGGAATTAGATTGGGGGCAGGAGAATGAAGTATTCACAGTAACACTGAAGGACTTCCAAAAAGACTGTAAAAGAATCTTTGGTTATGATTTTACACATGATAAATTAAAAGGTCTTAGAGATTTATTCCTACACTGTAAAGTCTTACATGCGTACAGGCTTAACGGTGGTGGTACTAAGGCAACAAATACATTCGCAACTGCCAAATATGGCGGTATTAGGGGGAATGACATCAGAATTGCTATAACTACTAATGTGGATGATGAAGATGTATTTGACGTGTCTACATACTTAGATACTACACTGGTAGATACGCAAACTGTAACATCTGCTAGTGAGTTAAAGAGTAATGACTGGGTGGACTTTAAAGCGAATGCATCACTATCAGCGACTAGCGCAGTAGCGTTGGCAGGAGGTACAAATAAAACAGTAACCGGTGCAGAACATCAATCCTATTTGGATGCAATAGAATCTTACAGTTTCAATACAATCGGTGTTGTTACTACTGATGACACAACAAAGACTCTTTATATTAGTTTCACAAAGCGTATGAGAGATGAAGTAGGAGCTAAATTCCAGCTTGTTATTTATAATAAAGCAGCTGATTACGAAGGTGTAATTAATCTTAAGAATAAATGTATTGATGATGCTACTGTGTCAGATGGTGTTACTACATACCCTAATGAGGCAAATGCAGTTTACTGGTTGACTGGTGCTGAGTCTGAATGTCAAATTAATAAGACAATTCAGAATATGAAATACGACGGTGAATATGAAATTGATACTAAATATACGCAAACACAGTTAAGTGCAGCGTTGACAACTGGTGAATTCGTATTCCACAAGTCATCCAATGAAGTAAGAGTGTTGGATGATGTCAATTCATTAGTCACCGTTACAGATGAAAAAGGTGAGGACTTTAAGTCAAATCAGACTATCAGAGTGTTGGATCAGATTGCTATTGATGTAGCATCTTTATTTAATAATAAGTATCTTGGTGACATTCCAAACGATGCGGATGGCAGGACAAGTTTATGGCTGGATTTAGTCAAGTATTATCAGGAACTTGAAAAATTAAGAGCAATCGAGAATTTCAACCCTGATACTTTGTCCGTGGAACAGGGGAATACTCACAAATCTGTAGTTGTAAGCAATCCTGTGACAGTAGTAAATGCAATGGCACAATTGTACATGACTGTCATTGTAGCGTAAGAAAGAGGTGATAACGAATGTCAGATGTAGTAATGAGTGCAGGTGATTCCATTAGCGCTAAATTAGCTAAATGCTATGTAACTATTAACGGGAGAAGATACAATGCGTTTAATTTGATTAAGTTTGAAGCGAAGTTCACTAAGAAGAAAGTAAAAGTACCAATTTTAGGACAGACTGGGGCCGGCAACAAGGCCACAGGCTGGGAGGGTACTTGGTCAGCCACTATGCACTATAACACTAGTATTTATAGACAGATGATGTTAGATTACAAGAACACTGGTGCAGATGTATACTTTGAAATTCAGGTATCCAATGAAGATCCAACGTCAGCTGCTGGAAAACAAACTGTCACATTTCTTGGTTGTAACATCGACGGTGGAGTTTTAGCCAAATTTGATGCATCCAGTGACGATCCACTAGATGAAGATGTAGATGGAACATTTGAAAACTTTGAAATGCCTGATAAATTCAAACTATTACCAGGTATGTAAAAATTTAATTTAAGACACTCTGCTGAGTGTCTTTTTTATATGTTTTGGAGGGAAATCAATGAGTAAATTTAGTAGATTTATGAAACAGAATAAAGTAACAAAGAAAAACGAAATGCATGCGGTTACTAAATTCTTAACTGATGAACAAGGTAATCCGCTACAATGGGAGTTTAAGCACATTACATCGCAGGAACACGATGCAATCAGAGATAGATGTATGATTGATGTTCCAATTACAGGTAAACCTAATGCATTCAGACCAAAGTTAAATACATCCAAGTACATCAATGAAATGATTATAGCATCTGTGGTTGATCCTGATTTATACAATGCAGAACTGCAAAACAGTTATAGTGTGAAAGAGCCTAGCGAACTGCTTTATGCAATGGTGGATGATCCAGGGGAATATCAAAACCTTGGTGCATGGGTACAACAGTTCCAAGGATTTAAATCATTGGATGACAAGGTAGAAGAAGCAAAAAACTAATTTTGGAAGGGGATAGTGAAGCAAATTATGCTTACTATGCCCTTTATAAACTTAAAATTCTACCTAGTGTATTCGATGCGATGTGTGAAGAGGAAAAGGCCTTTGTCATTGCATCAATACAAATAAGAGTTGAAAATGAAAAGAAAGAACAGAGAAGATTAGAAAGAGAATCTAAGAGGGGCAGGTGATAAGCTATGATACAGACAGGTATCGAGATGCATGACGGCTTTTCATCTGTCATGTATAATGTCGTAACTGCAACTGAATCAGCTGTATCGAGTGTGTACGACTTACAGCAGGCAGTTGGGATTGATATGCCGACTGAAGCTTATGATGATGTGGCAGAAAATGCAATCAGAATAGGGGAAGAAATACAATATAATACACAAAAACAGGAAGAGTTTAACCAAATTGCTAGAAGTGGATCTGACTGTTATAATGGACTCATTTCAAATGTTTTAAGACTTGCCAGTGCATATATTGGAGTGCAAACAGCGAAAAATGCATTGAAAGAGTCTGATGAACTAACACAGACAACAGCAAGACTGAACATGATGAATGATGGATTGCAGTCCACGAAAGATCTTGTAAACATGGTGTATATATCTGCACAAGATGCTAGAGGTAGTTTTTCAGATATGGCGGATGTAGTCGCTAGGTTTGGCAACAATGCCAAGGATGCATTCTCCAGCAATGCAGAAGTAATACAATTCGCTAACTTAATACAGAAGCAGATGACAATAGCAGGTGCTAGTACACAAGAAGCTGCAAATGCAGAATTGCAGTTATCACAAGCATTAGGTAGTGGTGTATTACGTGGTGATGAGTTAAATAGTATTTTTGAGCAGGCTCCTAACCTGATTCAGAATATTGCAGACTATTTGGATGTTCCAATAGGCAAGATTCGAGAAATGGCGCAGGATGGTGAATTATCCGCTAGTGTTGTCAAGGCGGCCATATTTGATGCCAGTGATGATATAAACAGACAGTTTGAAGAAATGCCTATGACATGGGGGCAGGCATGGCAGAGTATGCAGAATACAGCCATAATGGCTTTCCAGCCTGTACTACAAAGACTGAACGATATGGTAAATAGTAGTGATTTTCAATTGTTTACGACATCAGCCATAGACAGTCTTGCGATAATAGCAAATATCACACTGAATATTTTTGATATGGTTGGTTCAGTGGCTGGATTTGTACAAAATAACTGGTCTATACTAGAGCCATTGGTACTTGGTGTGGCGGCGGCTATGGGTATTTATCTTGGCTACTTAGCTGTTACAAATGCAATGGAGCTGATGAGTAACGCTATAAAAGTTGCATCGTGCATAGCATCTTATGCTCATGCGGCAGCCACAGGTGCGGAAGTATCTGCAACTGCAGCCGCAACAGCCGCACAGTATGGATTTAATACTGCATTACTCGCATGCCCTATCACATGGATACTCATTCTCATAATAGCTGTGATAGCGGTGATATATATGGTTGTAGCAGCTATTAACAAGGTAACAAATAGCACTATATCAGCCACTGGTGTGATATGTGGAGTAATTACAACCGCTGGTGCATTTATATGGAATACAGCAATAGGTTTAATTAATGCTATCATTCAAAGTATTTATAATACGTTTGTACAGCCATTTATCAGCATTATTGAATGGGTGTTGAACGTATGTAATGGCGGTTTTGACAGCTTTGGTGGAGCAGTGGCAAATTTGATAGGACAGATAATAAGCTGGTTCTTATCATTAGGAAAAGTAGTCACAAAGATTATAGATGCCATATTTGGAACAGACTGGACCAGTGGACTTAACTCATTGCAGGATACAGTTCTTGCGTGGGGTAAAAATGACAATGCAATAACATTAGACAGGAATGCACCACAGATAGATGCACACATTAATTACGATGATGCGTGGAATACAGGTTATAGTTTCGGTGAAAAAGTAGATGAAACTGTTCAGAATTTCAATGTAGGTAATCTGTTTGGAAGAACTGATATCCCACGAGCTAGTGATTATGCAAACGCTTTAAACAGCATGCCTAACTTGGCAGATACTGCAGATAGTACATCTAAAACTGCAAAATCCTTAGAAGCTACATCAGAGGATTTAAAGTATCTGAGAGACATTGCAGAGCGTGACATAATAAACAGATTCACTACTGCTGAGATTAAAGTGGAGATGACTAATCATAACAACATCAATAGTGGAGTTGATGCGGATGGATTAGTGGAACACCTCAAAAACAGATTAGAGGAAGAAATGAGTAATATGGCAGAGGGGGAACACAACAGTGTATAAGATGTATATAAATGGTGTGTTGTTTCCTGTCACTCCATCGAAACTGGTGATAAAGACAAAGAATCAGAATAAAACAATCAACCTCATTAATGAGAGTGAGGTTAATGTTTTAAAAGATGCAGGGTTGATGGAAGTGCAGATTGACAAGTTGTTAATACCAAACCAGCGTTATCCTTTTGCCATATATAGCGGTACGTTCCACAGGGCAAAATACTATATGGATAAACTTACAGCGTGGAAATCATCAGGTAAAGCGCTTACATTTTTATTTGTACGTAAGGCACCGAATAAAATTAATTTTGGAAGTACAAGACTAAAAGTATCCATAGAAGAACTACAGTTTACTGAGGATGCAGGAAATGGCATGGATGTAGAAGTAAAACTGACATTAAAACAGTATAAGGATGTAGGTATCAAAAAGCTTGTACGAAAAAAGAAAAAATCGTCAAGCAGTAGTAAAAAAACAACAGTAACAGTCAAAAAGCATAGGGCATCAAAACCTATAGCTAAATCTTATACAGTCGTTAAGGGTGACTGCTTAATAAAAATAGCAAAGTCACAGCTTAATGACTCCAGCAGGTGGAAAGAAATCTACACATTAAATAAAAACGTGATAGAATCTACTGCTAAGAAACACGGAAGAAAGTCATCGAGTGATGGATGGTGGATTTATCCAGGAACTAAACTAAAATTACCTAAATAGTTGGAGGTGGGTGTATTGGCAAAAGATATAATAAATGTTGCCGAGAGTCAAATCGGATACCATGAAGAGGGTAAAAACAGGACAAAATATGGTGCATGGTATGGTATGAACGGTGCTCCATGGTGTCATATGTTTGCTAGTTGGTGTGCAAATCAGGCAGGTGTCAGTACATCCATATTTCCACGTACTGCGTCGACCGATGTTGGAATGCAGTGGTTTAAAGATCATGGGTTATTTAAATACAAAGGCTCCTATACACCTAAGCGTGGTGATGTAGTTTATTTTAAGACTGGTAGGAGTCATGTTGGATTAGTCGAATCAGTGACAGGAAACACTCTACATACGATTGAGGGTAACACTTCATCAAAGGTTGCAAGGCGAACATATTCTTTATCTGAATCAACGATTACAGGATATGGCACACCTCAATATCCAAATATCAATTCATCAGCTGCAGGCTCTACACAAGGAAGTTCAAACAAGAAAAAAACGTCAGCTAAAGAACTGGCATATTTAAACTCCATACTGAAAAATCATAAGTCAGCCATTATTGCTGATGTTACTGACAGAGAGATAAAAGAAACGAATAAATTACCTGATGGTAAAGTACTTGTGTTGATTAACAATGGTAAAGATAAATTTTTCTTACCAGTTAATGAGAGCATGACTATTACGGAAGAACGTAAATGTTCTCCTGGTACAGCAAAGTTTGAATTTAAGTATGAAAGAAAATACAAGGTTGAAGAGGGTAACGCAGTACTCATTGTAGTGGATGGTGTAAAACGTTTTTATGGATTTGTATTTACACGTTCTGTATCTAAAGATGGGATGATGTCAATTACTGCTTATAATCAATTGAGATACTTTAAGAATAAGGATACACTTGTGTATAAGAATAAAACAGCATCAGAGGTACTTAAAATCATAATAGACAGATTTAACCTTAATGCAGGTACTATTACGGATACCAAGTATAAGGTGTCTGCAATAGAGGACAATATGACTCTGTTTGATATCATGCAGAATGTATTAGATGACACCATGATGACAAAAGGAATCATATATACACTGTGGGATGACTGTGGAAAACTTATGTTACAGGACACTTCCAAAATGATTGTGAATGGTTGTCTCATTGATGCAGAAACTGGTGAGGATTATACATATAAGACATCCATAGACAGCAATACATACAATCAGGTGAAACTTATATACGAAAACAAAGATAAAGGTACATTTGACTTATATGTGACTAAAGACAGTAACAATATAAATAAATGGGGAGTTTTGCAGTACTTAGAGAAAATAGATGATCCTGATGTTGGAAAATTGAAATCACAGGCATATTTAAAACTGTATAATCAGAAAACCAAGAATCTGACAATAAAAGGTGTCATTGGTAATACTGCAGTGCATGCTGGATGCCTGATACCAGTTCTTTTAACTCTTCAAGATATGAAAATATCTAATTATATGCTAGTCGAAAAAGTGGTACACAATTTTAAAAATAAACAGTACACAATGGATTTAACTGTATCTGGAGGTGGTTTCAGTGGCTAACAATCTGACACAGCTTATTAAAAAATGCGCTATGGAAGCATTTAGAGCATCCAAGCCTAGTGATTACATAGTAGGTAAGGTTGTGTCACTGTTACCATTGAAAGTACAAGTATCACAACAAATTACACTGGATGAAGATTTCCTGCTTGTTACTAATACAGCCAATAATATCATATGTACAGGTGATAAAGTACTTATGATTAGAAAAGCAGGTGGAAAACAATATGTAATTGTAGATAAGGTGGTGAGTGGATGATTCCTGATTTAGATAATGCATACGATGATGATATAGATACAAGTGACTTTGAAATAGAAGAGGAAACATCGAGAACTTACAGATTATGTGATGAAACAATAACTGGTAAAATAGATGAAACAGATGCAGTAATACAGGCAGCCGATAAGATATTAAACACTGAACGTTATGATAGTCCAATCTATAGCTGGAACTATGGAATTGAACTAAAGGACCTTATAGGAAAAGATATGGATTATGTAATGGTGGAATTAGAGTATCGCATATCAGATGCATTGACAACTGATGACCGCATAGAATCCATAACTGATTATACTGCAGAAAAAATTAGTAAGCGTGCAGTGCATTGTACATTTACAATTAACACAACCAATGGGGATGAAATACCATTTGAATGGGAGGTGGCAGCATAATGTTTGAATCATATACAGATAAATTTTTATTAGATAGAATGCTGGAAAAAGTAGATGACAAGATGGATAAGCGTGAGGGATCAATTATTTACGATGCATTGGCACCAGCTGCATTGGAACTGTCTAATTTTTATGTGGCTCTTGAAATGGTGATGAAAGAAGTATTTGGTGACAGTGCAAGTTATTACTATTTAATAAAACGTGCGGCAGAGCGTGGGGTTTATCCACAGCAGGCCACAAATGCTGTATGTAAAATGTCAGCAACACCGTCCAGCGTTACACTGAATGCAGGTGACAGATTTAATTTAGATGACTTAAATTACAGTGTAATTGGTCCTGTGGCAGATGAAACAGGAAAATGGAAAATAGAATGTGAGAGTGATGGAGAATGCGGTAACAAAGAAACAGGTGATTTAATACCAATCGAAACTATTGAAGGATTGGAAACTGCCACAATAACCGGTGTATTAATACCCGGTGAGGAAGAGGAAGAAGAGGAAGACTTTAGAGAACGATATTTTAACAGCTTTTCTTCTAAGTCGTATGGTGGTAACAAGTTGGATTACATGGAAAAAGTAAACTCCATGCAGGGTGTAGGTGGATGTAAACCAATAAGAGCTTGGAATGGATACAGTCCATCCAGTATGATTCCTGATTCTGCAGTTACAACTTGGTTTGATCAGCAGTCAAGTAGCACACTGGGTAGTGGTGTTTACACCTGGATTAGTAATGTTTACAATGCGGCTATGAATCACTTGCTTACAACTGGTGGTACAGTAAAAATAATCATAATTAATTCACAGTTTCGTAAGCCATCAGATACACTTATACAGTCTGTTCAGGAAGAATTAGATCCTGGATATGATGGAGAGGGTGACGGTGTTGCTCCAGTTGGCCACGTGGTTAATGTAGTAGGCGTGGAGGAAACAACTGTAAACTTTACATTTACACTCACATTAGATAGCGGTAAAACATTCGATGATGTGCAAAGTGTGATTGAAACAGTAATAGAGAGTAAACTTACTGAGTTGAGACAGCAATGGAGCGCATCAGATGGTATCATTATAAGAAAATCAGTGATTGAATCATCGATACTTAGTATTGATGGTGTAATAGATATTACAGAAACGATGATAAATGGATCTGCATCTAATCTTGCATTAGATATTGAACATATACCTGTGCTGGGGGTGGTGAGCAGTGGAACGTAACAATCTGATTGAGTATTTACCACCATATATGATAAAGTTTAAAGAAATGCAACAGATAATGTCGACTGAGGATAAAGAGATGGATGTGGTTGATGCATCCATACAGTTATTACTCAATAATGCATTCATAGATGATTGTAATGAGGATGGTATAAAAGTGTATGAGAAACTACTTAAAATTACTCCAAGTAGGACAGAATCACTGGAATCACGTAAGGCTAGAGTATCATTACGATGGAATGACAGGATTCCATATACTTTGAAAATATTAATCAACCGCATCAATGGCTTGTGTGGAATAAACAACTACGAATTGGATGCAGACTGGGAAAACTACTACTTTCATTTAATAGTGCATTTAGAATTATTCTCAGAAGTCAAAACATTAGAGACTATTTTAGATGAAATGTTACCACTTAACATTTCATATGACATATCTAATGTGATAGAGTGTAAACCATATGGGAATACATACATTGCTGGTACGGTAACTAGTACGGAAATAATACAAGTAGGAGGTGTTTCATAATGGCGCAGTTTGGCAACATGATAATGACTGATAAAGGCGTGGAATTAAATGCTAAAGTTGGGAATGGTGTAACGTTAAACCTTACAAAGATTTCTACAAGCTCCACAGAATATCAAACATCTACATTACATAGTTTAGAATCTATAAATGTACAGCAAATCAGTAATATTTCCAGTAAAACAATAGTTAATACTACGGATGTAAAACTATCGGTAGTATTCAATAATGCTGGTCTTATCAGTGGATACTACATCAAAACATTAGGATTATATGCAAATGATCCTGATGTTGGTGAGATACTATATGCAGTATGTCAAGAAACCAGTGGTAATTGTCACTTACCAGCTGCTAGTAACACATCAAGTGCATTGAACATTGATATGGTACTTACAACGTCCAGTAGTGAGAATGTGACAGTTGAAGTTGATCCAGCTGGAGTTGTTACATTGTCACAATTAAATGATGCTGTAAATAAAAAAATGGAATGGCGTGGTGAGTATGACAATGCTAATAATTACAAGAACAATGATATTGTCGTTTACAATGATGCATATTACAAAGTAAACGAGCAATTCACTGGAAACATGGATTTTAGCAAAGTAACTTTTTTAGCTATAAAAGAAAAATATGACCATTTTAGAATTGATTTAGACTTTAATGCAAGTTTAAATCCATGCAAAGGAAATGGAATAACATACCATGGAGGGTGTGAAAATTTTACACAAGAAGATTGGGTTGAATGGCTAGGATACAAGCCATGTGTACTTGTTGTTACTAGTACTAACACACAAGGCTTAATCGAAACATATTTAGATCAAGATGATTATTCTAAAAATAAAAATGGAGAGACTGTAGATATTACTTCTGTTCCTTCGAGCGGACATAGAAGTGTAATGATAAAATTCCATAGAATAGGGATTTTGTCGAATTTCAATCCTTATGAAAGAAAAGGAAGTATTCGAATAACAAATGATATGAATGCTTCCGGTTATTCATATGGAGCATTTAATAATGGTTGTAGAAAAAATGAAAGTTTTTTTGTGGGTGCATATCCTGCACACTGCGAAAATTCAAAAATGTATAGTTTGAGTGGGAAAGTTCAAACTACAGATAAATCATTGTCAGAATATAGAGCTTGTGCCAATGCAGTTGGGATGAATTATGGGATATTAGATCATATCAAGCTATCTCTATTCCACCATTTGTACATAATACAAAATGGAAAAATCGACGGGAGAATGCTGTCTGCTCCGTCTGAAGATGCTAGAACAACAGGTACACTAAATGCAAGTGGTTTAAACCTTAACTACGTAGGTACAACAGCAAGAAAGACACTTGGAATGGAGGGGAACGGAGTAGCAGAAACTATTGACGGAATCTATTTAGATAACAACGGTTATCTTCGGATATGTAAAGATGGTTATTACAATGATACATATAACAATTATACATACAATGGCACACCGTACCTACTATCGAATGGATACATGGGTAGTATGGTATCATTGTCAGAGGACGTAGGGATACTAGCCTATACATCATCTGGGACTTCTGATAATTATTTTCGTTGTCATGTAGCAAAACGAAACACAGGAAAAATAGAGCAAGCAATGGCATCAAATATTTTTGATACAGAGTTTGCATTAAATACTACAACTGCAGGAACTTTAACTGCAAGACTATGTTTTATGAATTAGAAGGGAGGCGGCAGACATGGTTCTAATAGTGGATAACGGAATACAGATGTTTACAGAAACTTCTGTTGATTCAGCAACTAATCCAGGAGGTGGAAACTGGATAGACGCTACCACTTTTGTAATATTGACTCAAACCGAAGTGGCAGAATACACAGAATGTGTAAAATTAACAGAAGAAGAACTTGACATTTTGGGAATTTCTAGTGGAGTAAATTATTACAAAGGGCACAGCAGACATTACACAAGAGCGTCATGGGATGCGGAACATAACAGATAGTATGATGCAAAGAGAGAGGTTCTATTAATTTAGAATCTTTTTTTATGCAAAAAATAATGAAAGGAATGATTTAGGTGAAAAAGGATTTAATGTGTGCAATTGTAGGAGTGACAGGTGGAGCAATAACAAACATGTTAGGAGGATGGGACAGTGCGATAATAACGATGTTAGTATTTATGGCACTTGACTATTTATCTGGGATAGTTGTTGCAGGAGTTTTTAAAAAAAGTACAAAAACAGATAGTGGTGCGCTTAATTCCAGTGTAGGATGGAAAGGCTTATGCAGAAAGGGAATGATGCTAGCATTTGTGCTTGTTGCAAACAGACTAGATATAGCAATAGGCACAGTATACATTAGGGATGCAGTGGTTATGGCATTTACATGCAACGAGGCAATAAGCATAACAGAAAACTCTGGATTAATGGGAGTGCCAATCCCAAATCAAATTGTTAAGGCGATCGAAGTGCTAAAAAACAAGGAGGAGAGGACTAATGAAAATTAACATCCATGCTGGACATAATGCTCCAGGGAAAAAGGCGTGTGGAGCAGTAGGATACATAGACGAAAGCAAAGAGGCACGTAAAGTAAAAGAACGTGTCAAAAAGATGCTAAAAGCAGCAGGGAATACCGTGCATGACTGTACGGTTGATAATGGAATAAGTCAATTAGATGTGCTTAACAAGATTGTTAAAAAGTGTAATGCAAATAAAGTGGATTTAGATATATCGATCCACTTTAATGCTTGCAAGCAAGACAAAGGAGATGGGAAAACCAAGGGTGTAGAGGTACTGGTTTATAATAAAAAAGGACAAGTTACAAAATATGCAGAGGCAATTGCAAAAGAAGTGGCTAATGCTCTTGGAGTAACAAACAGGGGAGTAAAAGAAGATAAGAGTCTTTACTTCCTGAGAAAGACAAATGCTCCTGCACTTTTAGTAGAAGTATGTTTTGTAGACGATAAGGACGATGTTGAAAAGTACAATACTGATAAGGCAGCAGAAGCAATTGTAAAAGCAATTGCTTCTGTAAAGTAAAGTTGTACCAGTGCAACAACAAGAGCCCTGCAATGTAGACTTAATTCCATATTGCAGGCTCTTTAAGACTGCTTATATTTATTTAAGTATACTTCTCCGAATCTTGTTCTGAAGACACCTTTTTGTAAGATGTCTTGTAAATCAAACACAGCTTCCTGCTGTGTTTTCCAAGCCCTCACAACTTCATCGCTGGTTGTTTGAACTATGAAATATCGTTCTCCTTCAACAAAGTTCGCAACTTTAAATGGTGTTTCAGTAAAGCTATAAGAATGTGAGGATCTTATACTTAATTCTTTCGCTAATCTTTCCATTTTTTTTCTCATCTTAATCACCTTTTCCTTTATCTTATTAAGTGGTTGCAGTGCAGTTGCTTTAGTCGATTGCTAAAGCGGCTGTGATATCTGATAACAGATTTCTTGCAGTATTTTCAACACTTACAGTTTCTAAAAAAATTTTTTTTGTAGAAACATTGTAAGTGTTTTCCTTTACTGTAACTTTATAAACACGGCACAGCTGTTTATAAGTTTTATAATTTACAAACATATTGACTGTTATTACAGTCATATCATTGTAAACCGTAGTATTTTCACTAGTTAAGAAGAATTTAGCTTCTTCGTTTTTGTGAAATCTACGATTTCGCATTTCTATAGTTTTAGCAACACCTTTGTTTATATTTTCAATAATATCTTCTGTAAGCTTTTCTATAGTATTACCCCCTTTCTTGACTTCTGCCCAAGCCATTTTAAGGCAAAGCGAAAAGATGTTTCTTACATCCTGTCTTTTGATTTCCCATGCTCTTTTCATTACTTTACTTAATGTTTCTTTCATATCTATCACCTTTCCTTTTCTATGACTTGTTTTTCTTTATCTTATGTATATATTATACCGTACATTGTACGGTATGTCAAGAGAAAAATAAAAAAAGGACTATTTTATTTAGTCCTTTTTCCACTTTGGTTCTTCTCAACATATCAGGATGTAAATATTTAAACTATTTACATTCCACTTTGGTTCTTCTCATCAAAATACAAACAATATATCTGTTTACATTCCACTTTGGTTCTTGCAATTTAATTATACCCTTCTTTCTTTAAATCGTCAAGAACGCTTCTTGCCGTTCTTGCTGACGGCTTTCTTTTTCCACTTAACCACTTTTCTATAGTGGTTAAGCTTACGTCTAAGAACTCAGCGGCTTCCCGCTGAGTCAAGCCGAGACGGTCAATCTCGAATTTCAGCAGGTCTCTAAATTCCATACCTATCTTACCTCCCACGTCCATTTATTTTCTAATGAATCGTATATTAACGATTCGTTAGATTTTAAATTTTTATATATTTCTTTGCCCCCCTTTTTTTCAAATTCTAACTCATCCCCCTCTAAGATGTCGTTGAGAAAACAATCAAGAGCAAACCAGTTCTCTGCATCGGAGAACTTTTTTCCTGTAAGTTTTAAAAATAATTCTTCGACTCCCATTTTGAAGCCGAATTCCACAGCTTCTTCTTGAAGCTTTTTGTCTATCCATGTCATTATAAATTCTTTAGTACGCTCTTTTAATTTTTCATTTCCGTCAAATATTTTTTCTAATTCATTTCTTTCTGATTCCAATTCTTTTAATTTCATAAATAATTCATCCTTTCTTTCCTCATCTTATGTATATATTATACCGTACATTGTACGGTTTGTCAAGAGAAAAATAAAAAAAATAAAGCGGCAGTGATGTTCTGCCACTTGTCTGTTAATCAAAATAATCATGATTGTATGTAACTTTAACCATTCCAAAAGTATTATTGTTTATATCCTGTATATTAAACTCGCTGATAATATTATTCGCTGGTCTTAAGATATATGCTGAACCAGTATCTTTTTTTCTAGCACTTTTATCTGGAACAACATTAAACATTTTGAATACGGTGTTGATATCACCATCATATTCAAATTTGTTACCGTCTCTATTCCAGTAATCACCGGAATTTATTGTTGCTCTTACAACTTTCTTATCAGCGATAATAAATTCATAGTGTCTGGTATCTTTATCATATCCCCACGTTGAGACTTTAAAATTACCTTTAGATGTCTTATTTGTCCAGTCTTCTTTTAAGACTGGTTCTCCCATGACTTCTTTTAACTGTTCGACCGATATGTTGCTATACTGTGTAACATCATCTACCACAACTGTCTCTTTTGTTACAGTATTGCACCCTGACAAAATAAAAATAAATGCAACACAAATCAAAATCTTTTTCATAAAATAATCCTCCTTATTTGCTTATTTATTGGAGTATAGCATATTGCAATATCATATGCAATCAGTTCTGGAGGTATCTATACAACTCAAATTGTCGTGTTGTATTTCGTGTTGCATAAGCAGAAAAAATACATACATTTTAAGAAAAATACATGTATTTTAAGAAAAATAAATACGCATGAAAACCTAGTATTTACAAGGGATTCACGCGTTTATGGGGATTTGGCTAAACTGTAACTAGCGGGTTCAACTCCCGTTAGTAGCTTAATGTTAAGAACTGAGGATCTGTTTGCAGGTCTTCAGTTCTTTTGCTTAATAAGAATGAGTTAGCATATTTTCCAAATGCATTCATATATTGTATGGAATATAAACAGATTAGAGGTTTTTCATTGGAGAATAGAAATAATAATTTCTGGCAGAATAACCAGACAGGTCAGAATAATATGTCAGATCAAGGCGGAATGACAGGTCAGAACAGCATGACAAGTCAGAATAACATGACAAGTCAGAATAACATGACAAGTCAGAATAACATGACAGGCCAGAATGCTGGTTCCTCACAAGCAAGTCAGTTCCGTGACTATGGCCCTGTACCAGTTATCTTTGATATGGAATCCATGACCAAATTGAATACATCCTTCCGTACAGCAATCTGGACGGGAAAACATCTTCAGGTGACTGTAATGAGTCTTCAGCCAGGTGAAGATATTGGGGTGGAAATGCATCCTGATGTTGATCAGTTTGTCCGTATCGAAGCGGGAGATGGCATTGTAGAAATGGGAACATCTCGTGATAATCTTTCTTTCAATCAGCCAGTTACGGATGATGATGCTATCATTATTCCAGCAGGTGCATGGCACAATGTATCCAATACAGGTGATATTGTTATGAAGGCATATTCTATCTATGCACCACCAAGCCACCCATATGGGACTAAGCAGCAGACAAGGGCAGAGGAGGATGTTATGGAGAATGGCTAATAAAACTATGTAGGCTTCATCATACATAAGCCTGTTGAGGAGTCTGAAAGTCCTTAATAGGCTTATTGCTTTTTTGCCAATGCCACAGTATAATAGCAATGCATATTACATAAAGTTTTGAAAGGAGAAGTACCAATGCGTATTAAATTAGAAGATAGTATTGCAATGCTAGTAGACTATCAAGAGAAATTAATGCCAGCCATTCATAATCATGAAAAGGTAATTGAGAAAACCGTTCAGTTATTAACAGGACTAAAGATAGTAGGCTGCCCAGTAATGTTTACGCAGCAGTATACAAAAGGACTAGGAATGACAGTTCCAGAAATAACGGAAACTCAGGAACAGTTTGGCTACCTTGAAAAAATCACATACAGCTGCCTTGATACAGAAGAAATCCGCAAAGAATTAGAAACACATAATAGAAAGACCGTAATTTTAGCAGGAGTAGAAGCTCATATTTGTGTTATGCAGACAGCAAGAGATCTGATTGCACAAGGATATAAGGTATGCATTGTAACCGATTGTACAAGCTCAAGAACAGAAGCTGACTTACAGGTTGGGATGGAACGCATGAAACAGGAAGGTGTTTTTGTTACTTCTGTAGAAGCTGTCTTATTTGAACTTTTAGAAAAAGCAGGGACACCTGAATTTAAGGCAGTATCCAAATTAATAAAATAACAGGAAAAGGACTTAAAAAAGGAAATGCTTAAGAGCAAAGCATTTCCTTTTTTAAGTCCTTTATTTTATTACAGTACCAGCATTTCCTTTTACACTTTCCAAAGCTTTTTCAATTGGAGCAATAATAGCTGTTTTCTCTTCGCCTAACTTAGCAAATGCAGCAGCGGCTTCCACCTTAGGGAACATGGAATTTGCAGCGAAATGTCCTTCTTCCAGATACCCAATAGCCTGCTCTGCACTGATTTCATCTAATGGAAGTTCTCCAGGCTGTCCGAAGTTTAAGCATACGTTATCAACGCCAGTTAAGAAAAGAAGCGTATCTGCATTAACTGCTTCCGCAAGTTTTTCACCGATATAGTCTTTTTCAATAATTGCACTGGCGCCTTTTAAAGTAGCCCCTTGCTGTAATACAGGAATTCCGCCACCACCAGCAGCGATTACAATCTGGTTTGCATCTACTAAAGCGTTAATAGCATCTTTTTCATAGATTTCAACAGGTTTTGGAGCTGCTATAATTCTGCGGTATCCATCACCTTCTTTTACAACATAGTTTCCTTTTTTCTCTTCTGCTTTGGCTTCCTGTTCAGTCATAGACCTTCCGATGACTTTGCAAGGCCTGCTGAAAGCTTCATCAAATGGATCTACACGAACTTGGGTGATTAAAGTAGAAACTGGTTTGAAGATACCTCTGTTTACTAATTCTGTACGAATTGCATTTTGTAAGTCATACCCTATGTAACCTTGGCTCATAGCACTACAAATTGACATTGGAGCAACCGTGTATTTGGAATCTAAACGACTAAACTCTGTCATTGCAGAATGAATCATTCCTATCTGTGGAGTGTTACTGTGTGTGATTACGATTTGATATTTTGACTCTGCTAAATCAGCAATGGCACCTGCTGCAGTTTTAATAGCAGTTTTCTGTTCTGGAAAACTGCGTCCAAAAGCTTTGTGTCCTAATACAACAACTATTTTTCTGTTTGCCATAATATCCTCCATTCTTTTGAAAAAAATCGTATGTTATCATTATGGCATATGAAGAAAAAAGTCGCAAGAGGAAGATGAGAGGGAGCTGGCTTTGTTTGTAGCTATATGATTTTGTTAAGTGCGAATTCGTTTTCTGCACGTTAGCAGGAAATATATAGCATAATAGGAATTAACAGAGGAATTTTAACCCATTTGCTTGACAATACACGTATTATTGTATACAATAATACAAAAAGCAGAAGAGGAGCAACTGAAGATGGAGAACAGACGAGTCACTAAGAACGCACATACAAACCTCTTGCAATTAGAGGAACATTTGTATACTCTTGTTGATGTAGAAAAGCCAAATGTATTTCGTAACTTATTTCCTTATGATGAAATTCCTAAGATTGCATTTAACGACCGAATTGTGCCACATAATTTCCCAGAAAATATTTGGATAACAGACACCACATTCCGTGATGGACAGCAGTCTAGAACACCATATTCAACAGAACAGATTGTTACATTATATGACTACTTACATAAATTAGGAGGACCAAAAGGCATTATTCGTGCAAGCGAGTTTTTCCTATACAGCAAAAAAGACAGAGATGCCGTTTATAAGTGTTTAGAGCGTGGATATGAGTTCCCGGAAGTAACTGCATGGATCCGTGCTAGTAAAAAAGATTTTGAATTAGTAAAAGAACTTGGTTTGAAAGAAACTGGTATCTTAGTAAGCTGTTCGGATTTCCATATTTTCTATAAAATGAAAATGACAAGACGCCAGGCTATGGAACATTATCTAAGTGTTGTGCGTGAATGCTTAGAGACTGGTGTTGCAGCAAGATGTCATTTAGAAGATATTACACGTAGTGATATCCATGGATTTGTTATTCCATTTTGTCTTGAATTAATGAAATTAAGCAAAGAATATAATCTTCCAGTAAAAATCCGCTGCTGTGATACCATGGGTTATGGTGTCAACTATCCTGGTGCCGTTATTCCACGATCTGTACAAGGAATCATTTATGGCATTACCAATCATGCCGGTGTGCCTTCTGAATGGATGGAATGGCATGGGCACAACGATTTTTACAAAGCCGTCAGCAATTCTACAACAGCATGGCTTTATGGTGCATGTGGTGTAAACTGTTCTTTATTTGGAATTGGAGAACGTACAGGCAATACACCGCTTGAAGCAATGGTATTTGAATATGCCCAGTTAAAGGGAACTTTAGATGGCATGGATACAACGGTAATTACAGAACTTGCTGAATACTATGAAAAGGAAATTGGTTACCGTGTACCTTCCCGTACGCCATTTGTAGGCCGTAACTTCAATGTAACCAGAGCAGGAATCCATGCAGATGGGTTATTGAAAAATGAAGAAATTTATAATATATTTGATACAGAGAAATTCTTGAACCGGCCTGCCGTAGTAGCAGTGTCTAATACATCTGGC
Source organism: [Clostridium] polysaccharolyticum (assembly GCF_900111595.1). Taxonomy (GTDB): domain Bacteria; phylum Bacillota; class Clostridia; order Lachnospirales; family Lachnospiraceae; genus Clostridium_AI; species Clostridium_AI polysaccharolyticum. The sequence goes on along the minus strand of NZ_FOHN01000002.1, from coordinate 6,167 downwards.
CTTGCAGGAATTGCTCATTGGATTAATACACATTTTAAATTAAAAGATCAGAATGCTGTGGATAAGTCCCACCCTGTTGTTGCCCTTGTAAAAGAATGGGTAGATGCAGAGTATGAAAGTGGACGTATTACCGTAATTACGGATGATGAGTTACTGGATATTATCCGTCAGGCATGCGAAGAAACAGCAACCACAATGTTTGGCGAAAATTAATTTTAGGAGGAACATTATGTACAACGAACAAATTGAAGCTGCAAAAGAGAAATTTGGCCAGTTACTGGAAAAACAACTTAAAAGAGTGGAAGAAATGAAAGCACAAGGTGGCTTTGTAGATTACAAATCACTTGAGAAAATTGTAATCGGTGTTTGCGGTGGAGACGGTATCGGACCAGCGATCACAGGCCAGGCACAGAGAGTTTTAGAATATTTATTAAAAGGCGAAGTAGAAAAAGGCAAAGTGGAATTCAAAGTAATTGATGGCCTTACTATTGAAAGAAGAGCCGCAGAAATGAAAGCAATTCCTGATGACGTATTAGCAGAGTTAAAACAATGTGACGTTATCTTAAAAGGGCCTACAACAACACCTAGAAAAGGGGATCCATGGCCAAACGTAGAATCTGCTAATGTTGCTATGAGAAAAGAATTAGACTTATTTGCGAACGTAAGGCCTGTTCGTATTCCAGAACAAGGAATTGACTGGACTTTTTACCGTGAAAATACAGAAGGTGGTTATGCTGCTGGCAAGGAAGGCGTAAATGTGACAGAAGACCTTGGTGTTGACTTTACAATCGCTACAAGCCAGGGATGTGACCGTATTATCCGTGCTGCATTTGAGTTTGCTAAGAATAATGGCAAAACAAGAGTTACAGCTGTTACAAAGGCAAACATCATCAAAACTACGGATGGCAAATTCCTTGATACATTCTATAACATTGCGAAAGAATATGAAGGAATCACAGCAGATGACTGGTATATTGATATTATGACAGCTAAGTTAGTAGATGAAAAGAGAAGGAGAGACTTTCAGGTTGTTGTATTGCCTAACTTATATGGGGATATCATTACAGATGAAGCTGCTGAATTCCAAGGAGGTGTAGGTACAGCTGGCAGTGCGAACTTAGGCAAAAAGTATGCCATGTTCGAAGCGATTCATGGTTCCGCACCTCGTATGGTAAAAGAAGGCCGTGACCAGTATGCAGATCCATGTAGCGTAATCCGTGCTGGTGCAATGTTATTGGCACACATTGGTTACAATCAGGAAGCAGATAAATTGTACAAAGCATTAGATATCTGTACAGCAGCAGACAGCAAGTTAAAAATCACAGGGCGTGATACAGGCTGTACAAGTGCAGAATTTGCTGACTATATTATGGAGACTATCGAAAATTTATAAAATTTGTGCAGGAATGCAGTAGGAGGAATACCTGTGGATGAGTTTGATGTGGAGAAAGAAACCACTGATAAATATACTCTTAGAGGTAGAGTGTTTAACCAGATTCGTGAAGACATCTTATCCGGAAAATATAAATCAGGGGAAGAATTAAAAGAGAGTACAATTGGCAATGAATTAGGGGTCAGTCGTACGCCAGTAAGGGAAGCGTTAAGGCAGCTTGAGCTGGAAGGACTGGTTAAAATCATTCCCAATAAGGGTGCGCAGGTGATTAGCCTATCGGTTAAAGATATAGAGGATATTTATGCAATACGTTCCCAATTAGAAGGGTTATGTGCTAGATGGGCTTGTGAAAATATTACCCAGGAACAGATTGAGGAACTGGAAGAGATCGTTTTTCTAAGTGAGTTTAGGGCTGCAAAGCATCACTATGAACAGATGCTGGAACTGGATAATAAATTTCATGACATTATTTACGATGCTTCACAAAGCAAGATGTTACGTCATTTATTAAAGGATTTTCATCATTATGTAAAGCGTGTCAGAAAAATTACTTTGTCCTCCACAGAGAGAGCGGAAAAATGCAATTTAGAACATAAGGCGATTTTGGATGCATTAAAGGAACATAATCCGGAAAGGGCAGAAGAATTAGCTCATAAGCATATTCTTTTAACAGTGGAGAATATTGAAAGGCAAGGGTTAGAGAAAATATTACAGGAATAATAAAAGGGAGAACTTTAGTTCTTCCTTTGTTGCATATTGGTGAAATATTACATTTTTCTTCTTTTTTATTTGAATACAAGAAACAGGAGAGGAAAATTTCTACTGGTTTGAATTATTATTCGGTTTTAATGCATAAATATAAAATTTATATTGCGAAACATAATAGGATATTATATACTTAGGGTAAGTTTAATGATAGGAAAGGGAAGCATATGAAAGAGAAATTAAGGAAATGGGCGTATCTGTTGATTTGCGCTGCTATGCTGATTGGGTTTGCAGGATGCAGTTCATCAAGTGCAGATAAAAAAAATGCTTCGGCAGAATCCATTATTGTAGGGACAGAAGCAGGTTTTGCACCATATGAATTTATGGAAGGCAATCAGGTTGTAGGAATTGACATGGATATTGCCGAGAAAATTGCCAATAAGACTGGTAAAAAACTTGTAATTAAGAATATGGACTTTGACGGAGCTTTGGTAGCTGTACAGCAAGGAAAAGTAGATTTTGTGGCTGCGGGAGTATCCGTAACAGAAGAACGTAAAAAGAACATGGATTTTTCCGATAACTATGTAGATTCTACAGATGTTGTAGTTGTGAATGCTGATAAGCCAGCCTTACAGGGAGTTACAGAGTTAAATGATAAGGTAATTGGAGTGCAGCAGGGAAACGTGGCAGATTTATGGGTGTCAAATGAGGACAATGTAACGGCAAAAGAAATTAAACGATATACAGCATTTGCACAAGCAGCCCAGGATTTAAAAAATGGGAAAATAGACTGTATTGTTATGGATGAGGCACCTGCTAAGAAACTTGTGAAGTCTGTTTCTGGCCTTAAGATTCTTGAAGGAGAGGAAAATATAGCATTTTCTGATAATTATGCCATAGCCGTAAAAAAAGGAAATCAGGAATTATTGACTAAGATTAATGCAGTTATCAAGGAACTGAAGGATAATGGCGGCATGGATGAAATATTTGCCAAATATGGTTCTGAAGAAGAAAGAAGCTGGATTTCTAATATTGGTGGGCGTTTTTATGATTCTCTGATTAAAGGAGGACGCTATAAAACATATTTAAGTGGGTTATTAGTAACTATTGAAATATCCTTCTTTGCTATTCTGCTGGGTATTTTATTAGGGGTTTTAATTGCCATTGGAAAAGTAACTGCTAATGCTAATTCAAAGTTTGGCTGGCTGGGAAAGCTTTGTGGCATTTATACAACTATTATACGTGGAACGCCAGTCATTGTACAATTGCTGATTATTTATAACTTGATTTTTACATCAAAAGATGCGAATCCGATTTTGACCGGTGCAGTTTGTTTTGGTATTAATTCTAGTGCTTATGTTGCAGAGATTGTACGTGCAGGAATAGAATCATTGGATAATGGACAGACAGAAGCAGGACGTTCCCTTGGGTTTACTTATGGGCAGACCATGATTTATATCATTCTTCCACAGGCAGTTCGCAATATCCTGCCTGCTCTTGGCAATGAGTTTATTTCATTAATTAAAGAAACATCAGTAGCAGGTTATATTGCCGTTACAGACCTTACAAAAGCTGCACAGCTTGTAGGAAACCGTACTTACGATGTGCTGCCCCCATTAATCATTGCAGCAGCTATTTATCTGGTAATGGTAGTAGGTCTTACAAAAGGTCTAAGCCTGATTGAAAGGAGGATGGGACAAGGTGATAGAGGTTAAGAATTTGAATAAAACATTTGGGGAACATGTGGTGTTAAATGGGGTGACAACCACTATCCAAAAGGGAGAAAAAGTTGTCATTATTGGACCATCTGGTTCGGGAAAATCTACATTTTTAAGATGTTTAAACCGTATGGAAGAACCTACATCAGGGGAGATCTGGTTTGATGGAAAAAGCATTACGGACAAAAGGGTAAACATGAATCAGGTTCGGCAGAAGATGGGAATGGTTTTCCAGCAGTTTAATTTATTTCCACATCTGACAGTGAAAGAGAATATTATGCTAGCACCTGTAAAGTTAAAGCTTATGTCTAAGGAGGAGGCATCTAAAAGGGCAGATGAACTTCTAAAACGCATTGGCTTGCCAGATAAGGCAGATGCTTATCCAAAGCATTTATCAGGTGGACAGAAGCAGAGAATTGCAATTGCAAGGACTTTGGCTATGAATCCAGAAGTGATTCTGTTTGATGAACCAACATCAGCTCTGGATCCAGAAATGGTAGGGGAAGTTCTTGCTCTCATGAAAGAACTTGCAGAAGATGGAATGACAATGGTTGTAGTAACCCATGAGATGGGCTTTGCAAGGGAAGCTGCAACAAGAGTGCTGTTTATGGATGGAGGAAATATTCAGGAAGAAAATGAACCAGAAGAATTTTTCAAAAATCCAAAGAACGAAAGATTAAAGGCATTTCTGTCTAAAGTGTTATAAGATTTAGGAAGAAAAAACTCCAGTTAAATCCTAATCAGTCTGTAGTTAGGGATTAGCTGGAGTTTTGTTCATAAAGGCATAAAAAGGAAATCTGCACCAATCTCCAAAGCATTCGCCAGTCCTGCCTCCCCATTGATAAGGATATCATGAATTTTAGTTTTCCAAGTTGACATAATAAACCAAAACAATCTATAATTAGCAGGAAAATGAATGGATTAGGTTGCTTCTTTTGCAACGGAAAGGATACCTTTATGAAATTACAGAAAACTTTGGCGGCTGTTATGGCTTTCTCCACAATGCTATCTAGCATTCCTGTATCTATACAGGCAGATGAAACCGTCAGTTTCCCTCCAGAAGAATCGGAATACTGCCAGCAGAACGAACCCATTATTACAATTAATGGCTGTGGATATACAGCACAGCAGTTTGTGGAGAGAGTCCTTGCATATACCATCGTGCCAGATCCCATTGCTTCAATGGAAACAGAAGATGGAACTGAGATTGAATTTGAATACAATGAAGAAAGGCAGAGAACGGAGAAAATCGTAGGACAGGAAATCACCACGTACGAGTATGACGAGTTTTCCAATCTGGTATCGGAAGTGCTGCCGGACAAAAAGCAGATCAAATACTCCTATACGGCAAACGGCAGTGAAACCAGTGCCCACAGTATATCTTATTGCAATGCTACATATAAATACTGTATTCAAAATGGCATTATTACAGGACTGCTTGACAGGAACAACAAGACAATATGCACTTATGATTATGATAAAAACGGAGCGACGAAACATATCTATGAGATTAGAGGAAGCAAGAAAATAGAGCATAAGGACAACTCTGGAGATAAGTTTGTTGGCTGTGTAAATTCCCTAAGATATGATGGGGAATGTTACGATCCAGAGACGGATCTGTTCTGTATCCATGCAGGAAGCTACTACGATCCCAAGAAGAATAAAATAGTGGATGATACGTGTTATGTGGATATGGAAGGACTGTTTGGGGATCAGTATGAAAGATTAAGCAGGGGGAAAAGTACAGAGGCTGACAAAAAGGAAGTTTCGCCTTTAAGCCTGCCAGGAACTTTGGAATCACAGCTTCTGTACGCTGCCACCAACAAGTATGCTGCTGCGTTAAGTACCAATGCAGGTACGTATGAAAAATATGGAAGCACATGGTATACTAATTTTAGCAGTCCTGCGATGCATTATAAACTGGCTGCCCGGATTATTTATGCTGAAAATACTAATACAAACAATAATGCCAATATGGAAACATACTTGCATTATAACAGACAAGGAATTGCATGGGTTATTATTAACCGGCTTTTAGAGGATAAATACAGGAAAATGAAAGGACAGGCCTGTACCTTTTCCAGTACATCCACACCGAACCTGTATTCGATTCTTACAAAAAGCGGGGCATTTGCTTCATTGAATAGTCGAAATGCAAGGGATGAGATAATTCCTTCAAAAAACGAAGCCTATCGGGAAGCTTTTATGCTTGCCTGCCTGATAAATGTATGCGGTTCTTTTGAAGAATATGATACAATTGTTCCAAGACCAGCAGGTGTTACCTATCAATGTTATAATAAAGGTGCATTAAATAGCAATTCCCAGCCCAATTCTCTTTGGAGCAATGTAAG
>NZ_FOHN01000028.1 GCF_900111595.1 [Clostridium] polysaccharolyticum | reverse complement strand
CTTTCCCCCCTGTTTTCTGTCGACCTCATTTTCTCATTCAGGAAAATATACATTTTCTTTTTTCCATTTTCAATAAAACACTCTTGAACCCCTTATTTCACAAAGCATTGTCGACCTCCCGCCATTTTTACACGATCTAAGGTCGACAGAACTTTTTCAATGACTATAAAAAATTTACAATCAGTTTTTGTCCTTCTAGCTCATCTACAAACAAATCCTCTGCTGTTTCATAAATGGAATGTTCTGATGTATAGATAACTGGAACTTTACAGAACTCTCTTACGCCAGTCTTTGCTTTTTCTGTATCATAATTCTTATTCAAATAATACTTTGTTCCAGTTATCACCCTGCTGTCATCTGCCTTTGTATATACCTTTTCCTCCCTGATATGTTTCAAAGCGATATACGCTGCATACGGATTTTCAAAATAATCTGTCTCTTGGGACAGTTCCACAAACGAAACCTCTTTCACATTTACAAAGTCTTCGCTTCTTCCAATTGCCTTCAACTCATAAATATGCTCATAAATATCCTGTAACGTCTGCTCTTCTGCCCGAATATGTAAAACAAGTTTTATTTCATGTAACACTTCATAAAATTTCAAACTAGTGGTAAGGGATCGGAACTGGCTAATTGGCTTTGTATAGTGCTCCTGTTCATAAGATTTTACTCCATCTTTCAGCTTCTTTTCCCTTGCCTTGATTTCTTTTTCCCTTGCCTCTATACGCTGGTATTTTTCACTTCCCTTGACAAGCCGTTTCTTCTTCTTTGCTAAAGTTGCCTTTCTAGTTTTCACCATTGCAAGCACAGCCGCCATTTTTCCTGACTTAAATTCCTTTATCTGATCGCTTACCTCTTTCAATGCCTGATATTCACCTAATAACTGCCGGTTATGTACCTGAATCGTAATTTCATTACGAAAGCTGTTTCCCATTGATTTCTTGGCAGATGCAACCTTGTCATATGCGGTAGATAATAACGCCGCATTTTTCATTTTCACTAAAATGCCTCGGTCATCCATAGTGGAATTCAGAAAACAGTAATCGGTATAAGGTTCTCTTGTCATAACACCATATTTTCCCTGAATGCTAATATCCATCTCATGATATTCTGTGTAACCACATGCTGCATGCAAGGCTCCAATTACAGTAGATACTGGTGGCAGAGGATACGTCATTTTATTAAGCATGGTTTCCTCTTTCCTGTAATTTGCACTGGCCTGTTCCAGCACGATTCTTAATGCCCGCATATTTTCACCGACTTTCTATACTCCATAATACTTACATACTTCCTGTTTCAGATTTCCAAAGAACTCCTTAACAGAAAGCGGATTCAGTTCTTTCACCATTTCTTCTTCGTTGTTAAAATTATCTCCCTGTAACAGACCGCAGGAAAATCCTTCTGCCAATTTGCTCTTTAAGTCAGGTGTAATGTGGAATCTGCTGCCTTTTACCGAAACTACATTTTCAAAATAATGGGTTTTCCGGTCACTTAATCCACCGATTACAAATATAGGTTCTGCATTGTCAAGGTTTCCACGTACTACTAAAGACAGATTTTGTACTGCCTGTAAAATGCTGTTGACACGATCGGCTTTTTCCTGACTGCTCGCTTCTTCCGTTTCAAAGTTTTCGTCTTTTCCTATCATATCTAAGTCTATTGTGAGACTGTAAATTTTCTCTGATTTATCGTATTCATACTGATAAGGCATAAGACCACTTTCTTTTGCCTTATCCTGAAGATTGATTCCATTGGCATTGGCATAGTTCGTTGCCAGATAAAGATTATTATGGAATCGGGTTTCATTGACAAAGGAATTACAGGCAATGGCATCTGTCAAATAGAAAGAACTTTTTCTGATATAAGTTGATTTTCCTTGTGTGTTCATATAGCCGCCTTCTAAAGCACGATTATTAGATGCATTTATCTCATCCGAAACCATTTTCTGAGTTGCCCCATCTACGCTAGTCTGTAAATCATCATACATTCCAGACTGTACCATAATGGCATTTTTCAGACTTTCCCGGCTTCTCATGGCATATACTTGTCCTTTTTTATAAACTTTCTGTACAGCACCTATATTTCCTAACCCCTCTGAGTAATTGGATGTCATCTTGGCGATAACGGTTATCGTAACTGCTTTCATTATTCCTCTCCTCCTTGTTTTCTTAAACATGCAATAAATAAGTACACATTATTTTTATATTCTTCACAATTTTCCAATGTACTAAGCAGACAATCTAACGATACATCTGCATAATTGGATAACTGCAGTAAAATCTGGCATACCCGATCATAATCTTTAAACACAAGTGAACTTGTCAATTTTGTCCGATATGCTGCCAATTTATTTTCCTCTATTTTAGCAGCAATCCTTCTTGCACATTTTTCTATTTCTTCCCGTTTCATTTTCTCCCCTCCATCTACGTATTTATATATTTTGGAATTAACGTCAATTAAAGCCTTTAACAGAAAATAATAACTGATTCCTTCGTCTTGCTCCCTTTTCAGCACAAATTCAATCAGCCAGTCCAGTTTTTTCAGGTTGATAATGGAATCCATTACTTCATCTAACACTTTAATATAATAGTCCTCTGTAATTTTAAAACTTTTGTAGAATACACTGTGATTCTTCATTTTATTCAGACTCTTAAAGATCCATATACTCTTTTTCCTTAAAAATACGGTTTCAAAAAAATCATGATCCCGGTGTTTACAGATAAGTTCCACATCATAATTCAAAAAATCTGCTGAGAAAACCAGTTCTTCAAAAAGTACCTGTTGAACAGAAAACCGTTTACCTGTTTTTTCTGCGTCCTCCTTTTTCTTTTTTAATGCTTCTTTCATCCTGTCATTTTCATTCAGCAGTTCTAGCAATGACGAACTGTAATTGATAAAATACCCGTCCATATATTCCGTAAAGGCGAATGGTATGAAATCAAACTCGGATATATCCTTTCCAAGGAAAAAAGTTTTATTATCTTTGTAATAGGAAGCAGATTTTCCTTTTTTCCCCCAGTCCACATAATAACCATTTAACCGGCAGACCTCCTGCGGTTCGCTAAAAAGCAGGTTGGTATTCGCATAATTCCGGTACATATTGGTTTTGTTCCGAAAGGTCTCCCGAATAATTTCCTGACGGTTTGTATTTATTATCTGTAAAATTTCTTCCGCATTCTTCCCGTCAAATTTCTGCTTTCCAAATATTTTTTTCAGCACTACATTGCCAGTAAGCAACGTATTGATTTCTTTTATCTCCTCGTCATTCCATTCATCCCGTTTCAGCATTTTTTCTGCTTTTCGATGCTGAAAATCTTCCCCGTAAATTTCCTCTGCATACGTCAGATACCGTTCCTCTGTAATATCTTCTTTCCGATACCGCAGGATATCCCATTCTTCTTTATTAAAAATGCTATCCTTGTTACAAGGAAGTTCAAAATATTCCAGATATTTGTACAATCCCACAATTGCTGCGGAATACCTCCAGTCCAATGCTTCCAGAGAACTGTCAAATTCTTCGTTCAAGCAAGCCACCTCCTATTCAATCAGTTCCAGCATTCCAAAGCCTTCTGCCCGTCTGCTTAGAATGCCATTATCATAAATATACTGTAACAGAAACGGATCTCCTTTCACTTCCATAACACAGGCCGTACAGTCCATATAGCTATAATGTTTAATTACTACTTTCTTACCATCCAGCACTTTTATGTTAAGCTGGTCGACCTTTGCCTCTGCCATTCCTGCTTCTTTTAACTGACGGCGAAGCACCTCATTTAATCTGGTTTCAAACCCTTTATCTGCTATGGAAACGTAAACATCACGATTATTTTCCCTATTATGCTCTCTTATGCAAAGGGGAGCACCTGTAACTGAACGCATATATACTTTAGAATCGGTAATCAGTTTTTGTGACACCAGTGACAGGTTTATAAGCCGCATTGCATTGTCACCTGCCAGTACATTTTTCTTATATTTCTGTTTTACAAAAGCTTGGAATAAAAGAATTCCTGTCTTACGGCTATCATCCGCAGACATAATCACTTTAAAAGAATTTTTTTCTAATAGAATGGAATCTTTCGTAAAATGTGGATTTGGCAAAAGAATTGCATATGTAAAATCCTTTTGGATCGTATCTTTATAATACCGTTCAAAATATTCTCCTTCATTGCATTTTGACAATGAAGTTTTGATAAAGCTCATAAAGGCTTTCCGGTAGTTAAGAGGCAATTCATTTTTTTCTAATGTAAAATCTAATCGAAATCTCATGACTGCTCCTTTCTAGAATTTTTATGCGTATTGTCTGTAAATACTAGTATAGTCTGCTCATTATTCAAGCAAACTCTACCTATTTTATTATGTGTTTTAAGTAACCCAAGATAAATTGCTTGTATTTTATTAATTAAAATACTGTCAGTAATTATAATACGTTTTTTCTAACATGTCAATTATTTTAAAAAAAAGAACTATTTTTATTTACAGTCCTTTTTTTCCAATATGGTTCCTCTCTACCAAATATAAGCAATATATCTATTTACATTCCACTTTGGCAATCTGCTTTCCTATTTTATCATATTTCCACATTCTAAAGCAACTGCCATCTTTTGTTTTTTCCTTCCCCTCCTAAATTACTCTTATCTATCTTCTAACCAAAGCTTCCACTTGCTCCTTCTTCTGAAACAGCACACACCCTCCTGCATGTTCTTCCATTAAAACATTTTCATCCTGCAGTGCAAGGAAAAGTTTCGACTTCATTGCTTCCTTTAAAGAAGTATCCCTCACATTAATATCCGAGTATGGAGAAAACGGACAAGGTTCTGCCCCTCCCTTTGAATTAATATGGAAAAAGCCTCTTCCTGCTGCAAGGCATCCTCCCGAAGTCTTTTCATCCCCTGGGAATGCAATAAAAATCATCTCTGGATACTTCCCACGAATACCAGTTAATTTTTCCTTGAGCAATTCCCTCTCTTTATCTCCTGGTGCAAGCCCTAGGGTTTTTTCTGTTACTGGTACATACTCCACATAAAAGACAGCCTTTGCACCTTTATTACTCAATGCCTCAACAAACCCGTCCGACATTACTTCCTCTATATTTTCCGTTGTTACAGTAACAGAAGCCCCAAACGTCAAATATTCCTTCTTCATCTTTTCCATAGATTCCGATACACGCTTATAGACACCTTCGCCACGCCGCTTATCTGTCTTTTCCTGATACCCTTCCACGCTAAAAACAGGCACCAGGTTGCGGTACTTATCAAAAAGCTCATAATGCTCTTCATCTATCATTGTTCCATTGGTAAAGATAGGAAACATAACATCTGGAACCTTGGCTGCTTTCTTTATAACGTCTTTTCGAAGCAGAGGTTCCCCACCTGCTAATAGAATAAAACTTACCCCAAGTTGACTGGCTTCTAGAAAAATGTGATTCCATTCCTCATCTGTCAGCTGCTTTACTGGTGCTTTATCCGAGCAGGCATGGTTCGCCCTGGAATAACACCCTGCACAGTAAAGATTACAATTACTTGTAATACTGGCAATTAAAAACGGTGGGATATTCTCACCATTCTCCTTTGCCAACCTTCTCTTCTTGGCAGCTTCTTTACTGCTCACTGCATACTTTGCAAGAAAAACACTTTCCCTTGGGTCTTTTAATGTAGCCTTGATAGCATTTTTTACGATTTTTTCAACACCATTGGATAAATACTGTTCTAAGTTAAATCCCTGTTTCATTCCCAAATCCTCCCATTTCACATACAGTCCTTCCCTGCATTATCCTTCCAGCATACTAAGGTATTTCCCCTTATCAATATGCATCATAGAAATCTGATTCTGATTTCGCCGGAACCCATAAACACAGTCCACATTTCGAATAAGCGATTGCAAACGTTCATCTGGAACACATACAATAAGCTGTAAATCCAGCTTTCTTGCATATTTTAAGCAGACTTCGCTTCGTTTCTGATCCATTTTTGAAAATGCTTCGTCCAGCAACACAAGCTTAATTTTAGAATCCCGGTTGCTCTGATTCATATAAAGCATTGCAAATCCAGCCATTAACGCAACATATTTTGGATTCTGTCCTTCCCCGCCAGAATCACGGCCTGCCATATCATCTACATAATTTTCCCTGATGATAACACCATTTTCATCCGTAACCTGTTCATACATGTTAAATTGCAGATAAGTTCTATAGTCTGCGTATTTCTCCATTTCCTGACGGCTCTGCTTTAATGATCTGTCATCGTCTGCCCTTGGTGGCATAAACTTATCCGTTAAAAGCTTAAGCTTCTGCTCATATTTCTGGAAGAACAAATCATCTCCCAGGCTAATCTGTCCATCATATTCATCAAATTCCGGATTCTTGCTGTCCAGTTCAGGAGCCATAAGCATTTCATAGAACTGCCCGTCTTCATTCTTTGCTGCCTCAATCTTAATCTGATAGGTACTGTCTGCAAAAGAAGTATCCCTTAACATACGGTTTATTTCATTTTTATGCCGTTGTGCCGCCTTAATATCACCATGAATTTTTGCAATAATATTCTGGCGGAGTGTGTTATATACAAGGGTCACCTGTTTATCAAATTCCTCCTGATACTTAGGCTCATAGTTCTTCTGGTATTCTGCTAATTTGTCAAGATACACTTCATTGGATTTCTCAGCACCAGTAAAACCGCAAGAAGGATATTTTCGGATATATTCATTTCGGGAACTGCTAAGCATGCCTGCAAGTTCTTCTTCCGACGCTTCTAATTGATTTTTCTGGCTTAGCAGCTTATTGCGAAGCGTAACTGGTGTTATTCTGGCAAGCTTCTGTTCTACTTCTTCCTCTAACTGCTGATTGGATATATAACCCTGGCTAAGAATAGCAAGCTGTTCCTTTTTATCCTTTACTTTTGTTCTGACAGTCTCGTAAAGTCCTGTCTTTTTCAGTAACGCTTCATCATTGCTGTCCCTCTTTTCGCTTAGCTCTTTCTGCACCTTTTCTAACTGTTTTCTCTTCTCTTCCAGCTCTTTAAACTCGCCCTCTGACAGTTTCTTGATTTCCTGTTCCAGTTCTGCCTTCTTCTCCATTACACTGGCTAGTTCCTCTTTGGACTCTGCTAACTTTACTAAATGCCAGGATTCATACTGGCTAAGGCTTTCATACTCCATAATGCTTCTAAGCCCTCCTGTAATCCTAAGCAGTTCTTTGTGTTTTTCTTCCAATTGTTCAATCTCTAACTCATAAGAAGCAAGCTTTTCCTTTGACACTCTGCTTCCAATGCAGGTGCCTGTAGTATAATCCCTTTTCTTCAAATGCCTGAAAATGAAATTACTATAAGAATAGCAGTCTGGCGTTACGCCTTCTCTTACCTTTTCTAATTCCTCTACCGAACGGCATTTTACAATGCGTCCGATGTAATGCTTCAGACATTCATCAACATAACTGTCTTTTGCAGAAACTGCTTCATACAAAGAATTATCAAATACGGGATTGTCTTCCTTTATAATAGCAGCGGAATTAATCAGATGCACATCTTCAAAGCGCTTTAAAGATCGGAAGACTGCTGCCGCATTATGGGCATATTCCGGTTCCGTAATCAGACACAGCTTCAGGCTTCCTAATCTTCCTTCAATGGCATTTTTCCATTCTGGATCTGTAATATCAAATAAATCTGCAAATACATGAACCTTTATTTTCTTTCCATATAAATTCAAAAGCTTCTGTTCCAGACTTGTTTTTGCCTGACGAATGGTTTCACTATAGGATTTACGGTTATTTTTGATATCATCTACAAGCTGCTTCTTCTCATCAAGTTTTCGTGCCGCTTCTTTCTTCTGTTCATTGTAATCCGTACGGAGCTGGTCGATATCTTCTTTCTCGCTTTGAATAGACGCCTTTAACTGCTCACATCTTTCAACCGTTACTTTCTGTCTCTCAAATGCTTCTATTTGTTCTAACAGCGAATTGCTAATAAAATCTCTAGCAACTTCATCTTCTCCCCATTGTCTTAATCTCTGGGAAATGTGACGCCACAAGCTGCTGTTATCTGCAAGCAAGTCCGCCTTTTCCTGTAAGTCTTTTAAATGCTGCTTCTTACTTCCTAAATCACTAGCCTGTATATCTGCACGGACTTTTATCAGCTGGCTTACAATCTCTTCCCCCTCTGCTTCCAAAGCCTTCTTGGTTTCTTTTAAGCTAACCAGATCTGCTTCATAGCCTGACATTTCTGCATCCCAGGCCTCAATCTTGTTTTTCGCATCTAAAATGTCGATAATTCGGAGTTTCGTTTTGGTAAGCTGCAATTCTGTCTGGGCATGAATAAAGCTCATACCGTGTTCCTTAATGCTAGAAAGCATATCAATCCGCATTTTCACATCGTCAATCTTCTCTTTGATATCACGGTAAGCACCTAGCTGTTCGCTTAATTTTTCAATAATCGTTCCTTCAGACTTAGGGAACATGTAATCCCTAATAAACTGACCTGTTCCATTACTCATTTTTAAAGCAATTGAGCTTTTCTGCATAGTACGAAACCTGCTGCCATCAATATATCCTAAAATTACATCATTTAAGTTGCTGATGTAGGCCTCATTGGATGCATAAAAACGATTCACATCGCCTCTTCCTCTGTTATCTTTGGAGGATTTCCGGCTTTCAATGAGATTTCCTAATTCTCTTTTGGAATATGCAGCACCCGCTCCATTTAAATATCCGTCCTCTGGCATAGCTCCTGAATGACTGAAATAAGAGTACTTGTGAAGTTCCGTATCCCCTTTTCGCACTTCAAAAAATGCTCCCACGCAAGTAATGTTCTGGGTTGCAGTATCTTTGATTTCCAAGGCAATAATGGTATGGAAATCCTGATTATCCCGATTGGCACTTCCGTCCTTTTGCGCTCCTCTTAGGTAACTCATGACACTTCGCTTATTCTTAGCGTCGTCAGCTGCTTTATTTAAAAAGTTAGAGGATAGGCTTCCGTACAGGATTACCTGTATGGCATCCATAACTGTGGATTTTCCCGAACCACTCATTCCACTGAACAAGTTTACATACTCATTGAATTCTAACACCTTATGAGAGATTCCACCCCAGTTATTCAGACACATCCTGGTAAATATCTTCTTCATCCTTTTCCTCCTTCTGTCCATCGTATTCTAACTGTATTTCATCCATTTCTTTTGCGTACTCTTTCACGATTGCATTAATATCTGCCGTTGGGCATAAAATATGAATCGTACTATACATATAAATTGGTGAATCATCCTCCAGATTGCCAATGGCAGATGGAAGTTCTATCATCTGATGGCGTTTTAACATACTAAGAGACTCACTTAACTCTCCAGCTGTCAGCTTCTTAGTAATCAAGCTGGTTTCTGTTCCATATCTTCTGATTTCCGCCAAAGTAGTTACCGTTGCATTAAGTCCATCCCCCATAATTTTATCACGGTAAATGATTTTCAAGAGAAGAACCAGCTTAGTGGTAAGCAGATTGAACCGCTCCGTCAAAACTCCGTCTCCACTTATCCGGAAAATATTTTCTTGTGGTTCGTGTAACAATTCGCATCCTAGGACAGAAACGTAATCGGATATGAATTCTCGATGTCTTACACACACCTGATATCTTGGATTATCCCTTTGTACCAGTGTAACCGGATCATACTTTACTTGCAGGATACAGGTCTGGCGAAACAAATCCTGTATTGTCTTTTTGATGTTCTCTGCCTCTGATAGAGCCAGATTTTCCATGTATTCAAACATTATATTTCAGCCTTTCTACTCTTCGATTACAAGTCTGGAAAATTTAAATCCATTTTTTCCACTAATATCCCTATCAACCGTAATCTTTCTTTCCTTTTCATCATTAACCGTCTGGTTCCAGATAAACATTAACTTTTCTAAATCTTCTATCGAAGCAACCGTATGATTGTCTGCCACAAACCTTCCATCTTTTGTATTTCTTTCTCTGAACTCATCCAGTTCCCTCTTAGTATATAGCGGCTTTGGCACAAAATCCAGCATATCCGAAGCTTCTGTTACTACAGCCTTTACAGGCTCAAATTCTTCCTGTTCTCTTTCTTTTCTCTGGAACAAACTATCTGCTGTCACATTTTCATACTGCATGGTAAGCTTCATACGCTCCGCAAGTTTCTCCAATATCTCATTTTTCTTCCTGCTCTTATCAAGAAGTGCAATAAGCCTTAAGGTATTATCTTCGCTTTCACTTCCCTCCTGCATAATATAATGAATTCTGGCAAGTGCCCTTTTTGCAAATACTGTTTTCTGTTCAATCAGTCTATTGTATTTTCTTTCTATTACATCAAACTCACGTTCGATTTTATATACTAGCATTCCTGCTTCATCGCAATACTCTAATTTCTTTTCATTTCGAACATACTCTCTTGTCTCTTTTTCAAAAATAGTACGGTTTCTTATCAGTTCATTTTTCTTTAAATCGTTATCACTTAAAACAAATCCAATCAATTCTTTTACCGCCTCTTTATAACGGTAAAAACTATCCGTTGTAGTTAAAATGGCGTATTTTCTGCTATCACTGTTGTTAAGTTCTTTTACAAGTACTTCCTGAATTCCAATAAAATCTTTCCTGCTTGAAAGCTCGTCAAAATAAGCCCTCATCCCGTCCTGCATGTTGGATAACAGCTGGCTAAGTCCTTTTGAAGTTTTTAGTGCATTTCTTAATATATCATTATTCTTTTCGGGATCACTATGATATGTGAATAATGCACTGTATACAGACAAAATGCTTTCTTTTTCCCTCTCGCTGTCATCAGCCTGCAGCTGTTTGAACAGCTCTACGTAAAGCTGGCTGTACTCAGGAAATGATATTACATATTCATTTAATGTTTCTTCGAAGTCTCTCTTTAACCATCCCCAGGCAATTAATCTGCTTATAATGCTGGCTGGTGAAAAAGAAAAGCCTTCCTTTTCTGAATCCACTGCATCTTCCGCATCAACTTGCCATTCCATGCGGAAACGGTTCATATTTTCATATATAATCTGCTTTCCCTCTTCGATTGTCAATCCGAGGGACGTGTACATTTCATTATTTTCGTCGTACAACGCCACAAGGAATATCATATAATAATCCATGTTCTTTGTACGGAACAGCTTGTAAAACTGCTCTGGAATTTTATCCTTTAAAATCATTAAGCTCGTACACCTTCCTGTTCTATATCCATTCCGTGCTGCAAGATACAGCTTTTTAATTGTGTAAGTTCTCCTGCATCTAGCTCTATATACTTCTTTCTTTTTTCCTCATCAAATGGTATCCCATATCCAGCCTGCAAAGCTTCTATATACGTTTTAACATCCATTTTCATTGGAACTAACTTCTGGAACAATTCTTTTTTCAAATATTGAAAAATACGAATCCCTCCAAGATCCATATCTCCCCAATGATAGTACGGAGTATCTTTATCTGCAATTGCAGTCAGATGCTTCAAAAACTTCCTTGCTTTAGGAGATGGAAATCCATGAATGAAAATATATAAATTCTCTGCATTGTAATTCATATCTTCGTAATTAGCTTGATTTTCTATGGTTATAATCTTCTTTACTCCCTTTAAGGAAACTGGCACAGAATGAACCAGCGTCTGGGCATTTATAATATTTCCATAAATCATGCTTGATGAGTCTATTATGTTTCCTTCAATACTGTATACTAAATTTCCTTTCCATGCAAGTGTCTGTGAATATGTTAGTATTCCATATTCAGCCAGAATCTCATAATCATGCATGCCTTCTAAGATATTCGGATTCTTTTTAAGTACCGTAAGGACACGCTTTTCGTATTTTTTTTCAAAAAGTTTCGAGTCATGAAACACGTCTTCACTAAAGAAACGCTTCCAAGTATAGTCTTTTAATTGGGCTATGTGATAGAGACACTTTAGAAATAATCTGTCATCCGCATTTTGAACGAACTTGCCTTTTTGCAGTTTTTCCAGTATGTCCGTATAATATTGAACAAGCCAGGATTTTTCCGTCTTCTCTTTCAGCTCTGTAATAAAAAGAATCTGTTCTCTCAATATCTGTCTAGGATTAGGACATTTTACAATTTTGTATAGTTTATCAAGACTGGACATAGGAAAATCTATCTTTTTTATATCCGTATGAAATGAATTCCAGTCAGGTTTTATTAACTTCTGCTTTTCTAGTTCCTTAGCTTGTTCTATAAGGCTTTGTTTTCCAATTTCATTAATAACTGACTGATCGATCTCTGGATGTTTCACCCCATCGTTGCACCCTGCACGCCAGTCACAGGCTGATTTGTTATTCCCCTCTGCATAACGTTCTATTAAATATTGAGCTAGTGTTTTGGACAAAATATTTCCTCCTTTATGTCAGATCACTACCGTTGTAACAAAATCTTTTCTATGCCAAAAAGGTTCCGTCATCCACTAATGGCAGCCTCAGATTTTATTCTGTCCAGAATGGACAAAATCCAGACCTGTTGAGCTGAACAGGACTGGATTATTTTTTATCTAAGATAAACAGCCAGATGCATCATCTGACTTTTCTTTTATCTGCTTCCAGATAAAAGGCTAACTGTCTAATTCTCTTTCTTCGTATATACTTTGCATTTTGTCCTCTTATTTCCCATTATTACCTGGACAGTGGCGCTTCCTTCTTTTCCCTGAGCCTCAATATAAATTGCATTATGTCCATCAGCTTGTGCTGTTACCACATTTGCATTACTAGTGACGCATTTTATATCATAATAGTCTCCCGCATTATATGGTTCTGTTACAAAGCTCAGCGAACAGCTTTCATCCAAACTAAGTTCTATTTCCTCTGCTTCCAATTCAATCCATTTTATTTGTGGTTTTCTCACACTGACTTTGCAGATATATTCCTTATTATGTACTATGGCCGTAACTCTTGCAGTTCCAACGGATTTTGCAGTCAATTTTCCATTTTTCACACAAACGACAGAATTATCGGATGACTTCCACCTGACAGGAAACGAACATCCCTGTAATTTAATTGTCTGTGACTGGTTAGGCTCTAATACAACACTTTTTTCACTTAAGACAGGCGATTCCACTATTATCTTACAAGTCTTTTGGGTTCCACCTGCTTTTGCAGTTATTGTGGTTCTCCCTTTCCCTGCTGCAATGACTTTTCCCTTAGAAGTTACTTTTGCAACATTTCTATTATTGCTGGACCAAGCCACTGACTTTGAAGTTCCACTTGCTTTTAATTGAAAATGTTCCCCTGTCAGCAAAGTCTTTTGCGTTTTATTGATTACTATGTGTTCTTTCACCACCCGATGTGATGCTGCTCCTGTTGACGCAGGCTTTGATTTACCAGATGAACTGCTGCTTGGCCCTCCATTTGGAAAACACTTTTTGCACGGCGTTAATCCGTAAGATTTTGCTTCTGATAAAGATGCAGGAAAATAGGTACCATTTCCGCACTTGTGGGTATGATATTTGCTTCCTGTACGTGTAATATATACTGTTGTTTCAGCCTGTAGTGTTGTTGTGCTGATGACAGGTACTCCACCAAGACTGACCTGCAGCACCATCACAGCTAGTAATAGCCCAGTATACATTTTTTTCATTAAATTTGTGTTCTTTAAACGCTCCATTTTTTCATTCTCCCTAATAGTATTTTCACTGAACCAGTTTAACATATTATATATATTTTGTCTAATCTCTGCAAAACCAAAGCAATAAAAACTGCCAGATTAGAACGTCTATACATTCCAGACTGGCAGTTTTATCCGCAAACGCTATTATTTATTTCACAACAATATTAATAATCTTACCTTTTACATAAATCTCTTTTACAATATTCTTGCCATCAATTGCATTCTTAACTCCTGGCACTTCCTTGGCCTTAGCAATTGCAGAACCGCTTTCTTCATCCACAGCAATTTCTACTTTGCCTTTGACTTTTCCATTTACCTGAACACCGATTTCAACGGTATCTTCTTTGATTGCTTCTTCATCAAATACTGGCCATGGCTCAAATGCGATTGTATCATCATGTCCAAGAATACTCCACATTTCTTCTCCTATGTGCGGTGTAATACAGGAAATCATTTTTACAAATCCTTCTGCATACTCTTTTGGACACTTGCCTGCTTTATAACATGCATTGACAAAAATCATCAGCTGGCTGATTGCAGTGTTAAATCCTAATTGTTCAAAGTCGCTTGTAACTTTCTTTACCGTCTGATGATATACTTTTGTTAACGTATCATCCTTATCTTCTACGATATTTTCATCATTCGTAAAGAATGTCCATACACGGTTTAAGAACTTTCTAGCACCTTCTACCCCTTGCTGGCTCCAAGGTTTTGACACCTCTAAAGGTCCCATGAACATTTCATAAAGCCTAAGCGTATCTGCACCGAAATCCCTTACAATATCACTTGGATTTACAACGAATTCAGGGAAACGTTTTCCCATCTTGATTCCGTTAGAACCAAGAATCATGCCCTGATGGACTAATTTCTTAAATGGCTCTTTTACTGGTGATAAGCCTTTATCATATAAATAACGGTTCCAGATTCTGGAATACATAAGGTGGCCTACTGCATGTTCCGGCCCTCCGATATATAAGTCAACTGGTAACCAGTGTTTTAACAATTCCTGATTCGCAAATTCTTTATCATTGTCTGGATCGATATAACGCATGTAATACCAGCTTGAACCTGCACTGCCTGGCATGGTAGAGGTCTCACGTTTTCCTTTGATTCCATTGTTGTCATATTGTTTCCACTGGGTAGCATTTTCAAGTGGTGCCTGACCATTTTTGCCTTTGTAATCTTCCAGATCTGGTAAAATTAATGGTAATTCTTCGTCATCAAGCACATGGATTTCGTCATTTTCCATATATACAACGGGAACTGGTTCTCCCCAGTATCTTTGTCTGGCGAAAATCCATTCACGGAAATGATAGTTGACTGTTTTCTTAGCAACTCCCATTTTCACTAGTTTATCGGTAATAGCAGGTTTTGCTTCTTCTACTGTCATGCCTGTAAATTCTTCCGAATTCATTAACTTGCAGCCTTTTCCAAGGTAGTCGCCTTTTTCAAACGCTTTTTCTGTAACATCTGCCCCTTCAATTACCTGAATCATAGGAATGTTGTGAACCTGTGCGTATTCAAAGTCTCTCTGATCATGTGTAGGAACTGCCATTACAGCACCAGTTCCATAACTAGCTAATACGAAATCCCCAATAAATAAAGGTACCTCTTTTCCATTTACAGGGTTAATTGCATACACCCCTTTTAAGCAGCATCCAGATTTTGTTTTATTAAGCTGAGTACGGTCCATATCATTTTTCTTTAAGGTTTCCTCAATATAGGCCTGTACTTCTTCTTTATTTTCAATTCTTGGCATTAATTCTTTTACTAAATCTCCTTCTGGAGCAAGTACCATAAACGTAATCCCATAAATGGTTTCGATACATGTTGTGAAGATGGAGAATTTTCCACCCCCAACGATATCAAACTCTACTTCTACACCTTCGGATTTTCCAATCCAGTGTCTTTGCATTTCCTTAGTAGATTCTGGCCAGTCAATTTCCTCTAACCCTTCTAGTAATTTTTCTGCAAATGCTGGCTGGTTGATAACCCATTGTTTCATATTCTTGCGAACTACTGGGAAACCACCACGTTCAGATTTTCCATCAATCACTTCATCATTGGAAAGAACGGTTCCAAGTTCTTCACACCAGTTTACTGGCATGTCTACATATTTTGCATATCCATCTAAATAGAGCTGTTTGAAAATCCACTGTGTCCATTTATAAAAACTTGGATCACTTGTAGCGATCATTTTGGTCCAGTCATAGTCAAAGCCAAGTTCCATAAGCTGTTTGGAAAATGTTTTGATGTTTTCCTGTGTAAAGCCATTTGGGTGATTTCCTGTGTTGACAGCATACTGTTCTGCTGGTAAACCAAAGGAATCATAGCCCATTGGATGAAGCACGTTGTATCCTTGCATACGTTTCATACGGGAAACGATATCGGTTGCAGTATATCCTTCTGGATGTCCTGCATGCAACCCTACACCTGATGGGTAAGGGAACATATCCAGTACATAGTATTTTGGCTTACTGAAATCCCATACATCTGTTTTGAATGTTTCATGTTCAGCCCAGTATTCCTGCCATTTCTTTTCAATGACTTTTGGATTGTATTTCTTTTCCATATTGTGATTCATTGTTTTCTCCATCCTTCTTTTATTATTAATTAACAGAACAAAGTCTGCATTCCTCAGGTCCTCGCAGCTAAAGTTGTCTTGATGGGACTCAGACTTTGCTGCGCCAGGCAGGTGTCGCTGTTTTTTAGCGACTAACTTCCTTGCCTGCCTGTGTGCATCCTGTGCCCTTCTTTTTAAGGGCACTTTTTATTTGATAGGGAAAGACTTGCAGAGGACTTTCCTATCAAATAAAAAACCTTCCGTCTCTTAATATGTATTCTCAAGAGACGAAAGGCAAAACCTCACGCGGTACCACTCTCATTCAGGACTTGTCCTGCACTTAATATTCTATAACGGGAATTCCCGCCAAAGCTTACTTAAGTTCAGCTTTAGTGTTCATAGACGAGTTCAAAGCTTCTCAGGTTATCTTCCACCAGACGATAACTCTCTGTGACTGAGGACAGCTTCTACTACTTCTAATCATAACAGGTTCATTATAAAATTCTCTGAATAATACAGTAACCTTTTACAGGGAATCTGTCAAGCAAAAAATAGCTAATACCTAAACAATCATCTATACTCTTATCTTACCTCATCCGTTGAAAGATATAATTTTTATTTTGAAGCCAAAAACTGTTCATTTCCATGCAGAACAAAGTACAACCCCAATTATTGGATTATCCGCTTTATTTTTCTTTTTTTGCCGTACATAAGATTTACCCAAAAAATAATTTTGAAGTATAATAGTTTTGACAGCAAATATTAATGAATGCAAAAATTAGTTAAAATCACCTTGGAAAACAAGAGTTATTTTAACTAATGATTTTAATAAAGAAACATATGAAGAACTTAAAATCCGAGAGATAAGCAAAATACTACATATAGGTCAATCAACGGCGGGAAGCAGACTTGTAAAAGCTCGAGAATTATTAAAAAAAGAAATGAAGGAGAGAAATGTATATGAAAAATTTCAAAAATTATTGTAATGAAGAACTTGTGAATATCAAAATGAATGATAGGCCAAAAATTACCAGATGATAAAGAAACGGAATGGTCTTATAAAGAAGTATGTACTTACTTTGGTAAGAATATCGCACTTACTAAAGTACCAGATAATTTAAAAATAACCACATTAAAAGATCCAAAGATAGTGTATATTAATGAAAATAATGAAGTTACCTTTGATAATATTGAAATTACTTATCAGGAAAAAAGTATTTTAGAATCAGGAGCATACATTAATATCCTTATGTCTAAAAATAATATAATAACAACTTCTTTGATAAAACAAAATACTGTAAAGAACATAATGAAAGACATTATTAACTAGTATTTTATCGTCCTTCCCCGCATTCATAGATGCAATTCACCTTCTATAAACATTTGCAAGCATAAAAACAAAGGGCTATTTCAGTTTATTTTCAGCATTATCATTTCATGCCATTTAAATAACCTGACATTTGCCCTTGTTTCCTAACGTAGAGGTTAATCCAGTTCCTTAAAATGAAATTCCTTCTTGCCGCTCGCATAATCATCCACAATATGGCCATCTCCATATATTTCATACTTATAAGTAACCATACCCTCTAATCCAACAGGACCTCTTGCGTGAATCTTTACTGTACTGACACCAACTTCAGCACCAAATCCATAACGGTAACCATCTGCAAATCTTGTTGAACAGTTGTTGTAAACTCCTGCCGAGTCAACAAGTCTCATAAACTGTGCAACTGCTTCCTTATCTTCTGCAATGATACAGTCTGTATGATGAGAACCATTTTTATTAATATACTGAATGGCTTCTGCCTCATCTTCTACAATGCGGACAGACACGATGTAGTCCAGATATTCTTTTACTAATTCCGCATCTTCTACCACATCACAATTGATGTAATCAGACACTTCCTTATTTCCTTTCACAGTAACATGATTGTCTGCAAGTACCTTAGCAAGTAAAGGTAAAAATTCTTTGGCAATAGTGCGATTTACTAATAAAGCTTCCACCGCATTACATACCGATACATATTGTGTCTTGGAATCTACGATTATTTTTAAGGCTTTTTCAAAATCAGCTGATGTGTCTACATAAATATGACATTTTCCATCTGCATGGCCCAATACAGGAATCTTAGTATTATCCATAATATAACGGACAAATGCATTAGAGCCACGAGGAATAATCAGATCTACATATTCATCGTATTTTAGAAGTTCAGAGATTTCCGTTCTTTCCTCTGCCTGAAATAACACATGTTCCGAAATTCCAGCCTTTACAAGCGCTTTCTGAATGGACTGGAACAATACACGGTTTGTATTAAAAGTCTCGCTTCCGCCTTTTAACACGGCACAGTTACCACTCTTAATACAAAGGGAGGAAATCTGAACCAAAGCATCTGGACGTGCCTCGAAAATAATTCCGATCACTCCGATAGGACAGGTTTTTCTGTACATATTAAGACCTTCGTCAAGCTGCCTTGCCAATGTAGTTTTAAATAATGGATCCGGCAACTGGATAAGATCCGCTAATCCTGCCACAAGTCCTTCTAATTTTTTCTCATTAAATTTTAATCTCTGAATAATGGAATCTGCAAGATTTGCTTTATGAGCCTCTTCCAGATCCTTTTTATTTGCCTTAAATATCTCGGCACTGTCTGCCTTTAATTCTTCTATAATACAGGATAATGCTTTATTTCTTTTTTCAACTGGCGTTGCTCCAAGAACTGGACTCTGCGCCTTCATTTCTACTAATGCTTCTCGAATATTCAAAGATTACTGCCTCCTTTTACAAAATACAATTTTTATAAATTCAGTCCTTTCGCTTCCTCACAGCCTAGCACAATATTCATACACTGAATGGCTGCACCAGAAGCCCCTTTGCCCAGATTATCAAAACAAGCGGTAATCTGGATTCTATCTTCATTACCTGTTACATAAATGTCAAGACCATCCCATCCGCTGCGGGAATTACCACTTAAAAAACCATTGGTGTCTGCTTCTTTTCCAAATGGCATGACACGAATAAACTGCTGGTCTTTATAGTAATCTGACAAATATGTATGAATGCTTTCTGGTGTCTGGTTTCCACTTAGCATTTTGCTATATAAAGGCAGGCAAACTACCATTCCACTATAATAATCACAAACCATAGGTGTAAAAATCGGTTTATTCTCTAATCCTGTAATTTTCTGCATTTCATTTAAATGTTTATGCTGCTGAGTCAAAGCATAGACTCTAGGTGCATCTAATTCTGTTTCCCGTTCTGCCGCCTCATATTGTGCAATGGCTTTTTTACCTGCACCTGAGTAACCGGAAACTGCATATGTAACTACTGGGTAATCTGCTGGCATAATACCGCCCGCTACAAGAGGATTGCACATGGAAATGAATCCTGTTGCATAACAGCCTGGTACTGCAATTCTCTTGGCATTTCTGATTTTCTCTCTCTGTCCTGCATTTAATTCAGGAATACCGTATGTCCAGTCTGGACTGGTTCTATGGGCTGTAGAAGTATCTAGCACAATCACATTTTCATTGTCTATTAATGCAACAGATTCTCTTGCTGCATCATCAGGCAGACATAAGAATACAATATCTGCTTCATTCATAAGTTTTTTCTTCACTTGCGGGTCTTTCCTGACTGCCTCATCAATTTCTATTAGTTCAACGTCATCTCGTACACGAAATCTCTCAAAAATACGAAGTCCTGTAGTACCTGAACTTCCGTCAATAAATACTTTCTTCTTCATAGTTTCATCTCCATAGCGTATTGTTTTGCATAATTATTCATTATTATATTACTATAGTAGCTGTCTTTTTCTCTCTTGTCAATAAAAAGCAGATACCTAAAATAGTACCTGCTTTTTCCAATGCTTCATATATTTTTATGTACCCTTATGCATTTGTTGCTGCCACAAACTGATTGAGCTTTTCTAATGCCTTACCGCTCTTAATTAATTCCTTTACCTCTTTAATTGCTTCTTCTAAAGGAATTCCATCCTTTGCCAAATACAAACCTGCAGCTGCATTAAGTACCACAATATCAGCTTTCGCACCTTCTTCGCCATTTAAAATATCCCTGGTGATCTGTGCATTTTCTTCTGGAGTTCCACCTACAATATCCTCCTTAGTACACATAGTAAACCCAAGTTTATCTGGCTCAATTGTATAAGATGTAAACTCTCCATTCCGGTATTCACAGGCTTTGGTTGGAGCACTTAAGGAAATCTCATCTAAACCATCCATGCCATGTACAACCAGTGCTTTCTTTACACCTAATTTAGCAAGAACTCTTGCCATCGGTTCTACTAATTCCTGTTTATATACTCCCATCACCTGTACTTCTGCACATGCTGGTGAAGTAAGTGGTCCTAATATATTAAATACAGTTTTAATTCCAAGTTCTTTACGGATAGGTCCTACATTTTTCATTGCCTGATGATACACTTGTGCATGCATAAAAGCAATGCCTGTCTCTTCTAATACTTTTTCCATTTTTTCAGGTTCAAGCATAATATTGACACCTAATGCTTCTAATACATCTGCTGCACCACTTTTACTGGATGCCGCACGGTTTCCGTGTTTCGCTACCTTAATGCCTGCTGATGCAATGACTAGAGATGCCGTTGTAGATATATTAAAGGAATTGGAACAGTCTCCACCAGTTCCTACAATTTCAAAAACATCTCCACTATGATTCAGTTTTTTAGAGAACTTGCGCATACCAATTGCAGATGCGCAAATTTCATCAATGGTTTCCCCTTTCATTTCTAAAGCTGTTAAATAAGCTGCTTTCATTACATCGTTTGCCTCTCCACTCATAATGGATTCCATAACCTGCTCTGCCATCTCTGGGGATAAATCCTGCTTCTCTGTTAATTTTTTTACTGCGTCATTAATAATCATAATCATACCTCCATGTGTTGTAATTGTGTCTGTCAGGTACGATTCTCTTGTTATTATGTCTTAATGCTGTTCAAGATAAACATTTGATGTATGCTGTCTTATGTAACTTTGTGAAAAAAACAAAAACCGCCCATGACAGACTTAACTGCCAAGGACGAGTTCTTCACCCGCGGTGCCACCTTGATTCATGGATAACCACGCACTATTCTATATCATTCTCCTCAGCGGCCCATTTGACAATCTGCATCTCCATTCCATTCTCAGCATCTGGAACTCTCTGTAGGCGCATATAAAGCCTTTTCTTCCGCGTCATCGGTTAGTAAAAGTATACATTCTGGAACAAGTTTGTGTCAATAGAAATCTGAAAAATTATTACGTATTACAAAACATCCTTTTGTGTAGCCTGTCTGCCACACATAATAGTCAGATTCCCATTACGCACTCGAATTTCATCAATCATCTTCTTCTCATCAGCTTTATTTTTCATAGTAATTTTATATCGAAGTTCAAACATGCTTCCAAGATTTGTTGTCTTTACAGATTCCAGATAATGTTTTGTTGTGTATGTAGCAAAAATCTCATCGAATAATCCTGCATACTCCAGATTTTCTGGAATTGTAATCTTTAAATCTCTTTCCTGAACTCTTGTTTCCCCAAATGAAGTTTTGTTTAATGCAAAAAATACAAAACCAATTATTACTGTGCATAGTGCAGCAAATGCAATTAAACCTGTTCCTGTCGCTAAACCTACTGCCATTGCGAAAAATACGCCAAGAATTTCTTTTGAGCTTCCTGGTATGGAACGAAAACGTACTAATCCAAATGCACCTAAAATGGCAACACCTGTTCCAAGGTTGCCATTTACCAGCATAATTACCATCTGTACTAATACTGGAAGCAATGTTAATGTGATTGCAAAATTTTTTGAACATATACCTGTGTACATGTAAATAATGGATATCACCATTCCTAAAACGATCGATACCAGCATGCATATCAGTGCCTGCTGAATTCCAATTACGTCTTTTGTTAGAATACTTGTAAACATAGTTCTACACTCCCCTTGCTAATAATGATTTCTTGTAAATATTTCCATACTTTGAAAAGGAAACTGGATAAATTTTAAGTTCTGACAATATATTTGCCAGCCATAACGGAAATACGCCTGGAACTTTTATTTCCATCAGATAGTCCCCTTCTTCCAGCAGCTTTTCTCCATAGTCCCCCAAACTAAGATCCAAGTCTGTAGTACGGCTTCTGATATTCTGATCCACGGTAATTCTCACTTGTGCATCTTCATTACTAAAAAAAGCTAACCTGTCATAGGCTAAAAACAGTTTTGGAAGTGGATTATAGTATTCTAAAAAATAATCAATTTCCCTTACAATCTGACTCTCTTTATCTGGTCGCACACCGTAATCAAGATAATTCTTTGCTTCTTCTAACGACATAGAAGTTCTTCGCTTAAATACAACACCATTCCATTTCTTTTTCAGTTCCACAAATACAGCAGATTCCTTCGATGGAATTCCGTAGCTTCTAAGCCTTAGCTTTTCTTTATACTTAGGCTTGCTAATAGAATAACGAATCAAATCATAAGTATCTGTATCATAATAAATATTGCAAATGGTATGTAGTCCGTACTCATCCAAAGTAATTTTATCTTCCGTTCTCTGCAAGAAAGATTCAAACTGCTCCTTTGTCATCATGTACTTTTTCTCCACCCTTTCAAAGGATGAAATATAAACGTTTGCCTTTGCCATTATAACCCCCTTTCTGTTATGGAATAACATCTATCATTTCCATAACCAAATATTTCATATGTTATTATATATCATTTTCTTATGAGAACCTATTCTTTTTATTGCTTTTCTTATGAAAAAAGTAGCTAACTTTCTTTTTATGGAATGAAATCTCCATGTTTCCCATATATATTACAAAACCTTATTTCTTTGGAGTATCTATGGATTTCTTTATAAATCTTATTTATGAATATGGCTTGTTTGCTATGTTCTTTCTCATTCTTATTGAATATGCCTGTTTTCCTGTATCCAGCGAAATTGTACTTCCTTTTTCTGGCGCTGTTGCGGCATCTTCTGGCATCCACTACCCCTTTATTCTCCTTGCCAGTATTGCCGCAGGTTTAATCGGAACCAGCATCTGTTTCTTTATTGGACAAAAAGGCGGCACGCTTATTCTATTAAAAATTCAGAAAAAGTTTCCTAAGTCTCAGGCATCTTTTGAAAAATGCTATGAAAAGTTTCAAAAACAAGGAACTAGTTTTGTCTGCATTTCAAGAGTCATCCCCCTTTGCCGTACATACGTTGCTTTTGTAGCTGGTGCTCTAAACTTAAAATACAGTTCTTTTTGCATTGCATCTTTTGCTGGAATATCCGTATGGAATGCCCTGCTCATAGGATTAGGATATACGCTAGGAAATAACTGGGAGCAAGTAACCTATTATTACGGCAAATACAAACACATTTTCATAATCACAGTAATCGTGAGTCTTGGAAGTTATCTTATTTACCACCTCCGAAATCGAAAAAAAAACTATACATAATTCACAATTTCTTATGATGTTTGTAAACGCCTCTCTTCTCCGTGCCGATACTACTAATATAGGCATAAACTGGAATATAAATTCAAGGAGGAATGAGGATGAGTGTAATAGGAATTCAGACAGAAACCAATTATACTAGTTCTGTCAATTATGAAACCAGCAAAAAGAATACAGCTGAAAATGATGATGTCAAATCTGCTCCTGCTCAAGATGAATTTGTAAAATCAGCTCCAAAACCATCCAACAGTTCAAAACAGATTTACAAAAAAGATATTGCAATTGTGGAGCGTTTAAAACAGGAGGCCCTTGAACGCAGACAGCAGCTGATTTCTTTAGTAGAAAAAACATTATCCAAACAAGGAACCGCTTACAATACCTTAAAGGATTTGTTTCAAGCGATAAAAGACGGCAAAGCAGAAATAGATCCTGCCACTGTGGAACAGGCTAAACAAGATGTTGCAGAAGATGGTTACTGGGGAGTCGCAAAAACTTCCGATCGTTTTGTAGCGTTTGCAAAGGCACTTACCGGTGGAGATCCTTCCAAAGCAGATGATATGATTTCAGCTTTGGAAAAAGGCTTTAAAGAAGCGGAAAAAGCTTGGGGTGGTGAGCTTCCAGATATTTGCAAACAGACAATTGAAATGACTCAAGAAAAACTGACAAAATGGAAAAACGAATTAACCCCAGACGAATAAAAATTACCGTGTTTAAACATAAAACAGCTGGCATATAACTGGGATTTGCATTTTTTCCACAGTTTATACCAGCTTTGTTGTTTTTCCACAATCAACTATATAAAATATACTTTTTCTTTAGGTCATTATAGCAATCATATCGTATTTTTCCCTCTTTTTGAAGTCTACCAGCTACTATGCCAGGCACCACACATCTTTCTAATTTTATCCCTGTGCATCTGCACTAGCTGACATTGCCTGTTTATCTCCCTTTGAGACAATTGGCGTTCCACTGGTGGTAATATTCACATTTTTTGTAACCTGGGCATCATAGCCTTTTGCTTTTACGATATCTCCCAAATCAATTCCTGTTACTTCTTTCATGGATTCAAATACCTGTGTCATAACACCTGTTACATTTCCTGCCACATTAGATACGCCATTTCCATCTCCACTTCCACCATCCATAATAATAATCTTATCAATCTGTGATAATGGCTGTGCAATTTTTCCCGCAACATCAGGCAATATATTAATAAGCATTTCTGCAACAGCAGCACCTGTGTACTTCTGGTAAGCTTCTGCCTTTTTCTCCATAGCTTCCGCTTCCGCAATACCTTTTGCACGGATTGCTTCCGCTTCTGCAATACCTTTTTGCCCGATAACATCAGCCTCCGCTTCACCTGTCTTTTTAATGGCTTCTGCTTCTGCTTCTGCTTTGATTTTCTGTGCTTGTGCCTGTGCCTGTGCATATTTTTTCTGAGCTTCTGCTTCCGCTTCTGCTTCGGCAATCTTACGGTACTTAGCGGCATCGGCAATTGTCTGCTGCTTTTCTTTGTCCGCCATAGCTGGTTCTACAACTTCTGCACGTAAGCTTTCTTTTTTACGTTCTGCCTGTTTCTGGGCAAGTTCGATATTTTTCTGCTCCTTAGCAATCTGAATCTGTACCTGAGCAGCTTCAATATCCTTTTGTCTTTCCTGTTTTAACAGCTCTGCATCCATTTCCGCTGTAACCACTTCTTTATAAGTAATATTTTTCTGAATATCGTAAGCAGCATCTGCTTTTGCTTTAGCAGCCTGCTGTTCCTGCATGTAAGCAGCTTCCTGGACAGCTTTTAATTTAGCAGCCTCTGCGATTTCAGTTTCTGCCTGCAGTCTGGCCTGTTCACCAGCTCTTCTTGCTTTAGATGTTTCAATCTGAGTCTCACGGCTTGCTTCCGCTTTGGCAATTTCAGCATCTTTCTTTTTGTCTGCAATCTGTTTCACACCTAATGCTTGAATATAGCCATTGCTGTCATTAATATCTTTAATCGTAAACACTTTAACTTCCAAACCCATTTCCATAAGCTCAGTACCAACCACTTCCTGAACCTTAGAGGAAAATGTTTCTCTGTCCCGGTAAATTTCTTCTACCGTCATAGTAGAAACAATTTCACGTAATTTGCCTTCCAGAACATTTGTAGCTGTATTTCTAATACTGCTTTCAATCTGCTGTTCGTTTCGGCCTGTAAACTGCTCTATCGCATTGAAAATGGAATTATATTCATTTTTTACTTTAATAACAGCTGTACCAATTACTGCAAGTGGAACACCTTGAGAAGACATGCTTTCTTCTGTTGCTACATCGATCTGGATATTGCCTAAAGAGATGTAGTCAATGCGTTCAAATACTGGAATAACCAGTCCACCGCCACCAGTAATAATCCTCTTTCTTGTACCTGTAACAACAGCAGCCTTATCCTGAGGAACCTTTTTCCACATAGAAAGAATCACTATAAGTACCAGCACAATGGCTCCTGCTACAACTGCTGCAATCTTTAATTGTTCCATAAACTCCTCCTTTTACATTTCTACCCTCTTATTTCTTTGTTTTTTACAAAAACTTTCCACTATCTTCTGAGGCTTTCACTCTTACATAAGCAATATTGTTTTCAAAATGGTCTATTTGCACAATCGTGTCCTGTTTTATGTAAGCAGTTTTATCCATTGCCTTGGCTGGGTATTTTGTCGTAATGCCATCATAAGTAGTAATACTGACAGAACCATATCCTCCTTTTACAATACTGTTAATTACTTTTGCATCAA
Source organism: [Clostridium] polysaccharolyticum (assembly GCF_900111595.1). GTDB lineage: Bacteria > Bacillota > Clostridia > Lachnospirales > Lachnospiraceae > Clostridium_AI > Clostridium_AI polysaccharolyticum. The sequence continues at coordinate 11,585 of NZ_FOHN01000028.1, read as the reverse complement.
AAAGAATCAGATCTTCTTTGGCATAGGTGGTATTTTCTATCTTTTTCAGTTTATGAATTAATGTCTGAAAAAGAACAGCTATCACATAACCAGCCCCACCTGCAATCACATTGGCCAGAATCAGATTTGTTCCATTATAAATAATTAATCCAATCCCGCCAAATACAACTGCACCTGCACTTAGGCACTGCAAAGAAAATGGCAAAATACAAAAATCAATTCCACATATGCCTATGCTGACATCCATTCCAATCCCAACATCTACTAGACTAAAGATTCCATCTAGTATTCCCTCAAATACATCAAATATGCCTCCAAGTATAAGAGAAAGCAGGGGAATCGTAACTCCCGCAACTAGGCAGACTGTATAAATCCTCTCCATAGTTTCACCTCCAGACGAGACACCCTAATTATAACTTATTCCCTTCAAAATGTGTATTACTTTTTCCTTAATTATTTTGCCTTGTCTGTTATAAATGTTCCTTCCTAGTACATATATTGTTCTAAAGCAATCACAAGAAAGAGTGTTTACTATGTTACAAACCAACCACACTCCAGCTTTTCAAACCAGCAAGAATCCTCCTATTCTCTGGCACTGTCTTGGAACAGAGGAAACACTAAAACGGCTTCAGACCAGCAGCCAGAATGGATTAAGCCAAAGAGAAGCCGGAAAACGCACCAGACAATATGGTTATAATGAAATTCAAGCAAAGAAAAAAAAGAGTATTGTCTCCCGTTTCTTTGAGCAATTTAAAGATTTTATGATTATTATTTTAATCATTGCTGCATTCATTTCCTTTTTTGTTTCTTATTTAGAAGGAAAACCCGATCTGGTAGACCCCATTATCATTTTTGCTATTATCATTTTAAATGCAGTAATGGGCGTCATTCAGGAAGCAAAAGCAGAAAAATCCTTAGAAGCTCTAAAGAAAATGTCGGCTCCCACAGCTCAGGTACTTCGTGATAAAAAAGAAATAACCATACCTTCAAGAGAACTTGTCCCTGGCGATATTGTTTTTTTGGAAACAGGGAACTATGTTCCTTCCGATGTCCGTCTGTTAGACAGCATTAATCTAAAAGTAGATGAGTCTTCTTTAACAGGTGAATCTCATCCTGTTGAAAAAAATGCACTTATTTCCCTCAACCCTGACACAATCGTAGGAGACAGATTAAACTTAGCCTTCGCCACTGGGATTGTTACATACGGCCGTGCCAAAGCTGTTGTAACCGAAACAGGAATGAATACAGAGGTCGGTCATATTGCACAAATGATTATGGACGATGACATTCCCCAGACACCTTTACAAAAACGGCTGGCACAGACAGGTAAAATACTTGGTATCGCCGCTTTACTTATCTGTATTGTCATCTTTATATTAGGTACTATTCAGGGAAGGCCACCATTTGATATGTTTATGACCAGCGTTTCCCTTGCTGTAGCTGCTATTCCTGAAGGACTTCCTGCTATTGTAACCATTATGTTATCACTAGGTGTGCAGAGGATGGCAAAGAAACAGGCGGTAATCCGCAGGCTGCCAGCCGTAGAAACTTTAGGAAGTGCAACTGTAATCTGTTCTGACAAAACAGGAACCTTAACACAGAATAAAATGACAGTAACTAACATTACCAGTTATCAGAAAGAAGAATCTTTAAACTCTTCTTTCGGTGCTGCCCTTTTGTCTCTTGCAGCACAGTGTAACGATGCAAAACTGCAGATACATAAAAAAAATATTACTGCTATTGGTGAACCGACGGAGACAGCTTTAGCACTAGCTGCTTATAAACAGTCTATTGATAAAACCAAACTGGATCTGTTACAGAAAAGAGTCTGTGAAATTCCTTTTGATTCAAACCGCAAAATGATGACAACGGTCCATCAGTACCAGCAGGAATTAAGCTACATAGGATTACCCAATAATTTCACTTACATAAGCATTACAAAAGGAGCACCTGATGTACTTCTGCGCTACTGTAACAAGGTATATCATAATGGTACAATTATAAATTTAACCAAAAAACATATAAGCCAGATCCTCAATCAAAACCAGACATTAACCCGTCAGGCACTACGTGTGATTGCTGTTGGATTTAAACCAATTACTGAGTTAAATGCCAATGCAGATGAAACGATACTAAAAAAGGAACTAGAGCAAGAGCTTGTATTTGCAGGCCTTATTGGAATGATGGATCCACCTAGGCCAGAAGTACGTAATGCAGTTTTAACGTGCAAAAGTGCTGGCATCAAGCCTGTCATGATTACAGGAGACCATATTCAGACTGCCTGCGCCATTGGAAAAGCACTGGACATCATCACTAAGGATTGTGAAGCTCTATCTGGTGAAGCAATTGATAAATTATCCAGTCATGAACTATGCCAAAAAGTGAACCAGTACGGTGTATTTGCCAGAGTATCGCCTGAACACAAAGTACGCCTTGTAAAAGCATTTCAGCAAAATGGAAATATTGTTGCTATGACAGGAGATGGAGTGAATGATGCTCCCGCTTTAAAGAGTGCAGATATTGGCTGTGCTATGGGAATTACAGGAACAGACGTTGCCAAAAATGCTGCTGATATGATTCTTGAAGATGATAATTTTGCAACCATTGTATCTGCCGTAAGCGAAGGACGTGGAATCTACGAAAACATAAAAAAGGCAATTCATTTTCTTTTGTCCAGTAATATTGGGGAAATTATGACTATCTTTGTAGCCATTTTATTTAAACTTCCTACCCCCCTTGTTGCAGTCCAGCTTCTGTGGGTAAACTTAGTAACAGATTCTTTGCCTGCAGTCTCCCTTGGGGTAGATCCAGTTGGCAAAGATATCATGAAGCGCCCACCTGTTCCACCTGACAAAGGCATATTCGCTGATGGTTTATGGCTCAACATCATAATCCAGGGCTTAATGATCGGTTCTTTAGCATTACTAGCCTACGTACTTGGATGCCAGGTTCTACCTGAAAGCAGCCTGCTTCTTGGCAGAACTATGTGCTTTGGGGTACTGAGTCTGTCACAGCTCTTCCACTCCTTTAACGTAAGAAGCGAACATTCCATCTTCAAAATAGGTTTACTCTCTAACAATCGTCTGGTTATGAGTTTTATTATCTGCACCATTTTACAGATATCAGTCATCAGCATACCTTCGTTAGCTAGAATTTTCAACGTAATACCTCTTCTGCCAATGCAATGGATTATTGTCATGATACTCTCCATAATGCCTATCTTCATCGTTGAATTGCAAAAGCGAGCTTCAAAATAGTTTTCTATTGATTATGATTTTTTTTTCTTGTATAATGAAAATATATAGTAAGGATTGTAAAGAAGGTGAGTATTTGAACCAGTTAATGGAATGGATGACACATCAAAAATATGACAAAAGCTTAGAGGATACGATTACAATGTATGACAACCAAGAATATAAAAAGGATTCTGATTTAATTACGGAAGATAAAATCAAGCTAGTAAGTGGTAATGTAATAAAATATTATGCCTTTCACTATGATGCAAGCCAGCCTTACTTAATTCAGACACAAGATGATTCTGTAAAAGAGAGAATAGCTCAGATGCAAGCTGAAATACAGTAAAAGCCAAAACTTTCTAAATGAAAAAATATCTGCCAAGACAACAGGCAGTTATTTGAAGCAGCAGGCAAATGGCTGAGGCAACAGTCATTTTATATAATTCCAATGTAAAACAGCTGTCAGGCATCACACTGACAGCTGTTTTTTACATAAAATCATGAACTAAAGTGGAATATTCCCATGTTTTTTCACCACAGTCAATTCCTGCTTATTCTTTAATGCAAATAAATCCTGATATAAACGGTCTCTTGTCTCGGAAGGCAGCAGAATCTCGTCTACATAGCCTTCTTCTACCGCAATTCTGGAATTCATGAAATTCGCATTATATTCTGCTACTTTTTCGTTATAGAATACCTTTTTGTCTTCAGGCTCCATTCCTTTCATAGCACTCTTATAGATAATCTTTGCTGCACCTTCTGCACCCATAACGGCAATTTCTGCATTTGGCCATGCATACACATAATCTGCTTTCAAATGTTTAGAACACATTCCAATATAGGCACCACCATAGGATTTTCTTAAAATAACCGTTAATTTTGGAACAGTTGCTTCTGCATATGCATAAAGCAGTTTTGCACCATGTCTGATAATTCCCATATGTTCCTGTTCAATTCCTGGCATAAAGCCAGGTACATCAACAAGAGATATAATCGGGATATTCTGTGAATCACAGAACCGAATTAACCTGGCTACTTTATCACTTGAATTGCAGTCAAGCACTCCCCCCATAAAATTTGGCTGATTCGCAATAATACCAACGGTAATTTCACCTAGTTTTCCTAATCCCACAACGACATTTTTCGCAAATTCAGCCTGGATTTCCATAAAACTGTTCTTGTCTAACAGTTCCTGAATAACTTCTTTTACATCATATATTTTTCTTGATTCTTCTGGCAGGATAGAATCTATTCTGGAAAACCTTTTTTTCACCGAGGCTTCTTTTTTAGCTGGATAAATCTCATTCTGATCCAGCAATGTTACAAGTTCTCTAACTTGTGTTAAACAGGATTTTTCCGTTTCATGATAAAAATGTGCAACTCCCGACTTTGTAGCATGAATCTGTGCTCCACCTAATTCTTCTGCTGTACAAACCTGTCCTGTTACGCTCCTGACAACATCAGGTCCTGTTACAAACATTTTGCTTATGTTATCAATAACAAATACAAAATCTGTAATGCCTGGGGAATAAACAGCACCCCCTGCACAAGCCCCTGCAATAATCGATATCTGTGGTATGTAACCTGATGCCATTGTATTATAATAAAAAATATCACCATATCCTGCTAGAGCATTTACCGCTTCCTGTATTCTTGCTCCACCAGAATCATTAATTCCTATAATAGGACACTTGTTTTTAATGGCAAGTTCTATCACATGTGCTATCTTTCGGCCATGTTTCAACCCAAGTGTTCCTCCGCAAACAGTAAAATCCTGTGAATATAAATATACTAATCTTCCGTTTATTGTTCCATATCCAGTGATTACACCATCATATGGGAATTTTTTACCCCGAAACGCCTCTGGACTGTAATTGGTTATTCCTGAACCAATTTCATGAAATGAATCTTTATCTAGCAAAAAAAGTATCCGCTCAATTGCATGCAGTTTTCCTTTATTATGCTGTGCTTCTAAGTTATACTTATCCAACATAAACTTCTCCTCCTAATTCTTAAGGATGTAATGTGTTTAAAATTATGTAATAGTGATTGTACATATTATACTCCATAAATTTTACAATCGCAATACTTTTAAAAATATTTTGATTATCAAACCTTTATTGCAAAGCAAACTGTCTTCGATACCTCTTGCTCTGACACTATGGGATTCTTGATAGAAAAGACACTTTGATGCCAGAACGGGAGGACTGCTTTTAACAGCTGACTTTCTCACCCGTTCGTATACATCCCGTCCCTATCCTTTTGGGGACTTCCTCTTTATTTCATACATTTTACTTTAAATGCATCCCTGCCTAGATAACGTGCTGTACTTCCAAGTTCTTCTTCAATTCGTAACAGCTGGTTATATTTTGCAACACGATCGCTTCGGGATGGTGCACCTGTTTTAATCTGCCCAGCATTCATAGCAACAGCAATATCCGTAATGGTTACGTCTTCCGTTTCACCAGAACGGTGGGATACAATTGCTGTCCACTTATTATTCTTTGCCATTTCAATAGCTTCTAGGGTCTCTGTCAGCGTACCAATCTGATTCACTTTAATTAAAACAGAATTGGATACATCCAGCTGCATACCTTTTTCGATTCTTTTTGTATTGGTAACAAACAAGTCATCACCCACTAACTGGATCTTCTTTCCTAAACGGCTAGTTAATTTTGCCCATCCATCCCAGTCTTCTTCTGCTAAACCATCTTCTAAGGAAATAATTGGATACTTAGAACATAACTCTTCCCAGTAATCAATCATGCCATCTGCTGATTTATATTCACCTGACTTCCAGAATAGATATTCGCCTTTTCTTCCTGCTTTGGCTGCTTCTTCATACATTTCCGTTGCCGCTGCATCCATTGCAATCAAGAAGTCTTCACCTGGACGGTAACCTGCAGCATCAATAGCTTTTACAATGTATTCCAAAGCCTGTTCATCACTATTGAATTTTGGTGCGAATCCACCTTCATCCCCAACAGCTGTTACATAGCCATCTGCTTTCAATAACTTTTTCAAAGTATGGAATACGGTAGTACTTTGTTCTAAACATTCTTTAAAACAGCATGCCCCAACTGGCATAATCATAAACTCCTGAATGTTCAAACTGGAATCTGCATGCTTGCCTCCATTTATAATGTTCATCATTGGTACTGGAAGAACGGTTGCATTGCATCCACCAATATATTGATAGAGTGGCAAGCAAACTGCATTTGCTGCTGCTTTTGCCACTGCTAGAGAAACTCCTAAGATAGCATTTGCACCAAATCTGCCTTTATTCTCCGTTCCATCTGCTTCCATCATGGCACGGTCAATTTCAACTTGATTGAAGGCATTCCTTCCAATTACAGTATCTGCAATTGCTGTATTTACGTTGTGTACTGCTTTTGATACACCAGCACCAAGATAGCGGTTTTTATCGCCATCACGTAATTCTACTGCCTCAAATGCACCTGTGGATGCACCAGATGGCACTGCTGCAATTCCTGTGCTTCCATCTTCTAGCACAACTTCTGCTTCTACTGTTGGATTTCCTCTGGAATCTAAGATTTCTCTACCATGAACTGCTGTGATTCGTAACGTTTCGTTCATTTTGTATCCTCTTTTCTCATTGAAGTTTTCTATTTGAATTTGCAATTCTGACAATACTAATATGAGACGATACAAAACAAATTATTCTAAAGGTTATAAATCTTCTGGTACTTTTCTTTTAAATATTTTATATAGTAATCAGCAGTAAATTCTTCTCCTGTCATTTCCTTAAGAATTTCATTGGTTGTTTTTGATTTTCCATACTGGTGTACTTTTTCTTTTAAAAATTCCCGGATAGGCAGTAAATTACCTTCTTTTAAATATTCTTCCAAAGGCATGACGCTTTTCATATAATAGTAAATCTGAGCTGCTACTGCACTGCCAAGAGCATAAGATGGAAAATACCCAAAGTCACCTGTTGACCAGTGTACATCCTGTAAAATTCCCTCTGTATCTGTTTCAGGCTCGACACCCAGATATTCTTTGTATTTCTGGTTCCACATTTTGGGAAGGGATTTTACATTGGCTCCATGCTCAATGATTTCTTTTTCTATTTCATATCGTACCAGAATGTGCAGAGGGTATGTCAACTCATCTGACTGGGTACGAATCAGACTAGGTTTCGATTTATTAACGCCCTTGATAAAGTCTTTTACAGAAGTATTTTTCAATTGTTCTGGAAACAGATCCACTAATCTGCTATATATAGGTGTCCAGAATTCCTCTGATTTTCCAATTACATTTTCAAAAAAACGGGACTGGCTTTCATGCATGCCCATTGATGTTCCAGTTCCTACAGGAGTAAGAGTGTATTCATCTTTTACACCAAATTCATACAAGGCATGGCCTGTTTCGTGAATTGCTGAAAAAATAGAATCTTCTATACCTTCTTCTGTATAATGATTGGTATAACGTACATCATGATTATGCAGATTCGTTGTAAATGGATGGGCACTTTCCGATAGAATGCCTCGGTTAAAATTAAATCCTAAATAGGAGGAAATCCAGTTACAGAACTCCTTCTGCTTCTCTATTGGATATCTGTCATATTCATAAGATTTTTCCACCTTATCCATTTTCTTTTCCACTTCCTGGATAAACGGAACCAGCTCTGTCTTTATTTTTCCAAAGAAAATATCTAGCTGTTCCATGTTAAATCCAGGTTCAAAATCATTTAATAAAATATCATATAACTTCTGTCTTCCATGCTTTCGGTATCTGGCAAAACGTTTCTGGTATTCAATCATTTCTTCTAATACGGGTGCAAATTTTTTATAGTCATTATCTGCTTTTGCTTTTGCCCAGATGCTAGAGGACTTAGCTGTAAGCGTAGAAAATGCCTTGTACTCTTCTGCTGGAACTGGCCGCAGCTGCTGATCCATTCTTTGTATTTCTTTAACAATGGCCTTTTCCTGCTCTGACAGTGCTTCCTGTTCTTTCTTTCCCGCCAGTTTATCTAACAGGTATTTTACCTCATCGTTAATGTATGTTTTGTAGTATTCATCGGACAATGTTCCAATCACTTGTGAGGTGTACTCTCCTGCCTCTTTTGGGGCAGCTGTTTCATTATCCCACTGAAATAGTGTTAAGGCTGTCTGCAATGCCATTGCCTTTTCCATATAAGGTTTTAATCGTTCATAATATCTGCTCATGTTCAATCCCCATTCGTTGGTTTTATATTACATATGATTTCATTATACGTCCTTTCCTATTCTTTCTACAACATAATATTGCAATCCTTTATTGCAATATTTTTAAAAAACGGGTATGATATTTTAGGACAACAAATAAACAATATAAAGAAAAGAGGTAGACTTTATGAAACTTTGGGGCGGCCGTTTTACAAAAGAAACTAATCAGCTTGTACATAATTTTAATGCATCCATCGGTTTTGACCAGAAATTTTATAAACAGGATATACAAGGCAGCATTGCTCACGTTACCATGCTTGCTGCACAGAATATTATAGATAACTCAGAGAAAGAAACCATTATTAAAGGCTTGCAAAGCATTTTAGAAGATATTGATAATGGCTCTCTTATTATAGATGGAGAACATGAAGATATCCATAGTTTTGTAGAAGCACATTTAATTGAGCGTATTGGTGATGTAGGAAAAAAATTGCATACTGGAAGAAGCCGTAACGATCAGGTAGCTCTGGATATGAAGCTTTATACCAGAGACGAAGTAAAAGAAATCAATGCTTTGCTGAAAGATCTGTTAAAGGAACTATATCAGATTATGAAAGAGAATACAGAAACTTTCATGCCTGGCTTTACTCATCTTCAGAAAGCGCAGCCTATTACATTGGCACATCATATGGGAGCTTATTTTGAAATGTTTAAGCGTGACCGTTCCCGTATGGATGATATTTTCCAGCGAATGAATTACTGTCCTTTAGGTTCTGGTGCATTAGCTGGAACTACTTATCCGCTAGACCGTAACTTAACTGCATCTTTACTGGAATTTGCGGGACCTACTTTAAACAGTATGGATTCGGTATCCGACCGTGATTACTTAATTGAGTTTTTAAGTGCATGTTCTACCATTATGATGCATTTAAGCCGTTTTTGTGAAGAAATCTGTATCTGGAATACCAATGAATACCAGTTCGTAGACATAGATGATTCTTATAGCACAGGTTCCAGTATCATGCCTCAGAAAAAGAACCCGGATATTGCTGAATTAATCCGTGGAAAGACTGGCCGTGTATATGGTGCTTTGATTTCCATTTTAACTACAATGAAAGGACTTCCACTTGCTTACAACAAAGACATGCAGGAGGACAAAGAACTGACTTTTGATGCAATTGATACGGTAAAAGGCTGTATTGTATTATTTACTGGCATGTTAGCATCTATGAAATTTAACAACGAAATAATGGAATCCAGTGCTAAAAATGGTTTTACCAATGCTACGGATGCCGCTGATTACTTAGTAAATCATGGAGTTCCTTTCCGAGATGCCCATGGCATTGTAGGACGGCTTGTACTTTTCTGTATTGAGAAGAATATATCTCTGGATGACATGAAGCTGGAAGAATTCAAGGCAATCAGCCCTGTCTTTGAAGAAGATATCTACGAAGCTATCAGCATGAAAAACTGTGTAGAAAAACGAAATACCATCGGTGCACCTGGTACAATTGCTATGACGCAGGTTTTAAAAGAATGTGAAGCATATTTAAATGAATAGCTTTATAATGAGATTTCCCCAGCTGATGTTTCCATTATGATTCCTATCAGCTGGGGTTCTTTTTATCCTTTATTCATGACTTATTATCTTTCCATTTTTCATATGAAGGATACAATCAAATTCAGATTTATAGGAATCTTCAACAGAATGTGCAGCTACGACAATCAGCTTGCCTTTATCGCGCTCTTTTTTTTAAATATCAAAAACCGTTTTATAATTATCTTCATCAAGTGCATTAAAAGGCTCATCTAATAACAGCACATCAGGATTTTCCATAATTGCTTGACAAATACCAAGTCGCTGTCTCATTCCAAGAGAATATGTTTTTACTTTGCTATTTCGTTGATCATACAAATTGACAAGCTTTAATGCCTCATAAATTTCATCTTTGCTTATTTTATTTTTGATTGCTGCAAGATATTTCATGTTATACATTGCAGTTTCATTTTCCATGAAGGCTGGTGTTTCAATTATGACACCATAAGAATAATCCAAACTGCAGTTCAATTTTCCATCAGTTGGCTTTATTAATCCACAAATCATGCGTAAAAGCATAGATTTTCCACAACCGTTATGCCCATTAAGCAAGTACATTTTTCCATCACTTAACTCCAAGGAAATATTTTTTAACACTTCTTTGTTTGAAATTGTTTTTGATATGTTTACAAGTTGAATCATTTTTACCGCTCCCTTATATTTTCTATTCCAATATATTCATAGCTTGTATCTAACCATTTAATAAGAATTACTATGACAATGATGAATGCTGTCTTTAAAAAAATAATTGTTGAGTATGAAAGATTAACTGCAACTGGTACAAACAGAGAACTACTATAGAATGAATACTGGTTAAGCCATAATGTTATAGATAGCAAGAAAAATAGAACAAACATAGTAACTTTGCTTTTCAATTTTACATAGCAAAATAAAATTGCAATCAGTCCATAAGTAGTTAAAGTTAAAAAATAAGAAACATACAGTTTTAAATTATCAAACAGATAAATTTGCCTGAAATAAAGTAAAAAGACTTCATCAATGCAAAATTTAAATGAACATAATAGGAAGGAATATTTCAAATTATTCAAGACAATGATTTTGTAAAAACTATGTCGACGACAATTTGATCTCGTGTATATGAACTGATACAAGTGAAATATCTCGTAAGTTTTTTTTATAAGATAGGACACCATTACATAATATAGGCAAATGCTTGTAGCTAACATAAACATAGTTGTTGACTTTAAGTGAGTATTGTATGACGTTAATGGGACTGTAATAAAGTTTGTGTCTATGGTAATAAATGGATTCTTCTTGGTAAGAATCAGATATAGAATCTTATCAGGAAGGAGCCTTTATTATGGCAATTCAAAAAGAAGTATTACGACAAATTATCAAAGAAAATGACTTAAAAAGCGTTGGTAACGTTTCTGCTCTGCTCAAGGAGAGCTTTAAAGACCTGCTTCAAGAACTTTTGGAAGCGGAACTGGATGTTTCCCTTGGATACGATAAAAACCAGAAAAACGAAGCCAATACTGATAACAAACGAAACGGTCACTACCCTAAAACTGTGAAAAGTACACTGGGCGAACTTAAGCTGGATATTCCACGAGACAGGAATGG
>NZ_FOHN01000031.1 GCF_900111595.1 [Clostridium] polysaccharolyticum | reverse complement strand
AAAAGCAGAAACCGGATTACCGATATTTCCAGAACTGCTGAACTTCTTAAAAAGGCTGCCCGTGATTCCTACCGCCTTGATAAATGCCTGTATGAGCCATTAAATATATCTCTTTCCAGTTCCTTCAACTGCATTGAAACATTCCAGAATGAAATCAAGGCAATTGATAAGGCGATTGAGAAAACAATAAGTGGAATGAACCCAAATGCCTTTACCATACTAAAATCCATTGATGGCATAGGACCTGTTTTTGCCGGTGGGATCATCGCCGAAATTGGCGATATTAATGCATTTCATTCCTCCGATGCGTTGGCTAAATATGCAGGTCTTACCTGGTCTAAAAGCCAGTCTGGTGACTTCCATGCAGAAGACACCCATATGCAGAAAGCGGGAAATGCTTATCTGCGTTATTACCTTGGCGAAGCCGCTAATAGTGTCAGAAGACACGTGCCTGAGTATCGGGACTATTACGCGAAGAAATATAGCGAAGTACCGAAACATCAGCACAAAAGAGCACTCGCGTTGACATCTCGTAAATTCGTACGACTCGTTTTTGGATTGCTGGTCAAAAACCAATTGTACACCGGTGAAAAATTAGACACCGAACTTCATAATGAGCCGAACTAACATTCGATTTTTCTTCAAGGAAAGTCGTGGGTCTTTTTTGTGTACTCTTTTTTAAGAAAAACATATCAAAAACAATGCAAATCTTATCTTGACATATTACCAGATTGCTAAGTTGTAAATTAAATTATTTTATCTGCTGTAAAAATAGAAACTATTTTTTACACTTCCTCAATGGCTTTGCCAATGTCATTTCTCATATACTTATTAGCAAAGCCAACCCACTTTGTAGCCTCATAAGCTTCAGCACGTGCCTGTTTTAAATCTTCTCCTTTTGCAACAACATTAAGTACACGACCGCCATTTGTCACAATACCATCCTGTGTTTTCTTTGTTGCCGCATGGAACAGGTAATAACCATCTTTTCCCTCGAAGTTCTCAAAACCAGTTATTACTTTTCCTTTTTCGTACTGCTGTGGGTATCCATCAGATGCTAAAACTACACATACTGCTGCATTATCTTCGAATTCAAGATTTATGCTGTCTAGTTTTCCATCTACACAAGCTTCCATTACATCTATGATATCATTTTTCATTCGTGGGAGAATAACCTGTGCTTCAGGGTCTCCAAATCGAGCGTTGTATTCTAAAACCTTCGGACCATCCTCTGTTAATATCAATCCAACGAACAAAATACCGATAAAATCTCTGCCTTCTTTTTTCATAGCATCTATCGTTGGCTGGTATACATATTTCTTGCAGAACGCATCTACTTCATCTGTGTAAAAAGGACTTGGAGAAAATGTTCCCATGCCACCAGTATTTAAACCCTGGTCACCGTCCTTTGCACGTTTATGATCCTGTGCACTTGTCATAGTTTTGATTGTCTTGCCATCACAGTAACATAATACAGAAACTTCACGTCCTGTTAAGAATTCTTCAATAACGATTCTGTCACCAGCAGAACCAAACTGTTTATCAAGCATTAAGGATTTTACTCCATCCATGGCTTCTTCCTTAGTGTTGCAGATTAATACTCCTTTACCAAGTGCAAGACCATCGGTCTTCAAAACAATAGGATAACTGCTTTGTTCTAAATATTTCATTGCATCTTCCGCAGAGTCAAATGTTTCATATGCTGCTGTTGGGATGTTATATTTTTTCATTAAATCTTTTGAAAATGCTTTTGATGCTTCAATGATAGCAGCATTTTGGCGAGGGCCAAATACTCTTAATCCTGCTTTCTCAAAGGCATCAACGATACCTGCTCCTAGCGGATCATCTGGTCCAATAATGGTAAAGTCCACTTCTTTTTCTTTTGCATATGCTACTAATTTATCAAACTCCATTACTGAAATCGGCTCACACTCAGCCAATGCTTCAATTCCTGCATTTCCTGGTGCACAATAAATCTTATCTACCTTTTTGCTTTTTGCTACGCTTGCTACGATGGCATGTTCTCTACCGCCGCCTCCAACTACTAATACTTTCATGTTTGTCCTCCTAACCTACAAACACCACCCCCCATAACAAACATGAGGTGGCATAGATTTATTTTAGTCTAATACTGTTGCTATATTTCCTTCTACCTTCACTTTTCCGTTAGCAATCAAATCAATTGCCTTAGGAAGAATGTGCCATTCTGCCTGTTCCATAACACGACGCTGCAAAATCTCTGGAGTATCTCCATTTTGCACTTCTACTGCTTTCTGTAAAATGATTGGGCCAGTGTCTGTCCCATTATCTACAAAATGCACTGTTGCACCTGTTACTTTGTTTCCTCTTGCAAGTACCGCTTCATGTACATGAAGTCCATAGAAACCATCTCCACAAAAAGAAGGAATCAGGGAAGGATGAATGTTTATGATTCTATTTTCAAAGTGCTTTACTACGATTTCCGGAATAATAACCAGATAACCGGCAAGCACAACTAAATCTGCCTGATATTCCACTAAAGTATCTAAAAGTTTCTGATTAAAGTCCTCTCTCTTGTCAAAATCTTTTGGTGAGATACAGACATTGGCAATTCCTTTTTTATCTGCACGTTCTAATGCATAAGCCTCTTTCTTGTTGCTGATTACGACTTCAATGGAAGTGTTGGTAATTTCGCCACGATCAAGACTATCCATAATTGCCTGCAGATTGGTTCCGCCACCTGATACAAGTACTGCTATTTTCATATTTTCCTCCATGCCAGACAATCAGACAAGTGTTACCCCTTTGTCACCCGTTGTAATTTCACCAACGACATACGGAGTTTCACCAGCAATCTTAATAAGTTCCATAGCGTAATTAACATCTTCTGGCTCAACTGCAATCATCATGCCGATCCCCATGTTATATGTGTTGTACATCATTTTTTCTTCAATGTCACCGTCAACAGACATCATTTTAAAGATAGCTGGTACTTCATAAGAATCTTTTTTGATTACGGCATGGATTCCTTCTGGAAGCATACGTGGAATATTTTCATAAAAACCGCCACCTGTAATGTGGCTGCATGCTTTTACTTTCACACCAGCATCTTTTAATGTTTTTAATGCTTTTACGTATATTTTAGTAGGAGTCAGTAAAGTTTCTCCTAATGTTTTTCCTAATGATTCATAGTAAGTATTTAACGCCTCTTCGTTCATGCTGAATACTTTACGCACCAAAGAATAGCCATTACTATGTATTCCAGAAGAAGCAATCCCAATGATAACATCATTTGCTTTCAGATCTTTTCCTGTAATTAAATCTTTTTCATCTACCACACCAACTGCAAAACCAGCCAAATCGTATTCATCTACTGGATAGAAACCTGGCATCTCTGCTGTTTCACCACCAATTAATGCTGCATTGGCCTGTTTACATCCTTCTGCCACACCACTTACAATGGTAGCAATTTTCTGTGGCTCATTTTTTCCACATGCAATGTAATCAAGGAAAAATAATGGTTCTCCACCTGCACATGCAATGTCATTGACACACATAGCTACACAGTCAATACCAATCGTATCGTGTTTATCTAATAGAAATGCAAGTTTCAATTTGGTTCCAACGCCATCTGTACCGGATACTAACGTTGGTTTTTCCATGTTTTTAAAGCTTTCCATTGAAAATGCTCCTGAGAACCCACCAATGTTTGTTAAAACTTCTTTACGCATTGTACCTTTAATATGTTCTTTCATGAGTTCTACTGATTTGTAACCAGCTTCAATATCGACTCCTGCTTTCTTATAATCCATCTTTTTTTCCTCCTAAGCTCGAAAATGATGTTTCTCTTAAAAATCTGTAACTTTTCGCTGCAAACTTCTGTTAAAATCTTTTATTCAAAGCCTCTTACACCATCATGGGTGAGAGCATCTAGGGGTATTGTAACACACTTTCAGAATTTTGTCCCTTGTTTCAAGTTATTTATTTCTTATGGTATTTATAAGTATAGGTGATTAATATGTTTTGCTTTATAAGAGTATCTAAAATAAAAGGCTATTGCAAAACATTCTTAGAGATATTTCACAATAGCCTTTTTGTCTTATTCTGTATTATTTCTTCCATCAAGCGTCTATAAGTTTCCTAGCAGTTTTTCCTTGATGTATTCTTGTCAAAATCAGATTAGGTATTACATTCTTCTATAATTTTACTTGCTTAAGTTTCCCTAAAAACCCTTCCAGACTCTCCGTCTGGTCTGTATTTTCTCCAATAATCGGAGTAATATTCCTGTTCCTCATAACCTCCTCCTGGATCCGGTTAGGATTTGCCATAAAAATATACGACCGAGGCTGCGACTTCTTATTCCCAAATCCCCACATTTTATTAAGCTTATACAATAAAAAACGAATATTAATATCCGACAGACTATACCCAATAAACAAAATCGACTTTCCCAGAATATCAGATCTTAACTTGATATCCAATGGTGATTCCAAATCCATCCTGTCAAAATAACTGCTCTCTGTCAGCACCATGTTATGATAATTCCCTACGTCACCATGAAGTTTCACAATCTGCGTAATCCCTTTCTGGCATTTACAGATATCCTGCACCCTCGCAATCTTTGTATACGGCTTCTTAAAGATACGGTACGCCTGTTCTAAACAAGTATCAAAATTCGTGGTATAAATTACTGGAAAGTCCAGTTCCACTATTTTCTGGTACACAAAAGAATTCCGTATCCTCTCATCTTCCACCTTCCATTTTTCTCGCATCCAATTCGCAAGCCCTTTCAGATTCCCCTTCTGAATCTTATAATATTCTGCAAGTACCAGCGGATCCCCATACATTGAAAAGATATCTGGGTCATATTCCAGATCAATGGCAACTTTTCTAAGCATCTGGGACCAGGTAGGAAGATTCAGGGTTGCCGAAACTCCTGCCCCAACAAATAAAATCACATTTCCCGTCCGTATTTTCTCAGTCAGTTCCCTTAGTTCCTTCATCTTCTTCCCCCCCTAACGTTCCGTACATATTCCGCAATAAACAAAGCTAATGCCTTATGACGAATGGATCCCCACAATTTCTTTTCCTGCAGAACCGCAACTGTCTCCTTCTGCCCCGTCGGTATAAAAATACAATCCCACTGATAGTCCCTGTCTCCTTCTGGCTTTGATGCAATTCTTCCATCTATGGTCGTTTCATACATCATAACAGACTTACCATCACAGTATCCCACAACCGTAACCGCTTTGGCATTCACATTTTTCCTACGCCCAAAAAAGCCACAAAATTTCTCTGCTCCAAGTGATTCCCACATAATCTCTGTAAGTCCTCCCGGAAGTCTTCCAAACTCTTCTATATATAAACCTGTCTGCTCAACAAATACAGGTCTTTTCAACTCATAGAACGCTTTTTTTACCTTGTCAGCTACAATATCCTTCATCTCAAGACATTGAATTTCATTTATCTTATAGGGAACACAAGCCACTTCCATATTATGTTGGGTAAACAGGGTTTCAACTTCTTCTAGCTTCTTGGAATTACTTGAGACAAAGCAAAGCATATTTTTCCGAACCGTTTCTCCCATACCTTTTCCTCCTGATCATGTCTATAATAAAAATACCAGAGAAAACCTGAATTTCCTCTGGCATTTACATCTGCTGTAAAAAACTACATCTGCTTTATATACTCTTCATATCCTAAGGCATCAAGCTTTTCTGCTTTTTTCACAACTGCCTCTTTTAACCCAGCACAATAATCTTTTACTTTTGTCCTTAACTCTTTATCTCCAATGGAAAGCATTTCTGCTGCTAAAATAGCTGCATTGGCTGCACCATTAATTGCAACAGTTGCAACCGGAATGCCTGATGGCATCTGTACGATAGAATACAATGAATCTACCCCGCCAAGTGATTTTGTGTGAATTGGAACACCAATAACTGGTAATTTATAAAGTGCTGCACACATACCAGGAAGGTGTGCAGCTCCGCCTGCACCTGCAATAATCACATCAATGCCTCTTTCCTCTGCTTTCTTTGCATAATCAACAAAGATTTCTGGCATTCTATGTGCTGAGATAACTGTCATCTCATAATCAATTCCAAATTGTTCAAGCATTTCTGCTGCCTTTTTCATAATTGGAAGATCGGAATCACTTCCCATAAGAATTCCTACTTTAGCCATGCCTATCTCTCCTAACTGTATTTCATTTTGTATGTATTCCAATGTATGGAACGGAATCATTATATCACAAATAATGGAATTTGCAAAACAGGAATTGGTCAAAATAATGCTATAGGATGCCTGAAGTTTTTTCCAGACATCCTTGCCCCTAAACTTTATTATATTTCCAATGCATCATTTAGTCTTTCAGTTCCTTCTAACACAAACTTGCCCTCTGTAATAATGGGAATTCTCGTTCCATTCTTTTTAACCACGCTGATTTCACCAAGTTCATCATATGGTATGGTAATATCCGTATGACAGTTAAAATACGCTTTATCCATATCTGTTTTCCGCAGAATAGAGCATTCATTATCACGTGCCACAATTTCTTTTCCATCTGGATTATATACTTTTAAATCCTCGCTCATTCGGTAACAGGTATCTCCTATGGCAAAATGCGGTCCTGTCTTTTCTGCTATCAGAATCGGAAGCATTGCCTGGATATCATACTTTCTGCCCATTTGGTAAGCAGTTGTGTTGGTACCAATCGCAAACTCACCGATTGGCAGGCTCTTATGCTGGTTAAGAAGATTATCCTCAATGTATTTTTTGTTTTTTGCTTCTTCTTTAAAATTACTGCAGAAGTAATCTTTAATCATTCCATTTTCAAAAACAAGTTTTAAGTTTTTATACTCCAAGCCTTTTAAAAATACTCTTGTTACATGAAGCATGCCATTGGTTCCTTCTAGTTTAGGCGAAGTAAACACTTCTCCTACTGGAATATTTACATCTGCAAGACAGTTTTCAAAGTTAGTCTCTTTTTCAGGATTTTTTAATTCTCCTAATTTTACTTTGATATCTGTCAGGTTGCCATTGGTTCCTTTCACAATAACATAATCCCCCTGATCTAAGGTATCAATGATTTTCTGCTGGATTTCTCGGTACATATCCATATCCAGTGTATTTACTTTCACTGTCTCATGGAAAATCTCCTGAAACTTATCCCCGATCTCTGGAATTGGAAATGCAATAATACAAAAGCTGGTTTCATCCCCTGGCATATATTCATTGCTTATCTTACCCGCTTCATTGGCATAATACACCATAAGCTTCTGCTGCTTTTCTGATAAAACAGCTGCTTCTTCTTTTTCTACTGGCTCAAATGGCACTTCTCCAAATACTTCAATTAAACATGGACCTGCAAACTGTTTTGCCAGATCCTTGTACTTTTCATATGCCATACGAAGAGTTGCAAGCTTTCTTTCTACAAATCCTTTATCCAGATATAAGCCTTCATCAAAGCGGTGATCATAGTCAAACTGCTGAACTGGGAATGTTGTAGTATAGCCAACTTTCAAGTTTTTCTTTTTATGAATGCTGCTTTTTGCCGCACTGTAAATGGTCGGTTTCAGTCCCATTTTTTCAAACTGGGCAATTGCACTTTTTAAGATTCTCTCAAATCCAATATTGTAACGGATATTTACAGTAGACTTCTTGCTTAAATCAATATTGTTATTGATAAACCCACTACGGTAGCCTTCTGTAAAAGTAGCTGCCAGACTGTCAATTTCTTTTTGAGACAGAGTATTCAAATACGCCGCAGCACCAAGTTCATTTTCTCCAATATATTCTCCAAACTGGTATAAATAACGTAAATCATTTAAATCCCACTCTTCAATAAGTTCTGCTACAAAGCTTAAAGAAGGATCAAAAAGTTCACGGGTACGCATTTCCATACGGACATCACTATAATCACTGATATAGTAATACACAGCTGATTTAGCGTCTTTGTATGCATTACCGGAATTATCATTGTAGTATCCGAAAATCTCTAGAAACAGTTCAATCCCTATAGTCATATCAAATAATCTCTGGGTAAATGCATAGGAAACCAAACCTGTTAATTCCGTATACACAAAACTTAATAATTTTCCGTCCTTCTTTCCTAATTTCATGGCAGCATACTGAGGATTTAAAAAACTGGTCTCATAGGACTCCTGCTTATCCAGTCCTAATGTCTGGTATAAATCATGATTTAGTTCCTGCAAAGCTTCTAAAGCCATAGTCTTTGTTTCGCCTGTAACAACCAGTCCATATGTTTTCTCTATTTTTTTTAAGTATTCTTTTACTTCCTGGAAATAGCAGAAAAAATTTTCATTTTCCTCTTGGAATAACCATGTACTTTCTTTTTCTTCTAACATAGTATTTACACGGTCCATAGCAAGTTCATAGCGCTCTTTCACGGATTCATTTTCTTCTCTTAATTGATCTAAATAACTCATCAGTCCATTATCCTTTCTTATAGGCATATTGTAACAGGCTCCAGCCAAATGACTTGGAAACACTAATGCTATCTTTCTTCTTGGGTCATCTTGCCACCTCCATATTATGGAGATATTTTTTGTTTACTATTTTAATAGTTTACTATTTTAATATTATACCTTTGTTTTGTTCTTTTCAATATATGTTCAAATTCTACATATGCCTTGCCATTGCTAAAAGTTAATTAAACCATCTATAATCCTTAAAAGAGGATGTTGCGTATTTATGCAGCATCCTCTTTTTCCATATGTTTTAATTCCATTTTTATATTTATTTTCTACAGTTGATTATTTCTCATTAATATAGTTCATAAGTCCACCACTCGTAATAATCTTCTGCATAAACTCTGGAAATGCCTGGCCTTGGAACTGTGTTCCTTTGGTCTTGTTGTAAATCATACCAGAATCAAAATCCACTTCTACATTATCTCCTGCTTCAATGTTCTGTGCAGCTTCTGGACATTCGATAATAGGAAGTCCGATATTGATTGCATTTCTGTAGAAAATTCTTGCAAATGTCTCTGCAATAACACAGCTGACACCAGCACATTTAATAGAAAGTGGTGCATGTTCTCTGGAAGAACCACATCCAAAGTTTTTGTTGGCAACGATAATATCGCCTTCTTTTACCTTTGTGGCAAAATCTGCATCAATATCTTCCATACAGTGTTTTGCTAATTCATTTCCGTCTGATGAATTTAAATATCTTGCTGGGATAATGACATCAGTATCTACGTTGTCTCCATATTTAAAAACTGTTCCGTTTGCTTTCATGTTCTTATCCTCCTTATAATCCTAATTCTGCTGGCTCAGAGATTTTTCCTGTAACAGCACTTGCTGCTGCAACTGCAGGACTTGCTAAATACACTTCGGATTCTACATGCCCCATACGTCCTACAAAGTTACGGTTTGTAGTAGAAACAGCACGTTCTCCTGCTGCCAATACACCCATATGTCCACCAAGACATGGTCCACAAGTTGGTGTGCTTACCACACAGCCCGCTTTGATGAAGGTCTGGATTAATCCTTCTTCAATTGCCTGTAAGTAAATCGTCTGTGTTGCCGGGAACACAATCGCACGGATGCCAGAAGCAATATGACGGCCTTCTAGCACTTTTGCCGCAGTTCTTAAATCGTCAATACGGCCATTAGTACAAGAACCAATCACAACCTGATCAATCTTCACATCACCAGATTCTTTTACTGTCTTTGTATTTTCTGGAAGATGAGGAAATGCAACAGTTGGCTCCAATGTTGATAAATCAATGGTATATGTCTCATCATATTCTGCATCTTCATCTGCTTCATATGCTGTAAATTCTTTCTTAGAATGTTCTTTCATATAAGCGATTGTCAAATCGTCTACTGGGAAGATCCCATTCTTAGCACCTGCTTCAATAGCCATATTGGCAATGGTAAAACGGTCATCCATTGTTAAGTTCTTAATTCCATCCCCTGTAAACTCCATGGATTTATATAGTGCACCATCTACACCAATCATACCAATAATATGTAAAATTACATCTTTGCCGCTTACCCATTTAGATGGTTTGCCTGTTAATACAAATTTAATCGCAGAAGGTACTTTAAACCAAGCTTTTCCTGTAATCATTCCCGCACCCATATCTGTACTTCCTACGCCTGTGGAAAATGCTCCTAAAGCTCCGTATGTACAAGTGTGTGAATCAGCACCAATACAAGTTTCTCCAGCTACAATTAATCCTTTTTCAGGTAATAATGCATGCTCAATTCCCATTTCCCCAACTTCGAAATAGTTGGCAATATCCTGTGCTTTGGCATACTCACGGACACATTTACAATGTTCAGCAGATTTAATATCTTTATTCGGTGTAAAATGGTCTGGTACCAAAGCAATTTTATCTTTATCAAAAACTGTTTTTTTATTTAATTTCTGAACCTCATGGATCGCTACTGGTCCTGTAATATCATTGGCTAGCACTAAGTCCAGATCTGCTTCAATTAACTGTCCTGCAGCTACTTTATCAAGTCCAGCATGAGCAGCTAGAATTTTCTGTGTCATCGTCATTCCCATAAAATAATTCCTCCTAACTTTCTCTTGTAATTTTTATGTACACATTGTAACATAGAAATTACTATAAATGAAATACATATAAACTATGTTTATGATAACTTGTAGTTATATTAGGAGGTTGCCTATGGATTCCAATCTTTCTCTTTACCATATTTTTTATACGGTAGCTAGGCAAGGAAATATTTCTAGAGCTGCCAATGAACTTTACATAAGCCAGCCAGCTATCAGTAAGGCCATTCAAAAGCTAGAAGCATCCTTGTCCGTCACTTTATTTCACAGAAGTTCCAGAGGAGTTACTTTGACTGAAGAAGGCACCATTTTATACGGCCAGATAAGCACTGCATTTGAAACAATCCGAAAGGGAGAACAGGAGATTGCCCGCATGAAACAGCTTGGTATCGGACATCTTCGCATTGGTGTCAGCACTACCCTTTGCAAATATCTGTTACTATCCTATTTGAAAGGGTTTGTAGAAAAATATCCACACATAAAAGTAACCATTCAATGCCAGTCTACCTTTGATACCGTTAAACTGTTAGAAAAGGGCCAGATTGATATTGGGCTTATCGGAAAGCCAGACCACTTAAAGAAACTTGTGTTTCATCCTGTGAAAACCATTCAGGACACTTTTGTTACAACTGCCACCTATTATGAGAACCTGAAACTTCGTACTGGCGAAATGGAGCTGGATATTTTCAAAGATGGGAATATCATGCTTCTGAACGAGGAAAATATCACAAGACGCTACATTGAACGGTATTTTGAGAATCAGGAAATTATTATAAATCAAATTCTGGAAGTCAGCAATATGGATCTTCTGATTGAATTTGCCAAAATCGGTATTGGCATTGCCTGTGTCATCAAGGAGTTTGTACAAGATGATTTGAAAAACGGAACTTTAATGGAACTGCCAATTTTAAGAGAAATTCCAAGGCGGGAAGTCGGTTTTGCCTATGCCAATGACGGATTCCAGAACCAAACCATCCAGAAGTTTATTTCTTTTGCTGCCAGACAATAATCGTGTTTTCTCTTCCATAATGGCATACCCCTTCTACATTTTCAGCATGTTTTTTCGAACGTATGTTTGTGTATTTTTGCTTTTTTTTGCCCAAAATGTGCAAATAGCACAATATAACCACATGACATGTATTTGTGCATATTAGCAACATATGATACAATATAGTACAAGGTATAATAGTTTTGAAGGAGGATATCATGTTTCAGCTTAATATGAATGACACAAAGTTCAAGAGAAGACTTGAAGAAAAAGGGGCTTTCACAATCTTTGAATATGCACAAGATCTTAGTGTGGAACCAGCAACTGCAATCCAGAGTTTTTATGCCTCTCAAATGAATATTCGAAAGAGGCAGGTTTATATTACATTGAATAATACAGATGTAATTACTCAGGCAGGTTCCATGCAGTGGATGGCGGGTAATGTTTCTGCTGCTACTAACATCAAAGGTGCTGGTGACCTGATTAAAAAATTTGCAGCATCAAAAGTTACAAAAGAAAGTGCAATTAAGCCTCGCTACCAGGGAAATGGCATGATTGTTTTAGAGCCAACCTACAAACATCTTCTTATCGAAAATGTAGAATCCTGGAACGGCATGGTAATCGAAGATGGACTTTTCTTGGCCTGCGATGGAAGCGTTGATATGAAAACTGTTGCACGTAATACACTCTCATCTGCATTAGCCGGCAATGAAGGATTATTCAACTCCTGTCTTACAGGACAAGGCTATGCAGTATTGGAATCACCTGTACCAAGAGATGAATTAATAGAAATTACACTCGATAATGACACCCTAAAGATAGATGGCAGTTATGCAATTGCTTGGAGCCAAAGTTTAAAATTCACGGTAGAACGAACAACCAGAAGCTTAGTTGGTTCTGCTGCATCTGGAGAAGGTCTGGTCAATGTATATCGTGGTTCTGGAAAAGTGCTCATGGCTCCTTTATAAAAACTGCCTGCATAGTTGTTTTGTTCATTAACAGATTTATGTTTGTTAATTATTTCAATACAACTGCTTAATTTAGGATGAAGAAAGGTTTTAACAGGATGGAAGAGATTTACCAGCAAACAAAAAAATTATTCAATGCAGCCGACTGCATGGTTGCATGTAAAGACAAAATCCTGATATATCGTAAAGCTCTTGCAGGTTTCAAACAAATAGAAGACTACAAGGACTCCAGACAGTATTGTAAAGAATGTCGCAAACGTGCAAAACAGACGAGACTTGACATAAAAGCAAATGCTTATGAATCAGCTTTAAAAAAGCTTTCTAATGCAAAAAATGCTAGAGATTGTGACATAGCCAAAGAGCAGTTTCTAAATCTGGAAGATTATCAGGATGCGCCAAACATGGCAGAAAAGTGTTTACAGCTCAAAGCGAAATTTGAAAAAAAATCAATCCGAGGTAATATGATGCGAATAATGATAGCGGTTTTTGTAGTAGTGCTCTTTCTTTCTTTCACAACTACATCTTTCAAGTATTTCCGCGCGCGCGCTTACAAAACAGCTGGGATGTACAGCATGGCAATCAAGCTTTATTCAAAGCTGGATACTTATAAAGATTCTGCATCCAGACTTGAAGAGTGCAAATATTATTACGGACTGAAATTAAAGAACAATCAGGATTACTCTCATGCTAGGCAAGCTTTTGCCCAGGCGCACTCTTATCAAGACAGCGACGTACAAGAAGCGGCAGTTGAACAGTTAATTGTTCAAAATTCTAACGTGGGAAAACAAGTTATAATTGGTGGTCACTCATGGACCATCCTTGACAAGAAAGAAAATGCAGCTCTATTAATTAAAAATAGAGCAATTGATGATATCACCTACCATAACACATTAGAAAATGTGACTTGGGAAAATTCAGATGTCCGTGAATTTTTAAATGGCAAGTTTATGGATACCTTTTCAGAAGAAGAAAAAAATAATATTCTAATGTCTGATGTGAAAATGGATGATAACGAAATGTATCAGGTAGACGGTGGAAATGACACCAAGGATCAGGTATTTCTTCTTAGTTTAGATGAGGCACAACAGTATGCTGACATAATGCCTAAATGCAAAGTCAATACTTGGCTTCGTTCCCCAGGAAGTGACCCAAAAACAGCTTCATTCCTGGCAGAAGGAAATATCATTATGGAATATGGCTATCTAGTTAATGTAGCTGGATTTGCTATTCGTCCTGCTATGTGGTATGTTTATGAATAAAGGAAAACTCCCAATGAGAGATGAAATCTGATTGGGAGTTTTTTTATGCACATGCAAAGGTACAATAATAACTGCTGCTAAAAACCGAACTGGCAAAGAGCTTTGGGATATAGATTAATAGCAAACTATTTCCCAGTAGATCCAAATCCGCCAGTTCCTCTTCTGGTCTCATCCAGTTCCTCAACCTCATCAAATTCTACTACAAGATAAGGCATCACAACCAGCTGTGCTATTCTATCTTTTGGATTCACTACTT
Source organism: [Clostridium] polysaccharolyticum (assembly GCF_900111595.1). Lineage (GTDB taxonomy): Bacteria > Bacillota > Clostridia > Lachnospirales > Lachnospiraceae > Clostridium_AI > Clostridium_AI polysaccharolyticum. The sequence continues at coordinate 18,480 of NZ_FOHN01000031.1, read as the reverse complement.
TCTCATCACTGGAATCATTGTGTAACGCAACAATATATTCTCCTCTGTAATCAGAATCGCAAACTCCAACACAGTTTGCTGGACGTAAGCTTTGCTTTGCTGCCATTCCGCTTCTTGCAAAAATTGCACCAAAATATCCTTCTGGAATCTCAAATGCTAATCCTGTACCGATTTTGCAGTTCTCATTTGGCTTTATCACAACCGGTTCCTGAATATCTGCATACAAATCATATCCTGCGGCATGTTCACTGCCTCTTGTTGGAATCGTTGCTGTCTCAGTTAGTCTCTTTACATTTATCTTCATTGTTTTTCTCCTTTACCCGTCATTGTCAGAAATTGCCATTTCTATTTTCCCGCCTCGGCTATTTTACCACGTGGAAATGTTCCCTGTAAAGTATTCCTTACTCACTATGCCTCATCCCAAAGCACCACTTCTCCCTGTTCTATGGATTCCTGTACCAGAATGATTCTCTGATTATCGGAACCACGGAAACGAACACCTAAATTCTTTCGTTCTTCTTCAAACTTCCCATCTACAATTACATCCAGATAAGAAATCATTTCTCTGGTTTCTTCCCACTTCTCGTACATTTCTCCAAGAATCTGCTGGTCAAATAAATATCCGGAAAAACACCAGATTGATTTTTCCGGAAGTTCCTTTCTAACTCTTCGCAATAAAGGAAGAATGCCTTTCTGATTAGCATATTCAAAAGGCTCACCGCCTAGAATGGTCAGCCCTTTGATATAGTCTTTATTTAAATATTCTATAATAAGGCCGATTTCTGTTTCTGTAAATGGCTTGCCATACTGAAAATCCCATGCCTCTTCATTAAAACATCCTTTGCAGTGATGGGTGCATCCACTTACAAAAAGAGAAACCCTGACACCTGGCCCATTGGCTACGTCAATTCGTTTTATATCTGCATAATTCAATGTGTACACCTTCTATCCTTTGTCTTAAAAACATAGTATATGATACTTTATTTTACTGCGAATATCAAGGTATACCATTGGGGGCAAATTATTTTAGCTGAAATACCACTTTGGTAAATTCATTCCAAATTCTTCCACCATTTTGATAAGTTTCAAAGTCATTTAGAAAACATTCCTTTTGTTCCCATGATTTATAGTCTTTCGGTTCATTTTTAGGGATTGCCACATCTAAGCTATACAAATAATTCAGTACTTTGGAATCTGTCGCCAGTCTTTCCAAACCTCGCTTTTTCGTTACGGGATATGGATATACATTTCGCTTGGTTAATGTCTTGGTACTAGAATTACTTAATAAAACAAAGCCATCGACTGCATCTGTCACCACAATAGATGAGATGCGCCAGTCATCATCAATCTTTATGTAATCTTTCCATAAACGGATTTCTTTAATATCACTATACAGTACAGAGTATGGAAGCTGGAATACATAGGTGTCTTTATCTCCCATTTCAAAATCATTATAGCCTGGTTTATCCATAAGATACTTTAATACAGTATCTTTTCCATCATTTAATGCCAGACCAAAGTATACATTATCATCCGTACCAGACCAGAGCTTGCTAGAAGTCTTGATCGTAATGTTTAATTTGCTGACAGATGGCTGTAACAGTTTTCCTATAAACTGTATTGGAGAACCGTATTTGACCATAATACTATTCAGATTATCCACTCCAATGAGACTTAGCATTCCCATATTTAGTGCCTGGGCAAATGGACGGAATGTCTGATTGTAAATGGCTGAACCTGTTTTTCCAAAGTTTCCGCAGTCTGCATCAATACGATCTGTAACATTTTTAGAATCAAATAGGATTCCGTTATTTAAGTAAAGCTCTGGCTGCTTCATCATCTTTTTAAATAATTCAATGATTTCTTCAAAGTCTTTTACACTGATTCCAGTGGCTGCATAAAGCATCTGGGATAAGACTTCCGTTGCCATTTTCTTTAGAGGCTCTAGAATGAGCTCAAAAGCAACCTTCAAAAGTTTCAGGCTTCTTGCAAGATCAATTGCCCACACAGGAATAGCGGTTGCCTCTACTGCGTAATCTTTTACCCATCTTTCAAAGTCTTCTTTTGCCTGGGACATTCCTCCATCATCCTGTAAAAAGTCTACTGCTATCTTATTCCACAATTTATACCATTCTGTAATGGCTGTTTTAATTTCCTTCTGCCAGCCTGGATAATAATTAACGATATCCAGCATACGTTTTGTACTGTCGGATGCCATTGTATTGACATCGTCCTGAACGGATAATAAATATCCCAAAACATTTAATTCCGTATATTTTGCTCTTGCATCTGCGGAAGAAAAACATCTTCCTATAAATTCGACTGGTGCCTGGATATTCATGCTTTCTGTTGCTGGTACTTTCTTATCTATGTAAGTTTCAATTAAAATATGCCGGATTGCAATTAAAGCACTATCTGGGTTATTACGAATGTCTTCTAACCCTGGGAAACTTCCTTTAGATAGATCATTCACATAATAATGCGTCCACATATCATTGGCATAGTGCATCATGTAACCTAGATAAAATGCGTAATCAGCTGTCCATTCTGAAGAGTTTTTTGACGTTTTTGATAATTCATTTTCGACTATTTTAAGCCACTCACCTGAATAAGATGGGTGAATATCGGACTGTCCAATAATTATGTCTGGATAAAAGTCGGGGCCTACAGCTCCTGCACGAAATGCTTCTGGATGTTGTAATATTGCGGTTCTTACCTCTTGAGGAATGGTGTACGCTGTCCCCTTTATGGTAACTGCACCTTTTTCCTTAATCTCCTTCATAAGAAGGTTTGCCATATAAATATGACCTTTACTTTTCATAAGATACCTCCTGATTTTCAAAACATAGTAACTGGCTACATTTACCATTTTAACACAAACCAGATTGCATGTCATTTTCATTGTTTGAATAAAACTGCAATTTTTGAGAAATGCTAAATACACAACTAATTTTCTTAGAAAGGATAATGGAATATGGATTTTAAAACCAGTGAAACCAAGGACAATTTAATGCGTGCATTTGCAGGGGAAAGCCAGGCTCGAAACCGCTATACATTTGCAGCAGAAGAAGCAAAAAAGCAGAAACAGGAGGTTTTGGAAAAGGTTTTTTTATTTACTGCTGAACAAGAACGGGCACATGCAAAGGTGTTTTACCAGCATTTGAAAGAATTAGCTGGAGAAACCATCCATATTGATGGTGGATATCCAGTTGACCTTAGCGAAAATCTGTTAGAACTGTTAAAGAGAGCACAACATAATGAATATGAGGAATCAGATGACGTTTACATCGCTTTTGGCGATAAAGCAAAAGAAGAAGGATTTCCGCAAGTAGCCAGCTCCTTTTACAATATCGCTGGTATTGAAAAAGTTCATGGAAACCGTTTTGGCCGTTTTGCGAAATGGCTAGAGGAGAACAGCTTATATGTAGCTAGTGTTTCCCAAGGCTTTATGTGCCTTAATTGTGGTTACATTTACGAAGGGGAGCAGGCTCCGAAAAAATGTCCTGTCTGCGGTGTGGATCAGGGATATTTTATCCGTCTGCAGCTTGCCCCTTATACAGACGAGTCTAAATAATAAATCAAAGTATGAGTTCCTCATACTCTCGCGGCCATTATTGTCTTGAGGAAACTCAGACTTTGCCGCGCCGAAGGGAATCCGCTGCTTTCCAAGCGAATCTTCCTTTCCCTGAGTGCGCATCCCGCCCCTGTCTTTTTAGGGGCTTTTAACTTGATAGGAAATGGAGAGTGCCGCATCCACTAATTTTGCTGCTATACCTTTATGCCTATGTAATTCACTTACGGCAGTATGATGCAAGAAACCTCTTCGTCCATCATGGCCTGCTAGTATCACACCCGCAATCCTTCCATCCTCTTCCGCCACATAACAGGTGGCCGGATTTCTCTTTAAATATTTCTCAATCCCCTCTTTGGAATCATCTGCAGGATTGAGCCCCATTCCCTTACAGGACTGCCATAATGCATATACTTGGTCATAATCCTCTATAGTCATTATCCGAATATTCATATTTTCTCTCCCTTCTATCCTTGAAATCCTATAGACAGCATCAAAATAAAAAGAGACCAAAAAATTCACATATGCTTTTTTTGATCTCTTCTTTACCTTTCTCTATTCTGCCCTACACATGCAGCACCCGAGCCTTAATCTCCTTAGTCTTCCCAGCATTCCAGAAATTCTCGCCCAGATACCCACAGGTTCTTCTTGTAACATTCATCTTATTCTTGTCTTTATTATGGCACTGAGGGCATTCCCACTCGAAATCATCGTTAATTTCGATTTCGCCATCAAAACCGCACACATGACAGTAATCCGATTTCGTATTAAACTCCGCATACTGAATGTTATCATAAATAAACTTCACGATATCCTCTAACGCTTCAAGGTTATTTCTCATGTTTGGAATTTCCACATAGGAAATGGCTCCGCCTGATGAAATCACCTGGAACTGGCTCTCGAATGTGAATTTGCTGAATGCATCTATCTTTTCACGTACATCTACATGATAAGAATTTGTATAATACCCCTTATCTGTAACATCTTTGATAGAACCGAATCTCTTCTTATCGATTTCTGCGAAACGGTAGCATAGGGATTCTGCCGGGGTTCCATATAAACCGAATCCTAGGCCAGTTTCTTCTTTCCAAGTGTCTGTTGCCTGTCTTAGGCGATTCATTAATTTTAAGGCGAATTCTGTGCCTTCTGGCTGTGTATGGCTCACACCTGTCATTAATTTTGTAGCCTCATACAAACCGATGTATCCTAGTGAAATGGTGGAGTAACCGCCGTGTAAAAGTTTGTCTATCTTCTCACCCTTTTCTAGTCTTGCAATGGCACCGTACTGCCAGTGGATTGGACTTACATCAGATTTGATTCCTTCCAGAGAACGGTGACGGTACATTAATGCTTCAAAACAAAGTGCCAGTCTGTCCTCAAGAATCTGCCAGAATTTCTCCATATCTCCATCTGCAATAATACCAATCTGCGGAAGGTTTAAGCTGACAACCCCCTGATTAAATCTTCCTTCAAATTTATAATCGCCATTTTCGTCTTTCCAAGGAGATAAGAAGCTTCTGCATCCCATGCAGCTAAATACGTTTCCTTCGTAGTTTTCACGCATTTTCTTAGCGGAAATGTAGTCAGGATATAAACGCTTAGAAGAACATTTTACGGCTAATTTAGTGATGTAGTCGTATTTGCCGCCTTTTAAGCAGTTGTGTTCATCTAATACATAAATCAGCTTAGGGAAAGCAGGAGTAACATAAACGCCCTTTTCATTTTTAATGCCTTCTAGACGCTGTTTTAAAATCTCTTCGATGATTAAGGCATTTTCTTCTACATACTCATCTGCAGGATCCAGATTTAAGAATAACGTTACGAATGGAGACTGTCCATTGGTTGTCATTAGTGTATTGATTTGATACTGGATTGTCTGCACACCAGATTTTAATTCATCCATCAATCGGTCTTTTATAAATTGTTCCATCAATTCCTCTGATAAGGAATCGCCGTATTTTTCAACATAGTGCTTTCTGTACTTTTCTCTGCTCTTTCTCAGGTATTTTCCTAAATGGCGAACATCTACGGACTGTCCTCCGTACTGGCTGCTGGCTACAGCAGAGATAATCTGTGTCATAACGGTACATGCTACCTGGAAGCTCTTAGGGCTTTCAATTAACTTTCCGTTCATAACAGTTCCATTGTCTAACATATCTTTTATATTGATTAAGCAGCAATTGAAAATCGGCTGTAAGAAATAATCCGCATCATGAAAATGTATCACGCCCTCTTCATGTGCCTTGGATACTTTTTCTGGCAGCAGCAGACGTCTTGTTAAGTCTTTGGAAACTTCTCCTGCAATTAAGTCACGCTGTGTAGATGCGATTACAGCATTCTTATTAGAGTTCTCCTCCATGACTTCTTTGTTGCTGTTCTGGATCAGGCTAAGGATAGATTCATCTGTTGTATTGGCTTTACGTACCAGTTCTCTGCGGTAACGGTAAATGATATATGTTTTCGCTAATACAAATTTTCCATCTGCCATAAGCTTCTGTTCAATAATGTCCTGTATGTCCTCTACCTGCATTTTTGCCTGTCCCATATTTTCGATGCCAGCAATGATGCATTCCATCAGTTCGTCAGATGCTCTTTCCAATTCGTCCACTTCGATATTTGCTTTGCGGATTGCAATTAAGATTTTGTTTCTATCGTAAGGAACTACTCTTCCGTCTCTTTTTACTACTTCCATATTATTCAAGCCTCTTTTCATTTTTACCTTTGCCATGATATTGGACAACTGCCACTTTACGACATTCGCCACCTCCTGGCATTATTCACTTTAAGGCATTTCCCACCTTGTAACACATAAAAGCTGTTTTCAAAATATATCAGTAATATTACGAAAACAGCTCCTTGATTATAACACATTTAGATGGTCTTGTCTATACTCATCACTATATATTGTGTTCATTCCATTCTACTCACTATATCTTGTATTTCTTGTATACATAGCCAAATCCCTTGCTGCAAGCCACTTTTAAAAGCGGAAGTCCCTCTCACCTTCTTGTATTTTTTCTATTTTTTCCATTGTACGCTGGCGTATTAACAGATTTTGAATCCCTTTTATTTCCTCTTGGATTACCTTTTCTCCTATACATTTTGTTTCTTGGGCTGCATAATCCTGTAAATATTCTTCCAAGGTCATAAGGGCATTTGGCAGACAGCAGTTTGCAATCTGTCCAGATTTTACAAGTTTCATAAAACGGTCACCAGTACGGCCTTCTCGGTAACATGCTGTACAGAAACTAGGCACGTATCCTAAGTCCAAGAGCCATTTTACCACCTGATCCAGTGTACGGTTGTCATTTACGTCAAACTGTGCTGAATTTTCTTCCTCTGGTTCTTCTTCGGCGTAGCCTCCTACACTAGTTCTGGAACCGCCGCTAATCTGGGATACTCCATATTTTAATACCCGTTCTCTTGATTTTACGGACTCACGTGTGGAAATAATCAATCCCGTATATGGTACAGCCACTCGAAGCACTGCTACTAATTTAGCGAAAATGTCATCATTTATGGCGTCGGAAAATTCTCCTGGATCAATGTCGTCAGCGTGGCGGATTCTTGGCACGCTGATAGTGTGTGGCCCAACGCCTTTGTAAGCTTCTAAGTGTTCTGCATGCATTAAAAGACCAGTAAAATCGTAACGGTACATGTTAAGGCCAAATAAAACGCCTAACCCTACATCGTCGATTCCGCCTTCCATGGCACGATCCATGGCTTCTGTATGATAAGCGTAGTCGTGTTTTGGTCCTGCCGGATGAAGCTTTTCATAATTTTCTTTGTGATAGGTCTCTTGGAATAAAATATAAGTGCCGATTCCCGCATCTTTTAATCTTTTGTAATTCTCAACCGTTGTAGCGGCAATGTTTACATTGACACGGCGGATTGCTCCATTTTTATGTTTGATGCCGTAAATGGTCTTGATGCTTTCTAGGACATACTCAATTGGATTATTGACAGGGTCTTCTCCTGTCTCCAGTGCCAGTCTTTTGTGCCCCATATCCTGAAGTGCTACTACCTCTTTTTTGATTTCTTCCTGTGTCAGTTTCTTTCGGCAGATGTGTTTGTTCTTTGCATGATATGGACAATATACACAGCTGTTGATACAGTAATTGGAAAGATATAGTGGTGCAAACATGACAATACGGTTTCCATAAAATTTCTGTTTGATTTCCATTGCCAGATCAAACATTTTCTGATTCTGTTCCTCTAACTCACAGTCTAACAGAACCAGTGCTTCTCTGTGGCTTATGCCTCGACAGGCTCTGGCTTTCTCCAAAATAGCTTCAATTAATTCTCTGTTGTTTTTGTTCTCTTGGGCATATGTAAGGCTTGCTAATATTTCTTCGTGATCAATAAATTCTTCTGCCTTTGGTGACATTACGTTATACATTTCCATTTCTCCTTTACTGTTTCACCTTTGCCTGAACACTTTTTACGGAAATGCCTTGAATCATACCTAATTTACCTGACAAGCTGCTGATTATGTTTTCTGATGCGTCAATTACAACTGAGATAATATTTACCCCTTTTTCCCGATAAGGAAGTCCCATTCTTCCTACAATATACTGGCTATGCACGTGAAGCAGCTGGTTTACTCTCTCTACTGCTTCTGTTTCTTCTACAATGATGCCAATGAGAGCGATCTTTGTGTCCATTCCTTATCCTCCTTTGCTGTGCTTCGTTGCAGAAAAACAGCTGCCTATTTTATGTTTCCATAAGCAGCTGATACATATCTTCTACCTGTCTTATGATCTCTTACTCTTACACTCAGGCGAACCTAAAGTACTCAGAAAAGATAAATTATCATGGCTTTGGTACTACGGGATTTCGTCCCCCAGTACCAAAGTTTTCTTTCTCCCCTTCCATTATAGTTTACAAGAATTTGAAAAACAAGTAGTGAATAAAATCTTATTTTTCTTTTGATAGATTTAGGATGTCCCGGATTTCTTCTTCTGAAATCTTCGTATAGTCTTCTAGTTCTTTCACAGATGGAGCTCGTCCCATATCTTCTTCTAAATGTTTTGCGGCTTCACGAATCAGATTGGCTTTTGCCACAATGGTATCTTCTTCGGATTCTTGGCTGGTTTCTTCGTCAATGGCTGTAACGATAGCATCTTCGATTACAGTAAGCATATAAGCCTCATCCACCGCCTCTCCTGATTCCAAAAGACGGTCTATTGCCATAACTGCCGCCATATTCCCTTCCTGAATCAGGTCTTCCACACGGACACCTTTGTTTTTATACTTCTGTACAATTGTAATAACGTCGTGGAGGAATCCATTAATCAGACGCTTCTGGTTTCTGTCTTCTCCCTTTGAAAGCTCTTGTAAAAACAATTCTTTCTCTTCTTTTGATAAATGCTCCACTTCCTGAAGTTCTTCTTTATACATTTTCAAAAAAACAGAATCCTCTTCTGTTGCTTTTTCTTCTTCGGGAACTTCTATTTCTTTTCTCGGTGGCACGTACACAAAACCTTCTACTTCTATTTTATTTTCTGCAAGATATGCATATACAGCTTCAAACTGCTGCTCGGAAAGTTCAACATCACCTAAAAGCTTTGCCAGTTTATCCTTGGAAATGCGGTTTTCCTGCACTTTTGCCACTTCCATAATTTCTTTTAACATTTCTAGAAATTTACCTTGTTCTATCATATCGCTCTCTTCCTGTTCTCCTTCAATCTTACTTTTATTATGTCCATATTACGCATTTCCTTATAAATCCGTCAAGCATTTTATTTATTTTTATACTATTTCTGGTAACTTGTTTAGGATTTGCAAACATGCGTTCGAATATTATGATAAATTTACAATTTCATATAAAGTAAAGAAATGTCCCGATCTTGTTATTGTACCACCACGTTATGAGTTATATGAAAAAAGCTCCAAGGCTTTTATGGACATTTTAAGGGAACCAGCAGCTAAATATTTTTGATATGGATATGTTTGTACGCCAGAGCCATTTAGAAAAAGCCATTGACCAGATACGACAAAAGTATGGGGATGATTCTGTATTCCGTGCCAGTTTTGCTCACAAAGAGCAGAACATATGACTGGAGGAATCAAAAAAGAACACCTTAACCCGGATAAAGATTATATTCTGTAACATAAACATAAAATTTTCCCATTTAAAACAAAGCCTGGCTTCCTTACCCATGCCCTAGCAATTTAAAATACCTCTGGCTAAAAAGCCAGAGGCAGAATACTTATGATACAGCCAGTTATTCCGTCTGCTGTCTTACTCTCATAAGAATCAGCTCATCCAGTACAGACTTGTAAACCAGAATAATGTGTGCATCAATGAAACAGTATTTATTTACAACAAACTCGAATGTTTTATATAAAAAACTAATCGTAAGGACAGCAATACTACCTAAACTAATCCACCACAAAAATCCTTGTGACAGAATTATAATTATGGTAAGAATGTAAGCAATCAGAACAAACAGATATTGCTTACTAATTGATAATGCCAAATGCATACAATCAAGCAGACGTTCTAGCATTTTCTGCAATGTTGCTATGTCACGATCTTTTAGAATATTATAAATATCATCGTGAATCTCTTTGTTGCTTAGTTTGGTACTGTCATATTTTTTTTCTATAATTAACTTTTGATAACAAAAGAAATACTTATTATAACGACTTGCTCCTAACTCTTTTGTGATAAGCTTTTTGAACACACTTGACAAACTCTTCACCAACCTTCCTTGTCTCGGTATTCCTGTTTTTTGCTAATATTATATTATAAGCTATTCTAGTAATATATTATTCAGATGCCACTAAATTGTTTTTAGCATCTGCCAACTTTCCATCCCATTATTTTTTGATTTTTCGGCATTCTATTGTGGACTCTTTTCATATAAACAGATAAGTTCTATTATTTTTTCCCTCTTTTCATATATTTCTATAAGTGTTATAATATTCAGAAATGCAAAAATACAAAATTTATATAACCGGAGGGAAACATATGTCAAAAATAACAGTCATGAACCACCCACTGATTCAGCACAAAATTGGAATCATGAGAATGAAACATACATCAACAAAGGAATTTCGTGATCTGGTTTCTGAAGTTGCAATGCTTATCTGCTATGAAGCAACTAGAGAACTTCCTTTAGAAGATATTGAAATAGAAACCCCGTTAGTAAAAACAACTGTAAAAGAAATTGCGGGTAAAAAATTATGTATCGTTCCAATTCTCCGTGCCGGCCTTCATATGGCAGACGGTATTTTAAACCTGATTCCCAATGCCAAAGTTGGACATATTGGCATGTACCGTAATGAAGAAACACTTGAACCAGTTGAATATTTTTGTAAATTACCTCACGATGCCGCAGATCGTGAAATTTTTGTAGTAGATCCAATGCTTGCAACTGGCGGTTCTGCTATCGCAGCTATTAACAACCTAAAACAAAGAGGAATTACAAAAATTCATTTCTTATGTTTAATTGCTGCTCCTGAAGGAGTAAAAGCGTTACAGGAAGCTCATCCAGATGTAGATGTTTTCATTGGTGCATTAGATGAACGTCTTAACGAAAATGGTTACATTTTACCTGGCTTAGGTGACGCTGGCGATAGAATCTATGGTACAAAATAAAAGATTATTTTAACATAAAATGCTCCCCTTACTTGAATGATCCATTGTTCTTTCAGGGGAGCATTTCTTTTTTCTATCATTTCGTTAAGAATTTATAAACTGTTACTGAGTTAAATTCCTCTTCTGCTTTTAAAATAGCATTTGGGAAGTTTGGTGTATTCACTGCATTAGGAAAATTCTGTGTTTCAAAACAAATTGCATCGTATGGCCTGTAGCTTGCTCCATCTTTTGCGTTATCTTCTTCTAGGTTATTGGCAGTATAGATCTGCACGCCTGGACGATCGGTGTAAACTTCCATAAGCCTTCCGCTCTCTTCCTCCCAGTATTTTGCAATTAATTCTGCATCTTCGCCTTGATTTGGTCTAAGAACAAAGTTATGATCGTATCCCTTTCCTTGTTTTAAAGGTTTGTAATCTGCATGAATATCCTGTCCGATTTTCTTCATTGTACGGAAATCCATAGGGGTTCCTTCTACATCACAGAATTCCCCTGTTGGAATTAATTCATCATCTGTAGGAGTAAACTGATCTGCATACAATTCTACTTTGTGGTCTAGTACAGAACCGCTATTGTGGCCTGCCAGATTGAAGTATGAGTGGTTTGTAAAATTAATTACGGTATCTTTATCGGATACAGCCATATATTCCATAACAAACTCATTCTCCTCTGTTAATGTATAAGTTATGGTAATATCAAGATTTCCAGGGAATCCTTGTTCCATGTCTTTGCTTAGTCTTGAAAATTCTACGGATACAGAATCCTCTTCTTCAAACGTATCTGCTTCATAGATCACCTTATTATAAGCTGGGGTTCCACTATGAAGATTATTTTCTTTTTCATTCTTTTGAATCTGATATGCTGTCCCATTTATCTCAAATCTCGCATCTTTAATACGGTTAGCATGTCTTCCAATAAAAGCACCTTGTCCTGAACTATCTTTTACATAACCTTCTAACTTATCATAACCAAGGACAACGTCCTTCACATTTCCGTTTTTATCTGGCACTAAGATATTTTTAATGATAGCCCCGTAGCTGATACAAGATACTTCCATGCCATTTTTGTTCTTTAGTGTGTAAACATTGACCTGTTCACCTGTCTCCAATTTTCCAAATGGTTTAACTGTTACCTTCATTTTCTGCACCTCTCTCATATTTCTTTTCTAATTCTTTATAACACTCTTCTGGAAAAACATAAAACATGCCTTCTCTTAGATATGTGTTTCTCTCTGAAATTATTGAATATGTGATATCTTCAATCCATACATACCTTCCATTCCCTTTTCGAATCCGATATACTAAAAATGGGAGTTTTCCAGCAGGCTCCTTCATATACAAGTCCAATTCCTTCTTAACACGTTCTAAATCTGCTGGATGAACGAGCCTAGCCCACTTCATGATACCACTATACACTTCATGAATAGGGTAACCAAACTCTGCGAAATTTGAAGACACATACTCAATTGGCCATCCTTCTTCCATTCTACAGGCAACTGTATATTTTCCTTGCTGGCTAACGATACGGCTTAACATCTGTTTCTGCCTAAGGACTGTATCAAATAATCCTTTGTATTCATCCCGGCTTAAAATAATATTGTAATTGCCAAGCAGCCCTACTGCTTCTCCATTGCGGTCCAGCACTGGTACTAGATTCAGCCGGATAAAATAATCTTTCTCCTGTTTCCATTTCAGTTTAATAGTATGTACTACATTAAACTCTGCCTGCTTACTGCGAATTACGTTTTCTTCTGATAATGAAACAAACTTGCAAACTTCTTCTTCTAAAAAATCTTCATTTCGGACACCATTTGCAGTTTCTAAATTATTGTCTGCCATAAAATGCCGATTCGCCATTATAAAATCACATTGACTGGTTTTATAAAATAATCTTGGTACTAAAAGTGACATATACTTGTCATACATCATCTTATAAGACTGTTCAAAAAAACAAATGGTAACATGCTGTTTCTCATACAGGATTACATTTACCTGCATATCGATCTCTATACTCTGTTCTTTTTCTAAAACTTTTACGTTATAGAAAACCTGCTTTTCCTGCTCAATAATCGCATGGCGAAATCTGGCTTCTACTTCTGTGCTCATAACCTCTTTTAAATATTTGCACTTCTCACCGATAATTTCACTAGCACTTCTGTTTTTTCCAATAATCTTACCCGTTTCATTAATAAAAACAATCGTTGGGAAATCTACATAACTAGCCAATTCCTGAAATATTTTTTGGATACCTAGTTTCATTCCATGTACCTCACTGATTTTCTTGTGCTTTTTCCACTTTTCATTATAACAAAACCAGTCTGTAACGCAAGTATTCTTACCCATTTACGGTATATTTTTATACTCGCCACAGTACCTGCAGTCCTTAGCTGCTGCCTGGCAATATGCACAAGGATCCAATTTTAATGGTTCTTCTGCTTTATAACTAAACATAGCACCTATGGTTGATTTTAGTGGATACATCATTTCTCCTTTGTAGAAAACATCGATTTCTTCACCGTGCAGTAACGTATATATCTTTTTCCCTTCTGTCATAGGCATGCCAAAATATCCTGGTCCTACTCCTTTAGAAAAACAAATAGAGTCCTCTGTTTCATATTCTTTTTTTACAAACATCCTGAAATTCTGCATCATCAGATTTCTTACTCGATCCATACATGCATTTTGGATAAAATGATAATTCAGTTCCCCAGCTCCATAATTTTCATAGGAATCTGGACTACATGAAATCAGATATGCCATAGCTGATTTTATGGGAAATGATGCAAACTCTTTCAATACATCACAAGTTAGAGATACATCCGATAGAATAATCTGATTTTCCTGTATTCTCACTAGCCCCTGTTCCACATCTTTTCGCTCATAAGAAAGCATCATGCCACGAATTGGCCTGCAGGTGGCGAAAAAACGTCTAGCTTCTAAAAAGTCTACATTAATATTCAGCTGCTTAATCTGCTTCCAGAAGTCCGTTGACTGAAACAGTTTCTCATAGGAAAATCTCAATATCTCTTTTCTCATTATTTTATCCTTCTTCTCCTAGTGTCTTAGTTTATACAGATTCTTTTATGCAGTTTACATAGCCAAACTTAAGTTTACAACATAAAAAAGGTTATCCTGAGGGATAACCTTTTTTAATCAACTTCGTTCTAACAATATAACACTTAATCCGTATAAACTTAAAAATCAAATCATAATCAAACTTTAAAATCTATAAGAATAAAGGTACACTGTAAACTACCTTTGATTACGCAATTGTTACGTTAGTTGCCTGAGGTCCTTTAGCACCATCAACAACATCAAATTCAACTGCCTGGCCTTCTTCAAGGGATTTGAAGCCATCCATGTTTAATCCTGTGTAATGTACAAAGATGTCACTTCCAGCTTCATCTGAAATAAAACCATATCCTTTTTGATTGTTGAACCATTTTACGGTACCTTTGTTCATAATAATTCCTCCAAATAATAAATAATCATTGCGATGTCTCACAATGTAATCAGTATACCATCTTTCACCAGCTAAGTCAAATTGTTCTTTTACATTTTAAATCAGTAAAGCAGGAATTTATTATTGTGGAATTTATTGATTGAAAACCAGCTGCTTTCTATATCTTCCTTGTTTTTCATAACATTTTGTGATATATTTTTACTGTTTCTCTAATACTAAACTGTATCAGAAACTACATAACCAGCCAATTATTTTCTTACTAAACTGGCTGGATTTTACTACTAAGGAGAATGAAATTATGGACATTTTAAAACAGCTGCTTCTTATTTTCTTTTTATGCATCTGTGGGGAAGTCATATCTGCTCTCTTGCCATTTGCCTTTCCTTCCAGCGTTATCAGCCTGCTGCTCCTATTCCTTTTGCTTATGCCAGGCATAATAAAGACACACCACATTGATAAAGTTTCTGACTTTTTACTTAACACTATGGCCTTTTTCTTTATTCCTGCTGGCGCTGCCATTATTGAAAAATACGAACTCATAAAAGGGGTTCTGCTGCCTTTGTTTATCATTACACTATTTACAACCATATTCACTTTTGCTGTAACAGGATATACCGTTTCCTTTTTTATAAAGCGAATGAATAAAAAGGAGGAAAAGCATAATGGATAATATTTATCAAAATCCCCTTTTTGGAATTGCTCTTACTATATTGGCATTTCAAATTGGATTATATCTTAACAGAAAAACGAAAAACGCCCTTGTCAATCCTCTTTTGATAGCAATTGCTCTTATCATTACCACTTTACAGGTTTTTGACATTCCTCTAGAAGCCTACCAGAAAGGGGGCAATATTATAAATATGCTAATCGGACCTGCAACTGCTGTGCTCGGATATTCCATTTATAAGCAGGTTAAAATCCTAAAAAAATATTTCCTTCCTATCTTTGCTGGCTGTTTATTTGGCAGTTTAGCTTCCATAGGCAGTGTGTATGGATTATGCAAATTATTCTCTATGAAAAATAGCATTTTATCCTCTTTGATTCCAAAATCCGTAACTACCGCCATTGCAGTAGAAATCAGTGAACAGCTTGGCGGAATTCCATCTATTACGGTAGCCATTGTCGTTATTACTGGTGTACTTGGAGCTGTTTTAGGACCATTTCTGATTAAACTCTTCCACTTTGACCATGAAGTAGTACAAGGCGTAGCATTGGGTACTGCAAGCCATGCTGTTGGTACTAGCAAAGCCATAGAACTTGGGGAAGTCCAGGGTGCCATGAGTGGAATTGCAATAAGCGTATCTGGCATTATTACCGTGATTTTATCCCTGTTTCTTATGTAGTTTTTTGCTCCTAATATGTTCCTAAAATGGTGATTGTTTATAGGTACATTTTCCTTCTTATAAATAATCACCAACCTATCCCCCACACATATACTTATAGAAGAAGGGGGTTCTAAACATGTCAAATATTAAAAATGCAAAATATTCTAGAATTTCATTTATTGGTGGTGATTTAAGACTTTCCTATATGATAAAAGAACTGACCAATAGAGGATATGATGCAGCTGCTTACTGTGTTCCACAAGCTGGTACTTTTTCACGTGTTACAATCGTAAATTCGTTACAGGAAGCTCTCGATTATGCTGATGTGATTGTTGGACCCGTACCTTTTTCCAAAACACAGCTTACCATAAATTCAGCTTATGAGGCGAAGGATCTGGAGATTCAGAATTTTCTTACTTGTCTCAGACCTTCACACATTATTTTTGGTGGTGCTATCACACCATGTATTAAGCGTTTCTGTGGTGTACATTCCATCAAGCATGTTGATTTTATGGAAATGGATGAGGTTGCAGTTCTTAATGCTATTGCAACTGCTGAAGGTACTATTGCCGAAGCAATTATGCGAAGCCAGATTAACCTATGTAATAGCACATGTCTAGTTCTGGGATACGGAAAATGCGGCAGTGTTTTAGCTGCTAAACTGAAAGGACTGGATGCCAAAGTAACTGTTTGTGCCAGAAGAAAAATAGTGCTGGCACAAGCCAAGACAGCTGGCTTTGATACTTTGCCATTTGAATGTATGCCAAACTCACTAAGTGAGTTTTCATTTATTTTTAATACTATTCCAGCTCAATATTTTGATGAAAGTTTATTAAAAGAGGTTTCTGTGGATGCAACCTTAATTGACATCTCCTCTAATCCTGGATGTTTTGATACGGATGCTGCTTCTAAACTTGGACTAAAAACAGAGCTTTGTCTTGGATTACCTGGAAAATATGCACCAAAATCCTCAGCAGGAATTCTAACTGACGCACTTGTTGCAAAACTTGAATCTCTTTCGTAACCTTTCCTGTAAGAAAGAAGTGGTTTCATGAAATTGGAAGATTGCACTGTTGGTGTTGCAATGACTGGGTCTTTTTGTACCTATAAACAGATGATTGAACAGATCGAATCGCTTGTTGCACATAACATTAACGTAATTCCTATTTTTTCGGATAGTGCCCAGACACTTGATAGCCGGTTTGGGCATCCACAGGATTTTATGGAGACACTTGAGAAAATAACTTTAAATAAACCGGTTCTGACAATTCCAGCAGCAGAGCCTCTTGGACCAAAGAACAAACTTGATTTAATGATTATTGCCCCATGCACTGGCAATACTCTTGCGAAACTTTGCCACGGTATTACAGATACACCTGTATTAATGGCTGCAAAAGGACATTTAAGAAATGGAAAGCCTTTAATCATTTTCCTATCCAGCAATGATTCTTTAGGCATTAATTTTACTAACATTGGTTCGTTAATGAATATGAAACATATTTACTTCGTTCCTTTTGGCCAGGATAATTATAAACAGAAACCAAATTCTATGGTCTCTCATTTTGATTTAATTGAAGATACTTTACGGGCAGCTCTAGCTGGGGAACAGTTACAGCCAATTGTATTGGCTCCTCGGTAATTATTTTTCTGTAATGGAACTGGATTTTCAAGGAAGCTTAGATTTTGCCATACAGTAGCTATCAATTTGTCATATATTTCTAAAAGCCTTCATCCTCCGTATAATAAACTTACTGGCTGTATGAAGGCTTTTAGTTAAAATCTTATCCTCAAAGGACTTATCAGAACTGGTAATTGCAATCATAAGCAGCCCCCTTTCAATGCCTTTTGTATATTCTGCTTCTCAACCAAAATAATATTTTTCAAAATAATGGCTAATTCAATTCCTGTAATTACAAGCCCAGTAATAATACAAATCAGCATACTTAAATGACTCATAAATAGACTTGCAATACCAAGCATGGAAATTGTAACTACATCTGTAAAAATATTTCGCAGGATAAGTTTTTTATGTCTTTCAAATAAACTATATCCTAAAACCTTTTTTAAAGAAATCTCTAATGCATGTGTACGGTATTCCATTTTATTAGTTGCCACAATTACGGCAATATCAAGAAGTAAAACCAGCACACATAAAGAACTTAAAAAACTGAAGTATTACGACAAATTATCAAAGAAAATGACTTAAAAAGCGTTGGTGACGTTTCTGCTCTGCTCAAGGAGAGCTTTAAAGACCTGCTTCAAGAACTTTTGGAAGCGGAACTGGATGTTTCCCTTGGATACGATAAAAACCAGAAAAACGAAGCCAATACTGATAACAAACGAAACGGTCACTACCCTAAAACTGTGAAAAGTACACTGGGCGAACTTAAGCTGGATATTCCACGAGACAGGAATGGGGAGTTTGAGCCTGCAATTGTACCCAAATACTGCAGGGACATCTCTGGAATCGAAGAAAAAGTTATCTCACTATATGCAAGAGGGTTAAGCACAAGGGATAT
>NZ_FOHN01000009.1 GCF_900111595.1 [Clostridium] polysaccharolyticum | reverse complement strand
TGAATTCTATGGATGGATCGAACAGGCAGCACAAAGAACCTTGCCACAAAGTCTAGTTGGGAAGGCTATTACCTATGTCCGAAATCAGAAAGAATATCTGTCAAGCTTTCTAAAGGATGGGCGTATTCAGTTAAGCAACAACCTGGCAGAGCAGTCTGTCAAGCCTTTTGTGATTGGTGGGAAGAACTGGCTGTTTGCCAATACTCCGAACGGAGCATCGGCATCTTCCTTAATTTATAGTGTAATTCAGACTGCCATAGCAAATGATCTGAAACCGTTATCTTATCTGGAGTATGTATTTGAACAGATACAGATGTCTTGGGACTTACAGACCGAAGACCTGTTGCCGTGGTCAGAGAAGATACCAGAATGCTGTAAAAATCAAAAAGACATCAAACCAGTAAATTCTCCTTACATAGCCTGATGCCTTGTAAAAGTGTACTTTTCATAACTACGACAGCTTCTATAAATTGTACAATGACAATCTACAGTCCTGTTCATTACTTTTTATTTATATACAAAAAACCATGAACCAAGAATGCAAGTTGGACTTTCAAGTGCCTCCATCTCTTCAAGTTCAGTCAAATCCATCTCGAACTTTTCCATTTCAAGTTTTTCCATTGTTTCACCTCCTCCTGTTTCACCATAACGTAAAAGTATTCTATATGACAATGTACCTATAAATGTGTACCTATCATACTAGCAAAAAACAGAATCCAGACATCTTGCTATGGAATAGATTAAACTTAGCATAATACTAATAAAGAAAAGAGATTGGGCCATCTGTCCAATTATATGTTTCTTCCCTTTTACATCATTTTGCCTTAAAAGAATATTTATCATAATGTGATATCCATCTGTTTTCATCCCGCCAAATGGTATCATATTATAAATCACTCCCCACAAAGCAATCCTGAGCAAATATGCAGATGCTGGGAATCGTAATAATGTGAATCCGTACATGAGCAAATTACTCATAACTCCCGCATAGCAAACAAAAAACCTTCGATACCGTGGAAGCAAATAGGAATCTGTAGTATCGGTAACAATGGCCAAAAATACATGATAATATAACTTGACATGTATTTTTCCATATTTTCTTCCATAGACATACATTGTAAATGCATGGGAACTTTCATGTGCAACCATACTCATTACGAGATAACATGCTGATAAAAAATACTTTCTGCCTGTAAATTTTTCTGCCTGATATATATTGCAATAATGGAACAGCAAGAAAACAAGTGAAAAAACAGATAACATGCATAAAACCGTATAAATGGTATCTTTCCAATTCCATTTAATCTGCTCGATACATTCAAATTGGTATCTTCGAGAGGCAAAAAAACCCCGCTTGAAATAATACCGGCTGTTTCTTTTGTCTTTTATGAAACAATCCCCTTTTTCATTCTCTATCACTTCATAAAACATGTTATTAAGATAGAATTCTTTCTTCATCTTTTCGCATTTGCCTTTTTAATTCCTTTATATTTTCCACAACGTAATCATAAAACAAGCCCGCTTTATTCTCTTTAAATAAAATGGCACATAATTCACAAGGATTTACTACCTTTTGTGGAAGCTCCATCCCTAATTCATTCTGAGCATACTCTGTGAAAAAACGAAAATCTGTGTTTCTCAAAAAGTATAACAGCCCATTATTTTTTACTCGCTGTAATGCTTCTTTTAAGGTAATTGTGTTAAAATCTCCAATTGACAGATTCGTATCTGGCACTTCCTGTGAACAGCAGGGATATATCTTTCCATCATACAGCACAACCAGATTTCCCCCATAAGGACATCTGCAGTTTTCTGCTAAAATAGTACGATCAAACTGCTCCTCATGAAACATTTTTGCTGCTCTTCCACTTGGCAGACAAGGAACAATCTTAATATTGGCTGTATAGATGTCACTCCCAATCTGGTCTAATATGTCTCCGATCTTTTCACCTTTTATCTTTACAATTGATAATGTAGTGGAAATTCCCAATTGTGCAGCCGCATTCAAAATATTCCTAATATTATTTACATCTATGTATTGTCCATGATAAGCATCGTAGCTTAGACTCAAATAATCAATTCCCGCTGCTTTTAATTCCTTCAATCTAGAAAAAGCAGTTTTTCCATCAGCTGCCCAAAAACCATTTGTTATTGTATTTGGCTTTTTTCCTGCGGCTTTTGCCAAACGGACAAGTTCTAGCAGTTCTTCATAAACCAGAAATGGTTCTCCACCAGTAAATGCAATGGTTTTAATCTGTTCTAGCTCTTTTGACTGTTCAATATACTCTTTTACTCTATTAATATCCAGTTTTTCCTCATCACTAGGGGCCGATTCAAAACAGCAGATATCACATTTTGCTGTACACTTTTTTAGCAACGTAAATCCCAGTGTATCATACATATTAACAACTCCTATTCCACATCCCGTTTCTGCATTATTTTTGCACTTATATAACCTGCAGCAACCAACATCGTAACAGCAATGATAAATGCTTTTCTATAATGATATCCATCACTTAATGTATTCATCTGTCCTATATTTCCAGTCAGTGTATAAAACATAATGCTAAAAGACTTGGATACATGAAATACGGCTTTGCACAACGGATCAAAAACCTGTGCAATTCCTGAACTTAATAAAATTCCAATCACCATGCTGCCAATCGTACTCTTGGTAACTGTAATCACTAAAATAATAAATGTACCAAAAGCTGCCTGCAAAAGCATCTCTATTCCCATAAACAGAAAAATTCCTTTTAAATGTTCCATATTTATATATCCAAACAACATGGCACTGGCTATGCCGATAAAAAACATTACAGACAGCATCTGGATTACAGTAAACAATGTGGAAATGAAAATTTTTGACAGAATTATTTTCCCCCGATTTGAGATCTGTCCAGATATATTTTGAACAAACCTGCATTTATTTTCACTATTTACAAAACCAACTACAAAGACAACAAAAAACAGAAGCACCATTTTGCTCTGAATGTTATTCTCAACTAAATTCACATAGGGCACTTTTTCTCCCTTGCACCAGGATGGCATTACACTGCCTATATAGATACCCCAGCCTTCACCTTCCTCCTGATTCCTCTCTATTTTCTTTAACTCATCTGGATGATCTATGTAATAATGCACATCTGAACTGGTCATAAAAACCGAAAACATCACCATAAGTATAGTTCCAGCTATACAAAGCCATGTTGCTTTGCTCTTTGCCATCCGGTACACATCCATTTTGAAAAGCTTAAGCATGATGTACACCTCCTGTAAGCTGCAAAAAGTATTCTTCAATTCCTAGTCCCACAACCACAATACTCTTAATTTCAATAGCCTGTCTGGATAATTCCATTACAATTTTGCCACTGCGGTCTAACTGTTCAAAAATGTGTATTGTCTCGCTGTCTATCAGCTTAAAATCACAAAATCCCATATCCTTCAAAACAGGAACTGCTTTTTCAGGATGACTAAGCTTTAATTCTAACTTGTCCGAACACTCTGAAACCAGTTCCTCCTTAGTCAGTTCTTTGACCATTTTTCCCTGATCGATAATTCCATACCGGTTTGCAATCTTTGACAGTTCCTCTAAAATATGGCTTGAAATTATAATTGTCTGCTTCTTCTCGTGATTCAGCCGAACTATGGTATCCCTGATTTCTGCAATTCCTTCTGGATCTAACCCATTAATCGGTTCATCCAGAATAAGCAGTTCCGGCTCACCAATAAGAGCCATTGCAATTCCCAGTCTCTGTTTCATGCCTACCGAAAACTTTCTCGTTTTCTTTTTGCCCGTATGAGAAAGCCCAACGATATCTAATATTTCATTTATGTACCCTTTTTTTCGTATCCCTGCACAGATGCACTTCAGTTTTAAATTCTCATAAGCCGACAATTCTGGAAAAATACCAGGATTCTCAATTAATACTCCCACTCTGGAGTATTGCTGATTCACTTCCTTACCACGACATCCAAAAAGTTCTATTGTACCACTTGTTGGTGTAGATAATCCTGAGATCATCTTTAAAAATGTTGTCTTTCCTGCACCATTTTTTCCAATAAATCCGTATATATCTCCACGGTTTAATTGTACATTTACACAATCTACTGCTTTCTGGTTTCCAAATTTCTTTGTTAAATTTATTGTTTCCAAAATAGAATGTTCCATTTCACACCTCTACTATTCAAAATAATCCAATTATAACTATATATATACATAATTTTATAATTAATTTATTATTTATTATATAGCAAGGATTAAGAATGTCAAGTAAACCAAAACAGTAATACAGAAAGTTAAGTTTTAATAACTATATCATATCAGCTATTGGGATATAAGTCAATCAAAAAACAAGAAGTTTTCTTACCGCATTGCCATTTTAAGAGATTTGTCATTTCTAGAAGTTTTTCCTGTTTTGGAATGTTTGGACGTTTCCATTTCCAATCCTAGAATTCTATTGATACTTTCCATGTACATTGCCCCTGAACGTGTACCATGGAGAATTTTTCCTAGATACTGTTTTGTTGTTCCTGCCATTTCAGCTAACTGGACCTGCGTCATATTCAATTCAATTAGCCTGCATTTCACTTCTTTTCCATAAGAAGTCAATGTATTCTGCCTTTTTGTTTTCTGGCTAGTTAGCAGTTCCTGATCTATCTGATCCAGATACAGGGTTCCAGTCCGTTCACCGAATAGAATCTTTCCCAGATACTGCTTGCTTGTTCCTACTTTTCCTGCTAATTCTACCTGTGTCATGCCAAGCCTTACAAGCTGGCATTTCAAGTCTTTTCCATATGGTGTAAGTTCTCTTATCAACATTTCTTCACGCACCTTTCTGCCTGCTGCTTTTTCTGGTATCTGCCAGATTCACAAATGGCTATATGTAGAACCAAGTTTTCACTCCTCTGCCTGTTTTCTCCTCTTGGGGGAGCGGCATATTCCTGAAAACCGTTCCGCTCTCTGGCTTCTGGATATGCCACTTTGATTTACAGATCGTTCTGAATAAGACAAAGCCCATCTGGAAGGCAATTCTATTCTTGTCGGCTTTGATGTCAACTTAGGATGTCCGTTATTAAGTCAACATTTGCTGTCCGTTTTACACATGATACGAAAGATGCCTTTCGTTTTGTAGATATTCTGCTCCCAAGAGTTCTGGCATGTATACGTAAACGCTCTTCCAAACCAGATTCTGGGCACATCCGTTTACCATTCTCAATTTTGAAATAAAAAAATCCCATGCTACAACTGTGTAGTATGAGACTTTTTTAGCAGGTGGATAGATACCTTTCTTTGTGCAAATCTGGTTTCCTTTGCTCTCTCAATGCTGTCTCTGCTATCTACAAGAATAGTTTACTGTAGAGGAGTGGGGAGTGCAAATAGTATCCCATATATTTCCTGATAATCACATATCTGCCCGAAACGGCTGTCTTTCCCTTAACTGCTTTTTCACATATTTATGTTTCTCACCAAATATGTTTTTTTAACCAGCTTCCTTGTTATGTAGTTCTCATATGCTTTTTTACCTTTTCCTGATTGCACATCGTAATTCTAAACATCTTAACTCACGTATTGAAGTAATTTCCTTACAATATCTCTTCATTCTTTATCATAAATAGCTACGGAAATTTGAGGATATTTATCTATTCTGTCCTTATCGTTGGTAAAAATTAGATTCTGTTGCCAGTTATCGAGCTTAAAAACATCTGCCCCCTCAGTCTTATTCTCATATATTCCATATTTACTTACGCTATATATCATGCCCTTTCCTTCAATATAAGTCTCAAAATAAACAGATTTATCAAGACACAGAGCGTCCACAACTTTAATTATATTTGCAATATAATACTTTTTTCAGTATCCACACCTTCAATATCACATATACTAACATCAATAAACTGAATATCCGAATTCATTTTTTGTAGCAAAAACTTAAATCTTTCCGAAATGATAAACCATCCTTTATCATTTGCAAGATAATCAGTCCAAACATTACCTTCTTTTTCATCATAATAAAAGACAATATTAGAAATTTCAGAATAATACTCTCCTGTTGCAAAAGTATTCAATCCAATCTCACTGCAATTCTTACAATGAAGAACCACATCATTTTCTCTGGTCATATCCATAGCTAATTTATAGTAACGCATTATTGTTCTCCTCTTCTCCAATAATCTTTATATAGCATATCTGGGTTATCTGTTATTTCTATTTTCATTTGCTCATATAATTTAAGAAAAACATCCTTATCACCCTGAGCTACAATATCATAATGACGCATTCTGTCCAACACATAATCATGATATTCGTTAGGATGTTGACCGAGATGTGGCAAGTGCTTGCTGATACCCCTATCGAAAATTTAAAAACCAGAAGCAGACTAATGACCATCATCAACAGATACTTCAATTTTCTTTTATTCTTGATGATAGCACCTCCAGTCTCTGTAATACTATAAATCGCTGTCAAAATATAAATAGATCTAATTGTCAATGCACTCTTCTTTCCATGAATCATTGATGCTATTCCTATATGCAATCCAGCCTAATGGTAAATCATGTAAAACGCTCAAAGAGCCGTCTAATTTTAATATCTCGTCTAAAGAAACAATACAAGCCTCATTTTCATTTAACTCTTCACTATCAAGAAATTCCCACATACCATCTTCAAAATCATGTGAAACCAATAATATAGGTTTTAACCCTAATATGATATCTTTTGTTGTGATTACCATAGTGTTACCTTGTTCTTTGAAATAAGTCATATTTCGAAACCTCACTTATCAGATTTTTTTATATTTTCATATCTTGATAATACCTGTGCATTTGAGTAACTATTTGTACCTCCCTTGCTTCTAGGCTCTATATGGTCAATTTGCACTTCTAATGGACTCGGCGTTACCCCTTTTTGACTTTTTGTAGCTGGAACAAGAGTTTCACCAGATAAATCAGATTTAATAACACCTCCATTGCGTTCCATATTTTGCTGTATTATCTTTTTCTTTTGAGCAGAATTTTACCGTGGCATCTTTTATTTTCTCACCTTTCTTGACAACTGCTGTTTTCAACATTGGGCCTGAAACAACTGGGACTAAATCCGCTATTTCTTGCTCGCTATCCTCGCCCTCATGATCTGACTCTGCTTCATAGAGAGTTATTTTGGGTTTGGTATGGCAGGATCTAGTTGGTTGGATTTGATTGGGAAGGGTTGGTGGTGCTAAGGTATTGACAATCATTAAAGCCTATAGCTGTAATCGAAATTCATTTCAATAATTTCATCTATAGCAACAATCTTTTTAGTGGCTTTTTCTATATCACATTCTTTCGCCCACAAAAATGGATATATGAGAACGGCTCTATTGAATTCTATATCTTCCACGTCTTTTTTCCAGTTTTTCCATCTCATTGACGCATAAAACTCATCAATATTTCCTTGAAATGTCCAAGCAACAAACTCATTATACTTCATATCTAAACATTCCCATTCAAGTGTATCTGGAGCAAAATACCATATAAGATTTTTATCATTAAATCTTGATATATTTATTGCAAATAACCCACCAACTACATCACAGCCAACAAGAATCATTCCTGAAATATATTCTGTATATTTATTATTATAATAATAAACTCCTTCATTGTTATAACTACTCTGTCCCCAAATTCTAATCCAGTTATCTATAATTATCCCATTAGAATTGAATACTATCGAGTATAGAACAGAATCAGAAGAAATTTTTAATTTCTGACAATCTTCCTGCCCATTAATATCATTTCCTAATACTATATTTACATCTCTATTAGATTTGTATGTTAAATCAACTATTCCTTGCCAAATATTCTTCATATCTTAAACCTCGTCAATAATTATTATTCTATATTTAGTACCATTAGGGTACTTTCTTAACTGTCCAGAAATTGAAGAACCTGAACCTCTATTATCTGATGGATTAATTAGCTTTACACTAGCTCCTGCACCACCTTCTTTTGACATAGCTGGGGGATATTCATCTCTATCAAACTCTGGAACTGTATCAACCCCTTGTAAAGAAGCCCTTCTTCGCGCTGACGCTCCACTTCTATCAATCGTCAAGGTGTCGGGTTGACCTTCTTTTATAGCCTCTTCAATATGTTGAGCTGATTCTGGATATTTCTTTTTAGACAATTTGACATCAACTGTCTTACTTCCACCCTTATGTACAGTTCCAGCCGCCCTCTTAGCTTCACTTACATTTTCCTTAACAGCCTTTTCAATCTTCTTGCCGCCTTTTACTGTGGCATCTTTTATTTTCTCACCTTTCTTGACAACTGCTTTTTTTGCGGCTTTGATTCCATCATCTGCTTTGGAGACTGCCTCGCTTCCTGCTTTCTCTATGTTTTTTATTGCTTTGGGGGCTTCCTTTGCCGCTATTGTAACTCCTTTTCCTGCTGTTTTCAACATTGGGCCTGAAACAACTGGCAGAATTAATTTGATTTGGATTGATAGAACGAATTTTACTCATAAAGAAAGCACCCCCAACAAAAATAATTTTGTTAAGAGTGCTTTGATATCAGCTTAATGGAACTAAAATGAAATTTGATTATTTAGGCTAAATCCGCTATTTCTTGCTCGCTACTACCGTAACTCGCTGCCCTCGCCCTCATAATCTGACTCTGATTCACAGAGAGTTATTTCGGGTTCGGTATGGCAGGATCTAGTGGATTGGATTTGATTGGGAAGGATTGGTGGTGCTAAGGTATTGACAATTATTAAACTATTCTACTGCTATTTCTTGAAATGATATTCCAGTACACTTATTTAACTCAATAGCTTTCTTAAAAGTTTCAGATACAAAAATCGGAATCTGTTGCCAATTGTCAAGTTTAAATATATCTGCACCTTCTGTTTTATTCTCATATATTCCATATTTACTTACAGTATATATAGTGCCCCTTCCTTCAATATATGTTTCAAAATAATCAGATTTATTAAGGCATAATGCATCTACTACTTTAACAATATTTGCAATATAATATTTTTTTTCAACAGTAACTCCATCATTATCACATATTAAAATATCAATAAATTGTATTTCAGAGTTTAATTCCTGTAAAATTAGTCTTAACTTTTCAGAAACTATAAACCACCCTTTATCATTTGCTATGAAATCAGTCCAAACATTACCTTCGTTCACATCATAATAAAACATTATACTTATGCCATAATTATCATAATACTTTCCAACAGAAAAAGTATTCAAATCAATATCTGCACAGTTCTTACAATGAAGAATTATATCTTTTTCTCTTTCCATATCCATAGATAATTTGTAGTATCTCATTAATGTTCTCCTTTTCTCCAATAGTCTTTACATAGCATATCAGGATTATCTGTTATATTGATTTTCATTTTTTCATATAGTTTTAAAAATACATTTTTATCACCTTGAGCAATGTTATCAAACTGTTTCATATTTTCTAAAACATATTCGTGATATTCATTCGGATGTCGTCCTTGATGATGCATGTACTCCTTATTCCATGCAACATCTAAATCCAATCCATATTTATTTGCCATCTCTTCAAACTGTGGTGTATATGTCCTATTTTTATTTGTCGCAAAATGATGCAATTGTTCTGGTTTAGTACCACTTCCACCCTTATGTACAGTTCCAACCACCCCTTTAGCTTCACTTACATTTTCCTTAACAGCCTTTTCTGTCTTCTTGCCGCCTTTTACTGTGGCATCTTTTATTTTCTCACCTTTCTTGACAACTGCTTTTTTTGCGGCTTTGATTCCCTCATCTGCTTTGGAGACTGCCTTCGGCCCTGCTTTCTTAACCGTTTTTTCCACACCTTTAATTACCTCTGGTGCTTCCTTTGCCGCTATTGTAACTCCTTTTCCTGCTGTTTTCAACATTGGGCCTGAAACAACTGGGACTAAATCCGCTATTTCTTGCTCCCTATCCTCGCCCTCATGATCTGACTCTGCTTCATAGAGAGTTATTTTGGGTTTGGTATGGCAAGATCTAGTTGGTTGGATTTGATTGGGAAGGATTGGTGGTGCTAAGGTATTGACAATTATTCAATTGAATCAAAATAATTATTATCCAAAGCAAAATCATCTGGAAATAAATCATATTTTAATTTTTGAGTCAATACTCCAGTCAAGAAATCTGTCATATTCAATTTGCAAGAAATAATATCAGTATATCTTGCAGCAAATACAACTATTTCCGTCCCTTCATTCAAATAGTTCCAATATAATTCATCACCATTATCAGTAATCCCCCACGGAAAAAGCCCTATTCCATTATCATAAAAACTATATTCATACTCTATTAAATTGTTATTTATCATAAGCTCATATGAATTCTTCATTATCTTATACTGTTCAAATGAATTTAAATTCAAATTATCACAAATCGGTGAAAAAACCCATAAAAAATCATTAATTGAGCCTACTCCGTAATTTTCCAGAAACCACTTATAGTCCTCAGGAAAAACAATATTATTCTCTTTTTCAATTGTTTTCCAATTATAATTGAAGACGATATTAGCATTATTTAACAAAATATCTTTAATTCTATAATTCATAGTTTTCCTACTTTCCATTTAACATTGTTTGATAAATATAAAATCCATTATCTCCAGTTGCTTGAATAGTTATTCCTCTTGGAATCAAATTGTTTCCATTATAAATAGGCGTAACCTTATAATTAACAATTTGTCCTCCTTCTACTGCCTTTCTTACGTTTGCTTCGATAGAACTCATAACTGGATGATTAACTGGGTTTTGATATATTGTCATAAGATTTCTCGGGTCGCTTCCTGAACCGCCAAGCTGATTACCTAACAAATGGCCTCGAGCATGCCCTTGTGCTTGTCCTCCAAACCCAGCTGGTTTTATTGACGATTTAGCTGGACTACCTGTTCCAATCATATCTGGAGTAATAACAGCTTCTACACCTGTGGTTCTACCTAGAGAATCTAACTCTCTATATTTTACCAAACCACTTCCACCCTTATGTACAGTTCCAGCCGCCCTCTTAGCTTCACTTACATTTTCCTTAACAGCCTTTTCTGTCTTCTTGCCGCCTTTTACTGTGGCATCTTTTATTTTCTCACCTTTCTTGACAACTGCTTTTTCCGCACCTTTAATTCCCTCTGGTGCTTCCTTTGCCGCTATTGTAACTCCTTTTCCTGCTGTTTTCAACATTGGGTTTGAAACAACTGGCAGAATTAATTTGATTTGGATTGATAGAACGAATTTTACTCATAAGGAAAGCACCCCCAACAAAAATAATTTTGTTAAGAGTGCTTTGATATCAGCTTAATATTAAGACTACTCTGTTATTCTTCTTTTTAAAAACTCCGCAAAAGTATGGGCATACAAGGTATTACTATATAACTCATAAACAGGATATTCATTTTCTTTCAAACCATTTGATAAATCAAAGTAGAATATTTCATCATCAGTTTCTGATATAATCAATTTATCCTTAAAACTCGAATTGTTTTTTCTACTCAACTCATTTATATAAACTATGTCTCCTCCAACCACCTCATCGAAGTCAAGACCATATACACTATAAATCTCTTCCCCACATACCTCTCCACCATTATAATTATTTAGCCACCATTTATACGACTTCGGGAATGTGACTCCTAACCTTTTTTCTGCCAATTCAATCCAATCATCAGATATACCATCTCCAAACGAAGCAAATTCAACTCTGTCACCTGCCTCTTCAATAACCCGTATTAAATCATCATACATTGTTTTTTCCTCCTTTAATCAAAATCTAAAGCACAATCCATCCAATAATCACTTTTCCACCGTTTAAAAACATCCCTATTAATAATAGATGGACTTTGACCAATATTCATATGA
The DNA here is from genome assembly GCF_900111595.1 of [Clostridium] polysaccharolyticum. Lineage (GTDB taxonomy): Bacteria > Bacillota > Clostridia > Lachnospirales > Lachnospiraceae > Clostridium_AI > Clostridium_AI polysaccharolyticum. Next base: position 122,561 of record NZ_FOHN01000009.1, on the reverse strand, counting down.
ATAGTTGAATAATACTTATTATGAAATGACTGTGAAACCTCAACTATTGGACCATCTGGTGTTTGTAATAAATGATGTAAATTTACAGATTTACCATCATAACCAATCGGAGCTCGCCCACCAGCCATTCTTTCAACATTAGTTCCTGTTACAGTCTTTCCACGGTCTTTCCACGAACTAACTTGAGCTGGGTCAAACAAATCATTTCTTTGGTATACTTTATTGCCTTGAAAATTAATTGACTCTTTCCAATACTTATAACCAGTAGAGTCTTTTCCACCCTTATGTACAGTTCCAGCCACCCTCTTAGCTTCACTTACATTTTCCTTAACAGCCTTTTCTGTCTTCTTGCCGCCTTTTACCGTGGCATCTTTTATTTTCTCACCTTTCTTGACAACTGCTTTTTTCGCGGCTTTGATTCCCTCATCTGCTTTGGAGACTGCCTTCGGCCCTGCTTTCTTAACCGTTTTTTCCACACCTTTAATTACCTCTGGTGCTTCCTTTGCCGCTATTGTAACTCCTTTTCCTGCTGTTTTCAACATTGGGCCTGAAACAACTGGCAGAACTGCCGCTGCTCCTGTAACAATCCGTTCTCCCTTTGTCAGCTTTGTGCCTGTTATTAAGTCTCTTCCTGTTACTGCTTCCTGTACATCTTTTACATCTCCTGCATAGGGAAGCAGGCCTGCGACTCCTGAAGCGACTCCTTTTGCCACTGTTCCAGAATGATAAAAGGGTTTTCCTGCTCCTTCCCTGCTTGCTGTTGGGGTATAGTCTTTCACATGGGTATAGCTCTTAGCAGGCCGGTTGTTGGAATATCCTTTCTCACTTGAATCTTTTTTCTTTTGTGCCGCAGGAACTTTTATGGCTACTGGTTTTAAGGTTGGATGTTTTGTAGTTCCATTGGTGGATGTTTTTTTATTTTTGGCTGCTTCCAGTGCTTTTTTCTGGGCTTCGTAGCTTTCTGCCGGCCTGTTCATTGAACTTGCACTAGTTCCAGAGGTCTTCTTTCCAGAGGCATTATATAATGCTGGAGCATCCGTAACATACTTACTGCTTGGACTGCCCGACTTGCTTGTAGCACTTGTCTTACTGCTTGGACTGCTCGATTTACTCGCAGTACCCGACTTACTGCTCGAACTGCCCGACTTGCTTGTAGCACTTGTCTTACTGCTTGGACTGCCCGACTTACTTGTAGCACTTGTCTTACTGCTCGAACTGCCCGACTTGCTTGTACTACTTGTCTTACTGCTTGAACTGCCCGACTTGCTTGTACTACTTGTCTTACTGCTTGAACTGCCTGACTTGCTTGTACTACTTGTCTTACTGCTCGAACTGCTTCCCGTTACTTTGCTAACGGTTTTTGTTACGGTACTAGTTACTGATTTCAACGTACTGGCAATACTATGTACCGATAATTTCAATCCCATGAAATTTCTCCTTATTTCTTTTTCTCCCTATTACTTTAATAAATGTAATATTAATTGTCAATCTTTTCTATTGTTACTTACACAAAAATCCTAAGCCGATCCTGTGGTAAATTACGCATTTTCAGCTTAGGATTATCGTATAAAAATTAAACCAGCTTCCTTGTTATGTAGTTCTCATATGCTTTTTTTACTTTTTCCTGATTACGCATGGTAATATTGTACTTAAATCCACCTCGCATAATCACAAGGTTTCCTTCTATATGAAATACATATGCCAGATTCACAATTACAGAACCATTCAATTTTACAAAATCACTAGAGAGACGTTTCTCTGTGTCTTTAATGCTGTCATATGCCTGAATCTTATTTTCTGTTGTACGAACAATAACTTCATGGGTATGTGGCAGTTTCTCAACACTGATAATGCTTCGTTCTTTCAAACAGAACTTTCCCTTCTGGAAAGTTGCCATATTACGATTGATATTTTTTAAGCGGTAGCCGTTTATTTGTATAATCGCTCTGTTTAATGCGTCTTCAAAATCATACTGATTTAATGGTTTGTCTAAAAAACCGCTTAGATGGATCTGGGTTGCCTCATGTGCAAATTCCTCATGGGAGGTAATAAAGATAAAAACGGTGCATGGATTCCGTTCCAGTATTTTCTTAGCTAACTGGATTCCATTAATGGTACTTCCTTCTAAATCAATATCCAGAATTGCCAGTTCTACATCTGCAAAAAATGAATCGTCCTGCTGGTTATAGTTATGACAGCAGGTAATGTCTGCTGTTATATTCTTTTTCTGTAAAATTTTTTCTAATACTACCTTATTGATTCCTAAACTGATATCTTCATCTTCACACACATAAATCTTTAATGGTTTCATAATGCCCTCCCACTTGCTCTATAAATAGTGTATAAAAGGGAGTATGCTCACTCCCTTTTCTAATCAGGTTTTCTTTCTCGTTTCTTTTAGTCGTGTTTTTAGCTGTTCGGTTACTTTAGATGGTCTGTCATTTACATTTTTATCTGCGTAATCCCTTGCCAGTTTTGCAGCGGTCTTCTCCAGTCTGTTCATTTCTTCACCTCCCTGCCTATTTCTCTTTTGTTCTCTATCTGTTAATCATAGATTAACCTTTTTTCTGCTTATGTAAGATTTTTCCAGTCCTTCACCAAAAGGCACACGTATTGATATCGTAACACGTCCAATCCCTTCTTGTTCCGTCTTTCTATATTGTCTTTTTATGATACCATAATATTTCTTAACTGTTCTATCTATAATCCCGCCTCCAAATCCATGCATCTGCTGATCTGGCTTTGAAGTTTTTGTAAAATCCACTGTTCCCATACAATTATTACTGCATCTGATTTCGTACTCATCACCATTTGATAATATCTGCAAGGATACATACGCAATATCTTGCGGTACTTTAGCGGCTGCCTCTAATCCATTGGATATAAGGTTCTGTAAAATAGTACAGATATCTTCCTCTTCCATTCCAAATTCTTCTATCTGAATTCTGGCAGAAAATGATATGCCCATTTTTCTGGCAGTCTTAATAAATCTGCTTATTAATATTCTTATGGAAAGATTAGAATGACTGAATAGTAGTGCCGCTTTTTCTACCTCTTTAAATGTCTCTTCCATATAGTTTCCTAACTCATTATATTGCTGGTTTTGAAGCAGATTCTGCATAACAAGCTTATTAATGGCATAACTATGTTTAAAGCGGTCAATATCCTGTACTAACGCACTTCGCTCCCTGCTTTGGCTGATATCCTGCTGTAAATCTAATATATCGCCATCTTTCTTCTTCAATGCAATTCCAACACTAAAAACATTGAATAAAAATAATATCTGCACCGTATCCTCAAAAATAAATATATTAAATTGTTTTTCATGCTGAGACCTTCTTGCCAGCAAGTAAAACAGCATTGCACCAATCATTCCGCTCCAACCAATTCGCTCCAAATTGTAATATAAAAACTCCCTTACTCTTAAACTACCAAAGAAACAATAACATGCTATTGCCTTAACCAATGTAATTAGCAATCCACATATATTATACGCCATTTGATTCTGGAATAAGGTATCCACATCGGTGTGTAATAAAACGACAGAACTCTTCACTACAAGTAACTCTGCTGCAAGCAGAATACAATAATAAACAAAAACACTTATAAACTTGTTACGTAGCCTTCCTTTAAAGAAAAATACAGTTGCTAAAATCACATAGAATTCTATGGCAGCCATTGCAATTCCTTGTAAAAATGTATTTCCTGCAATATCTGTAATAAACTGTTTGAGCATTATTAACGTATAATAAACCCACAGTGCCAAAATACATTTTTTCCTGCTATTTTGAACATATCGTGCAGACATCGACTTATACCATAAAAGAGGTTCAATCCAGCCAAGCAAAGCCATTTTTAATATGCCAGCCATTCTGTTCTCTCCTTATTCTGTAACTTCTAATCTGATTATACCATTATCTTCTATATGAGACAATGACATCTTCCTGTTTAAAACCTTCCTATTTATATGGAATCTGTATGACTACCTCAGTTTTATTTATATTTTTCCATTCCGCTTTTTCCCTTTTCTTTTCCACTGTTCCACCATATTTTCTTATAATACGCTCCACCACTTCCATGTCCTTCTGCTCTTTTAGCTGCCCCTTTTCCTCTCTCATACAGGTATTTCTGCACTGAATTATATACCCCATATCATTATGCAATACCTCTAAGTGAACATAGGCTTTTTTCGCTGGAAGTGCCGATGTCCGATCTAAACCGTTCAAAACCAGATCATACAGTACCGTACAGATCTCTTCACCTGTCATTCCAAATTCCTGTACTTCTATCTGTACAGACAAAGAAATCCCTGCATTGGCGGCTTTCTGAAGCAAATGGCTTACTACGATTCTGACTGGATAGTTGGAATGTTCAAACACCAGTTTTACATTTTCAACCTCACCAAATACACTATGCATAATCTGTTCTAATTTTTCATAATCCTTGTAATGCCATAGATTCTTCATAAGATAGATATTGCCAGAAAAATCATGACGAAACTGGTCAATATCCCTTACCTGTCTTGGTGTCCCCATACTATCATATGCTTTCTTCCTCAGCTTCCAGATATTCTTATTCTTCCCATTAAGAACAAGTACAGAACTTACAACATACCAAAATAAAAAAGCGGTTTCTAATAATAAAGTTGTATCAGCTCTTTCTCCACTACTGCATTTTCTTAAATACCAACTACTAATCATAATGAAACCAATTAAAATCAATGACAATTTTTCTCTATTCCTATTTAAGAAACTGGCAGACTCTTTCTTTCCAAAAACACAATAACATAACAGTCCTTTTAATAGCATCATCAGACCGCCACCAACCATATCGAATGTGCTATTGTTCATGGTTTCGTTTGGATCTTTCCCAGTGAGAAGGGTATATACCACGACTACACTTAATTCCGTAACTATCAATATACAATAATATATAAATAAATGTATCATCTTGTTATACAAAGTACCTTCAAACAGATACCATGTTGCAAAGATTAAATACAACAATACAACAAATATTGCACACTCTGTCACAATGCCGCCTCCTATGTAACTTTCACATTGAGACTTTGCAATAAGCAGGCTACAATGGATAAGAAAAAACAAGAGGCATTGCTTTTTCGTTTTCCGGATACCTAACGTTGACATGGATTTTATCCATAGAAACGGCTCCATCCAAGCTCTCAAAATTATACCAAGCAAACAATACATACTTTCAACTCCCGTCTTTCATTCTTCCTAGCTAAACGAATCAAATATTCGTCATTCTATTGTTTATCATGGATTTCTTTCTTCGTCAAGTGTTGGAAATGCGGGAGGACAGAGTGATAACTGCTGGATTTTTGCAGATTTTTATGTTTTTCTGCATTTCTGATAGATAGCAATATTATTTGGATAGAAGGAACTGCATTTAGAAAGCGTTTTTGACATTTTTGCTGGTTCAATTTTTTTTGCAAAAAAAACACCTTTCTTCCATACATGGCAGAATATAAGGTGTCTTTCTGTTCTCATTATTCTATATGCGATAAGTAAACTTTGAATACCTTCTTGTATATACGTTAAAGTTATTTAAAAATGCTAAAATACTGCGATCCATGCCTTCTACCCTGCCAAACAGCTCTCCTGCATTGAAGAACTCAGCGATTGGTCCGTCACACCTGGAATAATTAAACGGAATATCCGTTTCGATTCTCTTATTTCCCATCCAGGTTAGCAGAACTCCTTTTTGCCAGCTTGTAGTATCATTCCCACCGAATTTTGTGCCAACTGGATATTTTCTTTCTTTATAAAAGAATTTGAACCCTGCTGGCGGTTCTTCTTCTATGGATACCATGTGGCATATGTTTACACCACATTCGGCATATCCCGTAGACCAGCGTCCATGAAAGGTGATTCCTCCATCACATCTTGTAGTATTTTTTTTGATATCTTCAATTTCTTTTTCTGCATCCAGATCCAGTTTATAAGTTTTTAACATTTCTTCTACAATATGAGACAAGTCTCCTTCAATGGATTTCGTTTTGTAGTAAATGTCTGCATCATAGTAAACATAATCATGCCTAAATTCTCCTGTATAGCCATACTCCAAGGCAATTTTATCTGCTATACTACTACATTCATTTACACCGCTTATGCAGTTGCTAAACTGAAATTCCTCAAATACTTTCATTACCGCTCTTTGTTTCGACTTGTCCGTTGTCGCATCAATGCCTGACTTTTCAAGCATTTCTAAATACATGTCACAACATTCCTGATAGGTATTTTTTAATTCCTCTTGTGATATGGCTCCATTGTAATACTGTTTTACTGTTTTGCTAGCAATATTACTTATATTAAATACACAATGAGCCTGCATTTCAATAATTTTATCCTTTTTATACTCTTCCAGCAAGGAATATGTTTCAAAATAAGCCTTTCCTCCGTTATCCGTCGTAAGCTCAAAAGTATCCCTGTCGCATGTTATCTTTACTTTGGATGTCTGCCATGCTTTCTCTGAATCTTTTTGTGTATCCACTGTATTGGGATATGCTCCCGATATGGTATTTACCTGCATGATAACCTCCCCTATAATGGAACTGATTCTGCATTAATTGCTGCATTTTTCTTTTTCAGCATTTGGAATTCCTCATCTGAAATCTTTCAGTTTTAATGTTCTATTCTCCGTTTTCTGGGTATCTTTATCTGTATATTCAATATAGAGCTCTGTGTCATTCTTTCTGAACTCACATTTTGTTATTTCACAGCCATCCAAAATATGTGGAAATGGATATTCTTTTTCCTGATGTTGAATATACATATCTTCCACTATTAATTTTGAATTAGAATTTTCGTCCCAGCCAACAGTGAGAACATGCTTCTTACCCTTTCCATAAACATTGTTTATCACATCAGGCGGCTGTTTTTATTCCCCAATTATCTCTGAACAAATCTGTTCTTTTTTATCATTTACTGTCTATATAGTACATCGGATTATTTTCACAATACTTATACATATTCTGGTTATTATCAATGCAAAGGGAATATTCATCGGCATTGATAAATCTTTCTGTTTCTGGATTATAGTAACGGCTGCCTATTAAATCATCAGAAAAAATTTTTGACATATCCGTAATTAAGTTAAAAAAAAACACCTCATACCTTCCCACAATAAGGAATATACAAGGTGTCTTCATATATCCGCGGTAACCTGCCCAGACAAAACCAGCACTGTCATACCCAAAACGGTGATGTCCAAGCCATTTTGCCATTTTCATCAATCAGCTCAACCCGGATATATTTATCTGTATCTTTTATCTTATAGACAGCTTCTTCCCCATTCCAAAGCTGGCTTCTTCCTTCTGCCCAGACAGCATTGCTGTAAAATATAACCCGTTTTGCACCAGTACATTTCACTGATACCTTTCCATCTTCTACAAGTACCGATTGAAAACATGGCCCCTGGCTGGCATAAAACTCTCCTTTTTGAATGGCTTCCTTTATCGATTCTTTCGTCAGCTCTTTCGCTTGCACCATAAGATAGGACATCATTTCCTCTCCTTGGTACCAGTGGCTGTCATCCTGAGCAAAGCAGGACATCAGCTTTCCCTGAGATGCCCAAAGATCAAAATATAAGCTGGAATCGGCACGTCTTCCATTGGAAAATTCTGCCTCTGATACCGAATTATAAATTTCTGCACCTGTAAGCCCTTCTAATTCCAGTACCTTCCAAGGATCGGTCAATGACCACATTGGATGAGCCAGTATTGCCATTCCTCCCGCTTCTCTAATAGAATCAATTAAAAACTGAGGAGGATACTCATTGGTTCTTGGAAGATTCAGTTTCTTCTCCATGCCAATCCCTAATATATGATAAATCGGACGGTTCACCATATCACCTGTGTCCCACTCACATCCACTAAGCAGAAGCATTCCCTTCTCCATTTTGGTTTCGCTCTCAACCCAGTGGTCTGTTAATGCTAAAAAGTCATAGCCTGCATCTCTGTACAGTGCAATAGCCTCTTCCTTCGTTTTCTGTCCATCTGATTCTTTTGTATGAGTATGCAGATTTCCTTTATACCAGTTTACTCCCTCTTCAAACACTTCCTTCACCACTTTCAATTTTATCGTAAATTTTTTATTTTACTATAAAATACAGCAATAGCCAATAGACAAAGTACCATACTATTCCTTTTACATGCTCTTTAAAACTTCTGTCATGTCATTCTCTAACGGAAAATCCACTCCATCCAGCTTATTCTCTTTTTCCTTTTTTTTTGGATGAAAGCACTTATCAAGTCTGCACCAGATATCCCATTTCTTTATATCTAATGGTTTCTCTTTAGACACTTCTTTTGCCAGACGGTATAAGAAAGACTTGGTTTCTCCTAGATACGGAAGGTTCTTGTCTTCTACATACTTGCGATAGTCCTCTTTTTCCATAGGCTGGACTAAAATTTTTCCGATTTTTTCAATGCAGTCTTTCATAGTTCCTATCTTCCAGAAATCCCGAATCATTTCTACCTTTTCAAATAATTCTCCAACCACGGTTTTTCCGTACTGGCGGGTCAGAATTTCTTTTAATGTTAAACGCAAAGTCTCATCATTCTTTTCATATTCTATCATATAGCACAGGAAAATCAGCAGCTGTATAATATTATCACCTGTAAAAAGCATTTTCCTCATGTCTTCTTTTGTATACTTTTCTATGTACTCTGGCGGTTTTTTCCCTAATGACATACTGGCAGACTTGCCTAGAAACCGAAATAGCTTTTCTCTCTCCTTTGGATTGGTTTTTGCTGAAACGTAGCTGACAAATTTATGTAAGGACTGCATAATGGCTGACTGCTCGGTTTCCACAAATTCAAACCCAGCAATAGTTCCATCTGGATTATACTGAAAAGAATAAAAGGAATTGGCAGCGTGATTCTGTTCAAAAGAATCCACACCATTTCCTTTTATATATTTCTTGGTCTGGTAAATGTCATTGAGCATCACATTTACGAAATCATTATCTAAAGCATAGCAAGTAATTTTGTGACGGTTTTTTTCTATCTGTTCTCGATACTTTTCAAGAAACATCTGGGAAAATCCTTGTCCATCATAAGAAATACACCGCTTAACCTTAGCTGAAAGAAAAGTGACATATTTTGCCTTATTGCCTCCTTTAGAATGTCCCAGTACAGTAAGATTGTCTCGTGGAATACTCTCGATAAATTCCAGGGCTTTTTTCTGCTGTACTGTTTCTGTTACAAAACCGCCCTCAAAATTATCTTCCCATTCACCGCCTCCAGTTCCATGAAATGCCACATAAGCTTCACCATCTTCATCTAAAAACAGCGTACTTAATGCCTGAAGAGAATCTACGCTTACTTTATTAAGCCGAAGATTACGGATTTTCAGGGGTTTCATGGCATCGATCATATCCGCCCACTCTCTGCCGTGAATTCTTCCATCGAATACAAACTCACTATACACTGGATTTTTTCTTAATTGTGCGGTATCCACTCCATCTAGAAGTTCCCCTATTGATATGCCCTTTTTGGCATTTTCCTCTGTCCATGCATTATAGAAAGGACAAGGATGCACTTTTCCATTCTTATCAACTATTTTTTCATCTTTCCAGTGCAGTAAATTGCAAAGAAATAACAATTCTTCATCTCTCAAACTATCATTCCTTTCTGATTTTATCACTTCTTGTATAGGGTTACTTTTAAATATATTATAACATACAAACATTACCGTTTACATTTTTTTTTACTTTTTTCCAATACATTTTCCATTGGATTTAGGAAATGTTTCCTATATTCAGATTATTTAATTATTTTCCCAAATACCTGAACGCTAACAATGTTTCATCTGCTTCCTGCTTTGCTTCCCCTGCAAAAGATTCAAGTGCCTGAAACATTCCATCTAACATATCCGCAAGCTGGTATTTTGTCTGTAACTGCTGTTCCCATTCCTTTCTGACACTTTCGTCTGTATACTCATAGCCTTGCACATCTGTTCGTTCTGACATCCCTTTTGTATAGAGAAGCAGAGACTCCCCTTGAGCCAAATGGATTTTGTGCTGTGCATAAACAACATTTTCTAAGGAACCCAGTGGAAAACCTGTGCTGCATTCCAGTACCTGTACATCATCTCCTGATTTCTTAATAAGCGATGGCATATCTCCAACCTTCGCATAAGTAAGCTCGCCAGAATCTAAATCTGCAATTCCCATAAACAGACTTACTGTAATCTCTCCACTGTTATTTTCGCTTAGCTGGTTATTGGTTTCTGCAAGAATTCTGTTTGGCTGATACCCAAGTCTTGCATAGTTTTCTATGTAAATAGTTGCAATGATAGCTACCATTGTTGTTGTAACACCACTGCCAGTTACTGTTCCTGCAAAAAAGCAGAAATGTTTTTCATCAATTAAGAAAAAGTTAAAAAAATCTCCACTTCGTATTTTGCTATATTTTATTTTAGCCAGTATATCAAAATCCGTTCTTTCCTGAAATGCTGGAAACTGAACTGGAAATAAATTTTCTTTTAACTGCTGTACGACTGCAAACTGTGTTTCTATCCGTTCTTGTTCCGAAGTAAATTTTTTAATATTTTCCGTATAGCTTTTTAACTGGCTTACCATAGAATCCAGACTATCTGACAAAAGCTGTAATTCATCTCCTGAATGAATTCCTACACTTTTAAACACAAATTCATCCAATGCCTTTTCATTCTGCTGTGATAAAAAGCATTGTGAATTGTTAGCAAGTTTTATAATTGGATCCGTTACCCTCTTTCGCATCAGCAAATTGATTACAACAAGAAAAAGAATTCCTACAATGGACACATCTAAAATAATAAATGCTTCAAAATTTTTTTGCTTTTGAGAAATATTGCTTACAGAAATATTTACTCCTAATACACATACCACTTCTTTCTTGCTATTATACATAGGATAATAGCAAAGCATCAGACTTTCTCTGTGTGCATCTTGTGACACCCAGTAAGGTTTCTTAGGTTTTTTCTTTTCATATACTCTTTTAATCTGATTTACTGATTCATCATCAAAATCATTTAACTTCGGTTCTCCTCCTAATTCATGGACTTCTTCCTCCCAATGCTTTTCCATGTCCTCTGTATAACCATTGAGAACATAACGCATCTCTCCACTGTCTTTATCGAAATAAACTGCAAAGAGATACTTTGTTTCCGTATTTCTAAGAATCGTATTCATTGTATTGGAAAATCTTCTATAAGCTGTATTTTTCTTTTGTGTCTCGATTGCTTCCTGAATGCCATCAACATCCGTCTGTGCAATGGTAATATCTGACATTGCTTTTGCATATGCCTGATAGCGTTCGTACAGATCTTTCCTATATATATAATAACTAATGCAAAAAAAACTAATGCAAAGAACTGCAATCAGCTCAAAGCATAATAGAAGAATCCTTCGGTTAATTTTATATGGATATTTCTTTTTTGGCTTGCTCATAAATATGCTCCTTTCTAAAATTCTTCTATCTGCGGACCGCTTTTTGCCAGTTCTGGCTGTACTAAATTCTCATCACACCGCTTAAGATACTCTTTTGCTGCATCATCATAACGGTTTGTTTTGCACACTTCTATAAAATACTGCCTTGCTTTCTCATATTCCCCTTTTGTATAAAAATCTACCCCTTTTTCAAACACAATCTTGGTCTTTTGTTTTTCCTTTCGTGTCTGTACAGATTCCCCATCATACACATCAAATACTTCTTCTAAGCTGTCTGTTTCTGTTATGTAGATATACCCCAGTTTTCTGGAATGAAATTTTCTCTCAAATTCTTCTATTCTCTGTTTCAATGTACCTGTAATCAAAACACGTGCACTGTATTTTCTTGCAATAGAACGAAGGAATTTTGCTAAATCTGCAGAAACGGATACGGTAATTAAAGAATTTCTGTGCTCTGTTCCTGCCATACCTGCTAAAACCATGCCATAAGACAACCCCACAGCAAAATTCTCAATTAACTCTGAATTCTTCGTTTCTTCAATTATTTCACTTATAGATATAGCCGCTTTTAATGCACTCTCACAACTTTTCTCATAAAATGCGACAAATCCTGCTTTTTTAAAAGAATTGATTAAACCATTATTTTCATATACATAGGGAATTACTTTTGTTAGCAGGCTGTTAGACAGATTAAGTACTGCTTCTAAAGATCTTCCCTGCACCTGCTTTGAAAAATGAGATGCATTCATTTCCATAATGGCAAATGGTTCGTGTATAGAAATGTTCTTAATCTCACCATTTTCAACAATTTTTCCTTTTTCATACAGTTCTATAGGTATTGTACGTTCTAACCGTTTAATATGCTGCTCCTGTTTTTTTACTTTCTCAGCTAAATCTAGCTTTGTTTCTTCTAATACTTTTATTTCCACTCTGCTCCTTATACATATAATAATGGATGCAATAAAAAAAATGACACATAGTATATTTACTAATATTTGAAAAATACCCACTAGAATTCTCCTTTCCTGTGGAATTTCCTATGGAACCTGAATATTGGTCGTTCCTGGATTTGCTATCTGAATTACACCTGCCCAAGCACACATCAGTTTGCTGGACTGGTTAAGGGCTGGCATATTGCCTATTAATACCGTAGGACTTCCCGGTGCCCAAGGGGCTGTCAAAACAGGAACACATGGCATTGGCGTCAAAACTCCTAATGCTGCCGCTGTTGCTGCTGCTACCTGAGGATTTGCCATTGACGTACACATTCCAAAAGGAGGCACATTTACCATTGGTACATTATCCATAATATTGGCTATAGGCATATTGCTGGCTACTTTATTTTTCGGTAATACATTTAACGTTGATGGTGCCATTCCAAAACTGCAGTTTAGCATAGCACCTCCACAAACACAAAATCCCATCACGTTTCCTCCTGATTTTCGTCCAGTTTAAGAAATGTATCCTGTTGAAGCACAATGTTTTTTTCTTCCCCCATATAAATCAGCTTTGCATGATATGGCTCCTCATTTCCTTTGGGCAGGTACATAAAAAAGCTTCCGTCTTCTAATATTTTCGTTTCATATACGAGGTAAATTGCTCCATCAAATTTTCTTATAGACTCTAATGCCTCATCTGAAATATGTTTAACCTGATACTGTTTTTCATCTTCTTCTGACTGCTCTCCTAAGGTGATAAATCCGTTCTTCTCCCGTCCTTTCAGATAAAACTTTCTTCCTGAAAAATCCAGTCGTCCTGCATTATGTATGCCAAATAGTCCTCCTTTTTTATAATCCTGCAAAAGGCGGAAACTTTGGCTGCACATTTCACTGTATATACTAACGGTCTCTCCTTTGGTTCCTGTCCCTCTAACGGTTATGTAGGATTCTGGTTTCTGGTAGAGCCTTGATGGCCCAAAAAGAATTTTCATATAATTCACTCTATCCAAATCTATTTTTATGGGAATATCCTGATTCTGGTAGAGTTTGCTTTCTAAATGCAGCACTGCCTCACTCTGTTTCATATCCGCAAATACATACGCCCCCTGCTTCCACATAGCATCTCGTTCCCACTGTATCCAAGGTCTAATGTAATTTCCTGTTATTACTTGGTTTGTTACACTATCAATGGGAATCATGACTAACGACACTCGGCTTTTCATAGAATCATCCCTTCTCTTGTGCTTCTTCCATAGAAGAACCCATATCTGTTACACGGCTTATCTTTCTTACTCCTGTGGATTCCAATTCTACTGGAAATACACAGTAAAACAAGGAACTCTTGCAAGACTTTCCAGAACCATTAAAAAGCTTAGATTTTTCTTCAAACGTCATTTTTTCCATTCTGGTTCTGACTGCATATTTGAGTGGTGCTCCAGTGTTTGCCAAAAATTTATCTGGAATAATTCTGTTATCGTTTAAAATCTGCATAATCCTTCCTAACAGTCTTTGTTCTTCTCTGGCACGGTACTTAATATCACTTTTAGAATACACTGTTATCATATAATGAAGATCCAGAAACATAGACGGATGAACCTGTTTGGATAACCCCTTGTTCTGCATCCCCATTTCATTGACATCTTCATTTTCCTGAATATCATAAAGCGAAACGCCTACTACCAGATCTCCATGTTCATCTGGACTGCAAAGATCAATTTCTTCTCGGTCTTTTAAAAAAACTGGTACAAGTCCTGTTCTAAGCAGTTCAATTATTGCACTTCCTATTTCTTCAATTACATTATAACTTCCCATATTACTTGCCTCCCTGTTTTTCCTTTATGACTGTAAGGTTGCGATGTCATTTTGGTCTGTCAGATCTTGGGGATCTGGTACAGAATCCTCTTCTCCTTTTAAACTGCTTTGATCTTCTTGTGGAACTTCTTCCTGATTGCTTCCAGTGACTCCCTGCTGATTGCTCCAAGCGTTTCTTTTTTGATTCGTTCCAGAATTTGCATTCTGGCTATTTCCATTTCCTCCTTGCCAATTCTGTTTCACACCTTCTTCTGATTCTTTTTTCTTGCGTTCTTGTTCTGCCTTTGTAATCAAAAGCTGTCCCTTATGATAGATACCTTCTGCTATGATTTCCTCTGTTAAAGGATCGTATTCAATTCCTTCTCCCTCATAAAGACCAGACGAAAACTTTCCTTCGTAGCGAAGCCTTTCTGTTATAGTATACAGCTTTCCATATCCCTCAAATTGTCCTTTTCTAAATTCCCCTTCATAACGGATGGTCTGCTCTCTTCCATAATACAATTTTCCTTCCCCATTGTATCTTCCATGATAAAATTCCCCATCATACCGAAGTTCTCCGTAAGCCTTACTAAATAATTTTCCCTTTCCAGAAAAATACCCTTCATCAAATTCCCCATCATACCGAAGTTTTTCATCTACATAGTATTTTCCTATGCCTTGATATTTTCCTTCTTTAAAATTTCCTTTATAAACCAGCTTTCCTTTTTTATAGAATTTTCCTTCTCCTTCTTTTACTCCTTTGGCCCAGTCCCCTTCATACACCTTCTTTCCTTTCTTGGAGTATAAGGTTCCCTTGCCGTTATAGACAGACTCGCTTAATTCTCCCTCATATTTTTTCTTGCCGTCTTTATAAAAAAGGGTTCCCATCCCTTCGTATTTTCCATCTTTTAATTCCCCAATATATAAAATAATTCCATCGTCACTATATATAACACCAGTTCCTGTATAAATGGAATCCTGCAGAAATACTCCTTCTGCTTCCACTTTCTGATCTTTATATAAAATTCCTTCTCCTTGGCGGAAACCTTTTTCAAATGCTCCCTGATACTGCACTTCTCCCTTTTGGTCGTACAAAGTACCAGTTCCATCAAATTCTCCTTCAGCAAATGTCCCCTGATACCAGATCCGTCCATCACTGTGATATTTTGTGCCATTTCCAGAAAACATTCCCTGGGCAAACTCCCCCTCATATTCAAGCTGTCCATTCCGGTAATACAAAAGTCCATTCCCTTCGTATTTATTTAACAGAAACTTCCCTTTATATTTTGTCCTTCCATTGGCATAAAAAGTTTCCCCTGTGCCAGAATACATTTCTTCTTTAAAATGCCCCACATAAAGCTTAGTTCCTGAATAATTGTATAACGTCCCTTTTCCTTCAATACGTCCATCCTTTAAATCTCCAACATACAGCACATGTCCATTTTTACTTTTATCAAGCAGTTTTACTTTTCCTGTATAGCCTTTCATTTCAGATGTATTAATTACCATAGTTTTTGTGTAATGTCTAGATATAATCATTGGTACTATTACTTTTATTCCTATCGTAATGGCTACTAGCACCACAAGAGAACTAAAAAATATCATTTTTTTTGCTATGTATTTTTTCCCAACTTTTATATAGCCTTCTGGGGATGCAGGCTTTTGTGTTATTCCTTCTAATTCTGCTTTCACATCACTGGCTATATAACCTGTAATAGCACTTTGGCTTTGCAGTTTTCTTATCCACGAACTTAAATACCTCACTGGGCTAGAAATGACATAGCCAATTCTCTTAGATACAAGAATAGAACCATTTTTCAAGTTTCTAAGTACGCTCATTTTCCTCTACTCCTTTAACTGTAGCGTTCCGATATAATGAAGCAAATTCTGTTTTTCTCCTCTTGGCATACGGATTTGATAAATGGTATAACCTAAATAAAAAATCACAGCGGCCAATATCAAAACGGCCAGAAACTTTTTAACTATTGGAAACCCCTTTTTTATCCAATCCCATGCCACAAATACAATGCGTCTTGGTTTTATCCGTTCCTCTTTTGTTATCTGTTTCATCTGTTCCTGCATGATAAGATACTTTCGGTATACATCTGCTAATTTCTTTTCTTCACTGTTTTTAAGAAACAAAAGATATGTTTCTAATGGACCAGCTATCTTATCTTTACATTCCTGCTTCCACATAACACATAG
Organism: [Clostridium] polysaccharolyticum; assembly: GCF_900111595.1. Classification (GTDB taxonomy): domain Bacteria; phylum Bacillota; class Clostridia; order Lachnospirales; family Lachnospiraceae; genus Clostridium_AI; species Clostridium_AI polysaccharolyticum. Next base: position 106,173 of record NZ_FOHN01000009.1, on the reverse strand, counting down.
TAATTTGGCAAATTGCTCCCATACATGTTTTTCCTTGATTCCAGGTGCTGTTTCTACATCATCAAGTTCATATTTTACTTGCACCTCTAAGGTATCCGTAATAATAAGATTTTCAGGAAGAAGGCTTTGGCAGCAAAAATAAGGTGATACCAGATTTACCATAAAATACTCTAGAATATGCTGCCCTATGGCTAATCGTTCTTCAAATTCCATTTTTCCTTCTTTTAATTTTTCCTGAAGAACCTTTCCTTCATGATACCGCATAACGATATAAAGTTTCTCTTCATACAGAAACAGATCCTCAAAATCATCAAAACAGGTATTTTTCAGTTCCTGGTTCAAAAAGATAACGGTGGTATCCCGAAGAAACCGTTTCTCCATACAAAAGATCTGATATACTTGTTCACTTGATTCTTTTCTGCACAGGTAAACCTGCCCTCCCTGTCTGGTTTTTCCACTGTTCAGGACCTGATATACGGTATGAAATGTACGTAATTCCACGGGTATTCACCACCTTTAGCTAATGTTCTCGTACCACTGCAAAAATAGAGGCTCTGACATCTTTATATGCCACACTTTTTGCAACGATTTCATATACACCTTTTTCATTTGGTGCTGTATAAACATTGGTTTCATCCACTGAACCTCCACCTTCTTTTACCTGCCAGGTAATCTGCTTATCCTCCATATTGTAGAAAGCAACTTCTAGACAAGCACTCTCTCTTGTATAAAGTTCAAGCATGCTTGGCTTAATGCTCATACGCCGTTCTAAGCTCTGCTGTACCTGCTCTTCTGGTTTGCGGATTGCTGTCCAGTGAACCCGAATGCTGTTTTTTGCCACCGTCTCATTTAACCGCACTCCAATTACAAAAGAGCCTGTCGTTTCATCCAGTTTTGCGGCTAATGTTGCATTTGTATAATTGATGTCAAATACCTCTGCATTTCCGAAAACAATTTCATCCTGCCTTGTCTCTTGAGATAACATAATGGTTACATATCCTAGTCCCAGTCCGTGGGAAATTGGTGCTGAAAAAAATTTCTTATGATTTTCTCCCCGAAGTCCCAGATCAATGTCACAGACTCCTTGGGCAATCTGGATATCACCAGTTTTCTTGAGTTTATCATCTTGTCCTAATAAATGATTTTCATATTCCTTAATTTGGCTTTCCAAAGAACGGATATCCTGCATCATGACTTTATTCAAAGATCCAAGAAGCGTCTGGCTCATGACATACTGCTTCATAGGTGCATTGATAATCTTCTGGATCTGATACACTTCATTGGCATTGATTACATATATTTTTGCTAAATATATGTATTTTTGTCTTGCCTTTTCCATCATAGAGTTCATAGAACAGGTGTAATAAGATTCTATGATCTTTTCTTTAATATCGCCATTTGTTATTTCAATTTGATACTTAAAGCTGGAATTACAATTTCTCTGCTTCTGGTTTACAATTACACGAAATGATTCTTGTTCCATTGCTGCACTTGCCCGATATCCTGGCACGCCTACCGGATCCAGTTCAAATGTCAGGGAATAACTTCCTGACTTTTCTACTAAAAGTTCATCAAAATTTACTGTTATGCTGTTTTCGTTTTCATACACAAGACCGTTCAGGTTCATTTTAAAAGAAAATGCAAGAAAATGCTTCTCATCGGTTTCGATATTAATTTTCATAATGGCTTTCTTGCCTGCTTCCACGTAACGAGGAAGGCTTTGTCTGATTGTAATTCCCTGATAAGAAAAAAGCTGTCTAGTATCTTGAAACAAACCTTCATTTTCAATTCCATTTAATTCTGGTTCCTGATTGGTACAAAAAAGCCGGCAGGTTTCCACAACTTTATTATAAGTATTTTCTTTTGCATCTTTTGCCATGCCTGTACTGCCTGCTATATTGTAAATAGAATCTGCTGCCTTTTCGTCATATTCTACACACAGGTAAATATAGTTTTCTCCTTTTGCCGTCGCCCGTTCAAATCCATCAATTAGCTGGAGCTTTTTCGTAATGGGTTCGTGAATTACCATTTCACGTCCAAAAGCATCTAGGGCACATCCAGTCTCAACAGAAATAGTCTGGTCACCAATTTCTACTACATTCATTCCTGATACAATACCTGCCCCACTTAAAAACATGTGGTTCATTCTCTGCTTGCTGCTGTTATAGTTCTGCTCTAAATTGAAATCCTCAACGGATAATAGTTTTCCATAATAATAATGATTCCGCTCAAACGGAAACATTTTCGTATTTTTCATGTTTCGACCTCTCTTTCTGATTTTCTCCTCCTATTAAGGAAAATGATAAAACGGATTTACCATCCAGACTAGCTGGCTGATAGCTTCCTAATGTACTATTTACTCCAAGATAGGAATGCCTGTCTAAAAATATATAGGGCTTTAATACTACTAGTTTTACATCTGCCTGAGCTGGAATCACATGATAAAGCACCTGCAGAAGCGACTGGTATTCCTTTTTGGATGGTACATTATCTTCCTTTACCAGAATGGTTATTGTATAAGAACTCTGTCCATATAGGGATTCATATAACTGTCTTTTTTCAACAGAAAGGTTTCTTCTTTCCCACTTATACTTTTCTACCAGAAAGACCTCTTCTGTTTCTAGATACAGTTGTATTACTTCTAAGATTCCCTGCCTAGTACCTCGTATCTTGAATAGGTGTGCTGCCTTGGAAAGAAGAATCCTTTTCTTCTGCTCTGTCCACATCTGGCTATTTACAACTCCAACCCACTGAGAAAGATAATCTAAATATTCTGGATCCGTTGTCTTAACATCAAGAAGATATGGTACTTGTTTTATACGGGCATTCATATCATCATAAATACTCTGAAATATAGAAAGATACCGTTCCAGAAAATGTTCTTTATCACTGGACTCATATATTTCTGGCAAGTAAGAAATCCAGGACTGTTTTGGAAAATATGCTGTAATTTCTCGAAATTCAATATTCCGTCCTTGTAACTGATATGCTTCAATAGAAAACCATAAATATCTTCCCTTTACTTCATGAAGAAGCAAATCTGCTTTTCCTGTAACTTCTAACTGGCAGAATGGTTTCAGCCTCTCTAGCTTATCTTCCATAGAGACCTCTTTCCATACAATAAATTCCTGAATTGACAGCTCTGTCTCCTCTAGCTCATTTTCCCACTTTATCCGTGGTTCTTCACTAGCGTAAATCTGTATTTTATAGGGAGAACCATCTCCTTCTTTCACATCTAATACAAGACGGTGCCACTCCATCTCTTTTTCTCTGCTGTCAAATACCCTTGACAAAAATACACCTCGTCTCCGAACAGAAGATCTGGCAAAATGAAAACCATTTCTGTCATATTCCATATTTTCAAATGCACTTTTCTCATAATCCATGCATTTATTGATTACAAAATAATTTTTCTGCCTTTTCACCACGTTCCTCCATTCTTAATCTCTAAATCATTGAAAACTGACATTCCATCTGCCCAAGTTCTACAACTCCATTAGGTGGTGCCAACACACTTCCATCTGGCAGATATTTTACTCCTGTTCCTTTCACTTCAAAAGAAAGCCCATAAAGCCGCCTGACACATTCTAACATATCCAGTTTTCCATATAAGCCACTATATCGTACACAACTTCCAAACTTATAATTAAATTCCTGAAAAAAACTTTGAACTGCTTCCTTTACCCGTTCTTCTCCTCCCACGTAATGAGATTCTAATTCCACATCCACATAAACATCAAAATGTATATATTCTGGTTTTACTAAATACACACTTGTCCCCGCCATGCGGAACTGCTCAATATATGCTAATATGTTTTTTCCATAAATCTTCATTACTTCCTTTTTTAATTGTTTTACAAAAGGCTTTACTACTATGGTAACAGCAGAATCGTTATAATAAGGGAAAATTTCCTTGACTTCTTGTGGCAATAATGCTTTGCAGCTTGCAATCATAAGACCAGGTGTGTGTTTAATGTATTGCTCATAATCTTCATAAGAAACTGCAGTTAGTGGCTGTCTCATTTCCTTTTGTACTCTGACAAAGCTTTCCTCAAAAGTTTCTTCATCTCTTCCACCCCAAGAACTTTTTTGATTGGCTGCTTCTACCGCTATCCCTAATTCTTTTGCTATTTCACGAATCTGATTGTCTTTTACTTTCCCACTTGCCCCTAAACACTTAGCATAATTTATAATCCTGAGTTCCCCTGCTGGTGGCAAACCATGTCTTCCATCACCAAACTGAATCATTCCTTCTCTGGAATCAAAGATAAAATGGCGGTCTTCTGGACCAGAACCTGAAAAATCTTCAACTTTCTCCCAGATGACATACCCATCTCCTTCTTTCACCATTAAAGAAAAATTCTCATATAAGGCATATTTATCGGATAAAGCATACTTTTGGCTTGGATATTCATTGGCTATATCCAAAGTCCGAAGCATTGTGGCATCCTTTGCAAAACTGATAATATGGATTCTTCCTTCCTGCAAGATACCTTGTGGTGTATGAAACTGAAATGTACACATTCCTTTATCCTGTCTTAGATATTTTTTTACCACAGCTATTTCATATAAAATGCCATCCTGTTCTATATAAATGTCATTATCGCCATATACTGATAAAAAAGTCCGCCCCTCTACTTCTATGGTCCCATCTTTTAGGTACTGGACTTTCTTTGCCACACAATGTTCCACCTGGCTGTCTATCTGTCTGACCTCAAATACATTAACAGAAAAACTCTCTAGTACAGGTGGTACATCATATCCCCCATCTAAAATACGGATTCTAAGATAATATGCCTCTTCCCCAAATACTGCAGATTTTTTCATTGTTTTATCCAGCTGAAAGAAAATCTGTCCATCCTGTAAAAATCCATAAGTACAGTCTCTTTGTTCTAAGACTTCCTCCCAGCCATCTTCTGTCAGGTATTCCATTACAAAATGAACGAAAGGAACCGTTAATTCCTTTGTCAGCCTGTTTCTTTTGATTTCATATCCTGTAAACAAATCAAAATAAATACTTAGTTCTATCTGCTGTGGAAGTGCATCTTCTAATCCTATGTAAAATGCATCTAAAGCCTCTGGTTCTGATCCAAACATCCGAAAACGCAAAGGAGAACCAAAACTAAGCTGATGCCCATCCACAAAATCCCTTATCTGGGTATCTGCATAAAAACACTTAATAATATCTTCCTTTACAACATAATTCTGTTCTACCGTTTCATAACAGATCTGATCCGCATAAAACTTTGTCCCCTTAGGTATTACCCTATCTTTATCTACATCAACAGCCAGAAGAGAACTCGCTGGCTCTTTTCTAAGGCGTTTTGTTCCTAAGAGCTTTAAAAACTTTTCCTTTTGTTCTTCTCCTGTCTGATCCATATAAAACTGCTGCCCTTCTTTTAACCAGGCAAACATCTCTAGCATCGTGATTCCAGGATCATGATAATTATAATCCGTCCACTCTGGATACAGGCCTGCAATTTTGCCTCTTGCATCTTCAAAAATGCTTTCAAAATCTTCTGTATCAAATAATATCTCTGGTATCACAATGTTCCCTCCTATCAGAATTGAATTGAAATCTGGTGCGTTCCACTCGTAGGTACAACAAATGGATTTTTTCTCATTTCCTCTAAATCTACTTCTTCAATACCATTACTTCCTAATCGATAAACCGTTATAAATAAACTTTGAACTTCCTCTACATGTTTTGTCATATGCAGCAGGTTACGAATCTGCATCATGTTAGGCAATGTTCCCATTTCCCAGCCTTTATGATCTACATTTCCCATAACTGGATCAAGAAAGCTGTTTAGTTTTTCTTCTGCTTGATTCTGTACAGCAAATACGGACTGAAAATCATCTACACGTAAAACCGTATTCACTTCAAACGTAATAAATACTGGCTCTACAATAAACAATTTGCCTGCATAATATACTGTATCAGGCATTTTCCCCTTTAAATAAGCTTTTACAGCATTCCCCACTCCCTGAAATACAGAACTTCCTAGCCGATAATCCTTAAGCAGCAGAACCAGTGTAACTGCTCCATGTAAAGTTTTTCCTTCTCCATTAATTCCTATAAAACACCTTGCCTTCTCAATTCTTCTTGATGCTTCATAGGCTATGCTCTCATAGTCACTTCTTGTGACAGCCCTGTTGTGCAGACGATTCTTATTGGAACATCTGATAATGGCATGCTCTTTTGTCTCTTTGTCAATTCCTCCTGACATTGGCTCCACATTATAAACTTTGCTAATAAAACCAATAGATTTTGTCAGTTTATTAACCTTCCCTTTTTCCACATTGGTATAGGCTCCACCACCACACTGGTACAATACCTTAATATTATCTTCTCTTGACACAGGCGGAACCTTGCCATTGCTTCCATTTCCAAATTCAATATATCCATCATTCTGATTTAATATAAAGTGTTCCGAATTTTTATCAGACTGCAGAAAATCCGAAACCATAGTCCACTCTTTCCAATCTGGATCTGCTTGTCCAATCACTGCATCTTTCACGTAAACCCGTACAGCCTGAATACTATTTTTCTGAAGCTTAAATCGCTTATTTTTTAAAAAATATTCCATCTGAAAATATTCCGTCTGCAAAAATCCTCTGTTTTCAATTTTTACTGTATTGGGAACTACTGCTTCTAAAAATGGTCCTGGAAGCGGACAGCCTATACGCTCATAAAAACCATTTACGTCTACAATACGAATCCAGTATTTCTCCTGGCCAAAACAAGCTTTCTTCTGAAAGTTTTCAGGCCCTAAAAATGTAACCAATCCGCTTTTGGAGAAATTATTCGTTTCATCCACTACATGAAGTGGCACAAAACCAGTTCCATTCCAGTATTCCCATGCTAAATTAGCCTCCAGACGTCCTATTGCCTCTCGCAGCTGAAAATATACCTTAGTCGGTCCCCCTTTTGGTGGAATATCCAAACCTAAGTATAAACTGTCTCTGCATCCTTGTGCTTTCCTAAATGGAATACAGTTTCCTTCCTTCCATCTTGCAAAACTCCTGTTGTTATAAGCGGTTACATGCAGCTTTTCTACTGGATGCTGGGAATAATCACAGGAAAATCTAGTATGCTCTAACACAGGACTTATATAATTTCCATTTAATTTATATGGATTTTTAAGCTTTGTAATCCTAGCCCGAATGGCATAAGCTTCATAAGGTCCAATAAATGCTTTCTCAATATCCATTGGACAGGTAAAAGAAAGTTTCTTAAACTGGCCATTTGCCTCTTCAGCTGGTGTAAATGCTGTATCATATTTATGGTCAATAGGCAGTCTTGCCCAGCCTGTGCCATTATAATATTCCCATGTTACACTCCCAATAGATATCTCATACTCTTTCTTCTCAAGATCTTCTGGTTTCATAACCCATTCCCATTTCATCTTGCTTTCTTCTTGGCTCGTTTCTAGTGGTATTGAAACGAAACTCAGGTAATACGCCAGCTCTATTTTGGATCCACGCTTTTTTAATATCTCATCCGATGCAAAATACACTTCATTAAAAACGGACAGACGTTCACCAAATGGCAAATACTGATGCATATCACTTTCTTGTCCATCCGCTATTATAAACTGCGGAACAATGTCTGATGTGTAAGCAGATACCTGAATTTTCTGAAAATACAGATGTTTCAGTTTCTCTATATCTTTAATTTTTATTCTGATAAAATAATTTTCTTCTAACTGGCTTGAAAGACACATTTTTTCAAATTCCAGATCTTTCTTTTCTCGATATAGCTTAAGAAATCCTTCTTCTAATTCCATCTTAGAAAAAGGAACAAATCCTTCTCTGGTGTAATAAGCAATCTCTGTAATATCTGGATCTAAAAAATAACGGAGCAGTTCTTCCTGTACTTTAAGATTTCCTTGCTGATAAAATTCCAAGGCAAACCAGGCATTGCCTGTCATATTAAAAACCTCAGGATGCCCAATAAACAGCATATGCTCCTGCTGGTTCTGAGCTTTTTTCTGAAATAACATAGCATTTATAACCGCATATTCTTCTGGTGCTGCATTTTCTTTCTGTTCTTCAGCATCATAACACAATCCAATATAATCTGCTTCTTCCTTTACCTCATATACACAAGATAACTTTAATGGACTTACTAATATATCATCTTTTGTTTCATAGGTAATTTGTCCATTTTCGGCATCTGCTGCCTCCGCAGCTACAAAAGTTCCTGCTGTTACTTTAGCTGGTTCCACCGACTCACTTGACAATCCAAATGATACATATCCTTTTGCCGAGGCAGCTGGAGTCAGATCTCCACCTATTGCATTAAGAAAATCAATCTGCTTCTTCTCCATCATATGCTGGTATCTTTGTTCTACCGATTCCATCATCTCGCCACAGACAAGAGCCAAGGCTGTACCAATATCTGGATTTTCTTCGTCCAGTTTCCACTCTGGTACGTAGGAACTGGCTAATTCTTTTAGACGTTCTATCATTTTCTTATCTGCTTCCATACAGCCTCACCTCCTTCTATTCTGCACCTTTTCCATATCCTTCTATAATATAAAAAGGAAAGACTAAATTAAATGGATTGTTTGTGGCACGTACCTGATAAGATATTTCTATCTGTACAGCCCCTTCCTTCTTTTTGTCTAATTCAATATGAACCTGTGTATTTATGATACGAGGTTCCCACATTAACAGTGCTTCTTCCACACTCCGTTCCATCTCTGCCAATGTCTGAATATTCATAGATGCAAAAACATAATTATGGATTTCACATCCAAATTCCGGATTTCTTACTCTTTCCCCTTTTTTGGTCATTACAATAATCCAGATTGCTTCTTTGATATCTTCTTCATAAGAGGATGTTTTCATCCGTCCTGTCGCTTTATCTATCTGAATAGGAAATTGAAAACCCGTTCCTAGAAATTGATTGGCACTCATTTTAAACCTCCATCTAGTTTATCTTAACCATACTCCCCTTTAACTGCGCCATTGCGCCTGACTCTAAACCTAGTGAACTATCCGCTTTTACTTTCACCATAGAACCTTGAAGATTTACAGACTGGCTTTTAAACTTTAATGACTGAGATGCATTCACATCCACCATATCACTTTTTATTGCTGTTTTCTTAGAATTCCCGTCTAACGTTATCATGGCTGTTCCATTTACTTTAAGTTCAATCTTGCTTTTTGCCTGAACAGACAGTTCTCCTTTATCTGAATTAATTAAAATTCCATTTTCACCACTCTTATCCTGAATAGATATTGTTTTCTTTTCGTCATCTAGCAAAAGGGTAAGTTCCCCTGGAGTATGAACGGTAATTTTTTCTTTGCTTTCTTCTTCTTGAAAAATAACTTCACAGCCACCTTTTGTCTTAAACCGTTTCACTGCGTTCTTTTCTTTTGCAGTATCCGCTGGCAAACTGTTTTTCTGGTTCCAAAGAGAACCTATGACCACAGGACGGTTACGGTCTCCCATTAAAAATGCGACAATGACCAAAGCCCCTACCTCTGGCAATGTATAAAGACCGTACTCTTTTCCTCCGTAGGGAGTCATTACAGGAATCCATCCAGACACATTCTTCCCTTCTGTTCCTAGATTCATTTCCACTTTCACTTTTCCTGGCTGCTTTTCATCCCAGTTCTGTAATACAATTCCTGTAGTCACGCCCCACATTTTATTCGCAATATTCCCATCTTCCTCAAACAGTTCTCCAAATATACTCAACTGGATACTCCTCCTATCTCAAACTCTGTTATAAATCCACTTTTTGAAAAAGAATGTTTTACTTCCGTAATATAAAAACTTTTATTTACCATTTCATCCACTTCTTCAATAGAAATATACCGTCCTGGTACAATTTCTGGCAAACCGATAGTTTTCCCTTTTCCAGTGCAAGTCCGCATTTTTTCCTTTTTTCCAATATATTCTGCCAGATTCTGTGCCTTTTCCTTTGTATCCACGTCTCCATCCACTATGACATATTCAGGTGTTGCCATAATACTTGTCTGATCCATGCTGCTCTTTACAGACTCCTCATAGGATACTGCTTCTTCCTTCTTATGATCGTATCCTAATACCTTTATCTTGGTATCTAAATACTCATATTCCACTTTAAATTCTAATAACTCTCTATTGTACTGCAATGCCATAACTGGAGATGTACTGCTGTCTATCTTCCGGTAATATGCTTTGTCTGCAAATATAAAGAATTCCCGGTTTCCTCTTTTGGTAAGTTCCTTGGTAACAAAATCATAATCGCTGCTAGTCTGGGAAACTGGATTTTCCAGCTGATCACTGGTAGCATCTGCCACCACAGAACATAGTCTGCTGTAATTGCCCATTACAGCCTGAAATGCATCTGAATAATTTTTCACATCATGAAGCAGGTGTTTTTTCCCACTGGTCATCATAAGCCTTCTTGCATCCATAAGTGTAACCACTATATATCTGCCAGCATTTAATTCTGCTCCTAACATCGCAACATAACCTTTGAATACCAGTTCCATATGGGATAAATAACCTAACTCAATAGAAACTACTGTCCCAAGCTTAAATTTTTCTTTTACTTTGCTTGAAAATCTGGTTTTCTCCAAATCATAACAGAAACCGATTTTAATTACTGCGTATCCTGCTGCCTTAATGGAAGTTGTCACTGTCAATTCCTCCACACTTAACTGCATGCCCGTAATAACATCCTGTCCATTTACATTAATTTTCATCTCTGGTACAAAAAAATTAGCATACTTGTTCTGAAGTTTTTCATAGGAAGTAGTACTTTTCATCAAATCTCCCATTTAGCAGTCCTCCTTTACGATTGCAGGAACCACTAATACCTGTCCTGTTTCAATTTCAAAAGGATTCATAATCCCATTGGCTTTTGCTATCCGTCTCCACTCATTGGCATCGTCATATTCTTTCTGTGCCAAAGACCATAAGGAAATATCCTCAGAAAATACTCGGGTTTTTGTTCTGTCTGGAGAATGTTTGGGATTTTTCTTTAGGGTACTTGCATCCCTAATCATTGTCACATCCACTTCTGCACGAATAGGAATCCCATCTGCATCAAACAAAGCAAACTTGGTTTTTACCGATTCTACATATCCCAAAACTTCAAACTTTCCCCATATAAATTTTACTTTAGGCGGCTTATGACCACCATTTATAGCTCTGCCAGCCAAATCTTCAATAGGCTTCGTAAGATCTGTTACATTTTTATTCTCATTTGTGGAAGCAAAATATAATTTCAAATCCAGTTTTCCTAATGAAGTGTACTTATACTGTATTTTTCCTAATTCATCATTTTCTTTTTCATCAGATATATTTACATATTCTGCCTTGCTAGAAGTAGAGTATTCGTTAGGATTAAACTGAACTGGAATTTCTGTATGCTCATCCACTAGCACGAACTTCGCCTTTTGTTTTGCATATCCTTCCCCAACATAATTCAAATCTTTCATTTTATTCTCACTCCATTCCATAGCGCATCCTGTCCAGATGAAGCTCCGATTTTATCTGATTTGTAATCGTCCTTGTTATGGCGGATGATGAATCCTGCTTTTTGTGACTCTCCTGCTCTTTTATCACTTTTTGTACCAGCTGGTCCTGTTTCACTAATGTTTTCTTGATCTCTGCAAACATCTGGCTGTTTTTATTCTGTACGGCCTGCTGGTTTACAATATACTGTTTTATCTCTTGGATTTCTTTTTTCTCTGGTTTATTCTGATTTATGTGAAATTCCTTATATACAAGAGGATTAACAAGCTCATTTCTAACTATGCTGCTAATCTGCTTTTTCATAACGGTCTGATTTACTTCTAAAACAGCATCCTTTAAAATGTTCAATGCCTCACGCCGTTCTTCTAAAGAACCCGATTTCATCACATGAAGAAATTCTCGCCGTTCCATATCTTTCCGTAATGTTTTCAACTCCAGCAGCTTATTCAAATTCTGCTTAAACTGCTTTCTTTCAATGGATTCTTTGAAAATCTGGGTACTTAATTGAAACTGGCTCTGCTTCATCATTCTTTGAAACATATGATAAAAAGTCTGCTTTAAAATCTCCGGTTTTACAGTTTGCTGATTCTGCACCTGAAATACCAGCTTCTTCTCATAGTTTTCCAGCTTTACAATTCTGTCATATGCCTCTCTTATTTTCACATCATTTCTCGATATCTGATTCAGTTCGGAATACACTCTCTTATCAACAGAAAGCAGACGGTTCAAATTCACCATAACATGATTGGTAATATTCTTTTGAAATGCTGTGTTTTCCTTTATAATGTCTTGTGCTAAACGGTTGCGATTCTGTCTAAGCAGCATCATGTTTACAGTAAATTCAATTTGTTTCTGGATATTTTTATGTTCTGGTTTCTCTTGTTCTGCTATTTTCTCTAGCAATACCATTGCCGCTGGGTCAAACCCATACATGCCCGTCATAGAATATTTATCTAAAATACGTTTCGCAAAAAAAAGTATTGACAATACTCTATGATCCATCTTCCCCTGCTGATTTGTTTTAAATGGAATAAGTATACCCATTCTCTGATTTGTAATCGTAATTTTTCTCTGATACTTAGTCATAAGGCTTAAACTCTTCTTTTAACCCACTATGGGCTATCTGTAATTGTTCAATAAAAATTTTGCTAGACGTTGCATCTAGCACAGGATATGCTTTTTCCAATACAATTCCCTGTTCAAAAGCCAGGCTTCGGACAACTTTGCCATTGTGCTTTACGGTTATTTCAACTCCCGTAACCATCATGCCTGGCCTTAGCCTGTCCCAGAACTGTGCAGAATTGCTAAGAAGCATTCCCTTTTCAAATGTTATGGTTTCTGGATTTTGTGCTGGTTTGGGTAACAGAACAGGTACTGGATTTCCCCCTTCGTGTATCACATCATATTCAATTTTTGACTGCATATTGCTGATTTTTGCAAAGCCTATTGTAACAGAACCATTTTCAAAGGACACACAATAATTATAATCTACACCATATTCCTTTTTATCTGCTGGATTATTGGATATTGGATCCACTATTTTCCCTTCTTCCTTATAAATTCGCTAGATCGAAAATATTTTCTGGTTCCTGATTCATCTGGCTGTTAATCTTTGAAATTTCTTTACACCACTGTAATCGGTCCCGGTGGCTGAAACTCATAATTTCCTCGTTGCTCCAATGCATGTAGTACCCGATAAATGCAACTTCTTCATATATTTTTTCTGCCGGATATGTACTTATTGACCGGCATCCAGAAAATTTACAGGAACATCTACAATTTCACCACAATGTGGACAAACTCCTTTATAAACTGGTGTATCCATTGTATTGATTTTTTCATACAAATCCTGTAAATATGCCAAATCTGCCGTAAACAGCCCTTCCACAATAGATGTATCCACCATTGGGAGAGAACCTAATTTGGTAATTACTCTAGATAACAAAATAATCGTTAAATATCCTGGATTCTGCTGCACTCTTGGATCACGCAGTGGCAGGATTTCATCTCCCGCATTGGCAAGACGCATAACTCCTTCTTTATGTATATTGCCTGAAAAATCAATATAACCCTTTGGCAAAGTAAATGGAAATTCTGTCTGAAATGACATCTTGTATCCTCCTATCTAATTGCCAGAGGATTATAAATATCCTCTGGCACTATCTTATTATTTTGTTCTAGTTAATCCTTCATGGGCAATTTCAATGGTTTCAACGGCTGCTTCATTAGAAGTTGCATTAAAATCTGGTGCATTGTATTTGCAAGGCCATGCGTCAATTACCTGCCATGTTGCTACCACAGCATCTGATTCATCATGAATGGAAATAGATATTGTCTTACGCTGTACAGGTCCTGTTACACCTGCAATCATCCAGTCATACAATGCTTTTTCTGCAATTACTCCTTTTTTAAGCGTAATATTGCTATATTTTTTAAGTCCAGCAAACTTTCGGATTGTCTGGTCTGGCATATCTCCTTCTCTATATTCTCCAACTTCAATAGATACATCAAAGCCACTGGCTTCTGAAAAACCGCCAGCCTGAATTCCATCTATTTCAACACTATATCTGTATTTCCCATATGGGTAAACTTTATCTGCCATGCTTTACTACTCCTTTCGCATTTTTATTCTGAATCGCTTGTCTTTTGTGTTAATCTGAAGATAACGAATTCAGCTGGTTTTACTGGTGCAACACCAATGACACAAATCAGTCTTCCATTATTGATATCATCCTGGCTCATGGTATCATGCCCTACATTTACAAAGAATGCTTCATCTGGAGAACCACCTGCCAAAGCACCATCTCTCCACATGCCATTTAAAAATACGCTAATTGTACGTTTAACACGATCCCATAGATTTTCATCATTTGGTTCAAATACAGCCCAGTTAGTATTCGCTTTAATAGACTCTTCAATAAAAATGAAAAGACGGCGGACATTTATGTACTTCCAGCTTCCATCACTAGAGGCTGTTCTTGCACCCCATACACGTATTCCCTGTCCTGGGAAAGAGCGAATCAGATTTACTCCCTTAGGATTCAAAATATCCTGTTCGCCTTTATTAAACTGACAGTCAAGACCAACGCAGGCACGTACTACTTCATTGGCAGGAGCTTTATGTACCCCTCTGGAATTATCACTTCTTGCATAAATTCCCAGTACAGAACCTGATGGCGGAATCGCAATATTTTTCTTATCTAACGGATCAAATACCGTAAGCCAAGGATGATATAATGCTGCATAATTACTATCAAATAAATCACGATGGTTTATTACATCCTGTACCTTCTGAGAAGTTCTTGGAATATCTAATACGGCAAATCTGCTTGCCAGATTTTCGCAATGTGCTACTAAAGAAAGCTGTACATTTGGATCGGTTACACCAGGAACTGCCATCAGAGATACCACATCGTTATCTACAAATGCCTGAATGCCTGTACGTTTTCCTGCTCCATTATCCACGCCTATAAAGTCAGCTGCACTAACGCTTGACACGTCGCCGTTGCTTCCGCCTTTGAAGTTTACCACTACCTGAGCCTCTTCACCAGATGCAGAAACTTCCGCAAATGGAGATTGGATTTTGGTTTCTTCTGATGCTGTATAAGCAACAGAAACAAGATTGGATTTTGCTAATTTCTTAGTAATAAAATTAGGAGATTCTATGTTAAATGATACATTTTCATAAGTTTCCACTACATCTTCAAATTTGACATCTATTCTCATTTCACAAGTCATAATGACTCTTGCTGGAACTAGATCCGTATCGACAATCCCCTCATCAAATTCTTCTGCAAATGTAATAATGTTGTCTTGGCTCTTGACGATTTTGTTATAAACAATTTTATCTTCATTTACATAAGCAACAATATCACCTGCTAAAAATCCTGAACTGCTTTTTACTTTATACTTATAATCTGTTCCATCTGTAAGAATTTCTTTCACCTGTGTTTTCGCTTTGTTCTGCTGTGTCATGGTTATGGTAATTGCATCTCCCCACATACCAGGGTTCTTTGCTGTAAAGCTTAACACTGGAGCATCCTCACTTGGCACAAATCCTGTGGAGCATTTTGCATCTTCAGGTGCAACACGCATAACAAAACAGCGGGAACCTCCATTTACAAAGAAGTTTTCAACTGCATATGCTAAGAAACGATATTCTCCAAATTCATTCTCGGACAAGTACCCTCCATAAGTTCTTTTAAATTCTGAAAAGTTGGTTACTAACTCCGGAACACCTGCTACTGGTCCTCTTTCTGCCATTCCAATAAATCCCGCTGTACTTGTACCTACTCCTTCCATGGGCTGTCCGCCAGAAGCAAATTCTTCTACGTAGACGCCTGGTGATAAATATTCAGCCATACTCGCCTAGAATCCTCTTATTTTGACTTTTTCTCTGTCTAAATACGAATTCTAGTTTCCTCCCTTCTTTCTTTGAAATTATATATTATATATTATGTAAAATAATACTGTCTGCCTATATTCTGCCGTATTGCAACAATCAGCACCTCTTTTGCTACTTCTTTAATTTCATTATTTATAAGATCTCCTCTTTTTCCCACAACATTACATGTACAATTTTAAATGAAAAGAAAAAAATTAACAAGTTATTTTCATACATTTTTGTTGAAATTTGTTTAAAATATGTCAGAAAATTTTTTGTTAGACTAAATAACTAAAATCTTCGTCGGATAATGTTTTTCCATACTTTGCATAATTTAGTTTTACTGCCTCTACAATATCCTTATTAGACAGCTTACGCTGCTTAGAAGCTGCCATAAAAGCTGCAATCGTAAGAATTTCCTTGATACTGCTTCCTGATAGTTCAAATGTTTCAGCAAAAAAAGCCAAATCCAGCTCTTCTTCACATGGTACTTGTTTTGGCAAAATTGTCTGCCAAAGCTGCATTCGTACTTCTTTGGCAGGATAGGTGAATTTAATCATAAACTTAATTCTTCTCTTAAATGCATCATCTAAATTCATGGCTAAATTGGTTGCCAATATAGTAATTCCATCATAATCTTCCATCTGCTGAAGCAAATGTGCAGTCTGGGCATTGGCACTTCGATCCATAGAGTCTTTCACATCCAGACGTTTTGCAAAGAGAGAATCTGCTTCATCAAAAAATAGCAATGCATTAATTCCTTTGGCTCGTTCAAAAACTTTGGAAATATTTTTTTCTGTCTCTCCTACATATTTGCTTATAAGCTGTGATAAGTCTATGCGATACAGACTAAGACCTAACTCATTGGCTATTACCTGAACTGCCATTGTTTTACCAGTTCCTGGTGCCCCATAAAACAGGGCACAGACTCCTCGTCCATATGCAGTTTTGTTAAAAAATCCCCATTCCTCCCCTACTATGCTCTTGTATTTAACCTGATTGCAAATTAACTCAAGCTGTGTTTTCTGCTCCTGTGATATGACCAGATCATCCCAAGTATAAGTGGCAGGAATTAACGTAGCACACTGGCCCAGCTTACTTACCGACTGCTGTTTTACTGCACTTCTAATTGCCTCAATTGTAATTTCTTGCCGATCCTCACTTACCCGAAGCAATTCTGCATTCCAAAGAGTGTCCTTAATTCCTCTTACGCTTAGGGAAAATTGGTTTGCTAGTAAATTCAAGTCTACCTCTTGGCTAATTTTATATTGTTTTGCAAACTCACACCATACCAAATATCTTTCTTTTAATGAAAGATTGTCCATTTTCACACTCATATACCTGAATTCCTGCCCCAGAAAATATTCTGCCTTCTCTTCTGATATCCATATAACAAGTGGAAATTTTCTTTTACATAAATCAATTATCTGGTATATCTTATCTAAAATATTTTCTCTTTTTTCCTCTTCTTCATGAGCTATATTGCGATATACAAAGCAAGGCAGCCGATCCGCTAACATACACTCCTGATAGAAACCTTCCATATATTGATAGATATCAAACTGAGCCACTATCACTTGTACATCAACAAAAAGTCCTGAAATTTCCAATTCTCTTAGGGCTCTATCTACAAAAAACTTTTTTCCATTTCCTTCTGGACCATAGATATTCAGTATCTGGCACCGCTCTTCTTTTTCCTTTCTTATGTAGCATAGTATATTTTTTATCTGATTATATTCCTTCTCATAGATTGGCATTAGATAATTGCCATCGCTTTGTTTAACAGAAAAATAATCCGAGACTTCTATAACACTTTTTCTTAACATGTCACTTAAATGACTATTCCCAGCAAGCCAGTCAAAAACTCTTGGTGAAAGTGTAAAAGTTTCTCCAAGCTGTATATTGTCATACAGCTCTTTTCGTTGTAAAATCACAGAAAAAACAGGACTCTGTGCAAATGTAAGTTTTGCAACCTCCTGCTGCTGTATTTTTTGAAAAAGTTCATATAAGGATACCGCTAGTCTCAATGATGGCTGTTTCATCCGGACATCCCCTTGAAGATAGGAATAAATAAGTTCATATTTTATATCCATATAATTAGCCCATCCTAAAAGAACCATAAATCGTTCAAAATCCGACAGTGCCATTTTATCTCCTAACAGCTTCATCCTTAAAACAATTTTTTGTTTCTCCTCCGTTTTTTCTATTCTGTTTCTTATGGTAGCGATAGCAGATAATAGTATTTCCTTTATTTCATCAAAAGGCAATTCTTCTTCCCTTTCTATGCTATTATCATATAACGAAGCCACTACTTCCTTTCCTGTAATGGCAACTCCCCTTAAATGTGCATTTTCTATCTCTAGTGGTGGTTCTCCTTCCCCATCCAAATATTTTAATGAACAGCCTATGGTTAGAATTAAATCAAGAAATCGTAACATATCTAAATTAAATTCTTCTTCATCTCCATATGGTTCCTGTTCTTTTTCCTTTTGAAAGAAGACATCGTATAATTCCTCTAATTGCATCTTATCACCTATCCTGTCTTTCGCAATTTATTATTCTTTCCTATATTATACTCCTAAACTACCTACAAATATATAAAAAAGACCAAAATGATTTCTCATTCTGGTCTCCTTTATTCGCAAGTCACTATTATGCCTCGTGTCATCCTGTCAGTTATTATTATATTGTTGTTATTGTTATTATTTGGAGAAATTTTGTGTCTCAAGAATTTTGTTTGCCCAATCTATTTCTTCTTTTGCTGGTGTCTTGACATCCTTTAAAGAATAATCCATTCCGAGCTTTTCCCATTTAAATATGCCAAATGTATGATAAGGCAGAACCTCAAAACGTTTTACTGATTCAAGGGTACTTACAAATTCCTTAAGCTTAATAAGATCTTCTTCTTTATCTGTAAGACCTGGCACAAAAACGTGCCGGATCCACATATCTTTCTTGTGCTCGGATAGGTATTTCGCCAGTTCTAAGATGTTTTGGTTTGTATGCCCTGTTAATTCTTCATGGACTTTCTGGTCCATGTGTTTAATATCCAGAATAAATAAATCCGTAACCTCCATAAGCTGGTTAAACTTTTCCAAATAGGACGCATCCATAGAAAACGGCTGTCCTGATGTATCTAAAGCTGTATGAACACCTGCTGCTTTTGCAAGCTGGAAGAATTCAATTAAAAAATCAATCTGCAGTAATGCTTCTCCCCCACTTACTGTAATACCACCATTATTTTTCCAATATGTTTTGTAGCGGAGTGCCTTGTCCAGTAATTCCTGCGCGCTAAATTCCTGTGCACCTTCTGCTTTCCACGTATCAGGATTATGGCAATATTTACATCGCATAGCACAGCCCTTAAGGAATACGACAAAGCGTATTCCAGGGCCATCTACAGCACCAAATGTTTCAAATGAATGAACTTTGCCCGTAACCATAATTATAATACTTCGTGGCAAGTTCTGGCAATAACATCTAACTGCTGTTCTCTTGTTAAATCAATGAATTTAACAGCATAACCAGATACACGGATTGTGAAGTTCGCATATTCTTCTTTTTCTGGATGTTCCATAGCATCAATAAGTTTTTCTTTACCAAATACATTTACATTCAAGTGATGAGCACCCTGATCAAAATAACCATCCAGTACCTGAACAAGATTTGCAACTCTTTCCGCTTCATCATGTCCAATCGCATCCGGGTTAATTGTCTGAGTATTAGAAATACCATCTAATGCCCACGCATATGGCAATTTAGCAACAGAGTTAAGTGATGCTAATAAACCGTTCTGTTCTGCACCGTAACTTGGGTTAGCACCTGGTGACAAAGGTTCACCAGCTTTTCTGCCATCTGGTAATGCTCCAGTAGCTTTCCCATATACTAAGTTAGATGTAATTGTTAAGATAGATGTTGTTGGTTCAGAATTTCTGTATGTGTGACGTTTCTTTAATTTGTCTAAGAAAGTCTTTAACAACCATACTGCAATTTCATCCGCTCTGTCATCATCGTTACCGTATCTTGGGAAGTCTCCTTCGATTTCGTAGTCGATAACTAAACCAGTTTCATCACGAACTGTTTTAACTTTAGCATATTTGATAGCACTTAAGGAGTCAACTACATGAGAGAATCCTGCAATACCTGTAGCAAATGTACGACGTACATCTGTATCTATTAAAGCTAATTCTGCTGCTTCATAGTAATATTTATCATGCATGTACTGGATTAAGTTTAATACGTTTACATATAAACCTGCTAGCCATTCCATCATAACATCATATTTAGCCATTACTTCATCATAGTCTAAATATTCGCTTGTGATTGGTGCATAGTTAGGACCTACTTGAACTTTGTTCTTTTCATCCATACCACCGTTGATAGCGTATAATAAACATTTCGCTAAGTTTGCTCTAGCTCCGAAGAACTGCATTTCTTTCCCTGTCTGAGTAGCAGATACACAACAGCAGATTGAGTAATCGTCACCCCATACTGGTTTCATAACATCATCATTTTCGTACTGGATAGAAGATGTTGTGATAGAAATCTTAGCAGCATATTGTTTGAACTGTGCTGGCAATGAAGAAGAGAATAATACGGTTAAGTTTGGTTCTGGTGAAGGTCCCATGTTTTCTAATGTGTGTAAGAAACGGTAATCCGTCTTAGTAACCATAGAACGTCCGTCCATGCCAATACCACCAACTTCAAGAGTAGCCCATACTGGATCTCCTGTAAATAACTGGTTGTAAGATTCAATTCTTGCGAATTTAACCATTCTTAATTTCATTGTAAAGTGGTCAATGATTTCCTGAGCTTCTGTCTCTGTAATAATGCCAGCTTTTAAATCTCTCTGGAAATAAATATCAAGGAAGGTAGATACACGGCCAACACTCATAGCAGCACCATTCTGAGTTTTAATCGCTGCTAAATATCCGAAGTATAGCCACTGAACAGCTTCTTTTGCTGTTTTAGCTGGTTCGGAAATGTCATAACCATAGATTTTAGCCATTTCTTTCATGCCCTTTAATGCATTGATCTGGTCTCTTAATTCTTCACGCTGACGAATAATATCGTCTGTCATAACACCACATCCGCAGTTAGCAAAATCTTTTTCTTTTTCTTCTATTAATAAATCAATACCGTATAAAGCTACACGACGATAGTCACCTACAATACGTCCACGTCCATAAGTATCTGGAAGGCCTGTAATAATTTTGTTATGACGAGCTAATTTCATTTCTGGTGTGTAAGCATCAAATACGCCTTGATTGTGTGTTTTGTGATATTGTGTAAATACTTTATGCAGCTCAGGACTTGGCTCATAACCATACATTTTACAGGATTGTTCTGCCATTGCAATACCACCAAATGGCATAAAAGCTCTTTTCAATGGCTTGTCAGTCTGAAGACCTACGATTTGTTCTAAATCTTTTAATTCTTCATTAATATAACCTGCTTTATGTGAAGTAAGTGAAGATACGACATCAGTATCCATATCTAACACTCCACCTTTTGCTCTTTCTTCTTTCTGAAGTTTCTGTAGTGCTCCCCACAATTTATCTGTTGCATCTGTTGGGTCAGCAAGAAATGTGGAATCACCTCCATATGGTTCATAGTTCTTTTGAATAAAGTCTCTTACGTCAATTTCTTCTTTCCATTTTCTTCCTTGGAAGCCGTTCCATTGTTCCTTGTTAAACATTATAATCCTCCTTGTTAATACTGTCTTTCATATCTAAGTTAATATTTACAATCTGTGTTTCGTAATGTATTATAAGGCTTTGTTAAAAATAAATCAATCTGTTTTTTGATTTTTTTTCTCATTTTGGGCTATGTACTTTATAAAATACAATTTCTGATTTATTTTCTACATTTAAAATTTTGTCTATTCCAATTTATTCCATAATTAAGTTAAGTTTTAGACAAAATTGGAATTTAAAATGTAAGAAAAACACACTTTGAAGCAGAAAAATAAAACACCTCAACATCCATATTTTTACTTTTTATGATTTTAAAATAAAATTACATTTTTATGTATATTTATTCAAAAAGCCCTCGTTTGGAATTTCTTCCAATGAGGGCTTTGGGTTCTAGGCTTTCGTTTTTTTCTTCCTGTTCATTTCATCAATGTATCCAACTGCTGATAATGCCGCAATATTTCCTTGTCCTGCTGCTTTTATATATTGATATGGAGTTCCAGCAATGTCCCCTGCTGCGAAGCATCCTGGCAGACTGGTTTTCATATGAATGTCCACTGCTACATGGTTTTTATCCAGTTTAAGTCCTGGAACAAGCTGTCCTGGAGATACGCTGTCTCTTAAAATAAATACTGCAGATGTTTCTATTTCCTGATTCTTTAATATGAGTTTTTCTACCGTTTTTGTTCCCGCAATTTCTACTGGCGTATCTCGCACAACATTGATACCTTCTTTCACTTCAACCTCTTCTTTATACATCGGAATATAGGTTACCTTCGAAGCGATATCTGCAACAAAGTCAGCTTCTGCTTCCTCATGCTTGTTATACGCAATAATTACAACATCTTTTCCTTTGTAAAGAGGTGCATCACAAGTTGCACAGAAACTCACCCCTTTTCCAAGGAACTCTTCTTCCCCTTGAAAAGGTTTTCCAAAGCTGACACCGGTTGCTAAAATAACCGTAACTGCCTCGTAAATTTCATTGTTTGCCAATATAGAATAATAACCACCCATATCATAAATATTGGTTACCCTTTTATTGGTAATCTCAATGTCCATTGCTTTTGCATGTTCTAAGAATGTATTCTTTAATTCTTCTCCTGTTTTCTGGTAAAAACCAAGATAATTATTAATTTCATGAGCTTTTGTCAATTTCGCACTCATATCAGGCTGACCGAATACTACAATGCTTTTCTTTCGGATTTTTGCATTAATTGCAGCGGATATGCCTGCAACACCACTTCCTATGATTGCAATATCTACTCGTTCCAATCTCTTTTCCTCCTGTCCCTGCCTAATCTTTTTATTTTCTTTTTATTTTCACATAAGGTATAAATATTTGTCAATTCTCTCTTTGAATAGTTTTCCAAAATCATTTTATATTATTCTTCTATTTTTCCCTTACATATTTTCACAGACAATTTATTAAAAACTAACATAACATTATCTATTTGTAAAGGCAATAAGCACATATGATCCGTTAGTAATTCAGCACAATGATCTATTACCTAATTGGTTTCTTTTAGGTATAATATCTATATCATATCTAAAAAGGAGAGGATATTTTTATGAGAAAAAGAATTACAAAACAGATTCTTGCACTTATGACAGCATCATCATTAATATTTGCAGGTGCTATTGTAAAACCACTTGAAGTAAATGCTGCTTATCAGGTAAGCATTCCTGCAAATGGTTTTGATTATCAGAAAAACAACATTGCACACGGAACTATGTCTTATTTTACATACTTCTCAAAAGCAACCAACAGCAACAGACGAGCAAAAATCTATTTGCCTCCAAACTATTCACCAAGCCAGAAATACAGTGTTCTTTACTTACATCATGGTATTGGTGGAAATGAAGATGAATGGACCAAATCAGGTGGTACTACTGAAAAAATCGCAGACAACTTAATCGCTTCTGGCAAAATCAAGCCAAGTATCATTGTCATGCCTAATGGTAATGCATCTGGCAACGGTGTTGGCGATGGCTGGGAAAACTATACAAAAGACCTTATTGGTTCCTTAATTCCTTATGTTGACAGCCACTATTCAACCTATGCGGATCGTACACATCGTGCAATCGCAGGTTTATCCATGGGTGGTGGACAAACCTTCAACATCGGTTTAACAAACCTTGATACTTTTGCATATGTTGGTTCCTTCTCAGCTGCTCCTAATACCAAATCTACTAATGTTTTATTCCCAGATGGTGGTGCTGCTGCAAAACAGAAATTAAAATTATTCTACATTTCCTGTGGAACAACTGACAGTTTAATCAGTTTCGGTGCAAATGTACATAACTTCTGCACCCAAAGAGGAATTAACCATGTTTATCAGACATATCCAGGAAGAGGACATGACTGGACTGTATGGAATCCAAGTTTATGGAACTTCCTTCAGATGTTAGAAGACGTTGGATATACTTCAGGATCTACTTCTAACCCAACACAGTCTCAGGCTCCATCCGTTTCCCAAGCTCCTGCTGCAACTCCTGCTACTGCAAGTATTTCAGACGGCTGGTATTACATCAAAAATGTAAATGCTCAGAAATACTTACAAGTAAAAGATAACAAAGGCAGTGCTGTTCAAAATGTTGAATTAGGTTCTGGTTCTGGTGCTGCTGGCCAGAAATGGCTCGTAACAAACAACAGCGATGGAACAATCACTTTAACAAATGGTCTTGGCAACTTCATGCTTGACATCGCCAATGGCGAAGATAAAGATGGTGCAAATGCTCAGATTTATGATGCTTACGGTGGCAATGCCCAGAAATTCATTGTGAAAAAAACTTCAGCTGCCAATGTTTACACAATCGTAACCAACTGCAGTTCCGGAAGCAAAGCACTTGATGCTTATAATCATGGTACAACTGACGGTACAAATATCTGCCAGTGGAGTTATACTGGTGAGAAAAATCAGCAATGGGTATTTGAAGCGGTAAATGCAGCTCCTGCTTCTCAGGCTCCTGTTGTCTCCCAAGCTCCTGTTGTATCTCAGGCACCAGTTGTATCTCAGGCTCCTGTTGTTTCCCAAGCTCCTGCTGCTTCTACAGGAATTACTTATGACTACAAAGTAACAGGCGACTGGGGAAGTGGTTTCCAAGGCGAACTTATCGTTACAAATAAATCTGACAAAACTTACAATGGCTGGACTTTAACATGCAGCATCAACAGCAAAATCGCTAGCCTTTGGGGTGCAGAATTAGTTGGACAAAGTGGTTCTAAAGTAACTATCAAGAGCCCATCCTGGAGTGCGTCACTTGCTCCTGGTGCTTCTGTATCTATCGGATTCGTAGCAGACGGTTCTGATAAGAGTGCTCCTTCTAATTATACATTCAGTTAATATAAAATCTTTAAAGGCCTCCTTAACGAAACAATTTCGATTTCGTTAAGGAGGCCTTTATTATAAAATTCAGAATATACTTTCCACGATATAAAGCGTCTGGGTGCTTTCAAAATAGAGCATATATAATTTGTCATCACCTTTTTCGTATTTTCTCCATGCATAATGCTCATTAAAATCTGGTTTCTTATTACTTTCCACTTCAAGCACGCTTAATATTTCATTCATGCTTTTTTCTATTTCCAGATCTTTTTCTACTGAATACTCCTCATTAAGAATATCACCTATCTTAGGTACATGGTATACAACGTAACGTTCTGACTCCCCAAACCAGTTATCTTTTGTCTTTTTTGCATATGTTTCCGTTATATTTTTAGGAAATGCTATATTCCAACGTTTTTCTATCAGCCTTACATTGGAATTATAATAGGACAGCGTAAAAAAAACTCCTCCAGCTGCTAATATCATCAAAAGCAATATAATAAAAGCCACTTTACTAATTTTCTTATGATTCCTCATTTACATATCTCCTCTATGTCTTAAAATAAACACGCTAATCGACTTCTTTACTTTATTAATCTGGTATTATAAGCTTTCTACTATCTGAGTATAATATGGTACAAGAACTCCTGCATCTTCAGCATCACTCATTATACTAACTGCTATTCCTGCTATACTAGTATAATTATCATCGTCATAGTCATATAAATCTGTAATATGTACTGCTGTAGAAGTAGATGAACTTTTTGCATACTTAAATCTATGAATAGCATAATACAAATCTTTGTCTACTGTTGTACCGCTGTTTGGAAATGAATCGCTTCCAACTGTAGAATTTCCTTTAGCAATTGACTTAAATACAGCTGACATTTTAACACGAGCACCGTATTGTGGACAATAGAAAGAATATTTCTTTTGATTACCATATGAATGTGCTAACAATTCTGCTGCCAGTTTATATCCACATTTTTTAAAATAAGCTAAAACTATTGCTATTGGCTCTGTATAAATTACATCTGCTGCTGATATACTCAATAAAGAAACACGACTATTCTCTTTAGAGTATTCATAAATTATTCCATCAACAGAATCTATTAACTTTTGTATTTCTTCTTTCTTCTCAACTGATGAAGCATTAACTTTCAAATCAGTGTATTCAAGTTTTAGTTGCTCCAACTCTGTTAATACATCTGTTCCTTTTGAATTTAATTCTTTCTCAATAATATTTGCTTACTTTCTTATGCTATAATATGGTAGCACATCACTTGCATTAATGCACATTATTGGATTAATAACAATTACTAAACTCATTAGTACACAAATAATTTTTCTCATATTTTTCATAGTATTCATTAACTTAAATTTCCATTTTTTATTGTAACATTATACATTATGTATATCAATATTATTTTATTAATTTGTTATTTTACAAACTAATTATTAACAATTTTCCTAGTAATTTATATATATGCTCCACAAAACCTCTAATTGTACATTCTTCTATCAATTACTTATGTTTCCTCCTCTTGTCCTCATAATTTGCAAAAACGCCCCCATCCAAACCTGCTTATTTTCACTCTTCTTTAGATGGGAGCATTTCTTATTCCTAACTATATATAAAACAAATGTTACTGATTCTTTGCCTGCATCATTTCCAGCAGTTCTTCTGCCTCATCTGGAGCTTCTTCCAAGTCACCTACATCAATTACTTTCGGTTCTCTACGGAACAAAATATCATACATAACTGGAATGATAAACAATGTCATAAATGTGGAATACAGCAAACCGACACTAACCACAATCGCCATACCTTTCTGCATTGCATTTCCAGCATCCTGTGAGAATACCATAACACTCATAGACAGAATCGTTGTAAGTGCTGTCATAAGAATCGGCCTCATACGAGTCTTACCTGTAGCAATCAAAGCGGTATGCTTATCCACCCCTTTAAGACGTAACTGGTTGGCATAATCAACGAATACGATACCATTATTCACTACCGTTCCCATCAGAATCATAAATCCCATTAATGCCATTGCAGAAATAGACTGGCCAAACATCTTTAGTCCAATTACACCACCTGTAAATGCCAATGGCACGGTGAAAATAATGATAAATGGTGATAACAGACTCTGGAACTGAGCTACCATTACCAGGTAAATCAATAGGAATCCAAGTGCTAACGCCTCTGTCATCTGTTTTACCATTTCCATAACCTGAGTTACTTCACCTTCAATTTCTACTGTATAACCTTCAGGTGCTTTATAAGAATCTAATTTCTTCTGAAGTTTTCTAGATAGCAGGGTTGTGTTTTCCCCTTCTTTTGTCTCACCAGTAACCGCTAAATATCTGGTCTGGTTCTCTCTTGTAATGCTGTCTAAACTATAGCCATCCGTTTTTTTCGCAAACTGGGATAATTTATAAGTCTTTGTTACATCTTTACCTTCATTATCTTTCGTTTTTACCTCAATCGGCATATCTAAAATATTTTCATAAGTGACAGGCTCTAATTTATTCACAATGTTTACATCTACATCTGTACTATTAATACTTAAAGTTAATGCTGTTTTATCGGTTGTAGCTCTTTTAGCAATTTCCTGATAAATCTGTGCAACTGTTAAGTTTTTAGCTGCCGCTTTATTTTTATCAATCTGAATATGAATCAGTCTGCTGTTCTCATCCAGACCATTAGAAGTATTTTCTATTCCTTTGATTTCCTTCATCATATCCATAATATCCTGGCTGATTTTAATTAACTCTTCCTGCTTTTGGCCATAAACATTAACCGTCAATCCATTTCCTGTTAAGGCAGACATATCTCCCATAGCAGAAGTAGATACCGTAAGCTTTTTACAAGCAATATCTTTTGTCTTGTTTTCCATGTCTTTCTTAATTTTACGGAACTGTTTTACCGTTTTAATATTATCATCGGTTAGCACATTAAATGAGAACATTGTATAGTTATCAGATGCAGCTGAACCCATAATACTGCTCATAGCACCACCATTGCCATCCATAGCACCGACTTTTGCAATTCCCTTTACCTCTAGAATTGCAGACATTACTTTATCTGCAGTCTTATAAGCATCTTCACGTTTCGTATCTTCATCTAATGTTAAAGATACAGAGATCTGATTACTATCCATTTCATCCATCATAACTAAACCAGTCTTAGAAGTCTGAAGGATACTTAACACAAATAGCCCGATAGCGATTGCCAATGGAACCACTTTAAATCTTAAGCAGAATGCCAATGCTTTTCCGTACACTTCCTGTAACACGTCGAAAATTCTATGCTTCTGCTCTTTTGTATTCTTTAGCAGTATGGAGCCCATAGTAGGCACTACCAAAAGAGCTATCAACAAGGAAGCAATTAAGGCATATGAAATAGTAAATGCAAACGGTATTAATAACTGGCTTACCATGCCTGAAGTATATACCATAGGCAGGAATACACAAATAGTTGTAATTGTAGACGCAATAATTGGTGCCGCTACCTGTTTTGCACCTTGTACCGCTGCCTTCGCTGCCGGGATTCCGCGGTGACGTAAACGATAGATATTTTCCATTACTACAATGGAGTTATCTACAAGCATACCGATCCCAATACAAAGTCCAGCCAAGGACATTACGTTAATATTAATACCTGTAAAGTACATAATGATTAGGGCAAACAGTACACTGAACGGAATACTGAATGCTACAACCACTGTAGGTTTTACATCCTTTAAGAACAATGCAAGGACAAGAATTGCAAGAATTGCACCTAATAAAATACTGTGCAATACACTATCAAGGATTCTGGAAATGTATTCTCCCTGATTCATCATAGTAGTGAATTCCAGTCCTTTGTATTTATCTTCCATCATATCAAAAGCGGAAAGAATTTTCTTGGAAACAGTACTTGTACTGGAAGTACTGGATTTGTAAATAGATAATAAAACGGCATCTTCTCCATTTACCTTTGTATAGCTTTTTCCTGCATTATCTACAGAAACGATATCCGCAACATCGGACAGCTTAATATTTCCCACTCCATCAATTTTTGTCAGTACAAGACTGGTTATCTGTTTTTTATTCTCAAAATGTTCCCCAACTTCTACCAGCCACTGGTTATCATTTTTATCTTCAATATATCCAGCAGGCATAGCAAAATCTTGTGCTGACAATAAACCTGATAAAGTTTCCATGCTTAATAATGCATCAATATTAGCATTTTCCAAAGTAACTTTCTTAGAATCTTCTAACTGTTCCTTAGCAGTCTTTAATTCCTTTTCTGCATTTTCCATCTGCTGTTTTCCAGATGCAATCTGTGCCTGGCCTGAACCAAATCCAGCAGTTGCCTGATAACCAGCTTCTGTTGTCTGGGACTGTTTTTCATCCAGTCCTTCCATCTGCTTATTCACAGTATCTAATACTGCCTGTGCTGCCTGAATCTTAATTTTTAAGTTTTCAAGTTCTGCATCAATCTGAGGAATTCTGACTTCCACAATCTGATACAGCTTTTTCAAGGCAGCTGCATCTAGCGAAGCTGCTTGCTCTTTCTGCCCTATCTGCTTCATCCACTCTATAAATTCAGACAATTTCTTAGGATTGTTAACCGCATCTTTTATGTCTATAGGTATTGCAACACCACTTTGCTCTGCAATGCCACCAAGATTTTTATTTAACTGGGCAAATGCCTGATTCATTGCTTTGTAATTTTCTTCTGCTTTCGCCTTTTTATAGGCATTCTTTTCTGCCTTCAGTGCAGTTTCACTTGCTTTTAAACTGCTTAAGCTTGATTCATAGGCTATCTTTGTAGCCTGCGCTTTCTGCAGCTGGGTAGCTGCCTCTGATAACTGCTTATTGGTTTCATTCTGCTTATCAGTAAGTGCCTTTTCCTGTCTGGCTAGCTCATCTTTACCTTTATTTAAGTCCTTCTCTGCATCCTCGATTTTCTTGGCGGCATCTGCTAACTTACTGTTTGCATTGGAAAGAATTTTATCGTTGACTTTATCGATCTTCTTCTGATTGAGCCGGATTTCAATGGCATCCTGAATCATGCCATTAGCTGCTACACTTGCTACACCATCCTGCCTTTCTAAAAATGGCTTCACCACTTTATCTGTGAAAGCCGATAATTCTTTTATGTCTTTTCCCTCGTAATTTACGCTGGCATACATAGTCGCAATCATATCGGTGCTGATTTCCATAATATTTGGAGTTCCACATCCGTCTGGAAGTTCCATAGTACTGACTGCTTTTGATACACGGACCAAAGCGGCCTCCATATTGGTATCTTTAGCAAATTCCAGCATTACCATTCCATAATTGTCTGCTGATGTACTTGATACATTTTCTACACCATTAATCGTTCCTAACGAACTTTCCATAGTGCTTGTGATGTCATTTTCAACTTTTTCTGGTGATGCACCAATCTCAGTAGTAATGACAGCCAGATATGGCATTTCCAGCTCTGGAAGCATATCTGTCTGCATCCTGCTAAGACTGACGCCGCCAATTGTCAAAATAATAACTACCGCTACTAAAATAAAGTACGGCTTTTTGACAAACAGTTTTGTCATCTTAATCTCTCCTCCTTTATTTTCCTCCATCCTAACAACTCTGTAGTACTAAAAAATTGTCTATCATTACCTAATGTTCAACATTTTTACATATTATCATACTAATTAGAGATGTCAAGACGTTAAAGAGGTTTCCCCTGATATTTAATAAAAATTTAACAAAAGAGCCTACTTAATCATACTTATTAAATTGTTCTTCAGTATATGCGATCATCTTCTAAAATCACCTTTTACTGATTCTATTACAACACTCACCCATTGGAAAATGATCGCCAGACAACAGCGTAACCTGCATATTTCCTAGGTTTCTCCCACTGTATGCCAGCCTAACCCTTTCCATATTTTTATACACTAGAGAGAATGCAGCTATTTTCACATCATTTTTCACTTTCCCTCTAGCATGCTTGACTCATTTAACAAATATTATAATCTTCATGCAATTTTAAATAAGCAATTGCGGAGTGAATAGTACACCAATCCCCTATTATATATCCATTATATACATAAAATTTCCCAAACCTAGTCTAAAGTATACTCCCTAATCAACAACTGTTTATTAGATTCCTAGTAAAGCTCCACCAACAATCACTTCGTCACCTGGTACAGGACTTAAAATTGTCACCCCTAGAAGCAATATTGCCGCTATTGCTAATAACCAGTTATTTGAAGCACTATTTGTTTCGCTCTTATGTACTCTTATATTACCATCTTCATATACATGATCATGGGAACCATCTGGGTAAACTCTTGTCCGCCATGCATCTTACCATCTGGCACCCAAACTCTTCCTTTTGTATCTCTCCATCCATAATCACTTCCGCCTGGCGCCTTTACTTTTTGTCCATTAGACTTCTTATCTTCTTTAAAACCTACATCAGAACCAGGCTTTTGATTAAAACCATTTTTAGCACATACACTTGTTGTAGTAGCTGTTAGAGCTAACATCATTATCATCATAAATACACTTATTCTTTTAATTACTTTATTCACTTTTTAACTTCCTAATTAAATAACTCTTTGGAACTCACTACTTTATAAAAAATTGAGGTTTCCATATACTTCTTCAAACGTTTTATCTTTTGCCTTATAAATTACAATTTCTTTCTCATATCTTTCCTTAAGCATATTGTAAATCTTATCACCATCAAAATATTCTTTTATTATATATTCTTCTTTTGTACTATAAGGAAACTCGATATTGTACTCTTTCACTTTTAATCAGAACCCAGCAAAAGAGCCTACTTATAAGATATTACGTTTTCTCATAAATAGACTCTCTATTTTATTCCCAAAACAATTCATCTAGGATTTTCCCTGAACACTTGCATAAACGAATGCACAAATCAATCTCTTTATATTCTCATCTTTCAAACTATTAAAAAAGCCTTGCCCCACTTAAAAGCGAGTCAAGACAATCCAAAACTTTTTCATGCAGTTGACGGGACTTGAACCCGTACAGCCTTACCGGCCACAAGATCCTTAGTCTTGCGCGTCTGCCAATTCCGCCACAACTGCTCAACTATTCTGCGTTCTCACGCAAAAACTATATTATCATTTTCCTAAGAAAAAGTCAACTAGGAATTTTGCCTGCTTCCTATAACAGCAGGCAAAAAAATAACTCCCCGAGTTGGGCTCGAACCAACAACCCCACGGTTAACAGCCGTGTGCTCTACCATTGAGCTATCGAGGAATATGTGTATATTATAACCATCTCTATATAAAAAATCAAGTAATTTTTTTATTTTTTTTTAATAATTTTATCTTGTACAACAGATACTATAAAAAAACGAAAGCAGGTTATGTTATGGATCAGCAGAGAAGACACAAAAAAGGCTATAAAAACGTTCAAAACGGGCCTATTGACAGTGTACCAAAAGATTTTATTCCAAATGGCCAGAACCCAGATAATAATGCCTTTTTCGATTGGGAAAGTAACCCTTTAAGCAGCAAGGGAAATTCCGTTCTTGGAGAAGAAACCGATTTATATAACCCAAAACCAGATAAACATTCCTAATCAAGAAAGCACCTTATTCGTTGCAGCTCATATCTCCAAATTACGAATAAGGTGCCTTTCTTTATCTTCTAATTAACGAAAATACTTTCTGAAAAACTTCATTTTTCTATCTGTATAAGGAGCAAACCGAAAAGGCAGCTCTGTAAATGTCATACGTTCAATTACTGTTCTTCTATGAGTAAACGTATCCAGACTGTAAATTCCATGATACATTCCCACTCCACTCTCTCCAACACCACCAAAAGGATACTTTGGCACACCTGCATGAATTATTACATCATTGATCACTGCACCACCTGAAGGGATGTTTTGAATCAAATATTGTGCTTCCTCTTTGTTCTCTGTAAACACATACAAGGCTAGCGGATTTGGGTTCCTGTGCATATGTTCTATGACACTGTCAAGCTTCTGGTAAGCCAGAACAGGCAAAACAGGTCCAAAAATCTCTTCCTTCATTACATCCATTTGAAAATTAACATCCGTTAAGATCGCAGGCTGTAAACAGCGTGTCTGAAAATCACATTTTCCTCCCCAGTAAACATTTCCTTCTTCTATATAAGAATTCAGGCGTTTCAAGGAAGCTTCATTAATTATCTTGCAATAATGTTCATTTTCTTTTGCAATAGTATTATACTGCTGCTCCATCTCTCTTTTCAGTTCTTCTAAAAAGTGTTCCTGGATGCTTTCGTGTACCCAGACATAATCTGGTGCTACACAGGTCTGTCCTGCATTTAGAATTTTTCCCCATGAAATCCGTTTTACTATCTGTTTTATATTGGCATGTTCCGTAACGATACATGGCGATTTTCCTCCTAACTCTAAAGTAACTGGAATCAGATTTTTCGCTGCCCTCTCCATAATAATCTTCCCAACTGTGGTACTGCCAGTGAAAAATATATAATCAAACTGGTAAGTTAAAAGTTCGTCTACTGTATCTTTTCCTCCTGAAGGGTCACAGACACTCAAAAATCCCGCCTCAAAGTATTCACCGATTAACTGGTTTAGCAGCTTAGAAAAATGCATGGTATGTTCTGACGGTTTTATCATGGCACAGTTTCCTCCTGCAATTGCACCTACAAGAGGCATAAATGTTAATCCAAGTGGATAGTTAAAAGGAGCAATTAACAATACCACTCCGTATGGATCCCGAATTATTTTCCCTCTGCTTGGAAAAAACGCCATTGTCATTGGCTGTTTTTCTGGTTTTAGCCATTTCTTCATTTTTTTAAGAAACAAAGTAACCTCTTCATAAAATTGTCCTATCTCTGTTGCAAACTGCTCAAAATTGCTTTTCCCAAAATCCTTGTATATGGATTCCATAAATTCAGCTTCATGTTCTTTTACCATCTGTTTCAATTTTTTGAGCTGTGCAATTCGCCACTCTGCTGTTTTTGTTTTTCCACTTTGAAAATACGCTTTCTGCATTTCAAAAAGTCCTTGATTCCTTTTTTCCACTTTAACTCCCTCTTACTCTGTCCATTATTATTATCAAAAAAAGACAACCACATTATATGATTGTCTTTCTCTTTAACGTATATTAAGCTAATTTAGATTTAGCAACTTCTACTAAAGAAGCGAATCCTTCTGGATCACTGATAGCCATTTCTGATAACATTTTTCTGTTGATCTGAACATCAGCTAATTTTAAACCATACATAAATTTGCTGTAAGAAAGGCCATTCATTCTAGCAGCAGCATTGATACGAGCAATCCATAATTGTCTGAACTGTCTTTTTCTCTGCTTTCTGCCTGCAAAAGATTCAGCCATAGCTCTCATTACGGACTGTTTTGCAATTCTATATTGTTTTGATCTGGCACCTCTGTAACCTTTCGCCAGTTTTAATACTCTATTGTGTTTTTTCTTAGCGTTCATACCGCCTTTAATTCTTGCCATCTTCTATTTCCCTCCTTATCACCAAAAATTATAGATATGGTAATACTTTCTTCATTGTCTTAACATTTGAAGCATCTACTGTTGTTGCTTTTCTAAGGTTTCTCTTATTTTTTGTAGTTTTCTTTGTTAAAATATGTCTCCTATAAGCTTTGCTTCTTTTCAATTTTCCAGTTCCTGTTACTTTAAAGCGCTTTGCAGCTGCTCTTTTTGTTTTTAATTTTGGCATTTTGTTTCCTCCTATCTGAATCCAACTACTTATCAATTTATGTTAACGTTTTTCTGTTAAAAACATTATCATACTTCTGCCTTCCATCTTAGCTGGCTTATCTACCACTGCAACATCTTCTACTTTTTCGAAGAACCTGTCGAGAATCTGTTTGCTCATACCCATATGTGCAACTTCTCTGCCACGGAATCGAAGTGTAACCTTAACCTTATCGCCCTTTGATAAGAACTTTCTTGCCTGACCTGCTTTAGTATTAAGATCATTTTCATCAATGTTTGGGGATAGACGGATTTCTTTCACATCCATTGTTTTCTGTTTTTTCTTAGCTTCTTTCTCTTTACGGGCTAATTCATAACGGTATTTCCCATAATCAATTACTTTACACACAGGTGGTTTTGCCTGTGGAGCAATTTTTACTAAGTCCAGATTTGCTTCTCTGGCAATTTTCATCGCATCTTTAGCAGACATGATTCCTAACTGCTCGCCGTCTTCACCAACTAAACGAACTTCTTTATCCCTAATCTGCTCATTAATCATTAATTCACTAATGGTCCTGCACCTCCATAAGGTTTTTCAATTTTTAGTTTCTATATTGCTGGTTAATCCAACAAGCCATGGACATAAAAAGAACGTGGACTGCAAAAGCTATCCACGTCTTTTCGCTATCTATTATAATGCACAAAACATCTAAATTTCGAAACGGAACCCAAGTCGCTTATGCGCTAAGGTGAGAGTGGATACTCTGCTTTTTCTTTTCATTAACACAACAATATGTATTATAGCAAATGCAAATTAATTTGTCAATATTAATTTACTGCTGATATCACTTATTTCGTCATTTCCTTGAATATCTATCTTTTTCTTTATTATAAACAGGAATCTAAGCAGTCATAAAATAGTCCTATGCCTAGTAATAAAGCATGATTCAGAGAACCACACTCCATCACTTGACATAGAGCCTTTCTTCTTGCTAGGCTGAAAATCAAGTTCGTCCTAATTCTTTTATTCATGTTTTATACAGATACTACTTATATACTTCGTTGTAGAATATACGATGCAGAAATTTCCTGATACGCTTCCATGCATAATCCGCTTCTAAAAGGATTCCTTTACAGTTCTGAAAATCATGAAACATTTTCTCATAGATTTCAAATGTAACATCTACCCCTTGACTATATGCTTTTTTTGCAATTACCTTTGAATCATCCAGCAGCATTTCATCCCCTCCAACCTGAATGAGCATCGGCGGGAAGTCATGGTAGCTTCCATAGAACGGTGAAACATACGGATTACGATAATCTGCATCACCTAAAAATTTATTTACATTATGATTTAATAAATCTGACTGGCCAAATACAACATCCACATCAAACTTTGTTGATACGGATATGGTGGAACACCCCATGTTGGTGCACGCAGAAAGCGTTATAATTCCAGCAGGCAAAGGATAATTATGTTCTCTTAAATAAATCATGGATGCTAATGAAGTTCCACCACCAGACGAATCTCCGGCAACTACAATATCCTCTGGTTTATAACCTTCTAAAAGCAGCCATTCATATCCTTTTACAACATCTTCAATCATTTCTCGGTAAGAAACCTCTGGGGCTACTCTGTAATCAACGGCAACTACCGTTACATTTCCTCCTGCTTCTGCATAGAAGGGAATCATTCTAGTAAAAGATTCCGACATTCTATACAGAAACGATCCTCCATGAACCATAAATATGACTTTTTTACTTGGCTTATTATATTTTAATTCCTCCATGTTTACCCCGTTCGCAATAAACTGGCGGTATGTATACCCTTCTGGTGGCTGAAAAAAGGTTTCCCTCAATTCCCCCTCTTCATATACACGTTTCACTTTTGTTGCACCATCCCATAAATCCAGCAAAAATCTGAAAGGTCCACTTATATCCTTTGTTTTACAAGGTATGACACTAGTGTATTTATTAATTGATACACGCATATTCTTTCCTCCTTAGTTTATCCATAATCAAACATCAACTTAATCTTTCGTATCCTGTCAAACCTTACATTAACTTCCCTGCTTTATTTTCAACGTCTTCTGCTATATTAAGAGTCTCATTAGAAGAATCGTAAACTCTCTTGCAAGCTTCCGAAACATTATCTAATGTAGCACCTATTTCCTCGGAAATGTCTGCAATATTAGAAACTCCCTTTGAAACCGCTTCATTGCTGGTAACCACTTCCTTGGTTGAAAATACTACGTTATCTAATCCATTACGCATAGAATTCATAGCTAGTGCCAGATCTTTCATATTACCATTTGTAAGCTGTATTTCCCGTTTCTGTTCATTAAATGCCTGATTCATTTCCTGTATTTCTTTCTCCACAACAACTGATTTATCCTGTAAAGTCACAAGCAAATCATTTATTTTCTGAACAGAATCGCTTGTACTATCTGACAATTTACGAATTTCCTCTGCTACAACAACAAAACCATTCCCATATGTACCTGCTTTTGCCGCCTCTATACTCGCATTTAATGACAGTAATCTTGTCTGCTCTGCTACTTCTGTAATGATTCCTACAACTTCCTGCACTGAAATCACATGTGCAAGCAGCTGATCAATTCCATTTTTAGACTGCATGGCCATATTACTTACACGTTCTGTATTATCATTAAGAGTCAGCATGCTTTTCTCACTCTTCTGTGCAAGAGCAAGAACTTTATCCACTTGTTTATTCATATCATCTACACAGCATACAACACCTTCCAGCTTACCTTCAATAATTTTAGAGTTTTCCACCTGCATATTAATATTGGAATTCTGGTTTGCCAGTCCATCAACAATGGCTGATACACTCTGTAGCACGATTTGAGTTTCGTTTCGGTTATCTCTCGCTTTGGTTACTAATTGAGATGTACTGTTCGAAACAACCTGGCTTAATTGTACCAGATTGTCATAGGATTCTTCCGCATTTTTCTGCTTTTCCATTATAAGTTCTTTCTGACGGTTGTTATCCAGGCTAATCTGTCTATATGATAAAAATACAGCCAGAACAACTACTATTACTATAAATGGGATTAGCCCTACATCCTTAACCAGCCAGCCCAGCCTGCTTGTTCCATACATCTGCCCAGCAAATGCTGCCAAAAAGGTGATTATTGACATGTAATACATCAAAAACTTATTCTGATAACTTGTAATAATACTTAATACCACAAGCAAGTACAGTAAAACAATTCCACTATCATAAAGAAACGATGCTGTAAGTGTTGCCATTACAAAGCTCGTCCCCATGACTACTGCTGGCATCAGCCCTTTTAAATAGTTTCCGATAATAAAACTCAAACAAAGCATTCCAAATGTGATAAGAAATAAAACAAATTGTTTTCTACTGTATATTCCTGTCTTTACAACACTTACTACTCCAATAATGTAAAAAACTCCTGCAAGGAACAAGCACGCAAACAGTTTTCTGTTCACTAGTTTTATTCTACTAGCATCCATTTTTAAGTCCTCCTGATCTGTTATACTATTAGTCTAATCATATAAATTTATATTCTGCCCATTAAGCAATCAGCTCTTTATCTTTTGATATTCCTAAAACTCTCTTCCCTCCAATCCTGTAATTTTTCTGCACTAGCCACCTAGTTTTTCCTTTAATCCTTTATAGTATATACTCTATTTACATTAATTTCAATTATAATCATGAAAATAGGCGTAATCCTAAAAGAGCACTCACGTTGACATCTCGTAAATTCGCACGACTCGTTTTTGGTTTGCTTTTAACAGCAGCCTTTTCAGGTTTTACATACTTAATTCTGCAAGACAGCCAGCCCCTAGATTGTTTATCTGTGCAATACGTCCATATTTCTCTCTTGGTACATAGAAAATCCTGTTTTTAATCTATTATAAACTTAGAAACCTCCGTTTCAAGATCACTCATCATTTTTTCATTTTCTTCTGCCTGATGCTCCGTTTCATTTACATTCTCCTGCAGATTTACTGTCAGCCTTGAAACTTCTTCCATTCCTTCTGCACATTGTTTTGCATTTTCATATATAACCTTTACCGAATCCACAATACCAGTCATTCCCTGCTCCATTTTCACTGACTTATCATGCATGCCTTCAAAGAAACTGTATGCCTTTTCTGAACTGTCCACATAATCTGTTCCCACTTCCCGCAGCGTATTATAGCTTGCAAGTGTCTTTTGGGATATATAATCCATCATATTTCCAGCTTCCTTGGCCAATTCTTCCACTACTAAAATAATCATATCGCTGATTTGCTGTATTTCCTTAGCCGTATTCATAGTATCTTCTGATAACTTTGAAATTTCCTTTGCAACAACAGAAAAACCTTTTCCTGCTTCCCCAGCACGTGCGGCTTCAATAGAAGCATTTAAAGACAGCATGCCTGTTTTATTGGCAACCTCCAGAATCTTCTTTGACAACTCGTTTATCTTTTCAACTTCATTTGCCTTGGAAATTTTTTCATTTACCGAAGCACTCATTTTTTGTGCCATTTCTTCTAATTCGGCTCCTTTGCCTTCTGCCTTTTTACTAATTGCAGCTGCACGGCATTTGATCTCTTCCATCAGTCCTTTTCCATCATAAATATCGTTATAAATATTGCTTAACAATTCTTTTTCCACATCTACTACAGAAGTAATTGTCTTTGTATTGGCATAGGTTTCTTCCATCATAGCATTTACTTCCTGCGTTGAAGCAGAGACTTGTTTCAAATCACAAACCGAACCACTTACAAGCTTTCTGTTATTTTGTACGGAATTGGACATTTGGGAAGTAACTCCAGCAATGTTCTTAATTACCTCTTGTATATATTCTAATAAATGATTGATTTTCTGGCTGATATCACTAATTTCATCATTTCCTGCTATCTCAATTTTCTTTGTCAGGTCTCCATTGCTGCTCACAAGCTCCTCCAGCTTATTATCCACCCGTTTCAATTGTCTGCACATCTGTCTGATAATGAGATAAATAATAATAAATGAAATGAAAAGCATGACTGCTGTTAGAACTGCTATTTTCTGCAGCATAGAGCTGATTTCCTTGCATATATATTCCACATCATAATCAATTCCTAATGCAGCAACAACCGTTCCTTCTTTATTTACAACTGGTATCCAAGCGGTTATAAGCTTTCCATATTGAGAAACATCTATAGTTGATGTAGCATATGCTTTTCCCTGTAAAGCCAATTCCACTTCCCTATAATACTCTGGCTCAAGATCCTGATAAAAAGAAGTTTCCTCATTATTTGCAAAGAAGTATTTATAGGTCCCATTATAATCACCAACCATATATATATATGTAGCACCTGTTTTTTCTATCATCTGCTCTGCAAACTTAAAAATCTTCTCATAACAGGCTTCCTCTTTTTCTGATTGCATAATAGCTTCAACTTCTTCGGGAGCTATCATATGTCCGATCAGGGATGCCACAGAAATTGCCTCATTTTGACCCTGCTTAATAAATTTATCACGGGAAATATGATAAATCATTACAGACAGCGAAACTGAAAACAATAAAAACATAAGCAAAACAGGAATCATTAGTTTCTTTCTTATACTAATTCTAATTTTCATTTTTATTCTCCTTTTTCTTATATTTATTATTCTGTCAACATCTATTTCTGCCATAATACTATTATAACCAGAAAAGGAAGAACATTCAAACCTTTTGTTCTTCCTTTTCCCTGCTACTATTATTTTCTGCTGCTATTATTTTTCTTCCTTTACTTCAATCGTTCTGATTTCTTTGGTTCTGATTTCCTTACAGATTTCATCTATAAATGTCTGTAATGGTTTTTGTCCTTCATCACCTAAATAACGGCTTCTAACAGATACAAGACCTTCTTCCTGTTCCTTCTGTCCTACAACTACGATATAAGGCACACGGCTAAGTCTTGCTTCACGGATTTTATAACCAATCTTTTCTGCACGAGTATCCATTGTAGCTAATACACCATTATTCTTTAACTCTGCTTCTACTTTCTTAGCATAATCCGCATATTTATCCGAGATAGGCAATACACGAACCTGTTCCGGACATAACCAGGTTGGGAATAAACCGGCATATTTTTCGATTAACCATGCAAGTGTTCTTTCATAACATCCCATACTTGTACGGTGAATGATGTAAGGACGAACTTTATCCCCTTTTTCATCAATGTAATACATATCGAATTTTTCAGCAATTTCACAGTCAAGCTGGATTGTTACCATAGTATCTTCTTTTCCATATACATTCTTAGCCTGGATATCAAGTTTTGGTCCGTAGAATGCCGCTTCCCCTTCTGCCTCTACAAATGGAATATTTAATTCCTGTAAGAACTGGCGCATCATGCCTTGTGTTTCTTCCCAGTATTCATCCGATCCAATATATTTTTCACGATTGTTTGGATCCCATTTGGATAAACGGTACGTTACATCCTTTTCAAGACCTAAAGTTTTTAAGCAGTATAACGCTAAGTCAACGCAGCCTTTAAATTCATCTTCTACCTGATCTGGACGGATGATCAAGTGTCCTTCCGAAATTGTAAACTGGCGGACACGTGTTAAGCCATGCATTTCTCCTGAATCTTCATTCCGGAATAATGTAGATGTTTCCCCATAACGACAAGGAAGATCCCGGTAGGATTTCTGGCTTGCTTTGTATACATAATACTGGAATGGACATGTCATTGGACGAAGTGCCATAACTTCTTTGTCATTTTCAGGATCTCCAAGTACAAACAT
Source organism: [Clostridium] polysaccharolyticum (assembly GCF_900111595.1). Lineage (GTDB taxonomy): Bacteria > Bacillota > Clostridia > Lachnospirales > Lachnospiraceae > Clostridium_AI > Clostridium_AI polysaccharolyticum. The sequence continues at coordinate 64,834 of NZ_FOHN01000009.1, read as the reverse complement.
GCCATCTAAATAGTGATCCCAATGCCCAGAAATCTTATATAAATCACTTTTAGCCATAAGAGGTGTTTTTGTTCTCATATAACCACGTTTTTCTTCTTCATCTTCAATCCATCTTTGTAATGTCTGGATCATTTTTGTACCCTTAGGCATTAATAATGGAAGTCCCTGTCCAATAACATCTACTGTTGTGAATAATTCCATTTCACGGCCTAGTTTATTATGGTCACGTTTTTTAATATCTTCCAAATGCTCTAAATAAGCATCTAAATCAGCTTTCTTTGTAAATGCTGTACCATATACACGAGTAAGCATTTTGTTCTTTTCGCTTCCTCTCCAGTATGCACCTGAAGAAGAAATTAATTTGATTGCTTTGATTCCTTTTGTGCTCATTAAGTGAGGACCTGCACATAAATCAACGAAATCACCTTGACGATAGAAAGAGATTGTTTCTCCTTCTGGAAGGTCTTCGATTAGCTCAACCTTATAGGGTTCCTGTCTTTCTTTCATAAATGCAATCGCTTCATCTCTAGGAAGAGTAAATCTTTCTAACTCTTTTCCCTCTTTGATGATTTTTTTCATTTCTGCTTCTATTTTATCTAACGCTGCCCTGTCAAAAGATTCACAGTCAAAATCATAATAAAATCCAGTATCAATAGAAGGTCCAATCGCTAACTTCGCTTCTGGATATAATCTTTTAACAGCTTCTGCTAATACGTGAGAAGCTGTATGACGGTAAGGTGCCTTGCCAGCTTCATCATTAAATGTTAAGATACTTAATTCACAGTCACTGTCTACTACTGTTCTTAAATCTGCTACTTTACCATTCACTTCACCAGCCGTAGCCATTCTAGCTAACCCCTCGCTGATATCCTGTGCTATTTCGTACACGCTCATTGCTTTATCATATTCTTTCCATGAGCCATCTTTTAATGTTATCTTCATTTTTGCATCTCCTTCATACTTTATAATCTATGAAAAAGCAGAAAAAAAAGCCCGTCTCTTTCGGCCTTTTTCCTACCGAAAGGGACGAGCTGTCCGAATCACACTCGCGGTTCCACCCTAATTCCTGCTTATGCAGGCTCTCAATTGCTGTACTGCCGTACAGCCTGATGATAACGGAATCACCGGACCGGATTGGGGCCACTCGGAGGTAGTTTTCAAATGTTTCTGCTATAAGGCAATTCCAGCAGCCATGCCTCTCTCTGAATAGCTCCGCATCCTACTCGTCTCGTCAACGTTTTTTTAATCGTATTACATTTGCAATTCGCAAAAAATATAACTTTATTATATCACCAAAACCATTTTTGTCAACGTACTTCCAAAAAGTTTCATTGGTCTTCGAAATATCTGGCATTGGTTTCTGCATTATTTAAACGAATCTGCTACCTCCTTGCTAATCAGTCCACAGATAAGAAAAATACCGGTCATCTTCCATATCTCCGCTTTCTACTTTTATTTCTGAATCTGCTATACCAGCATATATAAATTCTCTCAGTGCCTGTTTATTAGCATCAAAATCAATGACCAGTACAGACTTCCCATCAATTTTCGTTCCATCATAAGTATTATCAAGCGGAATACGGAAAGTTTCTAACTCTAATGTGCCAAAACTTGCTGCTGTTGTAAGGTAACTAAGCATTTCTGACTTTGATAAGTTCGTTGTTACATAAGACAGCATATCAGAGGCAATTGATACCATGTTCACAACATTCTGATGTTTATATTTATCAAAAATTGCTTTTAGTACGGTTCTTTGCCGATACGTACGGCCAAAGTCATTGGCTTCTCCATTGGATGCCGTTTTATAACGTACACGGCAATATCCCAATGCCTGATTTCCATTTAAAATCTGCTTTCCTTCCACTACATTGCGGTTTGACTTTTTGGAAATGTAGTTTGTTGTCTGCAGATAATGTGCTTCATCTCCAGTAAGAGTAATTTCCACGCCGCCAAGTTCATCAACAATTTTTTCAAAAGCATCAAAATTTACGCGCACATAACCATCTATTTCAATTCCAAAATTCTGCTCTATGGTTTCCGCAAGAAGCACGCCTCCCCCATTATGATATGCTGCATTTAATTTATTATCCCTATAACCTGGTATCGTAACATACATATCTCTCATAAGAGAAGTTAATTTAATGGTCTTTTCCACTGTATTTAAAGTTGCAACCATCATGGAATCGGAACGGCCTAACACTCCATCATTAATGGCTTCTTCTCCAACTAACAGGATATTAACAACTTTCTGTTCGATTTTATTATTAAATTCCTGAGGCCGTAATGTTGCCTGCTGTGCTGCTAACTCTTCAGGAGATAAATCCGTGTGGGCACGTTTAATATCTTCTGGCCTCTCCCTGTCTATTCGGTTAAGCATTGTATAAAAGACTGCACAGCCTCCTCCAATGAGCAGACCAAGTACACACAACACCACCAGCAGTTTTTTCTTCCAGGACCATTTTTTCTTCTTATCCGTATCCTGTGAATTTTCTAAATAACTCTCTAAAGCATCTGGTTCCTCTTTATGTTCTTCATCAAACGACATGTTCAGAAGTTCGTCTGTCGAAGACGTTTCCTTATCTTGGCTGTTATCTGACTCTTCCTTTTTTGAACCTGCTTCTTCCAAAATCTCTTTTTCTTCTTTTATTTCCTGTTCCTCATTGCACTGTGTATCCAACCCCATGTCTGTTTCCTGTTCTGCTACAGCCTTCTCAACAACTGTATCCTTATCCACTACAGGCACTTCCGGCTTTGAGGAACCCTTTTTTTCTTTTTGTTCGTCCAAATCTCTACCCTTTTTTTCTATATTATTTTTTACATCTATTTGGTTTCGGTCATCAATGGCATCTTTCAGTTTTTCCTCATCCATTCTGTTACACCAACCTGTCCCAACTAACACATATTTATCTTAGCCATTTCATTTTACCAAAATGACATAAATTTTCAACTACTTTGTTACAAAATTAATAAAAATGTATTACATTTTTTGAATGGTATGCAAAATAAGTGAAATACTTCTGCAATATTAATCAGTCTGTAAATCTTTCTTTTAAAATCGTACTCTCCAGTATCTGTGCCGCCTCCTCTACAAGCTTTACGCACGGACGCTTTTCATAATACTGGGCCGTTCTTTCCTGTGGGGCAGTATCCTTAAACTCTGCTGCCGTTACTTGTGGCTGGTCAAGTCCTAAAAGTTCCCGGCATATAATGGTCCCATTTCTTTTTCGAAACTCTTCCGCTAACATCTGGACCATGTCGTAGTTCTGCTTTTTCCCAGCTGTGTCTTTTCCTTCTGTAGCTCCACTTTCCAGCCCTGCAACTAAAAACATTCCCGAACAGGTTCCACAGACCTCTCTCATTCTTCCCATTCCTGCCCCAAATGAACTGGCAATCTTTAGTGCCGTTTCCTTATCCATTCCATACAGATCACTATAAGCTGCAAACACTGCCTGCGAACAGTTAAATCCTTCCTTAAACAATTCCACTGCCTTATCTTTTCTTGATTTCATAGTCCCTCCTAAATATGATTTAATATTCCATCTTTTATAACTGCAAATGCTTCTCTAACATAATAGTTCAGAAATAATACAGTTCCTGTATCTGCACCGACCCCTTCCACCTTCTGGCTAAGCTGCTTTCTGGCGATCCTGACTCCTCTGAATAAATGAAAACGGTTTGTTACGATAACAACATAATCTGCATTTTCAAGAAGCTCCTTGCTATACTTTATATTTTCATTGGTGTTGGTAGACTTCTCTTCCATCAGTATACGTTTTTCTGATATTCCCTTCTCTACTAAATAATCTCGCATTGCCTGTGCCTCTGTCACATCTTCTCTATATCCCTGTGCCCCAGACACAATTATCTTTGTATTTTTATTTTTTACCGCATAATCATATGCTGCATCTAACCTGTATCGCAATGCTTTGGATACTTTTGTTCCATTTACCTGAGCCCCAAGCACAATCATATAATCTGCATCTTTAGATGCTGGCATAAAACCATTCTTTATGATAATGCCTTCTAATATTCCAAACACTGCCGTAAGCAGTACTGCCACAATTAAAATACCATTTAGAACCAGTGAGCTTCCTTTATGGGGATGCCGACCCATTTCCCTTATCAGCAAACTAAGTCCAAAACAGCAGACACCAGCTGCTGGCCAGATTAAGGAAAAATCTTTTCGCACTCCCAATACAGAAACTATCATTCCATAATATATAATAGCTAGAATTCCTGCTGCCACTAATATCCACTTTATCCAAAACAATTTCCTATCCTCTCGTTCCACCCATGCTCCTCCTCTGTCTCCTGACTATCCTGACATATATGTCCTAAGCTATTTCTATGAGCTATTTCTAATATAGAAGACAGAGACTCAAAAGTAAATACCCATTCTGAAATATAATAAATTCGTAATGTTTTTATTTCTATTTTATTGTACATCTCGTTTAACTATGCTAAAATAAATTTTGACTATCAAACTAAAGCGAGGGAGATGCATTATGATTATTCAGCCAAAAGTAAAAGGCTTCATCTGTACTACAGCTCATCCAAAGGGATGTAGAGAAAATGTAAAAAGGCAGATTACATATGTAAAAAAACAGCCTGCTATAAAAGGTGCTAAAAATGTCCTTGTCATAGGATGTTCTACTGGATACGGACTTGCTTCCAGAATCAGCCTGGCATTCGCTGCAAAAGCTAAAACATTAGGTATTATGTTTGAAAAAGCACCTACTGAAAGAAGATGTGCAACTGCAGGTTACTATAACACATTGGCTTTCGAGGAAATGGCAAAAGAAGATGGCCTTTATGCCAAAACAATTAATGGAGATGCATTTTCTGATGAAATCAAAGCTCAGACAATCGACATCATAAAGAAAGATCTGGGAACCGTAGATATGATTGTATATAGTATTGCTGCACCAAGAAGAACCAAAGATGGTGTTACTTATTCCTCCTGCATCAAAGCAATTGGAGATGAATTCAAAAATAAAAACTTAGACTTGGTTCACAATACCATTACCGACGCAAGCATTCCTTATGCAAATGAAGAAGAAGTTGCCAATACCATTAAGGTTATGGGTGGCGAAGACTGGAAAGAATGGATTGAGGCACTTGATAAAGCTGGTGTGCTTGCACCAGATACAACTACAGTTGCCTACTCTTATATTGGACCAGAAGTAACTCATGCTATTTATAAAAATGGAACGATCGGAATGGCAAAGAACCATTTGGTCGCTACTTCCAAAGAAATTACTTCTGATTTTCAAAATGTAAACGCTTTTGTTTCTGTCAACAAAGCATTAGTTACTCAGGCAAGTTCTGCAATTCCTGTTGTACCTTTATATATTTCTCTGTTATATAAAGTCATGAAAGACAAAGGAATCCATGAAGGCTGTATTGAACAGATGTACCGTCTGTTCCATGATAAAATGTTCGGAACTGCAGGAGCTGTCACAGACGATTCTGGTTTGATTCGTGTAGACGACTGGGAACTGCGAGAAGATGTACAGACTGCTGTTATGGAAAACTGGGATAAAGTTACTACAAAGAATTTAAAAGATGTTGCAGATATTGATGGATATTGGGACGATTTTTATAAGATGTTCGGATTCCATTTTGATAATGTAAATTATGATGAGGATATTCCGTTAGTGTAAAAAAAGCAGAAAAATAGCCGCCCACGTCTAGCAGACATAGCGGCTATTATACTATAAACATCTATGGGCAATACCTTTCTATTAACTATATAATCATTTATTTAAGGTTATGTCAGATTCACCCATTATCCATTCAATCCACTCTTGAACTCACGAATATACTTTTTTGCAGCTTCCAAGTCATATCCGCTTTCTTCAAGCACTTCAATAAAATGTGTTCCTACAATACATCCATCAATGGTATCCTTCACAAACTCTACATCTTTTGCTTCTTTAATCCCAAATCCCATCATGACAGGAATCTTAGATTGTGCCTTTACCTCCTTTAGGTAATCTGACACAGTATCATAAAAAGAACCTTCCTGCCCTGTTACTCCCATAGAAGATACACAGTATACAAATCCTCTGGCATTTTCTAAGATCATTGGAACTCTCTGCTTAGAAACAGGTGAAACTAATTCAATCAGAATTGGAGCATTTTCTGAAGTCATACAAGCCTTGATTTCTTTCTGTTCTTCAAATGGCAAATCCGGTACAATCAGTCCGTCTACACCTGCTTCTTCACATTTTTCCACAAATTCTTTTACCCCATAATGCAAAATAGTATTGTAATACATCATGAAAATAATTGGAATCTGACATTCTTCTCTCACTTCTTTTACTGCCTGAAACGTTTTCTTAAGATTGGTTCCTTTTAGAATAGAACGATAGGATGCATCCTGAATCACTGGGCCGTCTGCCACTGGATCAGAAAATGGAATTCCAATTTCCACAATATCTGTTCCTGCCTCTTCCTGGGCTTTTAATAATGCTTTTGTACCTTCCATGTCTGGAAGTCCTGCTGTCATATATGTAATAAATGCTTTCTCGCCTTTTTCTTTTAACTGGTTTAATCTGTCTTCAATACGATTCATTTTCTTTTACCTCCTTAACTATTTATTCAATGATTCTTTGTTACCTTCTAACCAAGCCTGAATGGTATGACAGTCCTTATCACCACGTCCTGACAGGCACATTACAATAATTTCATCCTTAGAACACTCTTTCGCATACTTTAATAAATAAGCTAAGGCATGGGAACTTTCGATAGCAGGGATAATTCCTTCCATTTTGCAAAGTTCCAATAATGCATTCATAGCCTCATCATCTGTAACAGATACATAAGTTGCACGTCCGCTGTCTTTTAAATACGCATGTTCTGGCCCTACACCTGGATAATCAAGACCTGCTGAAATGGAATGAGCCAGTTGCACATTTCCATCCTCATCTTGTAATAAATAGGAACGCATTCCATGTAACACTCCTGGTTTTCCTAATGCCATTGCACTAGCATGTTTCCCTGTTTCAATTCCTAATCCTGCCGCTTCCACACCAATTAATTTTACCTCTTTATCTTCTAAGAACTCTGCAAACATTCCGATAGAATTAGAACCGCCTCCTACACAAGCCATAACTGTATCAGGCAATCTGCCTTCCTTTTCAAGAATCTGCTTTCTCGCTTCTTTACTAATTACGCTTTGGAAAGTCTTCACAATCTTTGGATAAGGGTAAGGACCAACCGCTGAACCAATTACATAAAAAGTATCCTCTGCTTCTTTTGCCCATGTGCGAATCGCTTCATTGGTTGCATCTTTTAAGGTACGGCTTCCAGAAGTTACACTATGTACAGAACTTCCAAGCATTCTCATACGAAGCACATTTAATTCCTGTCGTTTAATATCCTCTTCCCCCATATATACTTTACAATCCATATTAAATAATGCGGCACCTGTGGCTGTAGCTACACCATGCTGCCCAGCACCTGTTTCCGCAATTACCTTCTTCTTTCCCATACGCTTTGCAAGTAAAATCTGGCCAATTACATTGTTAATTTTGTGTGCACCTGTATGATTTAAATCCTCTCTTTTTAAATAAATCTTAGGTCCATACTTTTCGCTTAAACGAGAGGCATAATAAAGAGGAGTTTCCCTTCCTACATATTCCTTCATATAGTAATCAAATTCTTCCCAGAATTCCGGATCACGAATGGCTTCTTCAAATGCACGATCCACCTCTTCTAGTGTATTCATTAAGGACTCTGCTACATATTGTCCTCCAAACTCTCCATAATAAGTATTCATAACTCTACCTGCCTTTCTTCATTTTTTCTCATCTATCTGCAATCTGTTTTTAGAACCGCTTGAACAAAACGCTCTATTTTCTCTCTATCTTTTCCTGCTCCATGCTCTTTTTCAACACCAGAGCTTACGTCCACAATCCCAGGCTGTACTGCTTTAATAGCATTGGCAACATTTTCTGAATGTAATCCACCAGCCAGCATAATTCTGGAAGTATTATCCACATTCTTTTTAAGAAATCCCCAGTCAAATACTTCTCCGCTTCCTGGCCGCTTGCCATCAAACACATAATAGGAAATCTTAGGCGAACGCTCTGAAAATACCTTGCGTATATCTTCTTCCTTTTCCACATTTACAGCTCTGAAAACTGGTATATGAACTTTCTCTTCTACTTCTTTATGTAAGGTACCATGAATCTGAATCACATCAAATCCAGCCCCTTCAATCTCCTTTACTTGCTCTAAGGAAGGAGCTACCGTCACAGCGACCGTTTTCACAGAATCTTTCAGTTTCCTTTTTAAATGCTGTGCCTGTTCTAATGTAAGATTTCGCTTACTCTTTGGAAAAAATAATACAAAGCCTGCGTAAGAAACAGGATATGCATTTATCAGCTCAATATCTTCTTCACAGGTAAGACCACATATTTTAATTTCCGGCATAACTTTCTCCCTTCTATAATTCAAATGGCAACGTTCCAGCAATCTTTAATTCGTCTTCTTTCACAAGACAGTCTTTCACAAGAATCTCAACACCATGCTTCTTTGCTTTACGAAGTGCCTCCCCAAAAGCAGGATGTGTTCTGTCATTTGGCTTAAACACCTTCATTCCAGCCATCTGTACAACAAAAAGAATATAGGCATCGTAACCATTTTCCTTACAGGTAATAAGTTCTTCCATGTGCTTGATTCCTCGTTCTGTCGGGGCATCTGGAAACATGGCAACTCCATTTTCTTCAAGGGTAACTCCCTTTACCTCCATAAAAATCTTCTTATCCCCTTGTTCCAGATAAAAATCAAAGCGAGAGTCTCCATACTTCTTTTCTGGTTTTATCAAAGTAATCCCTGGTAAAAAACCACCTTGGGCAATCCACTCTTTTACCACTTTATTTGGTGCCTGAGAATCCATATTAATCATCAGATTTCCTTTTTCCACTCCTATTAAAGAATATCTGGTCTTCCGTCTGGCATCTTCCCCATGATCCTCAATATAAACCACTGATTCTCCAGGAATTAAAAGTTCTTTACAACGTCCCGTATTTTTTACATGGCATACAGCCTCTTCTCCATTCAAATCCACATGAGCGATAAAACGATTTGGCCTTCCAAGGAATCTTCCTTTTTTTATGTTTTTATATCTCATGGCATCATCCTTTCTTAGCCGTTATAAACTGCCTTCCATTCCTTCGCTACCACTCTAGGCTGCTCTGCTTCCATAAATGCTCTTCCTATAAGCAGTGCATCTACTTTACATGCTTTCAAAACCTCAATGTCTTTTGTTGTGGTAACCCCACTTTCCGATACAAATACTGGCCTTTCCTTACCAGTTCTTTCTTCTAAATACTGAATCAGTCTTCTGGTTGTATCTAAGGAAATCGTAAAATCCCTCAAATCCCGGTTGTTCACACCAATTATCTTAGCTCCCAGTTCAATAGCCCGCTGCATTTCTTCCTCATTGTGAACTTCTAATAATACATCTAATCCAAGATCATATGCCAATTCATACAGCCTTTTCATCTCATCCTCATTTAAAATAGCTGCAATTAGCAAAATGGCATCTGCACCAATCACTTTTGCTTCATAAACTTGATATTCCTCTATTATAAAGTCTTTCCGGATAATTGGCAGTGGAGATATTTTCCGAATCTGTTTTAGATATTCTGCACTGCCATGAAAATGATCCTCTTCTGTCAGACAGGAAATGGCATCTACTGACTGATTATACTGGTCAATTCTGTCTTCCAATGGAATCTTAGATGATATAACACCCATACTAGGCGATGCCTTTTTAAACTCCCCAATAATTGACAGGCCTTCTTTTTTTAGCGCCTCGTAAAAGGAAACGCTTTTTCTTTGTGACTGGAGAGCCAGCTCTTTCATTTCCTGTTCGCTGATATTTTTTTTATGTTCCACTAACCTTTTTCTTTTATCTTTTACGATTTCATCTAATATCATACAGCACCTTTTCCTTTCCATTGGATTTAAATACGTCCATTTACAAAATTCTCGATTAATCGTTTCCCGTGTTCTGTATAAATGGATTCTGGATGAAACTGAAGTCCAACCACTGGATACTCTTTATGTCGAACTGCCATAATCTGGCCATCATCCGTCTTTGCGGTTACTGTCAGGCAATCTGGAACTGTTTCATTTACTATGGACAGGGAATGATATCTTGCTACATTTAGTGGCGTATCAATCCCTGTAAAAATACCAGTTCCATTATGAGCAACCAAAGACTGTTTTCCATGAAGGATTTCTTTTGCATAGGATACGGTTGCACCAAATGCTTCTCCAATACACTGGTGTCCTAAGCAGATTCCCATAATCGGCTTTTCCTTATAAAATTCCTTTACTACATCCATGCAGATTCCTGCATCCTTTGGACTCTTTGGTCCTGGTGATAACACAATTCTGTCTGGATTCATTTTCCTGATTTCCGCAAGGGTTATTTTGTCATTGCGAACTACCTTTATGTCTGGTTCAAATGTTCCAATATATTGATATAAATTATAAGTAAAGGAATCGTAATTATCAATTAATAAAATCATACCCGCACCCCCTATAAATTCTCTTCTTTTACTAATGTCTTTGCCAGTGCCATTACTTTGTTACAGCATTCATTATATTCGTTCTCAGGAACAGAATCTAAAACAATTCCAGCTCCTGCCTGCAGATACACGTTATCCGCTTTCTTTATCATGGTTCGGATGGTAATACAGAAATCCATGTTTCCATCGAATGCTAAATATCCTGTTGCACCACCGTATAAACCACGTCTATAGGTTTCTAATTCATCAATGATTTCCATTGCACGAATCTTTGGAGCTCCACTTAATGTTCCCGCAGGCAGAAAAGATGCAACTAGATCTAACGGATGGGATTCTCCCTTTTTTCGTCCCTCTACCAGTGAGACGATATGCATTACATGGGAATAGTTCTGGACATTCATAAACTGTGTCACTTTAACCGTTCCAAACTGAGCGATTCGTCCCATATCATTTCTGGCCAGATCCACTAACATAACATGTTCTGCCCTCTCCTTTGCATCTCCTAACAAGTCTTCTTTTAACATTTCATCTTCTTCTGGAGTAGCACCGCGTTTTCTTGTTCCTGCAATGGGACAGGTGTACACTTTATCTTCACTTTTTTTCACTAGCATCTCAGGAGAACTTCCTATTATCTCAAATTCAGGAAATTTAAAATAGTATAGATATGGAGATGGATTTAATACACGAAGTTTTTTGTATAGGATAAATCCATCTTGTTTCGTTTCAACGGTCCATCTCTGTGATAATACCGTCTGGAAAATGTGTCCCTCTTTTATGTAATCTTTGATTTTCTCTACTTTTTCACTGTATTGTTCAATGGAATCCGACTTATCTGTAATTTTTCCGTCCTGGACAAATGTTTCTTTCTCCTCATCTTTGTAATCTTTCATCACTTCTTCTAATAAACCTGTGGCACGTTCCATGCCTCTTTTTCTGCCTTCTTCATTATCCTCCTCTAAGACTACTCCTGTCATAGTCTCTGCCACATGATCAATTACAATAAACTCTGTTGCAAGCATTAACTGAATTGTTTCTATTCCAATCGTATCTTCATTGTTATCTGGCAGAATTTCAGTATAACGGATAAAGTCATACCCCATGCTTCCCACCAATCCGCCAATAAAAGCTAATTCTCCGTCCTCTTTTACTACATGAAAATCACTATAATACTCTTTTAACAATTCATAAGGATTTCCTTCCCTGACTTCTGTTTCGCCATTTTTTTTCTGTATCACCAGACTATTTCCCTTAGATGAAATGATTTCTTCTGGTTCTTTTCCAAAAATAGAATAACGTCCATTATTTTTATCATAACTCTCTAACAGAAAACCTGTTTTCTTTCCAACTAAATTTTCATATAATCCGATTGTGGTTTCATTTACAATGCTAATTGTCTTACGATAAGCTTTTAAACTTCTCACCTTTATCCCTCTTTTCTTATAAATTGAATATGTAAAAAAAGTCCCTAGCAAACGAAATTTTTCATTTCATTTGCTAGGGACGAATTATCGTGGTGCCACCCTTGTTCATAATCTAAATGATGAAAATTGTCTTTTTAGATAAAGATAAAAAAAAGCATTTCCGAAACTGGAAATACTCGCCACCATTTACATTATCTCATTACCGATACAGAATCTCTTCGATATCTACCCTCTGTAACGTGAGGACACGGCCGCAGCTACACACGTACAAACGCTTCACCTGACATCTCACAAACCCATTCCTTACAGACTTCCATATCGGCTCACACCAGACACCGACTCTCTGTGATGTACGTTCTGAAGTACTCTCTTTGCTCAAAGACTTTAAATCTATTTGATTGTATTTTATCATTTATGCCACATAATGTCAATTCCTTTTTTCTATTTTCATCAATTTTAATAATCAGTTATTGGCTTTTCGTCATATTTTCATAAGCTTTTCTATATCCTATACTAAATAGGCATTTCATATTTATGAGATATTTCTGTAATACATATCACATAAAAGTTTCATTGGAACTTACATGGAAAACATGGTATACTAGTTCCGAATGATACCAAAGAATCCGGTAGATAAAATATATAAGAAAAGAGAAGGGAAAAATGAAGAGAAAGCATAAAAAAACAGTTATCGCTTTAACGATTACATTTCTTGTCCTGCTGGCTCTATATATCGGCATATCATTTTATTTTAAGTCGCATTTCTTTTTTGGCACTTCCATCAATGGAATCAGCGCCAGCAACAAATGCGTCGAAGCTGTTGAAGAGAATATACGGCGAGAAATAAAAAATTATGTATTACAAATTGATGGACGTAATCATCTGACAGATGTAATTACTGCTGACGACATCGACTATGAATTTATGCCTGATGGCTCAGTAAAACAGCTGTTAAAAAAACAAAAATCATTTACATGGATTGTAAGTCTATTCCGAAAGAATCAATCTGACTTACAGGTTACAACCACATTTGATGACCAGAAATTAAAGGATAAGATTCATTCACTTGTATTTTTTAAGAAAGAAAATACCACTCCACCAGCAGATGCCCTTGTAAAATACAATGATGCATCTGGCAAGTACGAAATTATTCCAGAAAATAATGGTACAACATTAGATCTGGACAAATTCACATCTTCCGTTATTACAGCCATTGAGTCTGGTGATACTTATATGAATTCGGATGATTTGCAATGCTATCAAAATCCGAAGTATACATCTTCTTCGACTGAACTCAAAGTACTGGCTGATACAATGAATCAATATATTACCGTTACTATTACCTATGATTTTGGTGATAGATATGAAATATGCGACAAAACCCACATACAGGATTGGCTGGAAGTTGATGATTCATTTCAAGTCACATTTAATCACGAAAAGGTCCGTGCTTATGTAGACTCCATTGCACGTATTTATAATACATTTGGGAAAACACGAGACTTCATCGACCATAATGGAAATATTATTGAGGTAACTGGCGGTGACTATGGCTGGCTTATAGACCGTGCAGCTGAAACAGCCCGCTTAATTAAATTAGTGCAAAAAGGTAAAAATGTTCAAATTGAACCAACCTACTCTCAAGTTGCCCGCTCTCGGAACATCAACGATATTGGAGACAGCTATGTTGAAATCGATCTGTCTCTACAACACATCTGGGTATATAAAAACGGTAAACTGATAGTAGAATCTGATTGTGTAACAGGAAATTCCAGCAGGGGTTTTGATACCCCGACAGGTATCTATCAGATAACATATAAAGAACATAACGCAACTTTAGTAGGTGAAAATTATAGTTCTGATGTAACTTACTGGATGCCTTTTTACTACAATATAGGTTTACATGATGCTCCTTGGCGTAACAGCTTTGGAGGCAGTATTTACAAGCGAAGCGGTTCTCATGGATGTGTCAACCTTCCTCCCGACGTTGCGGAAAAAGTTTTTGCGACTGTTGAAAAAGGAACTCCTATCGTCTGCTACCAGAGCAATCTGGAGGAGAAAGAAACAGTCTGTTCTAATACAGATTCCAATACAAAAAAAGAAAAGACTGTTGCCTCTGCAAGCGTACACGCTAGCAAAAAGCCTGCTTCTACAAGCAGAAATAGATAATTCTTTAAGTATGATACGAAATACGTAAGGGTATAATGGATAAGGAAAGGAAGTATAACCTATGAAAAAACTTGGTAAGTTTATTGCTACAACTCTTTCCCTTGCTGCAATTGCAGGTGGTGCATATTATTGTTACCAGAATTTTTTCAAAAAATCAGATAAAGAAAATGAGGACTTTGACGTTTTCGAGGATTTCGAGGACTTTGAAGACTTTGAGGACTTTGATAATTCTGAAAATTCTGAGGACAACGATTCCCCTAAAGAAAGCACTTTCAAGCGAGGATATACCACATTGGACATGGATGCAGGGAAATCTGGAGATGCTAATGTTAAAGCAAACAGATAGCAATTATTTGCATGAAATGAAAAAAGAGGTAGAACTTTTGTATTCTATCTCTTTTTTCATTTCCTTTAAACTTCCTCCTTGTAATTTACAAGAGGAATATTATCTGGACAGTTTTTTGCTCATTTCATACATATATTCATCTAAATCTTTTTTCATTGCTAAAGCTTCGTCAATATCGTAATCGATAAATTCACCATTTTTATAACCGACAACTCTCATGCTCTTTCCTTGACAAAGCAAATCAACTGCTTTTGCACCCATAGTTGATGCATAAACTCTGTCTTTACATGTTGGGCTGCCACCACGCTGAATGTGTCCAATGATAGTTGCCCTTGTTTCCATTCCTGTTTCAGCTTCAATTTTCTTAGCAAGAATTTCGGAATTTCCAATACCTTCTGCATTTACAATAATGTAATGTTTCTTGCCTGTTTTTCTTTTTTCAATAATATTATCAATGATTTTATTTTCATTATGATCATAACGCTCTGTTACTAAAATCTGTTCTGCACCATTTGCAATACCACACCATAATGCAATGTAACCAGCGTTTCTGCCCATAACTTCAATAACACTGCACCTTTCATGAGAAGTAGAAGTATCTCTGATTTTATCAATCGCTTCCATTGCTGTATTTACAGCTGTATCAAAACCGATAGTATATTCTGTACAAGCAATGTCTAAATCAATTGTTCCAGGAACACCAATTGTGTTAATGCCTAAGTGAGCTAATTTCTTTGCACCTTGGAAAGAACCATCTCCACCAATAACAACTAAACCATCAATGCCATGTTTCTTACAGATTTCAGCAGCTTTTTGCTGGCCTTCTTCTGTTCTCATTTCAGCACATCTTGCTGTATATAGAATTGTACCTCCACGGTCAATAATATCAGCAACACTTACAGCATCCATATCAATGATGTCTTCTTCTAATAAACCACTGTAGCCTCTTCTAATACCTTTTACTTTTTTGCCATTCGCCAATGCTGTTCTTACAACCGCACGAATTGCTGCGTTCATGCCTGGTGCATCTCCGCCACTTGTTAAAACGCCAATTGTATTAATTTCTTTTGCCATTTCAATACCTCCAAAGGATTCTCAATATATACTATCACTTCAGCACAAGCCTTCTGACTAGCAGCCGCAGTTAACTGAAGCTTTTTCAAACGCACTCATGTTACAATTTTAACTCTTTTTGAATATATTTTCAATATTCTTTTGCTGAACAATGATATTTTTATCCTTATATTCTTTTTGTAATCGAATTAAGAGACTTTTTTCTACTGTTACCTTAACTTTTAAAACTATCTGCTGTTTTTCTTCCTTGCAATATACCACTACTGGCGAAACTCCTGGATACTCTTCTAACAGTTCTATTAAGTCCAGTTCCTTTTTCTTGAATTCTTCCGTGCTAGGAAACTGAACCCACACATTCTCAGGTACCTGCTCAAAAGTCACAAAATCCTGACAGATAATTTTTGCTGGTTTATCTTCTTCCACATTTACCCGTCCCCTGATAAACACTTTGGCATCTTCATTTAAATACGGACGGTACTTTTCAAAGTCCCTTGGAAAGAAAATAACTTCTACTGTTCCGTACAGATCTTCCAAAGTAACAAATGCCATCATAGTATTGTGTTTCGTTGTCTTTATAACCTTAGACACAATCATGCCGCCAATTGTCACAAGAGAGCCATCTCTTACTTTCACATGGCCTTCTTCGTCTATGTTAAAATCTGACGCTTTCTTCTTTGCATGCTTCTCCCATTTCTCCATGTATTCTTCCATCGGATGCCCGCTGACGTAGATTCCAAGCACTTCCTTTTCAAATGCAAGAAGCTGTTCTTTTTCAAATTCCCCTACATCTGGCATTTCAATTTCGTTTGAGAACTCTGGTTCATCACTGAACAGGTCAAATAGGGAAATCTGACCAGATAAATTATTTTTCTTTTCCTGATTTACACTATCAATTACTTTAATGTAGACCTGCATTTTCTGTTTTCTGGTCCCTGGCAATGTGTCAAATGCCCCTGCCTTAATAAAACTTTCCATTGTACGCTTGTTAATCTCCTTGTTGGACAAGCGCATAACTACATCCTTTAGTGAAGTAAATGGCCCGTTTAACGTACGTTCCTCTACAATGGCATGAATTACTGGTTTCCCAAGTCCTTTAATTGCAGACAATCCATACCGGATGCATCCATTCGAAACGGAAAATTCTGATTCCCCTTCATTAATGTCTGGTGGAAGAATCTCAATACCAAGCTTACGGCATGTCATAATATACTCTGATACTTTGTCTGTATTATCCAGAACAGAAGTCATCAAAGCGGCCATAAATTCCACTGGAAAATAATGCTTTAAATATGCTGTCTGATAAGAAACTACAGCATATGCAGCGGCATGAGATTTATTAAAGGCATATTTTGCAAAGTCAATCATCTCATCATAAATATGATTCGCAACTGCTTCATCAATACCATTGGCAATACATCCTTTTACCCCTTCCTCTTTATTGCCGTATACAAAGTTCTGTCGCTCTTTTTCCATTACAGAAGCTTTCTTTTTGGACATAGCACGACGTACAAGATCACTTCGGCCGTAACTGTATCCAGCTAAATCACGTACGATCTGCATAACCTGCTCCTGATACACAATACAGCCATAAGTTGGCGATAAAATCGGTTCCAGTTCCGGGCATTCATAAGTAATATTGCTCTGGTCATTCTTGCCTTTAATATATTTTGGAATAAAATCCATTGGACCTGGACGATACAAGGAAATCCCCGCAATTACATCTTCAATGCTTTCCGGCTTCAGTTCCTTCATAAAACTTCTCATTCCAGCACTTTCTAGCTGGAATACGCCTTCTGTATTACCAGTTCCAATGCTCTTGTATACTTCTTTATCTTCGTAATTCAATTTGCCCATATCCAGCTGATCGCCATGTTTTGCAGCCAGTTCTTTATATTCCTTGCTAGACTTATCTAAGCTTTTTAACCTTTTGTTGATTAAATTTACAGCGTTCTGAATTACCGTAAGAGTTCTAAGGCCAAGGAAATCCATCTTTAACAGTCCAAGTTCCTCTAAGGTAGTCATGGTAAACTGCGTTGTAAGAGTTCCGTCTGATGCTCTAGATAGTGGCACGTACTTATCTACTTCTTCTTTACTGATTACAACACCTGCCGCATGCATGGATGTGTGTCTTGGCAATCCTTCCAGACGCAAAGACATATCAATTAACTCTTTTACTTCCGCATCATTTTCGTATAAATCCCGTAACTCTTTATTCTGTTTCAAGGCCTTTTCAATGGTCATTCCCAAATCTGCCGGAATCATTTTTGCAACAGCATCCACTGCAGAATATGGCATGTCCAATGCACGTCCAACATCACGAATAACACCTTTGGCTGCCATAGTACCAAATGTAACAATCTGCACTACCCGGTCAGTTCCATATTTCCGTATTACATAGTCGATGACTTCCTGTCTTCGCTCAAAACAGAAGTCAATATCAATATCGGGCATGGTCAAACGTTCTGGATTTAGGAATCGCTCAAACAGCAAATTATAGCGGATTGGATCAATATCTGTAATCTCCAGACAGTAGGATACGATACTTCCCGCTGCGGAACCACGGCCCGGTCCTACCATAATCCCATTGTCTTTTGCATATTTAATAAAATCCCAGACAATCAGGAAGTAATCTACAAATCCCATGGAATGGATCGTATCTAATTCATATTCCAGACGTTTTTTTAATTCCTCGCCTGGATTCCCGTAACGCCTTTCTAATCCTTCAAAACACTGCTTTTGTAAATACTCCCATGCTGTATAGCCATCTGGAACATCGAATTTGGGCAGCTTATAGTTGCCAAATTCTATTTCAACAAAACAGCGTTCTGCTATCTTATGGGTATTTTCCAGTGCTTCTATGGCGTATGGAAATATCTTGGCCATTTCTTCTGGGGATTTCAGATAGAACTGTCCTCCTTCGTATCTCATACGATTCTGATCCGTTACTTTCTTCTGAGTTTGAATACAAAGAAGCACATCATGAGGCGTAGCATCCTGATCGTAAATATAGTGCACGTCATTGGTTGCCACTAACGGGATTCCTGTTTCCTGGCTCAGTCTGACCATCTGCTGGTTTACAACCTGCTGTTCCTGCATTCCGTGATCCTGAAGTTCTAAGAAAAAGTTATCTTGGCCAAATATTTCTCTTAAGCGAAACGCTTCTTTTCTGGCTTCTTCGTACATGCCCCGCCTCAGATTCATAGCCACAACACCAGCAAGGCACGCACTTAAAGCAATGATTCCTTCGTGGTATTCTTCTAACACTTCATAATCTACTCTTGGTTTATAATAAAAGCCTTCTGTGAAACCTTTGGATACAATTTTCATTAAATTGGCGTAACCTGTGTTATTCTCAGCAAGTAACACAAGATGGTTATATCTGGCTTCAGACTGACTGTTCTCTCTATCAAAACGGGAATTTGGTGCAACATAAACTTCACAGCCAATGATCGGCTTAATACCTGCTGCATGGGCTGCACGGTAAAAATCAATCACACCGTACATAACACCATGATCTGTAATCGCAATGCTGTCCATCCCTAATTCTTTTGTTCTTTCTGCTAATTCTTTGATTTTACTAGAGCCATCCAATAAACTGTACTCTGTATGGACATGAAGATGGGTAAAATTCACGTTTTCTCCCCTCCTGTTGCATTAGTCGTTTAAAATTTATTCTATCATATTTATGCATAATTGAAAACTTGAAATTATGTGCAAAAAACGGCTGTACTTTTCACAAATACAGCCGTTTTTTCTCAAAATCCTATCTATTCAAGCGTTCTTATTTTCCACTATTTAAATATGCCTCAATTTTTTCCATTGCCTGTTCTTCATCCTGGCCATCTGTTGTTACAATAACTTCCTCTCCAGCTGCAAGTCCAAGACTCATCATCCCCATAATACTCTTGGCATTCACCTTTTTGTCTTCACATTCAATATGAACAGAACTCTCAAACTGGCTTGCTACTTGTACAAGGACTGCAACAGGTCTAGCTTCTAAACCCGTTGGTATTTTAATTGTCATTTTTTTGGTTACCATACATTATTCCTCCTTTTGTTCCCTTAAACTATCCGCAATTTTACTTATACGTCTTAACCTATGATTAACACCAGACTTTCCCAACGGTGGATTTAACAATGCTCCCAATTCTTTTAGCGATGCATCCGGCTGTTCGATTCGGAGCCTCGCAACATCTTCTAACCCTTCTGTCAATTCACTCAAGCCGACCCTATCACGAATATACAAAATATCTTCTATCTGCTTAGATGCCGCAACAACCGTTTTGTTAATATTCGCTGCTTCACAGTTTACCTGTCGATTGATAGAATTCCTCATTTCTTTCAGAATCCTTACATTCTCCAGATTCATCAGTGCAAGATGAGCCTCCATAATATTGAGTACATCAACAATCTGAGATCCTTCTTTTACATAAACCACATAATACTTTTTCCGTACCACAATCTTAGCATCAATCTGAAAAGACTGCAAAATTTCTGCAATGTAAGCGGCTTTCACTTGACTTGGCGCTGCAATTTCAAAGTGATATGTCTTAGAAGGATCTGTTATTGATCCTGTGGCCAAAAATACCCCTCTTAAAAAGGCCCGCTTGCAACATGTATTTTGCGTCACTAAATGGCTTGGAACCAATTCTATCGAATGAAAGTCCTGTCCCTTAAGAAGTTTCGTTGCCTTTAGGATTTTTTCCACATCATGTTGTAAACGTATATAAATAAAATAGTTTTTGCTCTTTTTCAATGATACATTGCGCTTCACTAATATTTCAGTTTTCACTTGGAATGTTTTCTTTATTAACATAAAATATTTTCTTGCGACTGTCAAGTTTTCTGTATGAACTTTTAAGGCCAATGTACCTTTCCTATTGTGAACCAGTTCCCCACAGCAGCTGATAAGTGCTGCAATTTCTGCTACACAGCAATGTCTGGAAACTGGCATCTGCCTTGATAATTCTTCTTTCACTTCACTGGAAAATGACATCTTTAAACATCCTTTTCTACATCCCTGTGCTCGATTTTCACTCCATACTGCAGGTTAGACAAACGTTCTGTGATTGCCCTTGCAATGGTTACAGAACGATGTTTTCCTCCTGTACATCCAATCCCAATTACAAGCTGGTTTTTCCCTTCTATAATGTAATTGGGAATCAGGAATTTCAGCATATCTTCCAACTTATTCAAAAAATCATCTGCTGCCTGGAAGTCCATTACATAATCATATACCACTTTATCTCTTCCTGTTTTCTTCTTAAGCTCTGGTATATAAAATGGATTTGGCAGAAACCTGACATCGAATACCAGATCCGCATCAGACAGAATCCCATACTTAAACCCAAAAGATACAACAGAGATAAAGAAATTATTATAATGTTCTCCCTGAATGAAGATTTTATCAATCTCCGTTTTCAGTTCACGGATCAGCATATGGCTTGTGTCGATTATATACGTCGCACGTTTCTTTATAAACTGCAGACGTTCTCTTTCCATTTCAATCCCCTTATCAACCCTGCCCTCATTTACAAGAGGATGATTCCGTCTTGTTTCTTTGTATCTCTTCACTAAAACTTCCGTTGTAGAATCCAGAAACAATATTTCCGGAACTACTTCATATTGATTCAATTGATTCAATACATCATCCAATTCTTCTAAAGCCTGTCCATTTCGGATATCTACTCCTAAGGCAGCCTTGGTCACCGTCTGCTCTTCGTATATAATAAAATGTGACAGCTTTGGAATTAGAGGAATTGGCAGATTGTCTACACAGAAATATCCTGCATCCTCTAGCATTTTTAACACAGAACTTTTTCCAGCTCCGGACATCCCCGTAACTATGACAAATCTCATGTGGCACCAAACCTTTCTCGTTTTTTTCATCCTGCAATTATTTCCTTTAAAACCTGCCTACAAAACGAACCTCTGGTTCCAATCTTACTCCAAATTGATTTTCTACCTTCAAAGAAACCTGTTCTATCAGTTCTTTCACCTGTGTAGCTGTACCATTCCCAACATTTACGACAAAACCACAATGTTTTTCAGAAACCATGACATCTCCAACTCTAAATCCACGTAGTCCCGCATCCATAATAAGTTTTCCTGCAAAATAACCTTCTGGCCTCTTAAATGTGCTTCCCGCACTAGGATATTCTAATGGCTGTTTTTCTCTTCTTCTTCTATTAAAATCCTTCATTTGTGCATGTATTTCTTCTTCATTTCCTTTTTCAAAAGCAAATGCTGCTTCTAACACAATATCTGCTGTCCTCGTAATTATGCTTTTCCGATATCCAAGTTCTAAATCTTCTTTGTATAGCACTTTTACACAGCCATCTCTTGTAAGTATCTTTGCAGAAACGATACAGTCTTTTATTTCACCGCCGTACGCTCCAGCATTCATTGCCACAGCCCCGCCTAAAGTCCCTGGTATCCCAGAAGCAAATTCAAATCCTTTAAGTGAGCGTTTCGCCACTTCGCTTGCAAGCCTGGATAATAGAATTCCTGCACCTGCTGTAACAAATGTCCGATCTTCTTTTTCTTCCACGGTGTAATATGCAAACTGCTCCTTTATTTCAATAATTACCCCATCGAAGCCTTCGTCACTTACTAGCAGATTGCTTCCATTACCCAAAATAAAGAATGGCATCTGATACTGTCTGCACATTTGAATAACAGCAGTTAATTCTTCTTCTGTTTTTGGAACAGCATAAAACCTTGCAGGTCCTCCAATACGGAATGTTGTATGTCTTTTCATAGGCTCAGCTTCTTTTAACTGCCCCTCTTTTAACTTGTTACACAGTTCGTTTTTGAATTCCCGATACACTTTCTACCTCTTTTAATCTATATATGCCTATATATATGCTTTTCTTTCTCTTTTATTCAAGTACCATTTTAGCACTGCCAAAGATACCTGCATCATTTCCTAATTCAGCTAATCTAAATTCTTTCCCTTGTAATGCAAACATGACATTTTTCTCATAATGCTTTTTAATTACACTGGTAAGTACCTCACCAGCTTTTGATACTCCGCCT
This sequence comes from [Clostridium] polysaccharolyticum, assembly GCF_900111595.1. GTDB lineage: Bacteria > Bacillota > Clostridia > Lachnospirales > Lachnospiraceae > Clostridium_AI > Clostridium_AI polysaccharolyticum. Next base: position 42,239 of record NZ_FOHN01000009.1, on the reverse strand, counting down.
CCGATAACAAAAGCATCCGGATCTACAACTGCTGCAATATGAGAAGCTGCTAATCCTAAGTACTTGCCTAACTGCTCTACTAACTCAATCGAAAGTTCATCCCCTTCTTTTGCACAGTCAAAAATTGCTTTTGCTGATAAATGCTGTAAATTGCGTAAAGCAGATGGTTTGTCTGATTTTTTTAAAAGTCTTTTTGCTTCTTTTACAATACCTGTTGCAGAAGCAAACTGTTCAAGACAGCCTTTTTTCCCACATCCACAAGTATCCTGTTCTTCGTAATTTACTGTAATATGTCCGATTTCTCCTGCTGCTCCTTTAGAACCAGTAAGGATTTTGCCGCCAAGAATGACACCGCCGCCAACTCCAGTACCTAGAGTAATCATAATAATGTTCTGGTAACCTTTGCCGCCGCCTTGCCATACTTCACCTAATGCAGCAACATTAGCATCGTTACCAGCCTTGACATTTTCAATGCCAGTAAGTTTTCTCACTTCCTCTACAACATTGAAAACGCCCCAGCCTAAGTTTACACATTTTAATACTGTTCCATCTTCCATAACAGGTCCCGGAATGCCAATACCGATTCCTGTCACCTCTTCTTTTGCAATGGATTTTTCATCCCACTTACGCCGAAGGGATTCTGTAATATCCGGCAAAATAAAAGAACCATTCTCTTCTTTTCTTGTTGGAATTTCCCATTTATCCAATACCTTGCCTTCCTCTGTAAATAATCCCATTTTTACGGTTGTTCCCCCAACATCAATACCCATGCAATACTTAGCCATTTTGTCCACCTTTCTAAGTTCTGCAGCTTCTTTTATACTGTTTTATTCTTCTTCATGAAGCCACACTTTTCTTACCTTTTTTATTTTTTCATCAGATTGTTTGTAACTCGGTTGTATAACTCCTGAGCTGCATTATAGCCCATCTTTTTCTGTCTATAGTTAACTGCTGCTGATTCGCAGATAACTGCTAAGTTTCTGCCTGGCCGAATTGGAATAGAATGACACACAACTTTATTTCCTAAAAATTCTGTATATTGTTCTTCTAATCCTAGCCGATCATATTCCTGCTCACGATCCCATTCTTCTAGTTTAATAACCAAATCAATCGATTGTGTATTTTTAACGCTCTCTACACCAAACAGTGTTTTTACATCAATAATGCCAATACCACGAAGCTCAATAAAATGCCTTGTAATATCTGGTGCACTTCCAATTAGGGTTTCATCACTTACACGTTTGATTTCCACTACATCATCAGACACAAGACGATGTCCCCGTTTGATTAATTCCAAAGCAGCTTCGCTTTTACCAATTCCACTTTCTCCCATAATAAGAAGGCCTTCCCCATACACATCAACTAATACACCGTGAATGGAAATGCGCTGTGCTAATTCCACATTAAGCCATCTGATAACTTCAGCCATAAAGGAAGAGGTTGTCTTAGTTGTTCTTAAGATTGGCACACCATATTTTTTTCCTAACTCTAAAAAGTCTGGTTCCACCTCAAGCTGACGGCAGAACACAATACATGGCACCTTGGATTCCATGATTTTTTCCATCATGGCCACGCCATGGTCTTTCTCCATTTTCTGCATGTAAGTATATTCAACTTGTCCAATTACCTGAATACGGTTGGAATCAAAATAATCAAAAAATCCTGCTAACTGAAGTGCAGGACGATTCACATCCGTTTGTGACACCTGAATCTCGGCAATATCCACATCCGGTGTCAACACCTCTAAATTCATTTTTTCAATTACTTTCGTCAATTCAACAGTATACGCCATCTGAGCATTCCTCTCTTTCGTAACTAAGCATTTTCTCTTGGCAACTCTAGTGTAAATTCTACCATATAAGGGTACTCACTGCAACTTGAAATACTTTTGCTTATTCTCCCTGTTTATGAAAGAAATGATACACTTTTTCCGCAACAAGTCCATTCATGGAAGGGGCCTGTTCTAATTCCTCTAATGAAGCATTGCGGATTGCTTCGATGGATTTGAAATATTTCATCAGTGCTTTACGTCTTACATCCCCTACACCCTCAATATCATTCAAAATGGAATGTACCTGGGTCTTGCTTCTGAGGGAACGGTGGTATTCAATTGCAAAGCGGTGGGTTTCATCCTGTACTCTTGTAATCAGTTTAAATCCCTCTGAATGGGTATCAATTGGAATTTCAATATTATTATAATAAAGTCCTCTTGTACTATGTGTGTCATCTTTTACCATCCCACACACTGGAATATTTAATCTTAGTTCCTCCATAACCTTTAATGCCACATTAACCTGCCCTTTTCCACCATCCATCAGAATCAGGTCTGGGAATCTTGTAAATTTGCCAAGAGCTTCGTCCAGATTTTTCTCCCTCATTTCCTGCTGTTCCCGCAATCCATGCGTAAACCTTCTTGTAAGCACCTCATACATGCTTCCATAATCGTCACTGCCTGTAATGGTTTTTATCTTAAATTTGCGGTAATCAGACCGTTTTGGCTTTCCATTTTCAAAAACTACCATAGAACCTACTGACTCAAATCCATTGGTATTGGAAATATCATAAGATTCCATTCTGCATATACTGCCAAGACCTAACCAGTCTTGAATCTCTTTCACAGCACCAATTGTCTTTGCTTCTTCTCTACGAATCTTTTCTGCATCTTTTTGTAAAATAATAGAAGCATTTTTTTCTGCAAGTTCTACTAGACGTTCTTTCTGCCCCTTTTTCGGAACACGGATGTAGACCTTCTGCTCTCTTTTATTCGAAAGCCATTCTGTCAAAAGTCCTGCTTCTTCTAACTCTGTCTGTATAAACAGCTCTCTTGGAATATACGGCGTTCCTGCATAGAACTGTTTGATAAATGCTGTAATAATTTCTTCGTTACTATCCTCTTTCACATGTTTAAAGTAAAAATGATCTCTCCCGATCAGTTTCCCTGTACGGACAAAGAATACCTGCACCACTGCTTCATCGTGAGTACGTGCCATTCCAATAATGTCTCTGTCTTCCATTTCGGAACTGGTAATTTTCTGTTTCTGGACAATATGCTTTACGCTGTTGACCAAATCACGGTACTGTGCCGCTTCTTCAAACTCCATCTTCTCAGAAGCTGCGTACATTTTCTCTTCCAGCATGGAAACAACTGGTCCATAATTTCCATTTAACAGCTCTAAAGCACCTTGAAAATCTTTCTGGTAATCTTCTTGTCTGATATAACCGTAACATGGTGCTTTGCACTGTCCAATGTCATAATATAAACAAGGGCGAGCTTTGCCTATATCCTTTGGAAGGTTTCGGTTACAATTGCGCACAAAAAAAATCTTCCGGACTAATTCTAAGGTATCTTTCACGGCAGTTGAACTGGTAAATGGCCCAAAATATTTTACCTTTCTGGCATCTTCCTTCTTGCCCTTTTCCATTTTACGGACCATAAGCAGTCTTGGATAAGCTTCTCCTACGGTAGCTTTAATAAATGGATATGCCTTTCCGTCCTTTAACATGGTATTGTACTTTGGACTATGTTCTTTGATTAGATTACACTCCAGTACAAGGGCCTCAAGTTCTGAATCTGTGACAATATATTCAAAGTGATCGATCCTTGCAATCATCTGTTCTATTTTGGAAGTCCTGTTTCTTCCTGACTGAAAATACTGACGGACACGGTTTTTCAGATTGACTGCCTTCCCAACGTAAATGATTTCATCTTTTGCATCCTGCATAATATAAACACCCGGCTTATCGGGAAGTTTCTTTAGCTCCTCGCTAATGACAAACACGCATCACACATCCTTTCTGCCTACATAAATCGGTCTATTACATGGGCTACGCCATCTTCATCGTTGCTTAGTGTGATAAAATCAGCTGCTTCTTTTACTTGATCATTGGCATTTGCCATAGCAACTCCCATTCCCGCATACTCAATCATGGAAAGGTCATTATAGCCGTCACCACAACATATCATCTGATCTTTTGTCATTCCTAACTTTTCTAATAACTTTCCAAGGGAATATGCCTTATCTATATTTTCTGGCATAATCTCTAAGAAAAATGGCTCGGAACGGTATACATTTAACTTGCCACGAAAACGGTTCTTTAATTCTTTTTCTACTTCTGCTAAATACAGGCCATTTTCTGTCAGAAGGCACTTGTTTACTGGGTAGTCAATGTATTCTACAAAGTTGTCCACTTTTTTTATTGGAAGATGATTAATCATTGCTTCTTTTTGAATGTATTCATCTGGTTCTCTAGGCGTAATAATGCCTTCTTTATCATAGCTTAACAAGCCTGTTTTAAACTCTTTCGCAGCATCATATATTTCCTTTATGCTTTCTTTTGGAAGAGATTTTTCATATATCACTTCTCCTGTCTGGCAATTCAATACTTTTGCTCCATTATATGCAAGTATATAGCCACCATATTCCTTTAAGCGGATCTGTTCTGCAACTGGTATAATTCCAGGCGTTGGCCTTCCAGATGCCAATACAACCTTATGGCCTCTTTCCTGTAATGCAAACAATGCTTCTTTTGTTTTTCCAGTAATTAACTTTTCTGAATTTGTCAATGTACCGTCTATATCTAATACTAAAATCTCGTATGCCATTTTCTTCTCCTCCTGACCTTGTTAAAAACTTTATCGTTTCGTACAGTTTATCTTCTCTATTAAAGTATCACATTTCCTTACTATGTGCAAAGGGATGATGGCATATTAAATTTTTCCATATAATTTGTTCGGTAAAATGAGAAAAAGTCCTAGAAAAAAACATAAATAAGATGGTCCAGATTGTAAGATATTGAAAGCGTAACAGTCTGATCGCTGCTACACTTATTTAGTAATTACCAACTGACTCTTTATGGAACAAAACGTATTCGCCTATTTGATGATTACCTGCTAATAACATATAAAATTGTATGTAAATTTACAATGTATATACGTTATATTTATGGGTATATGGTTTCCCCTTGCAAAAATATGCCGCCTCTTTATTTCTTCTTGGTTTTAAAGACTTGTCATATGAGAAAGCTTTACTTAACAGCCTAGAACAGACATCACATTGGGCGCTTGTAAGATTCCAGGCAAATATCTTACTGTTTCTTAATGCTTAGTATAGCACTTAACAGCTACATTGTTTTTACTTTTTTCTTACATTATCCCAATCTTCTCCCTATCCTAAAGCAAAACATATATAAAAACCGGTTCCCTATCAAAACGAACCGGTTTTTATGTCTTATCCCATATTTGCCAAAATTAATCTGCCTTATTTTCAGGATTTTCCACAGTCTCCTCTGCTTTGGCATCCTCTAACCTTTCAGAAGCTTCTTCCTTATCCTCCAAATCTCCTTTTATCCTATGAAAGATCTCCATAAACTGTTTGCCTGTAATCGTTTCCTTCTCATAGAGATACTCTGCTATTTCATTTAAAATAGAAATGTTTTCTTCCAGCATTTTTTTTGCATTCACATAACATTCTTCTATAATATCACGAACTTCTTTATCAATTTCCCTAGCAGTCTGCTCACTGCAGTTCATGACAGCACGTCCATCCAAATAACGGTTCTGCACAGATTCCAGTCCTACAAAACCAAGCTGCTTTGACATGCCATATTGTGTAACCATTGCACGTGCAAGCTTTGTTGCCTGCTCGATATCATTGGATGCACCACTCGTCACAGATTCAAAACAGATTTCCTCTGCCGCACGTCCACCACAGAAAGTTGTAATCTCCGTCAGCATTTCTTTTTTGCTCATAAGATACTTTTCTTCTTCAGGCACCTGCATTACATAACCTAAAGCACCCATAGTTCTAGGAACAATGGTAATTTTCTGAACAGGTTCTGCATTTTTCTGTAAAGCAGCTACTAATGCATGGCCAACTTCATGGGAAGCAACGATCTTTTTCTCTTCCTTGCCTAAAATACGGTCTTTCTTTTCTTTTCCTGCAATGACAACTTCCACTGCTTCAAACAAATCGGCCTGAGAAACTGCATTTCTTCGAGCTTTTACTGCCATAATAGCCGCTTCATTAATCATATTAGCCAAATCAGAACCAACCGCACCCGATGTAGCAAGGGCAATTGCTTCAAAATCTACTGTTTCATCCATTCGTACATTTTTTGCATGGACTTTCAGAATATCCACTCTTCCTTTTAAATCCGGCTTGTCTACAATAATCCTTCTGTCAAAACGTCCCGGACGCAGCAATGCTTTATCTAATACATCTGGCCTATTGGTAGCTGCCAGCACAACAAGGCCTTTAGAAGTATCAAAACCATCCATTTCCGCAAGCAGCTGGTTAAGTGTCTGTTCACGTTCATCATTGCCGCCACCATACTGAGAATCACGGCTTTTCCCAATCGCATCAATTTCATCAATAAATACGATACACGGTGCCATCTGCTGTGCCTGTTTAAACAAGTCACGCACTCTAGATGCACCAACACCAACAAACATCTCCACAAAACTGGAACCTGATAATGAGAAAAATGGAACATTGGCTTCTCCTGCAACAGCTTTTGCCAATAAGGTTTTTCCTGTTCCTGGAGGCCCTACTAATAATGCACCTTTTGGAAGCTTAGCACCGATCTGCGTATACTTGCCTGGATTATGAAGGAAATCTACCAGTTCTGTCATGGACTCTTTTGCTTCTTCCTGCCCCGCTACGTCTTTAAAAGTAACGCCCGTTTCCTTTTCTACATATATCTTGGCATTGCTCTTGCCAACCCCCATGACACCACCGCCGCTTTGGGATATTCTGCGGTAAAAAAACCAGAAAACTACCCAGCATAACAAAAGCGGAAATACATAGATCAGAAATAAATTGAGAATATTGGAACTTGTATCCTGTATTTCAGCTTTATAAGACACCCCTGACTTATTAAGCCTTTCTACCAGATATAAATCGCTTCCAATACGGCCTGTATAATAATTTTCATTCAGATTCGTACGATGCACCTTTGGCTTTATTTTTATCTTCGTACTTGTAAGTACAATGGAATCTATCTCTCCATGTTCCAGCATGGAAATAAATTCATTATATCCAATTTCTATGTTCGTCATTTTTTCAATTCTTGAAGTAATAAGTGAAAATCCCATAAATACAGCAATTGCCAGAATCAAACAAATAATAATGCCAGATTTCGGATTATTTCTTCCATTTCTATTATTCTTACTATTATTTCCATTCCAGTTATTGTTATCTCTATTACGATTGCTGTGGTTATTATTGTACATTCGGTTATCCATATTCAACCTCCTTTGCGATATTCCCATTATAAATGTAGTTTAACCATAAATCAATATGCTATTATCTTAACTTTCTCTAAATTTTTTTCAATTTCAGCTAGATTTTTTATCTCGATAAGGTTATAATGGAACAGTTATATTTTTTACGGAAATATATAAATACTAAGCAAGTATTCAAAAATAATAGAACTAATGTAAGATGTACAGCCAAGGAGGAAATAGAATGTCTGTCAAATATGTCTTTGTAACAGGTGGCGTAGTTTCTGGTTTAGGAAAGGGTATAACTGCAGCTTCTTTAGGACGTTTACTGAAAATGCGTGGATATAACGTAACCATGCAGAAATTTGATCCTTATATTAATATCGATCCAGGAACAATGAATCCAATTCAGCATGGTGAGGTTTTTGTTACAGATGATGGTGCAGAAACTGACTTAGATCTCGGTCACTATGAACGTTTTATCGACGAAAGCTTAACAAAACAGTCCAATGTCACAACAGGTAAAATTTACTGGTCCGTTTTATCCAAAGAACGCAGAGGTGATTTTGGCGGAGGCACAGTACAGGTAATTCCTCATATTACAAATGAAATCAAAAGCAGGTTTTACCGTAATGACGGATGTAAGGATACACAAATTGCAATTATCGAAGTAGGTGGAACCGTTGGCGATATCGAAAGCCAGCCTTTCTTAGAATCCATCCGTCAGTTCCAGCACGATGTAGGCAGAGAAAATGCCATCTTAATCCACGTTACACTGATTCCTTATTTAAAGGCATCAGGTGAAATCAAAACAAAGCCTACACAGGCAAGTGTAAAAGAACTTCAGGGAATGGGAATCCAGCCAGACATTATTGTCTGCCGTACAGAAGTTCCTTTGGAACAGGAAATCAAAGATAAAATCGCATTATTCTGTAACGTACCTGCGAAACATGTTATGCAGAATCTAGATGTAGAAACTCTTTATGAAGCACCGCTTGCTATGGAAAAAGAACATCTTGCAGATATTGCATGTGAGTGTTTGCATTTAGCTTGTCCAAAACCCGACGTAAAAGAATGGGAAGACATGGTACATGCTCTTAAAAATCCAGCTAAGGAAGCAACCGTTGCCTTAGTCGGAAAATACACTGCTTTGCATGATGCATACATCAGCGTTGTTGAAGCTTTAAAACATGGTGCCGTAGCACACAATGCAAGTGTAACGATTAAATGGGTTGCTTCCGATGATGTAACTGAGGAAAATGTAGCAGAATTCTTAGGTGATGTTGACGGTATTATTGTTCCAGGCGGATTTGGTGACCGTGGCATTGAAGGCATGATTACATCCATAAAATATGCCAGAGAAAACAAGATTCCTTTCTTAGGCTTATGTTTAGGCATGCAGCTTGCAATTGTAGAATTCGCAAGACATATATTAGGCTTTACAGATGCACATAGCGTGGAATTGAATCCTTCTACGACTCATCCATTGATTCACTTAATGCCGGAACAAGACGGTGTTGAAGATCTTGGCGGAACTTTAAGACTTGGTTCTTATCCTTGTGTTCTTCAGGAAGGATCTCTTGCTGCAGCTGTTTACGGCACACATGAAATTCATGAAAGACACAGACATCGTTACGAAGTAAACAACTACTACCGTGAAGAACTGCAGAAAGGCGGTTTGAATTTATCTGGCTTATCTCCAGATGGACGTATTGTGGAAATGTGTGAAATTGACTCCCACCCTTGGTTCTTAGCAACTCAGGCCCATCCGGAATTCAAATCAAGGCCTAACAGACCACATCCATTATTTGCTGGTTTCTTAGGTGCATCTATTAAGAATAAAGAATGTAAATAGTTAAAACATTGTGTACTATAAAGGTTGCCAAACAATTACCGGAAACTGATTCTCTCCTACTATTGAAACACATAAAAAACACTTGAAAATATTAGTTTTTATCTAGTATCTTCAAGTGTTTCCTTAACTCTAAAAAAACATACTGTCTCTTGCTTTTTTCATTGCATTATAGATGGTGTTTCCTAATATCCACATGATCAGGTAATTACTTATCATATGCACTGCACTAAATCCAAGACCTGAAATAAAATAGGCAATTCCAGACCGAAGTCCAGTTAGCAGACTTATCACAACCGCATAAACCAAATCAAATGCAAATCCAAATATACCTGCCAGAATCGCCCGTTTACTATTACTATTTTCTAACTGGGTACGAAACAGGCATGTTATCACTACTAGGCCAGGCCACAAAACGGCATATCCTACCGTCCAGAATCCCAAACCATATGTACATATTTCCAGAAAAACATAGAGAATAACTGTATACACAACATGTTTTCCTAACAGAAGTGTAGAAAGAATAACTAAAAACGTCACCAGTTCAACGTTTGGCATAGAGGCAAGCATATACTTACAAACAAAAATAATATCCGCCAATACTGCCAGAATAATCATTTTCTGAACATTAACTCTTTTCATATCTAATACCCTACACAAAATTGTAAGGTATATGACCCATTGTTTTGTATTTGAAGCTCATCAATACCGACCTTCGATAACTGATTATTTTCAAGCACTTTCCACCATTCCTGTCTGGTATCATCTGCTTCATAGCCATCAACTGAAACAAGAAATCTTCCATACTGGCTCTCTTCGAATTCTGCAACCCCTAGAGAATTTAAGACATCACCTAGTTTATTCTCTTTTGTATCTACCTTATATGTATTACTGTAATTTTCATCTGCTTTTATGACATGGATAAGAATGGATTTCTCATTATCATTCTTCTGCATGTTATTATGTATTTTCACACCAGATATTATTAGTATTGCTAGTGCAAACATAATCATTGCAACTATTTTATCTCTTTTTGATTCGTTCTGATTCATTGTGTTTTCTCCTTATATAATATATTTAGGTTAATAAAGGTAACCTATAACCCTTTACTTTACTTCTTGTATAATTATTCAGGTTTATCCTGTCTGATATTTTTGGTAAAATATCAAAAAAATAATCATTTCTTTTCTACATATTTTCAGAATTGATTTTCAATTTTTTTGTAATGCATAAATATCCTCGAAATATGCAAAAAACTTTTTTCATTTACTTATTGGCTTTTAATAGTCTGCCTTTCAATTTGTACCTTTACGACAGCCTGCCTATAACTTTCTCCAAAATTATACTATCATATTTTTTCATTTCTAAAATATTTCTGCTTATCTTATCTAAAATGCTAGTATCATTAAGCAGTTCAAATCGCATAGCCAACCCATGTGTTTTCTCTGAACGTACGCATTCTTCTTTATATTCTTCAAATATTTCACCTAAATCTATATCATTTTTACTGATACATTCTAATCTCATCAACATAACCTTTTTGTACTCCAATAAAAACCGGAAAATCCGAAAATCCAGATTACGCATTTTTTCTTGATGAGATCTGCTTTTCTTTACCTGTTCAATATGCTCGAGGATCACGTCATATACTCCTATGCCATAAACCACATCCTCTTTGTCACAGTTGAATCTTTCATAACTTGCAAAAGTACTTTTTGCTCTTACATAATCCTCTAAGTAGAGTTTTATAAGCTTTATATTTAATGGAAACTGTTTTGTATGATCATACTTGTAAAATCGTATCCTGTCAGTCCACACCTTATCTTTCTCACACTTATTTGCGTAAAGGGCATTCTGGAATTCTGCAAATGTACATATTTTCCTACTAAACAAAAACTCCTCATTATATCCACTAATATAATAAATCTGCTTTTCTATGTCATAACCATAAATCAATATATCATGAACAAAATGCTCTCTCTGATAGGAAAATGTATGCGGTATATAATACTCATCTACTTGAAAGTATGCATAATATTCTAGGTCAATAAGCTTCCTCACTATCTCATTTATGTTAAGATTTAATTTTGATAGTGTGGACCAACTTAAAAACTGTCTCGATAATAATTCAGTTTTTATTGATTCTGCATCAGCAAACCTTAGAAAAACGTCACCATTTTTTGAAAGATCCCGATTGGCCTTAACCAGTATATAATTACTGAATACCCATGAAAAATAATTATCACTATTACCTGCTAGTATAGCCAGTATAAATGCATCATAGTTATAGACATCAAATATCGGCTTATCCAGCTTCAAAACTACTTTTCTTCTCATATCTCACTCCTTATATTCAATCTCATAAAATGAAATTTCCCTTAAGTTCTTACATCCAGTCCTAATTGTACATGTATCACTTTCTTGGCTAATTGTATAGCAATTTTGGCTCTCTTCTTTCTTTTGTCAATTTTAACCACATTTTGCGTACATCTACATAGTGGTCCACGTTCTATAATCACACGTTCTCCGACTAAACGGCCTTCTGAAAAAACGGCAACACCTTCACAATTGAGCAGCAGATATAGCTGCTCAATTTCTGCCTCTTCCACTTTAAGAAACATCCCATCGCTCATTAAAAACTTGTGAATAGATGGAATGACTTTGACACCATAATAAAAATCAACAATTTGTGGTGTATTTACAAATATATAACCTGGAAAAAGACATTTTAGTACTTTCTTATTCACTCCTTTTCTTCGTTCTACCAGCTCTCTTTTCGGAATCAGAATTGAGTAAGCAATGTCTAAGTCATGTAATATATATTCAATATAATTCCTTACACGCTCCTCGTTATTGCTTTCCACACAGATCACATACCACTCCATTATTCTCACCACTTCCTACTTTTCTTTATCTCCTACGAGAATCTCTTCACAAGTTACAGATAACCCTTTAGCAATTTTTAAGAGTGTATTTGCAGAAAATCCCTTCTGCCCTGACTCAATTTCGTATAGAAATTTCGGTGAAATATTAGCAATCTCTGCCATTTCCTCTCTTGTATAATTTAATTTTTCACGTAGCTTTCTAATTCTTTTTCCTGCTTCAAAATACATGCTATTCATACAAATTACCCCTTGTGAATTATTTTATGTAACTTATAGCTCTATTCTATTCTCTATAGAAAAAACTGAAAACTCCCTAAAGGTATAATTACCGATTTAGCTTGTTTCATTAATTATGCTGTCTCTTTCTGTGTTGTAATATATCCTCCACAAGGCTTCTTTTTCCTGTTCCATTAAGATTTCGACATTTTTCCTTATGTCTGGCTTCATAATTTTACTACCCTTCAGTATGTTATAAATCATTTTATCTTTTAACTTTCTTGAAAGCTCTACGACATTTTGATATTGTTCCGTATACAGAGCTACACGATCAGGTTTTATAATGTTACGGGCTGCCAAAAAGTGAAGGCGATCCATCATTATTTTTTGTGCTCGTATAGGATATAACTAATTCTAATATCATTTAGAAACAACTTCTGATAATCTGCATCATATAAAATAGCATCGTATATTTTTATGCCACTTATATTAGTAGTGGAATCTGTGCATCCGCCATATTTACGAACAGATACGGTACTTTCTAAATACTCTTTTAGCTCAGCCAAAAAATGGTCCAGCTTAAAATGGACAACTTCCCAGTCATATTCATGCTCTAGTATATAAAAGCAACTTGTCCTTCTTTTCGATTGATATGCTACTTCATAATCTTCCATACGGATAACTGTCTCATTGAGTTTTCCTTCAATAAAACTGATACAGTAAATTACCTCTTTTTCGTCATCATATCCATATATTAAATTCTGGTGTGAAAAATGGAACTGTGCTTTTTGTGCACAAGTTCCCTGGACATAAAATTCATCTAGCTCTACTTCCAGATACTTCTTTGTGTCAATCATCATTTTTGTAAATTCAACTAAACTTTTTTTTGTAAAGCATAAAAAGGAATGTTCTATTCTGGCATAATCAAGTAAAGCATTGGCTGTATAATAGCTAAAAGATTTTCGAGTCAAGGAAGTATGCTCTAATGGGAGTCCATACGTTGAATCGTATTGTAGTTGAATATAGTTTGAAAATAACCAGTCATAATACATATAACCAGGACATAATATTCGTATTTCCCATTGGATTGTGGAATAGTTTTTCAATTGAACATTTACAGTCCCCAGTTCTATCCAGTCAACATTATCTCTCGAATATTGAAACAAAACAGTCTGTTCCTGATACAAAAACTTAATGTAGTATGGTTCATACTTATCTGATCTGTTCATTACCAGATTTTGTTCCTTTCCATTTTCAAAATAAGAACATTTTCCACCTGCACATCGTTCTATCCACCAGCTTTCTACTTTGCCATTATCCATTCGAACTCCACTAAAATGAATTTCCAAACGACTTCTTGTATGTGCAATGGTATGTCTTTTCATGAATAGCACAATCTCTTGGCCAACCTGCACATCTTTTGTTATCTTTAGTTCCATGTCAGTTTCATATGGTTTTCCATATACAGAAATATCTTGTTCTTTCTTCAATACTGTTACATTTTGATAAACCATTTCATAATCACATTCCTCCATACTAATCCAAAAGCAAGCAAGGCACAGGTTTGTGGTCATTTCATTATCTGCAATCAAATTCGTAAAAGCATCGTATGCATAGGAACGTATTTTAGTGTTAACATTAACTGGCAGCTTGGGCATTAAAAATTCCTCCTTTTTTACATGTATGTATAATTAGTATCTAAAATTAAAATACGCTTCTGGAGGCAATCCCTCTTTATTCAGATTTACGTACAAACTCAATCTGTTCTGTTCAAGTGCATCACTGATTCCTTTTATATAATCCAGATTAAGATATGCTTCTGTCAGCTTTTCTGCTTCTTTTTCACTGAATTGTTTCTCTGTCATGTCAAGCAGTTTTCGAAAACACTCCGCATTTGATTTGTTCACTCTTCCTAGTAACTCCCAAGCCTTCTTTTCACTTTTCTCAATAATTGGTGCAATTGAAGGAAACTTCGGAGTAAAGTTTCTCTTTAGATAATTAATCAGCTTGAATTCTTCACGGATAATGCTTCCGATCTTTTTTGCATAAAAATACACTTTGGAATCTTCATTTTCATGGTACTTATAGTACAAGTAATTTGACAGTTTTCCAATTTCTTTATTTACATAGTTATAGAAATAACAGCCATCATCTGATGGATTATCAATTAGAAGCCCATCATTCTTTACTTTATAGTACAGTGGTGAAAACTCTGTAATACCACAACGCTCTACAATATAATATAGTACGGATGCAAAACAGGTCTTTTCCAGGAAGTCTATGTTCGTTCTTAATTTTTCAAATGTAGAGTATGGATTAAAATTTATGAATCCAATATCGACTGCAATATCATTTTCACGGAAATATTCAATACTGCGTAAGTTATCCTCCACACTTGCAATCTTTCGATAAAGCTTCAGATCTTCTTCATTTCCTGATTCTGTACCAAATACAATTCCAACAAGTCCTGAGTCTTTTATGAGCTGCATTTTCTCGTCGGTAAACTTCTTATATACCTCTGATCGGAAATAAGTTTCATATGTAATATTAAGACCCGCATCTACGATACCTTTTGCAATTTTCCACATACGTTCTGTATCCTGATGGGCATAATCTTCAAAGCTGTCATCTATAAACCAGAAACGGTTTACCCCATAACGGTCCACGATCTGCTTAATTTCTTCTACCACTTTTTCAGGGCTTCTTCCTCTCCACCGGTTGCTTCCATCTGTACCCCAAAAGTTCTGATGCCAACAGAAACTGCAGTTACCTTTACATCCACGGCTTGTAGAAATGTACGCATAACGAAGTTTATTATTCTCTAGTAAATCTCTCCTTGGGAAAGGTAAACTGTCTAAATCTTCAATCAGTGGCTGTCTTTCGTTTGCTACAATTTTCCCATCTTTTCTATATAATAAACTTTTTACTGTTGTAACATCTTCACCTGCTTCAAATGTATTGGCAAAGTCTAAGAAGGCCTGCTCTCCTTCTCCAACTATGACATAATCAATAATAGAGTATTTCTCAAGAAGATTCTTACCATAGAGAGTTGGCCAGTATCCACCTAAAATAAATTTAGTATCAGGCAAATGTTCTTTCAAAAGTTCACACACTTCTATTACAACTTTCTCTGTTGTGGAATACATTGGAATACCTATAATATCTGGTTTATGTTTATAAATCAAATCATAATTCAGGTACGAGCGTGTGGAATTTACAAGTGCTGTATTGAAACCATTTTTTTCTAGATATGCTGCAATGGAACAGATACCAATCTCTTCTGTAATAATTGCATTTTTTTCAGTTAATACACTTAATAACAATATTTTCGTTTTCTTATTCATCTTATCACCTCAAAATAATTATTCCTGCTCCTTAAGGAGCTCATAGTATATACCTTTGTTCTTTACTAGTTCTGTATGACTTCCCGACTCAACCACATGTTTATTATCAATCGTATAGATGATATCTGCATTTTCCACAGTCCATAACCTATGTGCTATCACAATTAATGTTTTTCCTGCTTTGCACATTTCATCCAGATACATCATAATTTTTTTCTCATTCTGGATATCGAGATTTGATGTTGCTTCATCTAGTATCATAACATCTGGTTCTCCTAATAATGTTCTTGCAATTGAAATTCTCTGTTTCTGTCCACTAGAGATATTGATTCCATTGTCTCCAAGAATAGAGTCGTAGCCATTTTCCTGCTCCATAATAAAGTCATAGATTTCTGTCACTTTACATATTTCATCTAGTAACGCATCTGTTATTTCTCTTCCCAGTGTAATATTATTCCGAATAGTATCTGGGAAGATATATGGGTTTTGACGGCAGTATCCAATTTTTGAAATGAATGCATTCTGGTCTACATCATTCATATTTACTTGGTTGACACAGACAGTACCTTGTGTCGGACTTAGAAGTGAGAGCAAAATCCGTACAAGTGTTGATTTTCCAGATCCACTTTTTCCAATCACCCCTATCTTCTGTCCTGCTTGTATCTCCAGATCCACATGATCCAGAACATTTTCCTGTTTTTCAAAAAAACAGTAGCTGACAGCCTTAAGTTCCATTGTTTCAATTTTATTAAGTGGCTGGAATCCTAATTGCTTCTCATCTTCTTTGCAAATCTCATAAAGCCTGTCAATCTTAGCACCAAGATTTGTAAGGTCTGAAATTACCGAATAAGCCTGCTCCATATTTCCTAACAGCATGTAACAGAACTGATACCCGATAATATATGAAGAAACGGAAAGTTTTCCATCTGCCACAAGACTTCCACCAAAAAACAAAACAAGTGCAACTACAATCCATTTCAAAATACTGGTTATGCTAAAGTTCAAATTACCATAAAAGTTAATGCGTTTTGCTTCCTTGTAATACCGTCTGAAATACTCATGATAACGGTCTATTTCCCATTTCCGCCTGTTATTTAAGAGAATGTCCTGTGTTGCTGCCAGTCCCTCTTCAATCACTGCATGCAGCTGATTTGTCTTATCCATATAGACAGAAAATTTCTTCCAGAACTGTCTCATAAACCAGCGTCCAGTCACAACATAGAGAAGCGTAAGCACAATGACAGCCGAAAAAATTGCCCAGTTTATGAACAAAAGAACACAAGCAACTACAACGGTCTGTAACAAGTATCGAAGCCCAACTAGTTTATTACAGATATCATTGCTGATTTCTTCCGCATAGTGCGTTAACAGCTCTACATAATACTGCCGCTTCTTTTTACTTAATTTCTGTAATGGAAGATTATATACACAAGCTAAGGTACTATATACAATGCACCGTTTGACTGGATTCTTTATGTGGATTAAAATATAATGCTGCAACAAAAAGAGAAAGAATCCATTCATTGCAATCATGAGTATAATACCCAGTGCAAATCCCATTCCATGATTACAGTCTGACTCGGCTAACATATCAATTACATATTTTAGAACCCATACTTCCAGTACAGAAAATGTCATTGATAGACAGAGTAATACACTGGAAATAAAAAGCTCTCGCTTAATTTTTGCTTTCCTAAGAATCCACTGTATCTCCCTTATACTTTTACTAATCATTTTCCACAATTCCTTTACTAACTAATTTTCCTAGATATCCATTCTTACGAATCAGTTCGTCGTATGTTCCATCCTCAACAATTTTTCCATTATCAAGTACCAGAACTCGATCCGCTTTCTTAATTACAGAAAGCCGATGGGCACAAAAAAGAACCGTCTGATTCTGATTCATTAGTGACGCAATAATTCTTTTTTCCACCAAAAAATCCAAACTGGATGTAATTTCATCAAGCAGCAGTATTTTTGAATTTCTAAGAA
Source organism: [Clostridium] polysaccharolyticum (assembly GCF_900111595.1). Lineage (GTDB taxonomy): Bacteria > Bacillota > Clostridia > Lachnospirales > Lachnospiraceae > Clostridium_AI > Clostridium_AI polysaccharolyticum. The sequence goes on along the minus strand of NZ_FOHN01000009.1, from coordinate 24,728 downwards.
GGCATCTTGCCAGTATAATTCGCTGTCTTTCCCCGCCTGACAGATTGTCTCCATGATTATTAAGCACTGTATGATATCCCTCTGGCAGTTTTGTAATAAATTCATCTGCTTGTGCAAGTTGGGCAGCTTTATAAATTTCATCTTCTTTGGCATCTAGATTTCCAAACTGGATATTTTCATAAATGGACATAGCAAACAGATAACTTTCCTGTAGTGCAATGCTCATATTCTGATGAAGAAATTTTGCATCATACTCATTTATCTGCCTGCCATCAATTAATATTTCTCCAGAATCAACCTGATAGCTTCCAGTAAGAAGTTTTAGTATTGTTGACTTGCCTTCTCCGCTTCCCCCTACCAATGCTACTTTTTCACCATGCTTAATGGTAAAATCAAGCTGGCTTAGCACAACTGGCTTTCCCTTATATGCAAATGTTACGTTATGAAAGACAATATCTCCTCTTTCTATTTGTCTTGTAGTACCAGTAACTCTTTCTTCTTTTAGCTGCTGCATAAAATCATATACTTTCTGGATATTATAAATATGCTTATCCTGGTTCACAATTACCTGATCCAGATTTCCAATTGCTGAAAATGCCATGTTTACATATAGAAAATCTGCTATGCATTTTCCAAGACACTGACTTCCTTTCCTTGTTTCTAGCAAGCACAGGTAGACATATACAAAAAACGCTATCATCTTGCAGATGTAAAACACACTTGTTTTTTCACTGCTTAGCAAAAAACGCTTTATATTGGTGTCAATACTTTTCTCCAATGCCTGATTCAGACGTTTCTTGCTCCAGTCCTGTGCCTTGAAAATTCTGACCTCTTCAGCTGCTTCTATAATGTCATAAGCATTCCGGTTGAATTCCATGGTTGCATCTGCATTTTCATGACCATTTTTCTCGATTCTTTCCCGAAGCCAAACATTACAAAACACGACACAAAAAAAGCTAGCTATTACGATTCCCGCAAGACAGAAACTTTGATGAATGCATAGCATGATAACAGCAAGCAAACTGGAAATAATAACTGTCACAAACTTAGGGAGACATTCTGAAAATAAAAAATAAAAGGAAATTACGTTATTGGAAAGTAATGAAAGAACCTCTCCTATGGAAACTTCGTTAATGTAATGCATTCCCATGTCTCTTGTCTTGTTGTAAACAGCTAACTGCACTTCTTTGGTTCCCCACTCGGCATATATCATTTCAAATGTCTTTAAGAGTATGTAGGCTGCTATCATGACAATCACAAGAATTGCTAGATAACAAGGCATTTTCCCGAGTATCTTTTCTGTTGTTTCATCCCCTAATGCATCAATAAATGTCTGAAGCAACATCAGTACCATAACTGAAACTGCTTCAAATAGAATACGGAACAGAATTGCAAGTACGAAAAAAACAACATACTTTTTTAGATATTGAAGACTCCAGAAAAACAGTTTACAATACTTGATTTTTTCATTCTCTTTCTTCATTTATTGATTCTCCATGATATGCTTAGCTGCTTTTTTTAGTTTCTCCACTTGATCGGTACGCTCCCAAGGCAAAGAAACATCACATCTGCCAAAATGTCCATATGCAGCAGTTTTTTGATAAATTGGGCGGCGTAAGTCAAACTGCTCAATGATTGTGGAAGGACATAAATCAAATACTTCTTCTACTGCCTTTACAATTACTTCTTCTGGAATCATACTGGATCCATATGTTTCAACTAATACAGAAACAGGTTTTGCTACACCAATTGCATAAGCAAGCTCAATTTCACATTTTTGTGCTAAACCAGCTGCAACAATGTTCTTAGCCACCCAACGTGCTGCATAAGCGGCACTTCTGTCTACCTTTGTTGGATCCTTTCCTGAAAATGCTCCACCACCATGTTTTGCATAGCCACCATATGTATCTACAATAATTTTTCTTCCAGTCAATCCACTATCTGCATGAGGTCCTCCTTTTACAAATCTTCCAGTTGGATTGATTAAAATCTTGGTTTCTTCATTGAATAAATCTGCTGGAAGAATTGGCTTAATGACATATTCTACAATATCTTCACGAAGTTTATCCATGGAAATTTCGTCTGTATGCTGTGATGAAACAACAACTGTATGGATATGGACAGGAGTTCCATTTTTATACTCTACGGTAACCTGAGATTTTCCATCAGGTCCTAAGTAACAGAGCAGACCTTCTTTACGGACTTTTGTTAATTGAAAACAAAGCTTATGAGCTAATTCGATTGGAAGTGGCATAAGCTGTTCTGTCTCCTTGCAGGCATATCCAAACATCATTCCCTGATCTCCTGCACCTGTTTCCAGTTCTTTGACTTGATCCCCCTTCTTTTGTTCCAATGATTGATTAACACCAAGGGCAATGTCCTCTGACTGTTTGTCTATGGATGTAATCACTGCACAAGTATTGGCATTGAATCCAAACCTCTCATCGCAAAAACCGATATCGTTGACTACTTTCCTAGCAATCTGAGGAATATCAATTCTGGCTTTACTTGAAATCTCTCCCATAATGTAAATTACACCTGTTGTAATCGTTGTTTCACAGGCAACTCTTGCTTTTTGATCCTCTTTTAAATATGCATCCAGAATCGCATCCGAGATCTGGTCACAGATTTTATCTGGATGACCTTCTGTTACAGATTCTGATGTAAACAAATAATTTTTCATTTTGACCTCCTATAACTTCTAACTAATTCTAAAATTATACATGCAAATATTGATATTCTGTTTTTCCTATGCTATAGTTTTTTTGTATTAAAAAATAACACAAATTTATTTTGAAAGGAAGTTAATCACATGATTTTTACTGGTAGTATTTATTCTCAATCTCTTGATATTGACACATGGCTACATATTGTATATCCAGACCGTTCTTGCCAAAGTGTTCCCCCAAAAGTAATCTACATGCTACATGGTTCATCTGGAAACAGTTCCAACTGGATTGAAAACACCATGCTTCCACTATATGCCCAAGAATATAATGTGGTATTTATTCTTCCTGAAGTCGGCAATACCTGGTACCGTGATATTCCTTATCGTGGTAATTACTTTACTTATGTCGTACAGGAACTGCCTGACATGATTAGTAACATCTTTAAGTTCCCTACAGACAGGGAAAATGTTGCTATCATGGGAAACTCCATGGGAGCTTATGGTGCACTAAAATGTGCGTTGCTGCATCCTGAAAAATTTAGCCTATGTGCTTCTTTTTCCACAGCATGTGTTACAGTTAGGGAATATCTGGACGAACTCCGTGAACAAAAGGAAGACATCCAGAATCCCAATATGTTATCTGTATTTGGTTCTGAACTGAAATGCAATGACGATGATGAGCTTCTTAAACTTGCGAAAAAAGCAAATAAATCCGACCTTAGCCCTAAAATTTATATGTCCATTGGCAATCAGGATTTTCTATATGAACCGAATATTGATTTCAGCAAGAAAATGAAACAGCTTAATCTCGACTACACCTTCGAAATCTGGGACGGTGAACATAATTGGCATTTCTGGAATGAATCCTTAAAACATGTTTTAGATAAGTACTATGCATAAAACATAATCCAAAGAGAATATGTACGTATTACATTTTTCGACATATTCTCTTTTTTACTGATTAATGATTTGAAACCTGTTCCTTCATAATGCTCTCATTTTTTCAAACGTACGATTGGACATAAGCTGCTCATAAGAAACCGCATATCCTTGTTTCTCCAGTTCTATCTGCACTCTTGCCAATCCAATTGAATCTCCTCCAATATCAAAGAAATCATCCTGTCCACTAAATTCATCCAGATCTAGTACATTCTTCCAGATTGTATATAACAAATCCTCTTTGTCTTCCTCTTTTTCTTTGTTTTCCATAAAATAACTGTACATCTCCTGTAACTTAGTCCTGTCAATTTTGTTGTTTACTGATAATGGCATCTCTTTTACATAATAGTATTTCTGCGGTACCATATACTCTGGCAAGATTTCTCGCAGATATGTCCGAATATCTGCAAATGCTTTTTCTTCATTATCCAGAAAGCATATCAGTATTGTTTCACCGTAGTGATTCTTCTGGGCAATTACTGCTACCTGTCCAATAGATGGAATATTATGTAGCACTTTCTCCACTTCGTTTATCTCAACTCGGTTTCCCCTGATTTTTACCTGTCCATCTATTCTGCCGCAATACCATAATACTCCAGAATCATCAATCATACCTAAATCTCCTGTATGATATCGCACCTGCCCGTCATCTGTCTTAACAAACTTTCTGGCTGTACTTTCTTCATCCTTCCAGTAACCCTTTGCCATACTAATGCCACTTATACAGATTTCACCCATTTCATTTTGGGTACATAACGTACCATCTTCACGATACAAATAGACTTTTGTGTTGGCGATAGGTATCCCAATTGGCGTTTCGTCCCATTTTTCATTCAGTTCTTTTTCAATCAGGTAATAGGTAGCATAAATAGCAGATTCCGTCATTCCATATATATCTGCTATTCTGGCTTTTTCAAAGCAGTCATTGAATTTCTTAACTAAATCAATGCTTATATGCTCTCCACCATTAAATACCCAAGAAAGATTTGGAAGAGGTTTTTCAATTTCCTGCTCTTCTATATACTCTAAAAAGACTTTCATCATAGATGGTACAAACTGCGTATAGGAAATCTGCTCTCTCTCAAACCACTTATACAAAAAAGAAATGCTTTTTGCGTCCTCATTTTTGATTATAGATAGCTTTGCTCCATTGAGCAAAGGCCAAAACATTTCCCATATGGAATCTGTAAACCCAATCGAAGTTTTAAACGCAATGACATCTTTCTGATTAAGCAGAAACTGCTCACTTAACCAGAATAATGTATTCATAATTGCTTTGTGTGATACAGCAACTCCTTTTGGTTTACCTGTTGTACCAGAAGTATAGATGATGTAAGCCGTTGAATCTGTATTTTGTATTTTGCTCATCAGTGGCTCTTTTTCATTCTGGTTACCGACAATTTCGCTGTAGGTATATCTTATGTTCTCTAGTCCTTTGATTTTCCTGGTAATAACTTCCCTTGTCAGATCAATCACCATAGATGCACCTGTATTTTTTATCATATATTCGATCCGTTTTGCAGGATAGGAAATATCAACTGGGACATAGATTCCTCCGCAATGCATAACCGCTGCTGCTGTTGCAATCAATTCAAAGCTCCTGTCTCCTAGTACGATTACTGCACTTCTAGGCTCAAGATGAAAACCTTGCAGATTCGAAGCAATTTGCAAAATGACATGACCTAGTTCCTTATATGTAATCTTTTTCTCGTAATCTATGATTGCAACCTGACTCTGGTATATTTTGCACTCCTGTAAGATAAACTCACTTAAGGTAATATCAGGGTAATTTTTGTCTGTTTGATTGATTGAATCAAAAATATTAGTCTGCATCATTCATTCTTCCTTCTCGAAAAAAATCTACTAAACGATCAATACCTTCCTTATATTTTTTTGCAGAGAAGGATAATCGGATTGTGTATGGCAAACCAAAGTCTGATCCAGGTACTGTAGCTACTTGTTTCTGCATTATAAGGTCTTCTGCTAGCCGTAAACTGGTAGGATAGTTATGTTTCTTCATATACTCTTCACAGTCTACCACATAATAGAAACCTCCTTCCGAGTGGATAGGTTTAATTCCCTCAATATTTCTTAATTTCTCTGTGGTGTAATCTCGGCGTTCTTTATACCCTTTCACCAGCGTTTTTACTTCTTCCGGCTTATGCAATGCCTCAATTGCTCCAAACTGTACCACTGGATCAACTGTCAGCTGGGTATGATGTAACATAACTGTCATAGGCTCGATAAAGTCATCTGGAACAATACAATATCCGACTCTTCTGCTATACATTCGGTATGCTTTGGAAAATGCATTCGTTGTAATGAAAGTGGACTTTGTATTTTTCAAGTTCATTACGGATTTGTTTTTCTGATCAAAGTATACATTCGCATAAATCTCGTCATTGATGATAACAGCCTGTCCATTTACAATTTCATCAATCGCATATAATTCCTCGTCTGTCAATACATTTCCTAAAGGATTTCCTGGAGTATTAATTACAACAATCTTTGTCTTATCTGTAAAGTTAGCTTTGAAGGAATCTAAATCTAGCCGCTTTGTTTTTGGATCAATCTTGTAATAGTTTACATTCGCTCCTGCTAGCATTGCAGAAAATCGGTAAAGGGAATAATATGGATGAGGAAGCAGCACATCATCTCGTTTGTCCGAAAGAATTGCGAACAAATTCCTGAACAGGGTACTGGTACCAGGTCCGATAATAAAGTTTTTTGCTGGTATATCAACCTGAAATTCCTCCTTATAGTATTTTGAAAGTTCCTCCTTTAGAACTGGGAGTCCACCAGGATAAACCAGTGCACTCTTCTTAAAATCACCAAGTGCATTCTGCATGACTTTGATAATATCATCATGGAGAGGAAGTTCTGATTTTCCCAATGTAAGTCTGATTACTTCTTTTCCTTCATCATATTCCATATGATTTGCCATATCATCTATTACAAACATGAGAAAGCGCTCGTCTGTAAAGTCAATATCTAATCTACTCTTCATTTTAAATTCTCCTTATATAATATATTTAGATTGATAAGTTGAAGTGGATATGGAAGCTACTGGTCATTGCTAATTTTTTTGATGCAATAAAATACAATCACTTCGTGAATAATCATTTCTCTTCTACATATTTTCAAACTTGCTTTTGCAGTTTTTTGTGATGCATAAGTATCCTCGAAATATGTAAAAAACTTTTTTCATTTACTTATTGACTTTGATAGTTTATCTTCTATCGCAATCACAAATGTTTTCTTCTCTAGGTAAATTCCTCAACCATTTGAAGAAATTCAATCCTGTTTCCTTCTGGATCTTTGTAAAATACAATTCTTGACTTTCCTGCTTTTGGAATATCTACTTCAAATATTTCACTTTCCCTCTCAACTCCAAGCTGCTTAAGCTGCTTGATTTTATTCTCAATAGAAAGGGTCAGAAGCGTTATTGTCGCAGATCTTTTTTCTATCACCTTACATGGAACTCCATATTTTACGTACTGAAGCAGTTCAATCATTGCACCACTTTTTGATATTCGTAATAATACAATCCGATATGAATCATAGCGGTTTTCTGATGCAAAGCGTACCAGTTCTCCAGAAACTACATGATCTGCCACAATTTCCATTCCTAATTTACCACAGTAAAAATCAATCATCTCCTCCATAGAGTTTACAAAAATATCAACATGCAGTAACATCTGTTATCTCCTGTCCTTTTCACTTATCTTTTTCTCTATAGTTGCTACCATTGCACCTAATGTTTCAAAATTAGCTGGTGCCATATCTTCTTCAGTAAAGGAAATACCAAATTCATTTTCAAAGAAAATAATTACCTTAACAATACTGATAGAATCAATAAAACCACTATCAATCAGCTGCTGGTTATCTTCTAAATCCTCTACATCATGAATAACATTTGCTAAAAGATACTCTTTCACAGTTTCTCTCATATTCATGTTCTCACCTCCTTCCAATGAAACAACATATTTCATGTGCTGTCGAATCAGCCTGTATACGTCTTTGGTACGCTCTAAAATTACTAAATGCGTTCCTGAAACAAGACATGAGAATTGTGAATTTTTTACATTTGAAGAAGCAAATCCAGACTGCATATAAGGAGCTACCTGATCACATTCTGCACCAATGAATAAAACTGGCGTCTCTATCTGCTGCAACAATTCTGTTATATCGTATGTGTAGTATTCCATACACATATTTAAAAAATTCACCATGGTTTCTTTTATTGAAAATGGAGCCAGGAGACACTCTCTATGTTTCGCTGGCATAATCTCATAAATATAGTTTCCGCTTAATGCTTCTGTATCTTTAATCGGCCTGTTAAACATACCGTTATGTATAATTTTCATATAGAAATCCAACATTTTAGGATTATTATGAATCAGCTCTGCAATAAGCTGTATATTCTCACGGAATTTTGAATGATATGGTTTACTTCCCTCAAATGGTGCGAATTCCCCACATACAAAAATCTGTGACAATAGTTTTTCTGGATGATAAATATTATAAAATACAGCAGCTTTTGCACCAGAACACCATGACATCAAATGAAACTTACTGATTCCTTCCTTCTCAATGACTGCCTCAATATCTTTGACCTGATCCATTACACCACAGATGTAGTCTTTCTCTTCACCTGGTTTCTCAATATCATACATCCCTCTTATATTCCAGTAGATCATATAGTAGTGTCTGGAAAGCATGGAAACCAATGGATTCCATGCTTTGTAATCTACTCCATATGCATTTACAATTAGAATAGGAGTTCCTTGTCCTACTGTGTAGTACACTAACTCTTTTCCATTCTGTAAAAGCACTTGTTTTTGTTGCAAAGGAACTTCATTCTGCTCAACTTCTTCTGTATCAATATGCTCATTTATAGAATATAAGATTTTCTTCTTTTCTTCAGGTTTCAGTTGGAATTTTGGGATGTATTCCTGATAGATGTTCCAGAAAATACGATCAATAACTCCAAGTTTTTCTTGTTTATCCAGTCTAGAGTCTATCCTATACTGTAATCGGAGTCGTTCTTGACAATATACGGACAATGATATTGTTTTGTCATTTCTCAGCTGATAACATTCCTTATCTTCTTGTATCGGCTTACTTGCCAATTTTACAATCTCTTTCACAATACTTTCTTTCTCAATGCTGTAAACTTCACTGTTTCCATTCTCACAAAGTAACAATGGATATTCTTCAAAGTAAGAAGGAATTCTATCGTTAACCCAAGTAACAAAATCTTGAATTCTTAAGTCGAGAATACTTCGTATATCACCATCCTCAGGCATTCCTTCACCAAACTCCAGATAAGGAGTTTGATAAATCCGGACTGGTATCTGATTTTCTTTTGCAATCTTACAAAGATATTTTTCCAACTCCTGCTGAAGCTGAAATACAGATTTTTTCTTAGCATCTGCTTCTCTTTCCTGGTATATACTTCCTACTAAGTGTATCTCTTCAATTAGAAAGTTTTTTAGCACCTTGGCAATCCATAACTTGTACTGTTCAAACTTTTCCTGCATCGTCTCCATATAGGTAGCACCAAAAAAAACAAGATGATCAAAACACCATAAAATCACTCTATCTCCTACTAGTTCACCTTTATTTCTTTCTAAATCATATACTGGAATCTGATATGCAGCCGACAAAGCACTTGCTATCTGCTGTTCCATTTCACTATAAATTCCTGTAAATGCAAACACTTTTTCCATACTGGTTCCTGCCTTTTCTTCTTTTTATACTAAACATCCTGTTTCGAAGAATTCCGCATCCGCAAGTTTGCTTCCAGTGCCTTATTGTTACGGAATACTTGCATAAGCTTATCTACATTCTGTTGGTAAAACTCATTTACCTGATCTTGCTCTGTACTAATTAAGTTTTTGAATATATTGGAGAACTCAAAGAATTCCTTAATAGTAGCTCCTTGTGATATATAGTAGGCAAGTGACCATAAATTAAACGACAGTGCTGGCATGAAATATGTTTCATCTATAGAACGAATTGCTTCTGTAACGATTTTTCCTGCCTCTGCACTGTTCATGTCTTTATGAGACCAACTGTATCCATAACCTTCTAAATTGTAATATTTTTTTTCATCGTTAATTGGAACTGCATTTTCGAAAAACCAGCACTGCAAATCATAGAACGTAGGTTTTGCTTCTCTGATAAAACGGATGGTTTCTGCTGCTGTTTCTTTCGTTTCACCTGGAAAACCAATTACACAAGATGCATAGCTGATAATATGGTGCTTTGTTAGCTGCTGGATACCCCAGAACAATTTTTCGCGAGTAACACGTTTGTCCATATTCTTAAGAATGGTATTGCTTCCTGATTCAATTCCCAGAATAACTCCTAAACATCCTGACTGTTCCATCAACTCGTAAGTTTCCTCATCAGAATGAGAAATACGGAAAAAGGAACACCAACGGAAATTGTACTGTTTGCGGATCATAAGACGCATAATTGCCTTAAATCTTTCAAGCGGAATATTCAAGGAGTCGTCAATGAAGGTAATGTACTTCACACCTATGGAGTGAATATAATCAAAGTTCTTTTCAATGGACTCCAACTGCATGTACATAAGTTCTCCACCAAGAATTGGATAACGACAGAATGCACAATGCAGGCTGCAGCTAATGGCTGTCCTCACATAGACTGGTGGCAAAATGTGATTTTCATAAAATGTAAATTTCTTAACTGGATCCATATCCAGTGACAGGTTTTCTGCCTGTTTTACAGTTCTTCGGATTTCGTTTCCTTCCCTATATAAAATATTTGGTACAGAAGCCAAATCTGGTTTCTCTTTACATAATTCCAAATAAACACGATATAAGGTTTCTTCTCCCTGACGTTCATGGATAAAAATATCTGCTCCAATTCGCTGCAAAAGATATTTCTGCTGTTCATCATGATACTCATAATTAATACTGTTGATAAATGGTCCACCTACAATTACTGTTACATCTGGGTTAATGCTTCTTATGTATTCTATTTCTTCTCGAAGTGGAGCTGCTTCCACGATACAAGTAGAAGAAACTGCAACGAACTTCGGTGTACTGTTCTGAAGCAGATAGCGAAGTCTCTCCTTGCCGAAATTGTAATTATTAATTGGTTCAATGATTACATTTCGGTTCTGGAAATAGTTACAGATGTAATGAACTGCCATATTTGGCATTCTGTAAATAGACAAATCACTTTTCATCCCCAGTGACCGAGTAATACTTTCTGTGACAAGTTCACTATATTTGAGGCGTTTTCCATCCACTAACGCAGATCTGGAAATCATATGTTCATAAGATGCACCTTTTGTTTTATATGGCTCAATCCTTTTAATTATAGTTTCCATTTTTTCATCATTGAATCCGATAATGATTCCTGCTACATCCATACTTTATACCTCTCCTCCTTCCTTAACCTTCTTATATAAATAGGAGATTGTTGGATTCGTAAAGAAATCCTCAAAATCAACCTCAACTCCATAAGATGAAAGTATTTCAGCTAATAATGTCATAACCCGCAAACTATCTCCACCTAGTAACATAAAATTTTCATTAGGTTGAATATTATCTACCTTAAGTATTCGGCAGACAATTTCCGTGATCCCTTTCAGTAACTCATCTTTTGGAGCATTTCCATTCTCCATTTTTTCTTTCCGTATTTTACCTGGAAGCGGGAGTCTTGCCCGGTCAATCTTATTATTGGCTGTCAAAGGCCATTTATAAATTTCCATATAATGATTTGGAATCATATAAGATGGCAGATACTGTGCTAAGTAAGGAGACAGCTCCTCGATATCAAATTCCTTTGCCTCTTTCCATCTGATGTAAGCAATGATTTTTTCATAGCCTGTACTTTTATCTAGGACAACAAGGGAATCCTTAATGTTTTGATGCTGGTTCAGTATGGTTGTAATTTCATTCAGCTCAATTCTGTGGCTTCGTATCTTAACCTGGCTGTCAAGTCTCCCCATATACTGAATAGTTCCATCACACAGGTAAATTCCTTTATCTCCTGAACGATAGAGATATCTGCCTTCAAACTGAACTGGCGCATCCGCCAAGAAGGATTTTTTATTTAGTTCAGGTCTGTTAAAATATCCTCTCGAAACACCTTCTCCTGCAATAAAAATTTCTCCTTCGCAGCCAATAGGTACTTCTTTGAAATTCTCATCCAGAATGAAAATCTGCATATTATCGATCGGACGTCCAAGAACTGGGTAATCATATTCGCAGCCGTTTATTTTATAGAATGTAGTGTCAACCGTGCATTCAGTAGGTCCATATACATTGAATATTTGAATTTCTTTTTCTTCTCGGAGAACATTCCACATTTTCGCAGGAATCGCTTCTCCACCTAAAAGAACAAGTTTCAGATTATCACGACAGGTATCCAGAATATGCTGTTCTAGAAGTAAATCCATCTGAGATGGTGTACAGTCAAAAACATTTACCTTCTTGTCTTTCAGGTACTGAAGCATCTTATGAACAGAATTCCGAACTGCTTCTGGAATAATTGCGACACAATATCCATGAAGGAGTCCAACAAGTTCCTGTACTGATGCATCAAAACCAAATGGTGCATTTTGTGATACGACTGGTACTTCAACTCCATCTAGACATGGATATGTATATTTCACTAAATTCTGATACAGGTTAATTACTGACTTATGTTCTACAATGGATAACTTAGGATAACCTGTGGAACCAGATGTATAGATTCCATATATAATGTTACCTTTATGGATTGGAAAATCTAGATTCTCCTTTGGATAACAGCTAAGGATATCCTTATCCACATTAAGCATGAGCTGGCTGCCCGCTGGAAGGTATGCTTCGTATTTGTCATTAGTAACAATCATTTCCATCTGAATATCATCCAACATAAATTTAAGTCGCTTTGTAGGAAATACACCGTTATGTCCTGGATTTAATGTATCCGGATCGATTGGCACATAACCGTTTCCTGATTTGATAATACCAAGAATGGCCGTAATAAATGCAATGGATCGTTCCATAAATACTCCAATAAAAGACTGGCTGCCACTTAACATTTCACAAATATAATGTGCAACTTGATTAGCACGTTCATTTAGCTCCTGAAATGTAATAGATTCCGCCCCACACTGCACAGCTATGCGCTCTGGATGACTGGCTGCCTGTCTTTCAAATAATTCATGAAAGGTAACATCATCTATCTCATTACGTGTTATCTTTGTAAACTCATTGAGCAGAAGAGCTTCTTCTCTGGCTTTCCAATCTAGGTCTTTAACTTTCATATTTGCATCATAAGTAAACTGTGCAACTAGCTTATCCATCCGCCCACACATCAGCCTGTAATAAGTGTCACAGAATCCATTGCACAAAAACTGCATCTCAATTACATTCTGCCTTTCCGTACACTGAAGATGCCAGCCACATACTGGATTATCTTCCTTTTCCATGCCTTCAGCCACTTCTGATTTTATATAATGAAAAAAGCCATCTGCACATTGTTTTTTATCACAAAGTGTTTCCAGCTTCATCTGACATATCAGCTCTTTTATTGTCGTATCCTCTTCTACTTCAAAGTTTACGTTGCAGGCTTTGTCACCCTTCTTTACATGAATTCTTACTTGATTCTTCTGATACATTCTGGATAACAGAACTGCATAACAGGCTAACATCGTATTCTCTAGTGTAACAGATTCTTCTGATACCCTGTAAATGAGCTGTCCACATATCTCAAGTTTATTCATAACCAAATTCTCCCTTCTTTCTCCTGATTAATTGTTTTTTGTTTGTGCCAATTCTATTAAAGACACACCCATGTCACCTGTCTTTTCGAAAACAAATGCAATTTTCCTGCTTTCAAATCCAATAACAGGCTTCTCAATTATCTTCATGTCTAGCTCCTTAATGGCAGATTCAATATCTTCAGTTTCATAGCATAGATGATGTAAACCTCCGCCATCTCTGGAAAATTCAAAAACAGGTGAATCTTCACCTGCTGGTTCTATGAATTCCACTGTTGTCTGATCAAGTGTACTTATCATACAGATTTCCACCTTCTGAGATGGAACAAATTCGAATTTGTACGTTATATCCGTTCTCTCAAAGTGGTCCAGATATGTTCTTAATGCTGTATGAACATCCTTGACTACAATCCCAATATGATGAAGTCTATACTTTTCTGGTAACCGTTTCTTATTCATTTTTATTTCCTCTTTCCTGCATAAATTTTTCTGGAATCTCAAATTCAGAGTATAAAGTTTCCCAATTGTCTCCACCAACACACTGAGCCAGTTTTTTCCCCATAAGCTTAAATGTATCTGCAAAGCTACCACATTTCTTCTGTTTTTCAAGTAATGCTTCATACGCCTTATACGCAGTATCCTGTTTTATGGTTTCTACCATCTCTTTAAGAGTATCATATTTATTATTCAATGCCAAACCGTTAATATAATCAATGTATTTGTTACTCTCTTCTCCTTCGGCTTCATTGTAACAGATTTTATTTGAAATAGAGTTAAAGTTCACATCCACTCTTGTTACAACTGCTTTCTTGAAAATATCTGACTTTTTCCTATAGAGCTTTTCTAGTCCACGAATGACAGAAAATACCCAAGGAAGTCCTGTATGTTCACCCTGAACCAATCCTTTTTCCAACAGTTCCTCATCATTTCGAAGCTTCTGATAAATGTATCCTTGCAATGTATACTGCTTACGGTTTAGTACATGAATGACAATTTTATCTATTCCGATACTGTCCATCCATAATACAGAATTGACAAACACTTCTATCATCTGTTCTTCTGTTAATCCTGGCACTCCAAACAGTACATTCCCAACTGCCTTAAACTTATTCTTATGCAACAGTTCCACTGCATCTTGGATTTGTGCATTTGTTACACTCTTGTTTAGCCATTCATTTCGAATCCATTCATCAGATACTTCAACACCAAAATCAATGGAAACACGTTTTCGGTTGGCAACAGATTTTTTAAACGACTTAAGTCTCTCTTCTGTAACAGTTGATGCTCTAGCCTCTACATTATAAATAAAAGGTGCATCTTCAAAAATGTCCTCTCTGAATAACTCTTCACATAATTCTTCTGGTACCTCACTATGGTCAAGCGAATCATAACCAGATACATTCTCAATTACATTGCTTTTTGCATTTTCCCCTCGTGAGTTGATAAATCCTTGTTTGACTGCTTTGGCATACAAAGCAGGAGACATTTCCCTAAGAGCCAGCAGACTTCCCTGACGTTTTGCAAGTTCTGACTGATAATCACACATACTACAACCGGATAACTGACCTCCTGCCATTCTATATGGGCATCCACATGTGTCAATATAATTCATATTTACACCAATATATGGAAAATACTTCATTTCAGACGCAATATGTCTTTCGTACAGTTCCTCTGCACTAAGTTTTTTTGCTGCTTCATATGCCTCCTTATATTGTTTTGTAACTGGTTTCCAAATCTCTGTTATAATCTGATCAATAAACATAGTTCTCCTCCTTTTACATAGATAAAACAATCTGTGCCAACTGATTTAGATTGGTTACTCCATTTGGATCAATTATTTCCTCAGGAAATTCCACATCCAGCTCTTTTTCCATGTTTATAAGAAGCTTAATGAAAAGCAGAGAATTTAACCCCAGCTCTAATAATTTTTTTTCATAATCAGCCTCCTGCAGCTCAATTGATAATTTTTCAATCATGATTGTTTTCATTATTGACTTAACTTTTTCAATTGTCATACATTTGTCCTCCTTTTTTATCTAAAGCATTTATAATATAAAGCATTATATTGCAAATACTTCCCTCTTTATGTTCTATAGTGGTTTCATAACATTTCCCCATTCATAAACCCCATAAAAATCATCCTGCCACTGGATCAATGCTACATTATTCCAGTATTCATGCATCCCATAAACAACAAACGGGATTGCAATCTTGCGAAGAAACATATTGTGGCGGAACATCGTCTCATCATTGGTATTGACGAGCAGAATACTGCTCTCTTTCCTAGATGGATTTTCAATCACCTGCATCACACAATATTGTCCACAGTATTCTTTTCCTTCATAAAAAAATCCTTCTTGTTCAAACGAAATATAACGGTTCAATGAAATTCCATATTGTTCTTCCAGCTGTTTCCTATCCAGATTGATAAGAATCAGATTCTTGCTTTTTTGTTCTTCCTTTATGGTATCCGTCTGATAAATCGGGTAACAGACGTGAATGCTGTTGTAATATCCATTACTTTTTGGTGACTGGAACTTTTTCGCAACACTCATCTCTTTGTCCGAATACCACTTTGGCACCACAATCCGTACCGAACCAGTATATACATCAAGAAGTCCATTTCCCTTAGCCATGTCTCTCTCAGGTTTTCTATCGGGATTTATCTTAAAGGAACCTTTTTCATGGAATCGAATTTCGATCTCATTTCTGTTATATTTGTAGAACCATACCAGATTACCATTCACATTCACATAAAATTTTCTTTTGTTCACTTCTGGTGGGAGAACTACTGTAATTCCTTCTGTATGTTTTGTAATGAGAAGAATATTACCATCCTCTTGTATTTTTGCTTTTACCAATCCACTCTTTTGTCCTTTCTGAATTCCCCAGATAGAAATCCAGTATGCTTTGATATTCCGATTGCGTTCCGTACGGAAATAAATTTCCTTGGGATACTCTTCTCTTATCTTTCCTTGGAATATCGCCTCAATATCGTATATTGAAAAATTCGTAACCGTGTGATGAAGAAGTCCATCCTCTCGTATTTCCTTATAACGGTCATTGGTTCCAAGCTGCTCTTTTAGCACGGTTTCTTTTCCTGTATAGCAGCTGTCCATATTGGAAATCACATTGTACACATCTAAATTTGCGACATTTCTTATGTTTGGCTCGTACGGATATCCCGATATTGGAAATGCTGCTGCTGCTAAGTCAGGATAGTTCTGAATCAGAGACCATACTCCATAACCACCATTACTTTTTCCTATCAGAAAGATTCTGTCTGTATCTATCTCATACAGCTGTTTTATCTTCTCAATTCCTTCAAAATATGCAGCTTCACTTATATAACTTCCACCTAGAATACCTCTTCCTGAAAGATTTACAATGATATGCTCTTTTGGTAATTCCTCAAGCTTTATATAATCAAAATCTAGAATTCCAAGGCAAAAAATAACAGGATACGTTTTATCTCTGTCATAATCAGCGGGGAGCATAACCTGCATTTCCTGATAGGATAAATCTAAATCTGATAAGTAATATACACTCTTAATTATTTTTTCTTCTAATGGTTTTCCATTGAAAATCTGCATCAGTTCCTGACAAAGCTGGTATATATCTTTCTCGAATGTTAAATCATTCTGGATTTTTGCAATCCTTCCAAAACACTCTTCCTTGCATTCTTTGTGATATGCTATATAATGAATTGCTTGTTCTACTATCTGTTCTACTTTCTTCTCTGGCAGCTTTATATAAATTTCAGGTGCATATGTGAAAACATCACATACTGCCTTTACCTGCATCAATTCATTCTCTTGTAACGGAACAGATACTTTATATGGCTTAAATGGTTCTATTATTATTTCATCATACACACTCTGGTTTTTCTCAATTATAATGGAATATTCCTGCCTGTCACTATTGTGTGGTATCAGGAAGAACCAAAGCATCTGCTCCTTGTCATCATACTGGCTTGGCAACAAAACATGCTCTTTCTGATAGATTTCCTTTCTGCGAAAAGGAAAACACTCATGGTTTATATTCTCATAAGGCAACAAGTTAAGATATACATAGGGCGGAAATACACTCTTACGTATTCTGTGGAATGCTAAAACAATATGGTTTATCCCACTCTTAAGCTGTACTTGATACTGCACTGCCTGCTGCCTTTCGGAACAGGCATCAATCAGCCTTCCATTGAGCCAAAGTTTACTAAATCCTGGCATGTCTCTTTCTAAAAATGCCTTTTGAGCAAATCCAGTCAAAACCTTTGCGTAAAGATAAACCGTGTTCTGTTCTCCAAATCGGCTAAGATCATTGGCGTAATAAATATTCGTATCTTCAAACACTTGAAAATTCATTTCCTTCTGTTCTTCCATCAAATTGATTTTGTCCTGCACCCTGGAAGGTATCTCCAAAGAAAACAAATCAAAGGATATTTCTTGTTCCACATCAAGCACAAGATATTGTTCTATATGAATATTCTCACACTGGAACTGGACTCCTTTATATTCCATTATCAATCACCTCGTTTCTTTGCTTTATGCGTTTTTTCATAGATTTTTGGTCAAATAAAAAAAAACTAAGTTATTTAGTTTTTTCTCCTCCTCTTCTAATAGAATCAGTTTCTTCTTTGCCTCTTTTCTTTTCTCTTCTAGGTTATTTCCCTCGAAAATCGTATTCAGAATTGCCAGACGGACCACTTGCCAATTGCTTAAGATGGACTCTAAAAGCTGTTCTAGCTCTCTATTCTCCAAAAATAAATTCCATTTTATTTTCTCAACAAGATATGCATTGTTGATTGCATTTAGGCTCTCAAGAACTTCCTCCATTACCCCGTCAGCATACTCTCCATCCGACAGATATTCCGACAGCTTGTTCTTCATCTGCATCCTTATCATGTCCTGCACTGCAAATTCAGGTAACATCTTAAGATAGTTTCTTGCATATATGGACTTAGCAGATTCCTTTATGCTTTCAATTTCTTGTTTTTTTACATTTTTGGCATAAGAAAAGCAGGTGAGTAACGGCTCATCTGCTTTGTGTCTTCCATATAATTCTTGATAACTATTTATAGCATTTTCCAAACTTTGAAATGATATTCTCTTCTCGGAATAATTCAAAGTATTTTTTTTCGTCTGCTCCATTACAATGAACTCTTTTTCCACTTCGTCATATCCATAGAGCAACATACTATGATCCAAGTGTTCCTTATGGAAAAAATCTTTCCTTATCTCCTCCTCATAACAGTCTACCAAGGCAATTACTGGACTGTCATAGTCTATGGCCTCAATCGCATGTTGAATAATATTCTCTCGCTGGTAAACATAACTGCATTTCACATTTTGTTCCCGCAAGACCAGATCCATTGACTTTGCACATAGATAACTGGCTGTCCCATGTAAGCAGTTTTCAGGAGTACTGCAATATAAAAATACCTCATTGGCAATTACTGACCATATATCAACTTCAAAATGCTTAAGGATTGAGAATAAAGAATTATAATAACAATCCCGATAAAAAAATTCATTGAATGGTTCCATATGTTCTATTTTTTTCATGACTACATTCCGAGAGCTTTTACCCCTGGCACTTATAACAGAAACTATCATGGTTATTCACAACACCAATAGCCTGCAGATAAGAGTAGGTTGTAACTTCTCCCATAAATTTCATCCCTCTTTTCTTTAAATTTTTCGAGATCTTAGCAGCTAGCCCCTGATATTCTTCTGGTAACTGATTATCATGAATGGTTATAATCTTGTTATCTGTAAACTTCCATAAATAATTGGCAAAACTGCCAAATTCCTGCTGTATTGCTAAGAAGACTTTGGCATTATTTACAGTCGCTACAATTTTTGCTTTGCTCTTTATGATACGATCATCTGTTTGCAACTGTTCTATCTTTTCCTGTGAGTAATCCTTAATAAGTTCTGGATCAAAATTATCAAATGCGGCACGGAAACCTTCGCGTTTCTTCAAAACAATTACCCAGGATAATCCTGCCTGAAAGGATTCCAGTACCAACATTTCAAATAATAATCTGTCATCGTAAACAGGTTCTCCCCATTCCTCATCATGATATTTCTGTGTATAGTCATCTACCCATATGCATCTGCGTAATTTTGTCATTTCCAATTCCCCTTTTCTTTCTGCTCACACATATCAATGTGATACTTTACATAATTCATTATTTCTCTGCTTCTTTCCATCATAATGACATGTACTGCTGCAGGCAGACAATAAATCTGTGCATGTTCTATCTGCTGATAAGCCCAGTATGATTGCTCCATAGGAGCAACCTTATCATGTTCTGCTGTAATAAGCAGTACATTGTGTTCTATTTGCTGTAAATACTCTGTTATGTCATGTTCATAGTATTCAATACAGATCCGCAGAAAATTAGCAGTCTGCTGCTCAGACTGAAATAATGCTAACAGATAATCCCTGTACTCAACTGGCAGAACTTCGAAAAACTGAAAATCTTCTTCAATTGGTATTTCTTCTGGTGGATTTCGGAATATTCCATCAAAAATCAGATTCATATAAATTTTAAGCAGATTGCTCTTTCCATCTAACAGCTCTTTTACTAAAGGCAGATTGTCCTGAAACTTTGACGAAATCTTCTTCATTCCATCATAAGGTGCAAAATCACCACACAAAAACATGAGAGACTTTACTTTATCTGGATTCCGTACTGAATATATAACTGATGACTTTGCACCCGAACACCAGGCTAATAAATGAAAATCCTGTAACTTTTCATTCGCCACAACTCTCTCTATATCCTTGACTTGTGATTCCACTCCGAATAGTCCTTTAGCAAATAATTCCTGATTACCTGTATCAACCCCACGGATATCCCAAATTACAACATAATAATTTTTGGCAAGCTCATAAATCAGATTATCCCAAGCTTCTACAAATGCACCCAAAGCATTCACAATCACAATCGGAATTCCATTGCCTACTGTGTAGTAAGTTAATTTCTGTTCCTCGTCAATCGTAATAACTTTTACATTTTTATGTACAGTTCTCCGTTTTTCTAAAAGACATTTTACAGCTGAATCTTTCGTACATGCAAATAATGTCCAACCAGCATCAGAAGCCAGTTCTGTCGTGCTGCAATGCTCCTCGTTCCTTTGTTCTTCCACCAAAAATGAAAGGTAACTCTCCATAATCCGCTGAAACAGATTGTCTATGAGGTTCTGCTTCTTGAAAGAATCAACCCATTCAATTTGGATTTTTTCTATGCTGTCATTCTGAACTCCCTCGCATACCTTACTTAAAAAAAACTCAGCTAGAACCTTAACACCTGATTGGAACCAGTATTTGTTGTTTTTCCCCTTTCTATTATAGCATTCCATAATCCAATTTACCAGTTCCATTTCATTTGCAAGGGTGAGCACTTTGTTTTTATAATACTGAAGATTAAGTTTGTGCTTTAAAAAATAATCTGGAATTCTTAGCTCAACCCATCTTATGAAATAGGCAAGCCAATACGCACATCTCTTTATTAAATCCATTTCACCATCTGCCACATCATAGGTCAAACATGGTACATAATAAAAATTCACTGGTACCATAATGTTTTCCAACAAGCAAGAAAGTTCCTTCTCCCTGTCTCTGTACATGGAAGTAATTATGTTAAGTTCACTGACCTTAATATTCTTTAGCTCCCCAAGAAGATATTTCCTATCTTCTTCTCTCTTCTTTACTTCCTGTCGCTTCCTCACTTCATCAGAGAATGGCTGAAATTGAAATACTGGTTCGCAAAAGCTGTCCGTAAGCCAGACAACAACTTCCTGTTCCTTGCAGATTTGTTTATAGTCTTCGTTTCCACCCATTTCTGAAGTAATCCTATGTATACATTCAAGAATTCGAATAAATTCTTTTCTTTCCATAATATTCCGAATATCGTATACTACATCAAAAAAGGATTTACTGATTTTACTGTAAACAACATCCCCATTGTCAATAAACTGTCCTGCTAACCGAAGTTCTACAAAACTTTTTATATTGAAGAAAAATACTATTCTTTTCAAAAATATTTCCTCCTAGCTTTTTCAATTGTCAGAATCTTGACCACCGCAGTTTTTCTATATTCACTTGTATATCTATTCGCCGAAACAGAATTAGATTGTCTTTATCATACCCTATATTTCCATATGCGTAAATGTGCTATAGGTATAGTTAAGCAGGATTTTTTAGATAATTTACAGCTTGTATTTTACAAGCTTATGGAGACAACCTCTGCCTTGCAGACCACAGAACTAAAAATGAGAAAACCTTACATTCTAATCTAATTCTTCCATGTATTTCCTGGATTATTACAGTATTCTTGCAGACAAAATCAACCATTATGAATACATTCGAAACTTAAAACCTCTTATAACATAAGACTTATCAACTGCATAAGCCATAAGGCTTATTTAAGTGTACCTAAAATCACAACTTTCCGTATTTTACTTTGAAATTCGTACTTTGCTAGAATTTTTCTTTGTCAATGTTTAAAATTGCGAATAAGCTTCGCAATTACTTATTATAATTATTATACTATTAAAAGTTTAATTGTTTTTTTCTTATAACATTCATCTACAAGCCAGTCATAACTTAATCCAACTCGATACCTATACTCCTCCTCTAAAATGCCTAACCACGGTTTTACCCCTGGATTTAAATCCACACTAGCCATTCTTTGCTGTAAGTAATTCACTCCATCCTCATGTTTATATATATGATCTAATCCATTTTCTTCATATGCTCAATCCACAATGGAACATTGATAAAATATCTGGCATTCTGATTAACATATGCAGGTGACTCTGTATTCTTGCAAGGATAAGCCTCTCCTGCTGGAAATGGGCAACCAGTATACAACAAACGTAATTCATTATGAATCTGACCTACAAAACGATAATTCGGATAATCTTTTTGAACATTTCTAAGAAACTCTGAAAATTGAAGATTGGGATACATATCTGAATTAAGACTAACTTTAGAATCCGTATTCAGTTTAACTTCTTTCACACAAAGCTCTGCTCCGTTTAAGTAAGCAGAAGGACAACCAATTATGGTAAAATCTTTTTCTTCACGATATCCTAATTTTTTTAAATAGGTTGCTGTAAACTCTCCACGCAAACCTAACTTAGCTGACTTTTCTAATACAGCATTTACAAAATTCTTTACATCTTCGTCTAAGAATGCCAAACCGGAAAAGTCAGGTTCATAAGCTGCACGAATCCCTACTCCAATTACAATGCATGGAATAGTAAGCTTCTTTATCAGTGCGGTCAAATCCTTTAAGTATTGCATAAAAGTCGGACGAAATGCATCTGCTAATGGAATAACGAATGCCTGACACTCTTGACTGATACGCTCTGCATCTTCTAAATTTGCCTGGTAACGAGTTGTTTCAAATTCCATATCCTCTGTGGCAAGAGAATTAAATACACTATATTGATACACTAAGTTTCCCGCATTGCCACCTACCACATTTCTCATCAAACAATCTTGTGGAGTAACTGTTTCATATGGCAAAACACCTGCACGAATATATATATTTTCTTCATTAACTTCCTCTCGCTTTCTATAAGGTAGTGTAAAGCCTAACTACCTTTTCTATTTTTCAAACCTTCTATTTTCAAGGATTTCTAACTTTTTTCAAATAAAAAAGCAATGACCCCCTTTTTCTGTTATAATGTTCATCGCCTAACAAACCCAACATGAAAGGATATCATTGCCATGAACATTATACTTTATCTTCTACAAATTATTCAATACCTTTATCAACAAAATATTTTTCTTATCAAATTTATCTGCAGATACATCCATCTCAAGCAGTGGGCTTTTGATGATTCCCACTCCCCTGAGTACCAGAAATTTAAAACCGATGATCTTCCAAAAGTCATCTGCCACAAGCAGGACTGGGACTGGAATGACCTCTTAAAATACTATGCCAAACGCTACAATAAGGTGCTGAAACCCGTTGCACGCCGCAAGGAATGTGACATCTCCGAAGACTGCCACTGCCCTTCCTGCAACGCTCCCATGCCCTATCTCTACCGTAACAATGGCAAGAAAGGCCAGATTCTATGCAAAGTGTGCCAGACCGCCTTCTCACCAGAAGAAAACCGCTTTCACAAACAGTACACTCTGAAATGTCCCCACTGTTCCCATGCCCTGGTTCACAAGAAAGACCGCACAGGCTCTCAAAGACCTCTACGGAATTGAAATTTCACACCAGCAGGTTGCCAGCTACTGCAAGACAGCAGCACTTGTCGTAAAACCTTTTGTGGACAACTATCATTATCCAAAAAGCTCTGTATTTACCGCCGACGAAACCTACATCAAGGTTCGTGGCGTAAAAGGATTTATCTGGTTCATCATGGATGCCGCTTCACGCTCCATCATCGGCTACCGGGTTTCCGACAACCGCGGGGTTGGTCCCTGCATTCTTGCCATGCGCCAGGCATTTCTTCATTTAGAAAAGCTTCCAAAAAACTTTAAATTCATTGCCGATGGCTACAGTGCCTATCCCCTTGCAGCCCAGCAGTTTGATCTGGAATCGAAAGGTAAATTCAAGTTTGATATCACACAGGTAATTGGCCTCACCAATGATGATGAGGTATCTAAGAAGCATCGACCATACAAACAGATGATCGAACGGCTGAACCGCACCTACAAAATGTCCTACCGCCCTACAAACGGCTTTGACAGCTACAACGGTGCCAACTACGATCTTACCCTGTGGGTTGCCTACTACAACTTCCTGCGCCCACACAAACACAACAAGTATCAGGTTCTGAACAGGGTTGAAACGCTGGAAAATGCACCAAACATGCCTGCCAAGTGGCAGATGCTTATTTTCTTAGGCCAGCAGACAATTCTTCAGCTCCAAAAAACTGACCTGCCTGACTGTTCCTAGATTCCAAGTCCGAGGGAATACCAGCCATCCCGAAGGGACGTGCCCTTGATAGCACATAGAAACAATGCTACAATGCTGTGAAGCAGACGGTGAAACTTAACTGTTCCTATAAATGCTAACATAAATAAGTACAGAAAATCTAATATAAATATGTACAAAAGCTGATTATAATAGATTCCTGATAGGAGGCGCTATTATGATCATTCAAACTAATATAACCACTGATTTAACTATATATTCCTTAAATGATTTAACTAAATTAAAACCTTTTCTGGAGGATTCAACATTGAAAATTAATAAGAGCCAAATTGCTCGTGAACGGAACGTCGATAGACGAACGGTTGACAAATACCTGCATGGATTTGAAAAATCTCATACAAGAAAGAAAAAATCTGTTATAGATGACTTTCATTCTATCATAGAAGAACTGCTTTCCGATT
>NZ_FOHN01000037.1:7023-21208 GCF_900111595.1 [Clostridium] polysaccharolyticum | reverse complement strand
TCTGAATTTTCAAGGTTGTTTCACTGTTCAGTTATCAATGTTCTTCGCTTCAGGACTTTGTCTTTCCTCTCAGCGACGTTTTATATTTTATCACATCTTTCGATTCCTGTCAACAAGTTTTTTCAAACTTTTTTCAAAAATTTTTTTATATTTCTCTAAATATTAGATAATTCCATGCCACAATTGTCTTCATGCATATTCTTTTAAAAAAGAGTTACACGATATTCCTATCCCGCAACTCCTTTTTAAATTAATACATCTTATTGATTCTCTTCATCAAAGTACTCTTTTGCACCTTCTATATATTCATATATTTCATCTCTGCCTTCTTTGTTTAACGCAGAGAAAGGAATAATCGGTGTTCCTTCCACAACATTTAAAGCTTTTGCTATTTGTGTAACATGTTTTTGCTTAGCTCCACGGCTTATTTTGTCCGACTTAGTAGCAATTATAACCGGATTAAAACCATAATGTACAGCCCAATTGTACATGTCTTTATCATTTTGCCCTGGTTCATGTCTAATATCAACCAATAAAAATAGCAGTCGCAAAACTTCTGATTTCTTTAAATAGTTATCAATCATTTTGCCCCATTTAACTTTTACTTCTTTAGCCACTTTTGCATAACCATATCCAGGTAAGTCTACAAAATACAGTTCATTATTAATATTATAAAAATTAATTGTCTGTGTCTTTCCAGGCTGCTGTGACGTCCTAGCATAAGACTTTCTTTGCATGAGTGCATTGATTAACGACGACTTTCCTACATTTGATTTGCCCGCAAATGCAATTTCAACCAGCTCATTCTTTGGCAATGTGCTTGTAATTCCGACAACTGTCTCTAAATTCACACTTTTAATATGCACGATTTAGTCCTCCTTTTCTAATGAGCTAGTGCAAATGATAAAACATCTTTCATCGTTTCGACATACTCTATTTCTAGTTTCTCCAATACTTCTATATCCAATTCTTCAATATCTTTTTTATTCTTTTTTGGTACTAAAACTGTTTTAATATGTGCCGCTTTTGCAGCTAACAATTTTTCTTTCAACCCACCAATCGGTAAAACCTTTCCACGAAGCGTTACTTCTCCAGTCATTGCCAAATCAGCCCTAACTTTTTTCTTCGTCACGGCTGACAAAATCGCAGTTGTCATAGTTATTCCAGCTGATGGACCATCTTTCGGAACTGCTCCCTCAGGTATATGCAAATGGATATCATGTTTCTCATAGTATTCCGCAGGCACATCATACTCATTACTGATAGAACGTACATAACTTAACGCAATCTGTGCAGATTCCTTCATAACATCTCCCATTTTTCCTGTCATCTGCATCTTTCCCTTTCCAGGCATAACATTTACTTCAATCTGTAAAGTATCTCCACCAGCACTTGTCCATGCAAGTCCTCGCACAA
This sequence comes from [Clostridium] polysaccharolyticum, assembly GCF_900111595.1. GTDB lineage: Bacteria > Bacillota > Clostridia > Lachnospirales > Lachnospiraceae > Clostridium_AI > Clostridium_AI polysaccharolyticum. The sequence continues at coordinate 19,792 of NZ_FOHN01000037.1, read as the reverse complement.
TTCCTACTTCATCTTCTTCATTTGCCATGTTTATATCATACGGAACTTTTCCCAAATATTTTGAAAGATTTTTTTCATTGATTCGGATTTGTTTCTTTTCGCTTTCGATAACTTCTCGTACAGACTTACGACAAATCTCGGCAATTTTTCTTTCTAATCCTCTCACACCCGCTTCCCGTGTATAACCTGTAATAATCTTATCTAAAGCTTTTTCAGAAATAGTCAGTTCTTTATTTTTTAGTCCATTCTTCTTCATTTGCTTTTTTACAAGAAATTCTTTTGCAATATGATGTTTCTCGTTTTCTGTGTAACTTGAAACCTCTATTACTTCCATACGGTCAAGTAATGGTCTCGGTATTGTGGAAAGTGAATTTGCAGTTGCAATAAATAACACATCTGATAAATCTACAGGTAATTCTACATAGTGGTCTACAAATTTATTATTCTGCTCGGAATCTAAAACTTCTAATAAAGCTGATGATGTGTCACCTTTATAATCTGAACTTGTCTTATCAATTTCATCCAGAAGCATCAGTGGATTTTTCACACCTGCGCTCTTCAAACCGTTAATAATACGTCCTGGCATAGCTCCTATATAGGTTCTTCTATGTCCTCTGATTTCCGCTTCATCACGCACTCCGCCCAAACAGATTCTTACATATTTCTTGTTTAATGCGGTTGCAACAGAACGTGCAATTGAAGTTTTACCAGTTCCAGGAGGTCCTACTAAACAGATAATAGGGGCATCTCCTTTTTCCGCAACGCTTCTTACAGCAAGATAATCAAGTATCCTGTCCTTAACTTTCGTAAGCCCATAATGCTCACTCTCTAATACCTTCTTTGCCTTTTTCAAATCATTGGTATCCTTGCTTTCCTTATCCCAAGGCAAAGCTAATAAATTTTCTATATAACTACGAATTACTGCATTTTCAGCTGAATTAGCAGCTATAGATTTGTAGCGGTTAATTTCCTTCTTTATCTTCTCTTTAACCTCTTTAGATGCTTTTAACTTCTTTAACTCCTTAAAAAACTGCTCTGCTTCATCCTCGGAATCATCTTCTCCAAGTTCTTCTCGAATCACTTTAAGCTGCTCACGTAATACATATTCCCTTTGGTTTTTGTCAATATGGCTTTTTATTTTCTTTTCCAGTTCTTTCCTGTAATCCAATATCTGGAGTTTTTCAGATATCATAATACACAAAAACTCATAACGGCTCGCCAAATTTTCCTGATCCAAAATAGCCTGCTGCTCATCTTGAGTCAGAACCATATTTATTGCAATTTCATTTACCAGCTTATCCATATTCTCTATATCCTGTATCTTAAGCAAGACCTTTGAATTTCCCTTATTAGTTGCAACACAGTATAGCTCGTACAGTTTCTTCAATTGTTCGCTCATAGCTTTTATTTCAAGTGGTGATAACATGTTAAGACTAAAATCTTCAGTTACCTCAATTTCACCCAAAAGAAACGGTTCTTCCTCTTCTATATAAACAAGTTCTCCTCTCTGAATTCCTACTACCATTACTCTTAGTACATCTTCACTTAACTTGATCACTTGCTTAACCAATGCAATTGTACCATATGCTTCTAAATCTTCATCTTTTGGTTCTTCAACTTCTGGATCTTTTTGAGTTACCAGAAAAACCATCTGATCCCCCAACATTGCATTTTCAACTGCCTTTATTGTAATATCCCTATTTACATCAAAATGTATCATCATTCCAGGTAATACTGTTAAATTTCTTAACGCAATAACTGGTAAATTCTTATTGTAATTTTCCATCTTGCATCCTCTTTTCTACTTATCCTTTGAACCTCCCTGGATTCAACAAACTATTAACTAAGAATAGCTATTCATATGATACTATATTACCTATAATAGCAGTTGTTTGCAAGTAAAAAAATATATGACAATCTTCTAACATTTTTAAAGGAGAACGAGACACATTTGTTCTCATTCTCCTTTAATTTTATTCTCACATATTCAATTATGCTATTTCGTCACCATTCCCATGACGTTTTGACGCTTTTTTCGGTATAGGCATCTTTTCATTTTCCGCATCAACCATAATCAGTTTTGGTTCTTCTTTTCCCTCAACTGCTGCCTTTGTAATTATACATCTTGCAACTTCTTCTTCAGAAGGAATATCAAACATTGAATTCATCATAACTGATTCCATTATTGCTCGTAAACCTCTGGCACCTGTCTTTCTGTCAAATGATAATTTTGCAATTGCCTGAATCGCATCTTCATCAAATTCAAGAGAAACACCATCAAATTCAAACAGTTTCTTATACTGTTTTACAATAGCATTCTTTGGTTCTGTTAAAATACGTGACAAAGAAGCCTCGTCTAATAAGTCTAATCCCACTGTTACAGGAACACGTCCAATAAACTCCGGAATCAAGCCAAACTTAACAAAATCTTCTGGCAGCACCTGTTTAAACATTTCGCCAACATTATAGTTGGCTTTCATGCCTAACTCAGCACCAAAACCAATAGATTTTTGTCCTATTCTGCTCTCAATGATTTTCTCCAAACCATCAAAAGCTCCACCACAGATAAATAAAATGTTGGTTGTATCAATTTGAATAAATTCCTGATGAGGGTGTTTTCTGCCACCTTGTGGAGGAACATTCGCAACCGTTCCTTCTAAGATTTTTAGCAATGCCTGTTGAACACCTTCACCTGAAACATCACGTGTAATGGATGTATTTTCAGATTTTCTAGTAATCTTATCAATTTCATCAATATAAATGATACCATATTCTGCACGTTCTACGTCATAATCAGCTGCCTGAATAATTTTTAACAAAATATTTTCAACATCTTCTCCAACGTAACCCGCTTCAGTAAGAGCTGTCGCATCTGCAATAGCAAATGGTACATTTAATAATTTAGCTAATGTTTGAGCAAGGTAAGTTTTACCTGAACCTGTTGGCCCAACCATAATAATATTACTTTTCTGCAGCTCAACATCAAGGTTTTTGCCTGCAAGAACTCTCTTATAATGGTTGTAAACGGAAACTGCCAAGACTTTCTTAGCATCATCCTGGCCAATAACATATTCATCTAAGAACTCTTTGATTTCACGAGGCTTTAGTAAGTTAATCTCACTATCATTTTCGTTCATATCGAATTCTTCTTCAATAATCTCTGCACAAAGATCGATACACTCGTCGCAAATATACACATTAGGACCTGCGATAAGCTTGCGTACCTGATCCTGTGTCTTATTACAGAAAGAGCATCTTAACTGCTTTCTGTCCTCTGTTTTATTCGCCATTCAACAAACTCCTTTACAAAATTAGCTACGTTTCGTAATAATGCTATCGATCAATCCATATTCCATTGCTTCTTGTGCGGTCATATAATTATCTCTTTCGGTATCGATCTCAATAACTTCAAGAGGTTTTCCTGTATTAGCAGCTAAAATTTCATTTAATTTTTTCTTTGTTTTCAAAATATTATCTGCCACAATCTTAATGTCAGTAGCCTGACCTTTAGCACCACCGGAAGGTTGATGAATCATAATTTCAGCGTTAGGAAGTGCAAATCTCTTGCCCTTTGTTCCACCAGCTAACAGGAAAGCCCCCATACTAGCGGCCATACCCATGCAAATGGTAGATACATCACATTTAATGTAATTCATAGTATCATAGATAGCCATACCAGCTGTAACAGAGCCACCTGGGCTATTGATATATAAACTGATGTCTTTATTTGGGTCTTCTGACTCTAAAAACAAAAGCTGTGATACGATTAACTGTGCGGAAACATCCGTTACTTCTTCTCCTAGGAAAATAATTCTTTCCTTTAATAATCTGGAGTAGATATCGTAAGAACGTTCTCCTCTGCTCGTTTGTTCAATGACATATGGGACTAAACTCATCCAACATTCCTCCTTTTACATAGGAACTATTTTTCTACAGCTGCTGCTGTAATAACATCAACTGCTTTTTGAACAGCAATATCCATAGACATAGTTTCCTTATCTTTGTCGCTCATAAGCTCTTTTAATTTGTCTAATTCCATCTTATAAGCTGCTGCCATACCTTCTAATTCTTTGTTAAGCTCTTCTTCAGAAACTTCAATGTTTTCTGCTTTTACGATTGCTTCTAATACAAGTCTGCTCTGGATACGTTTTAAAGCCTGTGGTCTAATAGACTCTAAGAACTTCTGCGGATCCATTCCTGTAAACTGGAAGTATTGTTCTAATGATAAACCTTGCTGTTGAATTCTTCTAGCAAAATCATCAGCCATTTGTCTAACTTGAGTTTCGATCATTGCTTCTGGAATTTCCATTGCTGCATTCTCGATTACAGTATCAACTACTGCTTCTTCTTTTGCTGACATTGCTGCATTGTATTTTTTCTCTTCAAGATTTTTCTTTACGTCAGCCTTATACTCTTCTAAAGTCTCAAATTCAGAAACATCTTGAGCGAACTCGTCATTTAACTCTGGTAACTCTTTTACTTTAATTTCTTTTACCGTTACCTTAAACACAGCAGCTTTTCCAGCTAATTCTGCTGCCTGGTAATCTTCTGGAAATGTAACATTAACTTCTGTTTCTTCTCCAGCTTTTTTACCAACTAACTGCTCTTCAAATGTATCAATAAAGGAATGAGAACCAATTACTAAAGAATAATCTGTTCCTTTTCCACCTTCAAATGCTACGCCATCAACAAATCCTTCGAAATCAATTACTGCAATATCATTATTTTCAACTGCTCTATCTTCAACACTGATTGTTCTGGAATTCTGTTCCCTGACACGATCTAATTCTGCACTGACTTCATCATCAGATACTGTTACTTCAATTTTTTCAACTTCGATACCTTTGTAATCACCTAAAGTAACTTCCGGTTTCACTGCTACTTCAGCTGTAAAAACAAAAGGTTTTCCTTTTTCAATTTGTACTACATGAATATCAGGTTGAGAAACAATCTCTAAGTCGCTTTCTTTTACAGCATTATCATAAGCTTCAGGAATTAATACATTCGCTGCATCTTCAAAGAAAACGCTTGTTCCATACATTTTTTCAATAACAGCACGTGGTGCTTTGCCTTTTCTAAATCCTTGAACGGAAATTTTCCCTTTATTCTTCTGATATGCTTTTTCAATGGCAGCGTCAAGTTCTTCTGCACTCGCCTCGATTGTAAGCTTTACCATGTTCTTTTCTAACTTTTCCACTTGTAAACTCATTGATTTTCCTCCTTAAAATAGCATGAAAACAGACACTTAGCCATTCTCAATCTAAGCATAAGTATAGTATAAGCTAGTATTTTTGTAAATACCTAATCTTGTTATTTGCAAGGAATGCTCTCCCTGTCAAGGGCGTTCATGACCTTGTTTCTTTAACGCATCTGTAACTATTTTTGCATATTTCGCACATAGTTCATCTGTCTTGGCTTCTACCATTACTCGAATCAATGGCTCTGTACCACTTTCACGTAACAATAATCTTCCTTCATCCCCCAGCTCTCTTTCAACCTGTGCCGCTGCTTCTTTGACCACTGCATCTTCTCTTGCAGCCTTTTTGTCATTGACTTTCACATTTACAAGTAACTGCGGATAAATCTTGATATCTTTTAATAGTTCGGAAATGCTCATCTTCTTCTCAAGCATTACTTCCATAACCATAAGAGAAGTTAAAATGCCATCTCCTGTGGATGCATATTTGCTGAAGATAATATGACCTGACTGTTCACCGCCTAGTGTATACCCGTTATTCATCATACACTCATACACATATTTATCTCCAACTGTGGTCTTCTCATAAGAAATGCCTTTGTCATCCAACGCTTTGTAAAGCCCCATATTTGACATTATTGTAGTAACAATTGTACTGTTTGTTAATTCTCCATGCTCATGCAAATAAGTACCACAAAGGTAAAGTATTAAATCACCATCAATAATATTCCCTTTCTCGTCTACTGCTAAACATCTATCTGCATCTCCATCGAATGCAAATCCTACATCTAAATTGTTCTCTACAACAAATGCTGCTAAATTCTCAATATGTGTTGAGCCACAATTTGTATTTATATTGACGCCGTTCGGTTCATTGCTCATTGTAAATGTTTTCGCACCCAATGCATCGAAAACAGGTTTTGCAATTGTTGATGCTGAACCATTGGCACAGTCAAGTCCTACTTTCACACCCTTAAAAGACCGCTTAGCTAATGAGATCAAATATCCCATATAGCGATGTCTTCCCATAGAATAGTCAACCGTTCTTCCGATATCTTCTCCTACTGCATATGGAATAGTATCTTCTTCTGCATCTATATATTCTTCAATCAGTGCTTCTATTTCTGCTGAAAGCTTATGACCTTCCCCATTTAAAATCTTAATACCATTATCATAGAAAGGATTATGGCTAGCTGAAATCATTATTCCACAGTCAAATCCCTCACTTATTACCACATAGGAAACACTTGGTGTTGTTGTAACATGTAATAAATAAACATCTGCTCCACTGGAAGTCAATCCAGCTGATAAAGCATCTTCAAACATGTAGCTGGATCTTCTTGTATCCTTTCCTATTACAATTCTGGCTTTGTGATCCTTCCCAAAATAATTCCCCAAAAAACGCCCCACTTTGAACGCATGCATTACAGTTAAAACTTTATTAGCTTCACCGCGAAATCCATCTGTTCCAAAATACTTACCCATCATACTCCTCCTTATTCTTACCAAAATCTGACTCTATATTATCACTTATATTCTCTGTCTAAAACTTTCATGTACGCAATTGTATATATTAGCATAAACCGTGAATTTATGCAATGTATGTGAACTATTTCTTTGCAAATAAAAAACATCATCCATTACGCGAGTCCTCCAAGATAAATCCCAAATTGTCACATTACTAGATGATGTTTTATTTTAGCGTTGTGTTAATCCCTGTTATAGATAACATCCATTAGCTTATGCTTTGTTATCTATTATTGTCCAGAAGACATATCCTGTTCGTATTTTCTGATCATTTGTCTAACCATTTCTCCACCAACAGAACCATTTTGGGCACTTGTTAAGTCTCCATTATAACCTTGTTTTAATGGTACTCCAATTTCAGATGCCACTTCCATTTTGAAACGGTCTAATGCCTCTCTTGCTTGAGGTACTTCCACTCTGTTTGAACCACTATTATTGTTATTTGACATAACGGTCACCTCCGTGAGTTTTTCTGCCCATGCTTTATGCATGGCCTTTGTATGGGATAAGCGATTACTTCACTTCGCTTATCTAGAAAAAACATTGCAGCTGCAATTCTGCTACCGGACTGTTGTTTCTGTATAACGTTGTTTTTCATCACTTATCTTGTTATTATTATTACTCGGTTTTGTTTTTTTATTATGGAAATTTCATCCTTGTCTTATGTCATGAAATCGCATGTATCATGATATACTCTACAAAGAGAATAAAAAGGTGTACCCATGTCATATCTAAAAACTTTTAATAATTTTTTATGGACTTATCCCATACTTTTATTACTAATTGGAACACATATTATTTTTACAGTTTATTTACGCTTTCCACAGCGAAAAGTTTTTCAAGGCATTCGCTTATCTGTAAAAAATGAAAATGACAATAACAAGAACCTGTCTGGATTTGCTGCCCTTGCCACAACTTTAGCCGCAACTCTGGGAACGGGGAATATTGTTGGTGTTTCTCTCGCAATAGCCCTTGGTGGTCCTGGCTCCGTATTCTGGTGCTGGATAACTGGAATATTAGGTATGGCAACTTCCTATGCCGAATGTTATCTAAGCCTTATCTATCGTACAAAAACAGCTTCTAATAAATACGTCGGAGGTCCCATGTATGTAATTGAAAAAGGATTACATAAAAAATGGCTTGCAGTCATATATGCCATCTGCACGGTAATCGCTTCTCTCTGTATAGGATGTGCTACACAAGCTAACGCCATGGCAGAAGCAGCTTCTGCTGCTTGGAAACTTCCACCTGAAATTGCAGGAATTGCTGCTGCCATCCTATGTGGTTTTGTTATCATTGGCGGTATGAAAGTAATTGGCGATGTATGTAGCAAAATCGTCCCGATAATGGGTTTTGGGTATATTTTTTGCTGCTTTTTGATTCTTTATCTGAATCGTGGCTGCTTAGGATCTGCTGTCAACCTGATTATACGAGCAGCATTTCATTCCAACGCAGTCATTGGCGGTTTTTCAGGATTTACTATTCAGATGGCAGCACGTCACGGGATTGCCCGGGGATTATACACCAATGAAGCCGGTATGGGTTCTGCTGCCATAGCCGCAGGTCATGCCAATACAAAAAACCCAAAAAAACAGGCCCTGATTCAGATGACCGCTACTTTTTGGGATACTGTAATTATGTGTGCTATAACAGGACTGGTAATTGTAACAGAAGGTATCAAACATCCTGAGGCATTTACCAATTGTACTTCTGGCAGTTACACAACTGCGGCATTCTCTGTTCTGCCATACGGAAATATAATCTTAACCCTTGCCCTAATCGCCTTTGCTATAGCTACACTTATTGGGTGGTCTTTCTTTGGTGAACGTGCACTGCACTACTTATGTGGAAAACGTTATAAAAAAACCTACCAGACTTTTTATCTTGTGATGATATTCTTAGGTGCTGTAATGTCTCTTGACCTGGTTTGGGAAATGACTGATTTAATTAATGCATGCATTTTACTCCCTAATTTAGCGTCCCTGTTCCTTCTTAAGAAAGAGATTACATATTAACCCTGATATATCACACTTTCTTTTATCTCTTGTGCCTTTTCCTCCGACACTAATACTTCGATTATCTTCAATGCAAAATCAATTGCTACCCCCATCCCACGGCTAGTAATTACATGACCATCCTGAATTACTGCCTCGTACTGGATGGCTGCGCCAAGCAGCTTTTCTTCAAAGCCTGGATAACAGCAGGCTTTTTTCCCTGTTAATACTCCACATGCCCCTAATACACTTGGTGCTGCACAAATAGCTGCAAGCCACTTTTCATTTTTGTGGAATTCTTTTATTTTCTCAATAAGTAACGGATGATGTAATAAATTAGTTGTTCCCGGCATCCCACCTGGCAATACTAACATATCTGCTTCATCCACCTTGGCATCTTTAAATAAACAGTCCGCCTCAACTTTTATATTATGGCTTCCTGTAACTTGCTTACCTTCTTCAATTGAAACCATCTGTGCATTGATTTGTGCTCTTCGCAAAAGATCAACAACCGTTAATCCTTCTATTTCCTCGAACCCATTTGCTAAAAAAATATAAACCTTAGCCAATATCTATCACTCCTCATCTTATTATATTAAATATACTTAACATCTCCATATAAAACGAATTGCTTTAGTATTCCAAACTTAACCTATTATTTGCAAATTACACTGTTTTATTTCTCTTTTCAACTACACTATTAAGTTGCTCTTCTTTTAAACACAAATCCGAACCCCATATTTTTTCAAAATATTGACTATAATATCTAAAGCCTTTTCCATTCTTGTAAAATTCAAATGCCATGCTTTGCTGGCTTGGCATCTTGCATAAATTATCTGACCAAAATAAATTATTGTCAATTCTCAAATATGAAAATGCAGGATATGACTCATAATACCTAACTTCTATATTACGTTGTAATCCAATCTGTTTTTTTATCCAACTCTGAAGTTTCTCTATATCTAACTTCATTTTACCTATATTTTTACCTTGTTCATCTTCCTCCCTTCTACCAAGAAACAGACTTGAAGGATCGCAAGTAATAATCCTCATTTTCACTCCATTCTGTAATAGTTCCTCTAGTAATGTTCCCTTTTTAGCTAAAAAATTTTCCATTCCTATCGCTATTATGTCAATGTTTTTCTTGCACTTTTCCAAACAATTGTTAGATTTTTCATTCATTTTCGCCTTAGATTCATAAATATCCTCTAATTTCCATTGTTCAACAACTGTTTTTAACTTACTATTATGTATTATATATTTTGAATTTATATATGCAGCTATAGATGTAGCTACTAATGAAGTTCCAATACTTAGTAATACTGTTTCCAAAACATTATTCTCTTTTATTATAATCCCTCCCAGAACAAATAATAATCCAAATAAAAAAATTACTAAATTATATATAGAACCTCTTTCCATACTTTTTATGCTAATACTCCTTTTCATCCCCTATCCTCCTTATAACGCATTTTTGACAAAATTCAGGCTTATACTTATAAAGTTCTTGTTCACACTCTATCATTAGACAATTTACAATAAAGCATGTTGAAGCAAAGTAAACTAAAACCCCTTCTTTCTCTAGTTCTTCTTTTATTTTTAATATTCCAATAAAATCATTTTTACTTATTGTTTTCTCAGCAATTTCTTTAGTATACATAGTTCTGCACGTACTATTAGAAGTTAATTTTTCTTCAAATTTCATACCTACACAAACATAATCTGGTTTCTCCTCCCTTATTAGTTTTATATATTTATCAATATTGTTTTTAACGAAAGAATTATAAGGCTTTATATACAAACAGGAACTTAAATTAGAAAAATCTTTAATATTTTGTATATTTCTAATCCGTTCTTCACATGTTCCTGCATGCGGTTCAATAATCTTTGTCTCCAAATAAGGCATTGATATATTTATAAATATCTGATTTTTAAACCTACTTAACTCATTTAGAGTTTTCAAAACATTTAACGGAATAAATTCTTTTGTTGCAATTTGAAATGCTACCTTTTTATGTCTAAGTTTCTTTATTATCCTAATAATTAAATTACAACTTTCATCAGATTTAAATGGTTCCGTATTAGGACAAAATGATATTATATAATATATGCTATCATCAAGTTTTTCCAATACACTTTGACATAATTTATCCACATGGTATAAAGAAATTAAACTTTGCTTATCACTTGAACTATCAGAATAACAATATACACATCCACTTCCACACCCCTTAAAAGCAATATCTATAAAAATCCTTCTTTTTTCATATTGAACAAGCAATTCATTATTATCCATTGAACCAATCCTTTTAAATCAATAATCCAATTTCATCTAAAAATTTTTTCACTTTACTGCATAATTCCATTTTAGAACCATTGTTTTCTATTACATAGTCATATTTATAATTATCAACATTAGCATCACCAGAGTTTGTATAAATGTTTCTTTTTTCTCTCATAATTAATAAAGTTACTGCTTTAAATTCCCTAACTGCACGCTTTATTTCCTCTGGTTCCCTAATATGCAAAAATAATAGGACATACGTACTATCCCTCTTAAATGCTTCATATTCTTTTTTTAAACATTCAAAAGGATAATCATTATATGCTGTCAACATCCTTTTTAGTTCACATATAAATTCCCTTGTTTTATTATCTTTCTTTCCATTCCATCCTATTTGATAAAGAAATTCCTTAATCTCATCAACAGATGAATAATTTTTTAATTGAACAAATTCCTTAGCCAGTTCAACAAAGGAATCCTTACCACTTTCAGCATATCCGTTTATTATAACTACCCTTTTTTCCATCAATTTTCAATCTTCCTAAATAAATCACGATTAAACTGTTTATGAAAATCCTCTAACTGATCTGCTATATTTTCACAACATAATTTTACTTCTGGATTAGCTGCACCTTGTGCATTACGTTCTTTATAAACATGCGCCCATTCTGTTAAATTAACTTTAAAAATAAAATTACTTGGAATACTTAGCATATATAACCCTCTTTTAACATCAGCATCATTAGCAAAATCTTTACGAACATATCCATTTATAGCTTTAACATATGTTTCACCATTAATAAATACTTCTTTTGGAATATTAAGTCCTAAATTTTCCAATGCTATATCTGTGGGAAGTATCTTGTCTTCATACCATTCTGATATTTCGTTTCCAAAATCAGCCAAACGGGTACTGGAACGAATTATTCTATTATTAAATCTGCATGCATGCGCATCCCAGTCATCCTGTCCAGCTCTATGCAACCCTTCAACCGTAATTGAAAAATCAATAAATCTAAGCATTGTAATATGTTTCCATCCCCACTTTAACAAAGAATCCATCCATCCAGTAAACTTCTCTAGATCCTGCTTATTACAATCTTTTTTTAAAGCACCATTATCAGCCAATACCCTCTTACACACATTCCTTATTTCACACTCAAGTTTCCTTGTCCAGCTACGTTTACTCATAAACATGGAAACAAAAGCATCATCAATTCCTGTAATTTCATTTAAATATACGTTCATTATGTTTCTCCTACTGTAATCTAATTTTTTTTATTATATGTTAAATACATGATGATGTCAAACAAATATATCTTCCTAAAAAGTTTACTTTTCCCATAACATAATAATTTTATTATCAGCTGATTTTTAAACTTAGATTCTGATAAAAGACACTATTATAATAATTCAAACCAAAATTACCACTAACTTGACATTGCCTTTCTTAAATGACTTGCCTAAAATTATTTCTGAAGAACTATTCTTGTTGATTCAAAAAACCGAAAGCAAGAATGTATGATATAAAGTAAGACATCCAGCTATGCACAAATATCTGGACAAACGAAAAACAAAAACACAAAATACTACTTTTTTAGCAACCTCGCTATGCAAAGCAAGACTTTGCTGTTATATAAAAATAAACCCATACCAAAATATAATTGGCACAGATTTTCAATAATCGGGGTGACAGGATTCGAACCTGCGACCTCTTGATCCCAAATCAAGCGCTCTAGCCAAGCTGAGCCACACCCCGATAAACTC
>NZ_FOHN01000037.1:0-6086 GCF_900111595.1 [Clostridium] polysaccharolyticum | reverse complement strand
ACATCCTGCGATAAATACCGCAAGCGGGTGATGGGAATCGAACCCACGTATCTAGCTTGGAAGGCTAGTGTTCTACCATTGAACTACACCCGCAATCAGCATACTAACGTATGCAATCGGGGTGACAGGATTCGAACCTGCGACCTCTTGATCCCAAATCAAGCGCTCTAGCCAAGCTGAGCCACACCCCGATGGTGCTTTTAAAGACTTTCAAAACTTGTCTCTATTTGTCGGTTTTTGTTTTTCTGCCTCTCACCGACGCAAGAGTTATTATAGACTATGATATTTTAAAAGTCAACACTTTTTTTTATTTTTTAAAAAAATTCTTTAAAAGCCCTAAAATGGATGGTTTAGACGTAATTTATTGTAAAATGCGCCTCCCCATTTTTATCTATTTCCATCAAAATAAAGCTTGGCTGCCTTCCAGGCTGTCTTGGTTTCGATATGCTTCCTGGATTTATGGCAATGACATCATCACTCTGATCTATAGATGGCATATGGGTATGACCATACATAACAATGTCAGCGCCTCTCATACGTGCAGCTTCTTTTAATTGTTCCGTACCAAAGTAAACACTATAAAGATGCCCATGTGTCATAAAAATAGTGTATTTTCCAATTTGAATCAATTTTTCACGGGGAATTTCTGTAAAATAATCATTGTTTCCCGCTATCATTTCTACCCTGCAGTCTACAAATGCTTCAATAAAGTCTTCGGTCCCCTCTAAATCACCAAGGTGCAAAAACATATCCACATCTCCGACTTTATCCAATACCTTAGATAGATAATTATTTCTTCCATGTGAATCGCTTACTATTAGTATCTTCATAAATGCCCCTTCTATACATGAATTTTCATTAAATCTTTTGAATCAGTATCTTTTTCATTTCTTCTAGTGCTTTACCTCTGTGGCTAATCTTATTCTTTTGTTCAGGGGTAAGCTCAGCAGTGGTACAGCCGAATTCTGGCACATAAAAAATCGGATCATATCCAAAACCTTCTGTTCCTTCTATTTTATAGCCTATTTCACCTTCAATCGTACCTCGCGTAGTAAATGTTTCACCATTTGGCATGGCACAAGCAATGGCACTGACAAACCTTGCACTTCTCTCAGAACCTTTTGCATTTGCCAGTTTATCAATAATGGCCTGATTTTTAATATCGTATGAAGTATCTTCTCCCATAAATCTAGCTGAAAGTACCCCAGGTGCCTTATCTAAATAATCTACTTCAAGCCCCGAATCGTCTGCAAGGACTATTTTATTCGTTAATCTGGCAATAGTAGTTGCCTTAATTAAGGCATTCTCTTCATATGTGGTACCATTCTCTTTAATGTCAACATTCAGGTTTATATCTTTTAAGGATAAAACCTTTACACCCAAATCTTTTAAAATCATTTTCAATTCTTTTACTTTTCCCTGATTAGTTGTTGCAAATATTATCTCTTTCATACTCCTTTAAAGTTCCTTTCTGTCTTTCTTATTCCATTTACTATTCCTCTTGCTATTTTTTCTTGATTTTTCTTTTTTAACAAATAGTCTAATTCTCTTTTATTGGAAAGAAACCCAACTTCTAATAATGCAATTGGATTTTTAGAATTACGAATTATGTAAATGTTATCCCCTTCTATAAGGCCTCTATTTACTTGGTCCGTCAGTTTCAGAATTTCATTGAGACATTGTTTTGAGAGTTCCTTTGAACTGTCTTTTCCTGAACTATACAGCACTTCAACCCCCTCAGCTTCTTGATTCTCTGCACTATTGCAATGTATGCTAACAGTAAGATCTGGGCTAATTTTATTTATAATGCGAGCTCTCTCCTTTGGAGATATGAACTGATCGCTTTCTCTTGTCATATACACTTGCGTATATCTGTCTTCTTCTAGCATCTCTTTCACCATATTTGCAATAGACAGATTAATCAGCTTTTCCTCATGCCTTCCATCAGGTGACATTGTTCCGCCATCTATTCCACCATGTCCTGCATCAATAACATATATATAATTTGGATAACCATCTGTAAGTAAGATATCTTCAACATTTGCCTGAACGGTTGCTGGTATTTCGCTATGTAAAACAAAACCAGCTATAATACAGATAATTAGAAGAATTGTGCTTTGAATCACTGCAGCTCTAAGAATCCTTTTTTCCACAAAAAGCACCTCCAATTATCCTAATTATATAATACTTTTTCATTTTCTACAAACCTTAATCTTTTCTTGGGGGTTTTGGACCCATATATTGATAATAATAGGTTTTTAACATTCCATTATATATTTTACGATTTTTGGCTGGTTTTTTGCCAATATATTTTGCTGCTTCGTCATATCCGGAAATAATGAAATAAGACCATGAATCAAGCTGAGCAAATGTTTTTCCTATATCAGAATAAAGTTTTGGCATATCACTTTTTTCTTCCAGTCTCTCTCCATAAGGTGGATTTGTTATAATAAAACCATACTTTTTCGGGCTTTTCAAATCATGAAAATCTCTTTGCTGAAAATGAATAAACTCAGAAACATCCGCTCTTTCTGCATTTTCCCTTGCAGATTTTACCATTTCCGGATCTAAATCAAATGCCTGAATATGCATTTCTACATCTTTATTAATTGCTCTGTATGCTTCATCAATGGCATTATACCAGTCTTTTGCTAGAATGATGTTTGTCCAATGTTCAGCTATGAAGGAACGGTTAATTCCTGGTGCAATATTCGCACCTATCATGGCTGCTTCAATAGCTATAGTACCACTTCCGCAAAATGGATCGATTAAAATCCTGTCCTTTTTCCATGGTGTAAGCATAATAAGTGCCGCTGCTAAGGTTTCACTTAATGGCGCTTTTGCAGTAGCTAAACGATAGCCTCTTTTATGAAGTGATACTCCAGTTGTATCAATTCCTATTGTCACTTCATCCTTTATTAAATTAACTCGAATAGGATATTTTGCTCCTGTCTCACTTAACCACTCCACACCATATACTGATTTTAATCTCTCCACAATTGCTTTTTTTACAATTGACTGAATATCAGTTGTACTCATTAATGTACTTTTTACAGCTGTGGCTTTCGTTACCCAGAACTTCGCATCTTTTGGTAAATAGTTTTCCCAAGGGACTGCTTTGGTACTTTCAAACAAATCGTCAAATGTCTTTGCCTGAAATTTACCAGCCTTAATCATAATACGTTCCGCAGTTCTTAAAAAAATATTAGCCCTTGCAATTGCAGACTGATCCCCTTTAAATGTAATCTTCCCATCTTCCACTTGCGTAATTTCATATCCTAAATCCTGCAGTTCTCTTTTTAATACAGCTTCTATACCAAAATGACACGGTGCCATATACTCATATTGCTTCATATAACTAAATTCCTTTCTCTTTCCTGTAACACAGTTCTGGTTGGATGAACAAGATTCTAATTGTGATAATTCATCCAACCAAATTATAAAATGTTATCTCTATTATGATAAATAATCTTTTTTTAGTCAACGGTAATTTCCCCGCGATATGCCCGAAAGCCTCCATATACATTAATAACCTTGTAACCTAGACTACTATAATGGCGACCAAGAAGCAAACTTGAATTACCACGGTCACAACAGAATATCAGGACCATATCTTTAGGATAGTCAATAATTGTCTCATTTACTCCCTTATAGACAATATTAACTGCTCCAGGTATGTGTCCTTCCTTGTATTCACTTTCTTCCCTTAAATCAATTAATACGGAGTTTTCTCCTATATATTTCATTAGGTCTTTGGCTGCTATCGTAATTAAACTCATAGGATCACCACCATTTCTACTTTTAGTATATTCTATTTATGTAGTATGGTGTAAAAAAGCTAGGTGAAATTTTTCACCTAGCTTCGCTTTCTACAATTAATTGTTATTGCAGTTCTGTGAGGAATTTTTTGAACTATTTTGTGAAGAATTGTTGTTGTAATTGTTCTGGGATGAACTATTGTTGTAATTGTTCTGGGATGAACTATTGTTGTAGTTATTCTGGGATGAACTATTGTTGTAGTTATTTCTTGAAGTATTGTTACTTGTGTTTTCATTATTATATTTGTTTGCCATAATGCAACCTCCTAAAAATTAAATAATTTGAATTACAAAAAATATTATCTGCAATATTACAAAAAATATACTCTATCCTAATAAAAAATAAAAATAATTTTTTGTTTTTTATTGTTGACTTTTATACACTACATGTATTATAATAAACATGTGTTAAGAGTTCACCCCTTAAATGAACTCTGATTCGCACACTATATAACCCCTTATTAATTATTTATACTCCCCTCATCGAAACACCGTCATGGCTCCCCCTTGACGGTGTTTCACTTTATTTAAATATTACATAAATCCTTAAGCAATGATATTTAAACTAAACTCCGTTTAGGAGCTTTTTTACTTTGTCATAAAGAGTATCTAAAATTCTATGAAATCTTCTATAAAATAAAAAGATACTTAAATCCAGCTTGTTTTAAGTACCTTTTTATGAAAATCTATCTATTTTTCCTAATCAGTCTTATTACCAAATAAGCAACAATCAGAGGCAATCCTATTCTTACAAATAAGACAAAAGCAAACCTTAATAATGCCAGCAAAAAAATAATTACAACTGCACCAATACAAACTTTTTTTACTCTCTCCATAATTGTTCCCCTACTCTTTCTATAACTATTCTCCTCTTTCTCTGGCTGCTCATCTCCAAAGCTATCCTGATTAGAATAACTTTGAAACCTACGTTCACCCGACATTTTGTAACTTTCAATTATAGTTTGTGCTATTAAATGAGGAGGTCCAATTCGCTCAATTTCTTCTTCTTGCTTTTCTTCATTCCCTTGCTCTCTTATATAATTATCATAGTAACTTATATTTTCTTCTATCTTGCTGTCTGGCAGTTCTTCCTGCAATAATGTTCTTAATGTATCTATAAACTCTTTTCTCTTCATTTCGGGCTCCTTTGTTATAAATACTTACTAACTTATGATAACAGATTATTAATAAATTATTCTATCATAAACACTCTTTATCGTAAAGCTTACTTTTTATGATAGCTTTCTCATATGTAAAAAAACCTTGTAACATAATTACAAGGTTTTAAAAGACGTGCGTGAGAAGATTCGAACTCCCGACACCTTGGTCCGTAGCCAAGTGCTCTATCCAGCTGAGCTACACACACATAATATTTTTTTAATGCCGGCGACCGGAATCGAACCGGTACGGGAGGTTAGTCCCGCAGGATTTTAAGTCCTGTGCGTCTGCCAGTTCCGCCACGCCGGCATCAATGGGACCTACAGGGCTCGAACCTGTGACCCTCTGCTTGTAAGGCAGATGCTCTCCCAGCTGAGCTAAGATCCCATATAATTGCTTTTTGCTTTGCTATTATATCATTTTTATATTAGCTTGTCAAGATAAACTTTCATTTTTTTAATTTATCTGAGCGACCCAAGGGGGACTCGAACCCCCGACCTCCGCCGTGACAGGGCGGCGCTCTAACCAACTGAGCCATTGGGCCATAAAGCCGACGATCGGACTCGAACCGATAACCTGCTGATTACAAATCAGCTGCTCTGCCAATTGAGCCACGTCGGCATAAAATTACTTTTACTTTAAATCAAAAGGTGCTACATGAAACTGTCTGCAACAATGGACCTTCGGGGACTCGAACCCAGGACCGATCGGTTATGAGCCGATTGCTCTAACCAACTGAGCTAAAGGTCCAATTAAACATATGATTCTACATATGAATGACTCCAAGGGGATTTGAACCCCTGTTACCGCCGTGAAAGGGCGGTGTCTTAACCGCTTGACCATGGAGCCAGATATTTAATTTTTAACCTCCCCGAGTTGGGCTCGAACCAACAACCCCACGGTTAACAGCCGTGTGCTCTACCATTGAGCTATCGAGGAATATTAAGAAGCTTAACCTTCCTAGAAGGCTGTACCTTCAAAACCGCATACAGTACAGATTACATCCTTTCCTAATTCCTGATTAAGCCCTCGGCCTATTAGTATCAGTCAGCTCCACATGTTGCCATGCTTCCACCCCTGACCTATCAACCTTGTCGTCTTCAAGGGGCC
>NZ_FOHN01000032.1 GCF_900111595.1 [Clostridium] polysaccharolyticum | reverse complement strand
TCACCAGAATCGTTAATTGACTTATGGGAATGGTTTGAAGATAAAATTGTGGAAGAAAAAATGACGGATGAAGAAATAGAAAAAATGATGGAAGGGAAAAACAAATACGAAAGGGAAATGATTAAAGACGTTAATACAAAACTGTCAACCTTACCCTAGTAATAGCACTTGATATAGCAACGTATTTTGGAGAAACCATGATCCATAACCATCCTGTGATTTACTGGAGGTATAAAACAAAACCTAAAAAGCTGATTGGAGCAAACCAGCCTATGCTGTTAGGATTTGAACATGGTGAATTATCATTAGAACAAAGAAATGCGGTTATGGTGTGTATTCGTAGATCTCTTAGGAAAAGAAATAAAATGGAGCTGTATGAAATATATGAAATAAATGAAAGGCATGTAAAAGAATAAGAAAAAACTTAGAAGTGCTATACCAGAAACGTGTAGCACTTCTTTTGTAATGACTAGATAAGAAAAATAATGTCTCGTCTGGCAGTACAATTTCCTTATTGAAAAATATCCAATATAATGATAAAATAAAATATTATGTGATTTAAGCAAAAGCTTAAGAAAAGAGGTAAACATGACAAGCAAGCAAAGAGCATATTTAAAAGGACTGGCAATGAACATGGATTCCATTTTCCAGATAGGAAAATCAAGCCTTACTCCTGAAGTAACAGAAGCGGTTTCGGAAGCACTTGAGGCTAGGGAACTGATTAAAATCAGTGTTTTAAAAAATTGTATAGATGATCCAAGAAGCATTGCACAAGTAATAGCAGAACGTACCAAATCTGAAGTTGTTCAAGTTATTGGAAAGAAGATAGTTTTATATAAAGAATCGAAAAACAAGAAAAAAATTCAGTTACCATAAGGGTGTGAGACTGTGAACAAAAAGCAGCGGGTTGGAATTATGGGCGGAACGTTCAATCCGATTCATTTAGGACATGTTATTACAGGCGAATGTGCAAGAAAGCAGTTTGCACTGGACGAAGTGGTATTTATGCCATCTAAGAATCCGCCGCATAAGGTGATAAAAGAGCAGGTTTCTTTTACAGACAGGTCCAATATGGTGAAGCTGGCCATACAGGATAACCCCTGTTTTACATTTTCTGATATGGAATTTCAACGAGAGGGAGTTACTTATACGGTGGATACTTTGCGGGAACTACATCAAATAGATGAAAACCGAGAATACTATTTTATAATAGGGGCAGATTCTTTGTTTGATTTTGAAAAATGGAGGGAGCCAGAAAGCATTCTTTCGCTGGCAACTATTTTAGCAGCATCCCGCTATGGAATTCCAGAAGAGAAGCTGTTAAGCCAGATTAATTATCTTACGGATAGATATGGCGGTACAATTCAAGTTGTGCATATGCCGACTATCGGGATTTCCTCAAGCGGCATCCGCCAGATGAGGAAAAATGGTGAAGATGTCCGTTATTTCGTAGATGAGAAAGTCCGCTATTATATGGAAGAACACAAACTGTATTTAGAAAACAGCATTACAAGGAAAAAATAGTGCCAGAAAGGATTGTTTCCTATGAAAAACAAAGAGGATTTCTTAAATCAGGTAATGAAAGATATGAAAGAAAGCCTGCCAGCAAAAAGGTACAAACATACATTAGGTGTTGCGTATACAGCAGCATCTATGGCAATGTGCCATAAGGAGGATATGGAGGATGCATTTTTAGCCGGCCTTCTTCATGACAGTGCCAAGTACTTTAGTGACAAAAAAATGATTGAGGCATGTGAACAGAAGGGCCTGCCTATTAGTGATGTGGAGAGAAGAAATCCTTATCTTCTTCATGGAAAGGTAGGAGCGAGTATTGCCAAGGAGAAATATCATATAGAAAGAGATGATATTTTGAATGCAATTACTTACCATACAACCGGCCGTCCTGATATGTCTTTGCTGGAACAGATTATTTTTGCTGCAGATTATATAGAACCAGGCAGAATGAGGATAGAGGGATTAGAAGCTGTACGCCATCTGGCTTTTCACGATTTGGAGGAATGTATCAGGACTATTTTGCAGCAGACCATAGAGTATTTAAGCACTCAAGAGGGAAAAGAGATAGATGAAACAACTTTAGAGACGTATTCCTATTACATGAATATCGAAAGGAGAATTTGAATGGATAGTTCAAAGCAAATGGCAAGATTAGCCTATGAGGCATTAGAGGATAAAAAAGGGGAAGACATTAAAGTTATCAAAGTAGATGAGATCTCCATATTGGCAGATTATTTTATTATATCTAACGGTACGAATGCTTCTCAGGTACAGGCATTGGTTGACAGTGTGGAAGAAAAACTTGGGAAAGAAGGTTTCAATCCAAAAAGAATGGAAGGCATCGGCAATAGCAGCTGGGTACTTATGGATTATGGCGATGTTATTGTACACATTTTTTCCAAGGAAGACAGGCTGTTTTATGATTTGGAGAGAATCTGGAGAGATGGCATGGATATATCGAAGGAAGATTTGGGCTTATAGGCAATAATTGGAATATTAAAACTATGATGAGGCTTGGGAGTGTCGTTCTAGAGATTTGAAAAAATCGCTAAACGGCATTTTTTCTGATTAAAATGGAGAAAAATAAAATTGTGGAAAACGCAAGTCTTAATAAGCTTGAAGAAGAATGATAAATAATGTAAAATATAATCTGGTCTAGGAATAAAGGAAAATATACTTGAACTCATAAAAAGAAGGGAAAATATATGAAAAAGGAAAGTACAAAAAATTACATACTATTTTGGCTTAGCCAGGCAGTTTCAGAACTGGGAAGCATGATGACAAGCTATGCTCTGATTATATGGGTTTATCAGAAATATGGTTCCGTCATGCAAGTTTCTTTGCTGACTTTTTTTACATTTGCACCTAAAACACTAGTAAGCATTTTTGCAGGAAATTTTGTGGATAAACATGATAAAAAGAAGATTATTATGATTACGGATTCTTGTTCTGCTATCTGTTCCTTTTTTATATGCGTCTTAATGTACAGACATCAGATGAACCTTATGTACATATATCTGATTAATTTTGCACTAGGGGTTTTTGAAGCACTGCAGTCACCTGCTTCCTCTGTGGCATTTGGAATTATAGTGCCAAAGGAGAAATATGAAAAAATGTGCGGTTTAAGTTCCGTATCGGAAAACCTGACTACGGTATTATATCCAATGCTTGCAAGTTCCCTTATGGGATTTCTGGGAATCCCAGCAGTTCTTGTTTTTGATATTGCGACGTTCTTTTTTGCAGTATCCATTATGCTGTTTTTCATTACGATTCCGAACCGTATAGAAGAGGAAAAGAAGAAAGATGGCATGTTGTATGGATTTAAGGAAGGCATTCGGTATTTAAAAGAAAAGAAAGGAATTTTATATATAATTATTTATATGGTGCTGCTGAATTTCCTTTCTAGGCTTTCTTATGAAAATATTCTTTCAGCCATGATTCTGGCACGAAGTAATAATAATGAATATGTGCTAGGGATTGTTACTTCATTGATTGGTGCTGCTGGCATTGCTGGAGGGCTGATTGTAAGTATTGTAAAAATGCCAAGAAATAAAGTGAAAATGCTGTTTTATTCAGCAGCAGTCTCTTTTTTATTTGGGGATCTGCTTATGGCACTGGGCAGAAATGTATATGTGTGGAGCATTGCCGGAATAGCAGCAAGTCTTCCGATACCTTTTGTGTCAGCAGCACATTACGTACTTATTTATAGTAATGTGAAAGAAGAAATACAAGGACGGGTCTTTGCTGTAAGAAATGCCATGAAGTTTGTTGCAATCCCCCTTGGCATTCTTTTAGGAGGAGCATTATCACAATATGTATTTGAACCTATGCTTCAAAAAAGAACAGGTTTGGCCCGTATGCTGATTTATGTGCTTGGAAATGCGGAGGGGACTGGCATGGCTGTTATGTTTTTATGTACAGGCGTTACAGGCTTTACAATATGTATGCTTTTTGCCAACAGCAAAATGATTCAGATACTGAATCCAGAAGTATAAAAGAAAAGATGCTTTGTTTCGTGTGAAAACAATAGAGACAAAGCATTTTTGTAATTTTGTGAAGAAAATATCAATATAAGCTTGCTATTTTGCTGTAAATAAGATAAAATTATAATCGGCAGAAAATTGGTTTTACTTTTAACCAGTAAGAATTTCCGCAGAAAATTGTGGTAACTTATTGTCAATATAAAATACAAATGGAGGGCTGAACATGAGTAATACAGCACAGACGTCAGCAATAGACAGAATTCATTTATTGCTAGACGATAATAGTTTTGTTGAAATTGGTGCTCAGATCACAAACAGAAGCACAGATTTTAACATGCAAGGAAAATCAGTTCCCGGAGATGGTGTCATCACCGGTTATGGTGTAATTGATGGAAACGTAGTATATGTTTACAGTCAGGATGCCAGCGCATTAGGAGGCTCAATTGGCGAAATGCATGCCAGAAAAATTGCACAAATATACGATCTTGCATTAAAGATGGGTGCACCAGTCATTGGATTAGTTGATTGTGCAGGATTGAGATTACAGGAAGCTGCAGATGCCCTGGCAGGTTTTGGAACACTTTACTTAAAACAGACAATGGCTTCAGGCGTGATTCCGCAGATTACAGCCGTATTCGGTTCCTGTGGCGGCGGTTCTGCTGTTTCTGCATCTTTAAGTGATTTTACTTTTATGGCAGAAAAAGGTTCAAAATTATTTGTGAACTCACCAAACGTATTGGAAGGCAATTACACAGAAAAATGTGATACAAGTGCAGCAGGCTTTAAAGCAGAGTCAGGTGTGGCTGATTTTGTAGAAGAAGATGAAACAGCTGTATTAAATCAGATCCGTACCCTGGTAACAATTTTGCCTTGCAATAACGAAGATGATGATTCTTTTGATGAATGTAATGACGATTTAAACCGCCTTACATATTTAGCAGATTCAAAAGACAGTGCAAAAGCATTGGCAGACATTTCCGATGATAATTTCTTTATGGAAGTAAAGAAAGACTTTGCAAAAGAAATGGTTACAGGTTTCATCCGTTTAAATGGAGCAACTGTAGGTGCTGTTGCAAACCGTACAGCTCTTATTGATGAAGAAGGAAAAACTACAGAAAAATTTGATGGCACGCTTACTACAAAAGGATGTCAAAAAGCTGCACAGTTTGTAAACTTCTGTGATGCATTTAACATTCCTGTTCTTTCCTTGACAGATGCTGCTGGCTATAAGGCCTGCACATGCGAAGAAAAAACAATTGCAAAAGCAGCTGCAGGATTAACGTATGCATTTGCTAATGCTACAGTTCCTAAAGTAAACGTAGTAACTGGGAAGGCTATGGGAAGTGCATATATTACAATGAATTCAAAACATATCGGTGCAGATATGGTGTTTGCTTTTGAAAATGCAAAAATTGGCATGATGGATGCAAAAGAAGCAGTTAAAATCATGTATGCGGATGAAATAAAGAATGCAAAGGACAAGGCTTCTTTTGTAAATGAAAAAGCAAGGGAATATGATTCCTTACAGTCCAGCGTGCAGGCTGCAGCAGGCCGTGGCTATGTAGATGCGGTTATAGCTCCGGCTGATGCAAGAAAGAATTTATTATACGCATTTGATATGCTATTCACAAAAAGAGAGAATCGTCCAAGCAAAAAGCATGGTACGGTTTAGAATGAGGTGATCAGAATGAAAAAGAAACTTACGTTGCTTTTGTCTTTGGTGCTTTGTATGATTTTTGTGGTCGGATGCGGGAAAGCCAAAGAAGAAAAACCTTCTTTGACCGAGGATGCGAAACAGCTTATTGAAACAAATATGACACAGAACTTTGAACAGTGGGCAGGATTTGATTTCTCAATTGTATATAACGATAAAATCCAATATGATAAAGAAACCCGCGCACAGTATAAAGCCTGGGGTGATTTAAGAGATAAACTTGGCCAGTTAAAAGGCCAGACAGATGTTGACATTAAAGAACCGGTATATGAAGCAGAGACAGAGCAGTATTTTGTAACGGCAGATATGTTTGGTGAATTTGAAAAAGGAAAAATTAAATTTTCCGTCACATTTGATATGAATGGCAATATCAAACAAGGTACTACTCTTCAGGTTCAGGAAGAAGAAACTGCTTCACAGATTATGTCCAAAGCAGGCCTGAATACGTTAATGGGTATGGGAACTGTATTTGTAATCTTGATCTTAATCAGTTTAGTTATCGGCAGTTTTGGTTTTGTTGGAAAACAGCAGGCTAAAAAAGCAGCAGCAGTGAAAGCCAGTGAGACAGCACCACCACCACAGCCAATGACACCAGCACCAGTAGAAGAAGATGTAACGGATGATTTAGAATTAGTTGCAGTTATTACCGCAGCTATTATGGCATCTATGGGAGAGGAAGCACCAGCAGAAGGCTTAGTGGTTCGCTCTATTAAGAAACGTAATGCTAGCAAATGGAAAAATGCTTAAGAATGGATACATGGAAATAGGAGGAAAAAACAATGAAAACATATACAATTACAGTGAATGGAAATGTTTATGATGTTACAGTAGAAGAAGGCGGACAGGGAAGTGCTCCAGCAGCACCAAAGGCAGCAGCACCAAAAGCGGCAGCACCAAAGGCAGCAGCAGGTACTCAGGGCGGAGTAAAAGTAAATGCTCCAATGCCAGGTAAAATCCTAGGTGTAAAAGCAGACCCAGGCCAGGCAGTGAAAAAAGGTGATGTTTTATTAATCCTTGAAGCTATGAAGATGGAAAACGAAGTAGTTGCTCCAAGTGATGGAACAGTGGCAAGCATTAATGTTTCTGTTGGTGACATGGTTGAATCAGGAGATGTATTGGCTACATTAAACTAAGCATCTTACAAATGGGAATTCCCGAAAATATAACTGGGAGGTTAGAAACAAGATGGATTACGTGTTAAATACGCTGGATAACCTTTTACAACAGACAGCATTTGCTTCCTTAAGCTGGGGAAACTATCTGATGATTGTTGTAGCGTGTTTCTTCTTATATCTGGCGATTAAAAAAGGATATGAACCATTGCTTTTAGTACCAATTGCATTTGGTATGTTATTAGTAAATATGTATCCGGATATTATGAGTGATACTGGTTTGCTTCATTATTTTTATAAATTAGACGAATGGAGCATTCTTCCTTCACTTATTTTCTTGGGTGTTGGTGCTATGACTGACTTCGGTCCGCTGATTGCTAACCCAATGAGCTTTTTACTTGGTGCTGCGGCACAGTTTGGTATTTTCGCAGCTTACTTAGCAGCCATTGCTTTGAAATTCAACAACAAAGCAGCTGCAGCAATTTCAATTATCGGTGGTGCAGATGGCCCTACATCTATTTTCCTTGCAGGTAAATTAGGACAGACAGAATATATGGGACCGATTGCAGTAGCAGCATATTCTTATATGTCTTTAGTACCTATTATCCAGCCGCCGATTATGAAACTGCTTACAACAAAAAAAGAACGTGAAATCAAAATGGAACAATTACGTCCAGTGTCAAAGCTTGAGAAAATCTTATTCCCAATCGTTGTTACAATCGTAGTTGTTATGATACTTCCTACAACAGCACCTTTGGTTGGTATGTTAATGTTAGGAAATTTATTTAAAGAATCCGGTGTTGTAAAACAGTTAGCAGAAACAGCATCCAATGCTTTGATGTATATTGTCGTTATCTTGCTTGGTACTTCTGTTGGTGCAACAACAAGTGCAGAAGCTTTCTTAAAAGTAACAACACTTAAAATCGTTGTGTTAGGTCTGATTGCATTTGCAATTGGAACAGCAGCAGGTGTATTATTTGGTAAGTTAATGTGCATTTTAACACATGGAAAAGTAAATCCTTTAATTGGTTCTGCTGGTGTATCTGCCGTACCTATGGCTGCCCGTGTATCACAGAAAGTTGGTTCGGAAGCGGATCCTACAAACTTCCTGCTCATGCATGCTATGGGACCGAATGTTGCTGGTGTTATTGGAACAGCAGTTGCAGCAGGTGTATTTATGGCGATATTTGGTGTGTAGAAAGAGCTGACATGGATTATTATAAAATAGCTTAATTCTAAGCAAATCAGGCCTATGTGTCTGAAGACCATTAAGGAGGGTAAAAAATGGCTGCAGAAAAGAAGCCCGTTAAAATTACGGAAACAATATTACGTGATGCGCATCAGTCGTTGATCGCAACAAGAATGACAACAGAGCAGATGTTGCCGATTATAGAAAAAATGGATAAAGTAGGATATCATTCGGTAGAATGCTGGGGTGGTGCTACGTTTGATGCATCTTTAAGATTTTTAAAGGAAGATCCATGGGAAAGACTTAGAAAGTTAAGGGCTGGATTTAAAAATACAAAGCTTCAGATGTTATTTAGAGGCCAGAATATTTTGGGATACCGTCATTATGCGGATGATGTAGTAGAATATTTTGTACAGAAATCCATTGCAAATGGAATTGACATTATTCGTATCTTTGACTGTTTAAATGACTTAAGAAACCTTGAAACTGCTGTTAAAGCAGCCAATAAGGAAAAAGGCCATGCACAGATTGCATTAAGCTACACTTTGGGTGATGCTTACACATTGGATTATTGGAAACAAAAAGCGAAAGATATTGAATCCATGGGTGCAGATTCCATCTGCATCAAAGACATGGCAGGTCTTTTAGTGCCAAATAAAGCAACTGAGTTAGTAACGGAACTGAAGAAATCTGTTAAGATTCCAATTCAGTTACATACACACTATACATCTGGTGTTGCTGCTATGACATATATGAAAGCAGTGGAAGCTGGATGTGATGTAATTGATACTGCAATGTCTCCATTTGCTATGGGAACAAGCCAGCCAGCTACAGAAGTCATGGTGGAAGCATTCAAAGGTTCCCAATACGATACAGGTTTTGATCAGAACTTATTAGCGGAAATTGCGGATTATTTCAGGCCAATGCGTGATGATGCACTTGCAAGTGGATTATTAAATCCAAAGGTAATGGGTGTTGATATTAAGACTTTATTATATCAGGTACCTGGTGGCATGTTATCCAACATGGTTAGTCAGTTAAAGGAGCAGCATGCAGAGGATAAATACTATGAAGTATTAAAAGAAATTCCTCGTGTACGTAAAGATCTTGGTGAACCACCACTAGTTACACCATCTTCTCAGATTGTTGGTACTCAGGCTGTGTTAAACGTGGTCATGGGTGAACGGTATAAGATGATGACAAAAGAAACAAAGGCAGTGTTACATGGCGACTATGGACAGACAGCAAAACCTTTTAACAAAGAAGTGCAGAAAAAAGCATTAGGGGATGAAAAACCAATTACTTGCCGTCCTGCGGATTTATTAAAACCTGAATTAGATAAGATTAAGAGTGAAATGAATCCAGAATGGATCCAGCAAGATGAAGATGTATTGTCTTATGCTTTATTTCCACAAGTTGCAACAGAGTTTTTCAAGTATAGAGAAGCTCAGCAGACAGGTGTGGATGCAAAGGCTGCAGACACAAAAAATGGAGCTTATCCAGTATAAAAATAAATGGGGAAAAGGGCTGTCCAGTGTGACAGCTCTTTTTCTATGTCAGTTTTAAGAGAAACTTTGCATAAGTGATTGATAGAAAAATATCTATGTTGCAATTCTGCATAAAAATATGTAAAATAGTATAGACTATTCTGTTTGTACACTTTAGTAAGTTAATGCAATAGCAGAATGTATAAATATCCATAGTTTTTAACATTATAATAATTACATCGGAGGTAGGTTATGGAGAAGAAGGAACGAGAGTTTAAACCATTTATATCAGCAGACAAGGATATTTCTGAATTAACAGTAACATCTGTCCTTTTAGGAATCATCTTAGCGGTGGTGTTTGGAGCGGCCAATGCATATTTAGGGCTGCGTGTAGGCATGACGGTATCAGCTTCCATTCCAGCTGCTGTTATTTCTATGGGCGTAATGAGAATTATCTTAAAAAGGGAATCTATTTTGGAAAATAACATGGTCCAGACAATTGGTTCAGCAGGCGAATCCGTTGCTGCCGGGGCAATCTTTACAATTCCAGCATTGTTTATGTGGGCAACAGAATATGGCAAGACAGCACCATCATTAATAGAGATTACATTAATTGCTGCGCTAGGTGGTATTCTAGGTATTTTATTTATGGTTCCACTTAGAAAAGCGTTAATTGTGAAGGAACATGGTGTACTTCCTTATCCAGAAGGAACAGCTTGTTCAGAGGTGCTTTTAGCTGGTGAAGAAGGTGGAGCTTCTGCTGCAGCTGTGTTCTGGGGACTTGGAATTGCGAGTATCTATAAATTTGTAACAGATGGTATTAAATTATTTCCTAGTGAAGTAGATTATTCTTTTAAGAAATTTAAAGGAGCAGGTTTTGGTGCAGATGTTCTTCCAGCATTAGTAAGTGTTGGTTATATTTGTGGCATTAAAATTTCAACGGTAATGTTTGCTGGTGGTGCATTAGGATGGTTTGTGTTAATGCCGCTTATTTCTATGTTTGGCGGGGATACAGTACTTTTTCCAAGTGATGTTGCAATTTCTGCAATGGGTACATGGGCTATATGGAAAAGCTATATCAAATATATTGGTGCAGGTGCAGTAGCAGCAGGCGGTATTATCAGCTTAATTAAATCAATGCCACTAATTGTTTCAACTTTTGGCAAGGCAATGAAAGATTATGGAAATAAGGAATTCGGGGATAGTTCTGTCAGGACAGATGCTGATATCCCTATGAAACACATTTTAGTAGCAATTGTTGCAATCGCAGTCGTTATGTGGTTAGTTCCTGCACTTCCAGTAAACTTCTTCGGTGCTTTAATTATTATCATATTTGGTTTCTTCTTTGCTACCGTATCTGCTCGTCTAGTAGGTCTAGTAGGAAGCAGTAACAACCCAGTATCTGGTATGACCATTGCAACTTTATTAGTAGCAACCTTATTCTTAAAATATACAGGTCAGACTGGATATGCAGGAATGGTTTCTGCAATCGCAATCGGTTCTGTAATCTGTATTATCGCTGCCATTTCCGGTGATACTTCACAGGATTTAAAAACTGGTTATATTTTAGGGGCTACACCTAAGAAACAGCAGATTGGTGAAATCATTGGTGTTATTGCCGCTTCTATTGCAATCGGTGGAGTGTTATATCTGTTAAATGCAGCTTGGACGTTTGATTCAGCTGAATTACCAGCACCTCAGGCCGTTTTAATGAAAATGATTGTAGAAGGTGTTATGAATGCAAACCTTCCATGGGGGTTAGTTGGAGCTGGTGCTTGTTTAGCCGTTGTAATTGAATTGTTAGGAATTCCTGTTTTGCCATTTGCAGTAGGTTTATACCTTCCAGTACATTTAAGTGCTGGTATCATGGCTGGTGGTCTTATTCGTTTTGTAGTAGAAAAGAAAAATAAAGACGTAGAACCAGGTATTTTATTCTCATCAGGTATGATTGCTGGTGAAGGTCTGGTAGGTATTTTGCTTGCGGTATTTGCTCTGATTCCAGCAGGAAAGCAAACATTAGCTCAAGTAATTGATATCTCAGGCAGTTTCTCATTGGGAATGGCAGGTTCTGTAATCTGTTTTGCAGGTTTGGCTGCACTTTTATATTATTTTGCAGCAGGAAAGAAGGAAAGCAAATAGGAATATGAAGAAGAAAAACAAAGGTGAAGTAAACTTTTTGGACTTTATTCCCGTAAAGTCAGAGGCTCAAAAGTTCAAAGAAAATGAAGATGGAAATATTGTTATGTGTGTAGAACGTAAGTCCATATATGATAAACTTGCGAGAATATTAAGAAAGAAAACTCCGAAATTCTCTTATTATACATTAGATGCGCTTGGCAGTTTTGTCTGGCGGCAGATAGATGGCACAAAAGATGTATATGAGATAGGACGTCTTGTAAAGGAAGAATTTGCAGAAGAAGCGGAACCTTTGTACGAACGCCTTGCAAAGTTCATTCAGATATTAGAAATGAATCGATTTGTTGAATATAAGAAATAGAAAACAGCTGGTATATGTAGTTATTACGTATGCCAGCTGTTTTTTAATCGGATTTTAGAGTTCGTATTTAAATTTCACAAGCCCACTTGCATATGGTGCAATTTCGTAGGGATTAAAGAAAATGATGACATTCCCCTCTTTTATATAAAAATGAAAAGATTCTAAAGGCATATTTTTTACTATGTCTATTGCATTTGAATCGTATTCATCTGGTTTTGAATGGATTTCTCCTATTAGAAAGTTCTTTATGGTTTTCTCTGTATTGGCTTTTGAACTTAAAAAGAGGTTACTTAAGGAGAGCTGTTTGCCTGTATTTAAGGAAAAAGTATGGGCTTCGTAGTAGCTGTCAGGATGTGCTCCACCTGCGTATTCGTATGTATTCTCCAGAATGCTTATAAAATTGCTGGACAGATAGGTTATTTCAAAGGTGTGATCGTAGGCGTAGGAAGTATTCAGAGGGATTGTGCCAGTGACTGCAAGATCACGAAGAGACGCAATTTTTTTGTAATCGGTGAAGTATTTATCAAGGTAAAATGTATTCATAGCAGCTGATTGTGTAAAAGTGCTGGTGAACTGGGGAAAAGAATAGAAGGCATGAAAAACTTCAGTTCCATTTTTGCAGGTATACGTTGCATTGGTTATGTGGAGGATTTTGTTGGGAAGCAGTTTCTGGATCTGGATGGAAACTGTCTGTATTTTGCTTTGACTGGCAAAGCAGATAAAAAAAGTAAAGGAAAATAGTAAGGAGAGTAGAAAAAATAAACTTTTTTTCATAGCAGCGTTTATAAAAAAAACAGTTATTAATTATTCTATTTTATGTTTTGTTACTTTATGACAAAAGCGTTTGTTAATTTCATATAAAAAGAGTCGGACCTTTATAGTACATGTACGAAAACTTAGTTATTTATTTTAACAATACTTATATTTTATGGACTTAGATGTTTAAATTTACCCTAAAGCATGATTTAGAAATGTAAAAAATATTAAAAACATTGAAAATAACATAACTAATGTTGAAAATAACAACATAATAGGAAGGATTCCTTGTTGATGAAGGTGTTCAATGCTATAATAAATTCAATCAAAGAACGAAGTAACAAATCAAAAGGTAGTTTTGGTTTTTAAGAGAAGATGAAAAAGAAAGGGTGTTTAAAATGATTACAAAACTTCAAACAGGAAGAAATTTTTTATTTAATCCAGTTTCTACTGAGATATTTAATTTTAAAATTTTAGGAAATCCATCAATTGAGGCACTTAAAGCTTCAATATCTAATGCAGTATTAAATTATCAGATCTTAAATTGCCGTATTCTGGGTGATATTGATGGAGAATATTATTTTGTACCAAAAGAGTCAGTTAATGAGCCATACATAGAAGTCAGAGACTATGAATTATCTGCAGAAGAATTTACTAATGAGCAGAGCAGTATTCCTTTTGATTTAGCAAAAGGAGAATTTCAGCGTTTTATAATTATTCCAAAATCAGATTACATAGTTATGAACATTGTGCAGCATCACATTGTAGGCGATGGCATGTCATTGCTTATGCTAGTACAGAAGATTATGCAGAATTTAGACACAATAGATAAAAATAATGGAGATTTAGAATTAGAAGTGCCTAATATGGAAAAGATTCAAGTATTGACTAATGATGATATTATGGAGCATGTACGATTAAACGATCTTCTTCAGGCAACAGTAGATAAATTTAACGAAGAGTGGAAAGATGAGAAGATGATATTTAGTTATGAGGAGTTTAAAGAATTTAGTGAAGAGTACTGGAATGACAATCCTATAAAAGTAAGACGTGATTTAGTCAGTGCAGAAGATATGGAAAACATAGTACAATTGTGTCGTGCCGAAGGCATAACCGTAAATTCATTATTGTATACCATAGCTTCCAGAGCCTTTGGAAAGAAAATGAAAATGGGTTATGTTGTAAATTGTCGTACAGATAAATTTTCTTCCTATGGAAATTTTGTTAATTCACTCATTGTGGATTGTTTCTATGATGAGAAATTAAGTTTTTGGGATAATGCCAGAATCATACATAACATTATGAAATGCAATGCTCAAGATTTATCAACTCCTTTACTTGGAACTCTTATTATGAATTCTTTAGATGGAACATTAATAGATGCATCAAACTTTTTACATAAAAAAGGATTTGAACATAAAATAGTGAAGGAGTATGTAGATACACTTTCTTTAGGAGACCAGACTATTCCGTTTTTGTCTAGTAATTTAGGAGTTATCAAGATACCAACTGTATATGGAAAATACCAGATTGATGAATTATATATTGGTTCTCCACTAGATCCTTTGTTAGATTGCAATCTGGGAGTTATTACGGTTAATGGAAAAATGACAATTAATGCAGAGTATATTAATAAAAATGGAATTGATTACAATGATATTCTGGATCAGGTAATTGAAGGGCTGCATGAAGTTGCTTGTGGTGTAGAACAGAATTCATCAGATGAGAGAGAATTACAACTGGTTTAGTTAAAATAATAGTGAATATATAAGGTGGAAGGACTAAGTTAAAATGAGTAAAACTTAGTCCTTTTGCTTTATTCTGAAAAATAGATATATTTCACAAACTTTTTTATTAACATGCAAAAATATTGATTAAAAAAAGTATAAATGATATAATATTACAGATAAAAGCATTTTTGCGTAATTTATTTACATAGCTAAAGAGAGGGGGGTGCTAAGTACGCTGCAGAAGAGTATTTAGTTTATAAGAAAGTACCAACTTGTGAAAGAAAAATAATAACTGAAAAGGGGTAAGTGTTATGGATTTGGCAGAACATCAGATTAAGCGTTGTAGTAAGGTTATTTATGTTACAATACTGATTTTATGTAGTTTTTATATTATGAGTTCATTTTCTTTGAAATTGCAAGGAATTTATTTTGGCTTAGTTGTAGGGTTCACTGTGGTTGATATCATAATTAACACTGTTTTAATTTGGAAATTTGCTAGTGCAAAAAGGGCTTTATATTTAATGTCAATTGTTTTTATGATAAATTATACAGTGGGTTTGCTTATGTTCCCATACATATGCTATTATACGTATATGCTGCCAATAATGTTTGTTGCGATACTGTTTCTTGATGTAAAGTTCATAGGTTCATTGGCAATAGTTACTGAGTTAGTAAATATAATTAATATTGTTTTTAAAACGGTTAATCATGTTGAACTTAATTCGGATGAATATATGTATACATTATTTATGATTATGGTAATGGGTATTGTATTCTGTTTGGCAACAAGGCTCTTGTCTAATTTTATGCGTGAAAGCCAGGAAGAAATTATTGAAAAATCACAAAAAAATGAAAAAACAGCAAATAAAGTAGTTTCAACTGTAACGGAAATTAATGATAAGTTTAATAAAATTATGGAAGAACTGCAGGAAATCAATCGTCAGGCAGAGAATAACAATGTTTCCATGCGTGCAATTGCAGATAGCACAGAGGAAACGGTTAATGAAATTACCCATCAGGCAAATATGACGACAGATATTCAGGATGCGATTGGAAAAACAATGGGTAACGTGGAAACAGTACATAATACAACGGTACAGGTATTAGATATTATTACGAACGGTATTGGGCTGGCACAGGATCTGACGAAACAGTCCCACAGTGTAAATGAAAATACCAATCAGATGTCCGAAATTATCAAAACGCTGGTTGGAAGAGTTCGTGATGTTTCTGAAATTACAAATGCGATTTTATCCATTTCCAATCAGACCAATCTGTTAGCTTTGAATGCATCCATTGAAGCAGCACGTGCTGGTGATGCAGGAAGAGGTTTTGCAGTTGTTGCGGATGAAATTCGTAATTTATCTGATGAAACAAAGACATCAACAGAACAGATTACAGAAATTATAAAGGAATTAGGTCAAGTTACAGACAACACTATGAGAATTCTTGAGGAATCTGTGGAAGGCATTAATAAGCAGAACCAAAAAATTGTTGATGTAAATAAGAGTTTTTCCAGCAGTGGTGACTTTATGAACGATTTGAAGACCTTAGTAGATGGAATTGTAACAGATGTGAATACAATTAATGATTCTAATAAGACGATTGTTAACAGTATTAATCAGTTATCAGCTACAACGGAAGAAATCTCGAGCTGCTCACAGGAAAGTTCTTCTTCTACAGAGACCATTATGGATAAAATTGATGGATTTACAAAAGAAATTCAAGGCGTGTATACTGAACTGGACGAACTTGTAAAGAATATTTAGCTATAATAGTATATTAATTATAAGAAACCTGTTTCATGGAGAACAGGTTTCTTATTTTGTAAAGAAATTTACTTGACAATCATTCTTTAATAGGATATACTACGTAATGTAAAGAAAAAAACTTTACAGGTGGTGCTTAATATGGAATTGGATAATGTAGTAGAGCTTTCGCTGCTTTACGATTTCTACGGTGCCTTACTTAAAGAACATAAGCGTGAGATATTTGAAGATTACATTTTGAATGATTTTTCCTTAAGTGAAATTGCTGCTGAAAAAGGGATGACAAGACAAGGTGTGTATGATATCATTAAACGGAGCAGCAAAGAACTTCGCTTGTATGAAGAAAAGCTCTCATTAGTTCATAAATTTCAGATGACCAAGGAAATGGTGAACCAGATTCAGTCTCTTGCGAAAGAGATTGGCGGGTATAATGAAAATGTAGAAAAAATTCAGCATATTTCAACTAAAATATTAGATGAACTATAGAAGGGATGGTACATGTGGCATTTAACAGCTTATCAGAAAAACTGCAGAATGTATTTAAAAATTTAAAAGGAAAAGGCCGTTTAACGGAAGCAGATGTTAAAGCTGCTCTAAAGGAAGTAAAAATGGCTCTTCTCGAAGCGGATGTTAATTTTAAGGTTGTAAAGAATTTTATTAAAACAGTACAGGACCGGGCAGTTGGCCAAGATGTCATGAACAGCCTTACCCCTGCACAGATGGTAATTAAGATTGTAAATGAAGAACTGGTAGCTCTTATGGGAGATGAAACCAAAGAGATTATGTTAAAACCGGGCAGTGACATTACCATTATCATGATGTGTGGTTTACAAGGTGCTGGTAAAACAACGACTGCTGCAAAACTTGCAGGCAAGTTTAAGCAAAAAGGAAAACGTCCTTTGCTAGCTGCATGTGATGTTTACCGTCCAGCAGCAATTAAGCAGTTACAGATAAATGGTGAAAAACAGGGTGTTGAAGTTTTCTCAATGGGAGACGGGCACAAGCCGGTAAATATTGCGAAGGCTGCTATTGAGCATGCTGCAAAGAATAACTTTAATGTGGTTGTTTTAGATACTGCAGGCAGGCTTCATATTGACGAAAGCATGATGGACGAGTTAATTGAAATTAAAGATAACGTAAATGTAGATCATACGGTTCTTGTAGTTGATGCAATGACAGGTCAGGATGCGGTAAACGTAGCAGAGACATTTAACAGTAAAATCAGTATTACAGGTGTTATCCTTACGAAGCTGGATGGGGATACAAGAGGTGGTGCAGCCCTTTCCATCCGTGCGGTAACGGGAAAACCTATTTTATATATTGGCATGGGTGAGAAACTTTCCGATTTGGAACAGTTCTATCCGGACAGAATGGCATCCCGTATTCTGGGGATGGGTGATATTCTTACTTTGATTGATAAAGCCCAAAGTGAGATTGACGAAGAGAAAGCAAAGGAATTAGAAAGCAAGATTAAAAAAGCAGAATTTGATTTTAATGATTTCTTAGACTCAATGGCACAAGTAAAGAAAATGGGTGGCATTACAAGCATGCTTGGCATGTTGCCTAATATGGGGCTTCCAAGTGATCTTGAGGTGGATGATGATGCTTTTAAAGGTGTAGAGGCAATCATTTATTCCATGACAAAAGAAGAGAGAAGCAATCCGGCAATTTTAAATCCTTCTAGAAAAAAGAGAATAGCAAAAGGTGCTGGTGTCGATATTAGTGAAGTGAATAAGCTGGTAAAACAGCAGGAACAGATGAAGAAAATGATGAAGCAGATGTCTGGCTTAATGGGAGGCAAAGGGAAGAGAGGCAGATTCAAATTGCCTTTTGGACTATAGATGGAAGCTGTTTCCGAAAGGTATTTCATATAACAAAGCTTATAATTGCAATTGAATAATGCATTGTTATTCAAAGTAAATTCTTTTACAGGCAATTTATAATATATCAGTAGAAAATTGAGGAGGTGAATTGAAAATGGCAGTTAAAATCAGATTAAGAAGAATGGGACAGAAAAAAGCTCCTTTTTATAGAGTAGTTGTTGCTGATAGTAGATCTCCTAGAGATGGTAAGTTTATCGCTGAAATTGGAACTTATGATCCAACTAAGGAGCCAAGTGCTTTCAACGTAAATGAAGAAGAAGCTAAAAAATGGTTATCCAATGGTGCACAGCCAACAGATACTGTAGGGAAACTGTTTAAAAAAGCTGGTCTTATGTAATAAGAACGTATTGCGGGGACTGTGTTACAGATGTAGTGCAGTTTCCGTAGTACGTCTTTTGTTATGTATAGGAAATTTTGAAAATGTTCTGTTATCTATACATAAGCGGATCTATAGGTAAGCTGCAGGAGTGTGGAGACACACCGGTTCCAATAAAGGTGGAGGCGAAGTAAATGAAAGAATTAGTTAAGGTTATAGCTACATCACTAGTAGAGAAACCTGACGAGGTTGCTGTTACAGAGTCAGAGAATGAAAACGGTGTTACAGTTGAATTAAAAGTTGCTGCAGAGGATATGGGTAAAGTAATTGGGAAACAAGGTCGTATTGCAAAAGCGATTCGTACTGTAGTAAAAGCTGCAGCATCTAAAGAGGAAAAGAAGGTAACTGTGGAAATCATACAGTAGATGATGGGGGGATGTTGTCTGACATCTCCTTTTTTGGTACTGTAGGAAGGTCACACTCCATTTCCTAGAGTGTCAAATGCTTAAGAATGAATAGAAATAAAAAAACTGGAGGAAGAAATGAACGATTATTTTAGAGTAGGTGTAATTGCCAATACGCATGGAATTCGAGGGGAAGTAAAAGTGTACCCTACAACAGACAATGTAGAACGTTTTAAAGTATTAAAACAGGTAATATTAGATACTGGAAGAGAAAAAATTGACTTAGAAAT
This sequence comes from [Clostridium] polysaccharolyticum, assembly GCF_900111595.1. Taxonomy (GTDB): domain Bacteria; phylum Bacillota; class Clostridia; order Lachnospirales; family Lachnospiraceae; genus Clostridium_AI; species Clostridium_AI polysaccharolyticum. The sequence continues at coordinate 12,356 of NZ_FOHN01000032.1, read as the reverse complement.
TCAAGGCGTAAAGTTTTTTAAGAATATGGCAATTCTGAAGTTTAAAGGAATTGATAACATAAATGATATTGAAAAATACAAGGGGAAAGATCTTCTTGTAACAAGGGAAAATGCAGTTGAATTAGAGGAAGATGAGTTTTATCTGGCAGATGTGCTTGATGCAAAAGTAGTGACAGATGAAGGAGAAGAATTAGGCGTGATTGCGGATGTATTAGAAACGGGAGCCAATGATGTTTTTGTAGTGGAAACCAAAGAAGGAAAAGAAGTATTATTCCCAGTAACAAAGGAATGTGTCCTTGATATAGATACAGACGAAATGGTTGTGACGGTACATGTGCTGCCAGGGTTATTAGACATAAACTAGGAAAGTGGGAAAGATATGAATTTTTATGTATTAACCTTATTCCCTCAGATGTTGGAAGATGGGATGAGAGTAAGTGTTATTGGGCGTGCATTAGAGAAAGGACTGATTACATTAACGGCAATTAACATAAGAGATTTTGCCAGAAACAAGCATGGAAAAGTGGATGATTATCCTTACGGGGGTGGTGCAGGGATGGTAATGCAGCCTGGTCCTGTATATGATGCATATTTACATGCTGTAAAATTAATTGAAGAACGTAGAAAAGAACAGAACCTGAAACCTTTAAGCAAGAAGCCAAGAGTGATTTATCTAACACCGCAAGGCAGTGTGTTTAAACAGAAAATGGCACAGGATTTTTCATATGAGGAAGATTTGATTTTCTTATGCGGACATTATGAAGGAATAGACGAACGTGTTTTGGAAATGATCGTGACAGATAACATTTCAATTGGAGATTATGTCTTAACAGGTGGAGAAATGCCAGCAATGGTTTTGATGGATGCGATTTCACGTTTAGTGCCGGGGGTATTAAATAATGATATTTCAGCAGAAACAGAGTCCTTTACAGAGGATTTGCTAGAATACCCACAGTATACAAGACCTGTGGTTTTTATGGATAAAGAAGTGCCAGAAGTACTGTTATCAGGACATCATGGAAAAGTGGATAGATGGAGACAGGAGCAGTCGCTGAAACGTACTATGGAGCGGAGACCGGACCTGCTAGAGAAAAAGAAATAAAATACTTGCATTTGCATGAATTATGTGGTAGCATTAAAATGTTGTGAGATTAGATGGTCCTCTGTTACAGTGCCTGTATAGGACAGACACATAAAAATGTATTAAGAACATCAAAATTATGAAGGAGGAACAACAATGAACGATATTATTAAAAATCTTGAAGCTGCTCAGTTAAAAGCAGAAGTTGCTGAATTCAGAGTAGGAGATACTGTTAAGGTACATGCGAAAGTAAAAGAAGGAAACCGTGAAAGAATCCAGATTTTCGAAGGAACTGTTTTAAAGAGACAGAACGGTGGAGCAAGAGAAACATTTACTGTTAGAAAGTTTTCTAATGGTGTAGGTGTAGAAAAAACATGGCCGGTACATTCTCCAAACGTAGACAAAATCGAAGTTGTCAGACATGGTAAAGTTAGAAGAGCGAAATTAAATTACTTACGTGACCGTGTTGGTAAAGCAGCTAAGGTTAAAGAGTTAGTTAAATAATACGGTTATAGGTAATCAGGATAGATAATCTATAAGGATAAGTTCCCACGATATTTTTCGTGGGAATTTTTTGGATTGATAGGAAAGTTTTTTAATCTGTGATATAATGAGGTTGATAAAATGAAGGAGATTCGTTCATGGGTTTATATTACGAACTTGAAGAAAAAGAAAATGCCAGAAAAAAGCGCAATCGGGAGATTTTAATTTGGATTGGAGAACTGGCAGCAGTTATTTTAGTATCTTATTTAATAGTAGCATTTGGAATGGTTCGAATATCTATGATCGGGGATTCTATGAATCCTACTTTGCAAGATGGCAATTCCATTATTGTGAATAAAATGAGTTATCGCTTTACTAAGCCAAAGAGAAATGATGTTATTGTATTTAAGCAAAGCGGAAGTGAACACAGTTATTATAACGTAAAAAGAGTCATTGGGCTTCCAGGAGAGACAATTCAGATAAAAGAAGGCGACATTTACGTAAATGGAGAAAGGCTGAAAGAAGAATTTCATTTTGAACCTATTTCCAATGGAGGACTTGCCAATGAGGAAATTAAGCTGGACGCAAAGGAATATTTTGTGTTAGGAGATAACCGAAATGCAAGCGAGGACAGCCGATTTGCCAATATTGGAATTATAATTAAGAAAGATATCGTTGGCAGTGCATGGATTCGTGTGAAGCCATTCGGTTTTGTGAATAAAATAAGAGTACAGAGTGAGGAAAAATGATGAATTTTCAATGGTATCCAGGTCATATGACGAAAGCAAAAAGACAGATGCAGGAGGATGTTAAGCTTATTGACGTTGTCATTGAGCTGGTAGATGCACGAATTCCATTTAGCAGCAAGAATCCTGACATTGATCATATTGCAAAAAATAAATCTAGAATTGTACTGCTGAATAAGTTTGATTTGGCAGACGAAAAAAATACAATGCTTTGGAAAGAGTGGTTTGAAAAGCAAGGATTTTTTGCAGCATTAGTAAATTCTAAAAATGGAAAAGGTGTAAAAGAAGTCCATAATGTAATTCAACAGGCATGTAAAGAAAAGATTGAGAGAGATAGAAAAAGAGGGATTATCAATCGTCCTGTGCGTGCTATGATTGTTGGAATCCCCAATGTGGGAAAATCTACATTTATTAACAGTTTTGCTGGAAAAGCGTGTGCGAAAACGGGAAACCGTCCAGGTGTCACTAAGGGAAAACAATGGATTCGCTTGAATAAAAATGTTGAATTACTAGATACGCCAGGTATTTTATGGCCAAAATTTGAGGATCAGGCAGTTGGCTTAAGACTTGCATTTATCGGTTCTATCAAAGATGAAATTCTTAATATAACAGAATTGTCCTTAGAACTGATTGCCTTTTTACAGGTAAATTACCAAGGCTTTTTAGCAGAACGTTACGGGATTGATGAGACTCAGGACAAGGTAAAAGTCCTAGAAGAAATTGCAGCTGTACGTGGATGCCGTTTAAAAGGAAACGAGCTTGATTATGAAAAAGCAGCCAGCTTGATTTTAGATGAATTTAGAAATGGGAAAATAGGACGAGTTACTTTAGAATTTCCACAAGCAGATTAGGGAGTGTGTAGATGAGCAAGGAGGATGAAATTAGGGAAAGCCTAGAACTTTGTGAGGATATTTATGTCTACTATGAGAAGAAGGAAGAAGAAACCGGTTTTGATTCCCAGTATAAGAAAAAAGAGACGGTGTATCCTGACAGGAAACCAGGGCAGCTGTCTGGCAGTGAGTCAGATTCAGTGCCAGAAGAACAGCCTAAGCTAAAGAACCATAAAAATGTCGGTGACGAAGAGGAAGAAGGGGAAGCACAAGAGAAACGAAACTTTTATAGAAGAGAGATACTTCCGGTTTTATTATGCATTGCAATTGCGTTTGCTGGTGCCAAACTTGTTTCTTCTTTTTTGATTCAGATAACAGTTGTGCAGGGAGATTCCATGGAAGCGACTGTTTCAGATGGAGACAAGCTTTTTGTAGGTAAACTTGCCTATAAGATTCATGGTCCAAAACGCTTTGATGTGATTGTGTTTCAGAATAAACGCGAAGGCAATCTGATTAAGCGGGTCATTGGTCTTCCAGGAGAAAAAGTCCAGATTGCAGATGGAATTATATCCATAAACGGAATAGTTCTTTCGGAAGATTATGGATTTGAGCCGATGAATCCAGATGCAGAACCTGTGGATATGGAGCTGGGCGAAGGTGAGTACTTTGTGTTAGGGGATAACCGCACAGTTAGTTTAGACAGCAGAAATATGGCAATAGGTGCTGTTAAGGAAAGTGAAATTATTGGAAAAGCATTGATACGGATTTATCCGTTTAAGGAAATACGAATAATTTAGGAAGGAATGAATATGAGAATAAGTGAGATAAAAAGCCAATTAGAAGCGGCTGACTGGGATGGCTTAGAACAGGTTATGGAGTCCTTTCGTCTGGATAAACGAGCTGGAGTCCAAAAGCTGTTAGTACAGTTTGAAAAGAAAAAAGCTGCTTATGAAGCGGAATTAGAACGTTTGGAAGCCATGAGGCAGTTTGAAGAAACATATAAAGAAAGTCCGTACATTTGTGGAATTGATGAAGTGGGAAGGGGACCGCTTTGCGGACCTGTTGTAGCTTGTGCAGTTATTCTGCCTAAGGATGCAAGGATTTTATACTTAAATGATTCGAAACAGCTTTCAGAAAAGAAAAGGGAAGCTCTATACGATGAAATTATGGAAAAGGCAGCAGCTGTAGGAATTGGTGTAGTTTCCCCAGAGGATATTGATGAACTGAATATTTTGCAGGCTACATTTAAAGCTATGCGAATTGCCATTGAAAGCCTGGAAGTAAAACCTACACTTTTGCTAAATGATGCTGTTACCATTCCGGGAGTGAACATTAAACAAGTAAATATTATCAAAGGAGATGCTAAAAGCATTTCTATAGCAGCGGCGAGTATTGTTGCAAAAGTAACCAGAGACCGGATGATGGTGGAGTACGACAAAATATTTCCGCAGTATGGTTTTGCAAGAAATAAAGGATATGGTACAAAAGAACATATTGAGGCCTTAAGAAAATACGGTTCTTGTCCGATACACAGAAAAACATTTATTACACATTTTGTATAATGGTCTGATTGGTATTGAACAGGAAGGAAGATAAAATGGGAAGCATGTTTAATAAGAAGGACAATGCGGCAGTTGCTTTGACCTATGAGAAGGGGGAAACGGCACCTAAGGTTGTTGCTAGTGGACGTGGCTATGTAGCAGATAAGATTATTAAACAGGCCAAGGAACATGATGTTCCAGTTCACGAAGACAAACAGTTAGCAGAGTCTTTGTCCAAAATTGAAATAGGGGATACGATTCCGCAGGAATTGTATGAAGTAGTAGCGGAGATTTTAGTTTTTGTCAGTGATATGGATAAACTGAAAGAACGGATTAAGTAAGGAGTGTACATTTACGAGGGAGTATAAGAAGTTTAATAAGCGAAAAGCAGGAAGTGAACAGGAAGAAACTGCTGTTCATTTTTTGCAGTCTAAGGGGTATGAGATACTGGAACGCAATTATTTCAGCAAAGCAGGTGAGATTGATATTGTGTGCAAGGAAAATGGCTATCTTGTGTTTGTAGAAGTGAAGTACCGGGCAAATACCAGACTGGGCTATCCAGAGGAGGCAATTTTACCTTATAAAATGCAGCATATTATTCGTACTGCACAAAGATATTTATATGAAAGAAAATATACCATAGATACACCAGTACGGTTTGATGTAGTGGTGATTCTGGGAAAAGATATACAAGTGATACAAAATGCATTTGAAGCTTAAGAAAGAAGACGTGGAGAGTATATATGTATAATGAAAAGATTCTATTCGATTTGGAAAAGGATTCTCTGGTTACAGTGGAGAAAAACGGGTATTCAGGAGTATGGTATAATGAAAGACATCAATTAGGCAGCAGACTGGTTTCAAAGGATGTTCCCTACATAGAGTTTCCGGAACTTAAGCAGTTTGACTTCCTGAAACATGGATTCTCTACAAGGTTAGGTGGAGTTAGTGAAGGGGCATTCCAGACCTTGAACCTAAGTTATAGCCGTGGAGATGTGAAAGAATCCGTAACAGAAAATTATAAACGGATATTAGGCAGTCTTCATATGAATTTAGAAGATGTGGTATTTTCTGATCAGGTTCATGACACGAAAATTCATGTTGCAAGTAAGAAAGATTGTCAGGGAACAGCATATGGAGAGAAAAAGCTGGCAGGAATAGATGGACTGATTACCAATGAAAAAGATGTAGTGCTTTGTACTACCTATGCGGATTGTGTACCTTTATTTTTTGCAGATCCCAAAAACAAAGCAATTGGTGCAGCCCACTCAGGATGGAAAGGAACAGTAGGAAAAATCGGAGCCAAGACCATACAAAAAATGGCTAAGGAGTATGGAACAAAGGCAGAAGATTTACATTGCGTCATTGGACCATCTATTTGTGTAAGCTGTTATGAAGTAAGCAAAGACGTAATCGATCAGATTGAACAGAACTTTACTGGGGAAATAATAAGACAGTGTGTATTTCCAAAAGAAAATGGAAAATACCAGCTGGATCTCTGGATGCTGAATCAGCAGATATTAATAGAAGCAGGCATGCCAAAAGAACGGGTTTCCATATCAAATGTATGTACCTGCTGTAACCACACATTGCTCTTTTCCCACCGTGCTTCAGGTGGAAAAAGAGGAAATCTATGTGGATTTATCGCATTGGCTTAGTGAAGTGATGGAAGCGTATTATTTTAAAACTTTTTCATTATGAATTTTTAATAAGTCCTGGATTCTTTCAATAGGGTCCAGGATTTCGTTTACAGAAGTATCATTATTCAAAGTATCTATAATAAGTGCAATGTATTTGCTTAAGTCAACATTTTTATAATAAGGCTTCTTGGATAATTCCTCTGGTACATGAGAAAGGTTGGTAGTAAAAATGCGATCGATGATGCCGTCTTTGTAATACTGATCGAATTTTTCAAATCCGTTGGTAAACAATCCATAGGTAACGGCGATGAAGACACGGTGTGCCTTGCGTTTCTTTAGTTCAAGTGCTACGTCTAGCATGCTTTCACCAGAAGAAATCATATCATCTACGATGAATACGTCTTTTCCTTCTACGTCATTTCCAAGATATTCATGAGCTACAATCGGATTTCTTCCGTCTACAATCCGGGAATAGTCACGGCGTTTGTAGAACATACCCATATTTATGCCTAATACGCTTGCATAATAAAGAGAACGTGACATGCCACCTTCGTCTGGACTGATAATCATGGTATTTTTGTCGTTTACTACAATTTCGGGTTCTGCTTCGAATAATGCCTGAATAAACTGATAAGATGTAAAGAAGTTGTCAAAACCTTGAATTGGAATGGCATTCTGTACTCTAGGGTCGTGTGCATCGAATGTAATGATATTCTTCACTCCCATAGAAACTAGTTCCTGAAGTGCGTAAGCACAGTCTAGAGATTCTAATTTGCTTCTTCTATGCTGCCTGCTTTCATATAAGAAAGGCATAATGACGTTAATCCTGTGAGCCTGTCCGCTGCATGCCTGGATAATACGTTTCAGATCCTGAAAATTATCATCTGGAGAAGTATTGGTATCGCTTCCGTTCATTTTATATGTATTGGAAGTGTTAACAGTATCAATTAAAATAAACAAGTCTTTTCCACGTATGCTTTCACGGATTTCTCCTTTCGCTTCGCCAGAACCAAATCTAGGTACATTGTGAGATACTAAATAGGTATCAGAATCGTATCCTAAAATAGATAAATCTGTGTGTTCCTGGGAAATCTGCTGTTTTCTTGATTTTACAAGGTGAGCATCTACCATCTCGCCTAGTTCCTGGCAGCTGGAAAGTGCAATGATTTTAAGTGGAGCTGTTGGGACTGCAATATTAAGTGGTCTTTTAAACATAAAATGCCTCCATTATCCTTTGATTAAATATTTACCTATAAAATATATATCATTAACTAATTCCATAGTCAAGTTTTTGGTGAAAATCCGTAAAAAGTGAAAAACGACGATTCATTATTGTTATATTTCAAATGATAGGATATAATAACTAGGTATATGATTTGATAGATTGGTGGATTGTATGAAGCATAAGATTAAAAGTGTCGAAGAGGGCAGTATTGCTTGGGAGTTAGAAATTGAGCCTGGAGATTATTTAGTAGCCGTCAATGACACAGAGCTAAAAGATATATTTGATTATCATTTTATGTGTAATGATGAATATATTACGGTACTGATCGAAAAGCCAAATGGCGAGCAATGGGAACTTGAGATAGAAAAAGAATATAATGAGGACATTGGAATTGATTTTGAGCAGGGGCTTATGGATGATTACCGTTCCTGCACCAATAAATGTATGTTCTGTTTTATTGACCAGATGCCGCCAGGAATGCGGGAAACATTATATTTTAAGGACGATGATGCCAGATTATCCTTTTTACAGGGGAACTACATTACGTTAACCAATATGAAAGACGCAGATCTGGACCGTATTATTAAATATAGACTGTCGCCGATTAATATTTCGATTCATACGGTGAATCCGGAATTAAGAGTGAAAATGCTTCATAACCGATTTGCAGGAGAAGCATTAAAGAAACTGGAAAAGCTTTATGAAAACCGTATTGAAATGAACAGTCAGATTGTTTTATGTAAAGGGATTAACGATGGGAAAGAGTTGGAGCGAAGCATTGAATACTTATCCAATATGCTTCCTTATATGGAAAGCTTATCGGTAGTTCCAGTTGGACTTACTAAATTCCGTGACAATCTGGCACCATTACAGAAGTTTTATAAAGACGATGCCATTGAAGTACTGAATACCATACACAAATGGCAGGATAAGCTCTTGAAGGAATATGGGACAAGATTTGTATTTGCTAGTGATGAATGGTATATCACAGCAGAGATGCCATTGCCACAAGAAGATTATTATGAAGGATATAATCAGATTGAAAATGGTGTCGGAATGGTTCGCTCCCTAACGGACGAGGTAGATGAATACCTTGCTTTATTAGAAGGGGATAACCGTTCTAAAAAGGTTACTTTGGCAACTGCTGTTTTAGCAGCACCTATTATTAAAGAGCAGACAGAGAAGCTAATGGAGAAATATCCAAACGTAGACTGTACGGTTTATACCATTTTAAATGACTATTTTGGACGTGATATTACCGTAGCAGGGCTTCTTACAGGACAGGATATTATTAACCAGTTAAAAGACAAAGATTTAGGGGATTATTTAATCCTTCCAAATGTTTTGCTTAGAAGCGGAGAAGAAGTATTATTAGATGATCTGACACTTTCTGATTTGGAAAAAGCTTTACAAATAGAGATTCGTATTGTAAAATCAGACGGAACATCATTAATTGATACAATATTAAATGATTAAAAAGGACGAGTGAAAATGAGTAAACCAATAGTTGCTATCGTTGGAAGGCCTAATGTAGGCAAATCCACGTTATTTAATGTGTTAGCAGGTGAAATGATTTCCATCGTGAAGGATTTTCCTGGTGTAACAAGAGACCGTATTTACGCGGATGTAGATTGGCTAAATCACCAGTTTACCATGATTGATACAGGTGGTATCGAACCAGATTCCAAAGATTTAATCTTATCTCACATGCGTACACAGGCAGAAATTGCAATTGAAACAGCTGATGTGATTATCTTCTTAGTGGATGTAAGACAAGGTTTAGTGGATACTGATTTTAAAGTAGCAAATATGCTAAGAAAATCCCATAAACCAGTTGTACTTGTCGTAAACAAAGTGGACAGTTTTGAAAAATTCATGCCAGATGTGTATGAATTCTATAATTTGGGAATGGGAGATCCGATTCCAGTATCTTCTGCTTCTCGATTAGGAATTGGGGATATGTTAGATGAAGTGGTCAAACATTTCCCAGAGGATGCAGATGATCAGGAAGAAGATGAAAGACCTCGTGTGGCAATCATCGGTAAGCCAAACGTAGGAAAATCTTCTATTATCAACCGGCTTCTTGGGGAAAATCGTGTAATCGTATCGGATATTGCTGGTACAACAAGAGATGCCATTGATACAGCGGTTACTTACAAGGATAAGGAATATGTATTTATTGATACTGCAGGACTTAGAAGAAAAAGCAAAGTCAAAGAAGATTTGGAACGTTACAGTATAATCCGTACCGTTGCGGCAGTAGAACGTGCAGATGTGGTTCTTGTGGTAATTGATGCAGCAGAAGGCGTAACGGAGCAGGATGCTAAAATCGCTGGTATTGCACATCAAAGAGGAAAAGGTGTTATTATTATCGTGAATAAATGGGATGCCGTGGAAAAGGACGATAAGACCATTTACAAGTACACCAATGAAATCCGTGATATCTTATCCTTTATGCCATACGCAGAAATTTTATTTATTTCTGCTTTGACTGGACAGCGTTTTACAAAAATGTTTGATGTCATCGAAATGGTGATTGAAAATCAGGCATTACGTGTAAATACTGGTGTCTTAAATGAGATCTTAACGGAGGCAGTTGCGCTTCAGCAGCCACCTTCAGACAAAGGCAAGAGATTGAAGATTTACTACATGACGCAGGTATCAGTAAAACCTCCTACATTTGTTGTTTTTGTGAATAGTAAAGAACTGATGCATTTCTCATATTTGAGATACATTGAAAATAAAGTAAGAGAGTCCTTTGGTTTTAAAGGAACTTCTTTAAGGTTTATTGTTCGTGAAAGGAAGGAAAAGGAGTAACATGATTTTAAAGCTTATTGTTAGTATTGTTGTGGGGTATTTATTTGGCTGCTTTTCTACTGGCTATTTTGTAGGAAAGCACAATCATATTAACATTAAAGAAGAGGGAAGTGGCAATTCAGGTGCAACCAATGCTTTAAGAACAATGGGAATTAAGGCTGGAATCGCCACATTTGCAGGGGATCTTCTGAAAGCCTTTATTCCTGTACTGGCAGTTAGATACGGTTTATTCCGTGACGCAGATATGGGTTATCTTTATGCTTTGTATATTGGGTTAGGAGTTGTGTTAGGTCACAATTTCCCTTTCTGGATGCATTTTCAAGGGGGAAAAGGGATTGCTGTTACATCTGCCGTAATCGTTTCGCTGGCAGACTGGAGAATCACAGTAATAGGACTTATACTGTTTATTGCAATTGTTGCAGCTACAAAGTATGTGTCTTTGGGGTCCCTGATGGTAGCTTGGCTTTTAACAGTGAATACCGTTTTGTTCTGGCGTACGAGTGAGTATTTTATACATATGCTGATTCTCAGTTTATGTTTTATGGTATTGGCGTATGTGAGACATGGGCAGAATATCAAAAGGCTGCTAAGTGGTACGGAAAGCAAACTTGGTTCCAAAAAGAAGTAATTAAGTAAGAAAGACTGGCTGAGGTCATAAAGGAAGGAATAGATATGAGTAAAGTAAGCTTATTAGGTGCAGGAAGCTGGGGAACAGCCTTGGCTATTTTGTTGGCAAACAATGGACATGAGGTTACACTCTGGTCCGCACTAAAAGATGAAGTGGAAATGCTGTCAGTCCACAGAGAGCATAAGGACAGGCTTCCAGGAGTGATTTTGCCTGAGAATATTTCCATTACGGATGATTTAGAGGCAGCCTGTAAGGACAAAGAACTGATTGTATTTTCTGTTGCATCACCTTATGTGAGACAGACTGCAAAACAGGCAAGTCCATACATTGCTGGCCAGCAGATGATTGTCAACGTTGCTAAGGGAATTGAAGAGGAAACCCTATATACGATTTCTCAGATTTTAGAAGAGGAAATTCCACAGGGCAGAATCGCAGTGCTTTCTGGTCCAAGCCATGCAGAGGAAGTAAGCAAGGGAATTCCTACTACGGTAGTAATCGGCTGCCAGTGCCAGAAAACGGCAAAGATTGCACAGGACATTTTCATGAATGATGTATTCCGTGTTTATACAAGTCCGGATGTGATTGGCATTGAACTTGGTGGTTCTTTGAAAAATGTCATTGCTTTGGCTGCAGGTATTGTAGATGGCTTAGGCTATGGAGATAATACAAAAGCTGCTTTAATGACAAGAGGTATTGCGGAAATGAGCCGTCTTGGCATGAAAATGGGTGGCAAGATTGAAACATTCTCTGGTTTATCCGGTGTAGGGGATTTAATTGTTACCTGTACAAGCAAGCATAGCCGTAACCGTAATGCTGGTTATCTGATTGGACAGGGACACACGATGAAAGAGGCTATGGATGAAGTAAAACAGGTTGTAGAAGGCGTATATTCTGCGAAGGCTGCCCTTGCCCTTGCTAAAAAGCATGAAGTGTCTATGCCGATTGTAGAACAGATTAATGAAGTATTATTTCATAATAAATCCGCTAAGGCAGCGTTAAGTGATCTGCTTGTAAGAGAAAGCAAGACGGAGTATCCTAGTTTGGAGTGGTAATGTTAATAGAAAGAAAAGCATGCTGTGTTTTATTACATGGCATGCTTTTTGCATGTGCGCCTTGCGGCGCACGTTTCTAATGGGTGAAAGTCTCTAATTCGCCCCTAGTAGTGGGAAGGATATAGCCAAAGACAAGGGTGTCTATCGTGAGGTGGAATCTGAAGGAAGGTGGAGGCAGATCTCTGGTCTGACGAACAGAAACCACATCAGGCTACAGTTAAGGATAAGGTTGCAAAATAAACTAAAGTCCAATAACTACTCGGAATTAACTGCGGTAAATGTGGCAGATATATGGAGAGAAAGAAACGTGTGG
>NZ_FOHN01000029.1 GCF_900111595.1 [Clostridium] polysaccharolyticum | reverse complement strand
GCCATAAACCTGGAAAGGGATTAATCCTTCACAGTGACCAGGGAAGGCAATTTACCTCGAAAGAGTTCAGCGATTTCTGTAAAAAGAAGAATATTCAGCAAAGTATGAGCCGTGCAGGCTGTCCATACGATAATGCTCCAATGGAACGATACTACAATACGTTGAAAAATGAGCATATAAATCTGTTCACCTATAAAACAAAGGAAGAACTGGACATGGCGGTAAAAGAGTTTGCTTATGTATGGTACAATCATGTGCGTCCACATTCCTATAATCAAGGGCGTACCCCATATGCAGCAAGGAGTGCATAAAATTTTATACACTAGTGTTACAATTTTGCTTGACTAGAACAGTGATTTCATTATTTGATGCCCTGTAGGAGTCCTTGGTTGACCTGGTGATCGGTCAATTTCTTGCGGGGCACTTGTCCAAAAAATGCTAATACAGATAAATAGCAAATTAATGCAGATGCCAAGAGGGAAATGGCGCTGTATTAAATGTTTTTTATCTATTTCCTTTTATAGGTCAAAGAGTCAATGCTTTGGCCTATTTTTTTACGCCCAAATCGTAAAACTGTGTCCATAGGAAAGTGAAGGATAAAAGAGATTTGGAGGTAATATATGATGGAAAATAAAGAAAGTAAAGTAACTGTACCAGTATGTGAGAAGTACACTCTTACTATAAGAGAAGCTGCAGCTTATTTTAATATTGGCATGAAAAAGATGCGCCGTCTTGCTGAAGAGAATACAGGTAGATTCGCTATTTTTAGCGGTAATAGATACTTAATAATTCGTACAAAATTCGAAGAGTTTTTGCAAAATACTTCTACGCTTTAATTACCTTTTATTTGCCAAATAGTAGTTGATATATTTGGAGTTTAGAGCCAATATATCACTACCCATATAATGAAAGGAGGATACCAAATGAAAGCACATGATGTAGCACTAGGTGAAAAAGAATATCTTAACCCTTCGGAAGCTGCTACTTATTGGAATCTTAGTAGAAGGAAATTCTTCAGATTCTTAAATCAAGGGAAATATTCATTTTTGGCATATTTTGGAAATAGGAAACTAATTCTTAGAGTTGAGTTTGAAAAGTATCTTAGAGACAATCAAGGCCTGAAGGAGGAATTAGCAAATGGGCAAGCGAGGACAAATAAGAAGAGACTCGAAACATAGAGTCCTTCGTAGGGGTGAATCACAAAGAAAAGACGGTAAGTACATGTTCAAATATCATGTGGATGGTAAGCCACATTTCTTGTCGAGCTGGAGGTTAGAGCCGACAGATAGACAGCCACAAGGGACCAAGCCTACATTATCGCTTCGGGAATTAGAAAAGCAGTTAGGTAAAGACTTAGATAGTCAGCTTGATCCACTTGGTTATAACATGACTGTAAAAGAGGCAGTTGAAAGGTACCTAGCGACTAAGACAGGAGTAAAACCAAACACATTGGTGAATTATCAATTTGTTAAAAATCTGATGGAGAAGGAAGATTTCTACTACAGGAAGATAAAATCTATTAAGGTTTCAGATGCCAAGCTGTTCTTAATCAAATTACAAAATGATGGGAAAGGGCATAGCACAATTAAAACTGTTAGAGGAGTTTTAAGACCTGCATTTCAGATGGCTATGGATGATGATATTCTAGTTAAGAATCCATTCCAGTTTGAATTAGCAGGAGTTGTAGTAAATGATAGCGTAACTAGAGAAGCTATTACTAAGGATCAAATGAGAAAATTTCTAAAGTTTGTACATGATGATAATGTTTATTGTAAATACTACGAGGTGGTATTTATCCTATTTAATACCGGCATGAGAATATCAGAATTTTGTGGTCTTACGATTAAAGATCTCGATATGGAAAAAAAGATAATTAATATCGACCATCAGCTTCAGCGTACAGGCATGAAGATTCATATAGAAAGCACCAAGACTAATGCAGGAACTAGAAAGCTTCCTATGACAGATGATGTATATTATTGTTTTAATGCAATACTGCAAGATAGAGAACCACCAGAACAAGAAAGAATAATAGATGGTTATGGTGGATTTTTATTTACAGATAAGGAAGGACTGCCACTTGTAGCAATGCACTGGGAACACCGATTCAACCATATGGTGGGACGTTACAATCAAATCTATAGAGTTCAGATGCCTAATATTACACCTCACGTATGCCGTCATACATACTGCAGTAATATGGCGAGAGCTGGAATGAACCCTAAGACACTACAATATTTGATGGGGCATTCCGACATAGGTGTAACCATGAACACATATACCCATCTAGGGTTAGATGATGCAAAGGATGAGATGATTCGCTTAGAGGAATTAGAACAGGCAAAAAAGGAGATTGAAAAAACAAGCGCCAAACCTAAACCAGCAACACAGAGTATGTTTAGAGCTATATAATATATGAAGATAAGACTCGCCAAGCGGGTCTTATTTTTTTGGCACTGACAAGTGTGTTTGTAAAACTTATATTGTAATGTTACAATATAGTATGTCGATACGGTTTACAATAGAAAAAGAGTAGTATACGGATAGGGGGTATTCGTCTACTAGGAGTATACGTTTGACAGCCACATCTTGCACAGACTTGCCCTATTTTGCAAAAACTGTGTAAATGGATTGGTTTTGGGGTGGATTTTTATGGTGCGCAAAATGCGCTAAAACACGCCGTATTGAGGCAATAAAGGAGGAATTTTATTTTGATTAGAGTTTTATTTGTCTGCCACGGCAATATCTGCCGCAGTCCCATGGCAGAATTCGTATTAAAAACCATGGTAACCGAACAAGGAATTGCAGATCAATTTGAAATAGCATCTGCTGCCACCAGCACAGAAGAAATCTGGAATGGTGTAGGCAATCCCGTCTACCCGCCAGCTAGAAAAGAACTAGAAAAACACGGGATATCCTGCAAGGGAAAAAGAGCAGTACAGCTAAAAAAACAGGATTATGATTATTACGACTACCTGATTGGCATGGATACTGCCAACATCCGCAACATAGAACGTATGACAGGACATAGTGGTGGCAAGATTTCCAGGCTATTAGAATTCGCAGGAAGACAGGATTCCGTAATCGATCCCTGGTACTCTGGCAGGTTTGACGATACCTACCGAGATGTTGTAATCGGCTGCAAAGCATTTTTAGAACATTTAAAGGAAAAGGGAGAACTATATTAATAATAGGTACAGTATCATGCAAATAATATATGCCAGTATATATAGAAAAAGGAGCCTAAACCCAAATGGAACTAAGAGAACAAATTGAACAATATACCCCATTTAACGAACAAGAGGAAAAAGACAAGCAATACATTCTTGCCTGCATGGACAAGAACTTTGATATTTTTCTTAGGGAAAATGCAGTTACACATTTGACTGCATCGGCTTGGATTGTCAATAAAGAACGAACCAGAGTATTGATGGTTTACCACAACATTTATAATTCCTGGTCTTGGCTAGGTGGACATGCTGACGGTGAGACGGATTTACTTAAGGTAGCATTAAAAGAAGCAAAGGAAGAAAGTGGAATTACCCATGTAAAACCAGTACAGGACGATATTTTTTCCTTAGAGGTACTTACAGTAGATGGACATGTAAAGAAAGGGAACTATGTATCTTCCCATTTGCATTTGAATGTAACTTATTTATTAGAAGCAGACGAAAACGAAAACCTCACTGTAAAACCTGATGAAAATAGTGGCGTAGCCTGGTTTACACTGGATGAGGCTGTGAAAGCTTCAAGTGAGGAATGGTTCCGTGAACATATTTACAACAAATTAAACAAGAAGCTTATTAAGACTCAGCACCTGTAAAAGCGGGTGCTTAAATTTTATTATTGTCTTATGCACAAATATTGTGATATAATAACTAAGTTAGAAAAAAACTTGCAAATGATAGTTACATAATAAATACAAAAGAAAGCAGGTGTTACTATTAATTTATTCCAAGTTTATATTTACATTCAATGTTTTACTCTATTTGTCATTGCTTATTTGTTACATAAAACTTTACATGCAAAAATGTCAAAGATATTAATCTCGTTAATGATGCTTGATATCTTTTCTTTATTTTATATGCTTGCTTACATTATGGAACATACAACAAAAAGCATGGATGTCATGTGCACGTCCATTAAAATCGAATATGCTGGCCAATATGGATTTATTATGTCTATGATGATGTTTTACGATTTGTATTTTGAGCGGACCAGAAAACGGATTCTCTATTACTTGGAAGCATTTGTATGTAGTGTTTGTGTAATAGCAGTGTTTACTATGGAGCACAACCATCTCTTTTATACATCAAGGAAGCTAAAAGAAATAGGGCAGTATGCAGTAATTCAGTTAAAACCTGGAGTCTTGTACTTTGTGTTTTACATCTCTAACCTGTTTATCATATTACATATTGAACTATTAGGAATTCAAAAATTAAAAACATGCAAAGATCGGGAACGAACTTCTTGCATCTTAATGATGGCAGGACCTCTTTTTCCATTATTAAGCGTTTTGGTAAAATGGAGTGGGGTAACACATAACTATGATTTAATGGCACTTGGAATATTAGGAATCCTAAGCTGTATCAGCGTGGCAGTGGTGAAGTATGATTATCTGGAACTAATCCGTAATGACTCAGAGACGGATCCTCTGACAGGACTTAGTAACCGGCTTTTCTTTACCAGTCAGGTTTCTTCTTACCTGCAGAATCAGACACACGGAGCATTTATCATGTTAGATGTGGATAACTTCAAAAATGTTAATGATACATTTGGCCATGGTGAAGGGGATCGGGTACTGGTTTCTCTCAGTGACTCTTTGAAAATGCTAGTGGCCGATGAATATTTTATTGCAAGAATGGGTGGAGATGAGTTCTGTATCTTCCTGCCAAATGTTACAAGGAAAAAAACTCTTACCCGTTTCTCCCAGCAGCTTTTGTCAACCTTTAAAGAAGATCAGAAGAGGAAGGAACTTAAGTCAAGCTGTTCCTGTTCCATTGGTATTGCCATTTATAATGGAAGTGCACGTACTGCATTTGAAGAAATATATGAATGGGCAGATAACGCTTTATATGATTCTAAAAACAGTGGAAAAGGCCAGTGGAAATTTTACTAAAATTTTTGTAGAATTTCCATTGGCCTTATGTTATAGCAAATCTTGTTTTGACTGGATTTTACATTTTTTAATGATAAGATATTTTTAAAATTGCATCGTGGGTTTCATACATATGAATCCATGCATGTGCATAACGTTCCAAATACCTAGTTTCGGGAGTCATGTTAGCTGTTTTTCAACCCAATAACGGACTTCCTTTTAACGATTTTTAAGAGAAACCCCTTCATCACACAGGACAAAGGGGAATGAACTTTTGGTCGGCATACTGTAAAATTCTTAAAACTGCATTTTAGTGATGGAATAAACGGATTCCTGTGAAGCACATTGCAATGCCGTGTTTGTTACAAGCATCAATTACATCCTGATCACGGATAGAACCGCCTGGCTGTGCAATGTATTTTACACCGCTCTTGAACGCACGTTCGATATTGTCATCAAATGGGAAGAAAGCGTCAGAACCAAGGGTTACGTCTGTATTCTGTGCTAACCAGGCCTGTTTTTCTTCCTTTGTAAATACAGCAGGTTTTTCTGTAAAGATTTTTTCCCATTTTCCATCAGCTAAAACATCCATGTAATCTTCACCAATGTATAAATCAATTGCATTGTCACGTTCTGCACGTTTCATTCCTTCGATGAAAGGCAAGTTAAGTACTTGTGGAGACTGACGTAAGAACCAGTTGTCTGCTTTCTGTCCTGCAAGTCTTGTACAGTGGATTCTGGACTGCTGGCCAGCACCAACACCGATTGCCTGGCCCCCTTTTACGAAGCAGACAGAGTTGGACTGTGTATATTTTAAAGTGATTAACGCAACTGTCATGTCAATAATTGCCTGTTTTGGAACTTCTTTGTTTTCTGTTACAACATTTGATAAGAACTCTTCATCAATTTTTAATTCGTTACGTCCCTGTTCAAATGTAATTCCATATACTTCTTTATGTTCGATAGGAGCTGGCACATATTCAGGATCGATCTGGATAATTGCATAGCTTCCTTTTTTCTTTTCTTTTAAGATTTCAAGTGCTTCCGGCTCATAACCAGGAGCAATGATGCCATCAGAAAATTCTCTTTTAATTACTTTTGCTGTTGAAACATCACATACATCGGATAAAGCAATGAAATCACCGTAAGAAGACATGCGGTCAGCACCTCTTGCTCTGGAATAGGCACAGGCAAGTGGAGAAAGTTCTTCCAAATCATCTACCCAGTAAATTTTTGCTTCTACTTCACTAAGTGGCTGGCCAACAGCAGCACCAGCAGGAGATACGTGTTTAAAAGATGTTGCAGATGGAAGACCAGTAGCAGCTTTTAATTCTTTTACTAACTGCCATCCATTTAAAGCATCTAAAAAGTTAATATATCCTGGCTTTCCATTTAAAATAGTAACAGGAAGTTCTCCTTCCTGACTGTAAATTCTAGAAGGTTTCTGATTAGGGTTACATCCGTATTTTAATTCCAATTCTTTCATGTTATTCTCCATTCTGCACAAAAGCTTGTTGTGCTATTATTTTTATTTACGTTCTATATTGAAATCCTAATGAAAAGGATTATTGGTTCTTATTCACGATTTTAGAAGTATATTCACCAGTCTGGATATCAATGTATCTTACAAATAAGGATACTTTGTTGTCTTCGTTTAAGCTGTTCCAAAGCAAATCGGTAAATGCTTCCATATCATCAGGAACGGAAACTAATTTAGGTTCGCCTTCAAAGCTTGGGAGCGGATTGCCATCACATTGATAGGTATGGATGAAATGGCCTTCTCCATTGACTGGATTTTCATATGAAAATGTGTAACGGCTGCAGGCAGCACCATTTCCATTATTGCTCTTTAAAATGGACATGGCATAATCGTAAGTGCCGTTTTCTACATGCATGATTCCAGAAATTCTAGGTGTGTAGTTTGGTGCGTCCGGCTCAAATTCTCGAGTTGTAAGTGCCTGTTCAAATGTCTGCTGTTTATCCATTAATTCATATATAGTATCTGTCTGATCCCCATTTGTTACAATTGTTTTGTTGCCAAGTACACGTACTGGTGCATAAATGATAAGACTTGGATCGGATAGTTTGGAAGGGTCAAATGCCTGTGTACGGATTCCAGTTCCATCTTCTACGAATATACGGTTACGGCTGTTTTCACTTCTTCCCATAATGAAGTAAGCAGTTACAGCATAACGTCCATTAGCGGACTTTCCAATAATAATACCTCTTCCTGGATATGAATTTTCTTTCAGTTCGTTTTCAATTGATAACATCTGCATGTTTCAATCTCCTTTCTTATCTCTCATCATAGTTGCAAGTTACAAAGTGCAGGTTCCTTTCCTAGACGCAAAAACCGCCTGGGTAATCTATAAAAACAGTGTTTATAGATTGCCCAGACGGTCGGCTTATTTACGAATCCATACTCCATGTGGTACTCCACTAATCCGTCAGTCGTATGGACAGTTATAGAATAAACTATTTTGTTCTGAATGGCAAGAGAAAATTTTAAATTCCTATAATTATTCTTACAGAACAGGTGCTCCTTTTAGGGGTTTTACATAAAAATATCAGAACCTTATAGCCAATTATAACTAGTTAAAAAAGTAGAGGTATTTTCTTTAAAAGCAGCAATCCCATTGGACATGGCAAAATGTCTAGGAAATAAATGGCATGCGATATACTCTTGCATAAACACAAATCATGTGGTATAAATATGTCACACCATACAAGGAGGACATCATATGCCACGTATATTACCAATGGAACAGCAGAAAGATTTCACAAAGATTATGAGCTTATGCAAGGAATCAAAAGAACCTGTCTTTTTGACAAAGGATGGAGCTGGAGCATTAGCAGTTCTTGATATGGAAAGTTATGAAAAATTTGTAAACAAAGAAGGAAAGAAAGAAACAGCAGAAGAGGAAATGGACGCTTTGGATCTGTTAATTTCCTTACACAAAAGTCTAGAAGAATCTGATGTACTTATGAATTTTATATAGAGAAGAATGCTTATACTGGCCAGCAGCTTAACCTTCCGGCCATAGCAGCAGAGGACATTTGCCTTTGCCGCTATTCCAGATCATTCAGCTTCAGTAAACAATATAAAAGAAACTCCCATGGAATTACCGTATTTCATGGGAGTCTTTATTACCTGAAAATATTTTCTATAATGTCAGTTATTTAATAGCTGCATTTGTAATCTGAAAATCATTTCCAGCGCCTACCTGGCAGCCAAATGTATAACTTTCTCCGCTAGCTAAGGATTTTTGCCAGTCAGGATTCGTAATGATACAATGTCCATTTGTACTGCTTACTAAATTAGCAGACCAGAGGCTTGTGACAGTACGGTTAAAATCGAAGGAAAGAGTCCATCCATTGGTAAAATCCTTTCCTGACTGATTGGTTACTGTAATATTGCAAACCGCACCAGAGTCCCAGCTATTGGAAACCGTTAATTTTACACTAACTCCTTTAGAAGATGGGACAGAAGAAACAGCTGGAGTTTTTGAAGCCACAGGAGAAGGAGAAATTACAGGAGTCTTTGTAGCAGCTGGGGATGGAGATGCTTTAGGAGAAGGAGAAACTACTGGTGCCTTTGACACTACTGGAGAAGAGGAAACTGCTGGGGATGATGTAGTCCAGGGAAAAGGATTAAACCATGGGAAAAATGGCGTATTTTGTGTTCCGGCTGAACTATTAGGTGTTAATACATTTCCATTGTTATCAAGCAGTCGCCCGTTAATAAAGTCCTCCGTATTAAAATAGTCAGTAAGCCATGCAATTCGGTTCTCTATCCAGTTACTTAAATATGTATAATGCTCCTTAAATGTCTTCAGCCTTGCTATTTCAGAGGATGTAAAAAATGTCGTTGTGTTCGCTCCCCATTTTTCCAAATTACGGTTGTAGGAATTGTAATTCTTTTGAGCTTCGGCAGTGACAAAGCCTGGGAGCGTTTCCAGGTCACTTTTCAGTTCATTGTAACGGTTCTGAACAAGTGTACGGAACCATTGGCAGGATAGGGCAGTTGTGAACCAAGGATTGGAGTTGGTAGCGGAATCAAGTACATCACGTGGGTTAAGGCCTTTGTATGAACTAACGCCTGCACCAGCAGAATTATTTCCAAATGAAAGATCGAAGTCCCACATTGGACCAAAGATAAGTTTTCCATAAGCATCCTTGTAAAGATAAAAACTGTCCCAGCCCACATCCACGTTTTTGGCTACTTCAAATCCTATGTAATTATCCACCAGGGAAGCAATATCAATATACTTTTCCGCCTCCGTCTGGCTGTCTTGCTTCAATGCGTTCATACATGTTTCCACATACTTAGCGATATAATCATGCTGCTGTTTCTGGATAGAAGAGTCTTCTGACAAATCGCTCTTGATTTCATATTTTCTAGATCCAATTGTAAATGGTGAATCTTCTGCGTATGATGTCATCTGAAGCAGGTAACCATTTCCCTCTACCTTATCCACGGATTCCTTGATAGCGACACGGTTTTTATTTACATTAACTAACTCCGTTAAAAGATAGGCACCCTGATAGTCTCCATTCAGGTAAACATCTACCGAGTGAAATTTCACAGCGTATGGAGATCCTGTCAGCATACTTGCCATTTGATAAGCGGCAGCATTACGTAGGTTAGAAGAGTCATAATAATTGGCAATCAGCCCCCAGCTCTTTCCTCCGCCTGTTCCAATATTCAGCAGATTCTGTTTCTTTTCAAATGATATCTTATAACTTTTCTTTGCGCAGTATAGCGAACTATTACCACGCAGACGTATTTTCATATCCATATTATCTAAGGTACTTGAGCCGTTTTCATCAATGATAGAAATTTTTCCATTGATCTGGCTTTTGTCTGTAGATGGTTGTGCATTGTTTTCGGTAGTAATCTGTACAACTGGTAAATCCATTTGCGTATAGGCTTTCGTTTGCCCATACTGATCTGCAGATGCCTTTATGCTGCAATTAGAACATATGATACAAAAGGCAAGCAGTGATAAAAGTAGTAGTTTTCGTTTCATTCAAAAACCTCCTTTAATATAATTGGATTTGTAATAGGCTAAAGTAAATATACTTTACTATTACAATAAACATTATATAGGAATTAAATGTAATTTGCAGTATATCTGCTCATCATGTGGGTTTCTGAGTATTAAACAGGAAATTTAATAAGAAGTCCTTAAGGATTTCCTCTTATTATGACCTCTTGATTAGGCAGCAGGAGTATTATCGTTCCGTGAAACTACTGCTTATGTGTAGTTAATTAGAATAAGCAAAGATTTTCTGATCACAGGAAGGTTCCTATAAATTATGTAAAAAATTATGTAAAAAGAGCAGACAATTCTGATATATTCGTATATAATAAACTTTATCAAGTCTAGATGGAGCGTGTGAAAATGATGATTGGAAAAACATTATTAGAATGCCTTGAAGGTGTGGAAGATCCAAGGGCAGATTATAATAGGAGACATAATTTTCTGGATATTATGGCAATTGCCATACTTTCCGTTATCAGTGGATCGGATACATGGGATGATATGGAGAACTGGGGACGTGCCAAAAAGGAATGGCTGGAAAGCTTTCTGAAACTGCCAAACGGCATACCGTCCCATGACACATTTAACCGTATTTTTCCATGATAAAGCCGGAACATTTCACTGCAGGCAAGAAAACCAGCCCCGTCTTTACGAAGATATTTCGCTGTACTTTAAAGAAGGAGTACTGCCAGCAGAAAAGAAAGCGATGGCGAAGAAAGGCTGTTATTCATTAAACAAAATAGGAGCAACAAAGATTTCATAATTCTCATGTTGAATTATGCATAATGAAGCAAAAGGAGAGGAATGCAATGAAAAAAGGAAAGAACAGGAGTTTCAGACGTATTATTTGCCTGGCAGTTGCACTTACGATGGTGTTAACATCTGTTCCAGGTTCATGGACTAAAGTTGCCGCAGCAAAAGCAACTAAGAGTGGTGCCGTAGCATCTACGGCTTCAAACTACCATAAGATGAGGGAAAATGCATCTACTAAACCTGCAACCAAGGTTGCGATTAATAATAAGATCTCATCCATGGCAATTGGTGAAAAATATGATTTAAATGAATCCTATTTACCAAGGAAATCCAAAGATTCTGTTAACTGGACATCAAACAATACGAAGGTGGCTACCGTAAATAAAAATGGTGTAGTTACTGCAAAAGCGAATGGAACAGTAAAGATTACTGCAAAAGCAGTAAATGGGAAAGGGAAAGATAGTGTAACGATAAAAGTATCAAATAGTGTAAAAGCTGCTACACAACAGGATATTAATCGTTTGTTAAAAGCGAAGAATGCCTCTACCATTACAATTGATACAAAGAAAAATGTTGTACTTAAAATTCCTGCTGGAGTGTATTCTTCAAAGAAATTAGTGGTAAATGCTAAAAATGCTACAATTGAAAATAAAGGTACGTTTGACAGCATAGTAATCCATTCCATCAAGTTACATACATGGAAAGAATTTGCACAGAATAATAAGATTCATGTTTGCTGTGATGCTTCTGTAATAATAGGAAAAAATGTAACCGCTGAAGTTATCATAGATCGTTCTGGAGTAAATGTTACTGTTGTACATAATGGTAAGGGTAATATCGAAGTAAACAAAAAATGTAATCTTTCAGTTCAAGGGACTAAAAAAGCGAGTGTAAAGGTTAATGCCAAAGCCGCAGATTCAAAAATAAAGACATCAATTCCTGTACAGATGGAATTATCAAAGAAAGTTACACTGGAATTTGCCAATAAAGAAGCTGCAAAATCAGAAATAAAAGCAAAGAATGAAAAAGCAATTCCAATAGTCATAGGCAAGTTTAAGATTATCGTTACGGTAGGTAATAAGAAATTTGAAGTTTCCATAAATGGGGCAGTTGTTATCTCAATAGGGGATGACAAGAAAGATAATTCAGATAGCTCTACCAACACAGAAGCAAGTGATACTGGTTATGATAAAAATGGCAGGATTATTGCGTTATTCGGTTCCCCTGCTATTGATGGTAACGTAGATGATATATGGGCAAATGCAAAATCTGTCCAATACCTGAATGTAATACCACAGGCCAAACAGACAACTGCGACGACTGCTACTATAAAGGTTATGTGGGATGATAATGCAATCTATTTCTTAGCACAGGTAAAAGATCCAAACGTATCAGATGATTCTATGCAGGTTTATGAAAAGGATAGTGTAGAATTTTTCTTAGATCAGGATAACCATAGAAATGGAACATATGAGGGTGATGATTCACAATTCAGAATCAATTTCAAGAATGAGTTATCTTGTGATCATGGTGATTTATCCAATCTTTACTCTGCAGCAAAAATAACCGAGGACGGATATTTAGTCGAAGGCCGTATTGCATTATCTGTAAAGCCAGAAAATAATGTAGTTATGGGTATGGAATCACAGATTAACTGTGCAACGGGAGCTTCTAGAGAAGCTTGCATCAGTATTTTTGACAAGACTGGTACTGCATATCAGGATACAAGCAAATTTGGTGAAGTTGTGTTTACTGGAAAGACGAAAGATTCTGTTACAAAACCAAACTTTTATGATTTAAAATCTGCTATATCAGAGGCTAAGAAAATTAATTTAGAACGGTATATAAACGGAGCTGCTGTACGGACAATGATAGAAGATTCAGAGAAAGCAATTGCAGATGTTACGACAACACAAGCAAAGTTTGACGAACTTCTTATGAAATTGAACAAAGCAACAGATGAATTAATACATAACGATAAGGTATTTGCGGATAAAGAATGTAGGGAAATACCTAAGAAATATAAAACATCCGCTTCACAAGATCAGCAAGGAACATTAGATTATGTAACTTACAGTGTGAAAGATTTTCAAACAGGAAATGACATTGACAAGTCTATGATGGTATACGTACCTTACGGATATAATAAAGAGGATAACACCAAGAAATATAATGTATTATATCTGGTACATGGTATGGCAGAAAACCAGTTTACACCACTGGGTTATCCAGGTGGTAAATCTGAACTTGCCAGAGTTGTTGATCATCTTATTGCAGAAGGCAAGATGGATCCAATGATCATTGTTAGTCCAACCTGGTACTTAAGTGATCAGAATAATTCTGGTGATAACTTAAATAGCTTAGTTAAGAATTTTAAAGAGGAATTAGTTAATACAATTATTCCTAAGATTGAAGGAACCTATCATACTTATGCAGAATCTACGAGTGCGGCAGATTTAAAGGCTGCCAGAGAACATAGAGCATTTGGTGGATTTTCTATGGGTGGTAACTGTACATGGTACAGATTTATTGATTCTTTGGATTACTTCAAATATTTTGTGCCAGTAAGTATGTGGACATGGGTATCTGCAGAGGAATGTAAGGAAGCTGGTGCAACGGGTGATACAGATAATGATATTATTGCAGATTATCTATCCAAGATTCCAGAAAAATATGGTTATGGATCAGATGATTTCTATATCTTTGGTGCAACAGGTACAGCAGATCTCGCATCGCCTGGAATGCCAAATCAAATTGAAGCAATGAAGAAAAAGACAGATACTTTCAAATACTGTGGCGATATCAGAAATGGTAATATGACGTTTATCCATTACCCAGGTGGAGCACATAACTGGACTTGTGTTGATCTTTACTTGTATAACATATTACCTGATTTATTTAAGACAGCACAAACCTTTAGAAGTGATGCTGGTTTAGATAAAGATCGTCAGATTGTTGCTGCCTTTGGTTCTCCATATCTAGATGGCAAGGAAGATGAGCTCTGGAGTAAAGCAGAGGCAGTAAAACCTCAATATGTTACAACTCCTGAGAATACGAAAGTAACCTTTAAGACTATGTGGGATGATAATGCATTATATATCTTAGCTAAAGTATATGATGAGAACATTTCAAAAGCTTCAACAAATCCTTACGAACAAGATTCTTTAGAAGTGTTTATGGATCAGAATAACGATAAAACAAAGGAATTTGGAGTAGATGACCTTCAGTTCCGTTGTAACTTTGCAAATGATACTACAGCTGATAAGGGTGATATTAGCAGATTATGTACTAAGACAAGCACTTTTGAGGGTGGATATATTATTGAAGAAAGAATTGAGTTTGATGGCTTAAAACCAGAGAATGGTACAAAGCTCGGAATTGAATTACAGATCAACGATGGTAAGGGTACTGGACGTGCTGGTACATTAAATGTATTTGATGGTACTGGTAATGCATGGCAGGATACATCGGTGTTTGGTACTGCCGTATTAACAGGTAAAAAAGAAGGGGATACCACACCTTATGGCCCTTACAGATTATTAAGCCTAATTGATAGTACAAAGAAGCTTCATGCTGATGAGTATAAAAACTGGGAGGACTTTAAAACAATTATAGAACAGTCACAAGCAGTTGCGGATAATCCTGAATCAACAGAAATGGAACTGGAAGCCCAGTGGACCAAATTAAATGATGCAATGAATGGATTAGAATATACAGAAGAAGCAAAGAGAATCAAACGTTATACCGTAATGCCATCCGAATATAAAGGGGCAGCAATTTCAAAAGGTACTATTGTGAATGATTCCTATGAAGTTGAGTTCAACGGAGAAGTAGTAACAAAACATTATAATGTATATCTTCCAGCTGGATATCATCAAGATGATAAAGAGCAAAAATACAATGTATTCTATCTGATGCACGGTGGTGGCGAAAATGAAAATACATTATTTGGAGGACCAGGGCAGGAACTTGAATTAAAGAGAATTATTGATATCATGATAGAAAAAGGTGATATTGAACCTATGATCGTCGTTACACCTACTTTCTATAATCATGTTGATGAGAAGGGCAATCGTACCGATGCTGATATTGATAATTTCTACAAGGAATTACAGAATATTATCATTCCTAAGGTAGAGTCTACATACAATACAGCCTATGGTGAGGCCGTAGACAATGAGGAAGAGAATAAAGCCAGAATGAACGATACTCGTGAACATAGAGCATTTGGCGGATTCTCGATGGGATCTGCATGTACTTGGTATACATTTATCAATTCCCTTGATTATATCAAATATTATGTTCCACTAAGTGGAGATTGTTGGGCAATATCTGGTTCAGCAGATAATACAAAAAGTGCTGAAACAGCTGAATATCTTGCCAATGTAGTTAAAGATAGTAACTATAATAATGTCAATGGTTTCAAATTACTCTGTGCTACAGGCAGCAATGATATTGCATATCCTAATATGAATCCTCAGATGCAGGAGATGAAGAAATTATCTGAGTTTGTATTTGATAAGGATACAACAATAGGTAATACTTACTTTATTGTTGCGGACGGTGGAACTCATGCTTGGAATTTTGTAAATCAATATTTATATAATATCTTACCAGATTTGTTTAAGTAGATTTTTGGGGAGCTAGTCTAAACTGGGTTGCGAATGGGTAAGGTTGTTTAATCTATTATAGGAGGACATAATAAATCCATTTCCAATGGGAAAATTAAATCTTCCACCAAGTTCTAAAAGCGGGGTACATTAGATTGGGGTAGAGGTGTATGGACTTACGACAACACTTGGTATTGGGGATCAGGCAATTGCGACCTAAATGGAAAAGCATTTGGCTTTAACCTTGGATATGGCTTCGGTAATACAAAGGCGGCAACAGAAAATATGCTGTTCTACGACGGGAAAGCACATAAATTAGACGATGTTACATGTTTTCTGATAGCTCCTGAAGAACGAGGAAAGGGAATTGCCCAGTTGATTTTGGAAAAAGTGTGTGAGGATGCAAAGGCAGAGGGATATACATATGTTGAGGCTTATCCATTTACAGATGTCAATTTTGGGTTTCAGTTTCATGGAACACGTAGAATGTATGAGAAGAGTGGATTTGTGGAGGTACAGGATCTCAAATTTATAAATGTTATGAATAAGAAATTGTAGTATATGTTTTTAAAAGAGTGATGGAATAGGATATGCAGAATAGAAGAAAAGCTGATGTTTGCAAAAGTTTGTAATCATCAGCTTTTCTCTGACTAATGATGCGAATCTAATGTCTCAGGTAATAATTTCCACTTAAAACTTAATCCCAATAATGCCACAGAAATATAATAAACAAAATTATTTAATGCCTTCAATCTATTATCTGCTCCTGAAATTGAAAAACATGCAAATAGAAGAATGATATCTGAGAGTATAAAAAGGATAGTAGCTGCGATTGTCATATATACAAAAGTGCTGTTTATATTATTTTAGCGTATAGATGTGAGGAGAAGAGTCCATTTTTCACGATACAGCTCCTTGACTTAACCTATGGAAGCAAGAACCTTGTCTATTGCATCCCAATAATTCTCCTCGATTAGTATGTAATCTACATGATGTGTTGCGCAACCATTCCGAAATCTTTGATTTTCTCTCTTAATCATGTCCAATGTACAATATGCATCATCTAAGCGGCTCTCAATACAAGAGGCATATTGCTGAATATCTGTAAAATGATTCTCGATATAGCGTTCACTCATACATAAGCAGATATACTGAATGTTCTCCAGATACTCATCCTCAAAATCATTTTCCCAGTTGAATGGAATATAGCATCCCTCTATGATAAGATTCTGCTTATTCTCAAACGCAGTCTTAACCATTTCCCTTGTAATAGGCCATAGATAATCTGTCATTTTCTCATCATCATCTGGTGTAAGCTCTGTATAGTGGCTTCGAATCAGTCCCATTTTGATATGATCCTGTGATACATAAGGATATTGAAACTTTTCCAGAAGTTTCTGGGCGATATTGGTTTTGCCTACATGGGTAGGTCCAGTTATCAGAATAATCATAATAGATTCACCTCGTTTACTGCTTATAGGAATCCATTCCCTACAAGCATAATTACTGTATGATTACATTATAGCAACCGAAACACGATTAGACAAGAATACAGCCTTGTAGTATAATAATTAGGGCAATAAGTAAAATAATGAAATTATAAAGAGACAGGAGAAGTAAGATGTTACCAGAAGGTATGGCATTATGGAAGATTACATAAAAGGATGGAAAGTAACAATGTCCAAAACCTTGGACTCCACCAACAGAAGGATAAGAGATACTGAATAAACGGAGGGGATACTTCATGGAAAACACAAATATAATTTTCTTCGAGGAATATAAGAAACTGGAGAATATATGTCGTCAGATGTATGATGGCAATTCAGGAGTGACCAGTTATATAGAAGATATGGAAGATACAGCAATATCTATTCATTTGAATATTAGAGGTTGGGATCATACTCTTGATTATCTAAAAAGGGTTAGACATATACGGAATCAACTGGCCCATGACGCAACATTTGATATAGAATTAAGTACGCAGGAAGACATTGACTGGGTTCGCGATTTTTATGATAAGATTTTACATACACGAGATCCGTTGGCTTTGCGTTATCAGATGGAGCAGCCGAGGAAAAATGAGGCTAAAAAAGTGCATGATAGTAGCACAAAGCAAACAAGTCAGAGTTCACAGACAATGCCTATAAATCGAACTGGACAAGGGGTAAATGAAGATAAATTTACTCGAATGGATAACCAGATTAGACATGGTTTAGAAAAAAATAAAATTGCAGGTTTGGCTATGACTATATTTATAGTTCTTATTGTGGTTATAGTTCTCGTCTTATTAGTTCTAGTGGTTTGAAATTAATCTATAGAAAAAGCACCATTGTGAGTATGTTGACAGAGAACGGTCGCTTCCTTTGTTTTTTGCTGTCTAAATAAAACATTTTTGAAACTTAGATTTATTTCATTATGAACAGAAGTGATACGGTCTAAATGTAACAGAAAAAAAGTAATTTTAATTTCCGAACAATTGCTTCATTCATTTCCTAAGATTTATTTCACAGGGCAGCAACCTTGTACATGCAGTATTTGTAGAATAGTACCTCTCTAGCTCTCTTCTACAAATTCCAGTTTATCGTAAAGAGTGTGATAAATTATATTTCAAACGTCTGATGTGATGTCGGCTGAACTGAATGTGGAAAAATATCGTAGGTGAAATTGGAAAAATGTTTGTTGTACATATTCTTATACCATATTTATCTATTTGATTCTAAATTTTCAAGTCTCCGTGTATCAGATCAACCAAAGAAATCTCCCCAGTATGTAAGTGAATTAAGAAAAAAAACGTATGCTCTGTAAGTAAATCTAGAAAAATACCGTATGTCTGTAGATAAATCTGCTAAGAAGCCGTATCAAATGTAGGTGAATCAGGAAAATTAACCGTATCGTTTTGTGAAACTGGAAAAAAGCCGAATAACTTCCACATATAAATCCAGATTCTTTTATAAAAAAAGACACCCTACATTTGAATTATTTCACAATGTAAGGCATCCCTTAATTCTATATTTCTATTTTTCAACAACCCAGATCTCGCCTGAGCCATCTTCTAAATTGAACAAAACCTGCGTTCTATCACGCAGCGCAATCCAATAGTTTTCAAATAAATCTCTCAGCAGCATATCTTTAATGTCTATATACCGTTCCTGAATATCCTCTAAATATAATTGATAAGACTTCCATAATTTAATCAAAATCACACGATAAACAACCCTATCATAAATAATATCTCTCCATTTACCCGGATAATCCCTATCCAGGATCCTTATACTTGCCAAGTCATTATAGCAAGCCTTTTCACCAATCATTGACGAATACATATGTGTATTGAAATACACTTCTTGGTAACTGTCTATAAAATCCATAATCTTAATTCCAAGATTCATTTTCACCCATACTAAGTATGCCGTGGATTCTGGTCCAATATCGGACACTTTATAACCTTTGGTCAATGCATGTTGTGCCATTCTATTTGGATGAATACGAAATACTTTTCTAATACGCCTCTTCATTTGTATCATTCCCTTAAAGTACAACTCATCCATTCCATACTTTAATGCACTTGCTTCTCTTCCATTGTCATCAAATGTGAACTTATAATGAGGTTTCATATCTATCTTTTCTATAACACATAAATCCTCTAATTGCTCTTTCATTCCTTTATTTAGCTGGTTCCAGTACATACTATCCTTGTCATGGGGTAATAACACCCAATAATTGCGAGATGGTTTCCTTAATGGTATATTCTCATTTTTTCTCGTTAATATAGGATTTTCCCACAAATTCATTGTATCCAGTGGATTTCCTTCAAATAACCGATGGCCACACTGACAACTGAATGGGGTGAGTCCTCTTTTGGACTGTATTGCATAGCTAATCTTCTCACCGCAACTAGGGCAGCTCTCTTGTAAATGCACACCCTTATGTATAAAGCAATGCTCAGTAAACTCTAATTGATGATATATACTGTGATAGCCATATTTCATACATTCAGGACAATACGAGAAAGTCTTCCGAAACCATTGCTCGTTAGAAAAAATAAAGCTATACGGAAAGCTTTTGGGAGTTAACGGGTACAGCAACTCCTTGACCCATTCCAGCAGTTCTCTGATAATATCAAACTGCAGTAAATCGCTTACTTTAATGAAATCAAGCTTAAACTTCGAGATTATCATATAATTATTGTAATAATAGTTTGTCATGCTTTTCTTGCACCCATTTACATTAAGCAAGTCAAACATAGAATCTCCATACAGAACATTTATGTAAGCGAATTTGCTTATCATGCCATACAGAGATTCATACGGCCAGATCCATTTACTGTCCCAAATATATCCTTTGTTGTTCATTATATATCACTCCTTATGACTTTTCGATCTGCAGGTTAGTTCTCTCCGCTTGCAAATATCCGGCATTTACTATGGATGCTTTCCACTCCTTTAAACCAGGTCTATCCAGACAAGCTTTATCCGCACCATAATCCTTCAGGCAAATATTTATCGCAAGAATGATATACTGCATAGGAATATCCAGCTTTCCAGTTAGATTTAATTCTTGATTAAATTTTTCAAAACAGTCAAATATCAATTCTGCATCGTTGGCTAAACGGTACCCGTTTCTATAAGCTTCAGGGAAGAAATAACGTGTATATGTCCATTCTGATCCCAATGGATATTTTAAAAGCGAATCATAGGAAACCAGACAAATCTGCAAGTCCTTTACTTCCCTAACACCGTGAAAATGATGTTCCTGCACCATAAAGCGTCCCACGAGCTGTTGTAACTTATGTTTAATAAATACCTGTTTTGCAACGAGTACTTCACTAGTTCCCACAAGCAGCGTTGTCATATGTATACCATTTATCATAAGACGGTTATAAATGTCCATGAGCCAGGAATACTCTTTCTCTTCCAGATAATTTGCCTCATCTATAAAAAGAATGATTTTTTTGCTATTTGCTTCCCTTGCAGAATTCAGAAGATAATTGATTAGTCGTTCTTTCTTTTCAAATGTTGTCCCTTTTGCAGCAAAAGCATTTCCGATATCATTTAAGAACTGTTCATAAAATCGTTTTTCATTTAGCTTATGAAATGTCATGTTTAGCTGAAATATTGGCAAATCCGGATTATATTCCTTGCGGAGCAACTTTGTAATGCAGGCAATCGCCTTAGTCTTTCCTAACCTTGGTTTTCCATAAATGATGCCTCCAGGGGACTGGTTATCAATCCACCTGCTGACATCGTTGAAAAGTGCAATAATTGCACCTGTATTGATTGAGTAGTCATTATCGTAAACCGGATGTTCACGTTTCCCTAAGACTGGTCGTATTTCCATACTACTTCCCCCTTCTATTCATATAATGAGCGAAACAAATCTGATTGAATCATATTGTCTAGACTCTGCTCAGATAACATATTATGAGTATTTCCATTATTCTTTGATTTAGACTCATTAATATTAATTACGGGTGTGTTTTCTTTTCTGTTTTTGGTACGTTCTATATTCAATGCAGCGAGTTTATTCCCTGCAGACTTGTGTTTTCGCGCTTCACTGTTTAAATAATCATGGTAAATAGTTATCGGATCCTCCAATGGCCCAATGAGAACATTATTCTTACGAATGTATTGGCTGATAGCTCTCCTTTGCGCGAGTGAGTGTTTGGTGTAAGCCCATTTTCCCGCAACATATAAAGTACCGATTTCACTTCCATCATTACGAAAAGCTGTCACCGTTCTTAAATCATCAGGATTAATTAAGAGACTGACAGTTTCTCCGTATAAATCATAGGAACTTGAAAGTTCGTCGCTTCGATACTCAGCACCTTCAAATTGAACATATGGTCGTCTTCCAGTCTCTATACTACCTCGTACTGTTCTGGCAACTGTATATGACAGTAATGTGAAATTCTCCTGCTTTTCAGGTTCAAGATACGCAGGTACCATTCCCCGCTCTACTCTCTGTCTCAATACTTCGAGTGGCGAAAAGTTATTCAGTGAAGAATGCGGTGTTACGTTATACTGTGCAATCAGTACCTCTGTCAATTCCAAAATGTGTTGAAAACTGATACAGTAATTTGTTGCTTCGCTCTCACACTTCTCTCTTCTTGGATCACTGATTCCAGTTCCAGTAGTAGAAACAATCCGGTGAAATCCTCTTGTTTCAAGACTCTGAAAGAAACGCTCAATAATACCCCTTCGTTCAGGTGTTGATACAGGACCAAAGTTCATTACCGCATTCAAATATTCCGAAATTTGTTTAACGCTATCCCTTGCATGATGAGACATCGCATTGTCCAGTTCAATTGAATCAAATACAGCCCATGATAATTCTGCCATAGCCATAGAGTGATAGCCTTCTCCCTCTGGATAATGCAGACCAGGTATTTCAAAATTCATCTTTTCATGTGGAACAACTGCATTCCGAATGCAGCTTAATATATCAAAACGGTTGTATTCCTCATTTACAGTCAGGTGATATCCTAGAATAGTTCTGGTTGCAACATCAATAAGGGTAAGCAGCCAGATACGTTTGATTGGCACCATCTGTATTTCACCATCTTGGTTTTCTACTTGCACTGTTAGAATACAATCAATTTTGTGACCATCGATCTGCACCCTGCTAAATGGTCGCTGCGCTGGATAGTTAACAGGTATTCCAAGACCAGTTGATGAATACTTTTGCCTGGCATCTTTATTCCGCCTTGAAATCGAGTAATTCGACATTTCCTGTTCTAGTTCATTCATATAGATATAAAGCGCCCGTTCTCCCATATTTTTTGTATTAAATGGATACTCATATTCCCTTATACCTAGCTCCTTACATTTCCAAAGAAATTTCTCAAAAATGATCTTCCTTGTTATGTTCTTTTCTAACACAGTTTTATCTTTCTTTAGAAATAAGTTATCTACATACTCTTTCAATTCAGGATAATCGTGTAATAATTTAGTCATTGCTCCTGCAAAGGTTTTAGCCAAATCCGTTACCGTTTTTGTTCGTTTATACTGATCCAGATGCTTATATGGCAATAACCCACTGTATCCATACGGCGACCCATACTCATCCTTCTTTCTGCATTTTTCAATCCATTTGATTGGCGAAGATGCACTGCAATTAATGCTATTAGAAATCACGCTTAGGGAATACCCATCAATATACATATCAACTGCCTGCTTGCGCTGTATATAAACAATATGCACCTCTTTAGTAAGACAATCAGTATTGACAGTTTTCCAGTGTTTTCTCTCTTCTTCTAACTGAAACAGATCATATTTCTTACTTGCCAAGAAGACTCACCTCCGTATCGGGTGAATAAAATGTATCATTTAGATTCATCGTAATTAAACCGTCATAGTATGCAAATGCCATTATAGAAAGCAATTCATTAACGCTTATCGTTGTACCAAACTTTTGGCTTAGGCTGGCTATCGGGCATGAATGTGTTGACACGACACTCTGAATGTTCTGGTAAAATGTATTCGCTAATGCATGACTATACCGTTTGATTCTAGAACTTAAATGCAGGAGGTTTTCAATAAAAAAGGTACCTGCCTCAATCTCTTTTTCTGTCCGGACAACATAAGGCATGTTACATAACTTACACCATTTCTCTTGAAACTGTATCTGCTCTTGGCTACGAATAGAATACTTATCCGTCCCAGTTAGATACGTACTGTATTTAATTTCCTGGAACTCTTCTCTTCCGTCGGTATAGCAAACCCACATATCAAAAATAGTTCGTTTCCTCTTACCATTATCAAGCATTTCGGCTTCGTATGGCTGTTCACAGAAGGTTTTGACTTCTGGATTCATTTCAAGGGTAAGCCAGTTCTTATATTCCAGGTTGCTGTAGAGCTTAATGGTTCGACAGAGTTTGTAACTGTACGCTACAAAATAGTCGCTGCCGTATTTGCTGCCACGGGGCATATCTATAGGTGTATATAGTTGTTTCGTCAATGTATTTCTCCTTTCCTACATTGACTGGATACTAAAAAAGGCGTCAATTAATAAACTTGACGCACTTTTTTTCTTGATTTTGAACTTTTATTATGATATACTAGTTCAAAAGGATGTTTGAAGTGCATCCAGTCGTGATTGATAGTATTGATAAAGCTCGTGGTTGTGTGATTATCAATACTATTTTTTTAGTTATTTTGTTGTATTCTCTTATCTCTTTTCATTAATTTTGATATTGTTGCGATAGTCACAAACAATATTTATTTATCAGCATAAATTAATTAAAATAATAAAGTCAAGGGGGAAATTTATTTTTCAGGTAGGAGGTTTATAATGTGTAAATTATATAGAATTATTAGTTTTCCGGGATTTGTTAATCTGATTGAGAAGAAACAAGAACGTTATGTGAATCCAGTAAAATGGGAAGATACTTATGAAGGATATTTGCTTAGGTTAATTGAAAATGCTAATACATCAAAAGAAGTAATTGACTTTCTTTACAACACTGTGTCAGAAAAAGATATTGATGTCACAACAAGCAATTTCACAAAATTATACGGTGCAAGATGGTTATGCTATGGTCAATCTTGGAGTATGACATCTGAAAGTGACGCACTCTGGAGAATATACTCTTATGATAAAATGAGTGTAAGAATTGAATCATCATGCAAGCAAATCGAAGATTTAATTAATTCCTCTGGATATTCAAAAGAATTTGAACTCGAAATTAGGGATGTTAAATATGATCTTGATGGTAATAATTTGCTGGAGCAACAATGTCAGTTTATAAAAGACAGTAAATTGACAATAGAACCGTTCCTTCATAAAAGAAAAGCATTTGAACATGAAAATGAGAAAAGAGTAATTTTATTAGATAAAAAACTGGAAATAATTAATTGGTGCTCTTCATCTATATTTTTTCAAGAACTAAAAGATAATCTTAAAATTGATGATTTAAACGATGAAGAAGTACTGGATTTTTTGTATAAGCATTTTTTGAAATGTCAGTATCCTTTTGGTGATGAACAACTGGCGACCGAACAGTTTGTTTCTATACCTGACCTATCATCATATATTACAAGTGTTATGGTGCATCCACAAGCCGAACCCTGGATTGTATCATTAGTACAAACTATCTGCGAGCATAATAATCTTAATTTTTTAGGAAAATCCAAATTATACGACCATATATAATATATAACAAGTGTAAAAATTCTAAGAATCAGAATATTTTACACTTGCATTCTTTCTAATGTTCAAGTAAATTCTAGTATCTATTATCATTCTACCTTATTTCTGGTTCAAGTTCCAAAGGAACTAATTCTTTGTATCTGCTTTGGATATCTGCATATAAATTAGATTATATTTAGGGTTAAATACTGTTAGTGCTACATAAAATGGAATTTTTATTACCATTGTTCAAATATGTCACTAATAATAAATTTAAGCTTGCTCTCAAAATCTTCTCTAGATTTAATGGCAATAGCATAGTAAGGAGCATCATCAACTTGTTCACTTTCTTGACACTGTAATAAGTCCAGTTTATATTCTATGCTACTATTATTTATTGTTTTGTCAAATACTACATCATTGTTATTGAAACCAATATGTATATATGCATCAATTGCATTAAAACCAGCTTTAAATATTCGATTTTTTATCTTATCATTTGTCTTCTTTATTTCACTATGTGAAATTGTTTTTTTACATTCAATAGCAATAGTCCTATATTTTTTATCATTACTGACACCCAACAGTATATCTATTTCACGTCTTTGACCTGTTTCAGGATCTTCAAAGAAATTAAATTCTCTGTTTGTTAAAATATGTTCAATCTTAAAATGCTTTGTGTTTATTTTCTTTAAAAGGGAACTGCAAAAATCCTCAAACCAATGCAATTGATAATATTGCATTAAATAAGGTTTCATAGTATAAACAACTTTTTGTCTATTCTCATCATTTAAAATCTCATCATATAAACAAATCACTGAGCGAGAAGTCTCCTTTGTTGGTATCTCTGTTTTCCAGTAGGCAGAAAAATATTTTGTAAATTGATTTATTTGCCTTAACTTTGTGCGGTGATTGTTAATGATTACTTCCTTATCGAAAAAGCTATCGTGAAGAAAACCATTATTATCTATTTCTCTGAAGGCTTGTAAAAAAAAGTTTGAGTATTCATGTTCTAATGTTTTCTCAAGAAATTGACTATGGAAATCTGTTCGTGAAAAATTTGTATCCTTCAATAGACATTTTTCAAATTGCATCCACTTTATATTTTCTTTATACTCTATTTCTATCTCGTTATTTTCACAATACTTGTTTACAAGTGACCAAAAATCGAAAAGACCTTGAAAGGAAAAAGCCTTAATTGAAAAACATGTATACTCTTCTTGAATGGAATAACCAACAAAAATAATATTATCTTCTATATTATCATTTTGCAAATTAATGATGTCAATATAGTTTGTTCTTAGGTCGTGAAATAAACATGTCTCACGAAATGGATTGTCAGACTCATATTTTTTTATCAATTCTGTTAACTCCACAGGCGATTCCAACAGGAAACATATATTTTCATGCAATTCGTCGATCCATAGATGTATGTCTAATTCAGAATCAAAATGATTTAAAATTCTCATATGAAATAGTGGAACAGGCGGTTGTTTAGTTTCTGCTTCATAGAAATAAAAATTATTAATACTAAAGATACTTTTATCTTTATAACAATTCGTATACTGTATTTTTTTCATTTTTAATTCCTCACATCAAAAAAAGATAAACATTGTAAAACATCGGTCTCTTTAAAATCTTTACTGTACAATTTATTAAGATTGTTAGGTACCTCATCGATATTATATAAAATAACAAGTTCCTGCGAAAACTCATTCTTCGGTAAGTCTTCTTTGTTAATATCTTGTATATATGGATACATAATTACTACCTTATTTGCTCCATATCTTCTATTTTCAATAGCAGCTTCATTGACACATTTAGAGAAATCTGCATTACTTGGATTTTTTGTAACACAAATTTTATATAAAGTACTCTCTTGTGTGTTATTAGTAAAAATATAACCCTGCTTAATGTGCTTTTCCTTTAATGTATCAGCACTTTGAGCAATAAGATCTAGCATGATATTACACAAAATAGTTTTTCTTGTCTTTGATGAAGCTGTTTTCCATTGTGCACCCATTAAAGAAGAATTACTGCTAGATTCCTTTTTGTCCACATGATTGCCGCCATATGAAAACTGTTCTTCGGTTTTGCTATACGAATTTTCTAAATAATCACTACTATTAAGCGACATCTGTTCGTATTCAGATGAGCTACTTTCACTAGTAATGATTCTTTGGCTAAAATTATTAGACTCATTCTTAATAGAATCATTTTGTCGATATTCATCCAATACCTTTACTATTTCGGAAATATAGCTTCTGTAGTTAGAATTAGTTCCGACTTTACTTGAATTGCATACCTTCTCTAATATGGTTTGATAGAACTTACTATAATCGATTTCATAATACTTCTCATATCTTATTTTTATCATATCTAATAAGTTTACTACTTCCTGTTCAGAAGATATATCTTCTATCTGATAAGTAATATTTCTTTTACGAGAAACAAAAGCAGGGTCTATCTTGCCCTCTGGTTCGGTGTTGTCTGATGCAACACTCTCTGCAAACAAAAAGAAGAAATTACTATACTTAATTAATTCATCTGTCAATGCTTTCAAATTTGAATAAAACAATGCACGAGCTCTTGAATTACTCCAAGTATGAATATGCTCATATTCATCAAATAAAATAATAATATAGGAATTTGTTTTAACCAAATACTTCGAAAACAGTGCTAGTTCTTCAAAATAAAAATTTGAAGTCAATGTAGATTTCTTGATTTTAAAGTTTCCTAAATATTCGTCTAAATATGTACCTTTTAATATGGATATAGCTTGTATACACTTCGATGTATCTTTTTCAGAAGCAATCTCATATATAAGAGATGCTAAATCTATGTTGATGCTATATTTTTCAATTAAATCCTGAATTATTTGATCTCTATTTTGTGATATATTATGGCCTCCTAATTCGTTTATTAAACTTTCTGAACAATTTTTAATGAACTTTTGACTAATACCTTCTAGTATTTTTTGATGCAAATCAATTTTTACTTGTGGCATTGAAACGTTTTTTACAGTAACATTTTCATACTGATTAAAAAATGAACTTATACGTCTGAAAAAATGAGATTTTCCATTTCCATAGTTGCTTTTAAGGAAAACCATTTCCATTCCCTTCGAGTTTTCGTTATCAAAAAATGCTTTAAATTTATCAATAAGAACTTTCTTTAAATTATCTTGGTTTACTAAAAATGATGGTGATTCGGGAGGGGTTCCAATTGAAAAATGTTTCAACTCTATTCCTATTTCTTTCCTATTAAGTAAATTAAAATTATTCTCAAATAACTTTTCACAATCATTAGGCTTTATTTTATTTATCATTTTCGTCATCCTCCAATAAACTTCCTTTTAGTTTTATATGAGTGTACAAATCATTATTAATTTTATATATTTTATTGGATGTAGCCCAGTCTGGCATCATAAGTAATTCTATCTTGTATTTCAGTTTTTTATTTTCGACAATGCAATTAATGACCTGAACTATATCATTATTCTTCATTTCGCTCTGAATGACTTCAAGCGGAATAACCGCTCCAAGAGCATTTGCTTTAGCTAAGTAGCATTCCTGCAACAATTTAGCTAAATAGTTATGTCCATTCTGAAAATTCTGTAACATATCCGCAAACTGAAACAGTAATACTACTGGTCTAATCCATCTGTTGAAATTACTTCGCTTTTCCAATGGGTACCGTTCACATAAAATATTAACTACTCTCTTCACATCATAGCAATCAATTTTAAGTAGAATTTGATTTACTTCATCAATTATCGGGTCTTCATTTTGTTGTATGGTATAACGAAGTACCTCTTTAAGATTATCTTTCTTTCTTAATAGATTTGGCTCATAACTCAGTTGTATAGTATTGTTTTTGTTCAATTTAATGAAGCCAATTCTTATCAGATTTCCTCTATAATGATTTTGAACGTTATTTCTTCCCTTAGCAGTTGCTATTATTGAATCTACATCGTGTATTGTCATACCATTTTCTAAATGAAGCAGTATATTCATATATTCGTCTTCACTAGTTGGCAAATGTGCAAATGACGACCATGGCATAACTAATTACTCCTTTCCAAAAATTCTTCTAATTCTTGCACTAACCCTTTTAATAATATGATTTTATTCTCTGTGTGATATCCTGCTTTAGACAGGATATCTATGTACTTTAAACGAAACATAAGTTGTTCACTATAATCAGGAATAATTACTTTTATATTATATATATCAGTAATAGTTAAGTATTTGCTGCAAGACCCCCTTGATACCCCCTTTATCTGAGTTTGTCCGTATTTAGAAGATAAATAAAGAGTTAAGTAATATGGGTCAATTCCCTCTACTCGTAACTTAAATATACAATCACTAATAATTAGCTTTGGATATTTTCTATATACAATTGCAACTTTTCCAATACAAGCACTTCCGACTCTGCCTATTAATATGTCATTAATATCGGTAACTGCTGTTTTAAAGTAATCATTTTTTGCATTTACATGAGTTACTGAACTATTAGAAATTACTAGCTGTTTTAATTCAGTTGTATGAACAAAACGTGTTCCCCTCTCTACAATAAGCTCTTTCTTTTTTGTCAAAGATTTTCCACGTTTACATTCTCTAATAAAACTTGATAACTCAACAATTCTATAACACAATTTATTCTCGTATGAACTAAAAAAACTCATAGAATGGTGATATTCCAAATCTAATCTTAGAGGTTTTATTGAATTGTATTTTATTTTATGCTGTTTTATCTCATTAAAATTTTCATCAATATATGACAACTCGATTTCATTCTGAATTTTGTTATCATTACACATTTTCTTCTGCATTAACAATAGGCACGTTTCTGCATCAATCTGGTCAAAACATTTATCAAATATCTTCGAAACCTTTAAGAATGTTACTTTTTTAAGTATTTCAATACGAAATTCAGCATATGATTCTAGAGATAAAAAACCATATGGAAGGATAATACATATATAGCCCCCTGGTCGTATAATATCAATATATTTAAGAAAAAAAACCATTTCAACCGGTAAAGAAAATTTATTTCTATCTCCCACGAAACATACAGACTGTTTACGATAGTTAAATGGAGGATTTGCTAAGGCTAAGTCAAATTTGTTATTACAAACAACTTTATGATATTTCCCCCAATTATCAAGCTTATCACTTAGACTATCACAGCAATAGGTATTTATATAAGGACTTCTATTATGTATCTTTTTTATCAAATCCGAGTCAATGTCTACTCCAAAATATGTAGCATTATTCCAACGTTTTTTGGCTTCCTCTAACAGCCCACATTCTCCCATGGATAGATCAATTATGTTAGAAACTGCATTAGATGGTATAATATTAACCATGTAATTCGCTAACTTATTTGGTGTAAAATATTGTTTATAGATACTTTTTTTGTTCATTCACTTATTCTCCTTAGATAAGTTCAGTTGTGCGAATCTTAAAATATTTATATAAATAAAGACATACGAATATGTATATATTAATTACTTTTCATTCTTTCCACCCTATAATTTCCCAATAGCAAGATATTTAAAACCCTCACATTATTTAATTATACCAGTATTAAGTGAATTATTCTAGATTATAAGTCCAGAAAATATGATTGTCTCAGTATATCTTCCATTTGTATTAAGTGAATTATTCTAGATTATAAGTGTGAAAACATATATTTATTTATTATCGCAAAAGAGGAATGATGATAAGAACATAACAAAAACCGTATCACAATTTCTTGTAGAGTAAGCTATTGAAACTGCCGAAGCTATTCAGAAATTTTATAAGACGAGCTGGGTGAAACATTTTCTAATTATATAGAAACAGAAATAGGGACCATTATGGATATGTAAAATCACAGTATTCTGACTGATGACTATCTACCCCAGACAGCTGATGAACAGAAAGCCCTTACAGCGCTGAGAAGGTTACTGAAATGCAGGCTTCAAAGTGTCCCCAATATGTAAAATGCTAGATTAGTACCCGATATACTATTTTCACTATATTAATACCTCATAAACGTTCACAATGTGATTAACTCATCAAATTTAACAGAACGCTCAACTTATCAAAAGTTGAATAGTAAAAGAAACGCATATTCAAGCAATACAATACTCATGAAAGAACAATGCCTATCAACATTTAAGGCAACATAGATTGCACTATTACGTATCGCAGAAGGTTGTTTTTGCAGACTTTTCGTCATATACATGGTATTTTATATGGATTTTCTTTTCTGATTTATCATGTCCTGTTGCTCTTGGGTTAAAAAGGAAATATTTTGTTCGTTCAGCATTCTTCCAATTTCAAACAAAACTCCTAATTCAGAATACTGTGCCTTTTTTAACTTTGTACCATCTCTATCAATATAATATTGTCCAT
Organism: [Clostridium] polysaccharolyticum; assembly: GCF_900111595.1. Taxonomy (GTDB): domain Bacteria; phylum Bacillota; class Clostridia; order Lachnospirales; family Lachnospiraceae; genus Clostridium_AI; species Clostridium_AI polysaccharolyticum. The sequence goes on along the minus strand of NZ_FOHN01000029.1, from coordinate 2,353 downwards.
TAAATTTTATTCCTTCTTTGTACATATCAGTCAGATCGGCAACTTCTGTCGGAAAAATTGTTCCTTCCCTTTTTAAAATTCCCGTTAAAATAGAATGATTCCCATTGTGCATAATTACAATGTTAAGTGGTAATATTAGATATGAAAAATGATTCATTAAATCATAAGCAAAAGGGTTATTTGCATCACTGCCAATATTAGTTATACAGCTTGTAAACCTATTCTCATTCCACGCAAGTGGGATAACTAGATTGTTAGTCAATGAAATTGGGAATAGCGTTCTTTCATCCTTTGAGATGGATACTACTTTATCTGTGCCAAAACCAGGTTTTAAAAAAATACCGATATCTTCAAATAGGCTTGTCGGTGTTGTTTCAATTCTTTCTCCTTTTATCAGTTTCATAAATTCTTGCTGCACTACTGAATAGCCAATGGAATTGATAAAAGACTGAATTGGAACTTTGTTAGATGGCTCCCGCATTATTTCTTTTGCTAATAATTTAATATTATCGAAATCATTCTTTCTCATCATATCTCGTTTGATTTTTTTTAAAGAAAACAATATTGCTCACCCCTTATATATTTATAAAATAACTTTTCTATTCCTTGATTATTATACCAATAAGTATCATAAGATTGTAAGTAAAACTTATAAAAATTGCACATTCTTTGTAACCGTCAACTCAACCCCGCATTTTCAAAAGCCTTCATCCCCAGTATAATAAACTCACTGGCTGGATGAAGGCTCTTGATTTTTACAGCATTCTGGTATCTTCTCTGACCACGGCAACAGGTCTTCGGTCTGCAAGTCCTTTGTCAGCTGTATCTGTTCAAATACATACTCCAGATAAGGCAATGGCTTCAGATTGTTTGCGATGGCAGTCTAAATTATGCTATAGATTAACGAGGATGCCGATGCCCCATTCGTAGAATTCATCCAGTATCTTTTGGCTTTCCTTCTGCCTCAGCTGAAGACGTTTATCATCAGTAAGTTCAAGTTTGTCTGCTCTGGTTTCTATGGCAAACAGCTTCTGTATATAGGTTTCACCTGTTTTCGCGGCTTCATTTGCTTTTGAAACCTTCCATGCATCATGGAACTTTCGCTTCGCATGGACCAGACAGCCGCACAGTGTGACGTTCTGCAGCTTCTTATACCCGACATAACCGTCACAATGCAGGTATGTGCCGTTCCATTTCTCCAAAAATGTCTTGGCGTAATCACCGCTTCGCCCCTCCTGATAGTCATACAGGATCACGGGATGCTCCGCACAGACAGAGGTCCGGTATACCCACATGAAGGATTTGCTGGTGCTGGTTTTTCCTGGTTCGTGGAGTACTTTCAGTGTAGTCTCATCTGCATGGAGCAGATCATTTTCCAGCAGTTCCTTTTTCATTTCCGTTAAAGCAGAACCACAGATTTCACAGACTCTCTCTGCTTCTGGAAGCTTATAATATATGGTTTCCACTGGCAATGCATCAAGCTTTGCACCTCGCTTGGTTTTCTGTTTGGTGTGGGCAGGAACCAGTATCTTTTCGTCTGGCTCTGCTGCTATCGGCTGTCTCAATATTTCAGCCTCATTAAAAAAGTCAAAAAGAGTCATCTGGTTTTCATCTGCTTTCTCAGAGGAAACACCAAACTTCTCCTTTTGACGTAGTTTCAGCTGCTCGATATACCATTCGTTCTGTTTTTTTAAGGATGCAATCTCATCCGCTTGTTTCTTTAGCTGGGATTTTAAAGCTTCAATCTCTGCCTCTTTCTGTTGTAATACATTCACTTTAAAATCCCCTTTCCGTACTCAAATATGTGTATATTTTACCATTTTCTGAGTGGGAAATCCGGTGGAATTATTTATTTTTCCAAACTTCGCAGCGTTTGATTTTCTGGCGGATTCCCGGGGCATGAATAAGATTCGCAAAGTCTTCCATTGTGAAATGCATGGCTGCCTCATCCTCTGCAGGCTCCGGCCAGTCGATGCTGCCTTTCTCAAAACGCTTGAAGTGTATGGTACTATGTCAAGAAAAAGTACAAGTTAAATACGAACAAACTTCTTACTTCTTTAGCAATTTTCAGCTTATCTTACTAATTTTCTTCCTTTGATCATTCCAGTACATTTTTTCATATTCATTTGGAGAGTGATAGGCACAATGGCTATGTACCCTTACTGTGTTATAAAAGGTGTCTATGTATTCAAATACAAGTCTATATGCATGATTAAAATCGCATATTCTGAAACGATTTAACCATTCTCTTTTTAACACTGCGTGAAAAGATTCTATGCAGGCATTGTCCCATGGAAATGCCTTTTTGGAGTAACTGCATAACATTCCCCTGGTTGCTTCTATGTACGCACTG
>NZ_FOHN01000024.1 GCF_900111595.1 [Clostridium] polysaccharolyticum | reverse complement strand
TCTAAGGTAACGATGCTACAGGATTCACTTAATGTTACGGACTACTAACTTGCACCTATTTCACATAGGCATACATCGCTTCAGCACAATCGGTCACCCAAAAGCACTGGATGCTTGCTACGGAGCTCACTGGTGATTACTCCGACCAGACTTTCACTGGCAAGCTGTTGACAGCTTGCAGAACACACGACTTTCACCCATTAGAAACGTGCGCCGCAAGGCGCACATGTAAAAAGGGGAAACAAAATCTCTTGTTTCCCCTCCCTTTTTCTTTATTCCTAATAGGCTCTTCCCCAATAAACCATAGTCTTAGCTGGTTTTCCACAACATACACATGTATCAGATAATTTTTCTTGTTCAAATGGCATACAGCGAGAAGTTGCTGTTGTATCTTCTTTAATCTTCATTTCACAATCAAGTTCGCCACACCACATTGCTTTTACGAAACCTGGTTTATTCGCAACAGTATTTTTAAATTCTTCATAAGTTCTTGCTTCATATGTGTGTGCATCTCTATGGGCTCTTGCACGTTCTAACATATCTTTTTGCATAGTGTCTAGTATTTCCTGAACCTTTGTTTCTAATTCATCTAAAGATACTACAATTTTTTCTCTGGTATCACGGCGAACAACAACTGCCTGATTTGCTTCCATATCCTTTGGTCCAATCTCAATACGAACAGGAATTCCTCGCATTTCCTGCTCACTGAATTTCCATCCTGGACTCTTATCAGAATCATCTACTTTTACTCTGAAGCTGCTTACTAATTTTCCTTGTAATTCATATGCTTTTTCTAATACACCTTCCTTATGCTGTGCAATAGGAATAATCATTACTTGTACTGGTGCAATTCTTGGTGGTAAAACAAGTCCTGAATCATCACCATGCACCATAATAATAGCACCAATAATACGTGTAGACATCCCCCACGAAGTCTGATGTACATACTGTAATTTGTTTTCTTTATCTGTATACTGAATATTAAATGCGTGAGCAAATCCATCTCCAAAGTTATGGCTTGTTCCTGACTGTAAAGCCTTTCCATCATGCATTAATGCTTCAATTGTATAAGTAGAATGCGCACCTGCAAACTTTTCTTTATCCGTTTTTCTTCCTTTAATCATTGGAATAGCTAAAACATTTTCACAGAAATCCGCATATACATTTAACATCTGAACGGTCCTAGCTTCTGCTTCCTCTGCAGTTGCATGTGCAGTATGTCCTTCCTGCCATAAAAATTCCATAGAACGTAAAAAAGGTCTTGTTGTCTTTTCCCAACGTACAACGGAACACCACTGATTGTATAATTTAGGCAAATCACGATAAGACTGCACAATATTAGAATATAAATCGCAGAATAATGTTTCGGAAGTAGGACGAACGCAAAGTCTTTCCTGCAATGGTTCTAATCCACCATGTGTAACCCAAGCTACTTCTGGTGCAAAACCTTCTACGTGATCTTTTTCCTTCTGCAGAAGGCTTTCAGGAATGAACATTGGCATATACACATTCTCCACACCTGTCTCTTTAAATCTTTTATCCAATTCTTTCTGAATATTTTCCCAGATTGCATATCCGTTAGGCCGCAAAATCATACATCCTCTTACGCTTGAATAATCAATCAATTCTGCTTTCTTTACAACATCTGTATACCACTGTGCGAAATCAACATCCATAGATGTAATCGCTTCTACTAGCTTTTTTTCTTTAGCCATTTTCATTCTCCTCTCAGATTTTCCTTCTTTATCCGGCAGCTGGACTTATTGACTTTATTTAAAAATGCGTAAAAAAAATAAGCCCTCTGTCCACAAGGGACCGAAAGACTTCGGCGGTACCACCCTAATTAACTTAAAAATAAGTTCTCCTCATATAGATTACAATCAAGATATTCTTATTTGCAATGCTATGTATCTGTTAACGCCAGATATACGCTGTATTTTCATACAGTGCTCCAAGGCAGGTTCCATTCCTTCCGTATAGAAATCTCACACCAGATGACTTCCTCTCTGCATACTTCCCGTAATGTACTAGTCCTTCTCAACGCAATCGCCATATAAGCAAATATTACAAGGATTTTTAGGGATTGTCAAGAGGTGAGATTTTCTATTATAATAGGAAAAACATTATAATAAAATAGGAGGACAATTATGCAGCTAAATATCCTATACCAAGATGCTCACATCATTGTCTGCGAAAAACCTGCAGGTACACCAGCCCAGAGCAAAAGCCTATATGCAAAAGATATGGTAAGCATCTTAAAAAATGAATTAGCAAAAAATTTTCCCCAAAACAGAGAACCTTACTTGGGACTTATCCATCGGCTTGACCAGCCAGTAGGCGGAATTATGGTGTTTGCAAAAACTCCTCAAGCTGCAAAAGATCTAAGTCTTCAGCTCCAGAACAACAACTTCAGGAAACACTATTTAGCCATTGTTACCAGTGACTTAGGTTTGGAAAAAGGGAAAACAGTTACTTTAATTGATGAAATGATTCAGAATAAAAAAGAGAATACTTCTTCCATTGTCTCTTCCAAGACAAAGGAGAGTAAGAGAGCCGAACTTTCTTACACAGTTCTGGATACCGCTTTGATTAACGGCCAGATAGTTTCTCTTATTGACATAGCTTTGATTACTGGCCGCCATCATCAGATACGGGTACAGGCTGCTGCCCATTTAGGTGGAATATGGGGTGATAAAAAATACAATCCTCAGTTTCAGTCTTCTAAAAGGCTCACAACCCTATGTTTATACTCTTATCAGCTTACCTTTCAGCATCCAGTCAGCAAGAAAGAAATGACTTTTAAAAATGTACCCGCATATGATATGTTTTCCAAATTTTCAATAAGATAATTTAAAGCCCTTCTGCTTATACTAAATCTAAATAAAAGCAAAGCAGAAAGGCTTCTAAATATTCTTTCTCCTTGCTTAAATCATTTGCATGTGAGGCGAAAAAATATGAAAAATAATTGCTCTAAAATAAGATGTCTTCTATTTCTTGTTATAATATCCATTATTGTTATTTTAAGCGTGAAATACATCTTCCCCTATTTTATTACTTTTCTTTTTGCCTATTGGCTTGCTAAATGTGCCATACCTATCGCTTTCTTTCTTCATGAAAAGTTTCGCTTTCCAAGAATCTTAAGTAATATTATTACATTATCGTTGATTTTAATTGTACTAGGAACTATTTTATACCTTCTGGCAATTTCTCTTATACAACAGCTAAATCTGCTTATAGAACATTTTCCATCCTACCGTATAAGCATTCAGTCTAACTTAACTAATATGTGTAGCTGCTGCGATAAGTTCTTTAAATTAAATGACGGAACCTCTGTCGGTTATATTTTTTCTTATATAGATAGTCTCTTTCAAAAAGGAGGTGCTATATTTTCTAGTGTTACTAGACAGACTGTTTCATTTATGTTTCAGACCATTCGTCTTTTTATACAGTTTAGCATTATAGTTCTTAGTGCCATCTTAATTATGCAGGATCATACAAAGCTGAAAAACACGTATCATTACTGGTTTCTTTATGAGGATGTAGAGCAGATCCTAAAACAGCTTTCTAAAACTGGGCTTACTTACATGAAAATGCAGTTTATTATAATGTCTGTAATTGCGGTACAATGCACCCTAGGCCTTTTTTTATCTCAAAGTTCCTATCCTTTGCTTCTTGGAATTTTGATAGCATTACTAGATGCACTTCCTCTTTTTGGAAGTGGAACAATTCTAGTTCCCTGGGCTATTATAAAATTATTCTCACACAATATAATAGGAGCAGCCATCTTAATGTCTACCTACTTAATATGCCAGATTACAAGACAGTTTCTTGAATCCAGACTATTAGGTGATACCTTAGGGCTTGCTCCCATCTATTTTGTTATGTCATTATTTATTGGCATAGAGTTTTATGGTGTAACTGGCATCATTCTAGGTCCTTTTAGCGTACTATTTATCAGAACCCTCTATAATCTCTATAAACCTGCTGCTAAAAGAAATCAACATGAATAGTTCCTACGCCTCCTTCTATATCAAGAAGATTAGGCTGGTTATTATTGTAATATTCCATTTCTGATGTCTTTTTGCCATCAATATAGATTGCACCTAAGCCAGTTTCCACTTTGCAGTTATAGTTCTGCCTCTGCCCATTTATTTTTATATTCAGATTCCCCATGCCAGCAGAAATCTGCGTTTTTTCTTCCAGCTTTCCTACAAGTTTTACATTGCCTACTCCACCAGTCAATTCTGTATCTTTAAAATCGACATCTTTAAAATCAATATTACCTACGCCACCATCCACTTTAACCTGATCTGCCTTAATGTCTTCACAGACTAATGCACCTACCCCACACTGGATTTTTAACTGCTCTACCTCTAACTTTTTCAGAAAAACTGCACCTACTCCCATATCTATTTCCACTTTAGCCAATTTCTGATTCCTTGGTATATGCACTATTATTTTTCCATTAGCATCTTCTTCCTTTTTCAAAAATTTTGAGAACCAGCTATGGCTTTTCCCCACTAAAGTCTTTGATTCTGTATCATATTTTAAACTATACGAAGATGAAATATTATGCATTGCTACCTTTATATCTTTCTTTTCTCTATCTGCTTTGAATGTCACCTTATAAATCCCACTGTCAAACTTTAAATTTTCTACACCACTAAAATTTTCTACAATTTCTTTTCCTTCTAATATCTCCTTTTTCCCTCTTTCATTATATTGATGGTGAATGTCTTGAGAAGGTATAAACGCCCCCATTACCCCTACTCCAACTTTCACAATTGTTGCAATAATACTAATGGTTAAGCATACTGCAAGAAACATAGCCACATACTTAATCCCCTTTTGCGTCGGACTCATTTTATATCAACACCTCCAAACATACAGATAGCATTAATATATACGGTTGGAACCCCAGGCATATATCCCTTCTGATATTTTTTATTGCTTACTCCCCCGAATATAGGTGTGCTTGCAACCCTTACATTTATATCATCTGGTACATAGATATCCATTCCTCCAAAAACTGCAGTACAGTCAATAACTACATCCCTGTTTATAATACAGGATCTTAAATCCAGCTCCATTCCTCCAAAAATAGAATTTAATACGATTCCCTCTAAAATGTCATTTTCATTATACGTAATTGTCTGTGTGGAAAATACCGCTGCATACTCTTGTTTGTACTTGCTTTTAGGCATTTCTCTATCTAAAATAGGAAAATTCCTGCTATAATGCTCCATTCCACCTTTACTTATAATACTGACTCCTAAAACAATAAAGATAATTGGCAAGATTAACTTCTCAATTACGGTATAATCAAAATACCCTAAACTGGACAGCATAATTAATACACCGATAATAAACATTGTCACAGCAAATGGCTTTGGTCCATTTCGAAAGATTGAAACTGCACTTGGAACAATAAGAAATAAAGTCCACCATCCATCAAAAAAAATTTGGAAGTTCCAGTTCCAGAATGCATTACCAACAAACCCCACTCCTGCTACTATAAATAAAGCTCCCCAGACAAAGCTTGAAATACGATTTTTCATAAGCAACTCCTCCATTTTGTTTCCACTAATTATATTATATTCGTTTACAAACAATGGAAGTAGTTACATTTGTCACTTTTTTCTTGTAGCAGTTGTAATAAGTTACTGTTTTGCTTTTTTCAATGTAAACAATAACGTATCACACGCATTTCTTTTTGCAAGAACATTTTTATACAGTTTATCCATTTCATCATCAAGAAGATATTCCCATTTTTCCTGTCCACCTGGTTTTTGCTGAGAAAGCCAATACAAATGATTAACTAATGGATATCTTTGTATTTGTTCTACACTTTCTATTTCATACAAACCAACATGTGACAATAATAATTTAAAGCTTTCTATAGTATACAAAAACAAATGTGCACTCCAATATGTAAAATCTGCAAAAGCATCACATTGATATATAGATAATAATGCATCATTACCATTAGGGATCTCAATTATAATTTTTCCATCTTTTTCTAGATATTTATACAATTTTTTCAAATATTTCTCTGGTTCCTCTAAATGTTCAAACACATGAAACATCGTAATATAATCAAAGCAAGTACTTATTTCAGACAAATCTTTATAGCATTCAATATTTAAGGATTTTAAATAATGCCTTTCACTACTACTAAGCTCTATTCCCATACAAGTACTAACATTATTTCGTATTTTATTTAAAAATCCTCCATATCCACACCCAAAATCCAAGACTTTCTTATCACCAATTTTAGGAAGCATATAATCAGCACGCCGAGTATCATCTTTACTGCAATTGGATAAACGTTTTTTTATTTCTTCTGATGACATACTTGATTTACCGTTCATAAATCCAGAAGCATAATCATTTTCTCCAAATACATTTAATTGCTTGGTATGACAATCTATGCACTCATATACATCAACATCCTCTCTATCACGTGTACCACTATGAATAAATCTTAGTTCACCTCTACATATTCTACATTTCATTAATAACAGCTCCTTTCTCAGTTTAATCATAACTTCTCTTGTGAAATCAAAATTTCACAATATATTTTATACTTTAAATCTATACCCTACACCCCAGATAGTTTCAATATACTGAGGTTTTGATGTATTCACTTCTATCTTTTCCCGTATCTTTTTTATGTGCACGGTAACTGTCGCAATGTCACCTATGGAGTCCATATCCCATATTTCCTTAAACAGTTCTTCTTTTGAATATACATGATTCGGATTTTGGGCAAGAAATGTCAAAAGATCAAATTCTTTGGTCGTAAACATTTTTTCTTCGCCATTTATATACACCCTTCTATCTGTTATATCGATACGGATTCCTCGGATTTCTATTACATCATTTTCTCTATGAGAAGCACCTACCAGTCTTTCATATCTAGACAGGTGTGCCTTAACTCTCGCAACTAATTCACTAGGACTAAAAGGTTTTGTCATATAATCATCTGCCCCTGACCCTAATCCCCTTATTTTATCAATATCATCTTTTTTAGCAGAAACCATGATAATAGGAATATCTTTTTGGTTCCTTATCTCGTTACATATTTCAAACCCATCTATATTTGGCAGCATTAAATCCAGTACAACTAAATCAAATTCCTCTTCTAAAGCCGAGGATAATCCACTATCTCCACTATCTTTTATGCTTACTTCAAATCCACTCAATTCTAAATAATCCTTTTCCAGCTCTGCAATAGCCACATCATCTTCAATAATTAAAACTTTATTCATAAATTTTGCTCTCCTATGCACTACATTTTTATTTTTGATTCAGCAGAATGTCTCTTTTCAACTCTATAAACAGCTTCTTCTGATTCCTTGGCAATTCTTAAAGTAAAGCTTATACTAAGCCCTTCTCCTTCTTTTCCATCTGCCCAGATTTCTCCACCATGTTCTTTAACAATCTTTTTTGCAATTGCTAGTCCCAAGCCACTTCCAGCCCTTGAAGAATTTCGCGACTGATCTGTTCTGTAAAATCTCTCAAATATTCTGTTTAAATCCTCCTTAGGCACACCTTCTCCATTGTCCGTAAATGAAACACAGACCATATCCGCTTTTTCTTTGACAACTACTTCAATTAGTCCCTTCTCTTTATCCATATACTTTACTGAATTTCCAACAATATTATTAATTACCCTTTTTAACTGTTCCACATCCACAAAAACCTCAGCATCCTTCGCCACATAATTCTTGTAGCTTAACTCAATCTGTTTCAATTCCAGATCAAGAATCAAATCATCAAAGCAGTCAGTAAAGTACTGATTCAAATTTACCCTCGTAAAATTATACGGTATACGATTGTTATCAATTTTAGAATAAAATGAAAGTTCATCTACTAGATATGTCATATCATTTGCCTTTGCATAAATTATTTTCAGATATTTATCTAATTTTTCTGGAGTATCTGCTACTCCATCTAGTATGCCTTCCGAATAACCTTTAATAGCGGTAATCGGTGTCTTAAGATCATGTGAAATGTTACTTATAAGCATTTTCATCTGCTCCTCATACTCAAGGCGTTCTTCCATCAGACTCTTCACCTGCTGGCGCATATCCTCAAAATCATCACATATTCTGCCAATTTCATCATCGTTGTCTGCTCTTATTTCAAAATCCAGATCTCCGTTCTTCATTCTGTATATACCATTTCTCAAGATATTTAATGGACAAATCATTCCTTGATAAATCCAGAGCACCAGAAAAAATGCTGTAAAACATATTGTCGCCAGAACACAGATTATCAGACTCACAAGGGATTTCTTTACTTGTGGCAAAAAAGCCTCTATGTTTGTAATAACCAGTACACTTCCAGCCTGTCCATTTAGATAATTGAAATCTGTCTTTCTAACAAGAAATGGCTGGTTATCATCAAAATACAATCCACTGTCTTCCTGAGTGTTATACAAGGACATCTGCGGAAACTGTTTTTGTATCTGTTCAAAACGTTTTTCGTCTCCTGCATATACAAGCTGATTGTCCTTAGACACAACTAAGAAGGAAGATTTCTTAGAAAACTTTTGGTTTATACTATCTGCATAATCCCTATCAAGGAGTCTTTCTGGATCTTCCTTTATCATTTCCTTTACCTCATTATACACACTTTTCGTACCATCCAAAATAAAGTAATTGGGATTGGTTAAAATTTTAGTTGATGTAGTTTCTACATTATAGTAATTATTTACCGTTGTAATAGTATAGTAGAAAATAGTACCTGCCGTAGCCGTAATTAAAATAACGGGCAACCCGATCATTATTAAAAAAGCCATAATAAGCTTATTTCTTATTTTCATAGTTTTCTCCTAATATTTAACTTATTCTAAATTATAGCACACCTCACCCATTAAAAAAATGAAAGAAGTATAAACAATTTATTTCATTTTCAAATTTTTCTTGACATTTTTCCCTAAAACATTTATTATAAAGATAATCGAATAAAAAAATCAATCTCTTATTAAGAGTGATGGAGAGTTAAGGCTCTGGGAAATCACGGCAACCCCTGCACAGGAAGGTGCCAATCTAAGCGAGAAATCGAGCAATAAGAGGATTTGATCGTGTTTTTCAAATCCGCTTACTCAGTGGATTTTTTTATTTGTAAATTTTACTCATTAACAAAATATAAAAATAAGGAGAATAAGATGGAAAAATTATTATTTACTTCTGAATCAGTTACGGAAGGGCATCCAGATAAAATCTGTGACCAGATTTCTGATTCAGTATTGGATGCATTATTAGAACAGGATCCAATGAGCCGTGTTGCTTGTGAAACAGCAATTACAACAGGATTAGTTTTGGTTATGGGCGAAATTACAACTAAAGCAAACATTGATATTCAGGCAATCGTTCGTAACACAATTAAAGAAATCGGCTATGATTCCTCTGAAAAGGGTTTTGACTGCAATACTTGTGGTGTCATTGTAGCTCTTGACAAACAATCTACTGATATTGCAATGGGCGTTGACAAAGCACTGGAAGCAAAAGAAGGTACAGAAGCCAGCACATTAAGCAACGAAGAAATTGAAGCAATTGGTGCTGGAGATCAAGGTATGATGTTTGGATATGCTACAAACGAAACACCTGAGTTTATGCCATATCCAATTGCTCTGGCTCATAAATTAACACGTAAGCTTACTGAAGTAAGAAAAAATGGAACACTTGATTACTTACGTGCTGATGGTAAATCCCAAGTCAGTGTAGAATATGACGAAAAAGGCTGTCCAAAACATATTGATGCAATTGTTATCTCTTCTCAGCACGCTGAAAGCGTAACACAGGAACAAATCCATGCAGATATTAAAAAATATGTAATTGATGCAGTTGTTCCTGCTGAAATGATTACAAAAGACACTAAAATCTATATCAATCCTACTGGACGTTTCGTAATTGGCGGTCCTAATGGAGACAGTGGTTTAACAGGACGTAAAATTATTGTGGATACTTACGGTGGCTATGCTCGCCATGGCGGTGGAGCTTTCTCTGGCAAAGACTGCACTAAGGTAGACCGTTCTGCTGCTTACGCTGCACGTTACGTTGCAAAGAACATTGTTGCTGCTGGGTTAGCTGATAAATGTGAAATCCAGTTATCTTATGCTATCGGTGTTGCACAGCCAACTTCTATTATGGTTGATACATTCGGAACTGGTAAAATCAGCAACGAAAAATTAGTCGAAATCATTCGTGCAAACTTCGATTTAAGACCAGCTGGAATTATCCAGATGCTAAATCTTAGAAGGCCTATTTATAAACAAACAGCTGCTTATGGCCATTTTGGACGTTTGGATTTAAATCTTCCTTGGGAAGCAACTGATAAAGCAGATAGCTTAAAATTGTATTTATAATTTAAAAGATAAATAAAAAATTTAATTTTACAAAATAGAACATCAGGTCAAAGACTGCCTTGTCAGGCAGTCTTTTTTGATCTGCCACTACACATATGCTTCCAACAAACAAAATAAGTACCCTTTTTTGTTTGTTTTTTTATAGTTTATGGCTGAATAATATTGACAGTTACTATCTAAAAATCGTATACTAAAATAAATAAAAGCATACATTTTTAAGTGTATTTTTCTAATAAAAAAGGGGGATAAAATGAAAACAAAGCGAATACTTACAAGCCGGGCAAAACCTGGTATGGTAATTGCAGAAGACGTTTATACGTATAACAACCAGCTTATCATTGCAAAAGATACCATGCTTACCAACCGTGCAATTACCAGGTTAAAATTTTACTCCATTACTGATATAAAAATTCATGTTGACGTTGTAAACATGGGACCTATCGAAACAAAGATTTCCTTTACGGAAGAAATAAAGCAGACTTCTGAATATCAGGAATTTGCTGACAAACATTCCGAAACAGTCTCTACCCTGAAGGATTCTCTTTTCAGTTTTGTCAATAAAGCAACTAGCAAATTAGACTTAGATGCTTTATCTGCAGCTATCGAAGAACTTATATCTGCAAGCAGAAATGGAACCCATGTATTTCACATGCTTCAGTGTATGCGTGATTTAGATGATATAACGTATGTGCACTCTGTAAATGTTGCTCTTATATGTTATACTATTGGAACCTGGTTACATTATAATGAAAGTGATTTGCATTCTTTACTAATGTGTGGTTTATTACATGATATTGGGAAACTTCTCGTTCCACATGAAATTATTCAGAAACCAACTGCTTTAACAGCTGCTGAATATAAAGTAATCAAGACACACTCCTACAAAGGCTACGATATTATGAAAGATCAGCCCATTGATATGCGTATTAAGCTTTGTGCTCTTATGCATCATGAACGCTGTGATGGAAGTGGCTATCCAAACCAGTTAAAGGGTGACGAAATCATTGAATTTGCTAAAATTGTTGCCATAGCAGATACCTATGATGCCATGACTTCAGCCCGTGCTTACCGTGCACCTATGTGTCCATTTGAAGTAATCAATATCTTTGAAACAGAAGGGCTTCATAAATATGATCCACATATTTTGCTTACCTTCTTACATGAAATGGCAGAAACCTATATACACAGTAATGTAATTCTTAATAACGGACAGGAAGGAAAGGTTGTTATGATTAACAGCAATTCCCTATCCAAACCTATTGTTTCCGTTGGAAATGAATTTCACGACTTATCAAAAGAAACATTTCTAAGCATCGCAAGAATTGTATAATGCAAAAGCTGCAGGCAAACTTTAAAGTTTGCCTGCAGTACCATATTCAAAAGGAGATTATCATGAAATTACGAAAATATAAGTTAATTGGCATTATGCTTTTTATTTTTTCTTTAATTACACCAATATTTTACACTAATGTATATGCTTCCTCTGGCTTTTACCTTTCTAATGGAAAGTCCGCTCCAGATATCCTATATGCTGGCTATTCCTATACATTAAGGGTAAAAGGACAGTCCGTTTACTTTTATTCTAGCAAGCCAGGACTAGTTGAGATTGGCAAAAAGACTGGAAAACTTTTAGTAAAAGAACCTGGTTCCGTAACAATTAAGGCTCTAAAAAGAGGAAGTTCAAGACTTATTTGCAAGAAGACATTTACCATAAGACGAAGATCCGACTACATTGTTCCCTCACGTAAAAGCCTGACTCTTGTAATGGGACAAACTCACAAACTTTCTGTCCGAAAATCCCCAAGAAATTCTACTGACGTTATCCGTTACTATTCAAGCAATACAAAGGTTGCAAAGGTTGACTCTTGTACTGGAAAAATAACTGCTCTAACTATAGGAACTGCATCTATTTATGCCTGCTCAAAAGCAGATATTAAAACATCTAATCAGGATAGTTCCAATCGAAAAGTACATATTCCTGTAAAAGTATACAGTTCCTTAACCAGTGCTAAGCAAATAACGTTAAATGAGGTTCAAGTTGGATTTTCACAGCTGCCTTCTAGCTTAAAAAGAACAGACTTTTCTATTAAAGATCAAAACGGACATCCGATCACAGTATCTAATATTGCTACACAAGGAAATCAAGCAATTTTAGGCATAAATCAAAGCCTGTCTGACGGAAAAGTTTACACTGTCACCTATAAGACTAGCAAATACAATTTTTCTGCATCCGACGGCATAATCCGTAAATTTGAATTTATGTCTACAAAGGTTCCGATTAATACTGAAACACCCGTCGTTGCTTATGCTTTTGATAATAAGGGAATCCAGCTAGGTGAATACGAATACGGCATAACTTATCCTAATATCACATTTACTGTTTCATCTAGTTATTTAAATTCTAGTAAAAAATTAAACTTTACAGTGCCAAATGGAACTGCCCTGGCAAGAATATCCTGCAAGTCTTCTAATACTATTACGGCAGATTCAGGAAATGTAACGATATCAGCATATGATCCTGAAATGGTTTCAGCACAGTATAGATGTACAATTACCAATACTACTGATTATACATTTACTGATGACTCCATTTGTAAAACTTTACTTCCAAACAACGCAACAGACTATTACGCACACTTTAATGTACAGACTTCATCTAAAAAGGAAATTACAGATTATAGCAAATACACCTTTAGTTCAGCCAATACCAGCATTTTAATCCTTCAGGATAACTCCATCAGCAATTCTGTTAAATATATAGGTTTATACCCTGTAAGCATTGGCAGTACATATATATACATGAAGGATTCCAGTGGTTATACAGTTGCTACCTTCCCTGTAACAGTAACCAAACCGTCAGAACTGACCAGTATTGCTTTATCAAAAAGCATGATTCCTTTGGTCAATACCCCTGACAGTTCTAGTGAAACAATAACGGTAACTGCCAAGGATCAATACAATAATACGATAAATGATACCTCTGCTGTTTCCTGTTTTCTAGAATGTACTTCTGCTCCAACAAACTTTGTGTCTGCAGCAGAAGTAAATAGTAACTCTTCTGTTTACTACACTTGCAGCTATCCAACAATTACATTCCATAACGTTGGCATTGCACCTGGAACTTATACCTATAAGGTTTATGCAGGTTCGAAATACACCACCGTTACCGTAGTCGTTTCAGGTATTGCTCCTAGCCCTAGTCCACGCAGTTAGGTGCGTGGATGGCTAAGAACAGCTCTAATAAATACGGAATAAAAAAAGATGGTACTTTTTTGTACCATCTTTTTTTATTCTTCTTTACCCAACTTTTAATTTAAACTTTTGAACCGCTTTTTCGTCTTCCACATCAATTTTATCCATGCAGGCTCCAAGCTTCTCCATTTTTTCTTCAAAAGCTTCATATCCCCGTTCTACAAAATGAATGTGATCTATTATCGTAAATCCTTCTGCTACTAAAGCTGCAATTACTAAAGCCGCTCCAGCTCTTAAATCAGGTGCACTTACCATAGCCCCAGTAAATCCTTCTACGCCATCAATAATTGCAGAATTGCCTTCTACCATTATGTTTGCACCCATACGATTTAACTCATCCACATACTTAAAACGATTTTCAAATATACTTTCTGTAACAACACTCGTTCCCTTCGATAATGCTAATAAAGCAGTTATCTGAGGCTGCATATCCGTTGGAAAGCCTGGATAAGGAAGCGTCTTGACATGAGTATTTGCCAGTCTCTTATCCCCAATTACTCTTACTGAATCGTCTAATTCTTCCACTGTCGCACCAATTTCAACAAGTTTAGCTGTAATTGCTTCTAAATGTTTTGGAATGACATTTTTCACAAGAACATCACCCCTCGTAGCCGCTGCGGCCATCATAAAAGTTCCTGCTTCAATCTGATCTGGAATAATGGAATATTCACTTCCATGTAACTTATCTACGCCTACAATACGGATTACATCCGTTCCAGCACCTTTAATATTGGCTCCCATACTGTTTAAGAAGTTCGCAACATCTACAATATGAGGTTCTTTTGCTGCATTTTCAATAATTGTCTTGCCTTCTGCTAAACAGGAAGCTAACATAATATTAATCGTAGCACCAACACTGACAACATCCATGTAAATATGATTTCCCACTAAATGTTCCGCACAAGTAGAGATCATCCCCTGCTCAATTTTCACATCAGCACCTAAAGCTTTAAAGCCTTTAATATGCTGGTCAATTGGACGGCTTCCAATGTTGCACCCGCCTGGCAATGCAACATGTGATTTTTTATATTTTCCCAATAACGCCCCTAATAAATAATAAGACGCTCTAATTTTTCGAATATATTCATAATCAATATCGACAGAAGCGATTCCTTTTCCATTAATTTTAACGACATGATCACTAATACGATCAACCTTTGCTCCAATTCCCTCAATTGCCTGTAATAATACATTAATGTCACGAACATTTGGCAAGTTATCAATTGTCACTGTCTCATCTGCCATAATAGCTGCTGCTAAAATTCCAAGTGCAGCATTCTTTGCTCCACTTATTACAACATCCCCACGTAAGGGTTTACCACCTTTTATAATATATTGTTCCATCGTACACCTCAAATAAATTAGGTAATTATTTTATTTCGTGAAATTGCACATAATAAAATAACTCAATTTGTACATATTTTTGCATTTCTTATCTATTATACCACATTGCGCATAATTGTAAATTAGTAATTTAATTTTTCTTTAATTGCAACCATTAATTCTTCTACTGTTTTTTCTTCTCCATCCACAATAATATCTGCGTAGGATTCATAAAGCGGATGACGTTCGTTGTAAAGTTCCTTAAATGTCTGTCCTTCTCTTAAAACTACCCCCCTTCTTTTTAAATCACCAAGCCTCGAAACTAATGTTTCATAACTTAGCTTTATGTATACAATTTTTGCTGTTTTTTGAAAATGCTTCATTGCCTCATCATGATAAACAGCACTTCCACCTGTGGCAATGACTGTATTTTCACCATTTAGGCTGGCATTGATATTTCCTTCGATTTCAATGAATCCATCTAATCCATTTTCTTCAATAATTTCTCTTAGTAATTTTTTTTCCTGTTTTTGTATTACAATATCTGAATCAATAAATTCAAAGCCTAAAACTTTTGCCAATACAACGCCAATTGTGCTTTTTCCTGCACCCGGCATTCCCACTAATACAACATTTTTCAACTAGTCGTTCCTCCGTCTGTTTTCAAAATACACAAAAGAGTCTATTGCCTGTAAGATATCTACAAATGTCTCAGGTGGTGCTTCATCAATATAACGCTGTAAAATCTCCTGCTCTGCATCATTACGGTATCTGCTGTAAAAGATATCGTACAAGTTATGTCCACGGACATAAATCCTTATCTGTTCCAGGTTCTTTTTGATATCTTCTTTTGTGTTTATTCGAATATTATGAGTTCTAATTAACCGTTTAAAACTCGGTAATTTATATAAATAGTCTTTGTACTTTTTAAAAAGAATATTATAAAATTCATCCTCACTTTTTACCACTCCAATTTTTGCCATGACTTTCGGGTCAAGAAAATAATTTTCAAAGGAGTAATATTTTAGTATTAATACATTTTTTGGTGTTACTTTTGGCAAATTGCCCACATCCTGTTCCTTTTCACGCTGTGCATAATAACTACAGAGCTGTTTTGTAAGATGTTTTGGGTTTTTCCCATCACTATCCCTTATCATCAAAAACTGATCTTTTAAATACAGCTTATTTATGTATTTCAGCTGTGCATAGGTCTGTATATTGGTACAGCTATTAGTCTGTATAATTGAAATGCGCTGTATCTTTCCATTCTCATCGTACACTTCTGAGTAATACTTCTGTAACAGAAGCGGCAGCCTATTGGCATCCTGTTTCCCTTCTACGATAAAAATAAAATTAACATTAAGAAGATCATTGGCTGTATACCCCAAATCATCTAATATAGTATCAATATCTGTGTCTTCTTTGACCACAGTATAATAATCAGAGTCCAGTACAACCTGTTTAATTTGCCTGGATGAAAAGTTAAACACCATATTGGGCGAATGGGTAGAAAACATAACCTGATTTTTTTTGGATAAACGAAATAATATCTCACTGGCTGCTTTCTGCAGCTGTGGATGCAGATATATTTCCGGATCCTCAATCATAATAATACAAGGTATGGTTGAGTCTTCATCAATATAAGCCTCCAGCATGGATAAAGCATAGATGCTTTTTAATCCCTCGCTTAACATCTTTGCTGATCCATATGTTTCCCTCTCTCTGTTATACAGCTTTGTTTCTATGCGAAACATTTCCTCTGGGTGAAAAGATAGCTCAAACTTAATATCTTGTGATTTGCTCCCATTTAAATGAAAATAATGATTTAATTTTTCCCCAAATTCATTTATATTCGAATGGAACAACTTATATTCCATTAATTTTTCTGCTTCATATGCTGTAAGTTCTTCTGGCGTCTTTTTATGTATAACTCCAATGCACTCAAAACAGCGGTTACACCTCTTTGTCTTGTCAAACATACAGATATTTTCTTTCATGTCATTCATAGAAGCCTTATCATAAAAACGAAGGACCTCATTTTGAATCGCATCAATATTTCTTGTATGATCAATATAATATATTTTAGGAAATATTTGAGAAATATAGTTGTTATTCTTTTTATATCCATCACAATATTTCTTAGTCCCTTCTCTATTCACAATGCAAGTAAATGTAAGCTTTCCATCTTGAAAGGAAGGAAGCTTTGCCTTAAAATCTTTCTCCCACAAATCGTACCTTTTGTAATTGCTCACATACCTCTTATTGTGAAGATATTCCAAATCATCCTGTGTAAACTCTACACTCATTCCAATTTCAATATTGTGTGTACTATCAAGAAAATTCTGCTCTTTTACTGTATACTCTCCTGCGACTACACGTATTGCATCAATAACACCAGTCTTACCTGTGTTATTTCTCCCAACTAGAATCATTGCATTTTCAATATCCGTAATTTCTAAATCCCTGATTGACTTAAAATTTTTAATATGAATAGATGTGATTCTCATACGCATCAACGACCTTTCTTTTCTATGATTCCAATACTGCTTCTTTAATACGGTGTCGTTTACATTCTATGCAATTCTCATTTATACTATTTTTTATTTTTCTTTTTATGTTTTTTTTTCTTCTGGACGGAGTAACCAAACTTTCCTAATTTCCTGCCAAGTTCAAAATATTCTCCGTGAGAATAGGTAATTAAGTTTGCCGCACTTAAATGAAACTTTCCCTTCTCATCCATATACTTTTCATCAACATTCACACCTGCAACATCTGCAATAAACATATGATGTGAACCTAACTCTTTTATTTCAGCCACTTTACACTCTATATTCACTGGACTTTCCAGAATACCTGGTGCATTCACAACAGTTGACTTGCAAGGCGTAAGATGCATTTCCTTAAACTTATCCACATCTCTTCCAGAACGGACTCCACAGTAATCTGTTGCAAAAACTAAATCTCTCGTTGTCAGATTTACTACAAACTCTCCCGTCTCCTTTATAATATCATACGAATATCTGCTTGGCCGTACGGAAATTGACAGCATTGGAGCAATCGTATTCACGGTTCCTGTCCATGCTACTGTAATAATATTAGGTTTTTCATTTTCTCTTTGACAGCTTACCATAACTGGCGGAACTGGATATAGCATATTTCCCGGCTTCCAAAATTGCTTTGCCATTGTTGTTTCCTTTCTTTTTTCCACTGAATATATAGTTTATTGTAAACACTTTTTTAGAAATTAACAAGAGTGAAATAAGAAACTATTTGCATTCCCTTTTTCTTTATAAGCACCAAAATACTTTTCATACGTATTTTGATACAGCTACCAATACATCTTCTCCTACTCTGCTTTACCTTTTCTATTACACATATTATAATGTTATTGATGGGAGGTTTTTCTATGGGAAAAAAAATCAAGGCAAGTCATTCTAGGTTTATTACAATTGAAGAAGCAACTCCAGGAATGGAAAATAAAATTACAACTGATTTCTTCTTCCATACTGGAAAGTTTGTATGGAAGGTTAAATTTAATACGCCTCTAGATGCCAGCACTGTAAACAATTCTAACTTATATGTAACAAATTCAGCTGGCCTGCCAGTAAAAGCAGACATACACTATAATAGTGCATCACGTGAAATAGAGATTGAAACCTTAGATACATATGATGCAAAACAGTCTTACATCTTACACATAACAACTAAAGTCCAATCTCTAGGTGGCCAGAATCTAAAAGAGCCAATTGAAGTTAAATTTCGCCTATAATCACTTTATGGATTAGTCTTTTTGAAGAGAACCTACAATAGCTGGTATCAGCTGTTTTTTCCTGGATACAAAGTCTTTCAAGCGAAGGCTTTTTCCAGGATCTTCAACATGAAAAGCTTCCTTTAAAAGTTCTTCTGAACCTTCTCCATTATATAAAAGTTCTGTAGATTCCTCTAAAATATTGGTAAGCATAAAGAAAATCATCTGAACTCCATGAAGTCCTGCAGCCTTTTCCATATACGGAACAAGCTTATTCTTGATATTCTCTAATTCTTCTGTACTCATAGAAGTAATTTGTCCAACACCAAATGTTACATTGCCTGCTGAAAATTTTTTAAAGTCCTGATAAAAAATTTCCTCTGCAGATTTATCACGCAGATTGCTTCCTGCTGCAAACATTTCTTTTGCATATTCTTCTATTTCAATTCCTGCAATCTTTGCAAGGTTCTCTGCCACTACTTTATCAAGTGGAGTGCATGTTGGAGAACGAAATACCAAAGTATCGGATAAAATTGCCGAACACAATAATCCTGCAATTTTTGGCTCAATTTCCACGTTATTTTCCTGATACATCTGATATACAATGGTAGACGTACATCCTACTGGCTGGTTACGGAAATATACTGGATTCATTGTTTCAATATTTCCAATTCTATGATGATCAATGACCTCCATAATCTCCGCTTCTTCAATTCCTTCTACAGCTTGTGTTAATTCATTATGATCCACCATAATCAGTTTCTTTTTACGAGCACGTAATAAGTTACGTCTGGAAATCATGCCGACTAATTTATCATTCTTATCCAGAATAGGGAAATCTCGATGTCTTTTATTGGCCATAACACCACGAATATCATCTATAAAATCATCTTGGGTAAAAGTTGTAATATTGTCTTTCCGCATAAAGAACCCGATTGGCATGCTCTGGTTAATCAGTCTTGCCACCGTATATGTGTCAAATGGTGTAATAATAATAGTACACCCTCTCTGTTCTGCTAATTTTGTAATCGTATAAGAAACTTTTGCACCATCACATACAATAATACATTTTGCTTCCATTTCAATTGCACACAACTGGGATTCGTAACGATTGCCAAGAATTACGATATCCCCCTTTTCAATATAATTTTCCATTAAATCAGGATTCGCCGCTGCAATTAACACCTTCCCGCAAGTAAGACATTCTCCGCTGTCTCCAACTACCATCTCTCCTTCTAATGTTTCTACTATATTAGAAAAAGATGTTTTTGCTTTCGATAAAATTGTACTGTCATACACATCCATATAGGCCTTTGTAATGTCACCAATCGTAATAATGCCTTCTAATTCATTGTGTTCCTGCACGATAGGCAATGTAACAATTTTGTTTTTCCCTAAGATTGTCCACGCTTTCTTTAAGGAAATATACTTTGATACACCATCAACTTTACGGATTTCTATATCTTTCACCTGTGTTCGTACATCTGAGACATAACTTGGTGCATCTACTCCAAATCTATCTAGTACAAATTGGGTTTCCGGATTTACCTGTCCTGCTCTCTTTGCCTTATACTTTTCTCCAGTTACCTTTCTTTTCAATGCCGCATAGGAAATCGCTGCACAGATAGAATCTGTGTCTGGATTTTTATGACCTACGACATACACAGTTTGTTGTACGTTTTCCAATTTTGACCTCCTGAAAATTCACTGGTGTAGTCTAACTTATATATTTATAGTGTATGCATTTTCTCTATTTAAATCATATTGTTTTTCTTGAAAAATCTTTACATTTTCTCTAGTATCTTCAAAAACAATGACCAATTCACCTTTCAGTGTCTCCATCAATTGTATTAATGCTTTTACCGTTAGTACATATAAGGAATCTACACCTTCTACTAATAAAACACTATTTCTTAGTTTATCAACTCTTTGTTCAAGCTGAATATAATTCAGATTCTCACCCTTTATTTTTGCAACTTGGCTTTTCTTTACTATGCCAGCTTTTTGAAGGGCTTTTGCAAGTTTTTTTACAAAGTCCAGATTCTGGTTTGGATTTTCGGTAGTTACATAGATATAGTCAAGTTCTGCCCCGTTCTTAAGTTTTGTAAAACAGTCTTCTAACTCCGCTCTAATTGTTTTATTATTAGTATACTGTTCAAAAACACCTGTTAAATTCCACTCTCCAACAATCAGATCTTCCAGCTTTTCTTCCTTTGCCAGAATTTCATGAAGTGCTTCCTGAATAGTGCCTAACTTCAATGTCTTTGTATCCTCACTTAACGGAAATTCATCCGCTCGTCCACTAACTGCCGGCTTCTCCTGAATATCCTGTTTGATTGCCTCCTGAATATCCTGTGTATAAGAAAGTTCTTTCTTTAATTCTTTTTTTAGTTTAACTGTTTTTTCCAAAGCTCTAATATCTGAAACCTGCTTGCCAAGATCCGTTGTATTATATAACAAAGTTTCTGGTTTTTCTACACTTTCCACTTTTTCCTTGTATATTTCTGGTTTCTTTAAGAAAGACGTATCCCCTTTGGTGTAATATGCATGCAACATCTTTGCTTTTTCAACAATAATTCCTTCCCCGAACCAAAGCATAATGTCTTCGCATTCCTTAATACACTTATCTGCATCTCCAGCTTTATGATACATCTTCGCTAGTTCATATGCCCATTCTTCATAATAGTTTGATTTTTTAAGTCGTTCTAAGGATTCTATCCTTACTGCATAATCTGCATGTTTTGCAGTATCTATTAAATACCGGAGAATAAATGCATCGTCTGTTCCCCCGCAGACCTTAATAAAATCAGCATAAGAGTTCTCCGCCTCTTCTAACTGTCCTGCCTTAATCTCTAAACATACTAATTGATACAATACATGTCTGGAAGCATTTCTCTGATAAATACGAATCAGCATTTCTTTCGCATCATCATATCTTTGAAGATTTTTGTAAACTTCAAAAAATACCTTCAAATCAATAATACTTTTTACTCGTGTCACATCAATGGTTTGCAATACTTCATAAGCTTTATTATATTTCTTTTCTTTTAAGTATTTCTGTATTTGTACACATTTCATCTCCAAATCGTACTTTCCCACGTTGCAACCTCCTTTCTTCCTTTTTTCCTATTAATATTTTATATCTTCAATTGCAAACCTTTATCATTTCTTACAATTCTACCATTCCTACTAAGTGAATACAAGAATCAATTTTTTTATGAATGTCCCTTTTTATTATAAACCAAATCTTTTTTCTTTTATCTATTTGATATATAATATCCTTATAATAAGTAAAATAGGAGGAGTATTTTATGAAAAAAATACTATTATTAGCTGGAGACTTTACTGAAGATTATGAAACTATGGTTCCATTTCAGCTGCTTCAGACGCTAGGCTTCCAAGTAGATGCCATTTGCCCTGACAAAAAAGCTGGCGATATGATTTGTACTGCTATCCATGATTTTGAAGGAGAGCAAACTTATTCCGAAAAAAGAGGACATAATTTTATGATAAACAAGTCCTTTGATGAAGTTAATGTAGAAGAATACGATGGCTTGTACATATCTGGTGGACGTTCTCCAGAATACCTAAGATTAGATAAACGTGTTGTAGATATAGTTTGCTACTTTTTAAACGAAAACAAGCCAATAGGAGCTGTATGCCATGGTCCACAGTTATTAGTTGCTACTGGTTTACTAAAAGGCCGCAAATTGACTGCATATCCTAGTGTTGCCCCTGAAATTACTGCTGCTGGCGGTGAATTTGTGGATGTAGAAGGAGATGTCGCTATAACAGACGGAAACTTAGTCACCTCTCAATCCTGGGCTGCACATATTTCAATATTTAAAGCATTTTTATCTATTCTGGGAGTTAAAGTGAAATTATAAAAGGAGTGTATATATGAAAACTTTTTTCTATATGCATAAAAGAATATGGCATTTTTCTACTTTTGTACTTGTCCTTATTCTCATAGGATGTACTATTATATTAAGCGAGAAATATTCTTATTTGCAAAATACTTATAATTTAAAGCAGCAGCAAATGGACTCCAAACTGTATTTTCTATTAAATGATGTTGTAATTGACTGGAACTTTAACAAAATGACCACTAGCCAAAAGATGTCCGCTTTATTAAATGATGCTGCAAACCTTCATTGTGCCGACACCATTTCCTCCCTTTGTTCTTGCAAAGAACTCTTTAATTCTGGTAATTACCCGTTATCTCTGGCTTTTACTCAGTTGGAAAAAGATCTTACCAGTATGGCACAAGGTAATATTGACATTCCAAAAAAACTTCTGCAGGCATACTATAAATCAATTTCTAAACTGGCTCTTAAATTAAATCAATATAACAGCAATCCTGGGGAAGCTAAAGAAGCTGCTGATAACTTTGGAAAACTGGTTTTGGAAAATCACATTTCATAATTGCTAATTTTGCATCTGCTGCATTCTTCGTATATAATATTTTCAGAATAGAGGAGGCTACTATATGAAGAAATTTTCAAAACACTTTTTCAAAAAACAACTCGTTACATTGTACGCTTTTATTTTTTTATTGTTTGGCTTAACACTAACGAGCTGCCAAAACATTTTCACCTTATCTCCAGACCAGCCTAGTTCATCCAATATTCCTGATATTGCAAAGGAAACCACATCCCAATTGACAGTACATTATCTTGATGTTGGACAGGCAGACTGTATCTTATTACAGAACCAAGGACAAAACGTATTAATTGATGCTGGTAACAGGGCAGATTTTTTTACTATTCAGTCTTATCTTAATAAACTTAATATAAAAAAACTAAATACCTTTGTCTTGACACATCCTCATGAAGACCATATTGGTTCTGCTTCCTTGATTATACAAAATTATGATATTGGAACTGTTTATATGACCAATAAATCATCAGCATCCAAGGTATATCAATCACTGTTAAAAGAATTGGACAGGAAAAAAATTTCTCCAAAGGTTCCACATCCTGGAGACAACTTTTTTATTGGCGAAACAGCATTTACTTTTCTTGGACCCGTTGCACAATATGACGATTTAAATTCCATGTCCTTAGTTCTTCGTGCTGATTTTGGTGATAACAGTTTTCTTTTTACTGGAGATTCTACAAATGAAGCAGAAAAAGACATGTTACAGGAAAAAGTCCCATTAGAAGCCCAAGTCTTAAAAGTAGGACACCATGGAAGCCGTGCTTCTAGCAGTTATGTATTTTTAAAAGCGGTAAACCCCGAATTCAGCGTTATAAGTACTGAAACTGGAAATGATTACGGACATCCTCATAAAGAAATCCTAAGCCGCTTAAACGACATAGGAAGCACTTTGTTCCGTACAGATAAGTCAGGTACCATAATTGCTACTAGCAATGGAAAAGAGATTATTTGGAACACAGCAGGAGTAAAAAGTTCAAAAGAACATGTTACAGACGAAAATGGCCTTACCCAAAAAGATGACAAAATTACCTATACAAGAGGCTTTATTGGCAACAGGAACTCTAAAACTTTTCACACCCACAACTGTTCCTCCCTCCCAAAAAAAGAAAACCAGATCCGCTTTGCAACAAGAAAAAAAGCACTAGATGCTGGATACCATCCATGCGGAAAATGTAATCCATAATAAACATCAAGCCATTGCTAAGTATTTTTTGAAACTATATATAGCAATGGCTTGATATTTAACTATATCTAATTGAATTTATTTTATATAGAAGAATATAACATACTGCTAATCGACTTATTTCTATTCCAGTAATATACTGCAATTCTACAAACATAAGTAATTAAAATTGTACTTGCTGATGAAATAATAATTTGCTGTATTGTTAGCATTCCATTTGGAAAAGCTTGATTTCCTAACAAAATAGAAATAATACTTGCAATTATAATACTATAACTATATCTTAGAAACAACTTATGTTGCAATGTGGAATAACTCATTCCAAAACTTCTTAACACACCATATTCGTATCTATACTTTTCCCATTCAATATAACTGTTAAATATGATATAAATACAAATTGCTAAAAACCCAAACAACAGAATAGAATTACTCAGCAAAGAAGTATAATTTCCCATCAGCTTGTCCTCCTCATTCCTTGAAACAGAAGAATCAAGCATCCCCCCCTGTATAGATGCCATTAATAAAGAAACCTTCTGTTCTATTTCCTTTTGTACAGATAATGGTGTATTGGGTTTCATTACAATATTTATAGTATTATAACCTACAACTAACTTACTTCTCTTTGCAACAGTTTCACTCATAATAATCTTAATACTAGAACTTTCTTTACTGCTACAGCTTAACACTGCTTCAATTTTAAATGCTTCTTTTACAAATTCCAGTTTATCCTTATTACTTTGAACCCTGCCAAGATATAAGCTTTCTTTTTCTTTTAGGGATGGTTTAGAACTTTTTTGCTTATACTCTGGCAATAGCAAAACACAAGCTTGTTTTTCATTATGTTCCAGCGTTCTATTTACAATTCCCTTCTGCTGTAAAAAGTGACAAAATTCTTTTTGTGGTAACACTTTGACATTTGCAGATAACGCTTCTATGGGTCTGTATTTTCCAGCCTCATCCGCAATCTGATTCCACATTCTTTGTTTTTCACTTGATAGCTCTCTATCCTCTGTCACACACCATTCTTTAAAATATTGATCAATCCGGTCCGTTTCAATTAAAAGCAAACTATGCTTTGTTTCTGCCTCCGTAGTAAGAGTAATATTTTCGCCATA
This sequence comes from [Clostridium] polysaccharolyticum, assembly GCF_900111595.1. Lineage (GTDB taxonomy): Bacteria > Bacillota > Clostridia > Lachnospirales > Lachnospiraceae > Clostridium_AI > Clostridium_AI polysaccharolyticum. The sequence continues at coordinate 19,418 of NZ_FOHN01000024.1, read as the reverse complement.
CCCTTTAAATTCATCAAGAGAAGGAAAAGGAAAAAAACTATCCCTGTATCGAACAATATCATAACCATTTAGCGACAAATAGCTCTCCACTCTTTTACTATATAAACTGTAATCTATCTGGTTCTGATCAAAGTGAAACATCTCTGTAAAATTCATGGATGCTATGAAAAAAAACATGCATATAGCCTGCATGCATACAATGCATCCATCTATTTTCTTAAATTTATAGTTCCTTTGCTTTTGATCAAAACCAGTATTCGTGATTTTTTCTATAATTGAACTCTTTTGATTTCTTCCACATAGAATGTATACGCCTAGGGTAATACAACCAGTCAAAACAAGCTCAATCATAACATTTTTTATTAATGCACTATTATAATACCTGTTATATTGGAAAAAAGCTTTATCTGCATAAATTAAACCAATCAGTATTGAAAGTAGAACTCCAGCAGTTAAACCAATAATTATGACTTTTCCCATTGCATACAGAATCACCTTTTTTCTCTGTTTCTCCAATAACCCAAAAACTTCAAACAAGGAAAGTGTCTTTTTATTTCTGGTTATTATTACTCTAATCATTATAATCAATTCCAGAATCAACAAAAGATTCAATAAAATAAGATAAACCACTCCAGCTTCTATCATATCTTCATTATTCTTATATCCTTCATTTCCCCAGTCTCCATTCATACAAACATTATCATTTGTCAAATCTTCATTATAATCTTTCATTAAAACAGAATCCATATCCTCTTGATAAGTCTTAAAATTCAGTTTTTTTTGCAAGATAACTAATGAGGTTTTTTCATTTTTCAATTGTCCTTTTGCAAAAATAATAGAAGGATATGTTTTTGTATTTTGCGTACTATCCACACGATCAACTAGCGTATAGGAATAATTTGATACAATACCAACAACATCATACTTTACTGACTGTCCATCTCTTACCATTGATATAGTCACTGGTAATTTTTTATTTTGAATACCAAACAAATACAATACATATTCTTCTACCACAATTTGTCTCGAAGTTTGAGGCCATTTTCCATCTAATAGCTTAAATCCAAATATATCCCCCATCTTTTGATCCATTGAGCCATATGTAACCCTTTTTCCTGATTTCTCTATATTTCCCCCTACGCCATAACATTCAAAATCAAACTTTCTATTTTTTTCTTTTACCTCTTTCATCAGTGTTTCACTAACATCTGATATTATAGCAAGAAATTTTCCATACTTTTCTATTGCAATATCCTGTCTTGTTTGAATAATTGTCTCTGATAAAGAAGTAATTGTAAATAAAAAGGTAAATCCAATAATAGCTGCTACTGTAAAAAGTACGAACAACCCTTTGTTATTACAAATTATCAACTGTGCTAATTTTATATATGCCTTTCTTTCTTTACTCAATAACAATTTCACCATCCTTTAGCTGAATCACCTGTTCGCATTGTTCTATAAGATTCTCTTCATGTGTAACAATAATAAATGTAGTTCTATATTTCTCATTTAGTTTTTGAAATAAAGATGTTATCACTTTTGTATTTTCACTGTCAAGATTGCCAGTTGGCTCATCTGCAAAAATAATCTTTGGTTTTAACAACATTGCTCTTGCTATTGCAACACGTTGCTGCTCCCCACCTGACAATTTACATGGTAATTTTTTTACAAAAGGCTTTATCCCCAGTTCTTCTATTAAGAATTGGAAATACGTCATATCTATTTGTTTTCCATTTACATAAGAAGGACATAAAATATTTTCTTCTACACTGATACGTGGAATCAAATGATATGCCTGAAATACAAATCCATAATTGATTCCTCTTAACTTTGCTAATTCTTTCTCCTTCATGGATTCATATTTTCTTCCTTGAAAGATAATACTGCCTTGAGTCGGTTTGTCTAAACCTGCAAGCAGATTAAGCAATGTTGTTTTTCCACTTCCGCTTTTCCCATAGATTAAATTAATTGAACCTTCACTAAAGTTTAAGCTAATCCGATTTAACACACGTTTCCTCATTAAATGACTTTCATATGACTTGGAAACCTGTTCACATGATAATATAATGTTATCCAATATATTCACGTCGTTCTTCTCCCTTACTCTATTCATATTTCTTAACTCGACATTAACAAGTGCCTTTAGGCAAACCAAAAAGTTATTGCAAAGAAATAGACGACTACATTAGAACTAATGAAATCGTCTACTTGTTTATTTCTTCTATAATTACTCTTGATATAAAACCCCTGTCCCTTTAATAATTGCTCCCTTTGAAGCCAAACTGTCTGGAGAACCAATATTTACTGTATATGTACCTTCCTTAATACTTTGAAATGACACTGTGTGTGTACATCCATCAGCATAAATAGTATTGCCAGCATAAGTCTTACCAAATAATGATTTTTTTTCCAAACTTAATTTATATCTATATTTATTTCTTAGCACTTCTCCTGTCCCATACCGATACGTATCTGCCTGAGCATTGCATTTTGCTTTACCATCACTAAAATCAAACTCTGTTCTACCAACAACACTAGACGAGAACTCAAAAGAAAAACTCTTTTTACTTGCCCCTAACTCAATAGATATACCTGCAACTATTATTGTTAAACCTGCTATTGCAACCACCCTATTTAATTTTTTCATTATTTTATTCCCTTTCACGCATAGATTTCATAATTTTAAACCTAAACCATACTAACTTAGACTTAATTTTTCATTTTCCAATAGAAATTTTAGCATATTTTTTCTAAAAAAACAATCTATTTTTCTCTTTATATCTCTAATTACTTACTTTTTATGTTATTACAGCTCATTCTTTTCAATGCTTCTTACAAAACAAGATAACAAAAGAGCAGTATAGTTTAGCAATTTGTATCTTTACATCTTTTTAGTCCTCAACATATGTATCTCCACTGTTTCCAGCTAAAAAGATTCAATGCTACAAATAAGCCAAACCATACTGTCCCTTTTTTACTTATCCTTATAAAATTCCAAAGTATTCATCACTTCTTCTGGAACTTCAATTTTGTCCTTTTCCAATGCACGTATGCGCATTTCCATTTCTCTAACCTTATGAGTTCTGTGTCTTTCAAATTTATTATATGCTTCTGCAAAAATTGGCTGGGCAATAACCTTCTCTCTGACATCCTTTAGGAAAGGTACATATGTAGCTAACAGGCCACGTGCAACTTTATTCAGACGAATTTCTCCTCGACATTCACGTGTAACCCATGCAATATAATCAATCAAGAATACTTCTCGGTTATTTCCACGTCCTCTGGCAATCTGTGCCTTTAATTTTTCTTTCTTTTCTGCAGTTAAATCCCGGTTTTTCTGATAGAACTGGATATAATCCACATACTCAGACGTTAAGGATGGATACTGGATATTATTCCATGCTGTTCCCTGAATGGTTCTGCAAAGTTCCCAACGGAATCTTCCAAACAATTCTACTAGCATTTCTTCCAGATTTTCTTCTGTAAGTGCTGGAATTAAGAATCTTCCAGGCGTATTTCTCTTTCGGCCTGTTATCTCCTGCCACATAATTGCTCTGGAACCACAGACTGGCAAAAGAATGATGTCAGGAAATACCTGCTCCATAATATATTCTTTTGTAATTCCATTTTCCAAATCAGAATATACCCGTTCACGATAAAATATCGAATAATCCACAGAAAGCAGCCTGTTCACTGCTGCATTAATCTGCTTGGCAGTATGGAAAGCCTTCTGTACTCTTCCATAGAATACCTCTTGATGGAGGAATGGCACATACGTAGATATTCTTCCACTTGCAATACGGGTATTGTATTTGAGCATATTTTTAATTTCATACTCAAGTTTTAATTCCTTATTCTGGCTAAGTTCGGTAATCTCACGCTCTGTCAGCTTTTCCATTCTCTTTCTTTCACGCAGGTTGTCATAATAATCCAAATCAAACTCACTTTTAGATGGATCTTTTTTCTGCTCATAAATGCATGTCAGCCAGTCCTTCATAGAGTAAATTCTACAAGGAGCAGCATTTTCCATATCAAAACGCAAACGGCACAAATCCATAATCTGTTCCTTCGTCAGCAGGTTTTCATCAACAAAACCAAAATTCAGGAATAAATCAATTACCAGATTATTATCCTGCTTTTCATATGCCACCAAAAATACTTTTTCATACAGTTGATAATAAGCCTCACTAATTCTTCTCCTGATTTTCCTAGCACTATCATCAGAGGACAATTTATCATCCAGACGTGCAAATTCCATCAAAAGCTGTTTAAACTCCCTTGCTTCTTCTTCTGTTTCTCTTGAATAATGAAGAATTTTGTTTAAAGCATCTTTCACTTCAAACATAACTGTATTTTCATCAATTACGGCTTCTTCACTTGTTTCCTGCGCAGCTTCTGAAAAATCTCCTGACATAATGGAATAATAAGCATCTTCTAAATACTCACGATCTAGAATTATATCATAACCTGTATTCTGGCTTAGCATGCTTTCTGTTTTATTTATTACCTCTACACAGCGATCAAATAAATTAGAAGTAAATTCCTTGTTGTTTTTATCTGCTGAAATGTCTTTTATCAGTCTTACAACCTGCTTTAACAAACAGGAATCCTCTTCTGAATATAAACAAGATAATTCTTCTACTATATAACACGCAGTCTGTGTACATTCTTCAATTAATAAATTTATGACTTCCACCTGCTGTTTTGCAGTATAGACACTAATTCTGCTGTCTGAATAAAAAGTTTTACATAGATCAATGGAAAGTTCACTAGATGCACAAAAATAATCAACCGCCTCCTGTTTTTCTCCTAAAACAGTTTCATTAGGCGTTAAATCCTGTATCATGGAAATGTCTTGTGTTGGATAGCCAGACCTTACACTAAACGTTACTAATTCTTTGTATGTGTCCTTTAGAAATGCTTCTAATTTTTTCGCCTGGTCCATCAAGTCTGCTCGTATTCGTTCCAGTTCCCTTATATATCTTGACTGGGAAGCTATCATTAAGCCACCATAATCCCTGTTTGCAGAAACTGCTTTTTTTAAATCTTCAAAAGATGCTATTTCAAATATATAAATAATGACATTGTCTACTGCATAGTAAGTTGACTGGTATCTTCCAATAGCAAAATCTGCTACTCCTATAAATGTACCAGCTCCCGCAGTTACTTTAGAACCTCTGCTTTCAATCTGCACTCTTCCACGAAGTACCAAACCAACATAGTTGGCAATATCGCCTTCCTTAAAAATAATCGTACCTTCTGGCACTTGATTCATTGCGTTTTTATTTAACGCTTCCATAAAATCATTCACCCCCATACATGCGATAATTTAATTATACCAAAGGTTGGATTTAATAGAAAGTACTAAAAGACCTATTTTTAGTAAATACTAAAAAAACAAACCATTTTTTATAAGAAAAAAAGATACAAGCAAAGCCACTTGTATCTTTGATTTTAAAGTTTATACGAATTATTATGAATAAACTCCGTGCATCATGCTTTGAAAAAGTTCCACAGACGTTACCTTTACAGTTAACTCAGTCCCAGCACCCTCACGGCACACAGGGCACTCTGCTTAGTGCTGCTTCGTTCCCGACCTGACACGGTTCACAGATTCCTGTTGCGCGAGACCAGAACGTCAACGCCACTTATAAAGGGCAGCTCTACAAAAACAAATCCGGGGCATGACATCACTCCTGCTGTAGCGGATTGCAGGTACAGGGCACCGCTAACTCCCCAGCTGCACGGAAAAATTATTAACAAAAGAAATGCGCTTTAGAAAAAAGCGTAAATTTAGTATACGCAAAAATGCCCTTTCTGTCAAGCTTGCTCTTGCAGTTTTTTCTTTTCTTCCTTCTTCTTATCTCGAAGTTCTTTAAAAAAATCCTGTAACATATTGGTGCATTCTTCCTCCATCACTCCCTTTACCAGTTCCACCTGGTGGTTAAAGGCCTGAACTTGAAGCAAATTCAAAATAGAACCTGCACAGCCGGCCTTCGGATTCATACTTCCAATTACTACCTTTGGAATACGTGCCTGCACAATAGCACCTGCACACATCTGACAAGGTTCTAATGTAATATACATGACACAATCCTCTAATCTCCAATCCCCTGTTACTTTGGCAGCCTTATTAATGGCCAGAATCTCCGCATGAGCCAAAGGGTTTCTTTTTTTATTACGCTTATTATAAGCTCTTGCAATAATTTCTCCATTTTGCACTATAACACAGCCAATGGGCACCTCATCCTGTTTGTATGCCCTTTTTGCCTGCTTTAATGCTTCTTTCATAAACTTTTCGTCTTCCATTTATATCTCCTGTTATAAACCTGCCCTATTTTAGCATTTTTCTTATTTTCATACAAATACATTTTCTTATAGACATTATACCAAAAACAGGTTAGGATTAAACATATATAAACCAGATTTATATAGAAAAGGAGTCTGTCATGGATATAAAAGGCTTGCAAAAACTATCTTTATTGGATTTTAAAGGATATTTGGCTGCTACTATTTTTACAGGAGGATGCAACTTCTCTTGTCCTTTTTGCCACAATAAAAGTCTTGTCCTTCATCCAAATGACCTTTCCAATATATCAGAGGACGAAATTTTTTCCTTTTTAAAGTCTCGTTATGGAAAATTAGAAGCCGTCTGCATTACAGGTGGAGAACCTACCTTGCAGCACGATTTAACATCATTTATACATAATGTGAAGAATCTTGGTTATAAAGTAAAATTAGATACCAATGGTTCTAATCCTAATATACTTAAAGAACTGTTAGATTACAATTTGTTAGATTATGTAGCAATGGATATAAAAAATACACGAAAAAAATATCCTGTAACCACAAACTCTGCTCTTTCCTTAGATGCCATAGACTATTCTATTTCACTTATCATGAGCAGTCCTGTTTCTTACGAGTTTCGTACTACCGTTGTGAAGGAACTACATACCAAAGAAGACATTAAAACCATCAGTCAAAGAATTGCTGGTGCCAGTGCCTATTATCTTCAGCCCTATATACAGTCTCCTGGAGTAATAAATCCTGTCTATACAAGCTATACCAAAAAAGAATTACAGATTTTACTTCATATTGCCACACCTTATGTTAAGAAATGTGCTATTATAGGGATATAAAATCATAAAATATTGGAGGAATTATGTACACAGAATTCTGCACAGAACGTTTAATTTTAAAAGTGTTAGACCCTAACTGGGCACCAGAAGTTTTAGATTTTTACACAGAAAATAAAACTTATTTTGAACCTTGGGAACCAGATCGAGATAAAGGATTTTATACCTTAGAATATCAAGGAAGAATGCTTTATTATGATTTTCTTGCATATGAAAAAGGAACACAAGTACGTTTCTATATCTTTCTAAAAAATAATCCACATATTCCAATCGGGACAATAAGTTTTCATAACATTGTACATGGTATTTTTAGAAGCTGTGCACTTGGTTATAAAATTTCAAATCCATACAAGCGAAACGGCTTTTGTTTAGAAGCCGTCCAGTATGCATGTATGCTTATGTTTACGAAATTTAAGATACATCGGATTGAAGCACTAATTCATGTAAACAATATTCCTTCTCTTAAATTTATTGAAAAGGCAGGTTTTCATAGAGAAGGGGTTCGAGTTTCTTATGCAAGGTTAAACGGTTCTTGGCATGATCATGCATGTTATTCTCTCATTACCCCTTATTCTGACTAATTTACAAAACAATCTGCTGTACCCAGTATCCAAAACTTCCGTACTGATTTTCTCCTTTACTTGCTGAAAGAAATCTATGAAACCCAAACATTCCCGCCATGGTCTGCTCTGTACTTTGTAAAATGCCAGGCACACCAATGACAAACTGTTCTCCCTTCTCCAGCTTGAGAACTCCAAAAATTAAATGTCTATAATTATAATATCCATGAAGAAGAAAACTATTATTTGCAAGAACCCATGTTTCCACTGGCAACATTCCAATATCTTTCGGTTCAATTCTAACCCAGTTGTTTGCATCACTGTCTGGGAACGGTTTTAATGATGGAAAACTCTTAAAAAGATTTCTTACACATTCAGGATAATTGTCACTGTGACAGCAGTTTCCACCCATTTCTGCTGCCTCTACTTGCTCTTCTTTACAAGACTCTTTATTGGCACCTTGATTTTCAAATTCAAAAGTTCTAGCAAATGGCTCCTCGAAAAATGGCTGTTTTGACAGTTCCGCTGCAGCAACTAGTTCTTCACCTAAATCCTCTTTTAATTTTTCTTCCTCTTCTAGCTCCTCCTTGACAGAAGCTCCTCCCATATATACCTCTTCCTCTTGAGTCTTAAAAGCCTCCACTGTCTTATCAGAGTATACTTCCTCTGATGCCTGTGCAGCAACAATATCCTCTTCTTCCTGATATACATAATCTTCTTTTGGTTCTGCAGAGCCATCTTCCTTTTTCTGCTCTTGAAAAAGAGACTGTACCACATCCACTACCGTTTCCATTGCCTCACTTACTTTTGCAGAAGTATCTAGCTGCGCTGCTTTTAACTCCTGTTCTGGTTCTCTTATCTGATTTGCTAAGTCTTCTTCCATTAACATATCCGTAATGTTTTGCGTCTGTACATGAATATTCTGCACCATTCGATCCATACGCTTTGCACGTTCTCGCTCTCCTTGATCAGAATACTCCTGAAAATTCTCAAAACGTATCTCCTGATCATCCCACTCAGAACCAAAGAATTTATTTTGATTTAAAACTATAATTATACCACAAATGTCATCTAGTCCAATCTCCGTATCCATAAGTGCGTTGGTACTGGTTTCCCCTCGGAAGTCACCTGTTCCATTTTTAAAAATCATAGTTCCAAACAGGATTCCTTCTATCTTAGAACCATTTCTACGGAATAAATATACCTTTAGCGGTTCCAATGGAGAGATATTTGCTGTAATATGTATAGTTACTTTGCATTGTCCATTTTTTGACTCTATACGGCCAAATCCAATATTTCTTTTCCGAATTCCTGCTTCATAATCGTATATATATGAAACTAATCTCTTATAGTCTGCCATATCACCAGCTCCTTAAAAATTATACATTCAACTATATATATTCTTTGTTGTTCCATAATATTCCTATTGTAAAATAGTTTGTTTACTGGTTTAATTATAAAATGATAAATTTTTGCTAATTTATTATCTTGATAATACTCAAATCAGTTAGCGAAGTAATGAATTGGAGGAAAAAAGGATGAAAAGATTTAAAAAATTCTTATCTATGGCCCTTGCTTTTTCTATGATGGCTACACTACTTACTGGTTGTAACAGTTCTTCTGATAACGGTAAATACTTAATTGCTACAGATACTACATTTGCGCCATTTGAGTATGAAGACAATGGCACAATGGCTGGAATCGATATGGATATTTTAGCAGCAATCGCTAAAGATCAGAATTTCCAATACGAGTTGAAGACATTAGGCTTTAACGCAGCAATCACAGCTCTTGAATCCAAACAGGTAGACGGTGTAATTGCTGGTATGAGCATTACAAAAGCCAGAGCACAGAAATATGATTTCTCAACGGCTTATTATGAAGCTGGTGTTACTATGGCTGTTAAGAACACAACTACAAATGTGAAAACTTATGAAGATCTGCGTGGACAGTCTGTCGCTGTTAAAATTGGTACACAGGGTGCTGCATTTGCGGAATCCATTCAGGATAAATACAGCTTTAAGATAAAGACTTTTGAGGATTCTTCAGGTATGTACGACGAAGTAATTGCTGGCGGTTCTATCGCTTGTTTTGAAGACTTTCCTGTTGTATCATTTGCAATTAAACAGGGCTTAGCATTACAAGTGGCTGGAAAGCAGGAAAACACTTCTTCATACGGATTTGCTGTAAACAAAGGACTTAATGCCAAGTTACTTGAAAAATTCAATACAGGCCTTGAAAACATCAAAGCAAATGGAACCTATCAAGAAATTCTGGATAAATATACAACCTAAACTTCCATTGTACTTTTGTTAAAAACCAATGCTCCCAATCGAGAGAACTTATTGTAATTTAAATTAAGGAATGATGAAATGAAACTAATTGATTTGTTAGTAGAGTTTGGTGGTGACTTGCTTTCTGGCTTAGGAGTCACTTTACAGCTCGCAATTACTGGTATTATTTTCGCAAGCATTATTGGTATCGTATGTGCCATTATTAATGTGTCCAAGAACAAATACTTAAAGATCATTACTAGCATATACATCAACATTATTCGTGGTACCCCGTTCCTAGTGCAAGCCTATATTATCTACTTTGGTTTACCCGGGGCCTTTGGCATCCGAATGAGCGAACTGACTGCAGGAATTATTGCAATCAGTTTAAACGCTGGTGCTTACATGGCTGAAATTATTCGTGGTGGTATTGAAGCCGTTGATAAAGGCCAAATGGAAGCTGCTAGAAGTTTAGGTCTTTCATCCCGTAAGGCTATGCGTAAAATTATTTTGCCACAGGCCCTTCGTACCATGACTCCTTCGCTGATTAATCAGTTTATTATTACATTAAAAGATACTTCCATTTTAAGTATTATTGGTATCCGTGAACTTACTATGGCAGGGAAACTTGTAATTGCAAAAAATTATGAGTCCATGGCTATGTGGTCACTGGTTGCTCTATATTACTTTATTATCATTTATGTAATTACTAAGATTTCTAGATATATTGAAAGGAAGACGGCATATGGAAAATAAAGTACATGTTGAAAAGCTTACAAAAAGCTACCACAGTCTTCAAGTATTAAAGGGAATTGATATGGAAATCAAAGAAGGCGAAGTTGTATGTCTTATTGGACCTTCTGGATCTGGTAAAAGTACTTTTCTAAGATGCCTGAACCGTCTTGAAAAGGTTACCTCTGGAACTGTTATTGTTGATGGAATGAATCTAAGAGATAAAAAAAATGACATTAACAAAATCCGCGAAAATATCGGCATGGTATTCCAGCATTTTAATCTTTTTCCACACATGACTGTTCAGGAAAACATTACTCTAGCTCCTGTTGAATTAAAGAAAATGACCAAAAAAGAAGCGGATAAACGTGCCCTTGAACTCCTTGAACAGGTAGGTTTACGCCAGAAAGCGGATTTTTATCCATCTCAGCTTTCTGGTGGACAAAAACAGCGTGTGGCAATAGCAAGAGCTCTTGCTATGAATCCGGACATTATGTTATTTGATGAACCTACCAGTGCACTTGACCCTGAAATGGTTGGAGAAGTCTTAAATGTTATGAAACAGCTTGCCAAGGATGGAATGACTATGGTAATCGTAACACACGAAATGGGCTTCGCTAGAGAAGTTGCCAGCCGTGTAGTTTTTATGGATGGTGGCTACATTGTAGAAGACGGAACGCCAGAAGAAGTCCTGGTAAATCCTAAGAATACTAGAACAATTGACTTTCTAAACAAAGTATTATAATAGAAAAACAGTATTTGCTTTAATAAATCTACTTGCAAATACTGCTTTTTTATTAGTAATAGGAATTTGCTCTTTTTATTTAAGGCTAAAAATAGGAAATAAGTCGTATAGAAAATTTATACAATATGTGTGATACTATAAACATATACAGTAGCTCCTACACCTGCTGTATTGTATCTAAACTTATATTAATTCAAACTTTCGTACATCATAATTTATTTATGACTCCTCAAAGTACGAAAACGCAACCTCAGCTAGAGCCTGTATAACCCTCAATCTATACAGGCTCTTTCCTATTTTCTCTTGTTTTTACAGAATTATCCAAAAGCATTGCTAATGAACTATTAATATAAGATAGAATAACTTAATTTCATATCAAACTTTAATTACTGGCTTAAAATATCTGCTAATCTCGCAAAATCTTCTAATGTAAGTGCCTCTCCACGAATACTAGGAACAAATCCAGCCTCTTCAATGGCATTTATAATTTCTTCTTTTGAAAATTGAAGTTCTGGTGAATTATTTAAACCATTCTGCAAAGTCTTACGTCTTTGATTAAAAGATGCACGAATCAGCTTAAACATTAACTTCTCGTCTTTTACCTGAACTGGCTTTTCCTTATGCTTTGTAAGCTGGATTACTGCTGATCCCACGTTTGGACGTGGCATAAAACAGTTGGGTGGTACATTTGCTACAATATATGGCTCTGCATAGTACTGAACTGCTAAAGATAATGCGCCATAATCTTTTGTTCCAGGTCCCACCTGCATACGCTGGGCCACTTCTTTCTGAACCATAACGGTAATGTTCTCAATTGGTGTTTCCTTTTCAAATAACCCCATGATAATAGGTGTTGTAATATAATATGGCAAATTGGCAACTACCTTTACTGGCTTGCCATTATTGCGTTCCTTAACAAGTTTATTTAAATCCAGTTTTAAAATATCCTGATTAATTACGATTACATTGTCATATGCAGAAAGGGTGTCATTTTCTAAAATAGGAATTAGATTTTTATCAATTTCTACTGCTACAACCTCACGTGCTGCCTCACATAAATACTGTGTCATAGTTCCGATTCCTGGTCCTATTTCTACAATAAAATCATCCTTTGTAATATTTGCCGCACGTATAATCTTTTCTAGTACATGGGTGTCTATTAAGAAGTTCTGTCCGAACTTCTTCTGAAAATTAAACCCATATTTATTTAAAATTGCAATGGTATTTTGTGGATTCCCTAATGTCGCCATTTTATTACCTCTCGTTACTGTATTTGATACATTCTTTTTGCATTTTCCCTTGTGGTCTCCACCACTGTTTCATAGGATACCCCTTTTATTCTGGCTATCTCTTGTGCAATATATTTCAGATTCAAGGAAGTATTCCTTTCCCCACGGTGTGGAACTGGTGCCAAATATGGGCAGTCAGTCTCAAGTAAAATGTGTTCCAATGGAATCTGTTCTACTACTTCTTTTAGTTTTTTTCCGTTCTTAAATGTCACTACACCACCTACACCAATGTAAAATCCCATTTTTACAAATTCCTGTGCCATTTCCACAGAATAAGAAAAACAGTGAACTACTCCACCTGCTTTTTCAGCATGATATTTTTTCATGATATCCATAGTATCTTTTGCCGCATCCCTGCTATGGATAATGACTGGAAGCTTTACTTCTTTTGCAAGCTCTAACTGGCGAATAAACCACTTTTTCTGTATCTCTTTATCTGGCTCATTCCAGTAATAGTCTAACCCGATTTCGCCTATGGCAACCACCTTTGGATTCTTACATAGTTCTTTAAACTTCTCCATATCTGATTCCTGAAGGGGGGCGCATTCTTCTGGATGGACTCCTACTGTACCATAAATAAAATCATATTCCCTTGTCAATGCAATTGTCTTATCCACAGTAGCAAGACTGGAGGCCACATTTACTACATAGCCAATGCCATTGGATGGAAAAGATTTTAACAGCTGTTTTCTATCTTCATTAAATCGCTCATCTTCATAATGAGCATGGCTTTCAAATATCATAATTGCTTATAACCTCTTTTGTTCTATTCATATTTTTTTCAATAAGTATTATTCTAGCAAAAATTCAGAAAGAGGAAAAGGGGAAAAACAAATTAGAATAAAAATGCGTCCTAAAGAACAGGACGCTAATATACACCCACAAGCAAAAAAACACCTGTAAAAAACAGTAGCACTCGTATATTGTCACAAAGTCTGAGTTCCTTTAATGTAATGTTACTCTTATAAGTGCAAGGAACTCTTACTTTGGTTTAAATAATGATTTTTAAAAACTATGTCCTCCACTACTATGGCCTGGTTTAAATAAATCTGATAACCATCCTAAAATATCCATTTTAAACACTTCCTTTTACATTTCATTTAAATAAATATAGAAGTCTCTACCAGCTTCCGCTAGCTCCGCCACCTCCAAAATGGCCTCCGCCACCGCTGTAGCCTCCTGAACTGCCACCTCCAAATAAACCCGAAAAAACAGAAAAAATATACATTAAATTAGCTCTCCCTTCTATGTATCCGTTATAATACTTTATTAGGTAAATGAAATCTAAAAATGTCCACCACCTCCACCATGAACAGTACCACTGCTGCTAACATGAGTACTGCTGCCTCCAAATAAACCTGAAATAACTGAAATTAAAGATGAAACCATTTTTGCACCTCCATTTTTTAATAATATGTACAATATTAAAATCTATGGCTTCCACCACCGCCATGACTTCCACCAAAAAGATCTGATAACCATGATAAGATTGACATTTCCTACACTTCCTTTCCATACTACGACTTACCAGCTTCCACTGCCTGAACCTCCACCAGCAAAACCACCAGCAGAATTGCCTTTTCTAAATTATGCTTTGTATTACAGACAGAATAGATAGCATAAGTTTCCTCATCTTTATTATTTTGCATGTATTTATTTTATCACAATTTAAAGATTTATTCATCCTACTTATTATACTTATTTGATATACTTATTTATATTCACATACGAAATCGTCCATAGGACTATATAAATCCCCATTGCTAACAGTTGCCTTCTTTCACTAAAATAGGGTTAGATAATCTTATCCAACCCTACTTAATCATTTCCTATATTTATGCCCTAGCAGATTTCAGCTCCTGCTGGCATTTTCTTTTCTGGAACCATAAGTGCTAACTCACCATTTTCATCTTCTGCACATAATAACATTCCTTCTGAAAGAACTCCTGCAAGTTTTGCTGGTTTTAAGTTCACAAGAACCATAACCTTCTTGCCAACCATTTCTTCTGCACTATAATGCTGTTTGATACCAGATACAATCTGTTTTACCTGGCTTCCAATCCTGACTTGTGAGCAAAGAAGTTTTTTCGATTTCTTTACTTCTTCACAGGCAATGATTTCACCAACCTGAAATTGCATTTTCATAAAGTCATCATACTGAATTTCTTCTTTTGGCTCAATATCAATTACTGGTTCGTTATTTGCCACTTGTTCTTCTTCTGCCTGTGCTGCTTTCTTTTCTTCCACTTGTTCTAATACCTCTTTCAAATCCAGTCTCGCAAATAAAATTTCTGGTTTTTCTACCACCTTTGTGCCAGAAACATATTTTCCATATTCCTTCATATCTTCTAATTCTCTCTTATCGGCATTTAACTGTCCTAAGATTTTAGCTGAAGTTTCAGGCATGAAAGGCTCTAACAAGCTTGCACCTACAGAAATGCTCTCAACTAAGTTATAAAGAACGGTTTCTAATCTTGCCTTCTTGTCTTCCTCTTTGGCTAAAGCCCAAGGCATTGTTTCATCAATGTATTTATTGCAGCGTTTAAATAAAATAAAGATTTCAGAAATTGCATCTGCTACTCTTAATTTATCCATTTTTGCAATTACCTTGTCAGGAGTTTCTAAAGTGACACGAATTAAATCCTCATCTACTTCTTCTTTTACTGCTGCATTATTTACAATACCGCCAAAATACTTGTTACTCATAGAGATTGTTCTGTTTACTAAATTACCTAACGTATTCGCAAGTTCAGAATTCAAACGTTCTACCATAAGCTCCCAAGTAATGACACCATCGCTTTCAAATGGCATTTCGTGTAATACAAAATAACGAACTGCGTCTACGCCAAAGAAATCAACTAATTCATCCGCATATAATACGTTACCTTTGGATTTACTCATCTTTCCATCACCTTGTAGCAGCCAAGGATGTCCAAATACCTGTTTTGGTAACGGCAAATCTAATGCCATTAACATGATTGGCCAGTAAATAGTGTGGAATCTTAAAATGTCCTTACCGATTAGGTGTAAATCAGCAGGCCAGAATTTATCATACAAATCACTATTATTTCCATCTACATCAAATCCTAAACCAGTAATGTAGTTGCTTAGTGCGTCTAACCATACATATACAACATGTTTGTCATCAAAGTCAACTGGGATACCCCATTTAAAGGATGTTCTGGATACACATAAATCCTGAAGTCCTGGCAATAAGAAGTTGTTCATCATTTCATTTTTACGAGATTCTGGCTGAATGAATTCAGGATGCTCGTTAATGTGTTTGATTAAACGATCCTGATATTTGCTTAATTTTAAGAAATAAGCCTCTTCCTGTGCTGGCTGGCACTCTCTTCCACAGTCAGGACATTTTCCGTCTACTAGCTGAGAAGCTGTAAAAAAGGATTCACATGGTGTACAATACATTCCTTCATAATATCCTTTGTAAATATCGCCTTGTTCATATAATTTTTTAAAAATTTTCTGAACCTGTTTTTCATGATCTTCATCTGTTGTACGGATAAATCTATCATAAGATGTATTCATTAAGTCCCAGATATTCTTAATTTCACCAGATACGTTGTCTACAAACTGCTTTGGTGTAATTCCAGCTTCTTGTGCTTTTAATTCGATTTTCTGGCCATGTTCATCTGTTCCTGTCTGAAAACGTACATCAAAGCCCTGCATTCTTTTGAAACGGACAATACTGTCTGCTAATACTGCTTCGTATGTGTTTCCAATGTGTGGTTTGCCTGATGTATAGGCAATGGCTGTTGTCAAATAATATGGTTTCTTTGCCATGATTCTATTACCTCCTAAAATATAAGCCCCTGTGTTAGGGCAAAAAAAAACGCCTCAAATAGTTTCACACTATTTAAAGACGAGAATTCCCGTGGTACCACTTTAAATTCACCTTAACCTCGCAGTTAAAGCCTCATCAGCTGCATCCTGACAGCCTATCACAATAACGGGTGCATCCGTCGCAATCTAAAGTTTCCTCTCAACTGCGAAGCTCCAAGACCATCTTCCCTATATTTGCAACATCCCCTTTCTCAGCAGCCGGGTTCTCTGTAAACGGCTTACATAGGTACTCTTCTTTTCATAGCCTTTTTTCTGTAAACATACTAATTATTATATAGCCTAAATTAAATTTTTGCAATTGTTAATTTTAGTATTGGCAAGATAGAATGATTTTAAATCTTCTAACAAAAAATAGTAATTCTTTAAATGTTTCCTTTAAATGGCAGACAATCAATATATAAATTCATGTTTTTCGTACTGTACACATACAATATACTAATTTTAATAATGCCTTAAGAAAGGATTTTTTATGAAATCCCAAAAACTGTTTTCCCTTATTCTTACCTTATGCGTTCTTTTACAGCTTACAGGCTGTGTAACGGGAAAGAAAGTAATCTACACAGGTACTGACTTTGATCCCTTAATTGATCAAATGTTTCTTGATGAAGTAAAAAATGATAGCGTTACTCTTAATTATACGTTAGCCAGACCTGAAAACTACGGTATTAAAGAGTTTACCCCGACTTTAGGTTCTTATTCTCAAAAAAATATGAAAAGAGGGCACAAAGCTGCAAAACAATACATAAAAAAACTGGAACAGTTTGATTATGATACATTATCAACAGAACAGAAAAAAAACTATGATATCATTCTAAAATATTTAAAGGAGCAGGCTCATTCTGATAAACTCAATTTATATAACGAAGTACTAAGTCCTACCACAGGATTACAGGCTCAGCTGCCTGTACTTCTTGCTGAATTTCACTTTTTAGATAAAAAAGACATTGAAAATTATATAAGTTGCCTAAACCAGATGAAAGATTACTATTCCCAGATTATTGCCTTTGAAAAAGAAAAATCCAAAGCAGGCTTATTTATGTCTGATACATCTGCTAATGCAATTATCTCCCAATGTAAGGACTTTATTAAAAATCCAGAAGAAAATTTCTTGATAACACTTTTCAATCATCGAATGGATTCCTATACAGCACTAAGCGAAACCGAAAAGCAAACTTATAAACAGCAGAATAAAGAAGCTGTGCTTCAATCAGTTATTCCTGCTTATCAGCTTTTAATAAAAGAGCTGACTAACTTAAAGGGAACAGGAAAAAATAATGGCGGCCTATGCCATTTTAAACATGGAAAAGAGTATTATAAATATCTTGTAAAAACTAACACTGGCTCAGATCGTCCTATAAAAGCTATTGATACACTTCTAGATGAAACTATTTCTGACTGCCTGAAAAATATTGGTGTCATTATCTCAGCAGATCCTGATATGCAGACTAAATTGGATCAGTACTATTATCCATTAACAGATCCCGAGGAAATCCTTAGCTACTTGCAAAGAGCTATTGAGGTAGATTTTCCTAAACTTAAGGAAGTAAACTGCATGGTCAAGACTGTTGATAAGTCTTTAGAAGAACATATTAGTCCTGCATTTTACCTGACTCCACAGCTGGATAATTGCAAAAATAACTGTATATACATTAACAAGAGTAAAAAATACGATCTAAGTCAGATTTTTCCTACTATTGCTCATGAAGGCTATCCTGGCCATTTATATCAAAACTGCTACTACAGCCAGAAGAATGCAAAACCAATTCGCTATCTTCTTAACTTTGATGGTTATTCAGAAGGCTGGGCTACCTATGTAGAAATGTATTCTTACAGTATTGCAGGTCTTGATGATGCCGTAGCGAAAGTTTTAGCTTACAACCAGATTGCAACCTTATGCATTTATGCCAAATGCGATATAAATATTAACTATTATGGATGGGATTTAAATACAACAACCAGCTATTTAAAGACCTTTGGATTTACTGATAAAAACATCTCAAAACAGATTCATGAAAGCATGATTGAGGAGCCTTGTAATTATTTAAAATATACCTTGGGATATTTAGAACTCACTGCATTGAAAAAAAAAGCTAAAGAAAAGCTTGGAGATAAATTTTCTGCTCTTGCATTTCATCAGTTTGTATTAGATATGGGACCTTGCCAATTTAAAGTTCTAGAAAAATATATGGATAAGTGGATAAAAGAGCAGATATAATCGGCCCTAACTACATGCAATGGCATAAAATAGAAAAGAATGCGCTTTAGTGGTTTGAAAATGGCTAAAGCACACCTTATTAAACTTAGTGCTCTTGAAAGTTTTACTCCTATAGTGTCCAGTTTTAGTTTGCATTTAAAATTCTTCGAGGGTGTAACTATTTTTGTGTCTAGTAATTCAAGAACATCATCTTAATAACATTCAGATAGGTACGTTTGCCTTGTCGAATTATGCTGTTATCTTAAGTATATCCCTTTTCTTCTGTTTTATTCAAATAGTCCTATTTTTTTGTATTATAAATACAGGCAGCGTCCTTCCTTTTTTCTTGGGCGCTGCCCAAACCCGACCTCGGGTATATTTTTATGCTCTTCCGTCAATACTTTTACTGCCGACGGTATATTTTGCGTTACAGATACTTTTTAAGCTTCCAGCGTTACACCAAGGACAACATAGGCAGTACGGTTTATAATCCTTCCGTCTTCCCTCATTTTATAATGAATGGCATCCATAAATATAAACGGATAAACAGGTTCCAGTGGTCTTGACTGCCATTCTTTAATCTCGGGCAGGATACGGTCTGTGATTCTGGATACCATTTCAGCTGAAA
>NZ_FOHN01000027.1 GCF_900111595.1 [Clostridium] polysaccharolyticum | reverse complement strand
GTTCTGTAAGACTTCGGTTACGGTTTACATTTATTTGTTCGTTTGATTTATCTAGATTATAGCATGTCAAAGGAGATATGTGTCGAAATATGAGGTTAATCAGTAATTAGAAGGGTTTTCGCTATATTTTCTCTGGTTTACTTTAATAATTGGTTATTCTGCATAAAAAAATAGCCAAGTTTATTGTACAACTTACACAATAAACTTGGCTTATGCATACGTTCCCAGTAGGAATCGAACCTACAACTGAGACTTAGGAGGTCCCTGTTATATCCATTTAACTATGAGAACATGGAAACATATTTATTATACCGTAATTTCTAAAAATGTCAATGTAAGAAAGACCAATTCCTAGAAATTACGATATTTTCTTTTTATAATTCTTATTCCCAGGTTGGAATATTTGCATATCCCTGCATCCATATGTTTCCTTTAAAACGTCTGCCTGGTTTTGGTTCTCCTAATAAATCCAGTTTATTAATACACACATTATAAATCAGATCATTGCAGTTAATCAATAAATTATATACCTGTTCTCCAGACATACCATTTACAATAAGATCACATTCCAATATTGTTCCTATAATTGTATAATTATCCGATTCTGATCCATATGGAATGAAACTGCTTTCCACTATACTGTAAATATCCTCTGATTTTGATCTTCTTGAAATCATCGCATACATATCTATATCATCTATTGTAAGACTGTCAATGGCCTCTTGATTGCCCATTTTCGCCTCTGCAATCAATTCTCTTCTCATCTTTATTTCTGCTGCCATTGCTTCCTGTTTCTTCTTGCTTACCGACATCCCTAAAAGAACCATTCCCTGTACTGATAAAGCAGATAACGTAACCTCTAAATACCTTCCAGCACGAGAAGATGTATAATTATGCTGTACACACTCCATGCCATTCTGCAGATAAAAAATAAGAGATACCCCTAATCTTACATCATCACACATTCCAGTATAAGCTTCCGTATCTATGCGCTTATTGATGCAGACTTCTTCTTTAATTGATGTTCTGGCTCCTTTAAAATACGGGAAATAATGATCTAGATGGAAAAAACCTTTCTCATCATATTCACCTCGTATAGCAACCCCCATATTAGGAGCAAAATCTAACTTCATTTCCGTTAAAGTGGTTGTCTCATTAACCTTGTTCATTCGTTTTTCATTAGGTCTATCCATAATCTGACCAAGGATTTTATCCAATTCTGTTCTACTCTTAACATTACTAAAACCAACAGCACGTAAATAACTATGCACGCAACCACCTTCCTTCCATTTCGATAACTTTTTAAATATTATACTTCATTCAAATGGTATCTTCAAATAAAAACTGCTATTTTACATCCAGATTTCGTAAGTAAAATAGCAGCCCTTTTATTTATTTTGCAAAATCAAGCATTGCCTTGGTTAAAGCTTCAAGTTTCTCATTGGCATCTTCAAAACTTGTTCCCTTTACACCAAAATAAAATTTAATTTTTGGCTCTGTACCAGATGGCCTTACACAACACCATGCACTATCTTCTAAATCGTAATATAAAACATTGGATACTGGTAATCCAGTAGGTCTCACTTCTTTTGTAGCAACATTTGTAATTTCTTCCTTCTGATAATCCCTAACTTCCTTCACTTTGTAATCACCTAATACAGTTGGCGGATTATTACGAACTCTCTCTAAGATATTCTGTATTTCCTGTGCACCACTGATTCCCTTAAGAGTCATTGTGTGAAGCCCTTCTCTGAAATATCCATACTTATCAAAAATATTTATCATCTGATCCCATAATGTCAGATTCTTAGCTTTGTAATAAGCTGCTGCTTCACATAAACACATAACAGCTACAATAGCATCTTTATCACGTGCATGCGTTCCAACTAGACATCCATAGCTTTCTTCAAAACCAAATACATATTCATTGGAATGCGTTTCTTCAAACATTTTAATCTGTTCTCCGATAAACTTAAATCCTGTAAGAACTTCAATTAATTTCATATTGTAGCTTTTTGCAACCTCGTCAGCCATATTGGTTGAAACAATTGTTTTAATTAAAGCTCCGTTGGCTGGAAGAGTTCCCATCGCCTGCTTCTGTGACATTAAATATTCGCAGATCAGCATGCCTGACATATTTCCTGTAAACGAAACATATTCACCTGTTTTAGAATCCTTCGCATACACGCCAAGACGATCTGCATCTGGATCTGTTGCTAAAACAATGTCTGCATCTACTTCTTTTGCTAACTTAAGTGCTAATGCAAATGCTTCTGCTGCCTCTGGGTTTGGATAGCTTACAGTTGGGAAATTACCATCTGGCAATTCCTGTTCCTTAACAACATATACATTTTCAAATCCAATTTCCTTTAACACACGTCTTGCTGGAATATTTCCTGTTCCATGTAATGGTGTGTATACAATTTTTAAATCTTTGCCTGCTTCTTTTATAATTTCAGGATGTACAACTAATTTCTTTAATTCTTCGATATATTTATCATCTATGTCCTTGCCGATTACCTGATATAAACCTTCTGCCTCAGCAGCCTTCTTATCCATAGTCTTAACTGTATGGAAGTCTGTTACATTATTTACTTCTGTAATAATCTGATTGTCTTTTGGATAAGTAACCTGCGCACCATCCTCCCAGTACACTTTATATCCATTATACTCCGGCGGATTATGGCTTGCTGTTACAACAATACCTGCTGTACAGCCTAAAGTTCTAAGAGCAAATGATAATTCTGGAGTTGGGCGAAGTGATTCAAATACATATGCTTTAATTCCATTTGCAGCCAGACATAACGCAGCTTCATCTGCAAACTCTGGGGACATACGCCTAGAATCATAGGCAATTGCAACTCCCTTGTTTTGTGTGCCTTCTTTTATAATAAAATTGGCAAGGCCTTGAGTTGCTTTACGAATAGTATAAATATTCAGGCGATTTGTTCCTGCTCCTATAATTCCTCTCATTCCACCTGTACCAAATTCAAGATCCTTATAAAAACGATCCTCGATTTCTGCTTCATTTCCTTTTAGTGCTAATAATTCATTTCGAGTAGCCTCGTCAAAATAAGAATCTTTACACCATTTTTCGTAACTCGTCTTGTAGTCCATAGCAATTTCCTTTCTAAATCGTTATTATTATAAACTTCACATTGTCATAAAAGGTTCCATCGGAAAACCTTTTCCATTAAATAAGTTTACTATACCATAATTGGTCCAACCATATCTAGCATATTTGGGATTTTTTACTTGCTTATTAGAAACCTCAATTGTATTCCCTACTATTACAGCATCTGCCTCAACAAACTCTTTATCGCAGCCAGCAACCTCAAATAAATTGATTCTTTTGTCCCCTTTTATTTCAAAGCCATCACAAACATGCTCAAAATACAACACAATTCTACCATCTTTTAAGTCCCTTTGTAAATACTTTGGTCCTTCAACATATAATTCTTTATATTCATAACTATATTTTAGTATCTGTAAGGCTAGTCTAAGCCCTACTGTTTTCTTATCTAAAGGATGGATATTATCAAACTCACCACAATCTATTAAAACAATTAAATATGTATTCTTTATTGTTTGAGTTACCTTTCTTTGCATATTCCGAAGCACTGCCCAGGACTTATCATCCTCTGCTCCTTTCTCAATCCACATAGGAAGCTGTACAATATAAAATGGAAGTGCCTCATTTTTCCAATCCTTACGCCACTGCTCAATCAGCTTATATAACATTTTATCGTAAATAGCTGCTTTACCAGTGTCTTCTTCTCCTTGATACCAGAGAACTCCCTTTATTGTATAAGGTGCAATACGCTGTATCATGGTGTGGTAAAGACCTGCAGGACGCTTTGGTGATTTATATCCAACAGGTCGTTCCCAAGGACAGTTTCCAATAAGTTCAATTACGTCCCACATTGTAATATCAGGATTATCTTCCTTAAGTTCTTCTTCCTTCTGAATCCACCTCTTAAGCTCAATATCAAATTTCTTTACTTCTTCTTCATATTCTTCAATAGACTTCTCCCCTACTAATTCCTGCCACTCAGTAAAATATATATGTGCATTCATATCACTTTCCATATATTCTTCACTTATCCAGCATGAAATAGAACATCCTCCCCAATAACAATCAATTACACCTATGGCAATTCCTAATTCCTGCTGAAGCTTTTTTGCTGTATAATAAGCGACTGCTGACATTTTCCCAGCTATATCTGAATTTACCTTATTCCAGATGCTTTTTGCTTCCTCTTCCAGATCTGTCTCCTCCAATGTTGCTATTTTGGCAACATTATAAAAACGGATAAAATCATTATCTGCTGCTTTTACTTCTTTTATGCCTTCATATGAATTTTGAAGTTCCAGCTCCATATTTGACTGTCCTCCTGCAAGCCAGACTTCACCAATCATAACATCTTCATATACAACTTCCTCGAAATTATCAGAAATACTTAAAGTATATGGTCCCCCCGCCTCCATTCTTGGTATTTCTACACTCCACTTACATTCTATTACTTTGGTAGAAACCTTATGCCCATTTATTGATACAGTAATATTGGAATTATTTCTTCCCTCTCCCCATATTACAACATTTTGGTTTCTTTGCAGCACCATACCGTCCCCAAAGATCTGTGCTGGTTTTAATTTTCCTTCCATTCATTCACCTCTAATAAAAAAAGCCTGCATAACTGTCACTTACGCAAGCCTCGTCTTTTACTTACTTATTTTATTTATATACTCCAAGTTTCTTTTAATAAACTCACAACGCTGTTCTACACACTTTACAGAACGCATTTTATCTTCTGGTGTCTGGAACACATAATCCGTTAACCGTTCTAATGTTGTTGTCGCAACATGCATTCTTGTATCAGAAGATGCATAATAAATAAATACGTTTTTCTTTTTATCAACAATAGCTCCATTTGTAAACACAACATTGGATACATCCCCAACTCTTTCCTCACCCTCTGGTGCTATAAGATATCCTGATGGTTCTGCTATCACTTCCCATGGCTTTTCCAAAGATGTAGCAAACGCATAAATAACGTATCGAAGCCCTGCTGCTGTATTACGAACTCCATGTGCAATATGAATATATCCCTTATCTGTCCTAATTGGAACTGCACCCGCACCATTTTTTGCTTCTGTAATCGTATGATACTTTCGCCTGCTTGTAATAATTTCTTCACCAATTACTGGATTTAAAATATCATCACACAACCCAAAACCAATACCTCCACCTGAACCAGTTTCAATAAAATCATCCATTGGTCTTGTATAAAAAGCATATTTTCCATTTACAAACTTAGGATGCAGTACAACATTTCTCTGCTGAGGACTTTTTAATGTCTTTAAATTAGGAAGTCTTTCCCAGGTCCTTAAATCCTTTGTCCGAACAATTCCCGCTGCCGCAACTGCTGCTGATAAATCGTTAGAATGGAGGTCCTTGCTTTCCGAACAAAATACACCATAAATATATCCATCTTCATGCTGTGTCAGTCTCATGTCATAAACATTGGTTTCTTCTTTGCAGGTATCCTCTAGTAAAATTGGGTAATCCCAGAAATGAAATCCATCTACTCCATTATCACTTTCCGCCACTCCAAAAAAAGATTTTCTGTCATTTCCCTCAATTCTTGCAACAAGATAATACTTGTCATTTAAATAAACAGCTCCAGCATTAAAAACTGCATTAACTCCTAACCTTTCCATAAAATATGGATTTGTCTCTGGATTTAAATCATATTTCCAGAACAAAGGAATATGTCCACTTGTTAATACAGGGTATTTCCATCGATTATAGATACCATTATAAAAGTCACTTTTCTCATTTTTTCTATTAACTAGCCTATCATACTTGTCCTTTTCAATGTAATATCTCTCACTAAACATTTAAGTTCCTCCGTAAAATCTCCATGCACATACGTCCATTATGATAAGGGCATTTCCATGGCTCCACAATCGGTTTTACCATGCGGTTATCTTTTATTTCTCCAAGAGCTTTGAAAAATGATTTTGCTTCTTTATCTGAAATGACAACCTCTACAGATTCTCCCTCATCATTTACAAGCCAAAACCATTCACTTCCAGGTCTCTTATCTACAAAATGCTCTTGAATATAGTTCCATATACCTTTTGCTGCATCTAAATAATCCGTTCTTTCTCTATCCTTTTCATATCCGTTCAGGAATCCTAATACAGCTTCAGCCTGTACCCACCATACTCTTGTTTTATCAGGTACTCCATTTTCGCACTCGTTCCAAAGAGAATTTTTGTGAAATGCCGTATCATATATGTTTTGTGTCAATGCTTTCGTAATTGGTGCCATCTTTTCTATGTACTTCTTTTCTCCTAGAATTTCACATCCCCGGTCAATAAGCCAAGCTGTTTCAATGTCATGGCCATAAGAATGTAAGTCAATTAGCGAGTGAAACTGGCCATCAAAAAATACTTCCTGTCTGCAAAGTTCCTTGTTGTACACCTTATCTGCAAATTGATCTAATATTTGGAAGATCTTTTCCTTTACTTCTGTCTTGCCTGTTACACGATAAAACTCCGTATAGGCTTCAAATACATGAAGAAGTGTATTCATAGTTTTAGATGCCACAATGCCATTTTCGGATAATTTTTCATTGCTCTCTGGCTGAAAGTCTTTTGTAAAAGCTTCTAAATATCCGATTTCATCTCGACACTTAGTTTCAATAGTCTTATAAAGTCCTTCCGCTATCTCAATTGCTTCTTCTTCCTTAGAAGCATCATAGTAAGTAGATAATGCATAAATTGCAAAAGCAATATTATAAGTGTGTTTTGTACTGTCCTCTATATCTCCATTATACCTCAAAGACCAGAAAACACCACCATTTTCTTTATCTAAACAGCAATCCTTTAAAAAGGCATACGCATGTCTGGCCTGATCCAGACATGCTTCTTTTCCTAATGTTAAATATGCATTAGAAAAGAACCATAAAATCCTGCTATTTAAGATAACTCCCTTAGTAAACTTTTTGTAAATATTCAAATCCGAATCTACCAGTCCAAAATATCCTCCATACCTGTCATCTCTTAGTTTTGACCAGAATGGAATAATCACCTCTTCCAGATGTTTTTTTGCTTCATTTCTTAGCATATCTCTCCTCCAGTTTTTCTATCGAATCCCTATTTCCGTATCCTCTTGTGTTAATACACTATGCTCTTTAATATAAGACACAACTTCATCTAACTGAGTAAATGCTAATCCTACATAACTATCTGCCGCACCATAGTAAATTGCAATTTTACCTGTAACTGCATCATGAAGAGTTGCACATGGGAAACAGACATTTGGAACAAATCCTCTTTCTTCATACCATTTCTCTGGTGTTAGCAAAAAATTCTCACAACGGTATTTTACAATTGATGGATTATTAATATCTAAAATAGCTCCTCCTATACTGTACACAAAACCATTACAAGTTCCACTTACACCATGATAAAACATAAGCCATCCTTCATCTGTTTCAATAGGAGCCGCTCCTCCACCGATTTTAACGCACTCCCACCATTCCTTTCCTTTGCCCATAACATGCCTGTGTTTTCCCCAATAAGTCATATCTGGGCTTTCACTTAAGAAAATATCGCCAAATGGTGTATGGCCACTATCACTTGGCCTAGAAAGCATAACAAAGTTTCCGTTAATTTTCCTAGGAAACAGTACTGCATTTCGGTTAAATGGAATAAATGGATTTTCCATTCTTATAAATGTCTTAAAATCTGTTGTTCTTGCCAGACCAATTGCTGCACCATAAAAGTCTGTACACCAGATTATATAATAAATATCGTCCACCTTAACAAGACGCGGGTCATACGCATACTTTGGCATAAAATCATTTCCAGATTCATCTACAAAATGAATTTTTTCCTTATCAATATTCCAGTGAATTCCATCCTCACTATGGCCAAGATAAATATAAGGAACCCCATTTACTTGCTCTCCTCGAAATACTCCTACAAACTTGCCTTCGTAAGGCATTACCGCACTATTAAAAATACGTGCAACGTTTTCCACTGGATTTCTATCTATTATTGGGTTTTCTGAATATCTCCAGACAGGAGCCCCCTTTAAATCCTCTGGTTTTTCCTGCCATGGGATATTGTTTAATGCCTCTCCTATTATTTTCATAACTCATATCTCCTTTTCTAACTTATCCTTTTACAGATCCCTGTGTAAGCCCGCTATAAATCTGTTTTTGACATAAAATAAATATTATCAGTGCTGGAATAATTGTAATAATAACCCCTGCACATATATAATTATACTGACTTCCCATTGGACCAACAAACTTAAACAATGAAGTTGCAACCGTTATCAGCCTGTTTTTTGACTGCAAATACAAACTTGCCATATAATACTCATTGTAAGTAGATACCCCTTTTAAAATCATACATGTTATAATTGCCGGCTTTAAAAGTGGCAGCAAAATACGAAAGAAAATCGTATAATATCCTGCTCCATCCATAATTGCTGATTCATCTATAGAGAACGATATATTTTCAAAAAACTGAATAAAAATATAAATAGATATTACATCTGTACCCATCATTAAAATCATGTATCCTACTAAACTATCAATTAAATGAAGGGTATCCATAATCTGATATACCGTTACCTGTGTCGCTACCCCTGGAATTAAAGTAGCAAATAAAAATAAGTTGCGAATCAGCTTATTACCTGGAAAAGCAAATCTGTTTAATACATAAGCAATCATTGTTCCACATAATATGGAACCAGTTAGTACTACTAATAATACCAAAAATGAGTTCCGAAATCCTAATAACATATTTGCCTGCTTCCAGACAAACTTGTAATTCTCAAAATTAAACCAGTTTTTTGGCGGTGTCATAACATTAGTACTTTCATATTCTTTTTCTGTTTTTGATGCCGTAATGACACAAACTACTACTGGTATTAAAGTAACAAAAGTACCAAAGCATAATGTAAAGTATTTTAAAAATGCAACAATAACTTTTTTACATTTTACATATACATTCATGTTAAGCCACCTCCTTATTATACTTTGATTTTTTTAACTTTTTCTGAATTTTCTTAGAATTATTGTCATCCCCGTCTTCAAATAATACATTCATAATAACTTTTTGCAAAACTGCCGTAATCAAAATAATTACAAGCAGTATAATAGCCATTGCTGATGCAAGCCCTACCTTGTAATTGTTGTGGGCAAGTTTATGCATAACATAAAAATAAGTTCCTGTTCCCATTGTTCCTTTTGTAATAACAAAGCATGGTTCAAATGCACTAATAGAACCTGTAACTGCTAAAATCAGATTCAGTACCACAATCGTTTTTATTCCAGGTAAAATAATATACTTAAACTGCTTCCACTTATTGGCTCCATCTAATTCTGCTGCCTCATACAGTTCCTTATCTACTGACATAATTGCACCAATAAAAAGAACCATATTCTGCCCCATATAACGCCAAACCGAAGTTGCAGCTAAGGAAACATTATTAATTTTCGTATCCTTTAACCAGTACGGTAACTTTTCTAAAGGAATCCCAAACCAGGAAAGTATCGTATCCAGTACAAATCCCCTGGTATAAAAAAACTGAAAAATATAACCAACTGCAATTCCACAAACTAAATAAGGAAAAAACATTGCCCCTTTAAAAAATCCGCCCAGTTTTACTTTGAAACTTAATATAGTTGCAAAATACAAAGCAAGAACTAACTGAAACAATGCCCCTACTAGATAATAAATACTTAACCTTAATGCCTTAAAACAATCTTCTCTTTGAAATACATCAATATAATTTTGAAAACCAACGTATTTTCTAGGTCCAATATATTTCATCTTATAAAAACTAAACTGTACCATTTTAACAAATGGCAAATAGGTAAATACTGTCAGCAATGCAAGTGGAATTATGGAAAAAGTAACAATCAGAATTACCTTCTGAACTTTTCTCTTTCGTAACCATTTCCTTAAATGAAATGGTTCTTTTTTCACTGCTATATCGCTATTATCCTTCCCCATATGTAACCTCCTATGAAATAAGCCAGAGGACAAGCCTCTGGCTTATAAGCTTATACCATATTGTTTTATTCTTCTACTTCAATATCATTATCCTTTTGTGCCTGAGACCACTTCTGGTTCCATTCATCCATAATTTCATCCAAGGTCATATCTTTTGCTAAAGCATGTTCTACTATCTGAGAATCCGGAACATTATCAGAGTTAAGTCCTACTTCTGAATCTGAGTTAATTGTATCAAAGTAATCCTCTTCTCCCTCTTTAGCTGGGTTATTAATAATTAATTCTGTATCCGAAAATGCATCAAGTACATCTGGATAATCAGAACCTTTCATAATTGGAATACTTCCCTGATCAAATGCAAAATCAGATTTTTCTGTCAGCCACTTAATATAAATCATAGAAGCAATTTTATTTTCTTTTGAAGCATTTACATTAATTCCATACTGATAATCAGGTCCTGCTGATGCATACTGTTTTCCGTTTACTGTAATAGGGAAAGGCATATAAGCAATATCATCTGGATGGTCTCCCGCTGCCTGCATCTGTGAAACAGCCCATGAACCAAGAACCATTGTACCAATTTTACCATTGTTAATCTGTCCCTTACATCCTTCCCAGTCTGTCGTAGTTGGATCATCCTCGACAAGCCCACGTGCAACTGATTCGTAAAGCACATAATAAACAGCATAAGGACCTGTCATATCATCATTTTTGCTAAATGGATTTTTACCATGAACCATTTTCTTCATTATGTAATCTGGATCTCCATTAGAAGTACCACCAACATAAGCATCCCATGCTGTCATAGTCCATTGTGCATTAAAGTTTGTATATAATGGAATGGCATCCGTCTTATCTTTAATCTGCTGCAAAGCATCTAAGAATTCATCTGGTGTTTTTGGAAGTTCTGTAATACCAGCATCAGCAAACACTTTCTTATTGTAAACAACTCCTTGTGCATTTCCTACAGAAGGAATTCCATACACTTCATTGTCATAAGCCTTATCTTGAAGCATAATATAATTTTTCTCCAAAGTATCCAAATCACCAAAAGAAACAAAATAATTACTAAGTTCTGATTTTGATATTGATGGTGGAACCATACAAATGTCCCCCCATGATGATGATGTCAATCTTGTTGTAATGTCATCTGCATAGTTTGTAATGCCTTCATATTCAATTGATATATTTGGATAAGTCTTTTGAAACTCACTTATATAATCTTTAAATACATTATCCACTAAATCAGTTCTATGTGTTATTACCTTTAAATCTGCTTTCAGATCTGTGTAATCTTCACCTAACTTAATCTGGTCTATTGTCGGAATACTATCCTTTTCTTTTTCTGCTGAAGTACTCTTATCTTTTGCACCGCAGGCACTTAATGAAAATGCCATGGTTAATGCTAGCAAAGTACTTATGATCTTCTTACTTTTTTTCATGATTAACCTCCTCGTTTATACGCTAGTATAAAATTAACTCCCTTTATAGCAATTAACTTTAATATAATTATAACTTAAAATTACCTTAATTACATCTATCTATCTTGCAAAAAAACATATTATCTTGCAAAAATATGTTTACTTATCTTACTTCTTTTACGCTTTCTCGAATGATTAGTTTACTTTCAACGATTCTCATGCCACAACAGTGCTTTTCCTCTTTAATCTTTTTTATGATTAAGTCTGTAGCTGCCTCCGTCATTGCCTCAATGTTTACATCTACCGTAGTTAAGTTCAATGCTGGAATAACCGAACGTATGGAATTATCATAACCAATAACAGAAATATCTTCTGGAACACTATATCCTAGTTCGCTTAACTTATTAATCAAAATGTAACTTATATTATCACAATTACAAAGAAATGCAGTTGGCATTTTATCTGCTTCAGGCAGACTAAGTGGAATGTATTCACCTTCTTCATTTCTGTCTTCTATGAGCCACTCTGGCTTAACTTCACATCTAGCCTCAATCATGGCTTTATAGTAGCCTAAGTACCGGTCCATAATGCTATTGGTAGAAAAAATACTTCCTACAAAACCAATTTTTCGATGTCCTTTACTAATTAAATAGTTTACAGCTCTATAACCTCCATATACTGAATCACTTATGACAGAATCTAAATTCAGGTTTTTATCATAAAAATCCAATAGCACAATCGGAACATTGTACTTTTCAATCAGCTTAATATAATTAGATTGAAACTGCCCCAATATAATAATTCCATCTACCTTCTTATCTTCTAATAACTTTGGCATGACAAATTCCTTTTCACTTTTAGCATCTACAATTTCCAGAATTCCATAATAACGGAACCTGGATAATGTCTGCACAAGGCCCTGATACATTTTTAAATAAAATGCATTTTCATCTTCTTTAATAAATCTCTTTGCAATAATAACACCGATATTTCCGCTTTGCCCCCATGAGCTTGCTGAAGAACTGCCTTTATACCCCAGTTCACTAGCAATCTCTTTTATTTTTTTACGGACATCATCGCTAACTCCCTCTTTGTCTGTAAGAGCCTTTGACACCGTAACTGCACTAACTCCAACCTTTTGTGCAATATCTTTTAATGTAATATTTTTCTTCATCTTTTATCCTCCACTTGCACGCAATTTCTCTTTATATCTTTTATCCATATTGTCATCTTTTATCAAATGCATTATAATTTTGTTACAAAATATGACTCAAGGAGCGTGATCTTATGTCCTTATTCAAATTATTATATCAAAGTTCTAAACTGCAAAATGCAAAGAAAAAAAGCAAAATAACTATTTTTTCTGAACATTACCCTACCTCTTCTGTTGACACACAGAATAATCTGTTTTACATACAGCATTATGGACATATGGAAGTTCATTATCCATTCTCCCTAACTGTTAATCCTCTGGACACTTATCTTCTTCTTTACACCATTCATGGACAGGGACAGCTCTGTTACTTAGGCGATATCTACTCCCTTACTGAAAATTCGGCACTTTTTATTCATTGTAAATCTGGTTTTCATATAGAAATCCAGAACTCTTGTACTTGGGAATACCAGAAATTTTATCTAAATGGAAGCCATATAAACTTTCTATTTCAACAGTTTATTCATAATAACTCCCCTGTACATCAGCTAATTCCCTCATCCACTATAAAAAATTACATCAAGAAATTATCTAACTATATAGTTGTAGAAGAATTTAACAGTCTTGTATGTTCCTCTTTAATTGATATGATACTGACTAACCTGATAA
Organism: [Clostridium] polysaccharolyticum; assembly: GCF_900111595.1. Lineage (GTDB taxonomy): Bacteria > Bacillota > Clostridia > Lachnospirales > Lachnospiraceae > Clostridium_AI > Clostridium_AI polysaccharolyticum. The sequence goes on along the minus strand of NZ_FOHN01000027.1, from coordinate 27,213 downwards.
TCGAAAGAGATTCTTCTAACCTTGCATTTATTATTCCTAGTTACATTTTGCAAATTCGTAATTTATTTGATAAGGAGTACTACAATAGTTTTAATTTGGATGACTTATCTACCAAGTTTCACGTTAGTAAATACACACTCTCTAAAGAGTTTCAAAGTTTTTTTCATATTCCTCCAATTGAGTACTTAATTCAAAAACGCATCAACATTGCCAAAACGCTTTTAATGAATACCAACTTCACCATTAATGAAGTAGCTGCACGTGTCGGTATTTACAATACGACACACTTTATAAATTTATTCAAAAAGCGAGTTGGCGTAACCCCTCTTCAATATCGAAAAAATATTAATAAAGAACTAAACTTACTTGACTTAGATTAAACCCTTACCACGTGCAAAAGCTTTCCTTCAAAATCATGCGGCATATTTTCTATAGGAATTCCAGCATACATAAGTGCCCCTCCTGACAGTATTCTTTCCTGTCCTTGAATTGAATACATAAATTTTTCCTCCAGTCCTTTAAGTTTTAGAACTTTGCTACGATAGTTTGGCCTTTTTAGCACTTGAATATAGAATACAAGTGCTTCCGACTTGTCCTTTGACACTACCTGCCATGCATCATATTGTCCCTCTTCTCTGTAACTTAGCAGCCTATAGTAATCACCATTTCTAATTAAATTATTATATGTATGGTATAGTTCTACTTGTTTAGGAATAAGCTGCTTATCTTCATCTGAAATTCTAGTTACATCTAACTCATATCCAAAAGTTCCAGTAAGTGCAACGTATCCTCTTGTTTCAAAAGGAGTACTTCTTCCTACTGCATGATTAGGACAGTCACTAACATGTGCCCCTATTGTAGATAATGGATAAACCATTGCCGTTCCTTCCTGTATCTGTAACCTCTCTATTGCATCTGTATCATCAGAACACCAGATTTGTGGACAGTAGTATAAGATACCTGGATCAAATCTTGCTCCGCCACCTGAACACCCTTCCAATAGTACATCTGGAAATTCACTAGTAAAACGTTCCAATAACTCATACACCCCTAACACATATCTATGCGACAGCTCACCTTGCTGATCGGCTTGTAACATATTACTTCCCAGATCAGTAAGTGCACGGTTCATATCCCATTTCACATATGCAATTGGTGCACTTTCCATAATATCTTTTATTCTTTGGTATATTTCATCCCTTACATCTTTCCTTGAATAGTCCAGTACATACTGATTTCTACTTAAAGCTGGCTTCCTGCCATTTATCTGAATTGCCCAGTCTGGATGTTCTCTGTATAGATCAGAATCTGGTGAAATCATTTCAGGTTCAAACCAGATTCCAAATTTCATTCCTTTTTTATTTACTTCCTGTACTAAATATTTTAACCCACCCTTTAATTTCTCTTCATTAACAAACCAATCTCCTAATGCACAGTTATCATCATTTCTTTTACCAAACCAGCCATCATCCATAACAAGCATTTCAATTCCAAGTTTAGATGCATCTTCTGCAATATGAAGAAGCTTTTCCGTATTAAAGTTAAAATAGGTAGCTTCCCAATTGTTTATTAAAATAGGACGTTCCTTATCCTTATATTTACTTCTAATTAAGTGTTTCCTATAAAAGTCATGGTATATGTGAGTCATTCCATCTATTCCATTATCAGAAAATACTGAAACGACTTCAGGTGTAACAAACTCTTCTCCTGTACTTAATTTCCATTGAAAATTCTCTGGATGAATTCCCATTACAAACCTTATATTTTCAAACTGAGTTCCTTCTACCTGTGCAAAGAAATCTCCCGAATATACCAAATTAAATCCATATACATTTCCCTTATCTTGAGATGTTTCACGTGAAACAATCGCCATAAAAGGATGTTCCTGATGGCTAGATTCTCCTCGTGTGGAGCCAATTGCATACTTTCCTAATTCTACATGTCTTCTCTGAATATGTCTTTCCCTTGCCCATGAACCATGTAACGAAATTACATCAAAATTTATTCCCTCAAATTCCATGCATAAAGAAAGTGCTCTTTCCAGATAAACTGGTTTTGCTCCTTTATTTCTTATCCTTATGCTTCGAGTTAATACATCCAGTTTTTCAAAAATTGTATAACACAATACAACTTCCAAATTAATATAAGGATCTATGCAAATCAGCTCAAGTGTTGTACACTCTTCTTCGCTTCCAAAAGAAGCAGGAAGCCCCTTAAGTTCTGGTTTTCCTTTATATATACTATGTTCCTTATAACATAATTGACACGCAGAAGTACCATCTTCACTTTTCACTTTTAAACAAGGTTCACGAAAGTCTCCCACACCATGTGTAGAATACTCAAAAGGAAAATTGTCTAAAAATGATACTCTTTCTCTGTTGTTTTTCTCAGGTGTAAAAGGGTACTCCTGTGATCTTGTTAAATAACCTAGATTTGTATCCCTTAATCGTTTCCCATAATAGACATGTCCCACAAATCCTTCCGTATCAATAATTTCAATAATGTATGTACTATTTATACTATCTAGTTTAAAAATTCTCTCTTCCTTATTGTAGCATATTCCCATAGTTATCTCCTATTCATCTTCATAATTTAGGTTAAAATTAAGTAAACTTTATTTAATTTTAGTTTATCTTACCTATTTCTAAAAGTCAATAGAGTTAGTATTTGTACAAAATAAAAACGCCCCACGCTGTTAAGCCACTAACTTCTGGCTCAAACGTAAGGCGTTACTTATTTTACTCACTCATTTCCTCAATAAACAAAGAAAGCTCTTTCACTAAATCCCTTTCTAAAGGCGGTGCAATAACTTTTCCACTACTGTCTTTTACAATTTTAATAACTGGTCTCATTGGAAAATCAGGATTCTGCCTAACCACAACCCCAATATCCTTTTGATTTGTAATTATATTAATGCCATTTGGAAACCTAGCCACAGATGAATTAAATGCACTAACTACAACTGGATCAAATTTTTTACCTGATTGAGAGATAATATATTCCACTGCCTCATTACTCTTCATAATACTTCCTGTATTTCCATGTATGAATCTATCAAATTCGTTACATATAGTAACGACCTTTGTTTCAATATCAATTTCATTATATGCCATTTTCAATGGATAACCTGAACCATCATAAAATTCATGATGTGAAAGAATAATATTTTTTGCTTTTTTACTAAGCCAAGTCTCGTTCTCAACATCAGTATATCCAAATACCACATGTTTTTTTATATATGCTACATCCTTTTCCGTATAAGACATTAAACTATTCCATGAATTAATATTTTCTAAGTACATATAGCCAATATCATGAAGAAGACTTCCAATTGCAATATCATCAAGTTGAACTTTGCTTAAGTTCAGTTTCAGCGCAACTAATACAGATAATGCACACACATTTAAACTATGTGTATAAATTGTTTCATGTTTTTGCCTAACTGTCTCTACACCATACAGGACATTTGGCTCTTTTAATACTTCAAAAACTACCTTACTAGCTACTGAAGTCAACTCCCTTAACTCAACATCACCACAATAAGAATATCTTTCATATACACTTTCTATTGTTTCCTGACATTGAGATTTAATACGTTCTTCAATTGTTTTCTGTTCATCTGACTCACGTGAAAATCCATCCTCTATGTACACATAATCAATATTTAACTGTTTTAATTTTTCTATATATTCCTTTTTTAATGTCATGCCGGATACCATTAAAATGGTATCCGTGTTCCCATACACATCCCTTGCTAGGACTTCATTTCCTTTAACTGCATTTATTGATTTTCTTTTCATCTACAACCCTACTTCTACTTACTCCATAAAATTAGTACTATTTACTGCCTCATCTAAAGCCTGCTTTTCTTCTTCTGATAGTGTTATAAAGGATTGGCCCCCAATAATTTCTTTCACATAAGTAAAGCAGCCTTCTCTATTACTATGCATAGAATTAATAATAAATCCATTATTCTGCTCATTAAGTAGGGCTAAAATAAAGCTTAACTTTCCCCCCATATCTTTAAACGCATCATACTTAACAATAGCAGTCTTTCTATAAACTGTTAGCAACACTTCATCTACTTTATCTATTCTTTCATAAAGCGAAGTGATACTGTTATTCATTGCATCTATAGTATCAAGCTTTTCCTTTATTACTCCCTCTAAACTTTTCCCATCAGACCCTTCCAAAAACTTATTTAAACGCTTCTTTTGTTTAGAAATTTTTGCTGCCTGTACTATCTGAATGATAAACATCACAATAATAACCACTGCCATTCCTAGCATGACATATTTTGTATTAATTCCAAACTGTGTTAAGATATCCATTATTTATCTCCTCTGTTTCTTGATAATAATAATTCTGTCAATCGTTCTAAATCTTCTTGTGAATAATACTCCAGCACAATAGAGCCTTTATTCTTATTCCTTTTGGATATAGTCACCTTTGTACCAAGAGATTCTGTAATTTTATCCTCAAGTTCTTTTAGAACTAGTTTTTCAATTTTTTTCTTATCATCAATTTTTTTCTCTGGTTCTACTTTCTTTTCCTTTTGTACATTCTTTACAAGTTTTTCTGTATCTCGTACGCTAAGCTTTTGATCTAGAACCTGCATCGCAAGTTCATTCTGCTTCTTTACATCTGCAACACCTAATAGTGCTCTTGCATGGCCACTAGAAATTAATTCATCAATAAGCATTTGCTGAACATTTTCGCCTAACTTTAATAAACGAAGTGAATTTGTAATTGCTACCCTGCTCTTTGAAACTCGCTCCGCAACTTCATCTTGTTTTAATTCAAATTCTTCAATTAATTTCTTATAAGCATAAGCCTCTTCTATAGGATTCAGGTCTTCTCTCTGAATATTCTCTATAAGAGCAATCTCAATTACTTCTCTTTCCGTATAATTTTTAATAATAGCTGGTACTTTCTTTAGACCTGCCAGACGAGCTGCACGCCATCTTCTTTCCCCTGCAACAATTTCAAACATTTCATTCTTTTTCTGCAGAATAAGTGGCTGAACAATTCCATATTGCTTGATGGATTCCGATAATTCTATTAAACTATCCTCATCAAATCTCCTTCTTGGCTGTTCTCTATTTGGCTCAATTTCATTTATATTGATTAATGTTTCACGTGAAACATCATCCATCTTTATTATATCGGATACCACTTTTTCCCTCTTTGCAGGAATCATCGAGTCTAAGCCTTTTCCCAATCCATGTTTTCCTTTTACTGACATTAGGAATCCTCTCTTTCCATAACTTCTTTTGCCAATTCTCTATAAGCTTCCGCTCCCGCAGACTTAGGTTCATACACATTAATTGGAATTCCATGGCTAGGTGCTTCTGCAAGACGTACATTTCTTGGAATTATAGCTTTATAAATATTCTGGTGCAGATTTTCTTTTACATTTTCAACTACCTGTAAAGACAAATTAGTTCTAGCGTCATACATAGTAAATACAACACCCTCCATCTCTAGTGTAGGATTTAATCTTTCTTTTACTAAATTAATAGTATGGATAAGCTGAGACAAACCTTCCAATGCATAATATTCACATTGAATTGGAACTAAAACAGTATCTGCAGTTGTCATTGCATTTACTGTCAGAATATTAAGAGATGGTGGACAGTCAATAATTACAAAATCAAACTTGTCCTTAATCTTTTCAATTTCTTTCTTTAGAATGTATTCTTTTCCGTCTATATCAATAAGTTCAATTTCCGCTCCCGCTAAATTTACATTTGAAGGAATAATAGACAGCTTTTCATATATGTTTTCAATTATACATTCTTCTAGTAAGCACTCACCTACCATAAGTTCATATACTGTATTTTCAATAGTATACTTATCTATACCAAATCCACTTGTGGTATTTCCTTGGGGATCGATATCTATTACCAGTACCCTTAACCCCTGCTCAGCCAAACATGCAGATAAATTAATAGCTGTAGTTGTTTTTCCAACTCCACCTTTCTGATTTGAAACAGCGATTATACGATTCATTTTATCACCTTTCTAGATTCTTGTTTACCTCAACATTATATCATTTAATATCTAAGATATCTATACTTTAACAAAAGAATCTTAATGTTTCACGTGAAACATTTTATATTTCTACCAGATTATTTTTTATTGCATATACTGCTGCCTGTGTACGGTCAGATACATTTATTTTTCTAAAAATACTTGAAATGTGATTCTTTACTGTTTTTTCGCTAATATTTAAATCATCTGCTATTTCTTTATTATACAAACCACCTACTAGCAACTTAATTATTTCCAGCTCTCTTTTAGTTAATATTTCTACACCTTTTTGTTTTTCAATAAATTTGCTTTGTCTTAACATTGCTGCTATAGCTGGCTGAATATACTTTTCTCCACTTGTTACTACGTTTATTGCCTTAATTAACAGTGCTGAGTCAGCTTCTTTTAGTATGTAGCCATTTGCACCATTTTGTACTGCATCCTGAATAATTGCAAGTTCATTATAAAATGTCAATACAATCACTTTACATTTTATATTAGTTTCTTTTATGCGTTTTAGCACACTTATCCCATCCATCTTTGGCATATTAATATCAAGTATTACGACATCAGGACGCAGTTTGTAAATAGCATCAATACACTCTATTCCATTTCCCACTTCCCCTATTACACATATATTGTCCTCTAACTCAAGTAATTGGCGAATTCCTTCCCTCACCATCATATGATCATCTGCTAGCAGAACACTAATTTGAGCCATTTTTATCACCCTCACCATTAAAAACTTCTGGCACTTCTACCAGTACTATTGTCCCTTCACCCTTACTTGATTGTATTATAAAATTAGCATGTAAAAGCTGAGCTCTCTCTTTCATAATTGATAAACCAAAATGTTCACCTTGCAGATTTCGCTGTCTACCATTCAAGTCAAAACCAATACCATTATCTTTTACACTTATATACACCTTTTTTTTCATACACCTGGCAGTGACACAAATTAAATTTGCTTCAGAATGCTTTACTGCATTCTGGCATGCTTCCTGTACAATTCTTAATAATGTTAAACAATAAATAGTCCTAACATTCTGAAAGCTGCCTTCCACTTCTAATACAAAATTTATATGTGGATATTTAATTTTCATACTTTTTAAGTACTTACTTAAATAAACTTCAAGCTGTGCCTCCTGTGTCAATGTAGGTCGTAAATTATATATGGTATTTCTAACTTCATCCACTATTTTTTTTAAAGAAGCCAGTATTACTTGTAACTCTAATCGAACTCTCGTGATATCCTTATCTAAAAGCTTAGAACAAAGTTCTACCTTATAAGATATTGCTGTTAGATTTTGCACTGTGGAATCGTGTAACTCCCTTGCAATTGCTCCTCTAACCTGCTCTTGTGCCTCTAATATAATAATATTTGATTCCTTTTCTTCCTTATCTGTCTTACGAATAATATCTATTTCTAACAAAGAATCAACATATTCTATAATATTCTTCACAACATCTATTACTTGCTTATCCTCTTTTTCCTGTTGCTTCAACAGTTGCACAGTATCTATTAAAACTTGAACATCTCTTACATTATCACTACTTTCTAAGTAATGTTCCAATTTTTTAATATGTACGCTAATTTTATTTTTTTTTTCTTCATACCTCTTGCTATACCTGATTAGCAAATTCCTAAAACCAGCAATTTTCTCGGATATATCACAAATTTCTTTCATATGTGCCCCCAAAATTTAATATAAAAACATTATATACTAAAATATTGGTAAAGTAAAATAAAATAGTAACTAACATTTTCCAAAGAATTTAACTAAATTATCGAAAATCTAATTGTATCACTTAATATTTTAACATATAATAAGAATAAGGCATCTCAATTTGGAAAGGAGTATAGAATTGAATAGTAAAAAAACATTATCAACAATTTTAAAAACAGTAATTATTACAACATCTGGTCTATATTTAATAAATAAATTTTTACAGGTCAAAGCTACTTCCAAGGAAAGACTATATTCTAGTAATAGCAATTATTATAACTGGAAATTTGGTAATATATATTATACAGTTCACGGCTCTGGCTCTCCAATACTACTAATTCATGATTTAACATGTGAAAGTTCAAGTTATGAGTGGAAACGAGTAGTAAATAAACTAGCAAAGGAACATACTGTATATACAATTGATCTTATTGGATGTGGCCACTCAGACAAGCCTAAGATAACCTATACTAATTATCTATATGTCCAATTAATAACTGACTTTATTAAAAACGTCATTAAACGCAGCACTCATGTCATTGCAACAGGACTCAGCTGTTCCGCTACTGTGATGGCTTGCTATATAGAACCCCAGCAAATACAAAAATTAACTCTTGTAAATCCTTGTAGTCTTCAGGAACTTAGCAAATACCCTGGAAAATGGAATAAACTAATTAAAAAACTTATTGAAATACCAGTTATCGGTTCTGCACTATATAATATGAAACACTCTTTTCTTGGCACAAAACAGAGGTTTGCAGATTTATACTATTGTGATACAAGATATATTGCAAAACATGATATTGAGGCTTATATGGAAGCTTCCCATCTTAATGGCTATTCTGCTAAGTTCTTAATGTCAAGCATAACATCCAAATTCGTAAATATAAATATATCACGTGCCCTAAAACAATTAAATCATGACATTCATATTATTTTAGGAGATGCTCTTCCAAACTGTGAATCTATTAAAAATTGCTACTATGAGTTAAATAATAGTATTGAAATCAATACTATATCTAACACTAAACATCTTCCACAACTAGAAAATCCTGAAGCATTTATTGATTCTATATACTTCTAATGAAGCATAAAAAAAGCTAACTAAAAAGTTAGCTTTTTTTATAGCGGTTCCTTTGCAGGTTTTCCTGCCGTTCTTGGATATGCCTTTGACATTTTATTTTTTTTCTCAATAAATACAAAGTTTCTATGAATATCTGTTTCTGGAAGTTCAAATGCCTGAACTTTATTTAACTTTCCACCAAGCTTAAAAAATGCATTTTTTCCTCTCTCTAACTCTTCTTTCAAATTACCAGCTTTATAAGCAATAAACATTCCCCCCACCTTTACTAGAGGAAGACAATATTCACTTAATGTAGATAAATTAGCAACTGCCCTTGACACACAAAGGTCAAAACTCTCACGATACTCTACGCTGCGTCCGATATCTTCTGCCCTTCCATGAATTGCTGTGATCTTTTCCAGACACAAAGCTTCAATTACTTCATTTAAAAACTTCACTCTTTTATTTAAGGAATCAATTAATACTATTTCTAAATCCGGAAATGCAATCTTAAGAGGAATTCCTGGAAATCCTGCACCAGTTCCAAGATCAGCAACTCTTTGATCTGTTAAATTATAAAACTGCTTTAATGATAAACTATCTACGAAGTGTTTCAAAATAACTTCTTTCCATTCTGTTATAGCAGTCAAATTCATTACTTCATTTTTTTTTATCAGCATTTCATAATACTGGATAAACTGCTCAAATTGCTTTTGACTCAAATCAACCTGAATCTGTTCTAAAAGCTCTTTTAAATATGATAAATCCATCATTTTTCCTCTCTACTTTTTTCTCCTATACTGCTCTAAATAAACCAGTAAAACTGAGATGTCTGCTGGCGAAACCCCTGATATTCTAGATGCCTGTCCAACAGAAACTGGTCTTATCTGTGATAGTTTTTGTTTTGCTTCAATTCTTAGACTATTTACCTTATTATAATCAATGTCCTCAGGTAATCTCTTATTCTCAAGTTTTTTATACTGTTCAACCTGTCTAAGCTGTCTTTTAATATAACCCTCGTACTTAATATTTATTGTTACTTGATCGGTAACTTCTTTAGGTAAATTTTCTCTCTTTTTATCTATATTCTTAATACTTTCATAATCAAGTTCTGGTCTTTTAATTAGTTCAGCCAAAGTAGTACCTGAGTTTAAAGGAGTACTGTTGTGCTTTTCTAATTCTGCATTAACCGTTTCCGAAGAACCAACTGTTGTATTTTTTAAACGTTCCATTTCCTCCTGAATCATTCTCTTTTTTTCTTGCAAATGATCATACCTTGCTTGATCGATCAAGCCAATCTGATACCCTATTTCAGTTAATCTCATGTCAGCATTGTCCTGTCTTAAAATCAAACGATACTCTGCTCTGGAAGTCATCATACGGTATGGCTCATGTGTTTCCTTAGTAACAAGGTCATCGATCAAAACTCCAATGTATGCTTCGGATCGATCAAGAATTAACTGATCTCTTCCTAGCAGCTTAAGACTTGCATTAATTCCAGCAATTAAACCTTGAGCTGCCGCTTCCTCATAACCTGAGCTGCCATTAAACTGCCCACCACTAAACAAACCACTGATCTTTTTAAACTCAAGTGTTGGCTTTAACTGCATAGGATTTATACAATCATATTCAATTGCATATGCATTTCTAACAATTTTAGCGTTTTCTAATCCTTTTACTGATCGATACATCTGGTACTGTACATCCTCTGGCAAAGATGAAGACATTCCTCCAATATACATTTCATTTGTATAATTGCCCTCAGGTTCAATAAATACCTGATGTCTATTTTTGTCGGCAAAACGCACTACCTTATCCTCTATGGAAGGACAATAACGTGGACCAGTTCCTTGTATATTTCCTGAATATAATGGTGATCGATCAAGATTATTCATAATAATCTCATGGGTTTTTTCATTTGTATAAGTCAACCAACAAGATATTTGATCCTTTTTAATATCTTCTGGTGTATTGGTAAAGGAAAATGGCACAACTTCTTTATCTCCCTTTTGCTCTTCCATAACACTAAAATCAATTGATCTTCGATCAATTCGAGCTGGAGTACCTGTTTTAAAGCGATATAATTCAATTCCAAGATCACGAAGTGAATCTGATAAATGATTTGCTGCTGACAATCCATTTGGTCCTGTATAGTTACTTACATCTCCGTATACACATCTAGCCTTTAAATATACACCAGTACATAATATAGCTGCTCTACATCTATATATAGCCCCTGAAAACAGCTCCACACCTGCTATTTGTTTGTTTTCAACTAAAAGCTTACATACTTCTCCTTGCCGAACTGTCAAATTTTCAGTATTTTCAAGTACTTGACGCATTTCTCTTGTATAATCCTGTTTATCAGCCTGTGCACGTAGTGAATGAACTGCAGGACCCTTTGATTTATTAAGCATTTTTGACTGAATATATGTCTTATCTATATTCTTTCCCATTTCGCCACCTAAGGCGTCAATTTCCTTTACTAAATGACCTTTTGAACTTCCCCCTACATTTGGATTACAAGGCATTAGTGCTATACTATCGACACTTACAGTAAAAACTATTGTATTAAGTCCAAGTCTTGCACAGGCGAGTGCTGCTTCACACCCGGCATGTCCTGCCCCAACAACTACTACATCGTAACTTTCATACTCATACGACATCTCTTTCGTCTCCTTTTTACTATTATTTTCCCATACAAAACTCTTTAAATATTGTATTAATCAAATCTTCACCAACTGATTCCCCAATAATTTCTCCTAATTTTTCATATGCACTCATAAGATCAATGCTTAAGAAATCTTCAGGCATTCCATCTTCTATAGACTGAAGTACTTGATTTAAACTCTTAACCGCATCTGATAATGCTTCCTTATGTCTTGCATTTGTTATATAAACCTGATCATTGAAACTTAAATCTCCTTGGAAAAACATTTCTTTTATGCATTTTCTTACTTCCTCTAAACCTTCTTCACACTTAGCAGAAATTGCAAATACTGGCTTATTGATCAATTGTCTTACTTCACTCTCTTTTACAACCTGAGTAAGATCTGTTTTATTTAATAAAATAATAGCATTTTTATTCTTGATCTTTTCCATAATGGATCGATCATTTTCATTTAATTCTCTAGAACCATCCATTACATAAAGAACAAGATCAGCCCTATCAATGTACTCTATTGCCTTTTCAACACCTATTTTCTCTACTACATTCTCCGTATCCCTAATACCCGCTGTATCAATGATATTTAGACATACACCATCTATTTGAATTGATTCCTCAATAATATCCCTAGTTGTTCCTTCTATATTTGTTACTATTGCCTTTTCTGAGCCTACTAATAAATTTAATAATGATGATTTCCCTGCATTGGGTTTCCCCACAATCACAGTCTGAATTCCTTCTCTGACAAATCTTCCGTTATCCGCTGTATTCAGTAACTTATTCAGTTCCTTTACTTGATCGATCAATCTTGATTTTAACTCATCTTGATAACTCCCAAACTCATAATGTTCAGGATCATCCAATACTGCCTCTATAAATGCTACATCTAAAATCAGCTGTTTACGTATGCTTACAACCTTATCATGAATATTTCCTTTTAACTGGTTTACTGAACTTTTTAAAGCATAATCACTTTTTGCATTAATCAAATCCATAACTGCTTCTGCCTGGCTAAGATCAATCCTGCCATTTAAAAAAGCTCTTTTTGTAAATTCACCAGGTTCTGCTGATCTTGCTCCATTTTTTAAACATAACTCCAAGATTTTCTTTGTTACCAAAACACCGCCATGGCAATTAATTTCTACAACATCTTCTGCCGTATAGCTGTTTGGTCCCTTAAAAACACTAACTAGTACTTCATCAATTAACATGCCCTGGTCTTCGATATTTCCTAAGTGAATTGTATGCGAATCATACTCTTTGATTCTTCTATTTCCTCCCTTAGTTATATATATTTTATCTACAACGTCTAGTGCCTCGCTGCCACTAACTCGAATAATTGAAATACCTCCATTGCTTACTGCCGTTGCAATTGCTGCAATTGTTTCTGTTTTCATACGAATCCTTTCTATCTTGTAACATAAACCATCTTTCTGTTAATATCCTATTAGCAAAAAGAAAAAAACGAAAGCATAACAGAGTCACTACTCCATAATACTTTCGCTTTTATTCTGGCCCTGCGTTTATAACTAGATGTTACTGTTTTTATGTTCAGGTTTATAATTTTTCTTATATCCTGAGTTACTATTATTATGATAATTCCGGTTATAGTGTCTATTATGATCTCGATTATTGTTCTTTAATGTAACAACAACTCTTCGGTAAGGTTCTTCCCCTTCGCTATGAGTATCTACAAATTTATCATACTGTAACGCAGAATGAATAATTCTTCTTTCATACGGATTCATTGGTTCCAAAGAAACAGAATGCTTACTTCTTTTCACCTTATATGCAATATTCTTTGCCAGATTTTCAAGAGTCTCTTTTCTGCGTTCTCTATAATTTTCAGTGTCTAATTTAACCTTTACATAAACTGAACTTTCTTTATTTACAACTAGACTAGTTAAGTACTGCAAAGAATCTAAAGTTTGCCCTCTTTTTCCTATTAAGACACCCATATCTTCTCCAACAATATCAATATCTAATTGATTTCCATCTTTAAGTTCCACTTTAATTTCCGCACTAATATGCATTTCACTTAAAACTTTTGTTAAAAACGCCTTTGCAGCCTCTATAATACTTGCACCATCAGCATTGAAATCAAAAACTGCAGATGCCACATTTATCTCTTCTTTAACTTGAGGTTTTTCTGCAGCCACCTCAGCCTTTTCTTCCTGCTTCATTTTAACACGTATTCTTGCAGGCCTGCTAAATAACCCAAGTACACCTTTACTTTCCTTTTCAATAACTTCCCAGTCAACCTTGTCACTTGTTGCTTCCATTGCAATAAGTGCTTCAGTCAAAGCATCGTCGACATTTTTACCTGTAAATTCAACCCAATCCATTTGAAATCCCCCTTGCTCTATTCCTTTTTACCACCTAGCATATTTGCAATCGAACTAATACTATTTGGATCATAAGTTACACTACCCTTTTTATAATCCTTAACCTCGTTTGAGCTGCTTATTTTTTTATTACTTGTCTTTACAGCATCCGCAAAATCTCTAGCTGTATTTACTTTAGCTGGCTTCTGGTTTGCATACTGCTGTAAAGCCTGTTCGGAACTTATCCCCCTACGTTCCCTCTTTCTCTGTGCCTTTTCCCTGTTTTTTTCAATTAACTCATCAATATCCAGCTTTTCAAAATACTTATTAAAGAAAAACTGCTGAATAATTCTGAATACAGAACCTGCAACCCAGTACAAACCAACACCTATTGGAAGGAATAATCCCATAATACCAGAAACAATAGGCATTGTTACATTCATTGATTTCATGGTAGCTGCAGCTGGATTATCAGAATCAATAGAATTATTTACAGTCATAAGCTTAGTACTTATCATCTGTGTTACAACTGCCAAAATCGGAATAATTACAGAAATAGAACGTAAGGATGGTGTTGAAGTAATATCCATTCCTAAGAAACTATTTACATGCTGTATACTCACATAATGACTATTAATCTGTGAAGTTATATCTGGAAAATCCTTTGCAAGACTTGTCCACTGGTCAGGATTAAGTTTTGCTAATATATCAATGATATAATTAACAGAATTTTCATTTGATGCAGAAAGTGCCTGTGCTATATTTCCCCAGCTTTTTGTAGACAACTGTACATGCTTTAAGTAATCCTGTAAAACATCTACATATCCATTAGAACCTTGAATTAAAACAGCTACTTCCTTATATAGTGAATTTACACTATCTACATATGCAGGTATATTATAAATAACCCTGTATAAAGCAAAAAGTATTGGCATTGTTATAAGTAAAGGCAGACACCCACTCATCATATTTGTGCCATACTTTTCATATACTGCTCTTGTCTCAGCCTGTTGTGCTAACATCGACTGCTGATCCTGTTTGCCCTTATACTTTTTCTGAATTGCATTCAGTTCAGGGGCCATACGTGATTGAAGCTTTGAGCTTTTCTGCTGTTTCATTGTTAACGGAATCATAAGACCATTTACAATAAATGTCATTAATACAATTGTCCATGCAGAACTTTGTATATGAAATAATTCTAAAAACTTATATAATGCATTTATTACAAAACCCAACAGAATAGCAAATGGTCCTATAATCTTGCCTTGATCTTGTGTTAGGAATAACTTGACCAATGTTTATCCTCCTTTAAGCTACGAATAAATTATTTATACTTAAAATGTTTTTCCCTCTACGGCAAGGGATCAAACCCTCCCCAGTGAAACGGATTACATCTTAGTATTCTTCTTATTGCTAAATAGCTGCCTTTTATAGCACCATATTTTTCAACTGCCTGAAGCGCATACTGGGAACATGTAGGTATGAATCTGCAACAGCTTCCACGTTTCATCGGAGATATATATTTTCGGTAAAACTTTATCATCAGTATAATTATTTTTTTCAAAACCATATCTTCATCAGCTCTTTACATTTTAATTTTATGAAGACTGCTTAAGTGCATAAACGCACCGCTGATTTCATTATATCCTTTTCCATTTGCAGAATTTCTTGCAATAACTACTATATCAAATCCGGTTTTCAAATGTTGTTTATTTAACCGATAACTTTCTCTTATCAATCTTGTAACTCTGTGCCTTACAACACTATTACCAACTTTTTTACTAACGGATATTCCTATTCTATTACCTTTTAAACCATTATTAATTATATACATCACTAAGTACTTATTAGCATAAGACTTTCCAGTTTTATATACCTTTTGAAAGTCTGCATTTTTTTTTAATGATTCTGACAATTTCAAAATCTCCTATCTGCAAAATAGAAGAAAAGGCCACATAACTGCGACCTATGCGGATAATTGCTTTCTTCCTTTTGCTCTTCTTCTAGCTAAGACTTTACGTCCGTTAGAACTGCTCATTCTAGCTCTAAAACCATGAACTTTAGATCTAGATCTTTTTTTAGGTTGGAATGTCATTTTCATGCTAAAACACCTCCTCAATTTATTTACTACTACAAAAAATAGTAGGCGTATTTCTTCTATTATAATAAAAATACCAAACATAATTATATTATCATTGCTACATTTCGTCAAGTAATTTATTTCTTAGTATCATTTTGTCTACCTATTTTTCCTTTCAAAGTGGATAAGACTTATATAATGCACACAATAATAACATTTTTAAACCAAATTAACTTCTTTCACATTTATATTTTAAAAAGTTATCCACAAAATGTTGATAAATTGTTGATAACTTTTGTATCTCATGTTAAAATCTTAAATACGCCTATCGTAAAGGCTTTATTTTTTGCGTATTTTGACTTATGTTTAAAGTCTGTATTTTATATTAACATATATGTTTGCAATTTTGATGCTTTTGTGTATAACCTAGGCTTTACATGTTGGTTTTAGTCCACGCAGCCATGCTTTATAAAGTTTAATTTACAGGTTATCCAATTTATCCACCGCATGTGGAAATGTATCATTGAAAAAAATAAGAAAATGATATAAGATATATGTATGTATGTTTTTTTATTAATGGGAGGTTACAATGGAAGGCATAATTCGTGAAAAATGGGACGAAATACTTGAATATCTAAAAGTTGAACATGGAATTACAGATGTCTCCTTTAGAACTTGGTTACAGGCACTAGAAGTATATTCAGTTGTTGACCATCTTATCACTATATCTATTAATGATGGTAAAATTGGCGATAGCCGCAAATATATCATCAACAAGTTTGGTGTACCATTACAAGTATCAATTGAAGAGATTATTGGTGAAAGTTTTGAAATAAAGTTTGAACTTGCTAGTCAATTAAAACATAGACAAGATGTAACCCCTTCACCACAGGCCAGTAAACAGGCTTATGAAGATGATAGTAAATACTCTTTTTTAAATCCTAGATATACTTTTGATACCTTTGTTGTTGGTAATAACAACAGCCTAGCACACGCAGCTTCCCTTGCTGTTGCAGAAGCTCCTGCTGAGGTTTACAATCCATTGTTTATTTATGGTGGTGTGGGATTAGGAAAAACCCACTTAATGCATTCAATTGCACACTATATTTTGGAACAAAATCCATCTGCCAAGGTACTATACGTTACCAGTGAGACTTTTACTAATGAATTAATTGAAGCAATTCGTAATCGTGCAGATACAACATCTGTAGCAGAGTTTCGTAAAAAGTATAGAAACATTGACGTTCTGCTTATTGATGATATTCAGTTTATAATAGGAAAAGAAAGTACACAGGAAGAGTTTTTCCACACATTTAATGCACTTCATGAGTCAAAGAAGCAGATTATTATATCAAGTGATAAACCGCCAAAAGAGTTTGAAACCCTTGAAGAACGTCTAAGATCAAGGTTTGAGTGGGGGCTTCCTGTAGATATCCAGTCTCCTGACTATGAAACAAGGATGGCTATTTTAAAGAAAAAGGAAGAACTCGATGGATTATCTATTGATAATGAAGTATTGAAATATATTGCAACAAATATTAAGTCTAATATTCGTGAACTTGAGGGAGCACTAACTAAAATCGTAGCCCTAAGCAGATTAAAAAATAAAGAAGTCGATGTTGTTTTAGCGGAAGAAGCCCTAAAGGATCTAATTTCTCCTAATAACAAAAGAGACATTACAGTCGAACTAATTACTGACATTATCGCTGATCACTTTGGAATTCAGTCATCAGATATTATTTCCAGTAAGAAGAGTCGTAATATAGCATATCCTAGACAGATCTGCATGTATCTCTGCCGTGAGCATACAGAATTATCTCTTAAGGATATAGGAAAAAAATTAGGAAACCGAGATCATACAACGATCTTACATGGTATTATGAAGATTCAAAATGATCTTGAGTCAGATATCTCCTTACAGAATACAGTTGAAATACTAAAGAAGAAAATTAATCCTCAATAGGCTGTGCATAACTATGTTATTTTGTTGTTAATATCAGTTTTTAAATTTGTTTTTGTGGATTTATACACATCTGGTTCACATGCAAATCTGATGTTTTCAAACGGGTTATTCAAGCCAGATTTTCTTTGTATCAGGGGCTTAAGAGTACTTATTAACATCTTAACATCCCCTAATACGACTACTGCTGAAAATTATATATATATATTTATATAGAACTGCTTGAAAGGAGTTATCAACAACATGAAAATATTATGTAATAAAACAGATCTTTTAAATAGTGTTAATATTGCATTGAGAGCTGTTCCATCCAAAACTACAATGTCTATTTTAGAATGTATTGTAATTCAGGCTGAAAATGAACGCATTAAACTTACAGCTAATGACATGGAACTTGCTATTGATTCTTTTGTAAAAGGAGATGTACTAGAAGCAGGAAAGGCAGCTATTGATGCAAAAATCTTTTCTGAAATTATCCGTAAGCTTCCTGATAATGAAGTTTCCATTACCGTTAATGATAACTATGAAATGACAATTGTATGTGAAAAGGCTAAGTTTAAATTATCAGGAAAGCCTTGTGATGAATTTCCTAGTCTTCCTCTCATTGAACGAAATGCATGTGTTAAACTTTCACAATTTACTCTTAAAGAAGTAATTAGACAGACAGTATTTTCAATTGCTGACAGTGAAACAAACAAAATTATGACAGGTGAATTATTTGAAATAAGCCAAGATGAATTAAAGGTAGTATCTCTTGATGGACATCGTATTTCCATTAGAAAGATTAAATTAAAGGAAAGTTATAATCCTGTTAAAATCATTGTTCCAGGAAAAACATTAAATGAAATAAGCAAAGTTATTCCTAGCGATATAGACAAAGAAGTATTTTTATATTTTACAGATAAGCATATAGTATGTGAATTCGATCAGACAACAGTTGTATCACGTTTGATCGAAGGTGAATACTACAAGATAGATCAAATGCTCTCAAATGATTATGAAACAAAGATCAAAATTAATAAAAAAGAATTTTTAAGCTGTATTGATCGTGCAAATCTTCTAGTAAAGGAATCTGAGAAAAAGCCAATAGTAATTAATATTGCTGACGATCAGATTGAATTAAGTATGACATCTTCATTAGGTTCAATGAAGGAAGAAATCTCAGTTGTAAAAGAAGGAAAGGATATTCTGATTGGTTTTAACCCTAAGTTTCTTATGGATGCATTAAGAGTGGTAGATGATGAAGAAGTAGATATTTATTTATTCAATCCAAAAGCACCTTGTTTTATTAAAGACAAAGAAGAAAGCTATATTTATTTGATCTTACCAGTGAATTTTAATGCAGGAGTGAACTAAAATGGAGACAGTAACTATAAAAAATGAATTTATTAAATTAGGCCAGGCTCTTAAGTTGGCTGGTTTAGTAAGTAACGGTGTGGATGCTAAATTTGTAATACAGGATGGAAAAGTCCTGTTAAATGGAGAAGTTGAGACACGCCGTGGGAAAAAAGTATACAGTGGTGATGTAATTGAGTTTAACGGTTCCCAGGTGAAAATAGTAAATGAATAAAAAATATAGGTGTGATGAATGTTTGTTAAATCACTAGAGTTATGTAATTTTAGAAATTATACAGACTTAAATATTGAGTTTTCGAGTGGTGTAAATATACTGTATGGAGATAATGCACAGGGAAAAACGAATATATTAGAGGCAATATATATAGGTGGAACAACAAAGTCTCATAAGGGAAGCAAGGATAAAGAACTTATTATGATGGAAAAGCCGGAAGCTCACATTAGGCTTTTAGTAGATAGAAAAGGATTTACCCATAAAGTTGACATGCACTTAAAAAGAAATAAATCAAAGGGAATCGCCATTGATGGCATACCAATCAAAAAGTCCTCTGAGTTAATAGGGCTTGCCCATATGGTCTTTTTTTCTCCAGAGGATTTATCCATTATAAAAAATGGTCCTGGCGAAAGAAGACGTTTTATTGATATGGAGCTGTGTCAGTTAGATAAACTATACTTACACAACTTAATAAAATATAATAAAGTATTGAATCAAAGAAATCATTTATTAAAGCAGATTGGTTTGAATCAGAATTTAATGGATACACTTTCAGTATGGGATGCACAATTAGTAGAATATGGAAAAATGATCGTTAGACGCAGAAATGAGTTTGTAAATCAATTAAATGAAATTATATTTGATATACACAAAAAGTTGTCAGGTAATAAAGAAGAACTTTTTATCGAGTATGTCCCCAATATTAGTTCGGATATGTTTGAAACTAAGCTCATACAAGCGAGGAGCAAGGATGTTATAACCAAGAATACAAGCGTAGGCCCACATAGGGATGATATCCAGTTTTTAATTAAGGGAATTGATCTAAGAAAGTTTGGTTCGCAAGGGCAGCAGAGGACAGCAGCTCTCTCTGTGAAACTTGCTGAGATAGAAATGGTAAAAAAAATAATAGGCGAAAGGCCAGTTCTTTTATTAGATGATGTTCTTTCTGAGTTAGATAGAAATAGACAGAATTATTTATTAGATAGTATTAAAGATATACAAACCATAGTTACATGTACGGGGCTTGAGGAGTTCGTAAACAATCGTATGATTATGGATCAAATATATGAAGTTGTAAATGGAACAGTCTTAAACAAAAAATAGGAGGATGTATATGAGTACAGAATACGGTGCTGACCAGATTCAGATTTTAGAAGGTCTTGAGGCAGTAAGAAAGAGACCAGGAATGTATATCGGAAGCACGTCCGCAAAAGGGTTGCACCATCTTGTTTATGAAATTGTTGACAATGCAGTAGATGAAGCATTGGCTGGCTTTTGTGACAACATAGAGGTAACGATTAATGAGGATAATTCCATTACTGTAATTGATAATGGCAGAGGAATTCCAGTTGGAATAAACCATAAAGCGGGATTGCCAGCTGTTGAGGTTGTTTTTACGATTTTGCATGCAGGTGGAAAGTTTGGCGGTGGAGGATATAAGGTATCTGGAGGTTTACACGGGGTAGGTGCTTCAGTTGTAAATGCACTGTCAGAATGGTTAGAAGTTACTATCCATAAGGATGGAAAAATGTATAACCAGCGATATGAAAGAGGAAAAGTAATGTATCCTCTAAAGGTAATCGGTGATACAGACCATGTAGGTACTTGTGTTACATTCTTGCCAGACAAAGAAATATTTGAAGAAACTATTTTTGACTATGAGGTGCTTAGGCAGAGACTGCGTGAAATGGCTTTTCTTACTAAAGGGTTAAAAATCGCTTTAATAGATAAGCGGCTTGAGGAGCCAAAAGTAAGGGAGTTTTATGCTGAAGGCGGTATAAAGGAATACGTTGAGTATCTTAACCGGCATAAAGATCCGCTATATGAAAATATTATGTATTTTGAAGGGGAGAAAAATGACGTTTATGTAGAAGTTGCACTTCAGCATAACAGCTCATATAACGAGAACTGTTATAGTTTTGTTAATAATATTACGACACCAGAGGGTGGTACTCATCTGGTTGGTTTCAAAAATGCACTTACTAAAACATTTAATGATTATGCAAGAGGTCAAAAATTCTTAAAGGATAACGAGGCAAATCTTTCAGGTGAAGATATTAGAGAAGGATTAACAGCTATTATTAGTATAAAGATCGGTGAACCGCAGTTTGAGGGACAGACAAAGCAAAAGCTAGGAAATAGTGAAGCACGTGGTGCTGTTGAAAGTGTTGTTTCAGAGCAGTTAAAGTATTTCTTAGAACAAAATCCACTTGTTGCAAAGTTAATTTGTGAAAAAGCAATTTTGGCACAAAGAGCAAGGGATGCTGCTAGAAGGGCTAGAGACTTAACGAGAAGAAAGACTGCACTGGATGGCATGAGTTTACCAGGTAAATTAGCAGACTGCTCTGACAAGAATCCTGAAAACTGTGAAATTTACATTGTCGAAGGGGATTCTGCTGGTGGAAGTGCTAAGACAGCAAGATCAAGAGCAACGCAGGCAATTCTTCCGCTAAGAGGAAAAATTCTAAATGTTGAGAAGTCAAGGCTGGATAAAATATTAGCTAATGCAGAAATACGTGCAATGATAACAGCATTCGGAACGGGAATTTCAGAGGATTTTGATATTTCAAAGTTAAGGTATCATAAAATTATTATTATGACTGATGCCGACGTAGATG
This sequence comes from [Clostridium] polysaccharolyticum, assembly GCF_900111595.1. Taxonomy (GTDB): domain Bacteria; phylum Bacillota; class Clostridia; order Lachnospirales; family Lachnospiraceae; genus Clostridium_AI; species Clostridium_AI polysaccharolyticum. The sequence continues at coordinate 5,170 of NZ_FOHN01000027.1, read as the reverse complement.
GTGCACATATTAGTACGCTGCTATTAACATTTTTCTACCGCTTTATGCCAGAATTAATTAAACACGGATATGTTTACTTAGCACAGCCACCACTATATAAAATTGAAAAAGCAAAGAATGTTTATTATGCATACAGTGATGATGAATTAAACCAGATACTAACTGAGATTGGGCGAGATGGAAGCAACAAAATCCAGCGATACAAAGGATTAGGAGAAATGGATGCAGAACAGCTATGGGATACAACTATGGATCCTGAAAAGCGTATATTGCTAAAAGTTGTTTATGATCCAAAATACGAAAATGATCAGGAGTACGAAAAAGTTCTAGATAATACTTTTGATACTCTTATGGGAGATAAAGTAGAGCCAAGACGTGAATTTATTGAGGCAAATGCTAAATTTGTTAGAAACTTAGACATCTAATATATTTTAGTTCGAGCTATTAATTCATAAAAATGGAGGAAGTTACATGGACGAAAATATTTTTGACAAGGTTCATGATGTCATACTGCATGAAACAATGCAGACATCCTATATAGATTACGCAATGTCAGTTATTGCATCAAGAGCCTTACCAGATGTAAGAGACGGTTTAAAGCCGGTACAAAGACGTATTTTATATGCAATGATTGAGTTAAATAATGGACCGGATAAGCCACATCGTAAATGTGCACGTATTGTTGGTGATACAATGGGTAAATATCACCCTCATGGCGACAGTTCTATTTATGGTGCATTAGTAAATTTAGCTCAGGACTGGTCTACAAGATATCCTCTTGTAGATGGTCATGGCAACTTTGGCTCTGTTGATGGTGATGGTGCGGCCGCTATGCGTTATACAGAGGCACGTTTAAGTAAAATCTCTATGGAGATGTTATCAGACATTAACAAAAATACAGTAGATTTTATACCAAACTTTGATGAGACAGAAAAAGAACCAGTTGTACTGCCAGCACGTTACCCAAATCTTCTGGTAAATGGTACATCAGGTATTGCAGTAGGTATGGCAACTAATATACCACCTCATAACCTAAAGGAAGTAATAAATGCTGTAATTAAAATTATAGATAACAATGTATTAGAGGACAGGAAGACAGAAATAGAGGAAATTCTCCAGATTATTAAGGGACCAGATTTTCCAACAGGTGCTGCAATTCTTGGAACAAGAGGGATTGAAGAAGCGTATAGGACTGGCAGAGGAAAAATTAGAGTTCGTGCTGTGACAGATATTGAAGCTATGGCAAATGGAAAAAACCGTATTGTCGTTACAGAGCTGCCATATATGGTTAATAAGGCAAGACTAATTGAAAAAATTGCAGAATTGCACAGAGATAAAAAAATAGATGGTATTACAGAATTACGTGATGAATCAGATAGACAGGGAATGCGTATATGTATAGAACTCAGAAGAGACGTAAATCCTAATGTAATTCTTAACCAGCTGTATAAACATACTCAGTTACAAGATACTTTTGGTGTAATTATGCTAGCATTAGTAAATAATGAGCCAGTTGTAATGAACATTTTGCAAATGCTGGAGTATTATTTACTTCACCAAGAAGAAGTTGTAACAAGAAGAACACAGTATGACTTAAATAAGGCTCAGGAAAGAGCACATATATTAAAAGGATTGTTAATCGCATTAGATCATATTGATGAAGTAATAAGCATTATCCGATCTTCAAGAAATACTACAGTTGCTAAAGAACGTCTGATTGAACGATTCCAGTTAGACGAGGTTCAGGCACAGGCAATTGTTGATATGCGTCTTAGAGCATTAACGGGATTAGAAAGAGAAAAATTAGAAGGCGAGTACGCTGAGTTAATGAAAAAGATTGCAGAGTATCAGGCTATTTTGGGAGATAAAAAGAAGCTGCTGGGAGTAATTAAAAAAGAAATTACAATTATTCGTGATAAATATGGTGATGAACGTAGAACATCTATAGGATATGATGAGTTTGATATTTCTATGGAAGACCTGATTCCTAAAAAAAATACCTTAATTGCTATGACAAGCTTAGGATATATTAAACGTATGACTACAGATAACTTTAAGAGCCAGAATCGTGGTGGTAAAGGCATAAAAGGTATGCAGACTATCGAAGAAGATTACATTGAAGATCTGTTTATGACTACAACACACCATATGATACTATTCTTTACCAATAAAGGACGGGTTTATAAGCTGAAAGCATATGAAATTCCAGAAGCAAGCAGGACTGCCAGAGGAACTGCAATTGTAAACTTGCTACAGCTTATGCCGGAAGAAAAGGTTACTGCAGTTATTACACTGAGAGAATATCGGGAAGATAAATATTTATTTATGGCGACGAGAAGTGGAATTGTAAAAAAGACTTCTGTAAAAGAGTATGCCAATATTCGAAAGACAGGTCTTCAGGCAATTAATCTTCGTGATGACGATGAATTAATCGAAGTGAAAGAAACTGACCATTCGAAGGATATTATCTTAGTTACTAAGCTAGGACAATGTATAAGATTTCACGAAACCGATGTACGGCCAACAGGAAGAACTTCTATGGGTGTAATTGGCATGAACTTGTCTTACGGAGATGAGATCATAGGTATGCAGTTGAATACGCAAGGAACGCATCTTCTGCTTGTATCCGAAAATGGTATGGGCAAGAGAACACTTCTTACGGAGTTTGAATCCCAGCATAGAGGCGGTAAGGGAGTTAAGTGTTACAAAATCACAGAAAAAACAGGAGATGTTGTAGGCGTTAAAGCAGTAAATGAAGAGAATGAAATTATGATGATTACAACGGAAGGTATTATTATTCAGTTACCAGTATCACAAATTTCAGAGATTGGAAGAATTACATCAGGTGTTAAACTTATGAACTTAGACAATACAAAAGATATTAAAGTTGCAAGTATTGCAAAGGTTAGGGAAAAAGAAGTAATACTTGATGAATCAGATATTGTTGAGACAGCTGAACTTCCAAAGCTAAAGGCAGCAGGATTAGAAGAAGAAACAGAGAAGTAAAATTAAGAAAAAAATACACTTATGTTCTCATTGGGAGGGTATAGGTGTATTTCTTATATAAAATAAAAATGAAAGGTGTAATCATGAGAATAGTAAGTGCAACAGAAATAACTAAAAATATTAAGGAAATGTGTATTGAAGCAAATATTGTACTTTCCAGTGATGTAAAGGAGAAAATTTGCAAATCAGCAAAAAATGAAAGTTCGGTTTTAGGAAAGCAGATCTTAGAGACATTAGAAGAAAACATGGAAATAGCTGAAAAAGAACAGATACCTATATGCCAGGATACAGGAATGACCGTTGTATTTGTAAAAATAGGACAGGAAGTACATATTGATGGTGGTTTTATTGGTGATGCAATTAATCAGGGAATAAGAGAAGGATATCAGGAAGGTTATTTAAGAAAATCTGTGGTTAAGGATCCAATAGTAAGAGTAAATACAAAAGATAATACGCCTGGAGTTATACACTACGAAATAGTAAAAGGAGACAAAATTGAAATAACAGTAGCACCTAAGGGATTTGGAAGCGAAAATATGAGTAGAATATGCATGTTAAAACCAGCCGATGGTATAGAGGGGGTAAAACAAGCAGTTATCGAAACCGTAAAATTAGCAGGACCAAATGCATGTCCACCTATGGTTGTAGGTGTTGGAATAGGGGGAACTTTTGAAAAGTGTGCTTTCTTAGCAAAAAAAGCGTTAGCAAGAAATTTAAATGAGACTTCAGAAATTTCATATGTACAAGAACTGGAAAAAGAACTCTTAGAAAAAATAAATCAGCTTAAAATTGGGCCAGCTGGTTTAGGGGGAAGTACAACTGTATTAGGTGTTAATGTAGAAACATACCCAACACATATAGCAGGGCTTCCTGTTGCAATTAACATTTGCTGTCATGTAAACAGACACTCCACAAGAGTAATTTAAGAAGGAAAAGGAGATATTTCATGCGTAAAAATATAATAACACCACTAAATGAAGAAAAAATTAAAACACTAAATGCAGGAGACTTTGTATTTATAACAGGAACTGTTTATACGGCAAGGGATGCTGCACATGAACGTTTATATACAGCAATAAAAAAGGGGAAAGAGATACCTTTTAATTTGGAAAATAATATTATTTATTATCTGGGACCTACACCTGCAAAGCCAGGTCAAGTTATTGGGTCGGCTGGTCCAACAACAAGCAGTCGAATGGATAAGTATACCCCCTTGCTCTTAAGTAAGGGTTTAAAAGGCATGATAGGAAAGGGCAAGCGAAGTGAGGATGTAATAGATGCTATGAAAGAAAATAATGCAGTGTACTTCGCTGCAATTGGTGGTGCTGGAGCATTGCTTTCTAAGTGTATAAAAGAATCAGAAGTAATCGCATATGATGATCTTGGTACAGAAGCTATCAGAAAATTAAGAGTTGAGAAGCTTCCTGTTATTGTTGTTATAGACAGTAAGGGGAATAACATGTACGAGCAGTAAAAGTGGAGTATATATGCGTCAGAGTAAGTATTTATGACAAAAAGAAAAAAACATTAAAAAGTTAAAAAAAAGTGTTGACATAGAGATACACTGTTGTTATAATAAATCTTGCGTTTGACGCATTAACTAAATAAATGAATAAATAATTCAGTTAGTTCGGAGAAGTACTCAAGTGGCTGAAGAGGTGCCCCTGCTAAGGGTATAGGTCGTTTACGCGGCGCGAGGGTTCAAATCCCTCCTTCTCCGTTATCTTTTTTGGTTTATTAAGAAGTGAAAAAACTTATAAAAAAGATAAAAAAAGTTATTGACAAATAACAAAACATTGTTTATAATAACAAAGCGCTTAGTAAGCGTTAAGAACTTTGATAATTAAATAGTAAAACAACCTTGAAAATTCAGAGAATAAATCTGTTCCAAGACTCTGGTTTTGGAATGCGAACAGCATCTGAGAAGATGCACCTGTATAGTAAATGAATTCTGGAAACAAAAAGCCAAGCTTTTCGTTCTGGAAGGATGCAGACTTTTATTGAGAGTTTGATCCTGGCTCAGGATGAACGCTGGCGGCGTGCCTAACACATGCAAGTCGAACGAAGCACCTGGATGGATTCTTTCGGGAGGAAGTTCTTGTGACTGAGTGGCGGACGGGTGAGTAACGCGTGGGCAACCTGCCTCATACAGGGGGATAACAGC
>NZ_FOHN01000008.1 GCF_900111595.1 [Clostridium] polysaccharolyticum | reverse complement strand
CAAGGAGGATTCCAATCTATTCTTCCAGTTAATCGATATGCGCTATGAGAAAAAGAGCACAATACTGACCACAAATATAAATTTTAGCGAATGGGACAGTGTGTTTTATGATGCAGTAGTAGCAAATGCAATATTAGACCGTGTACTTCACCATGCAAATGTGGTAAGCATTTCAGGTAAGTCATATCGGTTAAAAGACCATATGAAAGCAACAGATTAGAAAGTGTAAATGTACATTCTTATTTTAGATTTTTTGTACATTTTTGTATTGACATTTATACAATCGGTCACCCAAAAGCACTGGATGCTTGCTACGGAGCTCACTGGTGATTACTCCGACCAGACTTTCACTGGCAAGCTGTTGACAGCTTGCAGAACACACGACTTTCACCCATTAGAAACGTGCGCCGCAAGGCGCACACGAAAAAAGACTTCCGAAAAAAATCCTCGGAAGTCTTGAATAAACCAGATTTATAATAAATTACTCAATAATAGCAGCAACCTTACCTGAACCTACTGTACGTCCACCTTCACGAATAGCGAAACCTAAACCTTGTTCCATAGCGATTGGGTGAATTAATTCAATAGTCATTTCTACGTTATCACCAGGCATACACATTTCTGTACCTTCTGGTAAGTTGATAACACCTGTTACGTCAGTTGTTCTGAAGTAGAACTGTGGTCTGTAATTGTTGAAGAAAGGAGTATGACGTCCACCTTCGTCTTTGTTTAATACGTAAACCTGAGCTTTGAATTTCTTATGGCATGTAACAGTACCTGGCTTACAAAGAACTTGTCCTCTTTCGATTTCTGTTCTCTGAACACCACGAAGTAAAGCACCGATATTATCACCAGCTTGAGCTTCATCAAGAAGTTTACGGAACATTTCAACACCAGTTACAACTACTTTACGGATATCTTCATGAATACCAACGATTTCAACTTCATCAGATACATGAAGAACACCACGTTCAACACGTCCTGTAGCAACTGTACCACGACCTGTAATAGAGAATACGTCTTCGACTGGCATTAAGAAGTCTTTATCTGTTTCACGCTGTGGATCTGGAATATATTCATCTACTGTAGACATTAATTCCATGATCTTGTCGCCCCATTCTCCGTTTGGATCTTCAAGAGCTTTAAGAGCAGAACCTTTGATGATTGGGCAGTCAGTGAATTCATATTCTTCTAACTGTTCTGTGATTTCCATCTCTACTAATTCAAGTAATTCTTCATCATCAACCATATCACATTTGTTCATGAATACTACGATGTAAGGAACACCTACCTGACGAGAAAGTAAGATGTGCTCTTTTGTCTGAGCCATAACACCATCAGTTGCAGCAACAACAAGGATAGCACCATCCATCTGAGCAGCACCTGTGATCATGTTTTTAACATAATCGGCATGTCCTGGGCAGTCAACGTGAGCATAGTGTCTCTTTTCTGTCTGATATTCAACGTGAGCTGTAGAAATTGTAATACCACGTTCTCTTTCTTCTGGAGCTTTATCAATGTTTTCAAAATCTACTTTCGCATTACCTGCTACTCTTTCAGCTAATACTTTTGTGATAGCTGCTGTTAAAGTTGTTTTACCATGGTCAACGTGACCGATTGTACCGATGTTACAATGTGGTTTGCTTCTGTCAAATTTTTCCTTTGCCATTAGAAACGTCCTCCTTAAATTAACAAATTAATATCATTTTCTTTTATATTCCATAAAAGAATGAATAGGCTTTTTTTGGTTGGCAATACCCACTATATTGAAGTATTGCCATTTAGTTTTAATTATATTTCATTATAGAAATTATTTCAAGAAAAAATTATTATTTAGCGTTATTTTTAGCGGATAAAATCTTTTCCTGTACAGACTTAGGAACTTGCTCATATTTCTCAAAGAACATAGAGTAGTTACCACGTCCCTGTGTTTTGGAACGAAGGTCTGTAGAATATCCAAACATTTCAGCTAGAGGCACATAACCGCGAACGATTTTACCACCGCCTAAGTCATCCATACCTTCAATACGTCCACGACGAGAGTTAATGTCACCAATAACATCTCCCATGTACTCTTCTGGCATCGTAACTTCTACTTTCATAATTGGCTCTAATAATACTGCGCCACCCTTTTGCATAGCTTCCTTCATAGCCATAGAACCAGCAATGTGGAATGCCATTTCACTGGAATCGACTTCATGGTAAGAACCATCATATACATTGGCTTTTACACCAAGTACAGGGAATCCACCAAGAATACCTGCCTGAGTAGCTTCTTCGATACCTTCACCTACAGCTGGAATGTATTCTTTCGGAATAGCACCACCAACTACAGTAGATTCAAACTTAAATGTTTCTTCCCCGTTTGGATCCATTGGCTCGAATTTAACTTTACAATGTCCGTACTGACCACGTCCACCAGACTGTTTTGCATATTTGCTGTCAACTTCAACTGGTTTTGTAATTGCTTCTTTGTAAGCAACCTGTGGAGCACCAACATTAGCTTCTACTTTGAACTCACGAAGAAGACGGTCAACAATAATTTCAAGGTGTAACTCACCCATACCAGCGATAATTGTCTGACCTGTTTCCTGATCAGTATGAGCTCTGAATGTAGGATCTTCTTCAGCAAGTTTTGCTAAAGCTTCACCCATTTTGCCCTGTCCAGCTTTTGTCTTAGGCTCGATAGCTAATTCAATAACTGGTTCTGGGAATTCCATGGATTCAAGAATAACCGGATGCTGTTCATCACAGATTGTATCACCTGTTGTTGTAAATTTAAAACCTACAGCAGCTGCGATATCACCTGAGTAAACTTTATCTAATTCAGCTCTCTTGTTTGCATGCATCTGAAGAATACGTCCAACACGTTCTTTTTTATTCTTAGTAGCATTTAATACATAAGAACCAGAGTTCATTGTACCAGAGTAAACTCTGAAGAATGCAAGCTTACCAACGAATGGGTCAGCCATAATCTTGAATGCTAAAGCAGAGAAAGGTTCTTCATCAGAAGAGTGTCTTTCCACTTCATTACCGTCTTCATCAACGCCTTTGATAGCTGGAATGTCGATTGGAGATGGCATATATTCAAGAATTGCATCCAGAAGCTTCTGAACGCCTTTGTTTCTGTAAGCAGAACCACAGCATACAGGAATCGCTGTACATTCACATGTACCCTTTCTTAAAGCTGCTTTTAAATCTGCTATAGAAGGTTCTTCTCCTTCAAGATACTGCATCATTAAATCATCGTCTAACTCGCAGATTTTTTCAATTAATTCATCTCTATATAATTGAGCATCATCAGCCATATCTTCTGGAATATCAGTAATGGAAATATCTTCACCTTTATCATCATTGTAGATATAAGCTTTCATTTCAAACAGGTCAATGATGCCTTTGAAATCATCTTCTGCACCAATAGGCAACTGAAGAACAATAGCGTTCTTTCCTAAACGTGTTTTGATCTGTTCAACAGCACCATAAAAGTTTGCACCTAAGATATCCATCTTGTTAATGAACGCCATTCTAGGTACGTTGTATGTGTCAGCTTGACGCCATACGTTTTCAGATTGTGGTTCAACTCCGCCTTTCGCACAGAATACACCAACAGCACCATCAAGTACACGTAATGAACGTTCTACTTCTACAGTAAAGTCAACGTGTCCTGGGGTATCAATGATGTTGATACGGTGCTCTTTAGCGCCTGGCTTAGCTTTGCAGTTTTCCTGCTCTGTCCAGTGGCAAGTTGTAGCCGCTGATGTAATTGTGATACCTCTTTCCTGTTCCTGCTCCATCCAGTCCATTGTAGCAGTACCTTCATGAGTATCACCGATTTTATAGTTAACACCAGTATAATAAAGGATACGCTCTGTTAATGTTGTTTTACCAGCATCAATATGAGCCATGATACCAATATTTCTGGTTTGCTCTAACGGATATTCTCTTCCAGCCAAGGTATTTTTCCTCCTTATCGAACTACTGCAGAAATACGATAGTAACTGTATCCAAAGGAAACCTACTACCGCACCCCTACAAACTAAATCTGTACAGTTTTACATTTTTTATTCAAACAAAAAACATTTTCTATACAATATAGTATGAAATATGCAATTTCGCAGTGATTACCAGCGATAGTGAGCAAATGCTCTGTTGGCTTCTGCCATTTTGTGCATATCTTCTTTTTTCTTAACAGATGCTCCTGTGTTGTTTGCAGCATCTAAAATTTCATTCGCTAATCTTTCTTCTTGAGTTTTTTCTCCTCTTTTACGTGAGTAAAGAGTTAACCAGCGAAGCGCTAATGCCTGTCTTCTATCAGCTCTAACTTCAATAGGCACCTGATAAGTAGCACCACCGATACGTCTAGCTTTTACTTCAAGAACTGGCATAACGTTGTTCATAGCTTCTTCGAATACTTCTAAAGCATCCTTTCCACTCTTTTCTGCTACTCTTTCGAAAGCTCCATATACGATTTTCTGAGCAGTACCTTTTTTACCATCTAACATAATGTTATTGATAAGCTTAGTAACTACCTTGTTGTTGTATAATGGGTCTGCTAATACATCTCTTTTTTGAATATGACCTTTACGTGGCACGTTTCTTCCCTCCTTAATACTTGCTTAACTACGAAGCCGAACGGCTTTCACAATTAAGCCATTCATTAAATCATAGGTACTCACAACAATCCTGTGTTCGCGCTCGTATTTAATATCTATCTCTAAACGAAGTGTGGTATTATCGAACCTGCAACCGTCAGGAAGAAAAACCAGATGCTTTTCCTTTAAAGCAAAAATTAATACGGCACTTTTCCTGAATTAGTGATATAACCTTATTCGATTAAAATTTTATTTTGCGTCTTTTGGTCTCTTAGCACCATATTTAGAACGCGCTTGTCTTCTCTTAGCTACACCTGCTGTATCAAGTGTACCTCTGACGATATGGTAACGAGTACCTGGTAAGTCTTTTACTCTTCCGCCTCTGATAAGAACAACACTATGTTCCTGTAAGTTGTGGCCCTCACCTGGGATATAACTTGTTACTTCAATACCATTGGAAAGACGAACTCTGGCAATCTTTCTAAGAGCTGAATTAGGTTTCTTAGGAGTTGCAGTTCTAACAGCAGTACATACACCTCTTTTTTGTGGTGCAGATGTATCTGTTACTTTCTTATTCAAAGAGTTGTAACCTTTTTGTAATGCTGGAGAATTGGATTTCTTCTCAACTGTCTTTCTTCCTTTTCTAACTAATTGGTTAAAAGTTGGCATTAATTTTCACCTCCTGCGGTATTCTTCATAAAATTTTTCATTTTCATCAAACAAACATGTCCGGTTGTTTACATGTTATTTTATCTTACTGCATGGAAAGATCGCATGCTTGATAATTATATCGCTAAAATTTAATGTTGTCAACACATGACTTTTAGCATTTTCAGTAAGTTTGAAAAAATGAATGGTTTACAGGCTGTCAGCTCATGTTTCATAAGCGTAATTTGTAAGCTGGAGTCATTATACCTGCCCCCTAGGAAAATAGCAAATTATTATTTCACATTGATTCCTGTAATAAATCACGAAGTTTTCCATAACATTGAATCTCTAGTTCCTTCATCCTTTCCAGATTTCGAATCACTCTCTCCTTTAAGTTCTTCACCGGTCTCCCCTTATTTTTTAAAACAAGAATTAAAACCGTCTCCGAAATTCCACGAATTTCTTCCAGCAAAGCTCTAATCTCTTCTGTTTCCCCTTCACAAAGGATTTTTTTATCAATCAGGAATTGTACTCTGTCAATCATAATTTTTTTGTGCTCTCGAAGTGTGAATGCAATTCTGAAATCTCCAGTAAATCGTTCACAGTCATCCTTTTTTATAAATTCATCATAGATGTCCACACCATAAGCACATTCAATCGGTTTCAATGTATTTCCACAATCATGAGAATTATTTCTTCCTGTCAAGAAATCATTTAATCCTTTCACAATCTGTTTTACATCCAACGGATATGTTGCTTCATCTGGCATATATTCCAAAGTGTAGATTGCAGTTTGAAAAGGATATGCTTCTAATGCCTTAAAGAATTTTTCTTTTTCTGCTACATTGATTATAGGATATCCGTTAGTATCGATTCCTAAAAGCAGCACCTTTTTATTTTCATCATCATATCCATAAATCAGATTTTGATGATATCTGCTCTGCTGATTGCCATTTGCCCAATACCCTGGCAAGTATTTTTCCTCTAGTATCACTTCTATATATCTATTATTATTAATAGAATCTTTTATAAAACTCCAAAAAGAATCTATATTTTCTAACAATAAATAATAATTAACCTTCTGAAATACAACACATGGATTGGCAGTATAATAATTCGCATCACGCATCGGAATCGTACTATAATCAAGCGGAGTTCCAAATGATAAGGAACCTCTTAGCTGAATATAATTTGAATACAGCCAGTTATAATAGTCTTTACTCTCTGGAACAATACGGACTCCAATATAGAGTTCTTTTTGATTCGATGGTTCAACTTCACTTTCATTGAGCAATGTCCACTCCTCTTCATTTAACGAACCATAAAAAGAAACCTTTCCTTTCTGATAAGTTATCTTTAGTCTGCAAGGAGTTTGATAATTTGGTTTCCACATAATTCCGTTCGTATATTCATTGGCAATTTCAGTGAAAAACCCCTTTCCAGTATGAACCCCACCACAATCTATATTTTTCTTGCTTTTCTCATCCGAAGACTTCAAATATTCTTCCATTGTATCTGTTCCGCTTTTTAAAAACAACCCCATTCGGCCCCATTGATTGGCAAACTCAAAGAAGTCTATGTTCATCATAATTTCGTCTTCTTCCATGCACCTGCGATATAAGTAATATCTAGGATCGCAGGCATATGAATTCGTAAAAATCTCATACTTCATATTAGCTGCTTCTGCATATGCATCTACTCCGTAACTTTTAAGTTCTGCCGCATTGTTATCCACTAAAGAAAAGGAGGCTACCTTATCCCCTGCAAACATTTCATTTCCTGCTATGGCATGTAAAAATGCATGCCAGGTATATGACCGAATATACGGCATTTTCTGAATCGGTAAAACCTTTTTAGACTGTTTCATTGTCACCATACCTTTCTGCTTGTATTTTGAACATCTTCGCATAATTTCCATCAAGTTTCATTAATTGGGCATGTGTTCCACTTTCCTTAATACATCCTTCTTCCATATATAGAATACGATCCATATCTTTTACGCCTGATAATCTATGCGATACGAGAATAAGAGTTTTGTCTTTTGCCAATTCATAGATCAAATCGAATATTTTTGCTTCTGAAATAGGATCCAGCGAGCTTGAAGGCTCATCCATAATCATAACACCAGAATTTTGATAAATCATTCGAGCAATCGCAAGTCTCTGTAACTGTCCTCCTGAAAAATTCAATCCTTCCTCATCAAATTCCTTCGTTACCTGTGTATCAATTCCTTTTGGCAAACTGTCAATTTTCTCAAACATCCCAACTCTTCGTATTGCATCCCATACAGCTTCATCATCGGCATGTTCTTTCTGTCCCCTATGACCAACAAGTGTAATATTCTCCTTTATAGAAAGTGCATAGTGCTGGAAGTCTTGTTGTACAACGGAAAATACCTCTGCAATAGAACTTTTCGTGATTTGATTATATGGGGTTTTGTCCAAACACAGTTCTCCTGTATCTGGTTCATATAGCCTCATAATCAGCTTGATTAATGTAGACTTTCCGGCTCCATTTTCTCCAACTATAGCAATCTTTTCACCAGCTCGAATATGAAGCGATACGGAATTAATCGCATTACACTCTACATTTGGATAATGAAAGGAAACATTTTTTAATTCAATCTCTTTCTTACCAAATGGAGAGATCTCTTCTGCATCCTTTTCACTTTGTATTTGGGTCTGATAATTTAATACTTCCAAGTAATTGTTAATAAATAATGCATGTTCTGAAAACTGCGGGATAATATTCGAGAATTGAAGCAGATTATTGCTGAGACTATTTACAGCATATACTGCTGTTACAAAGTCCCCAATTCCCAATACTCCCTGATATACCTTATATACCATAAAGGCACTTGTGACACCCATACTTAAGAAATTAAATGCCCAGCTTCCTGAGATAGCAACGGCTGCAATTTTGGGTGCACATTCCTTGACTACCTGTCTGTTATCACTGGTTAGCCGATCGAATTTCTTATACATAACTTGATCCAGATGTGTCATTCGAATATCTTTTGAATATTCTGGAATATAAAAAACTCTCTTTATATAATCAAAACCACGAAACAATTTTGTTTTTTTCAAATCATAATTATAAACTGCTTTTGTATTCACTACATTGGCCCATGCAGTCACCAATGCTCCCAAAATTGAAATCAGAATTGCAACAGGATTGATGTATGCCAAAGTTATGACAACGACAATTATCTGTACCGTTACTGATACTACATAACTTAACGTCTGCAACATACCAGTGGCACGATATTCTGTTTCGTTAAATGCTCTGGAATACTTATCATAGAATTTTTCATTATCAAATCCTATAAGGTCAATATCCTTCACTTTTTCATATAATTCAATTGAAAACCCTTTTTTAATCTTTAAATCGCAAAATGGGAAAATAACAGTATTGGCAATGTTATCTACGCATTGCATCAAAAGTAGAATTCCTAAGCGGATTGCTATTAATACTAGTATATACTGATATGCTCTATGTTCACTAATACCTTCAATCATAAACTTGAAAAATAGCAAATCTGCACATGTATTGAGCGCAGCAAAAAACGCCACAACAAAAATCAATACGATACGAAGTTTCGAATAACTCCATATTTTCTTGTACATATAAAGACAGTTCTTAATCATACTAAACTCCTCTCTAGCTGACTAAAATAATACTTCTCTTATATAGAGAAATTACAGGCAAAATCTTAAGATTCTGCCTTAAGATTCTGCCTGCATCTCTTAATCAATTATAAATCTGTGTAACTTAATCACGAACATCCTGAAACGCAGTTTCCACTGTTATTTGCACAGTAAGCCCAAGTATTACAGCTTTCATTTGCATAAAAAGCAACTAATTTCTTCTTTTTATCAACTTTTTTAACTAACTTCTTCATAATATCACCTCCTTTCATTGTGGATTACTAATCCTCTTTTTCTTCTCGTTCTCTTTTAATAACAATTTCCACTGTATCCTTTACCTTATCAAGACTTACCATAATTTCAAAATTTAAGAATTCATCTGGAAATTCAATATCAAATGCTTCTTCTAGTGACAATATTGCAGTTACATAGTTTATAGACTCCATCTGTTCGATTGTTCCATCATCCTGAATAACAATCCCACATTCTTCTAAACATGCTCTTATCTTCTCCTTGATATCCATATTACACCTCCAACTTATAGTAATAATAATCAACTTTGGAAATATGTTCTAAATAATCATCTATGTAATCTCTAATTCCTGCACAGACAAATCTACCTTCTGAATCTACATTATTAAGACCACAGTAAATTCCCAGACAGCTTGGGTAGATAGAACAATTTTGGCATAATTCATGATCCGTACATGCCTTTCGCTCCGTCCAATACTTGAATTTCTCCTCATCAAGTATCATTTCACCATTTTTCTGAAGGTGCCCCACCATATTAATTTCTTTATCAAAAGAAACCGTACATTTATAGATCCTTCCATCGGATCCAATTACAAAAGAATGTTTATTAGAGGCATAACATACATCTCCGAATTTAAAAAGCTGTCTTCTATTGGTACCAAACTTAAGCACCTTGTCTTTGTGCCTTCCTAAAATTGTATGTAAGGTGTCCTGTCCACAATAGGTTTGACAGGTTTGTTCCTCTGGATTCCATGCTATCTTCCATAACAATTCGAATCGATCATCCTCTCCAAATTCTCTTTGTATAAAAGAAACATAGTCATCGAAATTTTCAAGTACATCTTCTGTAATATTGCATCGAATCATGATATTTACAATTGATGACTTTGCATTATCACGAATATTTCTTAAATTCTCAATAATAGTATCAAATGTTGGTTTGCCATTCGCTAACGCTCTTTGTTTGTTATGACTCTCTGCTAAACCATCTATTGTTATCTGATAACGCATAATACCATTCTTTTTATGCATTATTTTAAATGTTTCAGGATCTAGTAAATATCCATTTGTTGTCATTGAACTATAATATGGTTTTTTATTGGCTTTACAAATATCCTTTAACCGTTTAGACAGATTATTGATAATTTCTTTCTGACATAATGGTTCGCCTCCAAACCATTCTACTCGAAGTGCCTGATAATCCTTTATATGCTGTTCCACATAATTAACAATTCCATCTTGGATATCCTGAGACATAATTTTCGGTTCATGTTCTTCATAGCAATAGGTGCATCTAAAATTGCAGTTTTCTGTTGGCAAGATGACTAAATGTAAGAACTGATTATTATGAATAAACTCCTGATACAGCTCTTCATAACCATCTATGGCGGTTTTACTTTCATCATAAATAATGTTTCTTTCTTCTAGTAAATCTAAAATATGCTGTTCGCCACTAAGCGTCTCGTATGCATTTTCAAAAATCTCTGACTGCTCTGGACTGACTTTAAATATCGTACTATTGTAAGTATTGAGCATAACATACTCGCCCAAAGAATTACGCATTGTATAAATGTATGGGTTTCTTTTCATCCTTTTATACCTCCTCTGATAAAGTTTCCACTACTAATTCACACAATGAATCCATATCCTTTGCATTTGCAATTTCAAATGCTGGCAGCATACATTGTTCGTGAATGTACTTTTTAAACTCATTCATTTCCTCATGAGTCAATGTTCTCTTTTTTAATTGTATCCCATTCATACTTTCTTCCACTTTAATAGGATATACAGTGATTGCATATACTTTTCCAATATCAATTGCATTTAAATACTGAATCGTACGTTTTATGTAATTTATGTCATCATGTGGATTTACACATAGAACAAAGAAGTCAGGTAGTACTCCAAATAAGAAATTTTGTTGTTGTAATGATAAATCTTGAATTCTAGAATTGTCGTAATGTAAAGTAGCTGATTGACAGCCAGTAATAGCAATATCATTTCCCTGTTTTTCGATATCCCATATCATCTCATTTAACAATGCAATTATTTCTGCCTGTCCTATATTAATTTTTGCATGATAACCAAAATGATACACATGTTGTGCTCCGAACAAGTACCCTGAAGGTTCTGTTGCAAGCTGTCCAACCTGATAGCCCATCTTACTTAACCTTCGTTTTAGTTCCAACTGAACAGTAAATTTCCCTTGACTTTGACTTGTTCCAAATACACCAAGTACTGGCATTGAAATTTTACGAAGCTTATTCATGTTTCGATATGGCACTGCTATGTTGGAAGCATCTGGGTAAAATATATTCTCATCTGCTGACTGAATTTCTTCAAAAGTATAAATTGACTTTCCATGCTCCTTAGCTAAACAAACAACCTCTCCTTGATAATCTCTTCTTGTTAGTTTGGAAAGTGCCGTTGTACAAGAAAGAATTATCGTATCAAAGTCATCATCCCAATTAATCGTATCAAATGATTGAATTGTCATTCCGAATAGTTCTTTTCCTACCAAGCCATCCAACTTTTCATCATAAACGCCTACAAGTTCAAATGTTAATAAATCTCGAAATCGAAGTAACGAATGCGCCTCTTTATTTACTGGAAATATAATTGCCTTTTTTATCTCAATTTTTTCTTTTCCTTTTTCTTCTTTCATAATCATCGAATAATCTTGTGTTTTCACAAGATCCATGAGCTTCTCTTTATCAATACTGCCTTGTTCAAATTCAGCAAGTTTCTTTGATAAAATACCTGTTACCTTCGCACATGCAAAACTAGTTCCTTTTAGTATTGTCTTTTCCCCATTTAACCAGACAGTTCGATAAAATTGATTTGGTACAATCAAATCCGCACAAGCTCTATGAAGCCGTATGAGTTCCTTCTTTCCTTGAAATTCATCGGAGATATCGACTCCAATTACAGAATTGAACGCTGCTGGATAAGATACTGCACCGTCATTGTCAAAAGCCGACACTACGATGATTCCTTTTCGATCCAACTCATCACAAATCTGCTTCAGCTTTTCATAATCATCTACATATGTAACACCGGCACTTATATTTACAAGTTCCACATCCAAATTATCTAAAACAAATCTTAATGCCACGCATAAATCATCACAATCAATACCTGCTTGTTGACTAGATATCTTTAATGTCACAATCTCAACTTCTGGATTCGTCTTATAAATAATATCAGCAATTGCGCTGCCATGCCCAACATCATCTTCACAATTCATTGATTTCATCTCAACCTTGTCATTCTCATAATGTAGTCCATATTGTTCAGATACGGCCTTCATCAACTCTAAATTAGATGAAATTCCAGAATCGACTATTGCTACTTTTACTTTTCTCAAAAAAGTCCCCCTTGTCATCCTTAGTTAAACCCCGTCAAAATAGCTCACCTTTTACTATTATTTTACCTTTAATTTCACATTTTGTCAAACCAGTTTCACCTCCATACTTGCAACTTTTTTCTTGTAAAACTCTAGGTAGATAATTTCCAAAAAAAAGCAGAGATGTTAAACCTTCTCTACTCTTTAAATTATTACTAAAATACCTCCCATTATTTATCGTACAACATTTCTTTCTTCCTTGTTTAAAAATGCTTCTATATTCCAGTATACTTCCTGAACCAATCGAGTACGTGCTTCTGCGCTCGCCCAAGCAATATGAGGAGTCAATATCATTTTCTCTTTCTCCTTCACTTCTAATAAGGGACTGGAAAGTGGCAACGGTTCTACTGTAAATACATCCAAACCGGCTCCCGCAATTTCTCCTGCATTTAATGCATCTGCAAGTGCCTGTTCATTAATAATTGGACCTCTTCCAAGATTTAAAATAATCGCACTCTTCTTCATTTTCTTAAATGCTTTTGTACTAAATAAATCCTGTGTTGCCTCGTTGAGTGGAGCATGAATAGAAATGATATCACTGGTTGTCAAAAGTTCATCAAAAGTCACCTGTCTATAATCTGCGTTGCTGTTTTTACCCGATGTAGAATAATATTGTACTTTACAATCAAACACTTGGGCAACCTGAGCCACTTTCTTACCTATATCTCCTAAGCCTACAATCCCCCATGTTAATCCACTCAAATCATGAAATACCGGTCCATGATGAACAAACATTTCTGACTCGGAATACGCTTTACTCTTTACACAGTTATCATAATATGCTATCTGTTCTGCAAGTGCAAAATATAATGCAAATGTATGCTGTGCTACAGTTGGAGTAGAATATCCTTTCACATTTGTTACGGTAATTCCTTTCTGATTGGTGTATGCAAAGTCTACAATATTAGTACCCGTTGCTGTAATGCAGATTAATTTAAGATTCTTTGCTCCTGCTAAAGTGCTTTCATTCATTGGAATTTTGTTTAAAACTATAATGTCAGCATCTGCAACTCGCTCTGAAAGTTTGTCTAACGGAGTGTAGTCATATAATTCTACATCTCCTATCTGAGAAAACATCTCATAATTGATTCCCTCTCCTAAACATGCGGTTTCTAAAAAAACTATTTTCATTTGTGCCACCTCTTTCTTGTAGGTATTATACCATATTTTATAACAAGACGTTAGAAAAAGTCCCTTTCAAGCTATTTTATCAATTCAAAAGGGGCTTTCAGAAAAACTATTTTAACCTTTTACTTTAATGCATTCATTGTAAATATAAAAGGTGAGTTCCAGTAAATTGTTATCTCATTGGTTGAGAAACTTCCGTGGTTATCCACGTAGCACTTAGCTGCTGGCGTATCTTTCAACATTGCCGCAGCATATGGGTCTTCCAACTTACTGTCTGGTCCACCAGTAAACTCACCTGCTATGGAAGGATCTAATTTGATACCACAACGTTGTTTATGAAGCATTTTTACCGTATCTGCAAATACGTTATCATATACATCTTCTCCAATCTTAAATTCATAAAATTCTCCATAAGCTTCTGTTTTGATTTTATATGTACCTGCTTCTGCAACTTCTGTAAAATCACCATAATAATTGGTTTCTCCAGCAGTTGAGTTCATTTTTTCATTCTCTATTTTACCTGTGTATACCGTTTCATTGTTTTCCACATTGATTATTTCAAATGAATCGCCTTTTGTATCTCCACGGAAAATTGCTGTTTTCTTAGTTCCTGGAAGGTAACCAATCTGATTCACATTAACATCCTTAGATGGAACCTCAACAACTTCAGCTTTTACTGCATTTGAATCATCTATCATTTCTAATGAAACATTATCAATATAAATTTCATGTTCATCCAATCCTTCTGTGTCATCAAATAAACCACAGTTACATACCAGTCTTAGAACTGGATCTGATGCCTCTTCATACTTAAACTCTAAGATCTTCGTCTGCACTTCTTTTGTTAATTCATTTGGTTCCTCCTCATAATATGTACTTACTCACAAACTTATTATATCTCTTTCCAAAATTGAAACAATAGTATGGCAATAAAAAGACACGCTCTAATCCAGCAATTTAGAGCGTGTCTTTTCCACATTTTATAAATCATCTAAATCATCAGGGAAGTCTAAGAAAGCATCTTCTACTTTTTCATCCACTAAAAATTCATCCATAGCGTCTGTTCCTAAATCTTCACTATCAAATTCCTCTGATAATTCAATTTCCTGATTAATATCCGTATCAAGTTTTACAGAACGGTATCTCTTCATGCCTGTACCAGCAGGAATTAACTTACCGATGATAACATTTTCTTTCAGACCGATTAATGGGTCAACCTTACCTTTAATAGCGGCTTCTGTTAATACCTTCGTTGTTTCCTGGAAGGAAGCAGCTGATAAGAAAGAATTCGTAGCCAAAGAAGCCTTTGTAATACCAAGCATTACCTGCTTTCCTTCTGGTGGTTCTAATCCGTCATTCTTTAATCTTTCTACTTCATCTTCAAACTCAAGAGCATCTACTAATGTTCCTGGTAGAAATTCAGAATCTCCATTATTTTCAATACGGATTTTCTTAAGCATCTGACGTACAATTACTTCGATATGCTTATCATTAATTTCTACACCCTGCAGACGGTATACACGCTGAACTTCCTGAATCATGTAATCCTGAACAGCACGGACACCTTTAATCTTTAAGATATCGTGTGGATTTACAGACCCTTCTGTCAACTCATCACCAGCTTCAATTACCTGGCCTTCTAATACCTTAATACGGGAACCGTAAGGAATCAGGTAAGCCTTAGCTTCCGCTGTTTCCTGATTTGTAATGATAACTTCACGTTTCTTCTTTGTATCACTGATAGAAACAATTCCACCGAACTCTGCGATAATAGCAAGACCCTTAGGCTTTCTTGCCTCGAAAAGCTCCTCGACACGAGGAAGACCCTGTGTGATATCGTCACCAGCTACACCACCTGTATGGAAAGTACGCATGGTAAGCTGTGTACCTGGCTCACCGATAGACTGAGCTGCAATGATACCAACTGCTTCACCAACCTGTACGGCTTCACCAGTTGCCATGTTAGCACCGTAACATTTCGCACAAACACCAATATGTGATTTACATGTTAAAATAGTACGAATCTTTAATTTTGCCTGATCTCCTGCTTCTGCAACCGCTTTTGTTTTTACGATTTTAGCTGCACGCTTTGGCGTGATCATATGGTTTGCTTTTACAATTACTTCACCATCATCACTTGTAATTGTTTCACAGGAATATCTTCCTGTAATTCTTTCTTCTAGACTTTCGATTACTTCTTTTCCGTCTGTGAAAGCTTTAATCCACATCCCCGGAACAACACCTTTGTTTGCACAGCAGTCTGTTTCCCTAATAATCAAATCCTGAGATACATCTACAAGACGACGAGTCAGGTAACCTGAATCGGCTGTACGCAAGGCTGTATCAGAAAGACCTTTACGAGCTCCGTGAGCAGAGATGAAGTACTCCAGTACGTCAAGACCTTCACGGAAGTTGGATTTAATAGGCAGTTCGATTGTACGACCTGATGTATCAGCCATCAGCCCACGCATACCTGCTAACTGCTTAATCTGCTTATCAGAACCACGGGCTCCAGAGTCAGCCATCATAAAAATGTTGTTATATTTATCAAGACCTGTTAAAAGTGCTTCTGTGATTTCATCATCGGCTTCTTTCCATGTCTCAATAACTGCTTTGTAACGTTCTTCCTCTGTTGTAAGACCACGACGGAAGTCCTTTGCAATTCTTTCAACTGTTTTCTCTGCTTCTGCGATAATTTCTTTTTTCTTAGGTGGTACTGTCATATCAGAAATAGAAACGGTCATCGCTGCACGAGTAGAATATTTATAACCTAAAGACTTAATGTTGTCTAATGTTTCAGCAGTTTTTGTTGCTCCATGAGTATTAATACATTTCTCAAGGATTTGTTTTAACTGTTTCTTACCTACATGGAAGTCAACTTCTGGTACCATGAAATTATCTGGATTGGAACGGTCTACAAAACCTAAATCCTGTGGAATAATTTCATTGAAGATAAATCTTCCTAAAGTAGATTCAATGTTTCTTGTAATTTTTTCACCATTTTCATTCACAGAGGTTTTTCGTACCTTAATTCTGGAATGTAATGTTAAAGCCTGATTTTCATAAGCTAAAATCGCTTCGTTTACATTTTTGAAAAAGTGGCCTTCTCCTAAAGCACCTGGTCTTTCCTGTGTTAAGTAATAAATACCAAGGACCATATCCTGTGAAGGGACGGCTACAGGACCACCATCGGATGGTTTTAACAAGTTGTTCGGTGATAGTAACAGGAAACGGCACTCTGCCTGAGCTTCTACTGATAATGGCAAATGCACCGCCATCTGGTCACCATCGAAATCGGCGTTAAATGCTGTACATACTAATGGGTGAAGCTTGATCGCTTTACCTTCTACTAGTGTTGGCTCGAATGCCTGAATACCTAATCTATGAAGAGTAGGAGCACGATTTAACATAACAGGATGCTCTCTGATTACTTCTTCAAGAACGTCCCATACCTCTGGCTGTAATCTCTCTACCATTTTCTTGGCAGATTTAATGTTATGGGCAGTTCCCTTAGAAACTAACTCCTTCATTACAAATGGCTTAAATAACTCAATAGCCATTTCTTTTGGAAGACCGCACTGATAAATCTTTAATTCTGGTCCTACTACAATAACGGAACGTCCTGAGTAGTCAACACGTTTACCAAGTAAGTTCTGACGGAAACGTCCCTGCTTACCTTTTAACATATCAGATAAAGATTTTAATGCACGGTTGCCTGGTCCAGTAACTGGACGACCACGGCGGCCATTATCAATTAATGCATCAACCGCTTCCTGAAGCATTCTCTTTTCATTACGAACAATAATGTCAGGCGCACCTAACTCAAGAAGTCTCTTAAGACGGTTGTTACGGTTAATAATACGTCTATATAAATCATTCATGTCAGATGTTGCGAAACGTCCACCATCTAACTGAACCATAGGACGTAAGTCTGGAGGAATAACCGGCACCACGCTAAGGATCATCCATTCTGGTTTATTCTGGGATTCACGGAATGCTTCCACAACTTCCAGACGTTTGATAATTCTTGCTCTTTTTTGACCTGTAGATTCTTTAAGCCCACGTTTTAATTCAACGGATTCCTTTTCAAGGTCAATTGCCTGTAATAACTCTTGAACAGCTTCAGCACCCATTCCTACACGGAATGAGCTGCCGAATTTTTCACGGGCTTCCTGATATTCTCTCTCGTTTAAAACCTGTTTATATTGTAAATCTGAGTTTCCTTTATCTAATACGATATAGGAAGCAAAATATAATACTTTTTCAAGTGTTCTTGGAGATAAATCCAAGATCAATCCCATACGGCTTGGAATACCTTTAAAGTACCAGATATGAGATACTGGAGCAGCTAGTTCAATATGACCCATTCTTTCACGACGTACGCTAGCTTTTGTAACTTCAACGCCACAACGGTCACAGACTACGCCTTTATAGCGGATTTTTTTATACTTACCACAATGACACTCCCAGTCTTTGTTTGGTCCAAAGATTTTTTCACAGAAAAGACCATCCTTTTCTGGTTTCAGAGTTCTATAGTTAATGGTTTCTGGCTTTTTCACTTCGCCCCGTGACCATTCTCTGATTTTCTCTGGAGAAGCAAGACCGATTTTAATTTTATCATAGGATAACTGATGTTCTTCTTGTTTACTGATAACTTCTGGCATCACCTGGCGCTCCCTTCATTTCTAATTCATTTATACAAACCAATGCACTTTATAATAAATCATCATCACTGTCTAAATCATCTTCTTCAGCAAATGACTGTTCATCATCTTCTTCAAAAACATTGAAAATTTCTTCGTTTAACTCATCTACGGACTCGGCAGCACGGAAACCTTCCTGCTTATCAAAACTGTCATTACCGTCGAAACGGAAGCTTTCTTCACCTTCAATTAATGGTGTAAGTTCTTCATCACCATATTCAATGCTTTCGTTCATTGGAATTTCATTACCATTTTCGTCTAATACTGTTACGTCTAATGCTAAGGACTGTAATTCTTTTAATAATACCTTAAAGGACTCTGGAATACCAGGCTCAGAAATATTATCGCCCTTAATGATAGCTTCATAAGTCTTAACACGGCCAACAACATCATCGGATTTTACAGTTAGGATTTCCTGTAATGTGTAAGCAGCACCATAAGCTTCAAGTGCCCAAACCTCCATCTCTCCAAAACGCTGTCCACCGAACTGAGCCTTACCACCAAGTGGCTGCTGAGTTACTAATGAATAAGGACCAGTGGAACGTGCATGGATCTTATCATCTACCAAGTGGTGAAGTTTCAAATAATGCATGAAACCTACTGTAACAGCACCATCAAAGTACTCACCTGTTCTACCATCACGAAGGCGAACTTTACCATCGCGATTAATAGGAACACCTGCCCATTGTTTACGATAATCTTCATTTTCAAGAAGATATTTCATAAGTTCTGGGTCAATCTGATCTTCATATTTTGCTTTAAAATCTTCCAATGAAGTATTTACATAATCATTTGCCATTTCAAGAGTATCCATAATGTCAAACTCGTTAGCACCATCAAATACCGGTGTGGCTACGTTAAAACCTAATACTCTGGAAGCTAAGCTCAGGTGAATTTCAAGTACCTGTCCAATGTTCATACGGGAAGGCACGCCTAGAGGGTTTAATACGATATCCAGAGGACGTCCGTTTGGCAGGAATGGCATATCTTCTACAGGAAGAACTCTGGAAACAACACCCTTGTTACCGTGACGGCCAGCCATCTTGTCTCCTACTTGAATTTTTCTCTTCTGTGCAATGTAAATACGAACAGACTGATTTACACCTGGTGATAATTCGTCACCATTTTCACGTGTGAATACTTTTGCATCAACAATGATACCAAATTCCCCATGAGGTACACGAAGAGAAGTATCTCTGACTTCACGAGCTTTTTCTCCGAAAATTGCACGTAATAAACGTTCTTCTGCAGTAAGCTCTGTTTCTCCCTTAGGAGTTACTTTCCCAACAAGGATATCTCCAGAACGTACTTCTGCACCAATACGGATAATACC
Source organism: [Clostridium] polysaccharolyticum (assembly GCF_900111595.1). Classification (GTDB taxonomy): domain Bacteria; phylum Bacillota; class Clostridia; order Lachnospirales; family Lachnospiraceae; genus Clostridium_AI; species Clostridium_AI polysaccharolyticum. The sequence goes on along the minus strand of NZ_FOHN01000008.1, from coordinate 118,832 downwards.
TCTTTCATCCAGATCTTTTAATGCTTCGTCTCCAACACCAGGAACATCACGAGTGATTTCTTCTGGTCCTAATTTCGTATCACGTGACTCTGCTTCATACTCATTTATATGAACGGAAGTATAAACATCTTCCTGAACTAATCTTTCACTAAGAAGAACAGCATCTTCGTAGTTGTAACCTTCCCATGTCATGAAACCAATTAACGGGTTCTTGCCAAGAGCGATTTCCCCATTAGAAGTACAAGGTCCATCTGCAATTACAGTCCCTGCTTCTACGTGATCGCCACAGTTAATGATTGGTCTCTGGTTCATGCAAGTACCCTGGTTACTCCTTGCAAATTTTTCAAGCTTGTATGCTTTTTTAGCCCCACTGTCTTCTCTAATAATAATTTCATTAGAGGAGATTTTTTCTACGGTACCAGAGGCTGTTGCTAATACACAGTTTCCTGAATCCACAGCAGCTTTTCTTTCCATACCAGTACCAACAACAGGTGCTTCTGTTACTAATAAAGGAACAGCCTGACGCTGCATGTTAGACCCCATCAGGGCACGGTTTGCATCATCGTTTTCAAGGAAAGGAATCATGGCTGTGGCAACAGAGAATACCATCTTAGGAGATACGTCCATTAAGTCGATTTTCTTTTTCTCGAACTCGGATGTTTCTTCTTTAAAACGTCCAGATACATTATTGTTCACAAAGTGACCATCTGCATCCAGTTTTTCATTAGCCTGTGCTACCACATATTTATCTTCCTCATCAGCTGTTAAATAAACAACTTCATCTGTTACTTTTGGATTCATCGGATCTGTTTTATCAACTTTACGGTATGGAGCTTCAATGAAACCATATTCGTTAATTCTCGCATAAGATGCAAGAGAGTTGATAAGACCAATGTTAGGTCCTTCAGGTGTTTCTACTGGACACATTCTGCCATAATGGGAATAGTGAACGTCACGAACCTCGAATCCGGCACGGTCTCTGGACAGACCACCAGGTCCTAATGCGGATAAACGTCTCTTATGTGTCAGCTCTGAAAGAGGGTTGTTCTGATCCATGAACTGTGATAACTGAGAACTTCCGAAGAATTCTTTCACAGCTGCTGTAACAGGTTTAATATTAATCAATGACTGTGGGGAAACCCCTTCTAAGTCCTGAGTAGTCATTCTTTCACGAACAACTCTTTCCATACGGGATAAACCAATTCTGTACTGGTTCTGTAATAACTCACCTACAGCACGGATTCTTCTGTTGCCTAAGTGGTCAATATCATCCGCATGTCCTATCCCGTATTCTAAATGCATATTATAATTAATGGAAGCAAAAATATCTTCCTTTGTAATATGCTTTGGAACCAGTTCATTAATGTTTTTCTTAATTTCATAAATCAAGTCGTCTTCTTCTAAATCCTGTTCAAGAATTGCTTTAAGAACTGGATAGTATACATCTTCATGAATTCCTATTTCTTCTCTATCTATATCTATATAAGCATTAATATCAACCATCTGGTTGCTTAATATTTTTACTTTGCGGTCTTCAGTTTCTACCCAGACATACTGGATACCACTGTTCTGCAGCTCATTGGCAATGTCTTCCGTAATAAGAGTGCCAGCTTCATAAATTTCACCCGTTGCATTGCTTACAGCTTCTTCAGCAAGCTTTAATCCTGTGATTCTGTTTTTCAAAGATAACTTCTTGTTGAATTTGTATCTGCCAACCTTGGCCAAGTCGTATCTTCTAGGATCAAAGAACATGCTTTCAATTAAACTCTTTGCACTTTCAACTGCTAAAGGTTCTCCTGGACGAAGTTTTTTGTATAATTCCAGCAAACCGCTTTCGTAGTCTGTAGAAGTATCTTTTTCAATACTTCTAAGAATCTTGATTTCTTCGCCAAATAATTCTGTAATCTCTGCATTGGTACCAACGCCAAGAGCACGAATCAATACAGTAATAGGTACCTTACGGTTTCTGTCTACTCGTACATAGAAAATATCGTTTGAGTCTGTTTCATACTCTAACCATGCACCACGATTCGGAATAACTGTACTTGAATATAATTCCTTACCAATCTTATCGTGTCCAATCGCATAGTATATACCAGGGGAACGTACTAATTGGCTAACGATAACTCTTTCGGCACCATTAATAATAAATGTGCCTGTAGCTGTCATTAATGGTAAGTCACCCATAAATATATCATGCTCGTTGATTTCTTCACTTTCCTTATTGTGAAGCCTTACTTTTACTTTCAGTGGAGCTGCATAGGTTGCATCTCGTTCTTTACACTCCTCGATGGAATATTTCACATCATCGGTACATAGTGTAAAATCAACAAATTCTAAGCTAAGGTGACCACTATAATCCGAGATTGGAGAAATGTCTCTGAAAACTTCATGTAGCCCTTCTTCTAAGAACCATTTGTAAGAATCTGTCTGCACTTCAATTAAATTAGGCATTTCTAAGACTTCTTTTTGTCTAGAAAAACTCATCCTTACACCGTTACCAACTTTTACTGGACGAATTCTGTTTTTTTCCATTGACGCTCTTCACCCCTTGAATATTTTTATGTTTTTCGAATAACCAGGCTGTCCAGGCCCTCGAGGTATATTTCGATATGTTATTCAAACAAATACTTTACTGTTTTTTAATTGTGTGTTATAATTTAATTAGTTAAAAATGATAGCACACGACACCACAATAGTGCATTTTTCATCTTAGCATAATTATGTCAAGATGTCAAGTTTAATTATTATTGATTTCGTAAAAAACAGGTTGTTTTTTGTCTCTTTGTTTATTTTCTCTTTTGATCATATCTGAATTTACTTTCTGTCTATTCTGTTTTATGATTCATATATCTAAAATCATTCCCTAAAGCATTTGATGTAAACATTTCCTATATAGAAGTACAATTAAAATTGCCTGGCAGACACTGCTTTTACACATAGCAGATCACTTGCCAGGCAACTGTAATATTATACTTTTTCCCATTTTACTGCTGTTTTTTCAAGTTTTCCTAATAGAAAATTTGCTAAGGTTATTACTAAACCAATTAATATAATTCCTGCTAATACTCTAGCAAAATCAATATAATCGGAAAATTTCTTAACGTAATAACCAAGTCCCGATTGTGCACCTATCATTTCTGCCATAATTAAGATCATAAAACTCATTGAAAAACGGATTCGAATACTATTAATTATGGCTGGCACTGTATATGGCAATATAATTTTAAATAGCATTGTGAAAATTCCAACATTCAGTGTTCTGGCAGAATCCAGTATCTTTGATTCAATATTCTGAACCCATGTAATCATTCCCAAGAAAGTTGGCCAAAATAATGCGAATGCCATAACCGATATAGATGCTGAGTTAAAACTCGGAAGTAATGCTATCAGATATGGTGTATATACAATCGGCGGAATGGAACTAATTACTTTTGAAATTGGAATAAAATCCTTACTCAGCCGTTCATTGTATCCAACGATAAGTCCTAAGAAATTCCCGAACCCTAATGCAATTCCGTACCCGATCAGAAGTATCTTCATGGAACTAAAAACTCCTTCTAGCATATCGCTCCAGTCTGTAATAAATACAGCACATACATCTTCTATACACGGGAAAAGTGTCTGGTTCCATGACAATGTTATTCTTGCAAATATCTCCCACACTAATAAAAATAAGTATATAGCCGAACAGATGTCATATGGTGACCTTTCTTTTCCTTTTCCCCGAATTGTGGCCAGGAGTAGTCCTATCCAGATAAGCACTAATACGAGAATATATATGGTTCTATTTTTAGGCTGGTATGTACCCCTCACAAAAACGGTAAGAAACAGATTTACCAGAAATAACAATGTTGGGAATGAAACTAGAAACTGAAAGCCTATAGACCTGTCCTTCGTTTTATTAATGTTACTCATATAACCACCTCTTCCCCACCTATCTTATTGCCGATGTCCTGATAAAAGAGCATCACAAGTTCATTGTGCAGGTTTTTATATTCTTTTGATTTCAGCATTTCAGTTCTATCCTTTTTCTCTGGAAATACGCTTTTTACATCAATTATTTTATGTACATTTCCTGGGCACATAAATAAAATCCTGTCTGCTAAAAATAGTGCTTCATCTATATCATGTGTCACAAATAATGTTGTTTTCTTTCCACTTTTACATAAATCAAGAGTCAGTTCCTGTAATTCAAATCGTACTCGCGGGTCAATTGCTCCAAACGGCTCGTCCATCAATAAAATATTCGTATCCATTGCCAATGTTCTTGCCAATGCTACACGCTGCTGCATTCCTCCTGATAGTTCAAATGGATACTTGGTTTTGCTGTCGGATAATGCCACTTTATCTAAAAATTCATGTGCTCTCTTCTTGATTGCTTTATCCGATTTTTCAATCTTAGCCTGCTTAATTCCAAACACAACATTTTTCTCTGCTGTCATCCAAGGGAACAAGGAATAATGCTGAAAAACTACGCCACGGTCTACCCCTGGACCTGTAACTACGTTATCATCAATTCTCACCTCTCCCTCTGTTGGATGATTCAATCCAGAAACCAGAGACAAGAGTGTACTTTTTCCGCATCCCGATGGCCCAATCAGACAAATAAACTCACCATCCTCAATCTCTAGGTTAATGTTATTCAATACACGCTGTACATTTCCATTTCTATTATATTCCATTGATACACCGTCAAATTTTATCATTCCTATGTTCACCTCCTGATATATTTCAAGTTATTCCTTATTTTTTTAAATCAAATGTTTCATATGAAGAAAGTAACGTCTGATAATTTTCATTATCTGGGTACTCCTCAACTATGGCATCCAATGCTTTTTTATATATTTCAACATTTATGGCGTCTTCTATTAAATCCGTATTGCCGATTGCATCTGCTTCCTTTAAATACTCTGCAAAATTAAGCACCTTCTGTCTGGCAGGATCTGGTATATATTTTGACGCATAATCACCATACATAACTTCCGTTACATAATCTTTATCCTGATCCGTCAGATCCATCATAATTTTTATTGTTTCGTCTTTATTTTCTAGAATGAAATCATAAGCTCGGATAATCCCTTTTAAGAATAGAACCAGTTCATTATATTTCTCTTTGATTGCCTTTCCATTTGTACTGATACGGCAACATGGATAAGCATCTTCATAATCGTTTACATTCGTAACAAGCGTTAATCCACAGTTTACTGCTTTTAGTGTACTGTTTGCCGTAATATATCCCACATCAGCTTGTCCTTTTTGTACAGCCTGGATGATAGAAAGATCATCGCCTAGATCCACTGATTTCATATCTTTGTTCGAGTCGATACCAATGGTACCCAAGTAATGTCTAACCACAAAATCACCCGTGTAGGAACGTCCAGAAGCAAATGTACTTTTAGCCCAATTTGCTAAGTCACTATATTTCTCTGCATTTTTAGGCTTTGCAATAATTACCCCTCCGGCTTGTGCCGAACCACCTATTACGTATAAATCTTCTCCATCTTGAATTCCAGCTAAAATGTTACTTATACCAGATGGATTCACATCAATTTTATTTTCTTCCAAAGCTATCAATGCATCAGACGAATTCTGCAAACTAATCAATTCATAATTCAACCCCTCTTCTGTCAGATATCCTTTTGCATCTGCAATTAATGTCAAACATGCTTTAAAGGATGCAGGCAGATTGGCAATACGAAGTACTGACTTAGATCCAGAATCCCGATCTGCACTGGCATTACCACTTGTTCCTTTGTTTTTTGCACAGCCACTCAAGTTAAAAACCAAAACCATGGCCAATAGTAATGCCATTATCTTTTGTTTTCGCTTTTTCATTTTTTCCCTTCTCTCTTTTAATCGTTTATATAATAATAAGGATCTTTCTCATACCATTGTTCTAAAAATGGAAGTTCCACATTTTCACTTAAATGGGTTGTAAAGCTATAATTACGAATCTTCCTATCAATACGTCTTGCTAATTCAAATACACCACGATATCCAAAATAGGAAAAATTTTCAGAAAACAAAACTAATGTTGGAACTCCTGTTTTCTCAACCCACACTCCTGCTCCTGGATGTGTAATCGCAAAGTCTGGTTTTAGCTTTCTCAACAAATTTACAAGTTCTGATGCTTGCGTGGAAACACTATTTGTGATATTGCCAATCCGCTCCTTGACTTCTTCAAATAGCGGGTTGCCAAATTCATCATAATTAAAATGGCGAAGTCCAAGCACTTTAATTCCAATGTCATCTAGAAGTAATGCGGTCGTACCGATTCGAAGATATCCTCCACTAATCACCGCTGTTTTTCCTTGTATTCTAGCCTTTATCGGCGCTACTGCTTTTTGAACTTTCTGTGTCTCCTTTTCTGTCAGCTCCTTCGCTTCTTCTTCCAACCCAAAGAATTCTGCAATCTCTGTTATAAATTGATTTGTTGCACTTATGCCAATGGGAATGGATGGCGTAATATATGGCATTCCATACTTCTCTTTTAGAAAATTAACAAAATAAATATCATGGACATGGCAAAGGCAAACATTTAAATCTGCTTCTGTAATGCGCTTTAACTCTTCTGGAGAGCGGTACTCAATAAATGTTCTTGCCTGAATCCCGATCTTCCCTAATAAATCAATTATTTCCTTCTCGTCATATGCAGAAATGGAGGATGCAACAAATAAATTCACTATTTTTTCTTTCTTATCCGTCTTCGCTAGAGACATGCCCTGATCAAATTCAAAATTCTTCAAAACTCCATGATATACAACATCATATGCTGAGGTAAATACTTTCGCTGCAAATCCTGGACAATGCAGTGGAACTAGTATCGCATTTACCTGATCTCTCAAATCATCAATTACACTTTCTATATCATCTCCAATTACCCCAGGAGCACAGGAATTCAATACAAAAATGGAGGATGGATGATATTCTTTCTCTGCCTTTAAAATAGCTTCTCTTAAATTAGACACTCCTCCTCGTATGACAGAGTCTTCTGTCATATTGGAACTAAGCCAGATCACTTCCTCTTTTGGCACCCCACGATGTTTCGATGCCAATCCGACGCGTCCATGCAAGCCATGATTCTGTGAGCCACAGCCAACTGGTCCATGCATAATTAGTACAGAGCCTTGTAAAGAACTAGACATCAGTGTAGATACTGAGTTTTGGCAATAAATAGATTGTGTGAAATCTCGGTTGCAACGTTTCAAGCAGCCACTACATGCACCTTGCATCATATGTTCCAAATCTCCACCATATGCATTTGTGGTATCTCTTGTTACTTCTCTCCCTTTCGGTTCTTTCGCCTCATAATTATGTAAAAATTTATGAACCGATATTACATTGCGTTCTTCTGTATCACTCTTGGACAATGACTTTCACCTCTCTCTTCTGCTGCAGATTCAAGATATCTTCAAATAACGTATTGCCTCCACGAAAACCAGCATACCCCTTATTCAAAACTGCTGGATAACATGGATAACTAATTGGCAACAGGTCTCCTTCTAATTTGTTTGCAAGTTGAGTATCAATCGAACTTCCCAAAATGATTAACGGATATAATGTCTCTACATATTCATCTGCCTCTCCAAAATGATGCCGTTGTGTCACATATCGTTCAATTGCCTTTGTCTCCATCTCAAACACAAGTTCTGGCGGTTCTCCGAAAGCAAGTTTAAAATAAGCCTCTTCTACCTGCGCTTTCTCACTCTCCGAAAGGAAGTCTGTGATAAAGATATATTTCGGAATAAAACCTATTTCATTCTCTAGATATTCTGCATAAGATAAGGCATCCGTACTATTGGCAATTACGATTCCATAGCTTTGCACATCTGTATCGGTAATATAATCTGTCACTTGCTCGAAATAGGTATAATATTTCTTTTTCTCATTCTTTACTACCTTCTCAACTTTCTCTGAATCTAGCTCTAATCTTTCTGCTACTTTTCTTATAAATCGTTCAGTTGCAATTGCTCCAACAGGAAGGGGTTCCACAAGATAATCAATATCATGTGTCTTCTTCGCTGTTTGGACTATTTTTATACCATGAACTGGCGATAAAACGATATTTAATGCAGCACTTCCTGCTGACAGCAGGTTCTCATGTGTTTCCCCAGGTGTTAAAAACTGATTTACCTCTAGTCCAATTTCCCCTAAGATTCTTTTTATTTCTTCTAAATTTCCTCGAAAATACGGATCATATCCTGGTACTTCTCCAAATAGATTTACTAGGTTTTTCTTTTTCTCCCTCTTTGGTATGTATTGGCGAAACAGCTCTTGAAATACAATATCGTATCCATCATAGGCTTTTCCTTGAAATCCCCCTGTATCAATATAAATAATGGATGCCTTTTCTTTATTCTCAATCTGATTTATGACTCCCTCAATGTCTTCACCAATAATATCTGCCATACAGGCACTCACAACGACATACAATTTTCCCTTCATGACATCCAATGTGTTTTCAATCTGAGTTTTTAACCTTTCGGCTCCTCCAAAAATAATTTCTTTTTCACCTATATTGGAACTAGGAATCCCTGTTCCCCCACAGTATCCTGTTCCTAGCCTTCCCCCTAGTGTATAAGCTCCAAACAGACCTCCTCCACAGCCTTGTGCACCATGAATAATGGGAACAACGCCTGGCAAAAAGGAAAGTGTCGCTAATGCTCCTCCTAACATACAGGAAAAACGTGGTCTTTCTATCACTGCCATTTATTTAGTCTCCTTTACCGTATATATTCCATCTCTTTTTTACTTCCTGTTTTTTATGCTTTGCCAAATAAACTTATATATCATCTTCTCCTTCTTTCCTATAATTCTTATATGATTAATATGTTTTTCTGACATTTATTATAGATTCTCCCCCTTTGAAAGTCAATATTCCCAGTTATAGGGATAACAGATTGTTTGTTATCGTATTTTTTCATACTCAATACTCTAGCACTCTTCTTGTTCAAATGGCAGATTGCTCTTTTGAAACTCTTGCAGGAAACGGCTGGCAATAGGCGAGAATGGATGTCCCTTTCGCATCAGATAGCCAACATTAATTTTTTCATCTGTATCGATTTTAATTGCTATGATGCCATTTACCGATTTTTCTTCTTGCACCATGCCGATACCGATTGAATATCCATCCAGTGCATGCAGCAAATCAATGGTTGTTGCTCTGTCGCTTGTCCGTATAATGTTTTTGTACTCATACGCACTAATAATCTCTTCATAAAAATAAAAACTACTATTTTCATCCTGATCAAAGATAAGACATGGATACTCTTCTAACTGTTCTAATTTAATTATGTCATGCCCTGCCAACGGATGCTCCTCTCTGACATAAGCATACACATCATACTCCGTAATCATCTGAAATTCTAAATTTAAGTTCTTAAATACCTTTTCATAGTAAGCTTGATTAAAGCTGCTGATATATAAGATTCCCAGTTCACTTTTCCCATTTCCAACTTGTTCTAGCACCTCCTTTGTCTTTGTCTCATAAATGGAATACTCATACTCTTTTAAGCCAAACTCTTTTACGATTCTGGCAAATACTTTTGTTGCAAAGGTGGAATGATGCATTGAAATAGAAAAATGCTCTTTCTGTTTTTTCTTTTCCCCATACTTTTCTTCTAGCAGGTAGTATTGTTGCATTATATTATTGGCATAGTGGATAAATGTTTCTCCTTCTTTTGTGAGAGTAATTCCTTTATTGCTTCGATTAAAAATCACAATTCCCAATTCTTCTTCCAAGTCTTTGATTGTAGTGGAAACTGTGGATTGTGATATAAATAAGGCATGTGCCGTTGCATTGATTGACTTACATTGTGCAACTTCTACTGCATATTTTAATTGATTTAAATTCATAGAATCATCCCTTTCTTATTTTGTGTATCACTTACCCTGTCCTCTAGGACACTTTTTTGATAGCAAATCAGCAAGTACTCCTATCAAAAAGAGGTTCTGTTAAAGCAGCTAACAGAACCTCTTTTTCTCAATATTTTCACTCAATTTATTCTCGAACAACCTCCGAATATATCTTTTCAAGCAGTGTCAATGCTCCACGATATCCTATATAGGAACGGTTAAGTACAACTTCTGAATTATTTGGTGTACTCACTTCGACAAATAGTGCCTTTTTCTTCTTCGCCACATCAATATCCCAGCTCGAACCAAAGATAAGTGGTCTTCCAAGACCATAATCTGCATTCTCAATCTCCTGTTCCACTTGATAGCCATCTTCTATGAACTGTACTTCCACACTTACATCTTCTGATATATTCTCATACTCCTTTTGAATCAGTTCCTTGTATCTGTCTGGAGTATTATCCGTAATAATTGCTTTTACTGGAATCAAACCAATCTGATCCGTTAAGAACTTCGTAATTGCAAGATTGTTTGAAGCATCTGCTGCAATTGAATACCTTGCAGGCAAACCAAACCAGTATTCAGACAAAAACTCTGAAAAATGTTCCACATAATAGTAATAACGTTCTGATTCTTCTTTTATAAAGACCTCAGATCGTGCAGAATCAATTCCTGCATAATCAACAACCTTACGAATGAACGCAGAGGTCTCTTTCTCTCCAATTGGGATAACTGGAATATGTAAAAATGGCTGATCGTATTTCTTCTGCAAATGTTCTACGGTCTTTAGTCCTACCCATGGGGACACCAGCAAGTTAAACTGTGCTTCTGGTATCTTCTTCCAGCTTTCTACCCCTTTTGACTCAATTCCGAACAATACATTGACTTCAAATCCTGCTCCCTCCAGAATTCGTTTCAGTTCACTATAATCACCTTTCCAGTTCGTATCAAAGTATGGAACTTCACTCCATAGATTAATAAGCCCTTTCTTTTTCTCTCCGTCATAGTCTCCAACGTACTGATCAATAATCGCTTTTACCACTGCTTCATGACCGATTAAGTTGTTGCCCTTAAATCCTGCTGCATCTGCATATACAACTGGATATCCTTTTTTCTGGTACTCCTTCACAATCGCACCAACATCGTCTCCGATCAGTTCACCAACACATCCTGTCAGAACAACGAATAAGTCTCCTTCCATAATCTTAAACGATGCATTTAGAACCTGTTTTAACTTCTTCTGCCCACCAAAGATAATCTCATTCTCACCAACATTTACACTTGGTGTTGCGCCTCCACCGCAGTAATCAGCTCCTTGAAACCCATTGCTGAACGACATCATAATAAATTGTTTATCTGTACATCCCGGTCCACAATTGGCAATAGGAATTGCTCGCTTAATCGCAGAAACGGTATGAACAGCTCCAATTGCACATGCATACCTAGAATGTGTAATACTTCCGCTCTTTTTTTTATCTGCCATTTTCCACATTTCCTTTCTCTTCATTATTTTCCGCCTGGAACCGGTCCACACAGGTCTCCAGTATCTCTGGATGCTTTCCTATCAAGAATGGATCTTCTTGATTCAGCCACCAGTCTGTATACGGCAATTTAATATTTTCCTGTAGCAGCTTGCCAAATTTCTTTCGTGATAAAATCTCCACTAATGCTTCTCCTACACGAATCATTCCGTCATACCCGACAGCCATATGTTCATCTCCCATTGGCATTGCTGGAACTCCCATCTTTAATGCAAGTGGGGCAATACCATTATGTCGTATGATAATGAAGTCTGGTGCTACGCGTTTTAGCAATCCGTAGAGCTGGAACTGCTGTGTCTTACTAACAGAAAAATATTCAATATCTCCATAATTGTCCGTTAGGAATTTTAGTGAATTCTCATGTTCATTTCCACTGTCATATACAGGATCATGATGAAACACAACAGAACCATCCACCTGAACGCCAAGTTCTTTGATAACCTCAATAATAGCATGCGCATACGCAGAACCTGTCGCAACGAATCCTTTCACTCCCTTTAGTTTTTCGCGAAGTTCTTTAATCTTAGGAAGCACTCGCTTATGTTCGCTCTCAATGTAAGCTTCCACAATATCTTCTTTTCCAGTTACCTTGGCAATCTCACGAATCCATGCATCCGTCCCTGCAAATCCATATGGCATTGGTGCATGAATCTGTGGTACTCCAAATTCCGTCTCTAGTGCTGAACCAAAGTAGGAACCAAGTGTATGACAGAACGTTGTCGTCGCCACTGCCTCTGATGCTTGTGCTAATTCATCAAAACTTGCCATATCAATCAGATAATTTACCCTTAATCCTAACGGCTTAAGAATTTCACTAAAATAATCACTTCCCCATAAGGCAACAATATTAATCAAGTCACTTTGTTTCTGCGGATTACGCTTTACAATTCTTCTTAATACTGCATGCTGTGCAATATCAAATCCTGTACTCCAGTGTTTACTCCTAAATCCTTCACACTCTAATGGAATCACTGGTATTCCAATCTCTGCTTCCATCTCTTCGGATGTACTGCAAATATCTTCTCCAATAATAGCAGTTGAACAGGCTAATGCAACAAAAATTGCCTTTGGATTGTAACGTTCATAAGCATCTCGAATCGTCTTCTTTAATTTTAATGCAGCACCGAATACCATATCTTTTTCCTGAAGGTTTGTACTGACAACTTTAATATTCTGAAGTTCTTTTCCTCTTCTGCTAAGACCACCTTTATAGGTAAGATTAATTCTTGGAAGTCTTGCAGAACATCCGATTGGAGAATGTTCCACAAGTACACAGTCTGTAATATTGGCTGCCTGTGTCTCAATAATTGCATGACAGCACATAGCCTGCTGCGAAAAAGGCATATTAAGCTCACATAGCTTACAGCCTCCTTCCTTTCCAGACTGGCATCCTCCTCTCTTTTCACTCCTTCCTTCATAATTTGATTCTTCTACTAAATCCTTCGCATTTCCATCCCAGGATATAATCGTTCCCAGACGAAACTCTCTGTTCTCCACAGATGGAAGATTCAGGTTTACTCTTCTTGAACCCACTTTTTTTCTCTCCTTACTGTCCTATCAGGACCTGTTTTATTTCTCAACTTCAAATGCGGCATCTAAACTAATAATACTTTAACATCTCCATTCTATTCTCCCTTATCACATTAAGTTCTCCATTTCTTATTTTTCTTATAGGATTTGTATGAATAATAAAAATGATATACCCATTGAAATTCTTTGTCAATCGCAAAGAGCAGATCCTGTCAGAATTTTTTCCTATAACTAGTGATTCGTTAAACCTATCGCTTTACCAGCTATCAAATCTGCTTCAAATCCACATACCGTTATCCTATTCATCATGGATATCACATTTCCTTTACAGCAAATGCACATCAAAAAAACCCAGAAGTTTTTCTCCTGGGTTTTGTACCGTACTCATTTATAAATTTAACTAAACTCAAATTATTTAAGAGTAACTTTAGCACCTTCTGCTTCAAGTTTTGTTTTGATTTCTTCTGCTTCTTCTTTGCTAGCAGCTTCTTTAAGAACTTTAGGAGCTCCATCAACTACTTCTTTTGCTTCTTTTAAGCCTAAGCCTGTAGCTTCACGAACTACTTTGATAACTTTAACTTTGTTAGGACCAACTTCTGTTAATTCTACGTCGAATTCTGTTTTTTCTTCAGCTGCATCACCTGCACCGCCTGCTGCTGCAACTACAACGCCTGCTGCTGCAGAAACACCAAATTCTTCTTCACATGCTTTTACTAAATCGTTTAATTCTAAAACAGTCATACCTTTGATTACATCGATAAATTCTTGAGTTGTCATTTTCACATACCTCCATATTAATTTTAAAATTTATATTTTCGTTTTTCTAACATATCATTGCAATATTGCTAATCCTGCCCATTAAGCCTCTTTCTGTTCTGCAATCTGATTAAGAACACGAGCAAGGTTTGTAATAGGGGATTGTAAGCTTCCAAGTAATTTGGAAATAAGTTCATCTCTTCCTGGAATGTTAGCAAGAACTTTACATCCTTCTACATCATAGAAAGTACCTTCTACTACTGCACCTTTAAATTCAAGTGCTGGAGCATCTTTCATGAACTTATTAAGAACTCTTGCTGGAGCAGTTGCATCTTCCATACCGAAAGCAATTGCACTTGGTCCGTCTAACTGATCATCTAACTGAGAAAAGTCTGTTCCTTCAAATGCACGTTTCATTAAAGTGTTTTTGTATACTTTGTATACAACACCAGCTTCTCTTAACGCTTTACGAAGCTGTGTATCCTGTTCCACAGTTAAACCACGGTAATCAACTAACACTGCAGAAGAAGCTTTCTCTACATGTCCTCTGATCTCGTCTACAATAGGCTGTTTTAATTCTACCTTTGCCATTTTGCTTTACCTCCTTATAGAATGATAACGCCGCAAAACTGAATCTCGCTAAACACGACATTTAAAACAAACTTGATAAAAGCCTGAAAAAAGCTCCCAGTCAAAGACAGAGAGCTTGAATAGTCAAATCCTGCTAACAAATTCCTCGGTAGGCGTTTTCTCCTTATGCCTTGCGGCACCTACTGTCTTCGGCGATATTGGTTTTAATCAAAACCTTTATTAGCATAACACGTCCTGATTTAATTGTCAAATAGTTTTTCACAATTTCAATAACTTTTTAAAGCCTATTAATGAACAGTACTTTAAAGCGAATGCCAACCTAGCTTTTCTTACAGCTCTATAATAAGTTCCTTTACAGGCTACCTTTTTTCACTAAGCATACGTACTGTACAAGCTGCAATAACACCTGCTAGATATATAACAGCAAACACAATAATCCCTGCTGCTTCATCATTAAAATACAGCACATTTCCAACAAATGTACTATCCATAAATTTAACGAATAAAATTCCTATAAAAGAAACAACTATTCCATAAAAAACACTTTTCATATTTTTCATTATTATCACCTACAAACCTATTTTACTTGGGTAACAACATATACTCTTATCTATATGCGTCGATGTAGGAAGTTCATTCCATGCATCTGTCCTAAATGTTGTATCTACATAAAAATAAGCAGATTCCGATTTTGACGATGTGGAATATGTAATTCCCGGAAAAAAGGAACAGGTTTGCTTTTGTGCAGCCCTACTAAGGCTAACTTTCCATATTGTGTTATTCGGTAAGGAGTTCACACCAATGCTTGTATCGTCAATATTTTTTGAATATGAAAAACTCGGTGAAACACTCACTGCTCCTCTTTCCCAGTTTCCACCTAATGATACAGAATAGCTATGGCTGCCTACTGTCCTAACTGGTCCATATTCAACACGTTTTGTCGCTGAAGACGAAGCTGCTATCCCCACATCTAAACCGTCTCCTTGTACATCTCTATCAAAACTGGTGTCTCCCGCATCATACATCGCCCTTCCTGGATTAGCATGAATTGAACCCAGAATTGTATAAAAATCTTGTCCTTCATAATTTTGCAATGTATAGCACTTATAAGTCAGCTCTAATAAAGCTACATCTGAATTTCTATATGTACGTTCATATTTTCCAATATATTTTGTCGTGTACTTCGTGCTTAATGTAGTGGCAAAATTTCATCTATTTCTATTTTTCTTTAAAACATCTCGTTCGACTCCTTGGACAATATCATCAGCATTTTTCTTTTTGGCTTTCTTTTCTTGCTCAATATCAATGTCATGAATAGTTGGCACGCCATTTTCATCTAAATAGTATAATGTGCAATATGATTCATTTTCTCCTAAACAGCTTTTGTCAGAAACATCTATCGGAAATTCTAAAACCTCTGCCATACTACAATCTTTTTTCTGTTTATGATATAGTGCTATGACATTTCCTTTTTTTAAGCATTTCTGCAATTTGCTTTTGGATCTTTCTTTTAAAATATTATGCTTTGAAACAAACTCGCTGTCACTAATTGTTAAAATACCATCAATTAATGTCTGATCCTTTTCTATCACTTCAAATAAATCTGCATTTTGGTTTTTTGCTTCCACATTCCTTATACTGCCAAAACCTATACTCCCTATTAATGCAAATACGATAATTTTATATTTTTTCACCTTTTAACTCCCTTGCATTATTTCCCATCTTGCCATCACAATATAAGAGCCTCAATATCTTTTCCAGCATTGAGGCTCTTAAAAATCAGGATTAACCTAATTTTGCTGTATTAACTTTTACACCAGGTCCCATTGTGGAAGCAATTGTTACACTTCTTAAATACTGTCCTTTTGCAGAAGCTGGTTTTGCTTTAATAATTGCACCCATCAATGTAGCAAAGTTTTCATTTAACTGTTCTTCTGTAAAGGAAGCTTTGCCAACTGGTACATGGATAATGTTTGTCTTATCCAATCTATACTCGATCTTACCTGCTTTAATGTCATTAACAGCTTTTGTAACATCCATTGTTACAGTTCCTGCTTTAGGGTTAGGCATTAAACCTTTTGGTCCAAGTACACGGCCAAGACGACCAACAACACCCATCATATCTGGAGTTGCTACTACAACGTCAAAATCTAACCAGCCATCGTTCTGGATCTTTGGAATTAACTCATCTCCACCAACGAAATCTGCTCCTGCTGCTTCTGCTTCTGCAACTTTATCGCCTTTCGCAAATACAAGGACTTTAACTGTTTTACCTGTACCATGTGGCAATACTACAGCTCCACGTACCTGCTGGTCAGCGTGACGTCCATCAACACCAAGCCTGATATGAGCTTCAACTGTTTCATCGAATTTTGCAACAGCTGCTTTTTTCACTAAACTCACTGCTTCTTCAGCATCATAGAAAGTTCCTCTGTCAATAAGTTTAGCAGCTTCTATATACTTTTTTCCTCTTTTCATTCTATTAACCTCCTGTGGTAGTATCGGGGACGATTGACTACACGATTGTGCCATTCCCTCCCACGTATAACGATCTGCGGAATATTCTTTTTCTTTTAACCTAAAATATTTAAATTCTATCTGTTCTTCATATTTTAAAATTAATCTTCTACTACAATACCCATGCTTCTTGCAGTACCAGCAATCATGCTCATTGCTGCTTCAAGGTTTGCTGCATTTAAGTCAGGCATTTTTAATTCTGCAATTTCTTTAACCTTATCTTTAGAAATTGTAGCAACTTTAGTCTTGTTAGGAACACCTGAACCAGACTGAATATTACATGCTTTCTTTAACAAAACTGCTGCTGGAGGAGTTTTGCATACGAAGCTGAAACTCTTATCCTGATATACAGTGATTACAACTGGAATAATCATGCCATCCTGATTTGCAGTTCTAGCATTGAAATCCTTTGTAAACTGAACGATATTTACACCATGCTGTCCAAGAGCAGGACCAACAGGTGGAGCTGGTGTAGCCTTTCCAGCAGGAATCTGTAATTTAATATAACCTTCTACTTTTTTTGCCATGATAGCATACCTCCTGATTTTTGTGGTTTTATCGAGAGCCGTATATTTCATACACTCCATTTAAACTGCAAATGGTTCTCTCCCACTTGTATAAATTATAACTTTTTAATATCTGCGAAACTTATTTCTACAGGTGTTTCACGACCAAACAAATCAACGTTGATCGTTACACTTTGCTTATGGTGATTTATCTGTTTTATCACTCCGGCAGTATCTTTCCAAACACCAGAAGTAATCACTACTGTCTCTCCCACTTCCAAATCAACCTGTACACTCTGTAAATCAGCAAGTCCCATACTTTTCATTTCTTCTTCAGTTAATGGAACTGGTTTGGAACCAGGACCTACGAAACCTGTAACACCTCTCGTATTACGTACTACATACCATGTGTCGTCATTCATTACCATATTGATAAGAACATAAGCTGGAAACATCTTCTTAGCAACTTGCTTTTTCACACCATTTTTCATTTCCACAACATTTTGAAGCGGAATAGAAACTTCTAGGATCTGATCCTGCAAATTTCTGTTCTCAACGGTTTTTTCAATGTTTGCCTTAACCTTATTTTCATATCCGGAGTAAGTGTGAACAACGTACCAATTTGCTTCTGACATACAACCACCTATCCTATGTTAAGAATATTTTTCATCACCAAACTTAACGCCGAATCAAGCAACGATATAACGATTCCCAAAATAATAGATACAACAACTACCGCTGTGGATTGCTTAATAACAGTATCTTTGGAAGGCCAGATAACCTTATGAAACTCAGCCTTTAAACCAGTAAAGAAACTATTCTTTTTTGCATTTCCTTCTTTTGCTTTAGCTTTTTCTTCCATATCTTCACATTCCTTTCACCAGCCAGCGAGATGCCGACTGTTCCAATGAACCATAGGGACAAATTTTTTAACGTGCTTATAAAGGTCCATTATTATCGGATTAATTATTTGGTTTCCTTGTGTAACGTGTGTTTCTGACAAAACTTACAATATTTTTTAGTTTCCATTCTATCTGGATGTAATTTCTTTTCCTTAGTCATATTATAGTTACGTTGCTTGCATTCTGTACAAGCTAGAGTAATTTTAACGCGCACAACTGCCACCTCCGATTGTTCGTTTTTTCTTACAATATTTTTAGGCATAAAAAAAAGACCTATTCCATCGCTACAATAATATATCACATTTTGCAATTTCAGTCAATACATTTTTCTAGCTTCTGTCTGCCAATTACTAGTATTCCCGAACCTTTTTCTTGTAAACATTTTCCCGAAAAATAATCGACTTTTTCCAATTTCTATACTATAATTATAATAGTATGTTTTTTCTTTTACGCTAGGAAGCTGAAAAGGTTTAGACATTTCAAGGAGGTTTTTCAATGATAGATTCCAATTGCAGCAAATACGCCCTTAAATTAATCCACAACTGCAAAATCCAGGCCAGCTCTGATTATGCAACTGTTTTTAGTGCTGTTTACCAGCAGATTAAACGCATAAGCAAAGATGCACCCGTTTATTTAATATATCCATCTGAGCAGTTACAGACCTTTGCAACCAGAATCAAAGTTTTATCTCTACAGTTAAGCCACATGCTTGAAAGCTATCTGGAAACCAGCCAGGAAAACCCGCTTCGACAGATTAAGCTTGTGTCTGGCTCCACAAAACATCTCCTTGCAAAGCCGATAGGCTATCCCGCAGAGCCTAAAAGTTATCATGTGCAGATTAATACTGTAGCTTCGGGACAACGAAACCAGAGTAAGTATGTTTCAAAAAAAACATGTCCTTTCACTACTCAAACATATTCTTTTTCCGTTCAGACAAATGACGAGATTTACGACTTTGAACTTCCAGTTCATAACCATGCGACAAATGAAAGCATCTTGCTTAGTATCCAAAAGTTAATCAACCAGACTGTTGACACTTTGGAAGCATCCATACTGGAAGATAAATCAAGAATTGCTCTTGTACTGGAAGCAAAAGCTTATCGGAAAAATGTCCCTGCACAGTTTTCTTTACGAGAAAAGTCATCTAACGGCATTTTGGCTTTTTATGAATTGAATTCAGTAACTGAGTCCCCTAAGCAGTCCGACTTTTCTGTTGATGGCAAGCATTTTACATCTTATGGAACCGCTTTCAACATTGACGATTTATTTGAACTTACGTTATTAGCTCCGAGTCCGGACACTATAATAGTTTCTTATGAGCTAGACAGTGCCAGCATCCTTTCAGAAGCTGCCAGATTTTCCGAAACGGTGAACCAGTTGTTAGAACTGTCCAAGACATGCTCCAACACCAAATTATATCGAGAGCTGCTGGTTTTTTTTACTTCTCACCACACAGAATTAGAAAAAGCCGGCCTCCAGTTTCAGGATAGCCAAGTGCATCTTTCCAGCATTCCGGACGAAGCCCGTTCTTTAAAAGTTAATTTCTTACAAAAACTGCTTTCACAGGACGAAGCCTTTTCCCAGCAGTTCCTTATGCATACACAGAATATTATTATTAATCCTATGGAATATGTTCCAAATAAAATTGTATCCTACAAAGACTTCACCAGGCCTAACTTTCCAAATCCATATGAAACATCCATGTATTCCGGCTTTTTATTTACTAATTGCTGTTAATTTCATCCGTATCCGGATTAGCAAATTGAGTAGGCGATTTTCCAGTCACCCTTTTAAAAATTCTGCTGAAATAATTTGCATCCTTAAACCCTACCGCATCACTTATTTGACTTATAGTTAAGATTCCCTGAAGAAGATACTCCTGCGCACGTTTGATTCTCATATTTCTAAGGTACTCCACATATGTCATCTTTGTACCTTCCTTAAAAATTTTGCTAAAGTGCTGTGGTGTCATATTTACATACTTCGCCATATGTCCTAATGTAAGTTCCTCATTATAATGTTCATTGATATAAGCCAAAGCTTCTGTTACCGCAGCTGATTTTACAGTACTTCTGTTTGTTCTGACAGATTTCAGTATATACTCCACTTTAGAATATGCCCAATCCTTCAGTTCTCTCCACCCCATATCATTCATTTGCTCCATAAAACCATTATAGTCCAGATTATTAACTTCATTCTCAATCTGAACACGAATTTCATGACACAGAATCACAATAATTTCAAGCACCTTATTTTTTGCATCGTGTATGTTTAATTGCTGCAGCATTTCCCATAACTGTGCAAACTGAGTTATACACTCCTCTTTTCCTAATTTGGCATTTTGCAGGAATAAGGTTTCAGCCTCAATATAATCTTTATGGGAAACTGTATTTTCAACAAGTTCTTCGATATGGATTACATCACTATGCTCCTTATAGCGGAGTGCCTTAATTGATTCTTCATAAGAATCATGAATTTCCAAAATCTTTTTTTTGCTTCCGATACCAACTCGTACCTCTATGCCAAAACATCGAACCATTTCAAGCCGAAGCTTATTGGCCAATGCAATCGCTTTTGTTTTTCCACTTCCTAGCTTCATTTCTTCTTTATCCTGATTTACATACACAATCATCCGTTTTCCCAGCTTTGGACCTACTAAGCAAGTAACAGATTCTGACAGAATATCTTTGATTCCATGGCTAATCAAGATAAAATCTTTATCCAAGTCTACAACACATTCTTTTCCGATTTTGCCAAACTCTATATTCAGTACATACCCATATTCATCTAAACCTAACAGTTCTTGATATTTGCGAATCTGATATGTGCTTTTATCATTCCAAACAAACGAATAAATAAAGCAATAATCAACAAATACATTTATTTGATCTTTTTTTCTTTCTTGCAAATTCCTATTTACGCGGTTCCTCCTGTCCCCGTCCAGTTTCTCCACTATTTTTGCTAATACATTCGTATATTCCACCATATTTAATGGTTTTAACATATAGTCAGTTACACCATAGCTCATTGCATCCATTACAAAATCAGAATAATCAAATCCTGATATTATTATTATTTGTAACTCTTTATGCCGTTCTTTTATTCTTCGCACGACTTCTAATCCTGAGGCCCCTTTTAGCTGGACAGCAACCACCATAATATCCAATTTATTCTTTTCGACAAATTCTAATACGGATACTCCTGTATCTTCTACACCGACAATTTCTATTTCTTTAAACTTATTTTGTGTATACTCTCTTATCAACTCTACTTGTTCTATATCTTGTTCTGCAATTAGCATTTTGTACATTACACTACCTCTTTACTTTTGCTTTAAATCCAATCGTTACATTCCTTATTTTTACATATTGTATCATACCTGCTTTTCTGAAACAAGCTTTTTCAAGCAAAAACCAAATACGGCTGTCTTAAAAACCAGCTCCTTACTCATTCAAAGGTATCCCTGCCTGCACTGTAACATACTTTAAGTTGATGTAAATAGAGTTTAACCAAATTCCTAAATAACAAAAAAGACCTGCACATTTACATGCAGATCTTTTTTCTCGTACTATATTATTCTTTTACACCACCAAGAGCTACACCAGCAATGATGTAACGGGATAATGTAAAGTAAACTATGAAAATAGGTAAAATTGTAATTACAAGTCCTACATAAATAATACCATAATCTGTTCTAAAACGCTCACCTCTCATCTGTTGAATAAACATTGGCAATGTATATTTTCTCTGGCTTGTCAATAACATAGAAGGTGTAAATAAATTGTTCCATGATAAAATGAATGCAAAAATTGCCTGTGTAGCAACAGCTGGTTTCATCAATGGCAATGCAATATGGTTAAATGTCTTAAATTCACCTGAACCATCAATACGAGCAGCATCAATGATTTCTAACGGAAGTGCACTTTCCATATACTGTTTCATAAAGAATACAACGGAAGGAGCAGCAATAGCAGGTACAATCAAAGGCACATAACTGTTACCAAAACCTAACTGATACATAAATTTAAAAAAACCTACAATTGATACCTGAGTAGGAATCATCAAAATTGCCATAATAAATGCCCAAGCAATTTTTTTAAGTTTGAAGTTATAAACTGTAACACCATAAGCTGTTAAAGTTGAAAAATATACACTCAATGCAGTAGCTAAACCTGCAATAATTGCACTATTTAACATATAACGCCAGATAGGTACTGTCTTCGCACATTGTGCCAATAACTTCGTAAAGTTGCTAAAGAAATAAGTACTAGGAATTAATGTAAACTTATTCTGAATAGCAACACTTGAACGTGTCGCATTTACAATCATTACAATGAAAGGAAATAAGCTTAAACAGCAAAGGAAAATACAAATAATATGACGTAATACCTTATGCATTGTAACTCCGAAAGACATACTTTCTGTCATACTAACAGATTTTTCTTGTTTACTCATGCTTGTTTTGCCCTCCTTTGCGCTTCTTTAATCATTTTCTTTTCTTTTATAGCATCTTTATCACGCATTACATAGAACATAACCAAACTGATAATTAAGGTAACAGCAAACAGTACCATTGAGGATGCAGCTGCTTTACCAATCTGCTTGGATCCTGTCTGTGACATAGACTGGATATACATTGTAATTGTTCTTGTAGTGTAATCAGGATCTCCGTTTCCACTCTGTGTCAGCAGTTTTGGAATATCGTACATCTGTAAACCACCAACTGCAGACTGAACCAATGTGTAAAGCAAAATTGGTCTTAACAATGGCAATGTAATCTTAAAGAAGATCTGCATTGCATTGGCACCATCTACTCGAGCTGCCTCGAATAAAGAAGGACTAATGCCTAGAATACCAGCAATTAATACGATCATCGTATTTCCGTACCACATCCAGAAGTTAATAAACGCAATAATTAACCTTGCAGCCCACTTTGAATTCAAGAAGTTAAATGGCTCTTTTAACACACCCAATTCCTGTAAGGAAATATTAACTGGTCCCTTTGGAAAGTTAAATAAAGAATAAAACAATACCGAAATTGTAGCTGCTGTAATAATATTAGGCATAAATACCATAACCTTATAAGCACCTTGTCCTTTTAATTTAACTTTTGTGTCAGTAAACCATGCAGCTAAAATCAAGGCTAATACAATCTGAGGAATAAAGTTAATAAACCACATTAAAATTGTATTCCACAAAGCATTAATCGTATACGTATCCAAAAACTTGCCTTCATCACTAAAGAGTACTTCCTTATAATTTGCTATACCATTAAAATTAGGGCCTACTGTCTGATTCCACATTGGATCTGTAAACAGTTCACAAAAACTTAATCCGATTGTATAAAGTAACGGCCATAACTGAAAAGCAGCATACACAATAAAAAATGGTGCAATAAAGAAATAGCCATATCTTCCATACTCCACGGTCTTTCTCTTATTAGACTTATTCGATCCTGCCACTATTTTCTCACATCCTTCTTATTATTTGAACATGCCAGATAGCCATACTCCTCATGTTTATGGGTATTTTTTAAACCTTCCCTGCACTCCATGAAAAACTTAAAAAATACCCACTTGATGGATAGACTACTCTTTATAAATTAATACAAAAGTTCTAGCATTAATGCACCAGCGGCTTTCGCCGCCGGCACTATAAATTAAAATTATTTTTTAATTAATCAACATTTACTGCTGGATAATCATTTTTAACTGCTTTCTTTAAGTCTGCAATTGCCTTATCTTTATCTTTTTTGCCTGAAGCATATGCTTTATTCTGGTTATTTAAAGCATCGTTGATCTTCTGATCATAAGCAGACATCCAAGATACATCTACCTTTTCAGCAAGAGGAGAGAATACTGCAAGGAAGTCCTGACCGCCTAAGAAATCATAAGCACCTTTTTTGTCTTTGATTAAGTTCTGAACAGCAGCCTTGTTATTTACATAATCTAATGTATCAGCAGCAATATTTGTCATTATATCTGTATCACAGCAAAGAGTCTTCATGATCTTTCCAGCTAACTCTTTATCGCTGCAGTTTGCTGTTGCACATAACCATGTACCACCCCAGTAATATGTGGAAGGACCTTGGCACATTGCCCATTTTCCATATGTTCCTTCGCCTTCTTTTTCACCGCCGCAGTTTGCTTTGATTGTCCAGTGTAAGAACCATGTACATCCAAAATAAGCCAAAGTAGAATCGTTAGAACAGTTGGAATTCCATTGTTCTGTCCATTGTTCTGTACCATTTGTTAAATCTTCTGTTACAAGTATTTTATATGTGTCCATGTATTCTTCTACTTTTGGATCAATAACAAAGTTCTGGTTTTCATCAACCCAAGCTGATGACTTAGTTCCTAAGAATACTCTCTGGATATCGTCTGGACCAGATAACATTTTTGTTTTGCCGCCTGATTTTTCCTTTACTTCTTTAGCAGCTGCAATAAAAGAATCCCAGTCTTTAACCTTTTCCTGCATTGCTTCTGGAGAGTCAACGCCTAAAAACTCTTTAGCTAAATCTGTTCTATACATCATAGAACCTGGGCAAGCCTGCCATGAAAGGCCTTTAACAGTATTGTTACGCTGATCAGTTGGGATTGTCAGCGTATATTCATACATATTAGACAAATCATCATCTGTAATGCCTAGATCCTTAACGGCAATTGTGTTGTCGCTATTTACATATTTTTTAATATAATCAGCTTCTGCTGCAAACATATCTGGATATTCTTCAGCATCCTGCTGTTGTAATAAGCCATCAATTTTTTCCTGGTAAATGGTACTGTCACCAATATTTACATATTCAACTCTAGCAAAATCATCTGGATAAGCTTCTTTGAAGTAATTTAATCTGTCCTGAACCTCTGTATTCCAAGAATAGATATAGAATTTTCCCGTGTTTTCAGCTTTTTCTGTTCCGCCATCATCTGTTGTTTTTGGCTCTGTTGAAGTATTTTCATCATCGGTTTTACCACACGCAAATAATGCTGTAGACATCGTCAACGCCATAATAAGTGCTAACGCTCTTTTACTCTTTCTCATTTCTTTCTCCTCCTTAAATAAATGAAATGTAAAATGAAATGTTTATATAAGTTTATATAATTAAAAGAATTACAGCTTTTTCACTGTACCTCCTTCAATTAACTGCGTTTGTAAACAAATGCTTTCAAGAGAGGTTGTCATTGGACTTTCAATCAAATTAATCAGCTGCTTTGCTGCCTCTGCTCCAATAGCATCCACATCCTGCCTAACAGTTGTTAAATTAGGTTCTAAAACCTTTGTAAAGAGAATCCCATCAAAACCAGCCACAGAAAGTTCCTGAGGTATCTTAATCCCCCTCCTGCCAGCTACATTCATAACACCTAATGCTGAATAATCATCAGGTGCAATAATACAAGTTGGTTTTTTAGACAGGTTTAAAAGCTTATCGGTTATCTCCTCTGTTTTTGACACATTGCGATATTCACCTTCCAGGATAAAATCTTCATTTACTTCTAATCCATTCTCATTCATAATATTATAAAAGCTAACCAGCCTATTATGAGTAACGGATGATTTCGTCCCATGAATGTAAGCTATATCTTTATGTCCCTGATTAATTATGTACTGAATAAGTTCCCTCATGCCATTTATATTGTCAGATAAAATAGAAATTGCACCATTAAATACGTGGTCAATCACTACTACTGGTATATCACTATTTACTAATTCCAAAATCTCAGGATCATTGAATTCCGTTACACACGCAATACATATCCCATCAAAGTTTCTTTGTTTGCAATGTTCCAAGTAAGACATCTTTCTATTCCCGATGTTATGTTCTATAAAAGTGATGTCATATCCCCGTCTTGAAACTTTTTCTTTAAACGACGCCAAAATATGTGCAAAGTACTCATTTCGTAAGCTTTGCCTTGAAGAATCCATATATAAGACACCAATATTGCAAGTTTTCTTCATTTTTAATGCTCTTGCATTGGCGTCTGGAAAATATCCCATCTCACTGGCATGGCGTAAAACTAAAGCTCTGGTCTGCTCACTGATGTCATGATACCCATTCAACGCCTTACTAACAGTAGATACTGAAACCCCGCATTTCATTGACAAGTCTTTAATCGTTGCCACTACTGTTCACCACCAAACCTTACTAACTTCTGTGTCTTTACGATATCGTTTTCGTACATTTATTATACGGCATATTAACCAATAAATCAAGCAATAATAATACTTTTTTAATACATTTATTATCAAAACGCTTTACATGTCCATATTACAAATACACATTTACTGGGATATTCACCAACATTAATCGTTATTCTTTGCCAAAAACAAAGACTTTTGCCTAAATCTTTTCGTTATACTCCTAAACAAGCCTTATTTTCTCATTCACATTACGACATACTATCCCTGTTAACACTCCTGTAAAAACACCACATAATATCAGGAACCCAGCATAATATTTTAAATCTAGGGACTTAAGAACATAAGATGCAATAATCAGCTGTCCTATATTATGAGCTACCCCACCAGCAGCACTAATACCTATTATGCCAGTCTTTTTCGTTTTATTCATAAAACACATAATTATTGTACTTAAAATCCCTCCAGACAAGCTATATGCCAGACTATACAGATTTCCAAATGTAAAAGCTGCTAAAACCGTACGGGCAGCCATAACAAAAAAAGCATCTTTTGTACCAAGTTGCACAACTGCAAACAAGATTACAATATTGGCCAGTCCCAATTTTACACCAGGTATTCCAATCTGGATCGGCAACATGCTTTCTAAGTAACTCAGCAGAAAGGCTAGAGAAACCAGAAGCCCCATTAGTGCTATTTTTCTATTTCTCATTTTCTCCCTCCAGATTCTCGTCTTTGGCAACGATCTTTACGATCAATTTATGAGGCAGACAAGCTATACTCTCTCCGATACTATCTATAGGTGCCGTATTAACACAAACCTGATTTTTGCAATCCGCTTCTTTTATGGTAACCTGGCCATTTTTGATGACTACCACATTATAATGTCCTTCTTTCCCCTTTACCTTAAGTTCCTGGTTGTCTTTCAGGTCTAATACCTTATATGTTTTTCCTTCTAGAGTAATAACAACTTGTTCCCCAGCCTCTTTTCCAGCGAATTGAGTTACAAGGATTATGCCCCCTAACAGCAGAAACACCCCTATAAGAATCAAATCTCCTTTTTTCATAACAGCCTCCTTTCTCAACTAGCGTCTCATTCACTTTAAAACGCTTAAACCTAACTTTAATTTCCTATTCTTGACACTAAAATCTCAACTTCTTATAATAAACTCGTAACTTACTATCTATATATTAATTTATAAAGGAGTTTTTATGAAAAAAACAGCACCAAAAAAAATACATGCTTTATTACTTCTTGTATTGATTATATTTTTAACTGCCAAAGGTATCTACATATATTCAGGCCGTGAAAAAAGAAATGTACTACAGCCTATAACCGATACCCGTTTTGCCTTAAATACAGTTGTCACCATCACACTATATGACTGTACAGATAAGAACATTTTAGAAGAAGCATTCCAGCTATGTAATAAGTACGAAACTATCTTCAGCCGTACACTAACGGCTAGCGAATTATATAGAGTAAATCATTCGGACAAAAGAAAACTCTCCATTTCCGAGGATCTTGCCTCTTTAATCAAAACTGGTCTTTCCTATAGTTCCTTATCAAAAGGGGCGTTTGATATTTCCATTGCACCTGTCAGCCAATTATGGGATTTTACAGCAGAAACCCCTGCTGTGCCTTCCAGTCTAGCTATCCAAAAACAGCTTCCATATGTGGGATATCAGAACTTTTCTATTAAAGATAACACCTTAATAAGAAAAAAGCAAGAAAACCAGCTGGATGTAGGTGCTATTGCAAAAGGCTATATAGCGGACCGGATTAAACAGTATCTTATTAGACAAAATGTACACAGTGCAATTATTAATTTAGGCGGTAATATATTATGTACAGGTGATAAAGAGGGGGCTCCTTTTAAAATTGGTATCCAAGCCCCTTTTAAAGATAGAAATGTCTCACTTGCTACCCTTAAAATACGTGACAAGTCCATAGTTACATCGGGTATCTACGAACGCTGTTTTACTGAAAACGGCAAACTCTACCACCACATTTTAAATCCCAAAACAGGTTATCCCTATGATAATAACCTTAGCTCGGTTACTATCATCTCTGACGAATCTGTGATCGGGGATGCATTAAGCACAACCTGTTTCGCACTTGGACTCGAAGACGGGCTGGACTATATAAACAGACTTGAAACTATAGATGCTATTTTCGTTGATTCCAAAGGAACCATGCACTATTCTAAACATTTTTCTGAAAGATATGAATAAGAACAAAGTGTACATCCATTTTCAAGAAAAAAGAATCCCTTAGCCAGCAATACTCTTCTTGATAGCCGCAGGGATTCTATTTTTATCCTTTTTTAAATATCTTTTACACAATTACATGTGATGGACACTTCTCTGCACATTTTCCGCATCCTGTACATTTACTTTGATCAATATGAGCGATATTGTTTTCTACAGAAATTGCGTCAAATTCGCACTGTTTCACACATAGACCACAGCCGATACAGCCTGTTGAACATACATCTTTTACTGCTTTCCCTTTATCCTGTGAACTACATTGCACTACATGTTTTGCCTTGTAAGGCACCAGCTCAATCAGGTGTTTTGGACACTCTGCAATACACTTGCCGCAAGCTTTGCATTTTTCTTTATCAACCTTTGCAATTCCATTGATTACATGAATTGCATCAAATGGACAGGCACGCACGCAGCTTCCATATCCCATACAGCCATAAGAACAAGCCTTATCTCCATTACCAGGAATCAAAGCAAGCTTTTTACAGTCATAGATACCATAATAGTTATACTTTGTTTCCGCTTTGTCACAAGTACCAGCACATTTTACAAATGCTACTTCACGTTCTTTGTCTCCAGCAGTTACACCCATAATTTTAGCAATAGCCTTTCCTACTGGATCGCCACCAACTGGACATGCATCTACAGAAGCCTCTCCCTGTGCAATTGCTTTTGCAAGTGCATCACAGCCTGCATAACCACAGCCACCGCAATTATTTCCTGGAAGCTGTTCTCTAACAAGAATTTCTTTTTCGTCTACTTCAACTGCGAAGGCTTTCGCAGCTACACCAAGAAGAAGACCAACAAGCAAACCGATGATACCAATTACGGCTGCTGCTGTAATGATTTCCACTCCGTTCATCTTATCTCCTCCCTCTTACAATAACCCAGCAAAACCGCAAAATGCGATTGCCATAAGACCTGCTGTTAATAATACAATTGGAGAACCTTTAAAGGATTCTGGCACATCATTATGTTCGCAGCGCTCTCGAATACCTGCTAAAATCACAATAGAGATAGTGAATCCTAATGCCGTTCCAAATCCATTTACAACACTTTTTAAAATTGTATATTCTTTCTGTACATTAATCAAAGCAACACCAAGAACTGCACAGTTTGTTGTAATTAAAGGAAGATACACACCTAAAGAACTATATAAGGCTGGCATGGATTTCTTTAAAAACATTTCTACAAACTGTACCAGAGCAGCAATTAAAAGAATAAATACAATTGTTTTCAGATAATCAAGATCATATGGTGCAAGAATAAATTTATATACAACACTCGTAAGCAAGGATGCCAGCGTAATAACGAAAATAACTGCTCCACCCATGCCAGCTGCAGTATCTACCTTCTTGGATACGCCTAAGAAAGGACATAATCCAAGGAACTGGCTTAAGACAACATTATTTACGAGGGCAGCACCAATTAAGATAATAATCAGCTCTTTCATTTACTTCTCCCCCTTTTCTGTTTCTTCTTTTTTACGTTTTGCAGCTTCCAGCTTTCTCTGCTTTTCTGCTTCTTCTTTTTTGCGTCTTTCTTCTGCAAGAATTTTGTGATTTTCAACACATGCTGTTCCCGTACAGCTTGCACAGTTACCACCACAGCTGATAGCACTGCCATGAGGAACATTTGTCGCAGATGGTGCTTTAAACTTGTTCTGCAATGCGGTTAAACATGCAAGAACGAAGAATGCACCAGGTGCCATAATAAAAATGGATATTGGTTCGTAAGAAGATGGCAGGATTTTTGCATCAAATGCCGAACCATTTCCAAGAAATTCCCTTACTAAACCAATACATGTCAAACCAACTGTAAATCCAAGTCCCATGCCAATACCATCACATGCAGATAACAGTACACCATTCTTAGATGCATAGGACTCTGCTCTTCCTAAAATGATACAGTTTACAACAATAAGCGGAATATAAATACCTAATGTTGCGTATAAATCTTTTACATATGCATGCATCAGCATTTCAACTATTGTTACTAAAGAAGCAACAATTACAATAAATGCTGGAATTCTTACTTTATCTGGAATCACTTTTCTCAACGCTGAAATAATCATGTTGGACATAATCAAAACAACTGTCGTTGCCAAACCCATGCCCATACCATTCTTAGCTGATGAAGTTACTGCTAAGGTAGGACACATACCAAGCATTAAGACAAAAGTTGGATTCTCTTTCACGATACCATTAAAGATACGTTCAAAATACTTATTCATTCTCAGCTCCTCCTTTTCCTTAACCTTGCATAATATCCTGTTTTAAGAACGCAATTGCAGTATTTACACCTTTTGTAACAGCCTTTGTCGTAATAGTAGCACCACTTAATGCATCAATTTCATTATCTGCTTTGGCACCATCTTTTGTGTACACAAGACTATCTGCTTTTTTACCAGCAAACTGATTCTTAAATTCAGGTTCTTCACATCTCATACCAAGACCAGGTGTCTCACTTGCTTTTAAAACCTCGAATCCTGTGATTTCACCTTCATTGGTCATTCCCATAACCAAGGAAATATCACCGCCGTAACCTTCTGTTGCCAAAAATGAGATAACGTAGCCAACTGGCTGGCCGCTGGCATCCTGAGCTACCGTAACTTCTTCAATTTTCGCTCCAGAAAGATCATTTTCCTTCAAAAATGTTTCAGATTTATCTACCTTTTCCTTAATAGCACTATCTTCTTCAAATTTATCTGCATTTTTGAATACTTTCTGATAGGCCACCTGTTTTTCCTCTTTTTCTGCTTTTGCAATAGGTTCCTTGGTAATCTCCTGCCCAAATCCTAATGCACATCCAGCGATTAGGGTGATTATGAATAAGATGATAGCATCTTTTAGTAAAGTGCTTTTATTTTTCATTCTTAACCCCCTCCTTTCCAAAAGGAACTGGCATAGTTACACGCTCAATTAATGGAACTAGTAAGTTACAGAAAATAATGGCATAGGATACGCCTTCTGCAGTTCCTCCAAAAATACGGAATATGCCAGTAAGCAGACCCAATAATACAGCAAACACAATCTGTCCCATAGGTGTTATTGGGCTTGTTACATAATCAGTTGCCATAAAGAACGCACCTAAAACCAAACCACCTCCGCAGATTTCTGCTGCAAGATAATTTATATCAAAACCGCGTCCACCAAAAATCATGGCAAATACGGCAAATGTTGCAATATAAATAACTGGAATCTTCCATGTAATTACTTTTTTAATCAAAAGGTATGCTGCACCAATTAATAACGCAATTACACTAGTTTCTCCGATAGTACCTGCAATGGTTCCAGTAAACATATCAAAAACACTGGTTCCATTCTGAGATAAAATATCAGACACAGAAGATGCTTTTTCTCCTGACTTAATTAAATATAACGGAGTTGCACCTGTTACTCCATCATATGTAAATGTTGTCATACGTTTTGCAAATGAAATCATCAAGAAACATCTGGCGGCAAGCGCTGGGTTCATAAAATTCTGGCCTAACCCGCCGAATAACATCTTTACAATTAAAATAGCGAATACGCCACCTAGAACTGGCATCCAGAATGGCACTGACGCCGGCAGGTTCATACCTAATAACAAACCTGTTACCAAAGCACTATAATCACAAACCGTAATCTTTTTGTGCATTAGTTTTTCATATATATATTCCGTTAGCATACAGCTTACTATGGACAGCACTAGAACAAGCAGTGCTTTCATGCCAAAATTGTAAACACCAAATCCAGCTGCTGGCACTAACGCAATTGCTACATCTCTCATGATCGTCTTTGTGGAATCTTTACTACGGACGTGAGGTGATGCAGACACATTTAATAATTCACTCAAAGATAACACCTCTTTCTTTTCTTTGCGTTATTTTTTCCTTCTACTATCAAGTATACTTCTTCTTGTCTGTTTAAAGGATTGTGTTAATCGGCGTTTGGCTGGACAGACATACGTACAGCTGCCACATTCATAACATTCCATACCATTTAAGGCCACAAATCCTTCATCATCAAAGCGCTCGGAACATTCCAGCATTTTCTGTGGTATCAGTTTGCTTGGACATGCCTCTACACATCGTCCACAACGGATACATGCAGAAGGCTCGTTGGCCGCAACTTCGTCCTTTGTCATGCAAAGAAGTGCTGATGATGTTTTCATAACTGGAACATTTAAATCAAACAGCGCCATACCCATCATAGGTCCACCTGATACAACCTTTTCAGGCTGTGAAACAAATCCGCCTGCTTCTTCTACTAATTCTGCATAGTTTAAACCTGTTGGAACTTTAAAGTTCTGAGGTTTTTTAATTGCATCACCAGTTACCGTAACGATTCTGCGAATAAGCGGCGTAGAATCGCACACTGCATTTTTTACTGCAACTACAGTATCTACGTTATCTACAACGCATCCTGCATCTGCTGGCAGCATAGCAGAATTAATCTTTCTTTTTGTTGTTGCATATATAAGCTGGCGTTCCGCCCCCTGTGGATATTTTGTCTTTAAAACTTTGACCTGGATTTTAGATTCATTCTGAACCAGCTGGCTCATGATTTTGATAGCTTCAGGTTTATTATCTTCAATAGCGATAATACCTTGTGCATGTTCGAATAGCTTTAAAATAACCTTAAGTCCTTGTACTACATTTTCTGGTTCTTCAAGCATTACACGATAGTCAGATGTTAGATATGGTTCGCATTCCGCACCATTTACAATTACATACTCAATTTTGGAATCTTCTTTAGGAGTTAACTTAATATGAGTTGGAAAACCAGCACCTCCCATACCTACGATACCAGCTTCTTTAATTAAGTTTCTGATGTCTTCTTTCGATAATTCTTCGTAATTTCTCTTTTGTCCTACGCCTTCGGCCTTTTCATATGTATTATCATTTTCGATTACTACCGACAGCACTTTTGCACCTGAAACTGTCAATCTAGGTTCCACCGCTTTTACCGTACCTGAAACTGAAGAATACACATGGGCTGAGACAAATCCAGAAGCTTCACCAATTCTTTGACCAACTAAAACCCGGTCACCTTTGGCAACTATAGGAGTTGCCGGTGCACCAATATGCTGGGACATTGGGTACACTAAAAGCCCTTTAGGTAATACTTCTTTAATCTTCAAATCCTTGGATAAATCTTTTCCTTCAAAAGGATGAATCCCTCCACGAAATGTTAAAGCTTTCATGTTATACCTCCTTTTTAACCTTTCTGAAACATTATAGCACATTACGCAATACATATTAACGATAAAATTACAATTAATGTTTGTGTACTCAATTTAGTACACAGTCTATATGTCCTCTTTTTAACTTCTTAAACTAAAAAAATGCCAGCTGCCATGAACAATCTCATAACAGCTAGCACTTTACATTAATACTTTACTTGACAATGCTGTTGTTTCTGAAGATATTTTTCTTTTGTTGCAAGACCACCACGAATATGCCGTTCTGACTTGTTTAAATCCAGCACAACTCTAGCCTGACTTGCTAGTGACGGATTAATCTGAACCAGCCGTTCTGTCACATCTTTATGTACTGTAGATTTTGAAATTCCAAATTGCTTCGCAGTCTGCCTCACAGTAGCGTTATATTCAATAATATATTTGGCAATATCCACCGCCCGTTCCTCAATATATCCTTTCATATGCTGCTCCGAAGGCTCGGAAAACCCCCTCAAATACTTGTTGTTTAATTGTATGAACGGCTAAGTTGTTTTATGAACTTAAAAAAGTTGTCTGATTTTATTTTGTAAAAGGTGCCGTTTCGTTCTAAGAAATCTTATACACAGAAATGACACCCTTCATAGCAAACAAGCATTAATCAAAATATTCATCTTCATATTCGTAATGATTCGTGTATTCTTCATCCATAAATAAATCCTCTGGCTCTACTTGTTCCACATCGCCATATTCTCTTTTATATCCAAACTGTTTGACTTTCCCTTTCTTAGAAAAGAGCTTCTGAATGCCATCTATCATATCTGTCAGTCCTTTCATCTCATATTCATTCAGTTATATTTTTACTTAAATAGGAGAAGTTTATACATTGTCCTATATTTTTTTAGAAACAATACTATTTTCCTATTCTGCTAATATACTAGTTATATATTTTAAATGAATGGAGATTACTATGAACAATACTTATCCTTTTGTTCTGGAACCACTTAATTATCCTTATAATGCATTAGAACCATATTTAAGTGCCCAGACGATCAACGTGCATTTTTCCCTTTACTTAAAAGCATATGTGGACAAACTTAACGCCGAGTTAGAACAATATCCAGAACTCCAGTCCTGGACTTTAGAACAGCTGATTTATAACTGCAGTCTGCTTCCATCTGCTGCACAGGAATCCATTAAAAATAACGCTGGAGGAGTTTACAATCACTACTTATATTTTGATTCCATGACCACAGCATGCAAATCACAAATGAACACCGAGTTGTCTGTCATTTTAAAAAAGCAGTTCGGATCTGTACAACGCTTTCAAAAACTCTACATAGAAGCCGCAGTAAAATCATTTGGCTCCACGTATATCTGGCTTGTTCTAAATCCAAAAGGTGATTTGGCTATATTAACAACCAAGAACCAGGATAACCCTCTCTCTTGTGGACTGCATCCTATCCTGACTCTGGATATGTGGGAACATGCTTATTTATTTGATTACCTGAACAAAAAAAGGCAGTACGCCACAAGCTGGTTTCATTTGATTAACTGGGAAAATGTCTATCAAAGATATTTGCATTTAAACCATTCCCTTAGAAAATAAAAGAAATAAAATATGCCGTACAAGTTGTAAAACCTAAAAAGGCCTACAGGTCACCCCTGTAAGCCTTTGCTTTTTTACTGATTCTGTTTTGTTCCTGATGTTACCTTTTTTTCTGTAATATTTGCATTATCCTCTACAAACTTCACTACTGCATCTCGAATTACAAGCTGTAATGCGTAATCATCACCATATGTTTTTGCAAATTCTTCAACTGATTTCGCACCATACTGTTTTGCAATCTCTAATTCCTTTTTGGCTTTTTCATCTCCTGTTGGAATCAGATTTTCTTTTACTGCTACGGCATAAGCAACTACTGTCTGTTTTACAGAATTTTCAGAAGTCTCTTTCACCTGCTGGTTGAACTGTTCTTCTGTTACTTTAAATGTATTGGTAATCAAATCTTCAAACTTGATATTATTCTGTTTTGCATAATCTTTATAATAATTAATCATAGAATCTGAACGTGCCTGAACAAGATCCTTTGGAAGCTCTTTAAATTCAGACGTTTCTACAAGTTTTGTTAAAATATCTGCCTGAAGCGATCTTTCTTCCACATCTTTTAATCTCTGTTCTAATTCAACACGAATCTGTGCTTCATATTCTTTCGTTGTATCATATTCTGTAATAGAACGTACAAACTCATCTGTCCATTTTGGCACTTTCTTTTCTCCTGAAATATAATTAATTGTTACATCAAATGTAGCATCTTTTCCTTTTAATTCATCAGCACCGTAATCTTCTGGGAATGTTACATTAATTGTAACCGTTGTTCCAACTTTCGCACCAATTAAACCACTTTCAAAACCATCAATATAACTATGAGAACCAATTGTTAATGACTGGCCTTTTGCTGAACCATTGTCAAATGGAACACCATCCACTTTTCCAACATAATCAATGTTAACAGTATCTCCGTCTTTTACAGTTCCTTCTTTAATCTGATTTACAGTAGCATGTTCTTGTAAAATCTGATTAATTCTGTCCTGCATATCTTTATCTTCAACCTGCCCTGTTTCCTTAGTCAATTCCATTCCCTTGTATTCACCGAGTGTTACGCATTTTGCGTACTTCACAAGATCCGTTGTCTTACTTTCAGTTTTTGTTTCTTTCTTTACATTTTCTCTTGTTCCTGAACAGGCAACAAGTATCACAGACATGCATGTAAGCAAGCATAATAATTTCTTCTTCATAACTAACCTAAACCTCTTTCTTCATTCTTTTGTCTTTGCATAGTCCATCATCTAAAACTGTCTGCCTTAATATAATGCAGTTTTTCCGTTTTTCTTTCCTTGCACTTTTTGCTTCCAAGCCTAAATCACCAATGATGGCATCTGCAGCTTTAACTAATACTGAATCTGTGCATCCATTGCCATACTGATTATTGAACATTTTAAAATCATCAATATCAGCAAGCCCTATGGCATCTTTTTCTGCCAAACATTCCTCTGTCCCAATGCAATCTATGGTTTTCTCCCATACTTTTCCGATCCAGCAGCTTTGTTAAAGGATTATGACATGATAAAAAGGTAAGTTCCTTGTTCTTCTCTTCTAATTCATTCCAGCTTCGATCTGCTCCCTGACAAGCAATAAACGCAATTACCATCATGGCAAATATACAAGCAGCTGAGTTCATGAGCATCACAATGAACTCTATAAGGAATCACTAAATAGGCAGACAGGCTCCCAATAGTACAGAATCCATCCTATTGCACTTATATGCAATACCTGCAGCAGCTCCACCTAACGACAGAATCCGTTGCCCCTCCACATATACAAACGAACAGAAAAACATGACAGACATACCTCTCCACCTAGTATAATACAAATAAAATTATCAAGCAATAAAAAAAGCTATTTTCGAGCGAAATGCAGCTTTTACTGTACCATCTCAAGTTCCTCTATTTCGCCTATCTGCACTCCTCTTGGTCTGACTGCTGATGAGAACACAATCTGTGTCTGTGTATTTCCGAACTGAGCCAGCCTTCCAATAAAACTATCCAGCTCCTGTGTACTTGGAAATGCCACTTTTAAAAGCATAGAATACTGTCCTGTTACACAGTAGCATTCTAACACATTTGGGCACGAACTGACAAATGGATAAAAAGTAGCCTTTTGTTTTGGTGTCATCTCCAGATTAATAAAAGCAATAATGTGGAATCCCAGCTTTTCTTCATCTATTTCCGCCTGGTAGCCTTTTACATATCCTTCCCTTTCTAATCGTTCTATACGAGAGGATACTGCTGGTGAAGATAAGAAAACCTGTTCTGCTAGCTGTTTCAAAGAATATCTTGCATTTTTCTGTAATAACCCTATTAATTTTAAATCAATTGCATCCATTATTTTTCCCTCCTGAATATGTATCTGAAAAAGATCAAAAAAAGGCACATGGTTAATAAAACCAAGTGCCTCGTTGCACAATCAAACTATATTTTGTATTATACTATTACTTTCCAATGTTTACAAGAGTTTTTTTTAATAAAATTAAGTTTCTATTAAATTTTCTATAAATTTTTCCATTCTTCCTTGTTTCCAGCTTACTAATTATGGTATAATGGCAAACAGTGGTTTGAAGGTTGACACGAAAGGAACGAGATTCATGAGGTTTCGCTTAAAAAATTATGCACACGCAAAGGTATTCCTATATTTAATTGTATACTTTATTTGGTTTATACTATTAGAACAGCATAATAACAGGCAATTTAATATGATGTATTGCAAAATAGATGACTACATCCCTTTTCTGGAAGTTTTTGTGATACCTTATATTCTATGGTTTGCTTACATTTGTGTAGCTGTCGGATATTTATTGTTATTTGAAATAAAAGACTTTTATCAATGCACTGCTTTCTTATTTGCTGGAATGACTATATGTCTTATCATATATACTGTTTGCCCAAATGCACAGGCTCTAAGGGTTGATTCATTTCCAAGAAACAACTTATGTACCAGGCTAGTTAAAATGTTTTATACAGCTGACACCTCTACAAATGTGTGTCCAAGCATACACGTATATAACTCCATTGGAGCACATATTGCTGTCTGGCGCTGTAAGAGCTTAAAAAAACATCCTATTATACAATATGGCTCTCTTATACTCATGATATTAATCTGTCTTTCAACCATGTTTATCAAACAGCATTCGTTCATTGACTTTATCTGTGGCATAGGACTTGCTGTAATAATGTATGTTATTATATATAAAACAAAGCTTTTTTCTAAACTGAAATAAATAAGCATACATATAACAGCATGAGGTTTATAGTAACTTATGAATCTTTTCAACATATGTGTCTATTCCTTTCTAGTCAGGTATATTAATATAACACGATTATAAAATTTTAAGGCTGCTACACAAATTAAAATCATGTAGCAGCCTTTCTTTTAGCTGAATCCATATATTTTTCTTGAAATATGATATCCCATAACGATAATTCTTCTTCCCGTCCAGCTTGTCATCTGCATGGATTTACCCAGAAAATACTTATTTACTTCCTGATATAAACGTTTGTTTTTCTTTTCCAGATATCTCCAAAGTTCTTCTTTCTTCTGAAGACTCTCTTGTGAACCATCCTTCACTAAGAATACAGTACTTACTGTAAGCATCATTACTAGATGTTTTACCATATAGTTTCTTAATTTCTTATTTTTAATTTTTGTCAAATCATGACAGTCAATCATAAATTTATTTACTCGTAACTGCTGGTCAATACGTCCCATCATTACTTTTTCATTTACCGACTGATCATCTCGTCCAATAAAATATCGATAGAAGTCTACATTTAGGTAATAAATATTTTTCACATATGGTAATGGATAATAAACAAATATGTTATCCACATAGAAAGTATGTTTTGGCAATGACAATCCACAATCTTTCAGCATTTTAGTCTGATAGATAACAGAATGCATTAAAATATTCTGGCTATTACGGAAGTGCTTTGTTTCAGACCATCCAAATAACCGTCCTTCAGGCAACGCTCCCTTATAATCAATCACTTTCCGTTTATTCAAACTGACTTTTTCATATACATAATTCGAGATAAGCATATCTAGCTTCTCTGAATTTACGACCATCTCTCTTAAAACGGAAAGAATCTTACTTAACGCTTCCTCGTTTACCCAGTCATCACTATCTACTACTTTAAAATAAAGGCCAGTTGCATACTTTAAACCAGTATTGACAGCTTCTCCATGTCCACCATTTTCCTGATGAACTGCCTTAATAATATTTGGGTACTTCCCTTCATATTGTTTTGCAATTTCTAAAGTCCCATCCTTAGAACCATCATCTACGATAATTATTTCAACGTCATCTCCACCTGATAATAATGTCTCAATAGCATGGCTCATATAAGCTGCCGAATTATAGCAAGGTATTGCTACTGATAATAACTTCATTTTCATATCCTCCCTAATCCTAAGCATCTGTGCTAATCTATAAGCAATTTACTTATCTATCATTATATCCTTTTGCCTCGGTATTATTAACACATATGCATCCCTACTATTATAAACTTATTTTCCAAATGTGAAAAGCACTTTTTCACATTTCATATATTCTAATTTTGTAAATGATTGAACTATTTAACACAATATGCTAATATCATACACAAGAATGCTTTTTATATCAAACAAAGAGAGGAGGCAGCATTGCTTATTATCATATGGGAATCAAAATAATTATTTGTGATGAAGATCGAATCAGCTTAAAAATTAATATAACTTATATGGAAGAATTCAGTCAGAAGTACAAAGTTCCTACGGAAGTCTTATCTTTTGACCGGATAGAAGATTCCTTTTACCAGTACATAAGCGAAAACACAATTGATATTGCTCTTTTAGATATGAAATTCAAGAATTGTGATGGCATATTTCTTGCTAGGGAAATTCAAAAGAAAAATCCTTGGGTTTCCATTATTTTCATAACAGAGAAGACTGAACACATGTTAGAAGCCTTTAATCTTCTTGCTACGGGTTTTATTCTAAAACCAATTAAACAGCTTCAGTTAGAAAAGCTATTTGCCCGTTCTATTATACAGGCACAGTCTTTTAGGAATAGGCGCTTCGGCAGCAATATTGACTTTACCGTAAATAAAACATCTGTTTCCATTCAGCAGTCCTCTATTTTATATCTAGAAAAACTGAATCAGAAAACAAGAATCCATACCAGCCACAAACATTATGAAACCTACGAGACTTTAACTTCAATACAAAATCGTCTGGAAACCACTTTTTTAAGGGTTAATCAAAGTATTCTTGTAAACCTGCTGCAAGTTGGAGCTATTGAGCAAAATGAGATTTATTTAAAAACAGGTGAGCATTTTCGTATCGGACGGTCCTATATAAAAAAGGTGAAAGATACATTTTCCAAATATCCTTATGTTTATTTATAAGTATCCAAAAATATAGTACATACAAATTCTTAAGAATCCCTACCAAATTCTTAATGTAAAAATACATTTCTGGCATAAAAATAAGAAATAAGCACGGATTAATATATTTCTCTTTCTTTTCATTGCATTTTTTTGGAATATGTATTAAAATAAAATTAAGCTTAATAATAACCTTTTCATAAGGAAAAAATTAGAATTGCCCTTTTAATTTTTTATTAAGCCCCCTTTTAAAATTTTCAATGTAAAGAGGATTATGTTCGCACACACATAATCCTCTTTTTGCTTTCTCTTATATATTATAATCTTTCAATTCCTTCTTCTGTTACTCTGGCAAAAATTAAAGCAGCCTTTTCCTGTTTTGCCTCTGGGTCGATGGTATATGCAGCACGGAATAATTTTTCCCCTGTTTCAATCATTTCAAATGAAGAAGAATACAAGGTTCCCAACACATCGCCAGCTTTTACAGAATCTCCTGTTTTCTTGCGAAGAAGAATCCCCGCATGGTAATCAATTGTGCTTTCTTTTGTTTCTCTGCCTGCCCCTAAAGCTACTGATGCCACGCCGATTTCTTCTGCATTTATATGTGAGATTACTCCTGAACCTTGTGCAATTACATCATAGAAATATTCTGCTCTTTCAAATTTGCCTGTATCTTCAATGACTGATACATCGCCACCCTGTGCTTTGACCATATCTTTTAATTTTTCCAGTGCTGCTTTACTGCTAATAGCCTCTTTTACCTTACTTCTGCACTCTTCCAAAGTACCTTTATCTGCAAGATAAAGCATATTGGCAGCAAGCTCACAGGAAACCTGTGTTAAGTCTTCTGGTCCATTGCCATTTAAAACATCTACTGCTTCTATTACTTCAAGAGAATTGCCAATAGCATTTCCTAGTGGAATATCCATGTTGGTAATAAGCGCAGCTATCTTTCTTCCTGCACTTGCTCCTATGTGAACCATTTTCTGAGCAAGTGTAATGGAATCTTCAATTGATTTCATAAATGCACCACTTCCAGTTTTCACATCAAGAAGGATACAGTCGCTTCCTGCGGCAAGTTTCTTGCTCATAATGGAAGCTGCAATTAAAGGAATGCTGTCTACCGTAGCCGTAACATCACGAAGAGCATACAGCAGTTTATCTGCCGGTGCTAAATTCCCTGACTGTCCAACAACACTTATTCCAGCCTTGTTTACTATATCAAAGAATTCTTCTGTAGGAATTGCCACTCGAAAACCTGGTATAGATTCCAATTTGTCAATGGTTCCTCCTGTATGGCCTAAACCTCGCCCAGACATCTTGGCAATCTTCACTCCACAAGCTGCAACAATCGGTGCAATAATCAATGTTGTTTTATCACCAACACCACCTGTACTATGTTTATCTGCCTTAATTCCCTGAATTGCTGATAAATCAACCATATCCCCCGAATGAGCCATTGCATTGGTAAGTGCACTCAGTTCTTCGTCGGTCATTCCTCTAAAATAAACTGACATTAGAAATGCTGACATTTGATAATCTGGAATATTTCCTTCTACATATTCCTGAATCATCCACTGAATTTCTTCTTTGGACAACTCATATCCACATTTTTTCTTTTCTATCAAATCATACATTCTCATGGCCTTTATCACTCCTTACGGTAATCCAACTATTTATTTATCAACAAGTAAGTTTCCAGGACCAAAACCTAGAGGCAAAATTTCTTCTAATGTAAATTCCTTATAGTCATCTGGCCCTTTGGCTAGAATTACTTTAAAATCTCTTGGACTACAGAATTCCATCATTACCTGACGGCATACGCCACATGGTGGACAATAATCATCCAGTATTCCTTTCCTGCCCCCAACAATAGCAATTGCCTCAAATTCCCTGACTCCTTCACTGACTGCTTTAAAAAATGCAGTACGTTCAGCACAGTTACTCGGTGTATACGAAGCCGACTCAATGTTACATCCTGTATACACTTTTCCTTCTTTGCTTAGTAAAGCTGCAGCAACCTTAAAATCAGAGTATGGAGAATAAGAAAATGGCAAGGTATCTATTGCAGCTTGAATTAATGCCTTTTGATCCATACAACATCTCCTTTTTAATAACCTGTAGCTTCCTCATTTTTAAGAATCTTAACAATTCTGCTAGTTCCTAACCTGGAAGCTCCCAAAGAAATAAATTTTTCTGCATCTTCTAATGAAGAGATTCCACCTGCTGCCTTAATCTTCACATTTGGACCAACATGCTCTTTGAAAAGAACAATATCTGCAAATGTCGCTCCGGCTGTGGAGAATCCAGTTGATGTTTTAATAAAATCCGCCCCGGCTTTCGTAACAATTTCACACATTTTGATTTTTTCTTCTTCTGTTAAGAGACAAGTTTCAATGATAACTTTCAAAATGTTATTGCCACATGCTTCTTTTAATGCACGGATCTCATTTTCAATTTCATCGTACTTTTTATCTTTTAAAAGTCCAATATTTATGACCATGTCAATTTCAGAAGCTCCATTTTCAAGTGCATTCTTAGCCTCAAAAACCTTTACTTCTTTTGTACTGTAACCATTAGGAAAACCGATTACCGTACATACTGCAATTTGCCCCTTCACATATTCTGAAGCCCGTTTTACATAGGAAGCAGGAATGCAGACAGATGCGCATTGATATTTAATGCCATCATCACATATCTGCTTAATTTCTTCCCAAGTTGCAGCCTGTGTTAGTAATGTATGATCCACCATACTTAAAATTTCTTGATTTTTCATCTGGACATCTTCCTCCCTTTATTTTATCTTTGACCTTTCTGATATGGTTCTCCATCCGCCTTTGGCGCTACTGACTTGCCAACAAAAAGAATTAAAATAATAATTGTTATTACATATGGAAGCATGGAAACGATTTGTGATGAAATATTAAAGCTGCTTCCTCCAAGGATAATTGCAATTGCCTGAGCAAAACCAAATAATAAGCAGGCACCATAAACCCCCTGAGGTTTCCACTTGCCAAAAATAACTGCTGCTAAAGCGATAAATCCTTGTCCACTAATTGCAGTAGGTGTAAAGTTAGAAATAATCGCAAGTGTTACAGATGCACCTCCAAATCCAGCCAAAACACCAGATATAACTACACAGATATAACGTATTTTCTTAACACTAATTCCTAATGTATCTGCTGCAGCTGGATGTTCTCCCACTGCTTTTACTCTT
Source organism: [Clostridium] polysaccharolyticum (assembly GCF_900111595.1). Lineage (GTDB taxonomy): Bacteria > Bacillota > Clostridia > Lachnospirales > Lachnospiraceae > Clostridium_AI > Clostridium_AI polysaccharolyticum. The sequence goes on along the minus strand of NZ_FOHN01000008.1, from coordinate 74,869 downwards.
AATCCCCAAGTTGTCTTAGAAAAAATAAACCAGCAAAAGATAGCAATAACCAATGCAATAATTACGGTCACATCTACATTTAAATAATTTAAATATTTATTACCAACGTGGCCTCCAAAAATTTTTGGAAGTTTTCTAGGAACTGTAGGTGTATTAATTGCACCGAATACCTGACGTGCAATGAAATAAGCAAGTCCCGCACCTAATAAGTTAATGGCAATACCAGATACTGTCTGATCCGCTAACGCTTCAATACTCGCAATAGCATGTAATAAGGCAATTAATCCGCCTGCTAAACCTGCCGTTAAGAAACCAAGCCAAGGGTTTCCTGTATGATAAGCAACTGCAACTCCAGTGGCTGCACCTACTCCCATCATTCCTTCAATACCAATATTGATAACTCCAGAGCGTTCCGAGATCATGCCTCCCAAAGCTCCAAATACAAGTGGAGTAGAATACATTAAAGTAATGCTGATAATTAATAAAATTGTATTAAGCACGTCCCTCACCTCTCTTTGTCAATTTGTCTGCAATCATAGGTACTAATCTTGATAAGGCAATAAAGAATACAATGGTGCCAATCATAATATTGATAATCTCCGATGGTGCTCCGATTTCTGACTGAATAGAACCTCCGCCATAGATTAATCCCGCAAATAATAATCCAGCAAAAATACAGCCAATTGGTGAATTTCCAGCAATTAATGCAACCGATAATCCATTAAAACCATAGTTTTCAAATGTGCCTAATGTAGAAATTTTATGGGAAACACCTGTCACCATTAATGCTCCTGCAAGGCCTGACAAGGCTCCTGCAATTAACATGGCGTGAAGTATGTTTTTTCTCACGTTGATTCCTGCAAATTCTGCTGCATGTTTATTAAAACCAACGGCACGTAACTCATACCCTTTACAAGTTCTTTTTAAAATAACAGCTACAATAATAGCAACTGCTATGGCAAATAAAATCCCAATATTCATATCTGTTTTATAAATCAGTTCTTTCAGTGTATCATTTTCTTTTAAAACAGCCTTTCCTGCATCTGACTTCTTCCATGTATAGATAAAATCGAATGCCTTATCGCTGATATCTTTTGTTGCCGTTGAGTTTGGCTGATGAAAACGATTTGTGCTCACAATAAAGTTACAGAAATAAAATGCAATCCAGTTCAGCATAATTCCAACGATAACTTCATGAATTTCATACTTTGCCTTCAAATAACCTGCAATTGAACCATAAATAGCACCAGCAGCCATACCTGAAAGGATAACCAAGGGATATAGAATAACTCCTGGAAGTCCTGCTGCAAGAATACCAGCCATAGTTGCTGCAACTGTACCTATAACGTATTGTCCTTCCGCACCAATATTAAACAATCCTACTTTAAATGCAAAGGATACACTGACACCTGTAATAATAATTGGTGTAGCCTTTATAATTACATTTGCTATATACTTCGGCTTCGAAAAAATACCTTTAAATAAAATGCCAAAGGCTTCAAAAGGATTATACCCGGTAAAAGCTAATATTAACATTGCAACTACAAACCCTAACAGAATTGCAATTACAGTTGCTGTAATCTGCTTTTTCAAAATCTTATTCAGTTTTTCCATTCTCATTCCCTCCAGCCATTAATAAACCAATTGTCTGTTCATCTACTTCACCTTGTTTAAATTCTCCTGCAATATGACCGTCGTAGATGACTGCGATTCTATCGGATACGTTCATAACTTCATCCAATTCTAAAGATATAAGAAGAACTGCCTTTCCAGCATCTCTTTCTTTTACCAGCATCTTATGAACATACTCAATCGCACCAACATCAAGACCTCTAGTAGGCTGTACGGCGATTAGCAAGTCTGGCTGATTGGCAATTTCACGTGCAATAATCACCTTTTGCTGATTACCGCCTGATAAACCACGAACTAACTGTTCTTCACAATTATCTGGTCTTACATCATACTCTTTAATCAGGTTCTTTGTGTGTTTCAGTATCTGATCTCTTCTTAAAAACCCTCGTTTTGAGAACTCTGCTTTCTTATAATTTTCAATAACTGCATTTTCTGCTACTGTAAAATTAAGAACCAGTCCTCTTTTCTGTCTATCTTCATGGATAGTTGCAATCTTATGGTTAATTACATTCTTGGGCGTAGTATTCTGAATTTCTACCCCATTCATTTTAATAGTTCCTTTTTTTACTTTAGTAAGGCAAGTAACTGCCTCTATTAATTCTTTCTGGCCATTTCCATCAATCCCAGCAATACCAACAATTTCTCCACGTCTTACTTTTAAGGACAGGTTTTTAACAGCCTCAAGCTTTCTTTCATTTTCAACTACCAGATCCTTAATTTCAAACACTACATCTTTTGGATTTGCCTCTTTTTTGTCTACCACAAGTTTTACTGCATGGCCAACCATCATATTGGCAAGTTCTTCTTCTGTAACGTCTTCTACTTTTACGGTATCAATGTATTGTCCTCGTCTTACGATGGAACATACATCCGAAGATTCTTTAATTTCTTTTAATTTATGTGTGATAATAATAATGGTTTTTCCATCTTCTATCAGGTTGTGCATAATCTGAATTAAATCTTCAATTTCCTGAGGAGTTAATACCGCTGTGGGTTCATCCAGAATTAGGATATCAGCACCTCTATATAATGCCTTTAAAATTTCAACCCTCTGCTGCATTCCTACTGATATATCTTCAATTACGGCGTCAGGATCAACCTCTAACCCATATTTTTCAACCATTTCATTTATTTTTTCTTTGGCTTTGTCCATGTCTAGAACTCCAAGCCCTTTTGTAACTTCGTTACCTAAAATGATATTCTGCGCAACTGTGAAGTTTTCTACAAGCATAAAGTGCTGATGCACCATACCAATTCCACTGCTTATTGCAACATTAGGATTTTTCATTGCCACTTCTTCGCCATTAATATATATTTTTCCGTCATCTGCTTGGTATAGTCCATATAAAATATTCATTAATGTACTTTTACCAGCACCGTTTTCTCCTAGAATAGCATGAATTGTACCTTTTTTAACATTTAGTTCCATATTATTTAAGGCAGTAAAATTACCAAACCTTTTCACGATTCCCTGCATTTGAACTGCATAATCTTTACTTATATTCACACTATTGTTCCTCCTGTCTATCTGCTTTGTTCATAACAATTGTTTATCACGTCTTACTCTTAATATGCCGCAACCTGTGATGTATATTCAAAAAGTGCCTGCATCTTCCCACACGCAAGTCACCCCGAGCAGCTGTACGCAGCAGCTAAGCCATATCCCCACACTGACCGGGGTCATTTGCGCATGCCCCATAAGGCACAAAAAGCTGTCATACAGCTAACCAGGTTAGTTGCATAACAGCTTTTCTTTATATTTATTGATTGAACGCATCAAATGTATCTTTATTATATGGTGGTACAATCTTTCCAGCTGTTATCTCATCTTGAAGTGCCATTGTTTTCTTGTAAACCTCTGGATCCATGTTTTTGTTTTCTGCAGGTATTCCGACACCTCCGTCAGTTAAACCGTAATTGAACACTTTTCCACCGATTTCTTCACCGTTCATACATTTTTCAGAAATATCTTCAACAGCTACATCAACTCTCTTTAACGCTGATGTCAAGACATAATCTGGAGATAATACGGATTGATCGGAATCAACACCAATAACAAACTGTTTTTCTTCTTCAGCAGCTTCAATTACACCAATTCCTACACCGCCAGCAGCATGGAATACGATGTCACATCCGTTTGAGTACATGCTTTTAGCAATAGCTTTCCCCTTTGCAGAGTCAGAAAAACTATCTGCATACTGAACTTCAACTTTAATGTCTTTACCAAGTTCTTTTGCAGCATGAGCTACACCAGCACGGTATCCGAATTCAAACTGATCAATAATTGCACTGCTGATACCACCAACAAATCCAACAGAATCTGTTTTTGTTGTAAGACCAGCTACATATCCAACTAGGAAAGATGAATCTTGGGCATTAAATGTAACACAAGTAACGTTTTCAGGAACTTCTTCATAAGCATTATCAACAATAGCATAATTTACTTCATCGTTCATTTCAGCTGCTTCTAAAATCGCATTAGCCATAGCAAATCCAATTCCCCAAACTAATTTATTTCCTTCATCTACCTGCTTGTCCAAGTTAGAAGTATAATCTGTTTCCTGAGTAGATTCCAGATAACTAATTTGTGCACCAGTTTTTTCCTTCAGATTTTGTAAACCTTCCCATGATGACTGATTAAAGGACTGGTCATTGACACCACCAGTATCTGTTACCATGCTTACTTTAAAATCAGACTTGGATGCAGTATCTGTTACCTTAGGTTCACTTTTCTCATTACTGCTTGAATTATCACCTTTGCTTCCACATGCAGTCATAGAAACAGCCATTACTGCCATCATCATAATTGCCAAAATTTTCTTTCTCATGTACGCTCCTCCTTGATACCTTCAATATAACTTTAGTTTACTAATAGAACACATTCAAATTTAGCACAAAATGCAGAATTAAGCAATGAAAATTTTTTTCTGACAATTGTGGTATTTAATTCCACGATGCCAATTACAAAGGCAGCAAAAAAACAATTTAGCTCCAGATAACTTATACTATGCAATTATGCTAACTCTAAAGCTACTTCCATCATATTTCTAAATCCAACTTGTCTTTCTTCTGCTGACAATTCCTCACCAGTAAATAAATGATCGGAAATTGTAAGCATGCAAAGTGCTTTTTTGCCTAAACGTGCGGCATTCATGTATAATCCTGCTGCTTCCATTTCAACTGCTAACACGCCCATCTTCTTCCATGTAAGTTTAGCATCCTGATCATCATCATAGAACGTATCGGATGACAAAATATTGCCGACTTTCACTGGAACATTTAATTTCTCTGCTGTATCTACTGCCTTACGTAACAAATCAAAGTCTGCAATAGGAGCAAACGTTCCTGGCAAATGATACTGATGAGCAAAATTAGAGTTTGTAGATGCTCCCATGCCAATTACTAAATCACCAAGTTTTAAATCATCAGAATATCCACCTGCTGAACCAATACGGATGATATTTTCCACTCCATAAAACTGGTATAACTCATAAGAATAAATACCAATAGAAGGAATACCCATTCCGCCTCCCATAACAGAAACTTCTTTTCCTTTGTAAGTTCCTGTATAACCAAACATATTACGGACAGTATTAAAACAAACTGGGTTTTCTAAATAAGTTTCAGCGATAAACTTCGCACGTAATGGATCTCCTGGCATTAAAACTGTTTTTGCAATTTTTCCTGCTTCTGCAGCGTTATGTGGTGTTGACATAAATCATTCCTCCTGAATTTACATAATCTCTGATAATATAGATGTTCCTTTTACTTTACTTGGAATCTCAAAATAATCCAAAATTGTTGCAGCAATATCTGCAAAAGATTCTCTTGTTCCAAAGTTTGTTCCTCCTTTAATTTTACTTCCGTAAATTAATAAAGGAGTGTACTCACGTGAATGGTCTGTTGAAGGTGTACTTGGATCACAGCCATGATCTGCTGTAATCATCAAAATGTCATCTTCTCTTAGCCCTTCCATAATAGCCGGCAAATGTTCATCAAAATAGGATAGTGCATTGGCATAGCCTTCTACGTCATTTCTATGTCCATAAAGCATATCAAAATCCACTAAATTAACAAAACAAACTCCTTCAAAATCCTGTTTTGTGTATTCAATGGTGCGTTCAATTCCTTCTGCATTTCCAGAAGTACGAACCATTGAACCAATACCCTTGCCAGCAAAAATGTCATGAATCTTTCCAACAGCAATTACGTCTTTACCTGCTTCTAAAAGCTGATCAAGCATTGTTACTCCTGGAGGAACTAATGAGTAATCATGGCGTCTAGGAGTACGTGTAAAGTTCCCTGGTTCGCCTACAAACGGTCTTGCAATTACACGGCCTACCCCATATTGTCCTGTACATAAATCCCTTGCGATTTCACAGTAACGATATAATTCTTCAATTGGCACAATTGATTCGTGGGCAGCAATTTGAAATACACTATCTGCTGATGTGTATACAATTAAAGCACCTGTCTTCATGTGCTCTTCACCGTAGTCACGAATGACATCAGTACCCGAATAAGGCTTATTACATAATACCTTTCTTCCTGTAGCCTCTTCAAACTTGTCTAGAAGTTCTTTTGGAAAACCATTTGGAAAGGTAGGCAATGGCTGATTGGATATGTGTCCTGCAATCTCCCAATGACCAGTCGTCGTATCTTTTCCTTTTGATACTTCTGTCATTCGTCCATATGCACCATTTAATGAAACGTCTTCTTTGCACCAGTCAGCATTGCAAGGCGATACATCAACTCCGTCTATATTTAAAAGTCCTAACTTCTTCATATTTGGAATATAAAACCTGCTGCTTGTGGAGCAAGCTTTAATGGTATTGCTTCCTGCATCACCAAAGCTATCCGCATCAGGCATTTCACCAATTCCAAAACTATCTAAAACAATTAAAAATACTCTTTTCATATGAAGTACGATACCTCCTGACTACCCACTAAATTAATTGCTCTGGGTTTAAACATTTTAATTCATCTACTACAAATAGTCCATCTTTCCTAATGAGTACATCATCAAAATAGATTTCTCCACCACCGAACTCTGGTGTCTGAATACAGACCAGATCCCAATGTATAGCGGAATGATTGCCGTTTGGTGCATCATCATAACTATTTCCTGGCGTAAAATGAAAAGAACCCATAATTTTTTCATCAAATAAAATATCTTTCATTGGTGTTGTAATATAAGGATTTACACCAATTGCAAACTCACCAATGTAGCGTGCACCATCATCTGTATCAAAAATAGCATTTATTCTTTCTGTGTCATTTGAAACTGCATTTACAATTTTACCGTTTTCAAAGGTCAACGTAATGTCCTCAAATATAAATCCTTGATATAAAGATGGAGCTGTATAGTGAAGGACTCCATTTACGGAATCTTTTACTGGAGCTGTATAGACTTCTCCATCTGGAATATTCATTTCGCCTGCACAAGGAATTGCCGGGATATCTTTAATGGAAAATGTAAGATCCGTTCCATTTCCTGCAATTCGAACCTTATCTGTGCGGTTCATGTAGTTTACTAAGTTCTCCATTGCTTTACTCATTTTAGAATAATCCAGATTACATACTCTAAAATAATAATCCTCAAAAGCTTCCAAACTCATGTTGGATAACTGTGCCATTGCATAGTTCGGATAACGCATTACAACCCATCTTGTTGTCTTAAGACGAACTTCATGGTGTACTGGTGTCATATAATATTTATCATAGAGTTTTCTCTTTTCATCAGGAACATCCGATAATTCTGCTGCATTTTCATTTCCTCGGATTCCAATATAACAGTCCATAGCTGACATTTCTTTTGCATCAATTTCCGCTCTTAACTGCATCTGTTCTTTTGTACAGTTTAACATAACTTCCCGAAGTACCGTCTGATCCTCAAAATGAGGAAATGGCACTCCACCTGCTACATATATTTCTTTTATTAACTGCCTGGCTAAATCTTTTGTATCACTGCCCACATAGTGAATGTAGACTTTATCTCCTGATTTTACAGCCATAGAATAGTTTACTAAGTTTTTCGCTAATATTTTAATACGTTCATCCATTTCCTGTATCCTCCTAATATACATTACATTAATTCATGCAAACATTAAATATATAACCATTTTCCTTAAACATATTATCTGCATTTGTTAAAAGCATGGTTTGAACTACATTGGCTGCTGGATCATAATATTTCACATAGTACTCATCATACCCCACTAAAAGTACTGCCTGTGTCTTTGACTTCATTGCAATTACAGGAAAACCTGCACTTACATAGTAAAGTGCTTCATCTAAGTTACACCCTGTCAGATTATAAGTGCTTCCTTTAAATCTGCTGCGTAATATGTCGTAGATAGACTCACTCATTGATGAAATCTTTTCTGCGTTAACGGATACTCCGTTGAAATCCAGTGTAATTGTGATACAAGCACCTATTGAATCCACACTTTGAGTGGACGGAATCTTTTTATAGGTGTTAATCGTATTACTTAAGAACTTACCACCTCGTTCCCATACAATTCGATAATTATTATCCATAACAGCCCCCATTACGCTGTCAGCATTCTGAATTGCCAAAGAAACATCTGTATAAGCACCTGTAATTGTACCATAACCAAAAACATAGTATTTTTCCAATCTAGATGCTGGCTGTTCTAATACTAATGTTGTACTTGTTGTTATAATAGTATTCCTGGTACTTTTCTGTTTTGGAACAGACTTCATAGCCACACTGGAAGGAAGGGTAATAAAATACTCTTTCATTGCCTTTTGGGACTGCTTATGGGTGAGTAAAAAACCTTGTTCACCAACTTCTATATTGTTGATGATACTGTCACTCTGTACTGGTGCATATCCAAGGACGGAATCTGCAGAGCGGCGTACTCGATTCAAAGTAATAACATTATTATCAACGGTAACACTGCTTACGAAAATGCCATTTCTTTTATATGCTTTTAATATTTCTCCATTTCCCTTACATATATTCACCTCATAATATGGTACAATCTGTTCTCCCTGCTTAGTAGTCCTAATAGCACTGGTTTTCACTTTTCCCAAAATAATATTGCCATCACTGCTTCCCAAAAGGGAAACATTTTCTTGCTTTTCTGCCTCGATGGTCTTTATTTCTTCTGTTTCCATATTCAGTATAGTAATTTTCTTGCTTTTTTTTGGATTGCCTGAATCCTGCCATGCCAGAAATCCTTTGCTAGCCAATAATATAATGTCATCATCAGAAACATCAGATGCTATGGTTTTTATTTTTCTTGACGCAATATTATACGAATACACCTGGTTATTTACAGCAAAGTAAAATACTCCGTTAGAACTTAAATATCCATAATGGTTTAAGTCTTCTTTAAGCATTTCATAAGTAGTCTCCATTGGGATATAAACAAGTTCCTCAATACGGTTTTCTGAAGCATGGAACTTGTAGAGCAGAACTGCTACTCTGCCTTCATAGTCTCCACGGTTTAAATATCCATAAACCATAAAGTCAATATTTCCTTCTTCATCCATATTGATAATGTTTATATCGTAATGACTATAACCACTTCTTTCATAATCTTTCTTATTCGTAAGGAAACTGAACACCTTAACGGCTCTATTTTCAACGGTATCGTAATACCATAACGCCCCTTGTCTCACAAAGCAAAGTTTTGTTTCATCTTCTGTGTAATTAAGCTTCATGCTGGTATCATTGGTAATACCCACTTTTAAAACCTTCTCCTTTACTTCGGCTAAACTGCTGTTAAATACTTCTTCCATCTTTCTCTGAAATCCAAGAAGATACATCCTGCCATTGGCATAACGTATTCTGATATATTCATGAACGTAATATAAATCATCCACGTCTCTTCCTGTATTGGCCTTTACATAATATTCATATACAACAGAAGCTGTCTCTCTTGTATATTCGGTGAACATTGGTATTGCTTTTGATACAGCCTTTGGCTTTAAATTGCCCCAAGCAATGTTGTTCACATCTGATTTTATATCTACATAGGCTAAGGTGGAATCATCTGATTCACCGTATTCTAAATAGGATGCGTACTGCTCCATCTCTTTTCTATTAAAAGTCGCTTTATGGAATTTTTGTACAAAATCTATTTTTTCTTTAAAATAGGATTCATCTGAATAAAATTTTAGCCTTGTATAGTAGTGAATCTTACGTCCCTTATCTGTAATGGCAGTAAGTTTCATAGCATACTCTTTTCCCTGCTGATAGCTTTCCAAAAGTGCCACTTTTACATATCTGCCTTTATCATTTTTCTCTATGGAACTAGTTGAATCCGCTTCAACCACTTCACCAGAGGATACAAGTCTAGTTTCATATTTAATTTTTCGAATTACATTTTGTTTATCATCTAAACGAAATATAAGTTCTTTTGAGCCATCCATATACGTCATGGATTCTCTTACGTTTACAGCACTTAAACTGCTTCTGTAACCATGCATTTCATTTACTATCTTGTTTCCATTCTGGACATATAATAGTGGAAATGTTGCATTTCCCATTTCTACTGTTGTATGAAAATTAATGGTTACATCTTTCATATAACGCTGCATAAACAGAGTCGATGCAACAAAAACAACAAATAAAACCACACCTCTATACACGTGTTTCATGATACTTCATTCCAATCTTTTTATCTTTCCTTTCAGGATTTAAACCTAATAACGCACCTAAAGCTGGCTGCACATGGAGAAACTCCACTAGTCTTTCATAATCCTGTGGCGTTTTTTTCTTGCCGCTTTCTTGTTTTACTGCTCGAATCAGAATATTTTTAGGAGTATGTTCCATATCTATAAACTCCAGTATCTGAGTCCTGTAACCATTGCACTCTAATAATTCTGCCCTCAGTCCGTCGGTAAGCAGTGCAGAAATACGTTCTTTTAACAAGCCATACTTTAATACTGTCTCTAATTGTTCACATTTTATCTGCTGGTTAATCTCATGCTGACAGCAAGGTACGGATAAAATAACTTTTGCATCCCATAGAATTGCTTTTTGAAGGGCAAAGTCTGTAGCTGTATCACATGCATGAAGTGTTACGACCATATCCACTTTCTCAAGTTCTTCGTAATCAGAAATATTTCCATGCAAGAACTTCAGTTTATCATATTCATATTTACTGGCTAGGCGGTTACAGGTGCGAATTACGTCATCCTTCAGATCCAGTCCTATGATGTTAATATCATACCTTTTTAACTTCTTAAAATAATAGTAAAGGGCAAATGTTAAGTAAGATTTTCCACATCCAAAATCCAATATTGTAAGTTCCCTGTCTTGCGGAAGTTCCTCTACTATATCCTCTACAAATTCTAAAAATCTATTTATCTGTCTGTACTTATCGTATTTCGACTGTACAATTTTTCCTTCCTTAGTCATTACACCTAAATCTACTAAAAACGGAACTGCAGTTCCTTCTTCTAAAATATATCGTTTTCTACGGTTATGTTCAAAAATAGGCTTTGGAAGTTCCTGTTTCAGCTTGGAAGCTTTCAAGGTCATTTTTCCTTTTTTGCTAAACAATGCAGTTACCTGCTCTTTTGTAGTACGTATGACAACCTGCTTGAACTTTACTACCGCATTTTCTTGTTCTTCTATTTCATATCCTGTAATAAACTGCTCTAATAATTTTATAAAATCTTCTCTATTATAATTCTTATGGTACACTTTTGTTCCCTGATAACTTGTCACCTGAAACTTTGTCTGCTCTTTTACATGAACCGCCCGGACTTTTACCTTTTTCATCTGTCCACTGCCCTGTGCATTACTAATGATAATATCCACAAGGTTTTCATCTATATATGCTGATAATTTCTCTACATCCTTCACTTCCATCTATCTACCGTTCCTTTCTGTTTCATTTTAACTATTTTTATTGGAAAGTGCAACGATAATATATTTCACAGTTCTTATCTTTTTTCATATACTGATAGTAAACAGCATTAAGGAGTACTTATGGGTTATCTAGATTATGACAATGAATTACACGCAGAAAGCATAATTCAGGATGACAGCAATTTTAAGCAAGTAGAAAACATGCTTGCCTACAACAAAGATGTTGAATACATGAAACGGCAGTTTCCAGAGCCTTTACAAGCCATCCAGATTGTGATTGATGATGAGTGTGATCAGTTAGAATACAGTGGAAGCGTCATGTTTGATGAATTTCCTGATAAAACGCATTTAGGAATGATTGTAGATAAAATTCTGTTACGTCTTACCCCTTCAGAGAATGATAATGAAGATAATGGCGAACTAAAGAGTGCCTCTCTTGACATTGAAACCACTACCACTCGTTCTTACTGTCCAGATGATGCAATGCTAGATTGTGAAGAAGAAATGGTAGAAGCAACGGAACTACAGGCTTCAGGATGGGGTGCATGGGGACCTCCTCCACCTCCTAAACCTTGGGGACCTCCTCCTAGACCTTGCTTTGGCCCTCTTTGCCCTATTGCCAATAGACGCTGTGGCAGCGGAAGATGGTGTCCTCCTGTTCCATTTGCCCACTACGATAATAAGGGAAATCCAAACTGGATGCGGCACTTAGTTGAAAATATGCTTTTTAATGAGATGAATTATCGACGTAGCAGGTATCGAAACCATCATTTTTAAGCTAAAGCAGCTGCCACATCATCTTTCTATTCTGGTGGTGTGGCAGCCTCGTGTTTATATTATATCCAACTTAATACCTTCTAGTTCCTCTTCCAATTGTATTAGGCGAATATTCCATTTACCTGATTCTTTTAATTGCTTTTTTATAGCTATGTACTTCTCATTATTTAGTATGCGTGTAGCTTTCACTGCTGCATATTCCATATCTCTTCTACATAGGTCTAAAATTTTTTCTAAGTCTTCAATATCATTATCTTTCACTTTCACACTTTTACTCATTTTATCAACTAATTTTTCTATTAATTCAATTAAATGCTCACAAATCTGCACTCTAGGAGTAATTACTCTATAGTTCTGGTGAACATTTGCCCCTTTCCAGTTTAATCATCTTGCCTCACCATCCTTACATCCATATCAATAATTTTCCTTTCCGTACTGTCTGGGTGAAGCATTTTAACAAGTTCACTATAAAGCCTTAGCACTTCTGTCCTTTTTTTCCTCATCAACTGCATCAGAAAATTCAATCATCATTTCTTTATATCTTTCCGTTTTACACTCTACGTTCATTTTATTTTCTTGGATTTCTTCAATACTCCATCCTTCAAATGTTCCATCTTCTAATGGTACATCTTCATTTTCCAAATCTAATAATTCACTCTGCTTCAAACTCTGTATGATGAATGGTGAATGAGTTGATACAATAAACTGGCAATTTGGAAATGTACGCTTTAAGTCTGCTACTATTGTTTTCTGCCATTTAGGATGTAAATGTAAGTCTAATTCATCAATTAAAATTACAGCTTCATCTTCTAACGGATTAATACTCGTAGGATTCGCCATAGCTAAACGCTTTGCAATGTCCGAAACTACTGCCAAAACCGCTTTGTATCCTCCACTAAGCTGTTCTATTCTTAGATCCTCTCCACTCTCATTCGTAATTACCATTCGTGAAGGATTAAGTTCTATTCTTAGATTCCTATAGCCTGGTATCATGCTAGAAATAGCATCTCTAACTGCATTTAAAGGAACATTCTTATAATCTTTCTGATGCCTTAATTCCCTTAATTCAATATCCTCTTCCTTCTTAAACCATTCATAAAAACCCCGAAAATTATTTGTATTATCAAAACAGCTTTCCAAAGCATCCTCCATCGTATAATCTCTTATATGTCCCCTTCTAGGTACTTCATTAAATACGCGGTTAGTTCCATAATATAATATCAGTGGTAAATGTTTTTGTTCTCTTTTTTTTATAAAGGCATCTTTCAATAATGTCTTTTGCTGCTTCTCTTCTTTCAAATTTATTGTTTCATCATATTCAGTAATTGCTGTAATACGCTTCTTATTTAATAACATGTATTTTTTTCCATCTATTTCAGCTTCTGTTGAAATCGTTGTCCATCCGCATTCATATTTTATATCACTATCTTTTAAATCACAATTCTTTACTGCCTTACTATCTATAGAACGAATTATTGGCACAAAACTTTTCGTAATCGCTTCTAAAAAAGATGTTTTTCCAGCACCATTGTCTCCAATTAATACCGTAAACTGCTTCACTTTATTTTGAACATCTGTAAAAGTAAGCTTTTTACTAGACAAACTGCGGAAATTCTTTAACTCTACACTTCGTATTTTCACTTTTGCCTAACCTCCCATAAAATACTTTTGTGCTACACATTACTTCAATTCATTATATCAAAACATTATATCTTTTCCAATACCATATACTCCCCTATATAATACTCAAAACAAGCCACAAAACTTCTCTCTCCGACTGTTTTGCGGCTTGTCTCTTTTAATAATCCTCATTTAAAACAGGTGTTGCCAGACACAATTTCGTCTTGTCTTCCTGTTCGTTATAAGTCACTACTACATTAATATTAATGCGTTTTCCAGATGCCTTAATATAATCCTTTACCATATTTGTATATCCGTAAACAGCATAGTAGTTATCTGCCTGAATGGAGTCTACTCTTTTTGCCTGCAAGCTTCGCAGTAACTTCTCTACTTGCCGGTTCCTTTCTTTTTCTGACATCTGCCCTTTATAATTTCCTGTAAATTTCACAACACACTGATAGTCTTTTGCTCCCCATGAAGAAACATATTTTTCTATATCCTTCTTGGCTTTCATAACATCAGAAAAGTCATCTGTCATTTTAGTCTCAAGCAATACAAAATGATGATAGCCATTCTCTTTGCCTTCTTGCATTTCCACTGATATGAATTCAATTACATTTTTAGATTTCTTTGTATATTTCTCAATTTTCATATCTATTGTATGTTTCCCTGTTTCAGTGACAATTTTATAATTTCTTAGGTTTATTTCCTGTGCTAAGCTTCTAAGTACCTCTTCCTTCTGATCGCTAAGTATGCTGCCTGTTCCATAATCTACAGCCAGATTTAGTTTACTTTCCTCTATGTTCGTATCCGTATCAATAAAGGCATCCATAATATTTGTATCCTTTTTGAAAATACGATTTACTAATAACTGTGACATAACCACAATCCACAGAATACCTACTATATAAATTGTCGTTCTTATTTTCTTGCTCATAAAAAACCTCCAATTACCAGCTTGCTTATTTAAAGCATTGCCAATAATTGGAGATTTATTCGTTTTGTTTTCTATTATAATCCCCTACGGTCACCTAATTCGATACGAATTAAGGCTTTACGTAGAGCCATTTCCGCTCTAGGATAATTGATATCACCTTCACCTCCAGCTAATCTTCTTTCTGCACGGATTTTTGCTTCATTGGCACGGTTAACATCGATTTCATCTGGCCATTCACATGCTTCTGCTAAAACAGTTACACGGTCTGGCAGGATTTCAACAAAACCTTCCAATAATGAAGCCTCTTTCACTTCACTGTCCTTAGTAATCTTCATGATACCAGGTGCGATAACAGCTGTTAGAGGAATGTGTCCTGCTAAAATACCAATATCACCTTCGCTTGTTTTTAATTCGAGAAAATCTGCTTCTCCTTCAAAAAATATACGGTCTGGAGAAATGACTTTCACTTTGAAATATTTATTATCCGCCATGGACTCCCTCCGTTCCTACTTTACTCTTGCAAGAACGTCGTCAATATTACCAGCATTTAAGAAATAACTTTCTGGAATATCGTCGTGCTTACCTTCTAAGATTTCTTTGAATCCTTGAATTGTTTCAGAAATAGGCACATACTTCCCTTCCAGACCAGTAAACTGTTCTGCAACGTTAAATGGCTGAGACAAGAATCTCTGAACCTTTCTAGCACGAGCAACTAAAAGCTTATCACTTTCAGAAAGTTCGTCCATACCAAGAATTGCAATAATATCCTGTAATTCTTTATATTTCTGTAAAATCTCCTGTACTCCACGAGCAACTTGGTAATGTTCTTCTCCAACTACGTGGGGATCCAGAATACGGGATGTAGATTCCAATGGATCTACCGCAGGATAGATACCTAACTCAACAATAGAACGTGAAAGTACTGTTGTCGCATCCAAGTGGGCAAATGTTGTCGCTGGAGCTGGGTCAGTTAAGTCATCTGCTGGTACATATACAGCCTGAACAGACGTAATAGAACCACTCTTTGTAGATGTAATACGTTCCTGTAAAGCACCCATCTCTGTCTGTAATGTTGGCTGATAACCAACGGCACTAGGCATACGTCCTAAAAGGGCAGATACCTCGGAACCAGCCTGAGTAAAACGGAAAATATTATCAATGAATAAAAGAACATCTTTTCCACCTTTATCACGAAAATGTTCTGCCATTGTAAGGCCTGTAAGACCTACACGCATTCTGGCACCAGGTGGCTCGTTCATCTGGCCAAACACCATTGTTGTTTTATCAATAACTCCAGACTCAATCATTTCATAATATAGATCGTTACCTTCACGAGTTCTTTCTCCTACACCTGTAAATACAGAATATCCACCATGTTCAGTAGCAATGTTTGTAATTAACTCCTGAATTAATACTGTTTTGCCTACTCCAGCACCTCCAAATAAACCGATTTTACCACCTTTTTGATAAGGGCAAAGTAAATCAACGACTTTAATACCTGTTTCCAGCATTTCCGTCTCTGTAGACTGCTGGTCAAAAGCAGGTGCCTTTCTATGAATTGGGTCATGGGCAACTTGTGGAGCTGGTTTGTTATCAATAGGATTGCCAAGTACATTAAACATACGTCCTAATGTTTCTTCACCTACCGGTACGGAGATAGGAGCACCTGTAGAAACTGCTTCCATTCCACGAACCAGACCATCTGTAGGTCCCATGGCAATACAACGTACTGTATCATCACCAAGATGCTGCGCTACCTCAACAACTAAAGTATCTCCACTTTTTGTTTTGATGTCTATGGCATCATAAATTTCAGGAAGATTACCTTCTGTAAATTTAATGTCTAGTACCGCACCAATAATCTGAGTGATTTTACCTACATTAGATTTAGCCATACTTGCTTTTTCACTCCTTTTTTATTCAATTGCAGATGCACCTGCAATAATTTCTGTAAGTTCTTGTGTAATCGCACCTTGTCTAGCACGATTATACTTAAGCGATAAATCTGATATCATATCTTCTGCATTATTTGTAGCAGAATCCATTGCCTGCATTCTGGCACCATTTTCACTTGCTACCGATTCAACTAATGCACCATAAATAAGACTATTGACATATTTAGGAATAATCGTATTTAAAGCTTCTTCTGCTTCTGGCTCATAGTTCATAAGAGTCAAATCATCCATGGATATTTTCTCATTGCTGTTTCCCTCTTTTCCCATCTCATCCTTAGAGACAGGTAAAAGTTTCGTACAAGTCGGTACTTGCAAGACAGTGTTTTTGAATACCGTATAAACCAGATAAATTTCTCCAAGTTCATTATTAGTAAATGCATCCAGTACTGTTCTTCCAATTTCCTGTGCATCTTTGTATAATGGCTCATTTATCACTTCTGAGTAATCCGCTTTTATTTCATAACCTAAACGTTCCAAAGTTTCGCGGCCTTTTCGTCCAACTGCATAAATCACACAGTCTTCCTTCTTAAAGTCGCCCTTTGTAATCAGTTTTACTAAATTTGAATTATATCCACCAGCAAGTCCACGATTAGAAGTAATTACGATAAATCCCTTCTTCTTAGAATCTCCAGCCTGAAGATACGGATGAGATATATTCCCTGACTTCTTTAACATGGAGGTTACCGTATCATACATATAATTAAAGTAAGGCTTCGATTCTTCCGCTCTTGACTTTGCCTTTTGTAATTTTACAGTAGCAACAAGCTTCATGGCTTTGGTAATCTGACCCGTACTCTGAATACTGTCTTTTCGCCTTTTTATATCTCTCATGGAGGCCATAATCTCTACCTCCTCTATTTAAACTCTTTTTTGAATTCAGTAATAGCTTGAATTAAGTTCTTTTCTGTTTCTTCTGTAATTTCTTTCTTTTCACGAACACTTGCAGGAATATCTGAATACTTCGTATCAATGTATTCAAAAAGACCTTTTTCAAAATCTAAAATTCTATCTACTTCAATATCAAGAAGATATTTCTTAGTAGCAGCATAAATAATGATAACCTGATACTCAACTGGCATTGGGTTATACTGAGGCTGTTTTAAAATCTCTTTAATTCTTTCTCCTTGTGCTAACTTTTCTTTTGTATCAGCATCTAAGTCTGAACCAAACTGTGAAAATGCTGCAAGTTCTCTGTACTGAGCTAATTCGATACGGATAGGTCCCGCAATTTTCTTCATCGCTTTAATCTGTGCAGAACCGCCTACACGAGATACGGAAAGCCCTGCATTAACAGCTGGCCGAAAACCAGAGTTAAACATTTCTGTTTCAAGGTAGATCTGTCCATCTGTGATAGAAATAACATTTGTTGGAATATATGCGGAAACGTCACCTGCCTGTGTTTCGATAATTGGAAGGGCTGTTAAAGAACCACCGCCTAAATCATCTGATAATCTAGCAGCTCTTTCCAATAATCTGGAATGTAAGTAGAATACATCACCAGGGTAAGCTTCACGTCCAGGTGGTCTCTTAAGAAGCAAGGAAAGTGTACGGTAAGCAGTAGCATGTTTGGATAAATCGTCATAAACAACTAATACGTCCTGACCTGCTTCCATCCACTCTTCACCAATTGCACATCCAGAATATGGAGCAATATACTGAAGCGGAGCAAGTTCACTTGCTGTAGCTGCAACAATTGTTGTATAATCCATTGCACCGTACTCACTTAATGTTTTTACGATGGAAGCAACTGTTGAAGCCTTCTGTCCAATCGCAACATAAATACATTTTACCCCCTGGCCTTTCTGGTTAATAATAGTATCAAGAGCAATCGCTGTTTTACCAGTCTGTCTATCACCGATAATTAACTCACGCTGTCCACGTCCAATTGGTACCATGGAGTCAATCGCTTTAATACCTGTCTGTAAAGGTGTATCTACAGATTTACGTGAGATAACACCAGATGCTACTCTTTCAATCTGTCTATATTTTGTGGATGCAATAGGTCCTTTTCCGTCAATCGGTTGTCCTAATGCATTTACAACACGGCCTAACATAGCGTCACCAACAGGAACTTCTACTACCCTGCCTGTTGTTTTTACTATATCGCCTTCATTTATATTTTTGGCATCACCAAGTAAAACTGCACCAACATTGTCTTCCTCAAGGTTAAGAACCATACCATAGATTTCGTTAGGGAACTCTAAAAGCTCACCTGACATGGCATTTTCCAAACCATGAATACGTGCAATACCATCCGCTACCTGGATTACGGTACCTACGTCAGATACTTGAAGTTGTGTGCTATAATTCTTAATCTGTTCTTTAATTACAGAACTGATTTCTTCCGGCCTCAAATTCATGATACCTATGCACCTTCTTTCTATTTGTAATAATTAAGAGAGTTGTATTTTTAAAAGGCTCTTAGCCATCTGATCAATTTCAGTCCTGATACTGCTATCCACAATACGGTCTCCGATACGAAGAATCATTCCACCAATAATCTGTGGATTAACTGAATAACTGAACTCCAATTGTTTGAAAGATGTAACTTCTAACAGTCTTTGTGTCAAACGTGCTTTTTGCTCCTCAGACAGTTCCACTGCTGTTGTTACACTTACAACTCCAATATTTTTATATTCTTTGACTTTTTCTTCTAAGTACTGAAAAATCTGTTCTAACTCATCATAGCGCTCCTTTGTTACAACGATTACAAGAAATCCTAACATTGTGTCGCTAATTTTGCCTTTAAAAATATTTTCCACCACTTGAATCTTTTCATCTTTACTGATTTTCGGATGATTTAACAAAGTAACAAGGTCTCCATAGTCGGCAAAAACTTCTTTTACAAAAGCCTCTTCCTCCAAAATCTGTTCTAATGCATTTTCTTCCAGGGCAAGTTCAAATAGTGCTTGGCCATATGTTTTAGAAACTAATTTTGCCATGTTCCATCACCCATCTCTCTTAATGTTTCATCAAATAATTTACTTTGCGTTTTTTCATCCATAGAAAATTTTACAATCTTGCCAGCCATAGCAGATGCAACATTGATAATCTCCTGTTTCATCTCATCTTGAACTTTAGACTTCTCTAACTCAATATCTTTATTGGCACGATCAATCATTTTCACTGCTTCTTCTTTTGCTTCATTAATAATAACTGTTTCCTGTTTTAATGCTTTTTTACGTGCTTCACTGATAAGGGCATCAGCCTCTTTATCAATCTGTTTTAACTTGCCATCGTATTCAGCCTTGAACTCTTTGGCTTGTTTCTCGTCACGTTTTGCATTATCAAGCTGTTCTTGAATATACTGCTGGCGTTTTTTCAAAAATGCTCTTGCTGGATTAAACAATAAGCTGGAGATAAAAAAGAACAGTACTAACATAGCAATTGCCATAATTCCTGCATCTACAAGCAATTGTAAATCCAATCCGAAGATTCGGTTATTCATCCAGTCCGTCTCTAACAGAATAACGTTCACTTTCTTGCCTCCCTTCAATTGGCTTTCTTATTTTTCTTCCAACTAGAATCTGCCAAGAAGCGGATTTGCATATAATAATAAGAATGCAATTAGCAAACCGTAAAGACCTGTTGTTTCGGCAACCGCCTGACCTAAAAGCATTGTTGACATAACAGTACCTCTTGCACCTGGGTTACGTCCTACTGCTGCTGCACCATGTCCAGCTGCGATACCTTGTCCAATACCAGGTCCGATACCTGCAATAACTGCCATACCTGCGCCTAAAGCGGAAAATGCTGCTACTAAACCTTCGTTTGTTATATTCATTGAGAATTCCTCCTTAATAATAAATTATTCATCTTATTCTTCACCAAAAGTGTCAGAAATAAATACCATTGTCAACATACAAAATACATAACTTTGGATTGCTCCAGAGAATACATCAAAGTAAGCATGTAAAAATGCTGGCCATCCTAGCATAGTTAAAAACTTAGGAAGCAAACCATAAACTAATGCCATCATCAATGTACCAGACATTACGTTGCCAAATAAACGTAGTGATAAGGAAATTGGTGTAGCAATTTCACCTATAATATTAATTGGTGTTAAAATTACAGGCTTAAACAAAGCTGTAATGTGTCCGATTTTCTGATACTTAAATCCGTTGAAGTGGATTAATACAAAAGTAATCAGTGCCAGACTTAGAGTTGTTCCATAGTCAGCTGTCGGCGGTCTTAAACCAAATAAACCTGAAATGTTTGATAAAAAAATAAACGCAAACAGTGTTCCGATATAGTTTGAAAACTTATGTCCATGTTTTTCTCCCATACTGGAAGCTGTCAGGTTATCAACTGATTCTACAATCAGTTCGATGAAGTTTAAGAATGCCCCAGGAGCTTTTGTTGGATCTGCCTTTTTAATAACTTTATTTGCTATGATGCTAAATATGATTAAAGTCACCATAACAATAAATATTGCTATATGTGTATTGGTAATATACAGTTCCTGCCCAAACAGATGATATTGGTGAAAACCATTAATACCAAGATCCAGTTCCTTAGAAGTTCCCGCTGCTTTTGCTGCATCAGCGGCTAAAACGAGTGGCTTTGCTGCCATCCAACCATTCACAAACTCACCTTCCTTTTTTATTAAATTTTATTGCAAGTGTACCCCAAGAAGTACACCATTTATGAATGAAAGGCTGAAAATATACAGATATTTTTAACCCCATCATACCAATGAATAATCCTAATGGATTTATTATTTCAGGGAAACAAAAACTGATTCCCACTGCTAACAACATCACAAAAAAACGAATCATCGTTTTCTTTTTCATTGCTTTTTCTGCCGATTCGGGATCAAGTGAAAGACAGTAATCCAGACTTTTGTATAAATGAATTGCAATGAATGCTGACAAAAAACAGCCTATGGTCAGTCCAAACAGAAAAGTAAATTTTTTGTTTATCCAAAATAGATCCACTGCTATAAAAGGAACTGCATAAAAAAGAATGCCCAAAAGCAGCCTATTTAATGTTTGTTTTGAATCTTCCAATATATTACTCCTTATCAGTACCATTTTCACTCTTACTATTTTTCCACGAAGATTTATCTTCTGTAGTAAAGTGCTTCCAATATTCAAGCTCTTCATTTTCCCTTTTCAAGTCTTTCTCATAAAAACTTTTTGTCATAACATAGACATTTCGAAAGGCTGCTAGAACCCCTAAGAAAAAAAGAATGATAAACCAGCAACTGGTTTTAAAATGCTTATCTAAATAATACCCTGCGATTACACATAAACCTATAGGCGTCAAAAATGTAATGCCAACTTGCGTTACCATCACCCACGCCTTAAAAACAGAACGATTTTCCTTCTTCATTTTATGAACAAACCCTTTGATAATTTTTAGATAATGACATTATATACATTTTAATAGACTTTGTCTAGTTATAAATCTAACCACCTATTTAAAAATTTACGATATAACATTCTATTAGCGGATTGATATGCAACAATATGTATACCTGTTATACTATATTGTATAATCCAATTTTATCCACAGATTAAAAAGACCATTAATACTACATTTATTGCAAGCATAACGGTCTTTTACATTGTTCATATTTTACTCTTCTATCATATTAATTCTTCTTATATGCCTCTCATCATTGGAAAATGCAGTATTTAAAAATGTATCCACTATTTTAACTGCTAAACCAGGTCCTACTATCCTTCCACCCATAGCTAAAATATTTGCATCATTATGTTCTCTTGTTGCTTGCGCACTAAAGCAGTCATGACAAAGTGCACAGCGAATGCCTTTTATTTTGTTTGCTGTAATGGAGATACCTATTCCTGTCCCACAGATTAAGATTCCCTTTTCGCAAGTACCATCTAAAACTGCATTAGCAACCTTTTTAGCATACACTGGATAATCTACCGACTGCTCACTGTCACAGCCAAAGTCCTTATATGGCACTTTCTTTTCTTCTAAATACTTAATAATTTCCTGCTTTAAAGCATAGCCGCCATGATCGCATCCTATTCCAATCATTCTTTAGCCTCCTCGTTAAGTTTTATTAATGATTTCTTAATTAGTCTTGATAATTCAGAAAAGCATTCTTCATATTCTAAAACAGTCCCCCCGTAAGGGTCTATTACATCTCCCTCTTCCCCCACATATTCCTTTATGGTAAATAAATTTTCTGTAATTCCAAACTCCTCTGCAACCTTTATTTTTTGAGAAAATGTCATACATAAAACAAGTACATTTCCTTCTATATCTTCCTTGGTCAGTGGTGCAGACACATGATTATCCAAAGACAGATTATGATTTTCAACCACCATATCCGCCTTCTGGTTCGATGGTTCCGGAAATAATACAACAAGTCCACGAGAACAAGCCTCTATAGTTCCATCTTCTGACATGCCACGATAAATCGCTTCCGCCATAGGACTCCTGCTTGTGTTTCCTGTACAGACAAAGACAACCTTACTATATTTCATCTTTATCACACCTTTCCCTACCTGAGACATCCACCACATGATAACCTGCCGCTTTTAAGAGCCTATTCATGATTGCCTGTCCCAGATTATTTTTTGAAAAACACTCTCCATATATATATTTTACTTCAAGATGATCAAACTCTCTTAATATTCCATATAAATGTCTTGCAATGGACTCTTCATCATTTCGTGAACCAATACACATTACATAATCTGCATCATACATTTCCTTGGTTTCTTCAGTAGCGATTACACCCACTTTATAATTCTGAGCCCTCTTTTTAGCTGCATCTTTATTAATTTCATCTACAACTTCACTTTGCAAGCCCTTGTATAATGTTAAATCTCCTTTAGGCGCATAGTGCTTATATTTCATACCTGGTGCTTTTGGCTTTAAGCCATCCTTGACTCCTTTTGTCAAAATGGCCTGATCTATTGCCACTTCTCCAATTACTTCTTCCAGCATTTCCTTAGTAATGTATCCAGGTCTTAAAATTGTTGGAATTTCGCTTGTCAAATCTACAATAGTTGATTCAATTCCAATTCCAACTTCTCCACCATCAATAATCATATCAATCTTTCCATCCAGATCTTCCACTACATGCTCGGCTTTTGTAGGACTAGGTCTTCCAGATGTATTCGCACTTGGCGCAGCAATCAGTACACCGGATGTACGAATCAGCTCTAACGCAATAGGATGATTAGGCATTCTGACTGCCACTGTATCCAGCCCTCCAGTTGTTCCATAAGGCACTTTATCATTTTTCTGAAAAATCATAGTCAATGGCCCTGGCCAAAAAGCATCCGCTAATCTATTAGCCTTCTCGGAAACCTCATCGGTCAATTGTGTTAAATCATCCATGCTGGAAATATGAATAATCAATGGATTATCTGATGGCCTGCCCTTTGCTGCATATATTTTTTCTGCTGCACTAGAAAGCAGGCCATCTCCACCTAATCCATATACTGTCTCTGTTGGAAATGCAACTAATCCGCCACTTCTCAAAATTTCTGATGCTTCTTCAAACTCACTTCGACTAAAGTTATCCCTATTGACTTGTTTCACCTTTGTTTTCATTTATAAGACCTCTTTTATACGTTCTGTTCAAAGTACTTCTTTATACCGTCACAAATTGCTGCTGCCATCTTCTTTTGGTAATCTTCTTCTGTCAAAAGCTTTGACTCTCCTTGATTTGTCAGAAAACCACACTCGACTATAACAGTTGGACACTGGGTTTTCCGAAACAGATAATAAGAGTCATTGGATTTCGCAACTCTGTGGTTTCCATCTGCAATCTCTGCCTTTATGGTCTCTTGCAGCATTTCCCCCAAAATCTTTCCCTTCTCAGACTGCTGATGATAAAAAACCTGAGCCCCCTTAGAACTCTCTTGTTCAAAACTGTTCTGATGAATGCTCACCGCAATAACCGCATTGCTGTTATTAATAATCTCTACACGCTTCTGCATATCGGTACGCTTTTTGTTACTATCTGTGCTTGAATACAAGCCACAGTCTTCCGTTCGTGTCATAACTACATCATATCCTGCCGCTTCAAGTTCATCTTTTAGAAAAAGAGATACCTCTAAATTAATATCCTTTTCTAAAATGTTATTTACCCCCACTTTCCCAGGATCAAAGCCGCCATGCCCAGGATCAATAACAATCCTCTGTTTTTCACTCTTTTGCTTCACATCACTTGTTTCAATGCTTGTAGTCCCAAAAGTAGCAATACTCTGCTTCAAACCTATTCCTAGTGCAGCCACTAGCAGTATGATTACAACAATACCACAAAACTTTTTCATGATTTACAACCTGAAAATATCTTTTCTATTATTTTATGAAAAAATTTCCAGCTTATTCTAACTTTCTAATTGATAAACTTCTGAATTGTATTCCAGACATTAGCCTTTTCCATACCCAGCTTCCAATAAGCCATTCCTGCCACTCCCGCTTCGGAAGCTGTTTTCATTCTTCGCTCAATGGATTTTTCATCTTCAAGCCAGACTTTATTGACTCCATCTGCCGTTTTATATTCGGCATAATTCTGTCCTGTTTCTTCATCCCAGTTCACTTTTGCCCCATTTTCTTCTAGCAATGTGCGGATTGCACCCATTCCATAGGCTGCACTGGTTAAACTGCCATCAGCCTTCTCTGTCCATAATCTAGTGTAGAAAGGAATTCCAGCAATGACTCTTTCCTTCCCCACTTCTTTCAAGGTATCCTCAATAGCTTTTTGGAAAAATCCAATAGAGGAAACCGAACCACTTTCTTCTGAATTTGAATGATGTTCATCATATGCCATAATCGCAACATAATCCACAACTTTTCCTTGCTCTTCCAGATCATAAAATCTGTTGTATGATGCAGGTACATAATTATCTACTGATAAAACAATACCATTGTTCCTGCATTTGATAGATAATTCTCTTAAAAACTGAATATAATGCTTTGCCGATTTGGCAGTAATATTTTCAAAGTCAATATTGATTCCATCAAGATCAAATTTAAATGCACTTGCAATCAGTTCATTTTCCAGTTTTTCTCGCCTTGATGTATAGGATAATAATTCATTTATATCAGCTTCTTTGTTGAAGTCGTCACATAGCGCCCAAACCTCAACACCAGCATTATGGGCTCTGCTTACATACGCCTCACTTGCTAGAGAAGTAATATTCCCCTGATTGTCTGCAACGGAAAACCAAGTTGGTGATATTGTATTAATTCCCTTAGACTGTTCAAGAACTGCAAGCAAGTTGTTATTTGCACTTTGGTTAGTCACTTGGTGCCAGCCTAATGAAACTGTATAATCTTTAGTAATGTGAGAGTACGGTTTCTCCTTATAGCCATTATCTAACGTCTTATACTTTGCCGAAGCAACATGTTTCGCCTTTACATAACCAATAATACCATCTGTGGTTATTACCTTTTTAAATTTTGACCCCTTTACTTCTTCCACATCCACATAAGTCAATGATTCATTTTCCTTTAGCTGGACAAGTATATCACTCTTTATACTTGGACCATAACGAAGCTGCGTATTTTTCTTTACATCAGAAACCAGATAATCCTGTCCCCAGTCATAATGAATCACAATACGGTTTGGTTTCTCATAGATTGTATATTCAATATTAGAAAATAACTTCACATAATCAATTGCAACATACACCTTATTCCCAATTGTCTTTACAATCTGGTAAGAAACCGATGATTTGCTTTTATTCTGGTAATACTCAGAAGAACCGATTTCCGTTTTTACCACTTCTGCCTGCGTTGTATAAATAAGCACATTTTCATGGGCATCCCAGTAAAACCTGTGATTCAGGTACTCTGCTGCCGTATCATAGTCAATATAGGCAACTCCTTCAAGATACAGTCCCGGTTCTTCTGAAATCCTGTTTTCTAATATCACTTTTATTTTATCTGAATCAACTTGATAGTATTGTGTCAAGTCCATAACTTTTTTACTTGGTATCAGCTTCTGAACCACAATCACGCCTGCAGCTGCTGCTATAGTTGCAACAACTGCAAATACAAGCACAAGAAGTTTATTGCTCCTTACTCTTTTCATTCTGTTTTCCTCCCATACCTCTATTCACGAATAAAACTACTAAAACATATAAGATATATGAGGATAACAGTCCAAATAGTGCAATCCATATAATTAGCACTTCTTTTCTCTTAGCCCCTGCCTCATCAATTATAATTTGCGATACGCTGCATTCTTCTATAAAGTGTTCCGTTGTAACCTTATAGTCCGACGCTACGGTATCCATAAGCCGCTTATCCTTGCAAAGCCGCCCTACTAAATCACAATTGCTGATTTTCTCTATCGTTTTGCCATCCTTATCTGCTGTTCCTTCAACTGGTATGAACACAAAATATCTTGTATCAAATCCTGTTGTCATGTAACAGTTATATGCTGCTTTCCCTTTGCTATCCATTTTATAGTACCGTGTAAAAACTAACGTCTGATTGGTCATTTTCACATAACTTATGTGTTTCTGATATGCCTTCTTTATATCTTCCTCTCTTTTTACTTCCGCTACCCGAAAAGGATTCAAAACCATTCCGGAACAAAGGAGCACAACTGCCACTATCAGTAAAATTGACGTTCCAGCCAGTTCCAGAAAATACTTCTGGCAAGATATCGTTCTGTCTGATTTAATAGTTCTTTTCATAACTCTCCTATACTGTAGTCATTCTCTTTTTGGCCTCATTCGTCCCTATTATATCACTATCTAAGAATTTTGTACAAGAAAAAGCTAGAAAATAATAAGGGAGGACTTTAAACGCCCCCCTTAATAGTAATTTTTCAAATACACTTATTCAGACAAAACTCTTTGTAAGTATATGTTGCGGAAATGGTATAGAGGTATCCTATTTTACTTTGTCATAATATATCCCAACAACTTTGCCATGCTCATCGTAAATATAGTCTGACATATAATCCGCATTTTCTTTTACCAGATATCTTTTTCTTCTCATAATGTCTGAATATGTATATTCTTTTCCGTCAATGCATATCTCTAGCCCTCTTCTATTAGCTTCTTCGATATCCATTATAATCCACTTATTCTTATTTCTCATCCTTGTCATCTCCCAGCTTAATGGCAGAAGGTGCATGAACGATTTACATAATTGAGAACTTATAATACAGTTGTGAAACATTTTATATCCGTTCTCTCGTCACATTAAACTGCTGCTAGTCTTTAATCAAAATACTTTAGGCCTCCTTGCATTATTTCCTTTTCTCCTTTAAAGTCTGGCGCATTTTCATATATTCTTTTTCTTAATTCATATGTCTTCTTATCCTGGGCAATTTGTATGATATTCGGATCTTTCTTTATCAATTCCTCCACCACCTTATTGACAGGATAATTTACAATAGAAGAACTTTGCAATTCACTTGTGTAAACTACAGCATATATATAAGCCTTTTCAAACAAGTACGCATCAACTACTCCACTAGACATACGCAGTATTTCTTCTTCATTCACCCCTAACCAAAGCACTCTTTCTTCAGAAGATTCTCTTTCTTCCAAACGAATTACTTTTTTCTTGCTAAGAATGATAAAATCCGCTCCATTAGGAAAAGATATACGAACATCTACCAAATCACCTTTTTTCAGCATATCTGAATTATGAATAAAAGTGTAAGGAACTTTCCGAATCTCCTTTTCTACATCTCCCATTTCAAACATCTGGCCATTTAATACTGTTCCCTTATTAAGTGCTTGTTTAACTGGCTTCCCGACACAGTTCAGAAGATTTGTACTTATTACCTGACGCCCCTCGTTAATTACAGTGGTGCAGTAAATATCTCTTTTCTCTAATACTTCTCCAGCCTCCACATCTCGTTTCAGTACATAGATTTCCATTCTTCTTTCCCTGGCAAATTTGCCATTCTTAATTTTCATAAAAAATATTCCGCTAATAACCCCTATCATTATCAACATAACAAAGAAAAACACCTTTTTTAATAACAGCAGATAGTATTTTCTTCTTCCTTTGATAATTTTCATTAGCACCTCCTTTTCTATAAAAGAGACCAGTAAACTTTTGCAGCACGTTCTGTTACGTTGAAAGTTTCTATAATCCAATCAAACTTTTTCAGTTTAATTCTACCACCATCAACAAAGCCCGGTTTCCTCTTGCCCCCTGCCATATCAACATACTCCCATGTGTCATAATGCTCTATCTTTCTGACACTGCTAAGAAAATGTTCATATTCCTGCTTTCTCCAAAGCAATGTACTTCCAAGAACTATTTTCTGATCACTTTCTAAAAAAACTTTCTGGTACTTCAGGTATTTACAGCCTAAATCCAGAATCACAAAATCATACTCCTCATCCAGTGTATACACAAGCTCTCTTTCAGAAAATACACTGGAAAAAGAAATAACTCCCACTTCAAAACTCCCCTTTTCCATTCTTATGTCTCGCTGTTCTTCTAGGCCCTTCAAGAGTTTTCTAAAATCTCCACTTTCATTCAATTCAATAATCCGTATTTTCCCCGCAAAATTTTTTGATAAAAACACAGCAAAGTTAATACAAAATATAGTAGTCCCAGCTCCGTGATACAAACCTGCCACTGCAAAAACCCGATTACAACTGGCCCTTCCTATTTTACATTTCCTTCCTATTCTACATCTGAAACCCTATCACCATCCTTCCCTTCATTTCTTACAACATAACGTATTACACTATCAAATACATAGTTACCTATAGACTTATGTCCATCGTAAAATACCTGTTTCAGGTAAGGCACATGAATACTATGCTTGCAGAATAACGCTTCTTCTTCTATCTTCCCGCATTCATCGTTAGTTCCGTTTAGTAAATATAGAATACTATCCTCATCACAGAGTTTTTTTATCCAGTACAAAGCAGATTTCCACTCCCAAGGCTTTGAACCCGCAACTACAATCCTATGTTCCTCTTGCAGAAATTCTTCCATGTTTTTTTCTGTTAATACACCATAATCTTTTATTGCAAACCGAAACCTTTCCTTTTGGGTATTTTGATTCCAAGCTTTTTTTTCCTGCATTTTTACATGCTTCATGCACCAGTACTTGCCTTTTTCCTTTACGCCTTTGCAGTATGTAACAAACTCTTGCAAAAACCCGCTATCATTCCATTCAATGTATATAGAATTCTTATTGATTCTCCCCACATAATTAGCTAAGGATAACGCAATATGTGTTACACCTACCCTTCTTTCACTTCCTGCAATTGCTATACAATATGACATAACTGCACTTTCTTTATTAGACTCCCCTGTCTCCACTGCCCTCTTTAAACAGTTCTCTAGCTCCCCAACCGACTGGAACCGGCTTTCAGGCAATGGCTTTACACATTTTTCAATGATTTTATAGATTTTACGATTCCGTACCAGCATCCAAGACCATCTTCTAGAAACACGAGACGGCTGATAAAGTGTTCCTGTTACCAAAAAATAAATAAGACAGCCAATGCTATAAATATCACTTCTTTTATCAGCCTTACAATTCAGCCATTCTGGTGCTGCATATCCTGGCGTTGCCATAGAATAAGACACTTTGTCATACTCTGATTCATAAACAGCAGCTCCGAAATCTAAAAATTTCAGTTTTCCTTGATGCACTAAAATATTTTCCGGCTTAAGATCTAAGTATAAAATTCCAGCTGAAAATGTATGTAAATATTTGATGAAATCGCAAATTTGAAATGTGAAATCAATGATACTTCTTTCACTCAGATACGAAAGACGCATTCGATATGATTTTAAAGATTCACCCTGCAGATATTCTTCAATAATGTATGAATATTTCTCATCTTCTTCAATATCATATATTATTGGAACATTTGGATGCTTTAGAGATTTTAATATATGAACTTCTCTCATGAGCTGCAAATATGCCTGATGTTCTTTCGAAATTCTCTTAATTGCCCGATAGACACCCAGCAAGACATGTTCTGCCAAAAAAACAACAGACGTACCACCACGACCAAGTTCACCAACGATTCTGTATTTAGAAAACCATATAACCTTAATTATCAGACCTCCTTTTTTTACTAATTTGTTATGTCATATAACAGATTATAGCGACATTTTACCAATTGTTCAATAATTTTTTAGAAAAATTAATATACAATCTTTTTTTCTATCTTTGTACACATTTAACATAAACTATAAATAATTTGACTTTATTATTTTTTTAAATTATACTTTGTATACAACATATATTTTAGCTTACACTATCTATGTAATGAAAGCATCGGAAGGATGTGATTAAGTGAAAATCGAAAAAATAAACGAAAATCAAATACGTTGCACATTAAGCAAAGCAGACCTGGTTGATAGACAGCTTCGCATCAGCGAACTAGCTTACGGTACCGACAAAGCCAAAGCACTGTTTCGGGAAATGATGCAACAAGCATCTGCTGAATTTGGTTTTGAAGCAGATGACATTCCTCTTATGATAGAAGCCATCCCTGTTTCTTCTGAGTGCTTGGTTTTAGTCATTACGAAAGTCGAAGATCCCGATGAACTGGATACAAGATTTTCAAAGTTTTCACCTGATCAGAGCGATGAATCTGAGAGTACAGACACAGATGAAGCATATGTAGATGAAATTATTAATTGTTTCGATCAAATCAACGACCTGCTCGATGAAAGAAAGAGTGAGAAGGCGGAAGAATTTAACCATCTTTCAGAAACAAAAACTTCAAGCAAGGATGAACAGATGCCTTTACAACGCAAATCAACTATAACAGCAAATATGACAAAGGTATTTACATTTGTAAATCTTCATGAAATTATTAATTTATCTTCTCATTTGTCTCATTATTATTTTGGTGAGAATCAGGTTTATAAAAACCCTCAGACTGGAGTATATTATTTATGCATCAGCAAAACAAATCATTCTCCAGAAGAATTCAATAAGATATGCAACATTGTATCTGAATATGGAATTGCTGAGAAAACAACTTATGCTACTTTAGAATACTTTAAAGAACACTACGAATGTATATTAAAATCAAATGCGGTTCAGATTCTTGCAAATATGTAGAATGGTAATTCAGGAATTTGACATCGGAAAGTTTTTATAAAGAAAAAAGCTGCCTGTCAGCCAGATTCTCCCTAAAGGACCGTTGACAGGCAGCTTTTCTATTATTATGTTCCAAAAATTATTCTTCGGAAATAGATCCTGTTGGACATGTAGCAGCACATGAACCACAGCTGATGCAAGCATCGGCATCGATTTCATACTTGCTATCACCTTCAGAAATTGCACCTACTGGACATTCACCAGCGCATGCTCCACAGCTTACGCAACCATCATTAATAACAAATGCCATTTTCTTATCCTCCTTCATAAGTAATATATACATTTTAATATAATACTTTAGATAATACAAGCATTAAAGCATATGTTTTAGAATTAATGCAGTTCTATACCTTGACGTGTGAAATCTGTACGAATATAATAAAACCATAATTTATTTTATAGGAGGCAATATAATGGCAAAAATAACAAAAGACATGATTATACATGATATCATTGCAGTTGATTCCAATTTAATTCCTGTTTTATTAGATGCTGGCATGCACTGTATCGGCTGTCCATCTGCTCAAGGAGAATCCCTTGAAGAAGCTTGCATGGTTCATGGTTTAGATGCCGATGAAGTCGTAGCTGCTTTAAACGCAAAATTAGAAGCTTAATAAGACACAAAAAAACTCATTAAAACTATTTAATGAGTTATTTTTGTTTTGGGCTATCCACATCCTATTCTGCTTTCTTATGAAACATTCTTTTCTTTTTTCTCTTTTCTCTGGTTGCAGATATCTCTTTGCGCGCTTTCTGCTTAGATCGAATCGAATCATCTAATCGTTTGAAACGTTCTTCCTCCCGTTCCTCTTTCATGCGCATCATATAATCCATTTCCTTTAATACGCTTTCAGAAACATTGGAACTAACTGCTTTCGATAATTCTAAGTTATTCTCTCTTAATGCCTCCATGATAATATTATTCATGATAACTTTGAACTGCGCAACTTTAGGCTCACTTTGGGTATCAACTGGTTCAGGACTGGCAGCACATACTTCATTTTCCATTGTTTCCTTTTGTGCCTCAAAAGCTTGTCCCATAATGGAATCTTCTTTTTTCTCTACATGTTCACTAGCAGTCTGATCCATGCATAATACCTGAGCATTCAGCTCGTCTTTAAGCATGTTCATTTTCTTTTTATCAAGTTGTCCAATTTTTCTTACATCAGAAAGCACCATCTTTATTGCACGTAACTGAAATCCTTGTTCTTTTAAAAACTTTATACTCTTAAACAACTCGATATCCTCTTCGCGATAGTATCTATGTCCCATCTCGTTTCGAGGAACTTTCACGCCGAGTTCTTCCTCCCAGTACCGTAATACATGTGGTTCCACATCTATTTTTTTTGATGCATCCGATATAATGTACCTAACTTGACTCATGATACTCCTCCTAGAATATGTAAATTATTTCCATACAACACATTATACCATAGCATTTCTTGATTTCAAATAGAAATTACCCTTTTATACACAGAAATGATAGACATCTTTTTACCCAAGTTGTCAATGAAGTATGTAATACGACGGCAAATCACTTTTATAAGACATGTTTTTAATAATAGACCTTTTTAAAGCAAAGTGTAAATTCCTCACACTTTCGTGGTACAGTCTTGAGAGAATTTACACTTTGCACTCCTTCTATACAACATAAATCAAAGATCTCTAATCTCCATATGCATTCTGCGGACATATCTTTTTTTAACAAAAAAGTATTCCATCAGCAGAATAACGGCTATAACATTTATCCCAAAGAAGTATCCTATAATATTTTTTGTTGAAAATCCATTATAGGATTTCTTAACAGCATATGCTATATTTTGATTCTGCAGTTGTTCCTGTTTCTCCATACACTTTGCCTCATCCTTATACTCATATGTATGATTTGATGTCGTTACTTTATATGTATCTTTTCTCGTTACTGTAGTATATGCACAGAAAATCAACGAAAATACAAATAAGATCATGGGAATAACTGTTCCTAGCAGCTTATTAGCTCTTTTAGCTAATAAGTACTGAATAAAACAGACAACCGCAATTATCAAAATTGCTCTTATGGCTAAAATAAAAACAATCTTCGTCATTTAATTACCTTCTTTCTGAATATTTCTGTATTCGCTTATTAAAATTTTAGCTGTATCAAAATCAATTCTCTCATTAAGGGCCATGTTTTTTATTAATGTAATATAGCTATCATCTTCCAATGTATTATTTAATTCTATCTTTTTTATTAACTTATCTAACCGATTTCTAACAGTTGGATAGGTTACATTGTATTGTTTTGCAATTTCTTTTAATGAGCCTGATGCTAATAAAAAATTTTTAATAAAGTTGATATCCTCAGATTCCAAATTCACCATCCACCCTGGAAGAACACGAATGCTCACTAGATATTCCTCCTTTCTTTTTTACTATACATCACAATGCAAACAAATTCAATAATATTAAAGAATTATTTTAACTTTATTAAACATTTATAAATAAGATTTAATTTTATTAAAGAAAAAAGAATACTGCTTTAAGAAAGTAAGCATCAACTCCTACACGTATTGCTGAAGTAAGTTTTTAGTTATTTGTAAGAAATAGTTTTAGGATTCTAAAATCAAAATAATATTTGGGAATATAAAAAAGTGGTTCTCTTTTACTAAGAAAACCACAATAAAGCAACTTTATATTTTAGATAATGTATAAACAATGTATCTTGACTCACTTCCAGTACCCGAATACCATTTTACTTTTAACTCAAGTGATAAAGAAGTCGTTGCATATCCTAATATATCTACTGTATAATCTCCAATACAATTCATATCATGTCCTACTTTAGCTGCCACATTATCAGTGATATATGATGAAGATGATAGAGAACCATATGAAGACGAACCCGAAGTACTTGAATATCTCGTCATCATATTGGTCTTATTTATTGTATATCCTAATGTTAAGTTAAAATCGCACAATGAAATGCCTAAAATAGTTTCTTTATACTTTCCAGTTGATTTTCTATCTCCTAGCTCTTTTGGTCCACCACCACTAGTAATAGTTGTTTTTCCTAATGAACTGGTTACTTCTGGTTCATCAATAAATTTAGCTTCCACCGATATAACATCTGTCACTTCATACTTGTATGTACTTATATATGTGTCTGTTTTTTCATTATATATGTCTGTAATTTTTTTCCCCTTTCTTAGTATTGATAACTTTTTCAATTTCATCATTATATTGTGCTATATATTCTTTTGCTACATTTAAATCTAAGCGACTTTTAAGTTTATTTCTTTCAGCACTAGTAACTATGTTATCCTTAGTAATTTGATCGAGACATTTTTCTAATTTGGAAATTGTATTAATTTCTTTCGAAGTATCTTCACTTGCAATAGCTATAGCACTTTGTATCATAAAAACGGACATCACTACACCCAAACTTAATGCTTTTCTCAACAACTTATTCTTCACTTTTATCATTCTCCCTTTGTGTTACGAAAGGCATCAATAAAATTATCTGCCTTTTAAATTGTCTTGTTCCTTTTATTTTTAATATATATTTACAATATTAAAAATCGTATACAGATTAATCATGACCATTTTGTTTCAGGCTTACCCCCTCCTTTTCATTATGTAAGCTCTCAGAATTTCCAAACCAATAAATTCAATGTTTTCAGATTCTATTTCTATCATAATACAATAATGAACCTATTCTAGTTCAATTCTCAATCTTCTTTACATTCATTATTTTCAGCCAAAAGATAATGAACGCAAGCAGTATCATATATAACAAAATATATATTACAGGATTATTACCTATAGCCAATGAAGATATTATATTAAACCCCATATGTATGTATATACAGACAATAACATTATCATATAAATAGTAACTTACAGCAAGTAGAATTCCAAGTAAACTTATTATCAAATAACTCTGAAATACCCCTATATAACCTATTGTTTCTATTTGCAAAAATAAATTGAATATATGCATAAAGGCAAACATAACACTATTTAACAATATAACTAATATATCTGCCCTAACGCCTTTCTTTTGATAATACTTTAACATTATCTGAAGAATAAAACTGCGAAAAAACAATTCTTCTATGATAGCAACCATTAATTATGTTTTCTTCGTTAATTAAGTATTGAAATGTACCAACGTCACTTATTAATTTACTTATTGAATTATATAGATAATTCACTTTAAAAAATTCACAAAGACAAAACAGAAAATATATGATATATCCACACATTATTGATATAAAATACTTATTATTCATTATATTCTTGTGTATGATACTTATATAAGCTAAATATCACATTTCCTTTCTTTTTTATTTATGATTATAATACATTTTTTACACTTTGAAGAAGAGAACCCTCTTTACGAGCGTTCTCTCTCCAGATTAACAAACTTTGTATATTGTGATTGCCAGCCAAGTTTTACAGTACCCGTTGGACCATTTCTTTGCTTTCCGATAATAATTTCTGAAATTCCAGCTTCTTCAGAATCATGATTATAATACTCATCACGGTAAATAAACATTACCACATCCGCATCCTGCTCAATCGCTCCAGATTCACGAAGATCCGAAAGTATCGGCCGTTTATCTGGTCTTTGCTCAACAGCACGGCTCAACTGTGAAAGTGCAATAACTGGAGCATTAATCTCTCTCGCTAGTGCCTTTAATGAACGGGAAATATCTGAAATTTCCTGCTGTCTAGACTCTATTTTCTTACCACCTGACATAAGCTGCAAGTAATCAATTATAATAAGTCCTAAATTCTTCTCTAGCTTAAATTTACGGCACTTAGAACGTAATTCACTAATAGAGATACCTGGTGTATCATCGATAATCAGATTAGAATTGCCAATGAAATTTGCACTTTCCACAAGCTTTACCCAGTCATCATCCTGAAGCTCACCACTACGGATTTTCTGAGAATCTACTTTAGAATTCATAGCAAGAATACGCTTTACTAGCTGCTCCTTCGACATTTCCAGACTAAATATCGCTGTAGTAATCCCCGATTTAACCGCTACATACTCCGCAATATTCAATACAAACGCTGTTTTTCCCATAGATGGCCTGGCAGCAACCAGAATCAAATCGGAAGGCTGTAACCCTGCCATCTTATAATCCAGATCATAAAACCCAGTGGCAATACCAGTAACCGTTCCCTTACTCTTCGATGCGGCCTCAATACTCTCAATGGCGTTGATAACAATATCCTGTATGCTGACAAAATCCGTTGAGCCACGATTCTGCACAATATCAAATACTTTCTTTTCCGTTATTTCAAGCAGTTCCTCAACAGATTCGTTTCCTAAATAACAGTCGTTTGTTATACTTTCTGTTACACGAATCAGATTACGAAGCACTGACTTTTCTTTTACAATTGTAGCATAATGTTTCACATTTGCTGACGTTGGTACTGATGAAACCAGTCCACCAATAAATTCAATACTGCAAAGTTCCGGCGGAACATTTTTTTCCTTTAGCTTATCTTGCAACGTAACCAAATCAACGGGTTTCCCCTCATTATTGAGTTCTGTCATAGTTTCAAATAAAACACCATATTGTTTTTGATAAAAATCCTCATCGGTTAATATTTCCGAAGCAACAACGATAGCATCTCTGTCCATGATCATAGAACCCACAACAGACTGTTCAGCTTCCACACTATGAGGTAGTATTCGCTTTATAATTGCCTCTTCCATGTACGCCACCCTTATATCTTATAATTCTTGAACTTTTACCTTCAATTCGCCAGTTACTTTTGGATGCAGCTTAATAGGCACATTGTAAACACCTAAAGAACGAATCTGGTCTGCTAAATGCATTTTCTTTTTATCAATATCATAACCTAGCTGTTCCTTTGCAGCATGTGCAATCTCCTTTGTAGAAATGGAACCGAAAGTTTTTCCGTCATTTCCTGATTTCAATTTTACAATTACTTCTTTATCTTTTAACGCTTCTGCAAATGCTTTTGCTTCTTCTAAAATTTCCAAAGCTTTCTTTTCTTCATTGGCTTTCTGAAGCTTTAAATCATTCAAATTCTTTGCATTCGCTTCTACTCCTAGCTTTTTAGGAAGAATAAAGTTTCTTGCATATCCGTCATTTACCTTAACTGTTTCCCCTTTTTTCCCTAATGATTTCACATCTTGCAATAAAATTACCTGCATTATAATTCTCCTTCCTTTTTCATCTTATCTAAAGTCTCTTTTAAAATATCTCTAGCTTCTTCTACGGATACATTTACAAGCTGGGCACCGGCAACACTCATATGTCCACCGCCACCTAATTGTTCCATGATAATCTGGACATTAACTTCATCAATAGATCTTGCACTGATATAGACTTTTCCTGCAAACTCCGTCAGGACAAAGGAAGCTTTTATATTATTAATATTCAATAACTCATTAGCTACCTGGGCCCCGACTACCGTTGGGCTCTCCGTATTCTGAGCATTACATCCTGTTATAGCAAATACATCCAGATAAACTTCAACATCACGAACAGCAGCTGCCCGGACCTGATACTCGTCCACATCCGAACGTAACGATTTACGTATCTTCGTGATATCAGCACCATTTCTTCTTAAAAATGCTGCCGCTTCAAATGTTCTTACTCCTGTTTTCGTCTGGAAATTATCTGTATCTATTATAATGCCGGAATATAAGGCATCCGATTCTATTGAACGCAGTCTCAAACCGTCTCCTATATACTGAAGCATCTCTGCAACCATCTCACATGTAGAAGATGCATATGGTTCAATATAGGAAAGCACTGCATTTTCAATGCTTTCTCCAGTCTGTCTATGATGATCAAAAACTACAATTGTTTTTGTTAAGCCCAAAAGCTCTGGACACTCTGTATAGCTTGGCCGATTAACATCCACTACAACTAATAATGTATTGGCATCCACAATTTCTTTTGCCTGTAAACCATTTACAAACATGTCACTTTCGTAATCCGCAACCTCTGTAAATCTCTTAAGAATGGGACGTACCGTTTTCGTAACATCATTTATAACAATATTCGCTTTCTTACCTAATGTCTTTGCAATCCGGTAAATACCAATTGCGGCTCCAAAAGAATCTACGTCTCCTATACTATGCCCCATGATAACCACCTTATCCTTGGCTTCCACAAGTTCTTTAAGCGCATGTGCCTTAACCCTTGCTTTTACACGAGTCGTTTTTTGCATCTGTACGCTCTTTCCTCCATAGTATACGATTTTTTCGCCTTCTTTTACTACTGCCTGATCTCCGCCTCTGCCTAGCGCCAGATCAATTGCTGCTCTTGCGAATTCATAACTTCTTGCATAATTCTCACCATTTACACCTAATCCAATGCTTATTGTTACAGCCATATCATTTCCAATATTCACAGCTTTTACTTCATCCAGTAACGAAAACCTGGAAGCCTGCAATTCATTTAAATATTTCTGTTTGAAAATCAATAAGTATTTGTCTTTTTCTAGCTTTTTAACTAAGGCATCTATATTCTGAAAATACTTATTAATTTTTCGATCAATTAAAGCAATTAAAAGAGAACGGCGAACCTCATCAATACTTTCCAATGCTTCTTCATAATTATCAATATATACAAGACCTGCAATCATTCGCTGGTCTTTATTTTCTTTCATATAAGCATTCTTTTCCGTCTCGTCAAACATGTACATGGCAATCAGGATATTCTGGCCTTCCGAAATATTATCAACAAGATAATCTTCACTTTCCTCAAAATCACCAACAATAATTCTGCGCATAATCACACGGTAGTCTGCATCCTGATAGGTTATATTCACTTCCTCATCCTGTGCATCTCTTGGAAATGCTTCCTGATGAATCCCTGGAAGTACATTAGCAATATTTCTTCTTGCAGATGATTCATGTTCAATAATAGACATAAATTCATCATTCCCCCAAAGCAAACGGCCTTCGCTATCTAAGATGGCATATGGAAGTGCCATCTCCTTTACAAGCTGCTTTTGCACTTGTCCATAACTTAATGCAAAATCAACCAGATCACTGTTTATCTTTGCATTTTTATAAAAGAATATGGATACCGAGATTACTAAATATACAATTACATATCCTGTCATTAATAACCCCGCTTCTCTATCTACACAAAATATGCTAAGGTCCATAATAATCAATAAAACAGATAACATTAATGGCAATCTAAGATACGACTTCAATGAACCCCTTAGCTTTCCCTTTGTTTTCATTCTCCTACTCCTTATTTGAATCTAACAGTAACTTTTATTATAACATTATTTTCAATATAATGAAAGCTATTTTTATGTAGGGCCAATTTACTAGCATTGAACAAAGCACAGCATTATTTCCTATCAAATGAAAAAAGCCTGCCACCTCCATTGGAAGCAGCAAGCCCTCATTCACGTTCAAACTATTCTACTGTGTATGGCATTAAAGCGATGTGTCTTGCTCTCTTAACCGCAACAGTAAGAGCTCTCTGATGTTTTGCACAGTTTCCTGTAATTCTTCTAGGAAGAATTTTACCTCTTTCAGATACATATCTCTTTAACTTATTCACATCTTTGTAATCAATACCTTTGTTTTCTTTATCTGCGCAGAATACACAAACTTTCTTTCTTCTACGTCCGCCTCTTCTCTTCATTGGAGAATCGCCTTTTTCATTTCTATTAGCTGGCATAACATGACCTCCTTACCTAAACTGGCATTCTATATAAACCGTTCAAAAATTTCTACTAATTAAATGGTAACTCTTCATCAATTCCGTCTGGAATATTCATAAAGCCGTCTCCGACTGCTTGACTAGGTTCTGGTCTGGATACGGACTGATAACCACCGCCGGAATGTTCAGCACTTGCTGCTTTACTTTCAGCAAATTCAACCTCTTCAGCTACAACATCTGTTGTATAGACTCTTTGGCCGTCTTTGTTTGTATAGCTGCCTGTCTGAATTCTTCCACAAACAACAACCTTTGTTCCTTGATGTAAATATTTCTCTATAAATTCAGCTGTCTTTCCAAAAGAAACACAACCGATAAAATCAGCAGTTTGTTCATCACCTTGGCGTCTGAATCTTCTGTCAACAGCCAATGTATAACGTGCTACTGCACTTGAACTCTCTCCTTGGGAATATCTAATCTCAGGTTCTCTTGTCAAACGTCCCATTAAAATAACCTTATTCATGAGGACATCCCTCCTTTATTTATGCTTCTTGTCTAACGCATAAATATCTGATAACGTTTTCCATAATACGTACAGACTGCTCTAATTCGCCTGGAACTTCGCTAGCAGATTCGAATGAGATGAAATAGTAGAATCCGTCTTTCATTTTTTGAATTTCGTAAGCTAATCTCTTCTTACCCCATTCATCAACGTTTGTAATAGTACCACCAAATTTAGTGATAGCCTCTTTTACCTTTTCTACAGTTGCTACTCTAGCATCGTCTTCGATTTTTGCACTTACAACTAAAGCTAATTCATATTTGTTCATAGCTATGTGCACCTCCTTCTGGTCTCTGGCTCTCTAAATGTTACTGTTAGAGAACAAGGAATTTAATATAAAATGTTTCACAGTGAATTATTTTAACATAGCCCATCTTATATTTCAAGACTTTTTTTATTTCTAAATGGCATTTCTTCAATATCCTTTTTCCATAAAAGCTATTCACTATTCTGACGAATACCCCGGATATTTTTTTCAACAAGTTTTCTCGAAAGCATAACCTGATGATCACACCCCATGCATTGAAGGCGAAAATCCATTCCTACTCTTAACACTTTCCATTCCTGACTGCCACAAGGATGTGGCTTCTTTAATTTTATAATATCTCCAAGGTTGATATCCATAGATTCTCCTTATATAATGTATTTAGGTTGATAAAGGTAACCTATAACCCTTTATTACTTGTATAATTATTCAGGTTTATCCTGTATAATTGTTCTATTAGATAGAGTGACATCGAGTTCTCCTTGAGGCTGTAACCTCGTACTTGAAAGAGTGATGCCTCTGTCTGGCAAACAAGTTTACGTATAAGTTGGATGTTGCCCCATACGGGTACCTCGTATATACAATAAGGCTGTAACGTTTATCAGTCAGCGGAATCTATCTAAAATACTTTGATTTCAGGTGATATTCATGTTTTATTTAGGTATTGATATTGGTAAAAATACACATGTTGCTTCTCTTTCTACACCTCTTATACTTCCGTTTTTACATAAGCTTCATTATAACATGTCTTTTTTAATTTCTGCAATAGAACAATCCAGCAAATAAAGCATATTTTGCATGAATAGTAAATTCTATTATTTTTCTATTGATTTTTAAAAACTTAAGTTGTAGTATGAATATATTACAATATAGTATCAAAAACTACATAATAAGTTTTGGTTGTCTATGAAATATAATTTAAGAGGTGAATCATTATGAAAGAAACAAGAAAGTTAAAAGATCCTGGTAGTGCAATTACTCATTTCATTGGAATGCTCATGGCAATTTTCGCTGCAACACCACTGCTTATGAAAGCCAGCAGGCAGCCTGACAGAATTCATATAGTGACCCTGAGTATTTTTATTGCAAGCATGATTCTGCTTTACGCAGCTAGTACCATTTATCACTCTTTTGATATCAATCCTCGTATTAACAAACTTTTAAAAAAAATGGACCATCTTATGATCTTTATATTAATAGCTGGCTCATATACTCCCATCTGTTTAATCGTAGTCCGTGGAAACCTTGGTCTTCGCTTCTTAATTCTAATATGGAGCCTTGCATTGTCAGGCATTATTATAAAGATGTTCTGGATTAACTGCCCAAAATGTTTTTCCTCCTGTATCTATATTGCAATGGGCTGGGCTTGTGTCCTTTGCTTTACGCCTATCATAAATAACCTCACAGCCCAAGGACTTGGCTGGCTTATTACAGGTGGTATCATCTACACTATCGGAGGCATTATATACGCTATAAAGCTTCCTGCCTTTGACTTAAAACACAAAAACTTTGGATTGCATGAGATATTTCATTTATTTGTAATGGGGGGAAGTGTATGCCACTTCATTTTAATGTATCAATTCGTATCTAGCATGCCATTGTAAATATCCTATATATTCAGTATCTGCTGAATTTTCTCAAGGTACATGGTTCCAGAACGTTCACCGAAAAGAATTTTCCCCAGATACTGTTTTGATGTGCCAACCTGTTCTGCCAGTTCCACCTGCGTCATATTAAGTTCAATCAGTCTATGTTTGACTTTTTTTCCATAAGCGGTTAATTCACGCTTTCTAGCCATACTCTCAATCCTTTCTTCTCATTAAGCTCCATTTATTTCTGCTTTAATTCCCCCATATGAACCTCTACTGTCTTTTTTTCTATGTACAATTCCCATTATAAACTATCAATATTGCATTACAATACATCCTGTCTATGTAGATACGCAAATGATGTATGTTACTAAAAACGCTAAACTAGCATAGCAAATTCTGTTTTCCTGCCAAATCTACCTTCATTTCAGGCTAATTTCCATCCAAAATTTACAAATACGCTTAATCTTCTTATTAAATCAAAAAGGAAGTGTCCTATTTTTCAATAACACTTCCTTTTTGATTCTACTTATCTTTCCTTAGCTTTTCCTTCATGCTCTGAGATATTACAGGCTGGTAAAAATAAAGTATGCATGCTTCATTTACGCCTCTTTTTGCAACACCTTTTGCAGCTGCTGATAAAACCTTGCCAAACTTTTTAGAACTCATGTTTTCACCTCCCTTGTAAATGTTTTTTGCAAGCATTTTTTACTTGCTTTATATAAGTTCTGCCAATCGTATGTTGTTCACCATTTGCTAAATAAACACTGGTGTTATCCACTGACAAAATCTTATTTCTGTTGACAACCACACTTTGACTTATCTTTATAAATCCACTTCCCAAACGCCTCTCTATTTCACTTAATGTGCCGTTGACAGTATATTTTCCTTTTATGGTATGCAGTTCTACCTTACGAAGCACTTTCTCTACACTTACAATTGAAGACAGCCGCAATTGCATATGCTTCTTGTTAACAACTACATCTAGCAGTTCTAAAAATTTCTTCCGTTTTTCACTTTCTGCTATGCACAACGCTCTCGTAAATAGGAGATTAAATTTTTCAAGATTAAGAGGTTTTTCTATATATCCCAAAGCCAGTACATCAAAAGCATCCCCTTTGTATTCTTCATAGGCTGTAACAAAAATAATAGGCACCTTCGGATTTTTCAGCATAATTTTTCTGGCAATTTCGATTCCACTATTTCCTTCAAGTTCTATATCCAGTATTGCGATTTCTATCTGATCACTTTCTATTAAAAAGCACATTTCTTCTGCAGGTTCTTGAAACGAATAGATTTCAACTTCTTTTTCTTCCCTTTTACTAATAATTTCAACGCACCTTTTATTAATTCCCAAATTCAATTCATCATCATCACAAATAAGGATCCTGACTGCTTCTCTTTTCATCCAGTTCTAATCTCCCTCCACCTAAAGTTTAGGAACCGGAATAAAACAAGTTATCTCAAACCAATGTATCTGATTTGGTATAATTTCCATAGCACCACCATTTCGTTCTGCTGCCGCCTTGATTATCTTTAAGCCTAATCCATGATTTTTCCGGTCCTGTTTTGTCGTCCTGTAACACACATTCTTTTCTCCATACGGGTTCATACATGTTATGCGATACCCACCTTCTACCGGAAAAATATCCAATGAAATATAACGTCTTTCCTGAATCAGTCTCTCCGTTGCCTCTTTTGCATTTTGCAGCATATTGGATACCATAAGGCATAAATCCCTGCTGCTAATATAAAAATCCTGTACCAGTATGTGACGGTAAAACTGAATTCCTTTTCCTTCAGATTCTTCTACAAACTGGCTTAAAACAGATGCAAGTGCCAGATCCGAAACACTAGACACCTTTTTTACCTGCTTTAGATCCCAGGCTATATTTGATAAATACCGTTTCGCTTCACAGTAGTTCTCATCTTCCAGTAAAC
This sequence comes from [Clostridium] polysaccharolyticum, assembly GCF_900111595.1. Taxonomy (GTDB): domain Bacteria; phylum Bacillota; class Clostridia; order Lachnospirales; family Lachnospiraceae; genus Clostridium_AI; species Clostridium_AI polysaccharolyticum. The sequence continues at coordinate 30,032 of NZ_FOHN01000008.1, read as the reverse complement.
TTGCAAGCACAATAGCATGTACCTTTACATCATGCTGGACTTCCTTTAATTTTTCTGTTACCCTTACTACATGATCTAGTCTTTCCAGCTCTTTATTAGCCTCTGCCAGCTTCCTGTCCTTTCTATGCAAAATACATAATATATATATAAAGTTGCCAAGAAGCATTACCTGCACTGAAAGAAACAGCACATCCATTGGAACAGCTATTTTCATAGCCTTATTTCGCAGAACAGAAGCAGTCAAAATTTCTAAAATGAAATTTAAAACAATTAAGACAAGAAACTCATATTTCTCATATAGAATTGACATAATCTTATTTTTTCTGCTAAAAAACAGTGCCTTACATAATCCATACAAAAAAACTTTTGCAATTAATGTACAAATCAAATTCATTTTTCCAAATCTTAAAAGCTTCTCTGCTGATGTATGCAGATAAATTGCACAAAAAAATATTGTAGCCATTTCCGAAATACACGTAAGCAGACAAAACACACTGCAGTTCATTACCTTAATATGCAATTCCCCAGATGTACAAACAATAGTAAAGACAAACATATAACACATTAAAAACAGGCTTATAATTACTATCCAAATATTATGTACATGCAAAAATGTTAAATACTGTTTCAAAAAGGATATTAAATAGTACCCAAGCATTCCCCAATATCGATTGTAACTGTTTTGAAATCCGGTTCCTGATACGGACACAGATTTTACCCATAGATATGGCTCTATTGCATAAATGAGCATTAACAGAAAGATATGTAAACGTAGCACCTGATTCACTCCTTAGAGAACAGAAAAATATTTTAGAAAATATAGCTAAGATATTTGAACCTAAGCCTAAAATATGTTAGAATATAGTTGTCAATTCAATCTTACATATCGCTGCTAGTTATGATATCTTAGCTAATTTTACATTAGCATACTTTTCTTAATTAGTCAAGCGATAGTTAAGATTTCTTATGAATATTGCAAGAAAGAGGTATGTTAATGTACGAGAGATTTGAACTATTATTAGAAGAATTTCATGTAACAGCTTACAAAGTAGCAAAAGAGACCAATGTGGCCCGCTCTACTTTAACAAACTGGAAACAGGGAAATTACACTCCAAAGATGGAGAAAATCCAAAGAATTGCATCCTATTTTAAGGTATCTGCAGAATGGCTGTTAGGTTATGATGTTCCTAGAACTCCACATAACTCAACTGCTGAACTGAATGGCAGAAACAGCAGCTTGAACTTATCTGCTGACACCATGCAGAACCTTCCTGATATAATACAGTATGCTATAGATTTATTAAAAGATAACGAAACCATTCTTGTAAACGGCAAAGCTCTTAGCACTGAATCAAAAGAAAAACTGCAAAGCTGCCTGGAATCCTGTTCTAAGGAAATCAGCAAACTGTATAAAGACCTTTTATAAGAATGCTGTATTACAAAAAAAGATACCATTTATAAAACAAGCCCTATAAGTATTAAGTTTTATCCTTAACACCTATAGAGCTTATTTCTGTGGTATCTCTATTATCCTATATTGCATTATCTCATTAATTTTACTAAGTTTGAATCCTGTGAAAACCGGCTCATTTCATAGAGAATCAGAATTTCTTCTGGTTCTAACTGCTCCACGGTACTCTTAACAGACTCATTGTAATATCTAAGATCCAGCATTACTATTTTTTTATAATGTGGCAATAGATAAGGCACTAAGCTATTCGCATAAGAGTCTTTAATAATCACTAACGTTTCATTCTCTACGTTTTCTTCATTCACAATCTCTACCATTCCATAATTGCCACCAAAATAAACTCCATACTGATCTTTTTCTTTAAGTTTTGATTTTACGTAGATTCCTTCCCTCTGCTTTCCATCCCAAGTTACATGGCAAGCTGGAATATTTACTGGCACTACCAGCTGATCTGGCTCTGTATTTACTGGTGCTTTGGAATATAACGTTCCGTAAAAGGTCTCACTTACGCATTCCGGCTTAAAATACTCGTATGGGAATGCTTTCTTTCCTACTTGTCCCAGATAGGCACAGTAGCCTTCATAAGCACCTTGCGTTGTCCAGTGATGATCTGTATGGAAATAAACCTGTTCCTTAACCTTTTTCTTATTCAAACGTTCCTGTATCTGTATCCAGCTGGCATTTTTCAGTCTTTTCCCACCTTCTTCATACCGTTTATCCGCATCATAAAACGCAGCATGGTCAGGTAATTCCTCTTTTAAAATGGTTCCTGCTGTAGGTACTAACATAACTGCTACATCTGATTTTGTTTTCTTGGCAAAATTCTCAACAAATCCAATATTTCTTTTGTACCTCTTCCAAGTCGCCTCAGATTCTAAGACTTTTTCATAATAAGCCCCGTCTCTTCCAAAATATACACCGTTTAAGTCCTTAATGCCAAGGCCTTTCTGTATTTGAGTAGCCGACTGCATCCAGACATCTCGAAGCACAAACTGGTCATTGGCAGCATTGGCCATCTGTTTTTGCACATTCCCCTGCATAATATCTTTCACATTTAAAGAAGGCCACGTGGTTAAATACCTGTTTTCCATCTGGGAAAATTTTTTTTGAGGCATCCCAATCCAAAGACAGCCTCCAAGAGCAAGCATGCCAAAAACTATAAGTACATAAATTTTTGATAATCTCTTCATTCCCTTATCCCTTCCTGTCTGTTAAAACCGAAAATATAAGAATGGGTTGTATGTGCCACTAATTAAAAATGCCATACATAATAACAGCAGAACTACTGTATATACTGCAATTACCCAGTCTCCTAACTGATTTCTCAATTTTTCACCTAGCCGTTTTGGAATACTTGTTGTCCCTATTATTAATACAGCCAGCAATATACCATAGCTTAACAGCTCGTAGATGGCTAAATCATTTATTAGGGGAACGCCTGCTCCAAACATGCCTTTCCAGAACTTAAAAATTTCCTGCATTTTTTCGTTTGAGAAAATAACCCAGCCTGAAATCACTACAAACATAGTATATACATGTCGTACTATTGGATGTGTTTTATCTAAAAACTTAAGTAAAAACAGCTTTTCTGCTACTAAGAAAATAAAATAATACAGTCCCCAGAGGATAAAATTCCACCCCGCTCCATGCCAAAGTCCTGTCAAAAACCAAACCACAAATAAATTTATAATATGCCGCACTCTTCCTTTTCTATTCCCACCCAAAGGAATATACAGGTATTCACGAAACCAGGTTCCTAACGTCATATGCCATCTTCTCCAAAACTCAGTAATACTCTGAGATTCATAAGGATAAGAAAAGTTTTCAGGAAAGTGAAATCCAAAAATCTTCCCCAATCCAATGGCCATATCTGAATACCCTGAAAAGTCAAAATAAATCTGCAAGGTATAAGAAGCTGCTCCTAGCCAGGCTAATGCTACTGACATTTCATTTTCCTGTACTGTTTGTATCTGTGCCCATAACACACCAATCTGATTAGCAAGAAGTACCTTTTTGGCAAGGCCAATAATAAAACGCTGTATCCCTTGGGCACATATGTCAAAAGAGGTACCCCTTTTCTCTACTTCCTTGCTTATTTGTGTATAACGCACAATTGGTCCAGCAATTAATTGTGGGAATAACGTTACGTACATTCCAAAAGAAATGATATTATGCTGTGCTTTTACATTTCCACGATAAACATCAATGGTATAAGACATAGTTTGAAATGTATAAAAAGATATTCCAATGGGCAAAGCAAGATTAAGGAGGGAAACATCTCCCCCCGTAAACCTGTTAATAGAAGCTATTAAGAAATCTGTGTATTTGAAAAAGCATAGGATACCTATGTTTCCCACTATTGACAGAACAAGAATTCCTTTCGCAGCACCTCTTCTTTGCTTTTCTTTATAATGTTCAATTAACCGTCCATTTACATAGTCAAACACCGTTGAGAATGCCATGATAGAAAGATAAACAGGCTCTCCCCAGCCATAGAAAAATAAGCTTGCAAGGAGAAGAAATCCGTTCCGGAATTTTGCTGGAATTCCATAATACAGAAATACAACAAGAGGGAGAAATCCACACAGGAAAATCGTACTGCTAAAAACCATTGTTTTTCTCCTATTCTTTTATTTTTCTTTACCTAGTTTAAATTTCTCTTGTACCAGTCCATTCTTTTCGCTTACGATCATTGCCACATCATTTCCTTCATAAGTAACAACCGCCTTATCCACTCGATCTACCTGTTCTGGCGAATACTCCTCCATTGTTCCTTTTCTGTCTTCTAAATGGGCATGAATCGCATCCATCATAGGGGCAACATCATCTTTATCCTTCAGGCGGATTACCGCTATTTCTTCTGCAGTTCCTGTTTTCGAATATGCATAAAAATAATCTTCTACTCTGTCATAATCAAAATCCGAAAGAACTGTAAAATTATCTTCTGCGTCTTTATCACTTCCACGGACCACTTCCATCTCAGGCAATGTCTTATCCGCCTCTAGCATTTCTTTTTCCATTGTTTTTAAATCTCTTGCCTTTCCACTACTAGCTGGCTGTGAGGTATTTCCACAGCCACCAAGCAAAAACAGTGTACAACATAATAACGCAACTCTTTTTATTCTATTTTTCTTCATAATATTTCACCTTTTCTTAATTTAATGGATCCAGTTTTACATCAAATGCCTTATTGATTTCTTCTGTTACCTTCTTATTCATCTTTGGATCGAAATTCGTTTCTTCTTCCTCATCATAGTTAGAAATATAAATTCCTAAGATATACGTACCATCTTTACCATCATACCAGCTTCCACTAACATCATAAGAATCAAAACCACCAAGCATTTCTAATGCCTGTTTCACCTGCCTTACAATAATATCTGCAGCCTGTAATTCTTTCTTCGTTAAACTCTTAAAGGAATAGTATCCGCTTTTCTTTTTCTTATCCAGCATTTTCTTAATCTTTTGAGGTACGTCATAAACGGTTTTTAGCTTTTCATTATGTTGAACCGGATAGCTATAATTTAAGCCCTCTGCTACTGGCAGGCAAGAAGCATCCCATTCATGGCCATCTCTTGCCATAGCATCTGTCATATTAAAGTTACGATACTGGCTATTACTTGAAACGTCTGTATAAATGTCAGTATGATACCACTCACCATCATCAAGTTTTACTAAGTCCCATGAATGATATTCATTGTGAACTACGTGGCATTCTAACCCTAACATGTGCATAAACATACGGAATGTAGTTGCATAACCAACACATACCGCATTTTTGCCTGTTAAAACTCCAAATGGTGTATAGTTGTTGCCTAAAGAACTAGGCATGGAAACAACAGAACCAGAACCACATTTAATATTTTTAAACATCCAGTTATAGATAGCTTCTTCCTTCTGATATACCGTCATATTATCTTTTAAGACTTTTTTCATGATTGCTTTTGCCATATTAAGTGTCTTTTTTTCTTCATCAGTCAGCTTTGATTCATCATTATTAATATAGGCATCGGATATTGCTTTTGTACTTCGAATTTCGTATTCATCGCCAACTTTAAATCCATCTTCCTCATAGGTTTTCTCTTTTTTAGCCTCTTCGGCCTGTTTTGCAAGCTGATCACTTATGTAGCGATTCACTTTATCATTTTGAGTCTGATTATCACGAAATGATAACATATTAATACTCAAACTGCCTATTAAACATCCTGATAGCACTACCGCTAAAATACCCTTTATCACTTTTTTCATCTTTTTTCCCATCCCTTGCTTATAATTTTCTTTCTTTTCATAATCACATTTCATATTTTTCCCTATTATATCACTTTTTTCGCACTTTTACTCCTCCTCTCAGACTCAATGCCAGTATTATAACTAATAGTTATTAAAAAACTAGTACAATCTTTTTAATATTTATTTAAATCTTAGTTACATTTCATTTAAAAATAGAAAAAAGCCCAAGTTTTCATCTTTCCCACAAGGAATTCTATGATGAAAACTCAGACTTCTTCACAACTTTGTGTAAAATATTTTAATTAACTTTTATTTTCGTTTTATACTTACCCCAATGATACCAGATGTCTTCTTATCTAACTTCCTAAATCTCAAGTAATAAGTTCCTTTTGGCAATGTCTTAGAATTAGAGTTATATGTTGTTGAATAAACATGATACTCATATTTCTTATTTAAACCTGAATTCAAGGTTCTCTTACCCCAGCTGTCTTTACCCGAATCATAAAAATCAAACTGCATTTTTCCAGATGTATAACTTGTTGTAATCTGAATGGCAACCTTTTGTCTCTTAGGATTGGTAAACTTCATATAATATCCCCTGGAAGTTGAATCCCCAGGACATACAAGGACATTTCTTGTACTGCCGTTTATTTTTAAAGTTCCAGCCTTGGACTTACTTGTCATTCCAGCATTGCTTACTGGTGTAAAGACTGCAGAAGCATAGAATGTTTCTTTCTGTGCCTTTATTTTTAGATAATATGTTCCCTTTGGTACAACATAAACAACTTTTCCTACTCCAGAATAAATATACTCTTCATGAGTGATAGCAGACTTTCTGCTGTTACATAGTGTTGCGTAGAAACTCCAGTCTGAACTTAATTTAATGGTAAGCTTGGATGTTTTTGACACTGCCATCTTATAGTATATCGGACTAGCAGTTCCCATAGAAGCACTTACTACGTTAGAATTATTTTTAAGTTCCGCATTATTTCCACTTATAAATGCAGATACAATAGCGTAAACATTTTCACTATTTTTCTCAAAATCATTTTTTCTAATTCTCATATAATAAGTTCCTGCTTTGGGTACATAAGCAAATTTGTCCGTACCAATGGAAATACCTTTTTGACAAGCCTTATCTTGATATACAGAATATATATCTGCTTCTTTTCCTTCACTGCTAGCTGCTGCAACAACTAGTGCGCCCTTGGCGCTCACTTTAATTGGAATGATTACATCTTTATTATACCCTGATGGTATAGTAGCAAAATTAACACTATACTTCTCCTCGGCTATCTGTGATTTCTTAGTATATGTATATGGTGTTACATAATCTACAGTCTTTCCTTTTTCTGAAACTAATACCACTTTCTGTTCTTCCACTGGCTTTTGTGATGGTGATGGCACTGGTGATGGCTGTACATCAAAATCAAGTGTTATAACCGTTTTGCATTTTTCTGCAGCCTGAATCGCTTCTGCTTTTACAGTTTTCTGGACTGTTACCTGATTTTCTTTCGCTGTATCAGCTCCTTTAGCCTGTACATTTGTAAATGGTGTAGCTAATAATGACAAACTTAAAACTGCTGCTATTATCTTTTTTTTCAAATCCATTTTATTTTCCTCCTCTATGCCTAACTATTTTAGCACTTTGGCAAGAACAGCACAACATCATATTTTCATCGAACTAACTGTAATATTGATAATTCACAACACAATAAATCAATTATTTTTTGTATATGTCAGCAAATTTTGCCGAGTACAGAAAAAAGAACACAAAAAACGTGGCATAAAGTAAACCAAAACCTTACACCACGTTATCTATATAAAGCAACCGATTAGCAGGTACATTATTCAAAATCGAGAGAGAGACTGGTGAAAATTTCGGCTGCTGATTTTCTTATGTAATATTGCCTCTCTGAATAACGATTTTATACTTTATTATACGCATCTGGCTAAAAATGTTTACTATTATAAAAACCTTTAAGCCTAACAGGTAGACCTAAAGGTTTTCTCTTACTTTAATAAATACATAGGATTGACAGTCTTGTCTTTCTGCTCAACTTTGAAGTATAAATTATCTCCTTCTTCTACATAGTATTTGGATGGTTTTGCGATAGAAGCAATCACTTGGCCTTCCTTTACAGCATCACCTTTTTTAACAGTTAAATCCTTAAGCTGTCCATAGGTTAATGTATAATCTCCACCGATGGACATCTGAATTGTTTTGCCTGTCTCTTCATTTTCAAAGATATTTGTCACAACACCTTTAGCAGCACTCTTAACTTTTGCTCCCTCATCTGCAGAAATTATAATAGCTGGGTTACATTTGTAACATGCTAAAGTTGGGAAGTAAATGGTATTTGAATCACTGTAATTCAGTATCACATTACCACTTACAGGCCAAGCTAAACCAGCTTCTTCATCGAATTTTAAACTGTTTAGTACTGCATTTCCATTACTCATAACGGATACTGCTTCTGGTTTCTTACTTGGTTTTGCAGTCTCTTTCACAGTATTTTTTGCTCCATCATCCACAATGTCGTTTTCCAGAAGATTTACTTCGTCTGTAACTTTTCTGCTTGAAATCTGTGCATCTCCAATACTTGCAACATCTTTTGCAGGGGCTGGGGTCTCAACTTCGTGTTCTGCTATGGAATTATGAATACTCTTATCCTTTTCCTTATCATTGAGATTTCTTATGTTTAAACAGACTGCACATATGCATATAATCGCCAATGCACCAGCAAGCATCCAGATGTAGAAGGATTTATTCGTTGTTTTTTCATTTTGTCCTTTCACCATTTATCACCTCTGTTGATATTCTTACCAATAAAGATGACGTTATACACAAAAATAGTGTTTTATAAAATATTTTCTTTATTAGGAAAGAAAATAACAAAGTCTGAGTTCCTCAGACTCTCGCGACTGGAATGTACTCGAAGGAACTCAGACTTTGCCGCGCCAGATGGGTGTCGCTGTCTTTTAGCTGTCGCTGTTTTTTAGCGATTATCTTCCTTACCCATCTGTGCGCATCCTGTGCCCTTCTTTTTTAGGGCACTTTTTATTTGATAGGGAAGGACTCGCAGAGGACTTTTCTATCAAATAAAAAAACATCCTGACAGAAAGTATATTTTTACTTTCTGACAAGATGCTTTTCTTAATTTAGATTACAGCTCAACCTTAACCTTATTTAAATTCCAAAGTTCAGTAGCATATTCTTCAATCGTTCTGTCAGAACTAAATTTACCTGACTTAGCCGTATTCAGAATTGCTGATTTTGCCCAAGCTTTTTCATCCTGATAATAAGCACCAACCTTCTTCTGTGCTTCTTCATAGGAACGGAAATCTTTTAAGATAAAGTACTGATCTGCACGTTCTCCTCCATTATTTTCTAATAAAGAGTTATACAGCTCACGGAATAATTCTGGATTTTCTGGTGAATAGAAACCATTAATAAGCTGAGTCAATACGGCACGTATATCCTGATCAATATTAAAAATCTCTTTTGGATTATATCCGCCATTTTGCTCAAACTGGATTACTTCATCAGAAGATAAACCAAATATGAACGCATTCTCTTCTCCAACTTCCTCCACGATTTCCACATTGGCACCATCCATTGTACCAATTGTTAATGCACCGTTTAACATAAACTTCATGTTACCTGTACCAGATGCTTCCTTACTAGCAGTTGAAATCTGTTCAGATACATCTGCTGCAGAGAAAATAAGTTCTGCATTAGATACTTTGTAATCTTCAATAAATACAACCTTAATTTTATTCTGGATAGATGTATCATTGTTAATCACATTTGCTACACTATTAATTAACTTAATAATGGCTTTTGCACGGCGGTATCCTGCAGATGCCTTTGCACCAAATATGAAAGTCCTTGGATAGAACTCCATTCCTGGATTGCGTTTTAACTGATTATACAGATGCATAACATGTAAAATATTTAATAACTGTCTCTTATATTCATGCAAACGTTTTACCTGTACATCAAAAATAGATCTAGGATTAATGGTTACGCCATTATGTTCCTGAATGTACTGTGCCAGACGCACTTTATTCTGATACTTAATGTTCATAAATTCTTTCTGGCACTTCTCATCATCTGCATAAATAGCAAGTTCATTAATATGAGATAAATCTGTAATCCACTCATTTCCAATCTTGCTTGTAACCCAATCAGCTAATAAAGGATTGCCATGTAATAAGAAACGTCTTTGTGTAATACCATTTGTCTTGTTGTTAAACTTAGTTGGGAAGTGCTGATAGAAGTCTTTTAACTCCTGTTTCTTTAAGATTTCTGTATGTAACCTAGCAACACCATTTACGGAATAGCCACCTACAATTGCTAAGTGTGCCATTTTTACCTGTCCGTCATAAATAATTGCCATCTTTTCAATTTTGTGATAATCGCCTGGATATGTGTTTTGAATTTCTATAATGAAACGGCGGTTAATTTCTTCAATGATTTGATAAATTCTTGGTAATAGTCTTGAAAATAACTCAATTGGCCATTTTTCAAGTGCCTCGGACATGATTGTGTGGTTTGTATATGCACAAGTCTTTGTTGTAACTTCCCATGCTTCATTCCATTCTAAATCATAACAATCCATTAGGATTCTCATTAATTCTGCAACTGCAACTGTTGGATGAGTGTCATTTAACTGGAATGCTACTTTCTCATGCAGTTTGCGAATATCATTATGTTTTTCCATATACTTGGATACAGCACGCTGCACACTTGCAGATACAAAGAAATACTGCTGTTTCAAACGCAGTTCCTTTCCTGCATAGTGATTATCATTTGGATAAAGCACTTCACAAATAGTACGTGCCAGATTCTGCTGTTCAACTGCTTTCTGGTAATCTCCCTTATCAAAGGAATCCAAGTTAAAGGTATCAATAGCTTCGGCATCCCAGATACGCAAGGTATTGACAATGTTGTTATTATATCCTACAATTGGCAAATCATAAGGAACTGCCATTACTGACTGGTAGTTTTCCTGAATGAAACGGTCTTTGCCGTTGGCATCTTTACGGATTGCAACATACCCCCCAAACTTAACTTCTACAGCATATTCGGAACGTTTGATTTCAAATGGATATCCGTCTTTTAACCAGTCATCTGGCACTTCTAACTGATAACCATCTTTAATTCTCTGTTTGAACATACCATATTTGTAGCGGATTCCGCAGCCATAAGCTGGATACCCCAATGTAGAAAGAGAGTCTAAGAAACAAGCTGCTAACCTGCCAAGACCACCATTGCCAAGAGCAGGATCTGGTTCCTGATCTTCAATGCTGTTTAAATCAAGTCCTAATTCAGCAATTGCTTCTTTTATCATTTTGTTTGCACTTAAGTTGATAATCATATTTCCTAATGCCCTGCCCATTAAGAATTCCATTGACAAATAATACACAGTCTTAACATCTTGTTTTTCATAAGCTTTATGTGTAGCCATCCACTGGTCAACTACAATATCTTTTACAGCGTAAGATACTGCCTGAAATAACTGCTGCTGTGTAGCTTCTGATACTTCCCTGCGGTACAAAACTTTCAGATAATCCGTAACATTTTCTTTGAATTCCGATTTGGTTATTTTGTCCATAAACTTCCTCCTTATTAAATATTCTGCAATCCAAGTCTAGCTAGAAAACATTATACTACAAATTTTAAATATGTGATAGATGGATTGTGAAATATTTGATAATAAATATCTTGGGCTGATCATACTGACTATAATGAAACATCCTCTTTTTTACTTCTTTTGCAATATCACAAAAAAGGCATGCAAAAACTCTTTAAAATTTCCACATGCCTTTTTCGTTATTTTCTATTACGCTTATCTCTTTTCAACTGCCATCACAACATCTTCCCCATTGATGTTCCATTCTTTCTCGAATCCTTTCACATCACCTGAAACAATGCTGTCTGCAAGTACCTTGCCCTGGATTATTTCTTTATTTCTATCCATGATACCCGCAATCTTGTCATTTCCCTTAACATATACGTTAATCCTGTCTGTTACTTCAAAACCAGCATCTTTACGCATAGTCTGGATCTTACTGATAACTTCTAATACAAAGCCTTCTTCGATTAATTCTTCGGATAAGTTTGTATCCAGTACCGTTGTAATCCCATAATCAGAATCGGATACATAGCCTTCCTTCTGAGCCGCTTCAATTAACAAGTCGTCTTTTTCAATTACTTCTTCCTTACCATCAAATGTAACCGTTAAAGTACCTTTTTCGTTTAATTCGTCCATAGCTGCATTTCCATCAAGCGTTGTCAAGAACTCTTTGAATGCATTGATCTGTTTGCCAAAACGACGTCCTAAGGTGCGAAGCTGTGGTTTAAAGGTGTAAGATGTAAAGTCTCTTACATCATCTGTGAATTTCACTTCTTTTACATTTAACTCATCTGCAATAATTTCTTTGTAGTAATCGGATAAAACAGTTTCTGCTTTTACATACATGGTTCCGATTGGCTGTCTATTCTTAATATTAGCTGTATTACGGCAGGCACGGCCAAGTACCACGATATCCAGAACTTCTTCCATATCTTTTTCTAACTGAGCATTGATATAAGCTTCATTGGCAGCTGGGAAGTCACATAAATGAATGCTTTCCGGAGCAGTCTTATCAATGCTTCTTACTAAATTCTGATAAATATCTTCTGTCATAAATGGAATCATTGGTGCTGCAATCTTACAAAGGGTAACTAATGCTGTATGAAGTGTCATGTAAGCATTAATCTTATCCTGTTCCATTCCCTTAGCCCAGAAACGTTCCCGTCCACGTCTTACATACCAGTTACTCATTTCATCTACAAACTGCTGTAATGCTTTTGCTGTTTCCGGAATCTTATAAGCGGCAAGATTTTCATCAACGGTTTTGATTACCGTATTCAAACGGGACAATAGCCATTTATCCATTACGCCAAGCTTGTCATAATCTAATGTGTATTTGGTTGCATCAAATTCATCAATATTTGCGTATAATACAAAGAACGCATAGGTGTTCCATAACGTACCCATGAATTTACGCTGACCTTCCTGAACGGCTTTTCCGTGGAAACGGTTTGGCAGCCAAGGAGCACTGTTGATATAGAAATACCAGCGGATAGCATCTGCACCGTATTGTTCTAATGCATCAAATGGATCTACTGCATTTCCTTTGGATTTGGACATCTTCTGTCCATTTTCATCTTGTACATGGCCTAACACGATAACATTTTTATAAGGTGCTTCGTTAAAAATAAGTGTTGAAATAGCAAGCAAAGAGTAGAACCATCCTCTTGTTTGGTCAACGGCTTCGGAAATGAAGTTTGCAGGGAACTGCTCTTTAAATAAGTCTTCATTTTCAAATGGGTAGTGGTGCTGTGCAAATGGCATGGAACCTGAGTCAAACCAGCAGTCAATCACTTCTGGAACTCTATGCATCTGTTTTCCACATTCTGGACACTTGATTGTTACCGCATCAATAAATGGACGGTGTAATTCAATATCATCTGGGCAGTTATCAGACATGGATTTTAATTCTTCAATGCTTCCAATTGCATGCTGATGTCCACAAGAACATTCCCATACGTTAAGTGGAGTTCCCCAGTAACGGTTACGGCTTACGCCCCAGTCCTGAACGTTTTCTAACCAGTCACCAAAACGCCCTTTCCCAATTGTCTTAGGAATCCAGTTAATAGTATTGTTATTGCGGATTAAATCTTCTTTCACTGCTGTCATTTTAATGAACCAAGATTCTCTTGCATAGTAAAGAAGTGGTGTATCACATCTCCAGCAGAATGGATAGCTATGCTCGAATTTTAATGCTTTGAATAATAATTTCTTAGCACCAAGAGCTTTTAATACGCCTTCGTCTGCTTTTTTGCAGAACATGCCTGCAAAATCTGTTACTTCTGGTTTCATCTGTCCTTTTTCATCTACTAGCTGTACAAATGGAAGGTCATAGTTTCTGCCGACTTTGGCATCGTCTTCACCAAATGCAGGAGCGATATGAACGACACCAGTACCGTCTGTTAAGGTAACGTAATTATCACATGTTACGTAAAATGCTTTCTTCCCATTTACTGAAGTTCTGTCGCCCGGATCGCCAACTGTTCCGTCTGCTTTGTTAAATGCATAATCAAACAAAGGGATATATTGTTTATATTCTAAATCTTTTCCAACGTATTTTTCTACGATTTCATAAACACCGTCGATTACACTAAGTAAAGCTTCTGCTAAAATGTAGTATTCTGTTGCTACTGCTGTATCTTCTTCCCCTTCTTTCACTACATCGTTTTTCTCATTTACCTGAACTTTTACTTTTACATAAGTTTCATCTGGGTTTACGCAAAGAGCAACGTTGGATGGCAAAGTCCAAGGGGTTGTGGTCCAGGCAAGGATGTATTCCTTTTCTGCACCTGCTACCTGGAATTTTGCGATTGCGGATTTTTCTTTTACATCTTTATATCCCTGTGCTACTTCGTGTGAAGAAAGTGGAGTTCCACAACGAGGGCAGTAAGGTACGATTTTATAACCTTTGTATAATAACTTCTTGTCCCAGATCTGTTTTAATGCCCACCACTCGGACTCAATAAAGTTGTTGTCATAGGTTACATATGGATCATCCATATCCGCCCAGAAACCAACTGTTGCGGAAAAATCTTCCCACATGCCTTTGTATTTCCATACAGATTCTTTACATTTATGGATAAATGGCTCTAACCCATATTCTTCGATTTGTTCTTTTCCATCTAAGCCTAATAATTTTTCTACTTCTAGCTCAACTGGAAGACCATGTGTATCCCAGCCTGCTTTACGAGGTACTTTATAGCCTTTCATTGTTTTATATCTTGGAATCATATCTTTAATAACACGAGTCAATACATGTCCAATATGTGGTTTTCCATTGGCTGTTGGTGGTCCATCATAAAAGGTATACGTTTCTCCTTTTTTTCTGGAATCAATACTTTTTTCAAAAATGTTATTTTCTTTCCAAAAGCTTTCTACTTTTTTCTCACGTTCTACGAAATTCAGACTAGTTGATACTTTTTCGTACATGATTTCCCTCCTAAATTTTAAATGTTTTATCTAGTATGCTTTAGGCTTATCGTTGGAACAAAGTCTGAGTTCCTCATACTCTCGCGACTGGAGTGTACTCGCAGGAACTCAGATTTTGCCGTGCCAGATGGATGGGTGTCGCTGTTTTTTAGCTGTCGCTGTTTTTTAGCGATTATCTTCCTTACCCATCTGTGTGCATCCTGTGCCCTTCTTTTTTAGGGCACTTTTTATTTGATAGGGAAGGACTTGCAGAGGACTTTCCTATCAAATAAAAAAAACCTCATCCGAAACAGGATGAGGGCATAACCGTCATTTCAACCACCTATTTACATACAATCATATGCTTTCCCTATAACGGTGGACACCGGCATCACTTAATAGGCTTTTGCCGTTCAGCTTGCAACTTGGGAGTGATATTCAGAACTGACTACTTGCACCAGACTCTCACTGGCTCTGGCTCGCTTTGGCTTTGGATAAGTCCTTACTGTCTCCGTCTTCGTTTTTTGTTTTGTTCAATAGGTTTATGATAGTATAAATTAGCAGGATTGTCAACGCTGTTTCCAAAAGACTTCACATCTATATGGAAAATGGATTTTCTTTCTCCACTTTCCCTCTTTCCAGCATCTCCTTATATACATCTCGATCTTCCTTACTAATTGCATTACCATCCTCATAATACCCATATCCGTAAGAAATTTTACTAAAAAATTCATAATCATTTTCCATTACACTCTGATAATAAATTTCAAATAGCTGCTTTAAATCCTCTCTTTCCGTCAATGGCATCTTACGGGTTTTTGGCTCTAAATCCACTATTGTGTCCTTTCTGGATAAACGATAATGACTAAAGTGATAAAATACCAGAGGGAATTTTTCATTTACATAATATTCTTCATTTTTTCGGGATATAAATCGTCCCTGTATATTCCAGAATGCCACATTATGTCCTGGATCCCTTAATATGTATACATCATCTAATAATGCTGGTGCAAAATCCATCCACTTCTGATCCCATGCTAAAAATTCCTTTTCACTTAAATAACACTTATCATGAAGCTTCTGTTTCCACCATCGGATTGCCTCTCTTCCTGCCTCATTATTGCGAACTGCAATAAATCCAAGATTATAAATTCCATATCTTAAGAAATCCTGTGTTTTTGAAATACAAGTATCCCTATCTTCCTCCACAGATAACAAATGAGGAGTCAGAATTACTGAGTGCTGTTCCAGTTCTTCATAAACACGATCTAGTCTGTGGAACAGCAAAATGTCCGCATCAATATACATAAGATTATCATATTCAAACTTTTCTAACAAAAACTCCATAAAATATGGCTTAACAGCAGTATTTAATTCCACAACATCATACTTAAATGCCATGCTTTTAATATCTTTAATGCCTATCTCTTCTACATAATGAAAGTCAGCCACATCTTCATATTCCTTTATCTTGTCTGCGACCTGGCCATTCTGTACCTTATCCACTAACAAAACATGCAGCTGTGCTTCTTCATGATACTTCCTTACATTTTTCATCAGACTTATTGCCTGTGCAAAATAATTTAATGATACAATTGTACAAATTCCCTTCTTCATAAGCCTCTTCTCCTTCCATGTATTTCCTATTTGGCAAATAAGACCTTTACTATATTAATAAATGGATTATTAGGCAACTTAAATCCCTGAACTTTTTTTCCTTCATGAACCAGATATCGTTTTTCATAAATAACTGCTTTCTTTCTGGTATCCGGATCTTCTTCTCCATTCCGTTTTACTACATTTCCTTTCCACACAGTCCTTCCTGGTGAACACAAACTATATTCATTTTTAATTAATCCATCGAATCCAATTAATACGGTTTCTTTGCTTCCATCTGTATACAAAATATCCATATAGTCATACACCATTTCATTATACAAAACGGTTCCATAAATGCAAAACTCTTTATAACCTGTTTCTGCTATCTCATCTTCAAACTGAATTACCTGCCCTAAACAAACAATACTATCCCCTTTTTCATTAGGTTTTGGCAAAGTAAAGTTTCCCTTTGGAAGCATTTTTTCTTCTGTTTTCTGTTTATAATAGTACCATTCGTAAACAGCATTGCTTTCTTTTTTTGCATTTTCATATTCAAATAAATAGGTATTAAAATATGGTTCAAGTCCTGCCTCTTTCTTTTGTTCATTCCATGTATCATATATGTATTGAAACTCTTCCAGCACTTTTTTTTCATGTTCTGCAATTTCTTTAATAACGGAGCTTACATTGTCCTTTACCTGTTGCGTCATTTGCTCATTATGATAAGCACTAGTAAACACCATCCTTAAATAATTCCATTTGGATGACACCACAATTAACCGCTGAATCACGGATTCAAAAATTTCTGTATCCATAATTTCCTGAACTTCCCGAAGTGCCTTGGTAAATACAAGACGTGATCGATAAGTGTAAAGCAGACCATAGTAAAAAGGAACAAACAGCACGCTTTCCAGTCCCTCTACTTCTTTTTGCAAATCCATTGATTTGACTTCTTCTGCCAATTGAAGCAGTTCTTCATATGGGCTCTCTACTCTGCGATGAGCAAAAAAATCTATTCCGCTTCCAAGTGCCGGGAAAACAATTCCTTCATCCACGCACCCCGCTTCTGATAATACTGCATTATGATAGTTATCCAGCACATACGCAACAAATTCTTTTATATCAATCTCCTGAACCGTCTTCGTCTGGTCATATTCAAATGTTACTCCCCATAAATAGCTGTTGACAAATGTTTCTTTAGAAATTTTCCTTCGGATTCCAAGTTCATGTGGATCAATTACCGTAATAACATCATCACTTATCTGGATCAAAAAAAATGCTAAATGCTCCAGTACACCTTCTCCAGGTTTTTCCTCCCATATGCCTTCTTTTGTTAATCCAACTGACGCTGGCTTTCCCTTCCGTAATTCTTCCTTGCAGCGTTCTAAAAAGTTTTCAGCTCCATAAGCCTTATCATACTTTTTTAATTGTATTCCATAGTACTTTTCCAATAACTTATCCTGTTCAAAATACCTGACAACAATATTTTTTCCAACTCCTGGATTTCTTCCTTTGTTATACCCAAAATTAAAGGCTCCTGCAAACATAAGATTATACCTGCATCCAAACATTTCTGCAACATTTGCTAATATTTTGTCTTCACAAAAAAAATAATCATCTCTCCAGTACTTGTCAATCCCGTCATACTTCGCAACATACTCCATCTTTTTTCCTCCATCCTTCAAAAATGCTTCTCAAACATCTCTACATATATTATTATATAATTAAATATATTTTTTTCTAGAGGTGATTAACCAAAAATGCAAACAAATAACATGACACAGGGCACTCCTGCAAAACTGCTGACTGCTTTTGCCCTGCCAATTCTTGCAGGAAGCCTGGTTCAACAGGCATATACACTTGTTGATTCCTTTGTATTGGGCAAATTTGTAAATACGGAAGCTCTGACTGCTGTCAGCTGTACTAGCTGGATTTACTGGCTTATTATTAACATTTTTACAGGATTTACACAAGGCTTTTCCATCATTATATCTCAGCAGTACGGTGCAGGAGAAAATAAAAAAATGAAAAAAAGCATTGCAATGTCCAGTGTCTTATCTATTTTATTAACCGTTATCATTACTACGGCAGCCCTACTATGCATAAAAAAACTTCTGGTTCTTTTAAGAACACCGGATAATGTAATCAGCATGTCCGCCTTATATCTGTATATCGTTACTTCTGGTGTTTTTATTACCATGCTTTACAACCTGCTTTCTTCCTTTTTGAGAGCCATTGGAGATACTACAACCTCTTTTATAGCGTTAATTATCTCATCTGTTTTTAACATTGTATTAGATGCTATATTTGTAGTTAAGCTTAACTTGGGTGTTGCTGGTGTTGCAGCAGCTACTTTGATTTCCCAGATAATCTCCTGCATTATATGTTTTGCCAAAATAAAGAGATTAGAGATATTTCACTTAAACTCGGAAGACTGGAGATTTCATCTTCAAACTTCATGGAAACTGTTTAAGGTTGGCATTCCTCTGGCAACTCAGAATATTGTAATATCAATTGGCGGGCTTATTATGCAGGGTATTATTAATTCTTATGGATACGTTTTTACTACTGCTGTCTCATTAACTGGCAAATTAATCAATCTGATTCAGCAGACAGGTGTTTCCTTCTCAGTTGCACTTGGAACATATGTTGCCCAGAATCTTGGGGCAAACAAAACCCAACGGCTTAAGCAAGGTGTAAATGTCTGCCTAAAAATGAATATTTTATTTGCTGTTACATCAGGTCTCTTGTTTATACTGATTGGAAAGCCTGTACTAAGGCTCTTCTTAAATTCTAAAGGACAAGCTGCCTCCTTAAATCCCAAAATCATACATACAGCTTATTATTACCTGGTTATCCAATGCATTTTCCTGTTTGTTGTATATATGCTTTACACCTACCGTGCCGCACTACTTGGAAGTGGACAGACTTTTATTCCTATGGTATCAGGTATAGCAGAACTGCTTATCCGTCTGGCTGCTGCCTCCTTGCTCCCAATACTGATTGGAAAACAAGGTGTGCTTTTTGCTGATGTCATCGCCTGGTTTGGTGCAGGAGGATTGTTAATGTTTACTTATTATTCCAAGACTCTTTCTAAAATAAAACTATAAAATTATCCAAAGGAGAGCTTCATTAAAAATCAATGATGCTCTCCTTTTATTGCTATTGTGACTTGTTTTTTACAAACTTCTTAATTCCTTCAAATACCTCTTCACTGACAATATGCTCCATTCTGCAGGCATCCTTCTCCACAATTCCTTCTGATACTCCAGTAGTTTTCATTAAAAATTCCGTAAGAATCTGATGTCTTTCCAGCACGCTCTTTGCCTTCTTTAGTCCTAGCTCCGTAAGAACAATTCCTCCGTTTTCATCTGTAATAATATGCCCTGACTCCCTTAGAAGCCTCATAGCCCTGCTGACACTTGGCTTGCTAAAATTTAATTCTCTCGCAATATCAATAGAACGGACAGAACCATTCTTCTGGCTCAATATTAAAATAGTTTCCAGATAATTTTCTCTAGATTCATACATTCCGTACCTCCACCTCTCCAGAGAAACTACTGCTTGTGTTCTCCACTGCAGTACCTTGCACTTGAACAGTTACTGCATCCACATCCACAGCCGCTTTCTCCTGATTTACATGCCTTTACACGTTTTCTAATGATTAATGCCATAAGAATCCCAATGATTCCAATTACAATAAAATCAGTCACAGCAATCCATCCCTTCCTTACATGAGTTCTTCACTCGAATTACAATTGAAATATCCTGATTCTTTATCATTCCTCTTTTCTTCAGATGTTCTTTTACCTCATTGTACCAATTTGTTTCTAGCAATTCAACCTGATTGCTTTCCCCGATAAATACAACTTTTTCCTCTGCATTGGGCAAAACTTCCTGTTCCTGCTGGACTTTTCCCTGAATGGCATACATATTCTTACGATCAATAACACCTGCTTCTTCTAACAATGCCAGCATGCGATAAACAGTTGCTATTCCTATAGAAGAATCCTTTTCTACTGCCTGATAATAAATTTCCTTGCAGCAAGAACACTGGTTTTGCAAAATAATATCTATAATCAAGCTCCTTTGAGATGTCATTCTGCACTTTCTTTTTTTTAATTCCTCTATAATAAACTGCTTCTTCATTAATGTTTCG
This sequence comes from [Clostridium] polysaccharolyticum, assembly GCF_900111595.1. Taxonomy (GTDB): domain Bacteria; phylum Bacillota; class Clostridia; order Lachnospirales; family Lachnospiraceae; genus Clostridium_AI; species Clostridium_AI polysaccharolyticum. The sequence goes on along the minus strand of NZ_FOHN01000008.1, from coordinate 9,523 downwards.
CTATCTCCCTTTTCATTTGCAGACATATGCAATTCCTCCTTGTGTTGCATATAGTTAGCCAAAGCTAACTCCTATGCAAAAAAATATAGTCTTCTCCTGTGATATTGATTATCATTTACATTTATTATAGCAGTCCTTTGCTAATATGTAAAGCCCAAACAATTTAAAACTGTCTGGGCTTTTTAATGAAAAGCAAAGTTTATAATACCTTTATTTTACAAGTTCGTTTTTTGCCATTTTGTGTTTTTATTGTTATTGTAGCCGCACCAGCCCTTTTTCCAGTTACGTTACCTTTTGCATCTACTGCTGCAATTCTCTTATCAGAAGACATAAATGTATATTTTGCATATACGCCACTTGGAACTGCCACTGGCTTCAATACATAATGAGTTCCTCTTTTTAACAGGACTGTTGTCTTTTTTATGTCTACTCTTGCAGGAACAGGTATCTTCACTGTAACCTTTCTTACAGTTTCATTTCCACTCTTATCCATGGTGTAAATAGTATATACTCCTGTTTTATTTACCCTAATTTTTCCTGAGTCACTGACTCTTGTCCCATTTCTTCCTTTTTTAAAGGATCGTATTGTACGTTCCCCTTTTAACCAGCGAACATTTTTTACTCCTGCATTTCCATAATCTCTTACACTTAAATCAACAGTAGCATATCCTTTGGATTTATATACGTTTGTCCTATATTGAATAGATGGTGCAGAAACGTCTTTTACATAGGCTGCATACGCATTGACCAGACCACCTGAAACTTTTTTTTCAATAGATTCCAGCTTTGTCGCATTTTGGATAATCTGTTTTTTAGCTGATGCTGCATTCATCCTATTTGTATAAGAATAAAGAAGGGCAGCTACTCCTGTTACATAAGGTGCAGCCATACTGGTTCCTGTCAAATAGCCATATTCTTTATTCGGAAGTGTACTATAAATTTCACTGCCAGGTGCCGCTACACCCACTCTCTTTTTACTATAAGTAGAAGATTTATGAAGCCTTCCATCACACCTTATATTTGCTACTGAAATAATATTTGAGAAGTTATAATAAGCTGGATAGTTTGGCATATATTCTATTTCTTCTCCGTCGTTTCCAGCTGCACAGACAAACAGCATTTTAGATTCTAACATAAAATCCCTTAATCCAGTATCCAAGTCTTCCATTCCTAAACTTATGTTACAGATATCTGCCCCATTAGCCTGTGCGTATTCCAGCCCCCACAATATGCTATAACTCGTAGCGATACAAGTATCCGGATCTCCCTTTTTACTATCACTGAACACCTTAACAGGCATTATCTTTACCTTGCTTTTTCCTGTCACGCCCCATACATCCTGATTCCCGTTTGCTGCGATAATTCCAGCACAATGTGTTCCATGGTCAGACTCATCTGTTACATCTGAATCATGATTATAAGCATTCCATCCATCATAATCATCTTTATAGCCATTCTTGTCATTATCAATTCCATCATCAGGAATTTCTTTTTTATTTTTCCATAACCTTCCCTGCAGGCCAGGGTGCTTTATATCTACTCCTGTATCAACTACGGCAACTGTCACACTTTTACCTTCCTTGCCACTTACCGCTTCCCATAAAGGAATTACATTTCCGTCTATTCCTTGCTTTGCCTGAATCAAAGACTCCCTATAAGAACTTTCTTCCGTAAACTGCAGGGTTCCATCATTCATTAATCCCCACTGATTTTTGGAAAATGTTATATTGCCATTTTTATAGGTTCCACTATGTGTTATGCTAGCTAGTTCATATTGAAAGTTTGGCTGCACCCATTGCACATATGTATCCTTATTTAAGGAAATTTGTGCATCCTGTAACTCTTTCTTATTGTCTGCCTTTGCCAAAACATAGCCCTTTTCAGATTTCAAAATTGTTAAATGGCATTTTCCTGTCATTTTATCTTTCCATTCTTCTTTACAGTCTGATGTAAACTTAATGAGCATTTCATTGTTTCTAAACTGGCTAAGTTCATACTGTCCTGAATGTTTAGTTTCCTCCTTAGCCTGTATAACATTTATCTGTCCCATTACACAGGAAATGATAAGCAATATACATAAAAGCATATTCCAGCTCTTTTTATTCATCCCACACCTCCACTAATAAAAAACTAGTTTTATTATAGCTTATAACATACCACAGTGCAATTATACTCTTTTATTGTTTTTGCTCCCTTTATATCATTTTCTTTGTTTCTTTGTCGCTTGCTTTCTTGTATTGAATATGATAAGGTACATATAATACATTTATATTTCCCAAAAAAGGAGTGATCGACTTGCACGAAAACTTAACACTATTAACAGATTTTTATGAATTGACTATGATGCAGGGCTACTACAAGAACAATACCAATGAGCGTGTTATTTTTGATGTTTTTTACCGTACCAATCCTTCTGGCAGTGGTTACGCTATATGTGCTGGTCTTGAACAGGCCATTCAGTATATTAAAGAACTGAATTTTAATTATGATGATATTTCCTATTTACGTAGTTTAAATATATTTGATGAAGACTTTTTACATTATCTTGCGGGATTCCATTTCTCTGGAGATATTTATGGGATTCCAGAAGGAACTGTTGTATTTCCAATGGAACCTTTAGTAAAAGTAATTGCACCTATTATGGAAGCTCAGCTTGTAGAAACAGCTCTCCTTAATATTATCAATCATCAGAGTTTAATTGCTACAAAAGCTTCTCGTGTCTGCTACGCTGCACAAGGGGATGCGGTTATGGAATTTGGCCTTCGCCGTGCCCAGGGACCTGACGCTGGAACACTTGGTGCCCGTGCTGCTGTTATTGGCGGCTGTGCCGGAACCAGTAATGTGCTTTGTGCACAGAAATTTGATATACCAGCCCTTGGTACTCATGCCCACAGCTGGATTATGAGTTTCCCTGATGAATTAACTGCTTTCCGCATTTATGCTGACCTTTATCCAAATAACACTACACTTTTAGTAGATACTTATGATACTTTACGTTCCGGTGTCCCTCATGCAATCCAGGTGTTTCAGGAGTTAAGAGATGCAGGCAAAATGCCCGTTAAATATGGTATCCGCCTGGATAGTGGTGACTTAGCTTACTTGTCCAAAAAAGCACGTAAGATGCTAGATGATGCTGGTTTTCCTGATGCGGGAATCTGTGCTTCCAGTGACTTAGACGAATACTTAATTGATTCTTTAAAAACACAGAAAGCAGCCATTGATTCCTGGGGTGTTGGTACCAACCTGATAACTTCAAAGGACTGTCCAGCATTTGGAGGTGTTTACAAGCTCGCTGCAATAGAAAAAGACGGAAAATTCATTCCTAAGATTAAATTATCTGAAAACCAATGGAAAATTACCAATCCTGGAAACAAAACCGTTTACCGCATTTATGATAAAGAGAGTGGTAAAATTAAAGCAGATATCATTGCATTGGAATATGAAAAATTTGATGAAAATGAAACACTTATGATTTTTGATCCAATCTCAACTTGGAAAAAAACTTATTTGGATCCAGGTACTTATACAGTACGTGAGCTTCTAGTTCCTATCTTCAAAAATGGCACTTGCGTGTATGAATCACCAAGTGTCCGTGAAATTAAGGATTACTGTGCAAATGAATTAAATACTTTATGGGATGAAACAAGACGTCTTGTAAATCCTCATGATGTCTATGTAGATTTATCCCAGGAACTATATGATTTAAAGTATTCCATTCTGGATTCTATGAATACAAGAAACCCAAAATAACGATTAACCGGCAGAACCGTTTCAAAAAACGGTTCTGTTTTTGCGATGCAGCCATAATAAAAACAAAACAACTTTAAACTAGATTTTTTTACTTTATATGCTATAATAAGATAGATTTTATTTTTAGACTAATTATTTAAGCAGAATATAAAGATAGGAAGTTATGTACATGAAAAAAAAGATAATCATTGCAGGTGCCGTTCTAATTGTGTTGGCTGGCGGCTTAGGGGCAAGACAAGTGGCAGTCTCCCAACATAAAGCTACCCAAGCTTCCAGTGGTGGTAAATATTACAATAACGAGGATGCCTATGCAGCTGGCAAAACGGATTCCAAAGGAGATACATTACCTTCACGTAATGAAGTAATAACCGCACCTGATAGTATTTACTGCCTTGTAAATAAGGAGTATTCATTGCCATCCGACTACGTACCTAGTGATCTTGTTGAACCAAATGTAACTTTTAGTATAGATTATGAGTCCGAAAAAAAACAATTACGCAAAGCTGCCAGTGCTTCTTTAGAAAAGATGTTTGAAGCAGCAAAGGAAAATGATTTAGAACTTGTTGCAGTTTCCGGATACCGTTCTTATAAACGTCAAAAAGAGATCTATGAAAAGAACCTGAAAACACGCGGAACAACTCATACCAGCCAGTATTCCGCAAAACCTGGTTACAGTGAACACCAGACTGGTCTTGTAATGGATATTTCCTGTAAATCAGTAAACTTTGATTTACAGGAATCCTTTGGAGAAACACCTGAAGGCATCTGGGTTGCAGAAAATGCTCATTTATATGGTTTTATTGTACGTTATCCAGAAGATAAATGCAAAATAACCGGATATGCTTATGAACCTTGGCATCTTCGCTTTGTTGGCATTCCTATGGCTACTTATCTGTATCAGAATAATTTAACATTGGACGAGTATTATCATTATAAGCCAAGTTATGATTTTATTACTGATGAATCAGATTATATAAATGATACTCCTTATATGCCAAGCACGAGCCAGCCAAGCAGTATAGCTCCTGTTGTATCTGTCGCTCCTAGTGCTGCAGCTCCTAGTGCAAAACCTGTAACCGTAAGCAAGGCTCCTGTAGCTGCCTCTCAAAAACCTGCTGCAGTTACACCACAGCCTAGCCTGGAACCATCCAAAGAACCTGTGGCTTCGGAAGAACCTGTGGCTTCAGAAAAACCTGCGGATAGTAAAAAACCTGTAGTAAAACCAAGTAAGGCACCTGTTCCAAGTCCTGAAGTTCCTGCAGCTAGTCCAGAAGCTCCATCGCCTTCACAAGCACCTGATAAGGATGATGATACCAGTAACGATTCTGAGGAATCTGGTGAATAATTTTATATAAACTACAGATATACTATAGAAATACTATTACTTAGGAGGAATATGTGAGAACTTTATTTGTTTTAATATTTTTAATATTATATTTTATTTATAGCATTCCTAGCCTCTTTATCATATGGCTTATTGGAAAAATAACCAAAAATGACAGGCTGGTTTTTAGAATTGCACAGGCACACGTTGCATGGGCTTTTGGTGTAATCTGCTTCCTTAGTGGAGTAAAAAGAACTGTTGTCGGACTAGAAAACATTCCTACTGGTACGCCAGTACTTTATGTAGCAAACCATAGAGGATTTTTCGATATTATCGTGTCTTATTCAGTGGTTCCTAACTTAACAAGTTTTGTTTCTAAGAAAGAAATTGAAAAAGTACCATTTATCAGACAATGGATGCAATGTATGAAATGTCTTTTCTTAAATCGGGACAATATCAAAGAAGGTATGAAAACCATCCTGACTGGTATTGAACAGATAAAAAAAGGTTACTCTATTTTTATCATGCCTGAAGGTACAAGAAACCACACTGACAAATTATTGCCTTTCCATGAAGGAAGTTTTAAATTTGCCCAGAAGACAGGCTGCCCAATTATCCCTGTTGCATTAACCAATACGGATAAAGCCTTTGAAAACCACTTGCCTTTTGTTGGTAAGGCAAATGTTACGATTATGTTTGGAGAACCGATTTACCTAGATCAGCTATCAAAAGAAGATAAGAAGTTTGTTGGTTCTTACACTCAAAAAATCATACAAGAAAATCTTGATAAGATTAATTCTGGTATGATAAAATAAATAAACTATACGAATGTATAATATCAATAAGGAGGTACATAGTCTTATGTATTATAATACATTTCCTATGTTAGCAATGATGATGAGTGGCTGGGGTATCGGTTTACTAATCGCTTTAGTGGCTGTTATTGCCGTTCTTGTCGTACTTTACCGTTTCGGTACCAAATTACAAAAACGCCAAGAAGATGCACAGTCTCAAATGCAAGCAAACTCACAAGTAGTTACTATGCTTGTCATTGATAAAAAACGTCTGAAACTAGCCGAATCCGGTTTACCAAAGATTGTTATGGAACAGACTCCAAAACTTGCACGCCGTTCTAAATTACCTATTGTCAAAGTAAAAATCGGCCCAAAGATTATGTCTATGATCTGTGATGAAAAAATCTTTGATCTAGTGCCTGTGAAAAAAGAAGTAAAGGCTACTATAAGTGGTATTTACATTATGGATGTAAAAGGTATTCGTGGCGGATTAGATTCTGCTCCTGCTAAAAAGAAAGGCTTCTTCAGAAGAATGTCTGAAAAAGCACAGTCTAAAGTAAATGAACTAAATGCACAAGAAAATAACGGAAAAAAGAAAAAGAAATAAGTCCATACCTGTAGCAAAAAGAAGGCAACCTTAAAAAGTTACCTTCTTTTTTATTTCTTAGTAAGTTCTTTCTAATTTCCACTGCTGGCCCAAACCACCCCAATAACTCCACTGGCAGATATTTGCTCCTGCATTTGGACTTACTTCATATAAATCTAGGCAGCCATTTAAATTTGAAGCTTTGGTTAAGAATACATAATTTCCATTCTCCACCTCATGAATTTTAAACTTCTGCATTTCTCCACCCCAGCTGTTCCATTGCATAATATTTGCTCCATCTGCCGCACTTCCACTGTCTACATCCAGACAGCTTTTATAACCACTAGCTCCAGTTAAAATAGAATAATAACCATTGCCATCTGATACTATTTTAAATTTTTGTGCATCACAGCCATTAAAATGCCATTGTCTTATGTTTGTTCCATCTGAAGTCTGGCCATTGTACACATCTAAATACAGACCGCTACTACAGTTCTTGAAAAAATAGGTTCCTTCAATAGAATCTCCTGAAGTAGCAGGTTCTAGTATCCATTGTTGTCCTTCTCCACCCCAATAATTCCACTGGCAAATATTCGCTCCTGCATTTGGACTTACTTCATACAAATCTAAACAGCTTCTATAATTTGACGCCTTTGTGTAAAATGCAAACTTTCCATTTCCTAAGTCTTCTACCTTAAACTTCTGCATTTCTCCACCCCAGCAGTTCCACTGCATAATATTTGCTCCATCTGAACTACTTCCACTATCTACATCTAGACAGCTTTTATAACCGCTTGCCCCCGTTAAAACATAATAGTTTCCTGAACCATCAGATACTAACTTAAACTTCTGTGCTTCACATCCGTTATAACTCCATTGTCTTATGTTTGTTCCATCTGAAGTCTGGCCATTGTATACATCTAAATACAGTTTGCTACTTCCATTTTTAATATAATACACTCCGTCTAGTTTTTTTGCAGATGTACTACTGTCAGAATTAGAGACATTGCAATCATTGGATATCTTAGAACCCCATATTGCTTTATTATCGTTTCCAATCAAGGTAAATGTCATGGTTTCTTTGTGGGCACTGGATTCATCGTACTGTTTAAAGAACACGCCTTTATAGGTAACACCACTTATTGTCATGGTACAATAATAACTTCCTTGACGTTCTGTCCAGTTCCCCTGATAAGAACCTGCAATAGTTCCATCTGCTTTTAATGCAATTTTTTGAGTTGGAAGCATTCCTGTATATTCTGCTTTTGCTGCAAGCTGGTGATTTACGACCTCGTAAGTTCCTACAATATCCTCGCTGGAATACCCACTCTGTGAAATTCTGCTTCCTAAATACTCATATACTGCTGTCACTGGCCATCCATCTTCATTCATAAACTGCTGATGTACACGAACCTGATGTTCCTCTGTACCTCTATTGAACCTAGTATGGTAAATCAGGTATCTCTGGCCATCGTCATCAATCAGCGCAGAGTTATGCCCACCAGACATGTAACCTCTTTCATTTAACTCTCTTCCTCCAGCAGATGAAAAAGAACTAAAACTATAGTTACCAAATAACTTGATTCCCTTTCTGCTCTTGTCATTAGAAGCACTGGTACAGACTGCATTATTGCCACTTGCGTCCGTATAAGGGCCTGTAATGTTTCGTGAGCGGAATAAGCGGATATGGTATCCACTGAAACTGTCTGTGGCATTAAGACCACAGTAAGATTCATATAGATAGTAATATTGTGTGGCTGGATCCCAGACAATATAAGCCCCTTCTCCACTAGTTCCGTATCCCCCTGAAATTCGCTTTCCTAAATACTGGTCAGACTCATTTGTAATGGTTTGATAAGTATAGGAATAATCACGTAATCCAGTATTGGCATCCAGTTTCAGAAGAAAGATTCCTCCAAACCAGGAACCATATGCCATCCAAAGGTTACCGTCTTTATCATATGTAACACATGGATCAATTGCATTTGTTCCGTATGAAGTATTCCAAGCTCCATTTCTAAGATACCTTCCATCAACATTATTGGTTCCAGTTACTCTTGCATAATCCGTTTCTCTTGCCTGAGCCAGATTGACAAAACCAGAATATACAACTGTACCTGCATAGGTATAAGGACCTGTAACATTGTCTGCCGTTGCCATGGCAATAGACGAATACTGTCTGTCTCCATTTACACTCATGTACATACACCATTTTCTCATAGAACGGTTGTAAATGACATCCGGAGCCCACAGGTTTCCGCTGATATTGTAGGAACTGCTTCCGTGAGCAGACCATGTTCCTGCCTTTCGGAACACATTTGCATAGTCATAGTTAATGTTAGTAGTAATGGTATTCCAGGAAGTCAGATTCGAAGAAACCGCATCGGCCATATGCGAGCCAAATAGATAATATTGTCCATTTGCCTTGACAATTGACGGATCATGTACCGAAACTCTGGATGTACTCATTGCTGCTGCCTTTACTTCATTAGCACTTTTGGTAAATGCCACTGGACTCCATGTGGCAATCATGCTGCAGGCTAATAAAGAAACTGCCACCTTTTTAACCTTGCCCCTCATTTTTGGTATCATATGCATACCTCCTAGTATAATAATGATGTAGTCAATTAAGACTACTTAGTTAATAAGTTTCTATAAATCTGATAACGGAAGAAGGTGTTCTCCCTTCATCAGATGTTATCATAAATAATTATCATGTCTGACGGTTCCTGATAGACACCAGATAAAACATAAGGTATTATCTCTTAGGATAGGACAAATAATGTTTTCCTCCTTGGGATGCTGAAATATCAGCGGATACCTACAATTAAGTCAATTAGTCCATTCGACAGGGTTTTATGTTTTAGCTGGTTGGGAGCCAAAAGGCAATACCCGAATAACGCGCTAGGTTGTGTACCTGCCAGATTGGAAATGGATTCCTGTCAGAAAGGAGCTCTTGCTCATGTCAAATAATGTTATTTTTAATCTTGATGAATTATTTATCTCTGTTGGTATTGATGTTGGTGCTGACTTCTCCTGGATGTCTATTGCACTTCCAAACCAGCAATT